>NZ_CADDIS010000001.1:0-2009645 GCF_902751245.1 Vibrio sp. Vb339 | reverse complement strand
CTTTGAAACCGCGTCGCTAGATGTGGTGGAGTCGTCCTTGAAATACCACCCTTGTAGTTTTGATGTTCTAACGTTGGTCCCTGAATCGGGATTACGGACAGTGCCTGGTGGGTAGTTTGACTGGGGCGGTCTCCTCCCAAAGAGTAACGGAGGAGCACGAAGGTGGGCTAAACACGGTTGGACATCGTGTGGTTAGTGCAATGGCATAAGCCCGCTTGACTGCGAGAATGACAATTCGAGCAGGTGCGAAAGCAGGTCATAGTGATCCGGTGGTTCTGAATGGAAGGGCCATCGCTCAACGGATAAAAGGTACTCCGGGGATAACAGGCTGATACCGCCCAAGAGTTCATATCGACGGCGGTGTTTGGCACCTCGATGTCGGCTCATCACATCCTGGGGCTGAAGTCGGTCCCAAGGGTATGGCTGTTCGCCATTTAAAGTGGTACGCGAGCTGGGTTTAGAACGTCGTGAGACAGTTCGGTCCCTATCTGCCGTGGGCGTTGGAAAATTGAAAGGGGCTGCTCCTAGTACGAGAGGACCGGAGTGGACGAACCTCTGGTGTTCGGGTTGTCATGCCAATGGCATTGCCCGGTAGCTAAGTTCGGAATCGATAACCGCTGAAAGCATCTAAGCGGGAAGCGAGCCTTGAGATGAGTTTTCCCTGGCRCTATAAGYGTCCTAAAGGGTTGTCGTAGACTACGACGTTGATAGGCAGGGTGTGTAAGTGCTGCGAGGCATTGAGCTAACCTGTACTAATTGCCCGTGAGGCTTAACCATACAACACCCAAGGGGTTTTGTGGACTCAAAGACAGACCTTGAATGAGTTTGAAGAGACTTTTAAATCAGCTTTCCAGATTATTTTGCCTTCAGTTTTTAAAAAACTGAAAGTAAAAGCAAAATTTGCTTGGCGACCATAGCATTGTGGACCCACCTGATTCCATGCCGAACTCAGAAGTGAAACACAATAGCGCCGATGGTAGTGTGGGGCTTCCCCATGTGAGAGTAGGACATCGCCAGGCTTTAAATATCGTTACCTGTGTATACATGTAACAACATCTACAGTGTACTAATCTGTTGATGACAATTTGTTGGAGGGATGGCTGAGTGGTCGAAAGCACCGGTCTTGAAAACCGGCAACCGTTAATAGCGGTTCTAGGGTTCAAATCCCTATCCCTCCACCACTTATTCTTAGAAAAAAGCCTTTGATTATCAAAGGCTTTTTTTGTATCTGAAACATAGAAGAGTCACCTAACACAGATAGGTGATACATATGTATTTGATAAAACTGGCTTCTGGCGTGTACTATACATGCATTGCCACCCCTGTTTTTCTACAAAACTCCCATGACTACCCAAAGGAAGTCCGCTTCTCTTTGCTTACCAAAACGCGCCGTGAAGCGATCAAACGCAATACTCGTTTAGCCAGTGCGATCTGCTCTCTGTTCGACAGAGCACTTAATCAGTACATGCCATACAACACGTTTAAAGCCATTCTGTTGGTGTTGATTAAGCGTGTACGGCAAGAGTTTGATGCTCAAGTAAGGAATCAGCCTTGTCAGTATAATATTGTTGCTGATACCGCTCCACCAGCGCCTATCCTGGTTGCAACTAATAATCCTTTCAAGGATTTCAAATTCTTTGCCAACGAGTTGGATGAGTTCATTCAATCAAAAAGGCTAGAAAGCATTACGCATCTCTCAGTGACGCAACTGAAGCAACGTTGCACCGACTTCATTTACTTCATCAGAAAACGCAAGTTACCTGCGACCGCCAAAACCTACAGAGATAGCCTATTAAGCCGAGGGCTAAGTTCAAAAACAATCAAAGACTACCTTGCTGCCATAAGGCAGTTTTTCACTTGGTGTGTTCAGCGAGAAACGATTGCCAGCAATCCATTTCAATCCATCAAAACACCTAAATCAAGGGCCACTAAAGCGTCTGAACAGCGTTCTCGGTGGACTTTGGACGAACTCACGAAACTATTAACTTCAAGCGAGTACTGTCGCAGGGATAATCAATTTGATTGGGTAACAAGATTGCAGATCTACCATGGCTTAAGGCCCGCAGAAGCGTGCCAGTTATCAACAGCAGACATCAAGAAAGTTAATGGGATCTATTGCATCACATGTTCTGATTCAAATGAGAAGCAACGACTTAAAACCAAGAATGCTTACCGTTTGGTGCCCATCCATCAATCTATGATTCAATCAGGGTTTATTGAATATCTAGAAGAACGCAACCATAAGCGCTTGAAGCAGTTGTTTGACTATAAACCACACGGTAAGAACCATGACTGGTCTTTCCGATATAGAACACACCTCGGCAAGATACAAACGGATATAGGCATGAAGCCCAAGGAACGGCCAACCGCATATTCATTCCGCCATACGTTTATTGATGAGCTAAAAATGGCCGAGGTTGCCGAGCACGTTGTGTCGGAAATCGTCGGCCATGCTCACCCTAACATCACTTACGGGCGTTACGGAAAGAACACTGATTTACAGAAGCTCCATGAAGCTGTTAACGCCTTTCCTGTATTAGCGGGAGGAGATAATCATGCGTAAGCTCGCTCATTTTGAATTGAAGTCTGTATTAAGTGCTCTAGACGATGCTGAGTTCACCCAAAATTATGACTTCTCGAATCTAGTCGCATGCGGCATTAGCCTTGAAGCCATTAGGCTTGTCTACCGTCTAAAGACGGCATTAAAGCAAGATAGTGATTTAACGGTGGCGAATTACATCCAACATGTAAATCAGGTGTATACCGTTGTGGATTCATTCTACGGATTTAAAGAGATGCTCGGTTACGATGTGCTTTCTCAGGAGTTCGAAAGGGAAGAAAAGCTATTGCAGTTGATTGATTTCGTACAAAGCCATGGCATGGATATCAGCATTAAGACCCAAGGAATAGCATGGGCGATATCCGTGCGGCTTGAGTAAGGTGACTTGACACCTGAGCGCCGTGTACGGCGCTCTTATTGGTGTTCACAGTGATCACTCTCTACCTGCTAGTTCAGAAATGACAAAACTTTGTTAGGCATTTCAGGATACTGGAAAATTTCAGATAAACTCTGCTACTTCATAGTATTCGATTAACTACAAAGTAGTGTTTAGTGTTGATGGTGGAGAGCTCTTATCTGTGATATCAAGTCGTCACTCACACCCTCACCAAATGTACTGACCAGATTACGGCCTGGAAACGATTTTAAGCGCTCATCCAATGCCATCTCTCCGCAGACATACCACTCATCAACTTCTAGCGCTTGAGCGTGTGCGAACATGCGTCTATAAGGGTCATTGTCATCAGGGCGCAGCATTACGTTTTTATATGGAGCTAATTGGTTATCTGTAAACACATTGTGTTTGATGAGTAGATCTCTAGTGTAGTGTTCACCCGTTGGGTAAAGTAAGAGACCTGCTTCTGTTGCTGCGCGTGCTAGTTTCTGGGCTCCCGCACGATCTGGCTCGACATGTCTTAAAAAGTGGTCACTTGTGCTAAATGGTTTTTGTGATTTAAACGCCTCTCGTACTTTATCATGTCGGCTAAGGTATGCACTTGAGTATATAAGTGAGTGAGGGTCGAAAAATAGGATCTTCACAGCATTCTCCTTGGCTAACTAGAGTTGTTTCACCCCGACAATAATAATAAATGAAGTCGCGCTAACACAAATAATCAATAAGTTAAAATTATGTTTCTGCGAACTGATTAGTAAATTGTTTGGTGAGCACAAATTATGAGTTGCCGTTCTGAATCGTTGTTGGACACTTATGAGTTACGAGGTGCCAACAACCGTGAAGACTGTAGACGCATAAACATGTTAGTTTTTTTCAGCGTTATCTGCCAATTTGGTTTCGCAATGAATCGCTAGCGCTATCTAAACTACGGTGCGTGAAATCGTGTTTTAGTACCAATTCATTTTCAATGCTTTTACCTTGAAATAACACTTGGGAGTCATCTACAGTCGTAACAAATATTGGTCTGGATTCAAGCATAGCTTTGGATGTGCCCGATGCATCACAATAAGCGTTCAGACCTTCAATGCTTGTTGCCCATGAA
This sequence comes from Vibrio sp. Vb339, assembly GCF_902751245.1. NCBI lineage: Bacteria > Pseudomonadati > Pseudomonadota > Gammaproteobacteria > Vibrionales > Vibrionaceae > Vibrio > Vibrio sp. Vb339. Next base: position 2,005,589 of record NZ_CADDIS010000001.1, on the reverse strand, counting down.
CACCCTAAGTTATCCACACATTCTGTTTCCCTACCTATTCTGTATAAGGTAATGACTTGGTTACTCGGAGTATAGATTTGTGGGAATTTAGATAAATCAAAGCGAAAACAATCATAAGCACCTGAAATTACGCCAGAAGTATATAGCTCAATAAACATTTCGTCTTGAGCATTTCCACGCATCATCTCAATAATTATGCCTTTATGACATGTAAAGAAATGCAGTAAACACTCCAAATTTTCGCCATGCTTGCTAGTATAAAAATCAAGATTAAGATCTTTACCCGATTTAATTGTTTTGTTGAGGTAATCTAGTTCGTTCTTGTTCAGGAACTCACGCTGTAAGTGATCTATATCGATGGCTATAGCACTGAGTAATGAAGTTAAATATTGGTTCAAACAGATATTCCTCAACGAATTTATAAGAGAAGGAGATATGCGTTTATCTCACTGTTAAAAAGAAAACAAATGACGTGATTCTCGAGAGTTAGGCATAATATGCGTCATAGTGTGGCTTGTCGTTCGTTTCTATGGCGTTTGTAATGATCTCCCAAGCGTTAGTTAACTGCGGCTGCACAGCTTCGGGGAACTGAACGCCTAGTTCCATTGACCTAGCGTGGCATTTTTCATTCATGTACTCATACAACGTATTTGCTTTAACTTCCGCATCTTCAATGTTTTTCAATAGATTAGGTGCTATCTGGTCTTTGCCGTTACCCCTGAACTCAGTCAGATTGAAACGGAATGAAAAATACACTTCCAGTATCTTCCTCACGTACGATTGCACTGCAACAGAATCACAATTTTCTGGTCGCTCTACAGCTTCTTTAACCTTGCTGATCAAGTAAGCATACTCGGATCTGTGATCTTTAAGTAGCTTAGGCAATGGGTCAATCTTAGATTGATCGCCTGTACGATTAACTAAGAAGAACTGTGCTCGCTTTGCTGTGCCCGTCTTAGTCCTACTGAAATAGGACAACCACGTTTTTACTAAGTTAAAGAACTCAAAGTTATGCGTAGAAATGAAAAGCTGTTCGACCTGCTCATGACCTAGCTTACTTTTGATAATGCCTAGAACGTTATAAATGTGGTTTGAATCAAGGCTACAGATCGGGTCATCCAAATACACGATAGGTTTGATGCCATTTAAGGATTCATCTTCTAATTGTGTAATGAAGTACGCAAATGCTATTGCAGTACGTTCACCATCAGATAAGTGCTTTGCTTCTCGATCTTCACGCATGAACTTATACGTGCCATCTACAGGCTTAATCTCTATATCAGTCTTACCGAAGTACTGTCGCAAGTTGTCGTTTAGACTATGCGCTCCCTGTTTAGTGTTATTAAGTTCAGCCTTTATCGCATCAATACGTGCCTGATTAGCGTTGATCTCGTTTTGTACGGTGACAGCAACATCTTTAAACGCCTGTATATCAAGCTGTGCTTGCGGGTGGTCGTAGTTCTGTGTTTCTTGGTACACATAGTGACATTTGATTGCTTCAATAGCCTGACGCTGCTCTGTGGAATGGTTAGCAGCCCGCTCATTGTGCGCTTTTATCGATGCGTTGAACTGCTCCATCAAGTCTGTAACTAGCGGTAAAGGGTAGTCTGATGCATTAAATGGAAGTACCTCAGCCATGTGCTCTTTCTTGTCAGTGAGTAACTTAACCAGTGACGCTTTTAGTTCTTCGACAGAATCATCGATTGGCTGGATTTGGCTTCTTAATTCGTCAAAACCTTTCTGTAGATCTGGGTAAAGTTGACTGGTATCTGGAATACTTAATGTGAATGTTTGTGATTGAACCGAAGTGATAGCAACATCAATCCTTTGGCTAAGGTCTTTGTACGCTTTCGAAAAATAAGCATTTAACTCATCAATTCTTGCCTGACTAATCGTGTTGTGACAGAACTGGCAGGTGGTATGTCCAGCGTTACGCTCTATCCCTTCTTCTACCCAGCTTCTAAGGCTTTTATCTGCATCCAACTCAGCAATAGTTATCTGTGTTACTGAAGTCGCCATGATTGATTCAATGTCACCCAAAATACCTTTCATTTCTGTGGTGCTAAGTTTAACTTTAGGCACGCTTGAAACAGCACTGGCTCTCGCTGTATCAATGCAAGCACTCATTTGTTCTGGTGTTAGATCATGGCTAGCTTCAGCAGATGCAAGCATGGATCTTACGCTTGAAGCGTTGAATGTAGACCTACCTAGAATACTCAATACCGCAACGTTTCGACCTACTTCAGTTAAACGATTGTTTTTCTCTTTTTCTTTGCTTGCTGCGAATCCTGTGTTTTGATCTCGCTTAACTTCCTTTACAGGAATAGCCTCTTCCAATCGTTGAAGCTCTGTTTCTATTTCGATGTTACGTTCACCTACGATCAAAACAGGGCTTACGCTTGATTTATCAAAATTAACGTTTTTAGCGATGTAATCTGAATTGAAAACACGTAGGTTTTCTATTTTTTGTAAGTTGTTACTTTTGATGGAGCTAGCTTCATGACAATCGACTTCAAAAGATGCCCCAGTGAAGCCTTCTGGTATTTCACCAAGCTGCATTGCTTGGAAAACACGTGAAAGCGTGGTCTTTCCAGAATAATTAAAGCCATAGAATAAGTTAAATTGATAGAAAGGTTGACCAGCGTTAGTGTTGGTATCCTTGAAGATACCGAAGTTTTTTATAGACTTTACGTTCTTAAACATGCAGATACCCCAACTAGGTGACTCTTCATTCTACTATGCATCATCTAAGATTGGATGTGACTGCTATCAACTTAGTTGCTTAATTTAATTAGGCGTTTGAATTACCATCCCTGAAGGAATTCTTCATGGTTGCCAGCACGGAATGGGGCAGATGTGAGTTAACTCATTCATGCCTGTTAGCGGTCGATGTTGGCAACTTGCCTCTAATTTAGGCCGAAAAAAACATACAATTATGTCGATCTCATGAACATTTGGGTGTTGGTACGGCAGTATCACCATGGTCTTGATTGATGTTTCTATGAGCGTTTACACCTAACCCATTTAGGCGATCATTTTCCCTCTTAAGGTGAAAGATCTTTTCTTTCAACACTTCAGTGTTAGTTTTCGATTCGGAAAGATCACTGGTTAATGTCTTAATCGTTTGTTCTGCTTTCTCTAGTGATTTGTGGACACTTTCAGAACGGGTGGTGGATATCACGAGCTGTTCTTTCGTTGCATCCAAAGCATTGTCAAGCTCGAGATACTTGAGCTCCAATTTCTCAAGTTCTAAGCGCCTTTCTTCTAACTGAGTCGTCAAAACGGTTTGCTCATTCAGTGCCACCGCATTTTTGGCGGTTAACTCGTTGATCAAGCGCAGAGAGCCATCCAGCTTAGTTTTGAGTTCATTGAAATCATTCTCCATCAGTTTCAAGCTCTGCGTATATTCAGAGTTAGCCTGTTCCAGTTCCAAATTCCTATCTACGAGTTCATAATTTTGTTGTTCAAGGCTTTCATTAATTGAAACCTGAGCGCGTACGCGCTCCTCTGTCGCTATTGTGAGTGTTTCGGCAGTGGTTCGAGCTTCTATCGCTTGTTCTTTCTCATTGAGCGCTCCTTGAAGCCTTGTTCGAGTCAATTGTTCATGATGGGCGTTTGTAATTTCATTGAGACGAACAATAAGCTCAAACATCGATTTTGCTAGTGCGGCCTCTGACAGTTTATAAGCTTCCTGAATCTCTAGAGGCAAAGGTTCAGGGTCAGTTGCGACGGTGCTGGGTAGAGTTTGGATTGCATCAGGATGTTTCACGAAAGCGGGGAGTATTCCCATTTCCGTAAGACGCTTTATATCGTTATCGAATGAGGTTGTTTTGCCTTTGAGTAGTACTTCTCGCACACGCCAGCCTTTCGGTTCTATACCTCTGTTTAGCAAGTCATTAACGACATTGATTAACTCTTCTTCTGTATATGATTTTGGCCTAGCCATCTTGATCACCTTTGTTCTCGTTATAAGTAGTGAAGTGTGTTGGCAACGTTAGTTAGTTTGTTCGTAACAAACTAACTTTGCTGCGTCTTCACTGGAAAAGTACGATGATTTGGTGATGTTCGTCAAATGGTGTTTTTTAAGAAAGTTGAATAAAATTAATTACTTAAAATGAAAGTTATCTATAGTAAAAACAAAAGACATTTCAAATTAACGGTTGTTTTTCAACTATGTGGATTTCGGTTGTACTGGTTATATTTGGTAAGCGAGTAGGGGAAATAGCGCTTTTTTCTAGTGATTAAAATTGAGATCTTATTCACAAATGGATGGATGGGCTGTTTCTCTAGGAAATACAGCTAAGCTAATACTCATTAGTCTAATGGTTGTTAGTCTAACGTTCGTTAGGCTAACGTTCGTTAGGCTAACGTTCGTTAGGCTAACGTTCGTTAGCTTAACGATCATTAGCTTAGCTTTCTCTAGACCAAATAAGCCCGAAGTATTTTGATGAAGTTTGATTCTGTAGGGGTGTTATAAGTCCATTATTAAGGACTTATAACGGTGTAAGCCCCTGGCGATGGCTATAAGGGCATTATAATGGACTTAAGAAAGGTGATTTTCTGACAGCGAGATGATGGTATTGCTTGTTAGCTGAACTGACCCATCAAACACAAACTATATTGTCTGGTATTCAATGGGTTGGTGGAGGTGAGTGCGTACTAAGAGAAATCTCCTGTTTCAATTCTAGCTATCATTTCGAGGACTTGTGCTTTTCCATCCGATCTTTTTAGTGCTTCTAAAGGGCTTACACCACCGAGTGGCTTTTTACTATTGCTTAGCCATTCATCGCATAACGCTTCATCATTAAAAATGGCCATCAGGCGTGACTTAATTTCAGCATCTAACTGTTCATTCATTTCTATTGTCTCCTAGAAGCAAGCAAAACCATGTTATTAGCCAGGTGCAGCAGAATCGGGCTTCGTGCATGTACATGGTTAAATCGATTTGATTGTTATCTATCACAAATTGTGGATCTTAACTTAGCAGAAACGGTGGTGAGCGTACAACGATAGACAATGAAATTTTGATCCCTATAAACTAATGATTTAACTAAGTTTTGTAGTGTTAGGTTTTAGCAATTCTTTAAGGTCGGTCATACAATGGTTCTGATTCTAGCTAGACGACCATCGTTGTTATGGATGATTGGCCGTAGATAAATGTGGTTTTTAGTATGTTATCGAATAGATACTGTCGTAACATCAAGTCTACAATGATGAATTAGTATTAAATGTTCAAATAAAACAAAAGCTTGAAAGTTGGTGTCGGTGTCGTTTCGTTAAAAACCTTTATGATCGGTCATGCTGTGGTTCTTAGTTCAACTAGCGCTGTATTTCATGATTGCTCGTAGATAAATTTGGTTTTCTAGTATTTTATCGATGAAGACAGCCATAACTCCAAGCCTACAATGATGAGTAATTCATAAATATTGAAATAAAACAATACGTTGAGATTATGTGGTGGTGTGATTTCTTTTAAATTCTTTAAGATAGGTAATGCAATGGCTGTGATTCGAGTAGGTAGCCCATCGTTGTTTCTCATGATTGGTCGTAGTGAAATGTGGTTTTCTAGTCTTTTATCGACGAAGACAGCCATGACTCCAAGCCTACAATGATGAATAATTCATAAATATTGAAATGAAACAATTATTTGGGATTGTGTAGTGGTTTGATTTCATTGAAATTCTTTAAGATCGGTCATGCAATGGTTCTGATTCTAGTAAGCAGCCCATCGTTGTTTCTCATGACTGGTCGTAGATAAATTTGGTTTTCTAGTCTTTTATCGACGAAGACAGCCATGACTCCAAGCCTACAATGATGACTAATTCATAAATATTTAAATAAAACAATACGTTGGGATTTTTTGTGGTGTGATTTCTTTGAAATTCTTTAAGATCGGTCATGCAATGGTTCTGATTCTAGTAGACAGCCCATCGTTGTTTCTCATTATTGGTCGTAGAGAAATGTAGTTTTCTAGTATTTATCGAACGAATACTGTTGTACTACCAAGTCAACAATGATGAGCTAGTGTTTTATGTTCATATAAAACAAGAGCTTGATAATTGGTGCAGGTGTGGTTTCGTGAAAAACCTTTAAGATCGGTCATGCTGTGGTTCTGATTCTAGCAGGCAGCCCATCGTTATTTCTCATGATTGGTCGTAGCGAAATGCGGTTTTCTAATATTTTATCGACGAAGACTGCCATGACTTCAATGATGACTAATTCATAAATGTTGAAATAAAACAATATGTTGGGATTGTGTGGTGGTGTGATTTCTTTGAAGTTCTTTAAGAGCGGTCATGCAATGGTTCTGATTCTAGTTGGCTGACCATCGTTGTTTCTCATGATTGGTTGCAGTGAAATATGGTTTTCTAGTATTTTTGAACGAATACTGTCGTAATACCAATTCAACAATGATGAATTAGTATTAAATATTTGTTTAAACAATTAGTTGTAGCTTTATATCGGTGTGGTTTCGTGGAAAATCTATAAGTTCGGTCATGCAACGGTTCTGATTCTAGTTGGCTGACCATCGTTGTTTCTCATGATTGGTCGTAGTGAAATGTGGTTTATTACCCTTTACCCTGCAATAGGACAGATCTTGCTTTCGTTTTGTCATGCATAAGTGTGGTGGGTTCGCCCATGGTGACTAATTTTTGCCCCTTTATAGTTTAGCTAGATTTTAAGCTGATAAATCTAGCTACTAGTTTTCGATACATTACCTAATTGTATGACGTTATCGATCTATGATCAAAAACAGCCGTATTCGTCCATCAAAGGTGTTTATAAAAAGTGTTTTTTTGTGTGTATTGTTATGCAAATCTACTGGGTGTGAGATCCTGAAAGTGGGCTTACAGAACAGAGTTGGTAGCGCAGATAGACTTCTATTTACGCTACCGTTTCATGCAAAAAACTATCGAGTTGAATATATCTTGCTCGTTCCGTTCAGTTCAGCATTGTCAAAATAAAATGATCCACTAAATTCTATACGACCATAACGGTGGTTTGAGCCTATGGAGCCACCGATAACACCTTTTTCACCTAGAAGTGTCCACACTATATCTAAGTTATTCTCATTCAACATTATTAAGAATGGCTCTTTCTTAATAAGTAAATGTGTTTTAGAGTCAGTCAAAGCCTCAGCTGCGAAACAAACAATATTTCCATCCTTATCCTCGTAACTGCTCTCGGTTTCGCTACTGATCAACCCCATCTTCTCAAAGATTAATGAACTAGGCTTAATAAAGCTCAAAGTGTCAGTTTTTGATTTATCGAATTCTTCTTCCCATAAGTAATTGATCGAAGTGACACTAACATCAGCAATCCTAGTTCCAGAATCTTGATCTGTTACCTCAGTCCAATCTGAACAGCTATAATAGTCTGATTTGAAAGACTGGAATGCTTCAGACCAATAGAATTCTCTATTAAATAATTCGTACCTATCGCTTCCTTCTGGTATCCACCTGCCCATATAATGCTGATTTTCTGCCCAAGCTTTAAAAGTGTCAAATTCTTCTGATTTGACTAAATACCCTCTGATGTGACACCAAACTTCTTTTCGAGGATGTCCCCACTTTTCATTACCTATAATTTTGGGTTCTTTCCATGACGGGTAGCTTTCTAATACCAACCACTCAGTGCCATTGTTATCTTTTACTTCAATTAAGCCATACGGATTGCTTATCGTAGAAGGATTGCTAACCCATTCTTTATAGGTACAACCCCAATCAAATACTTCTTCATTCGCCCACCACATGTCTTGATGGCTTAGCTTATTTACTCTTGTATTTCTGAGTAAGATAGTTGGATCTATGTCTCTTACATATGGTTCCCAAGGTCCTTGAAAAGGACTTTCTTTTCGTTCTGTGCCATACCCTTCAAAACGAATATAGTTATCAGAAAGCATTGCCATGTATTCATAGTAGGCAATCCATTGATATTTTTTCCCGATCCGCTCTTGGAAAGACTCTCTACGTCCTCGACCTGTCCCAATTTGTTTATCAAATTCTCCATGCTTTTCGGGATCCCATCCAAGTTCTATTACACGATTAAAAATAAGTCGCTCAGCAATTCTCAGGTCAAAGTGCTTGTCAGTATCGAGTACGTTATTATTGTGATCTAAATATGGCTCTATATCTCTTTCAAACTTAGTCAATAAGTCTTCTGACAATGATTTCTTAAACGCACCTTTGCTGGCCGAAATTTCTTCTTCACTCTTTCGGCCTACTGAGACATCCAGCCTAATAGTAGTTTCACCTAACGATATTTCTTTAGCGTTATCATCGTAAATAATAGGATCTGTAGAGTCATAGAGTTCTTTCTGCTCATCAGTTAATTTACTTTGGAAATTTTTAAAAACCTGCTTACGATCAATTGGGGATTCACCAAATTTACAACCTGACCAATTTGAGTGATTGCTATTTGTTCCAATTGTATATCTAGAGAAATCACCACCCATTATGGAGCCCCATAGAGACCAATATCCATCCTTTTTATAAAGTAACTTTAGCTCATTTTTAGTTGGTATATTTTCAGGCCATTTACTTTTGTATGGAGGCTTAGTTTTTGATAGTTCGAGATTTTCTGGTAATAATCCAAGGTATGAGACGTACTCGATAATCTCCCTAGCATAGTCTCGCAATAGAATATTTGGATATACGTCCTCTGGCTCAAACACTGTAGCAAAAACCGTTTCAGCTAATTGATTTAACTCATCATGATTTTTTGTTCGCAACGTACAGCCTAAGGCAACTGCAAACACTCTTTCCCAAATATATGGGTCGTCTATCCCATCAAACTTCTTTATTACCCTAATCAATACTGGAATTTTCTCTTCTAACAAATTAACCAAAGCTTTAGTTGAACAATCCCTCAGCTCCCTATTGCATGAGGTTAAAAACCAGCATAGTGTAGTTGCAACTAACTCGGTTGAATCATCAGATATATAGCTTTTATCTGCGTCACTCCAAGCCCAGTCAATAAGTTGTCTGAATGTAGAATCTTCATCATACTTGTGCTTCAACTCTGTCGTCCAGAAAGCATCCCGATCAGGTAAAGGGTGCTGTGATAGCCAGTCATGTAAAAAAGCAGCATTCATGGGATGCCCCTCTACACCAGAAATGGAAATCAACTTTTCCAAAAAATGGTCCAGCGTATTACGATAACTGAGAACATTCTTGTTTATATAATCTCTTAATTTTTCGAAGTCTATTGCGGCGACATCTCTCCAAACCAAGCTGTCAATAAAAGCACACACTAAATTATGGTTTTCGCTGAAATCAGGCAGTAATTCGTACAGCTCTTTTCCATATCTCTCTGGCAATTGAATAGACAAAGCCTCAACAATTCCTTGATTGTAATAAAAGTCATGTTCATCGTTGAAGTAACTTTTAAGAAGGCCACCAGTTTTAAACTCATTTTCAATATTTTCAATATCACCAAGTAAATAATTAACAGTTAAATGATCATCGAATTTTTCAAAAGAGATATAAACAACTTCATCAATAGTACCATCTTCACAGTAAACTTTATCTTTCTTGAGAACACCTTCATTTATCAATGCATTTAGAAAATTGTTATCATTTACATAATCTTGTACAACCGATTTTACTGCAATATGCGCATCTCTTAATGAAATAGTCTTATTACTATTGGCCTGTTTGACCTTAATTAATTCGTTAAGAGCGTCATTAACTAAATTGAAGTGAGGGTCATAGTTGTATTTTTTGGGGCTAGATAATGACTTATTAATACCTCCTATGTAAAAGCTATGAATTTTAGAAATGCCATTAAACCCGCGAGGAACTTTATTTAATCCATTTTTATTAAGACCCTCACAGAATAGCTTAAGAAAAAGAGGGTTTTTGAATTCTGGATTTAGATTGGGTGATGATGGTCTCTCTATGTTATAAAAATCAAAGAACATATTAATAGTTTTTTTCTCAACATCTTTAAACCCAAAGTGTTTGTGGATTTCAAAATTGTTGCGATTCAACTTCTCATAACTAATAGTTAAATCCTTATACGTCGTTCTAATTGACATTACTAATCCGATCCAATCAAAACATTTTATTTCATCAACAAAACTATTGATATTGTCTTCCCAAAAATTATTGCCATTCCCTTCATTGATTGCATCAATAAATATCAGAAACCTTTTCCCTTTTTTTTGCCCATATAAATTTAGCTTTTCAAGAAATTCAGTTGATGTGGTTTTTAGTTGTAGTCTTTTAAGAATCTGTATCCAAGGGGATTCATCAGTGGTGAGTTGCTGCCCTAATAAAAACAGGGACGGATATCCTTCTGAAACTCTTGATTCGATGACATCAGCAAGTAAGTGAGACTTACCGATTCCTGCTTCTCCTTCAAGAAGCAGAAATGGATTGTCCGATAACTTTACTGTTATAGATACTAGGAATGAATATAAAGTGTCGCACTTATAATTAAACTCCCTTAAGTCTCTCAAAGTAAATAAATGCTTATCACTAAATCTATCTCCCTCACCATCATTTTTTGACTCTTCCCTGATTTTCAAAAGTACCGACTCTGATTCAGAAATAGCATTTTGACAATTGGCAATATATTCACAAAATTTGTCTACTGGGACTTGGCTTAAGTTAGAAAAATCAATCTCTAGGTACAACGTTGTAATGTCAGCTAAGGATTTGGTGATCAAAGATAACTTTTTAGATATTTCATCACAATTTTTTAGCTTATTCCCTTTGATTAGAAAACTGTCGATATGTTTGTAAAATATATCAGAAAAATTTTTGGTTCTTCCAAGTCCGTCAAATATCTTTGAAATTTCAAGCTTTACGTTTAGTTCAGGCGTGTAACGCCCCCCCAAATCAGCTATAGCTTCTCGATTCTTCTTGTTTAACCAATCATCGCTCAGGTGAAAGGTTATTTTCTCATCTAATGATTGCAACAACAGTTTAATCTGAATGATTTCATCACTGATATCAAATATCTTTTCTTTATAGGTATCTTCAATGTGGAGATTTTTTAACGTTTTGCAGCTATTAATTTTTAGCAACAACATCCCATAAAAAATTTCAAGTTGCTCTTTGGTTGGGGGTGTGACGTTTGGGTATTCACTAAACTTGTTTAATAACTCATCTTTATTTGGCAATTCTTTAAATAAAATGTGTTCATTCAATACCTCAAACAATGGCTGAGATTGATAAAATGGAACCTTGTTATTTTCTACGGGGTATTCTTTTTCAAACTCACTGGTAGTCTCTTCAATTAGTTGATATAGCCGATTAACATAACTTTTTTTAGGAAATAATGCAGCTTTAACCCAGCCATAACCTTCTTGAGAGATGAACTGGTCAACAAGCTTTGTTGCTACATAAATTGATACCGCTGTAATTGATACGGGGTCCATGCTTAATCTATCCTTACACTTTAATATTTCTTCGAATATTCATGCCTTTTAATAAAGCATTACACCTCACCATAAAACGTATTCATAAAGTTATTAAGCTTCTCAGCAAATCTGACATAGAAGCAGGAACCCAGCTGATGCGCTTCAATTTTTTAAAGTATCCAAACCTGCAAAAACTCGAGAACGAACAAGTTATCGCTGACATCATGACTAAGTAGCCTTATTCATCAACACGTTGATTTTTATCTATTATACAGTACATGGATGAGAAAGTGCAGGTCACACTTTAAGCGGTATAGTATGATAAAATACTACTGGAAAACGCAATGGGACAGATGTACTTCAAGGGTAAATCGCGTTTTGCATGTTCAGCAAAATTTGCTGCATAAAATGAACCTGACACCAAAGTTCGAGGATGAACGTTTCTGTTCATTTTCTATCACGGATAGCACCAGATCAAACGGTGCCGTTCTGCATTTTAGGCTACTAAAAGTTATCCGAAGGATAGAAATCGCTTCTAGCTTGTAACAAGGTTTTGTCCAAAAGTGATTCAGTGGATATGAAAAGCCAGATATCCACTGAATGATTGCTCTCTGAGCCTTAAACAACAACGTGCCAGGCTATATAGCTGGCACGTATGAATAGGCTAGTGTTGGTGTTCGATCTAGTCCGTTATGATTCGCTGCATGCTGTCGTGAAGCTTATCAGTAACTTGGATTTTGTAGTCTGCCAAGTTATGCACCCTAAGGTCGGTAGGAATTCCGTTATCACGATAGACATTCAGTAACTTCCAATTACTCTTTCCACGTTCCAGTTGCACAAACGTCGATTGAGGAGCGCCTTGATAACTAGCGGCGACTTTGGTGTAGACGGTTACGCAAACCTTGAGACCTACTTGGTCTTTCTTGTATAGGATTTCATCGAGCCTAGTTTGAAGGTCTTTAAGTTTGCTATAGACCTCTTCAGGAGTCATGGTTCGTACCGATACTCGATGTTGGACTAGCTCAAGGGCTTCGATTAACCCCTTAATTTTCATGATCTTCATTTTAAGCCTCCTGATTCTGAGTTGCAGATCGGTAGTGCCTAAATTGACCTGCTATTCTTTGGGTTGTGGCTGTTGGTACACCATGAAGATTCTGAGCCTGGGCACTTAGTTCAATTACCCCTACATCGACTTCTAACTCAATGCCCATCCTGTCAGTAAGTTTCTGATAGAACTCAATTTCCCCAAGTTTAATAAATCTACTAATTAGAACAACATTTCGACCTAAGGCTAAATTTCGTTTGGTTTTTAGCTGACACCATGCATGTGCGTATCTGATAAGGCGAGGGTTGAATTGCTCAGCTTCGATTAGAACTGCATCTATGTTTGATGCATATGCTTCTTTTCCTATGGCAGGGAGGCCAGGGAGGATAGTTAACGTTTGTTTTTTCACAAGGTATTCCTTTTTAAGTATTAATTAATATGCACTCTCCTTACACCTTCATTACGAAGTGAAATTGTTTTTTATTGTTTGTTAATTGGTCAATTCATCTATGTTAGATCAGATAATTCGACTGCATTTGATGAGGAATCTATATGAGCAATAAATCTAGGTCAAGAGTTATTTTTGTTGAATGTCCTTAGTTTTCAATGATTTATTAATTACTCTGGTCGTAATCTATATCTAATCAGAAACAACAAGAGCGCGTCGAATTGCATGCTACAGCATCACTATTGTTTGTGTTGGCAGTTCTTCTGCCAACTTTGGCACATTAACTGCCAACTTTGACATATCAACTGACATTCTTGGCACATTGAGTGCCAGTTTAGACATGCACCTGTGATGGTTTTTAATTTCGATATTAACTCGCGAATGTTAATTAAAAAGCTCTAGTTGCTTGTGCTAATTGACTAGGTTGATCTAAACATTTTATTTATATATGCAAATTTGAAGTTTCTGAAAATTGGTTATAACAACCGCAAGATACGCACTGAAAAGTTCTAAGTACGGATCCGTTTGATAAATTATAGGCTTTTTTCAGTTGAATGATTTTCATGAATTTTTCTGGTTTACATGAGGTTTTTAGCTAGCTAGTGTGCTAAAAACCACTAACGAGAATCAATCCGTGTTAAATCAAAAACTAAAATCAAAACGACGTTTAATCACGTTCTCCGACTTTGTTGATCTATTCAAATTGAGTGTTCGAAACTCCCATCAAAAATCGACAAGAAATGCCGATAACTCAAAACTGAACCAGCTAAACGGATACTTCGGTGAGTACGATATCGCGGAGATAAATCATGTCGATATCATTGAGTGGATCGCTTATGTTGAAGATGAAAAACAGTATGTAAATAAAACGATCAATGAGTATTTTCGCTTACTCAGAGCGGTATTTAATATTGCCGTAAATAACGGAAATATGCCTAAATCGCCGATGACAGGCATCAGGAATAAGGTAATCAGTGAGTATGATTCAGCTCGCCCGTTCACACTGCAAGAGCTAAGAACCATAGAGAATACTCAAGCTCAATTTGAAGACGGGAAATTGCTCGCATTAACGATGGCGTATAGCGGATGTCGTCCCTCAGAGGCGATTGCGCTAAGGGTATCGGATGTGGATCTAAAGAATAATATTCTACGAGTGCGAAATGCGATGGTTTTGGAGGAGTTTAAGTGTACTAAAACTAAGGGGTCAGAACGCAAGATTCAGATCAATGAAAAATTAGGCGTTGTTCTTCGTAAGCAGCTTAGCAACGCCGAGGCTAACAAGCTGGTTACTATTGAACGTAAGGGAAGAGATGGTAAGAGCCGTAAAAAAGAGAATGGTATTTTTCTATTTACCGATCAGAACGGAAACCACTTTAAGGATGTAAAGACTTACACTCAGAAGTTTTGGACTAGGTTCATGAAGCAAGCAGACAAATTACATTTGACAACATATTGTGAATCTATCGAAGCTCGGGGTATATCGCAAATGCGCCATACGTTTGCCAGTCATGCCCTGACAGCAGGAGTGAACAAAGATTGGTTAGCGAAGACGATGGGGCACGCTGATACTGAAATGGTTGATAAGATTTACGCTGAATGGATTGTCGAAGATGGAACCGATCAAACAAAGATATTAGATCTGCATTTTAATAAGAAAACCAACAGCGCAACGAACGCTAGCTCCTTTGAGAAGGTTGCATGATGAATTGCCGTAGTTACTCAAAACCCCCATACATTGAAGACCTGTTTATCAACAATGGTGAATTCGGAATCGAGCTAAGAATATACGTTACAAGGAGTCGCTATGAACAGCATTCATTTGTTCTTTAGTATCGCTAATTTTACGTATAGCCAAGCAGATAGAAAAGCGTTAAACAACTCACTTGCACACTCTTTGCGTATCCCTTTTCAGCAAGTGAAAACGCTCGAATGGCGAAGCCAGTTGGCTCATCATAACCTTATTACATGTTACGGTAAGACGGAACAATTGGAGCAACTCAATCTTGAGGAAAGAAAAGACATTTTGATAAACCTTTTGCCTGAACCTCGTGTAGCAAACCGCGAAGTAAAGCTAAAGAAAAGAGCAGAATCGAAACGTAAACTAAAGGAAGCGATGGCATCAGAAAGAAAGCGAGCAAATAACCGTGCCGCCGATTTAATGCAGCGATGGCTCAATGTAAGCAATGGCGATGCTATTCCACCAAGCTGGTGGAGAAGCCTAAATGAAAATCCGCCGCCAATGGCGAGGCACAAGCAGCGAATGAAAATGCTCACTGAGTATTTTGATTTACATAATGAGCTATGTGGAGCTGAACCAAGATCTAATCAGGCGTATCTACAAGAGGTCGTTTTCAAAATTCCACATCGATGGAAAATTGATACGGGTGTTATTCCGTTAGAACAATACTCCGAAATGGTAACGGCGTTCTATGAGGAATATTTTCCCGATTATGATGTAACACTAGTCTTAAGTCATCATGACGAAAGGTTACTTAATACGGATACAGGTGCTCATTGTCATGTGTATGTCTCTACGCTAAATGAACAAACCAAGAAACGTGATTTACTAAAACAGCAGCGTATCGAAACAGCGAAATTTCAACGTTCGTTCGGCCCTGTGCATAGGACTGAGTTACTGCCTTTTGATGGAAACCTGCAAGGCTGGCAGGTATCTAACTCGCAATTTGAATTTGATAGGATGTTTTACTCGTTTGTGAATGCTCGCTATCTGAATAGCCTCGGTATATCGGCAGAATTTTTCCCTGAAGCTGAGCGACGTTCACAGCAGCGTAGATCCATGAATATTCAATCGACGCTACCAAAAGCACAACGCAGCTTTAACCTTGAGAGTATGGTTAAAGAAGAAGTCGCAAATGAACGAAAGGCGTTAGCTAAGATTCAGCAATTACTGTCTTCGACAGAGAATCAATTAGTGAAGAAGCAAGATGCGTTACTCATGGTGCAAATGAAACATGCTGAAGAGTTGGTTCGATTTGATATCGAGACAAAACAGAGAAACGACAAGCTATCTTTCTTGGATACCGAAATCAACGCCAACGCTCAGGAGCTTACGCAAGTTAAAGCTGCTCTGGTACTCATGAGGAGCCAGTTGGCAGAGGTCACTGCGAAAGTTAAAACAACGATAGTGGCGTTGGTTGAAGCTAGTTTTATGCGGCTAGTGATGAAAGCAAATAAGAGACCTGCATTGGTTGAAAAGTTCACCAGTATGTTTCTCGACAACCTCAATGAAAACCTACCAGGTTTTTTGCAGCCACTAGCACTTTCTGCTCAATCTCTAATGACTAGCGAGAAAGCGGAGAAAGTCTTTCGAGCTTCCATTTCAGAGAACGAACTTTCCTAACTAAAACCTGTCTTTTTTAACCATACCTAAAAGAGACAGGTTATTCATCACAAATCCCCTTTTAAAAGACAGTTTAAAATAGACACGACTTCGTAGACGGTTTAAAGTAGACAAAATGCTATTTTAGGGAAATACAAAATGATAAGAGCTTATTTAAGAGCCTCAACCGACGAGCAGGACTCCTCTCGTGCTAAGCAAGAGTTACGAGAATTTGTTAAATCCCAAAACCTACAGATTGCGTCTTTCTACCAGGAGAATATCTCTGGTACAGCAGCCGATCGCCCTGAATTAGATCGGTTGATTGAAGACTCTGAAGATGGTGATGTTCTATTGATTGAAAAAATGGATAGATTGACCCGCTTGCCATTCCAAGTATGGGAAACACTTAAAGCGCGAATTAAAGCTAAAGGCATATCAATCGTAGTTGTCGATCAACCTATGACCCATCAGTCCCTCTCCAATGCCGATGTATCAGTCTCAGCAATTCAGCAGGCGCTTACAAATTTCATGTTGGATCTAGGTGCAGCTATGGCCCGTGATGATTACGAAACACGGCAGAAGCGTGCCCAGCAAGGCATTGCGAAAGCAAAGATAGAAGGGCGCTACAAGGGCAGACCTGTGAACGCAGAAACCGCGCAAAAGTGCCGAGCGGTTAAATTGCTCGTTTCTGACGGTGAAACCGTCAGTGCTGCATGTAAAGCGCAAGGCGTAGGTAGAGCAACGTATTATAAGTACCTCACAGAAAAGTCCAAACATTAAATGAAGCTTAGTACATAGTTGGTTCATATAAATGTTAGTTATTCGTCGTTAAACCTGGTTCTAAGTTTCTCATCTCAGTTTAATTTAGTAGGTTGAAAAGCGCTTTCTGTATTTTAGGTTTAGTGGTTTAGTGGTTTAGTGGTTTAGTGGTTTAGTGGTTTAGTGGTTTAGTGGTTTAGTGGTTTAGTGGTTTAGTGTTATGATATTAGTTTATTTTAATTATTTCAGTGACAATAACACATTGACTAGACTAAAATGGAGTTGCAAGGCTTATAACTAGTTTTTGACCACGAGTAAAAACTTGATTGAAGTGTGAAGTAGTAATAGATAATACGTGTAGTTCATAAAAAAATCGTAATAATGTGATTTTTCTATATAACAACCTACAGAAGAATGCCTTTGAAATCATTGGTAATCTCCTCCTCATTCCAGTCTATATACTCGTTTAAGTTGGATATTTATTAGATTGTTATTTATTGGATGTGTCTATTTATCAAAAGAATAGACCAAAGAAGTACGAAAATTCTCTGGGCAACAATCGAACAATGAGACGTTTGATTTAAAAACTAGTTGTATATAGATGTTAATCCAATGAGTCTAGGTAGTTCATACCCTCAAGTAATCAACGCTTTAAATATGATTTCAAGTTATACAAATAAACCATATTAAGTGACGTGGAAAAATTCTGTGCTATGGTAATACCAAGTAATAGTTGGTTTTTGTGATAATTTTATTTTTAAATTGTTTATAAAATGGAGGGGGAGTGTTGGAAATATTTATTGGGCGATTTGATGATTTTAATGAGTTTAAGATTAAACGGAGTGGTAATAAGACTCGAATCACATCAAAGAATCAGGACTCTATCGAATTTCATGATTTTATTGCAATTTCCAGCAATGGTTTTGACGTTATTTATAATGGGCAGCTATACTCTTTAGAAAAATTTACATTGCTTGTCGAAGCCATGAATTTAAGGGATCTAATTGTTTTGACTAGCAAGGAAAAAATGCTTCTTGCCGAAAACGGTTTTAATGACTTTCACAATGTGTATGTTTTAGAAGAAAATTTTCCAGTATTTCCTGGTGTTAAATATCATGATGATTTAACGCGCAATTTTCATGAATTATCTCGATGCTTAATTAAAATTCGTAGTCTTGGGATTAGAGGTGTTAGTCTTGGTATTGATACCGTTACTAGAGGTATGCGTAAAGTAAATCGAAAAATACGGTGGAAAAACGAACTCGATTCTAACTTCTATTTTTCGACCTTCTCTGGGTATCAAGAAGTATTCAAGATAAAGGAAGAGTGCGATAATCGAGTCGTCATTGCCCTAGACTACAATTCTATGTTTGCGAGTTGTATGAGTGGTGATTTTTTAGATCCGAAAAAATTATCGTACAAAACATTTAATATTGAATTTGGTACAGAATCAATTAAACCTGGTTTTTATAGAGTTAGGTTGGTTAATCCTAAAACAAGTTTCATTAAAAAGTTCCATCCATTTAGATTTGTTAAATTAAAAAAATCCTACGCATTTAAAATGAAAGACGAGGATGTTTTAGAGTTGTTTTTGTTTGAAAGTGAGATTGAATATTATAGTGGTCACTTTGAAAGCGTTATAATTATCGATGGGATCATTTCGGACGATTCAATTAAGCATCCTTTAGCCAATTATTCAAATAAGTTATATAATAAAAGACTAAAAGCAAAAAAAGAAAACAATAGAACTTTAGAGTTGTTATTAAAGTTTAAATTGGCGATGCTCCACAGTTCCACAAATAAAGTATTCAAAAAGAGAAAAAACTTTGATAGCAAACTCGAACTAGTGAGGTTTGTTGAGAGAGAGTTTTGTTTTGTTCGGCCCGATGATTGCTCTATCAACACATTTCTTGATTTTCTCGCCAAGACCACCACTTTTTCTATTGAAATAAAGAGCAATGGGATATTGTTGGAGTACCCTAGTTATAATGAATCAGGGCAAATATTTAGTTTAACCGCGCGTGTATTGGCAAATGCTAGGCTTAAGATGACAAAAACTATTGAGTATCTTCTTGATTTTGAAAGTATCGAATTATGTTATGTAAATGTTGATTCTATCCATATTTCAATTCCTAAAACTCTGCAGCCTGCTTTCTTTCATTACTCTAACGCATTGATCTCTGAGGGGTTAGGTGACCTAAAAATTCAGAGCATTGCTAGCAGAGGATATTGGCTTGATGTCGGTCGCTATTGGTTGATTGATAATGGCAACGTGAAGAAATTTGCTAATGTAGGCTTCAACTCTTCGGGGTCTGACAAACCATTCGTAAGTCAAAGAAAAAAACTAATTAGGTATAAAAGTAGCGCTTTTGATTTCTGCAAGCCCTATTATGTAAACATCGAGGATTCATTTACGTTCAAGAATAGGCTCCTAAATGATGGAAAATACGAACGGTATAGTTTTGAGGAAATCAACTCATTGGAACAAATGTTTAGAAGTGAGCAGCTGGAAGCATGTAAAACTCTGCAGCGAAAAGCTAGCATTTTTTATGGACTAAGAGATATAATCGGCAGGTAGTTGGCAAGCCATCTTAAAAGATGTACTACCGATAGTGCTTCGCGCGAGAGCTACCGCTCCACTGTTAGGTCATTATGGACAGTGTTATAATGGGCTAGCTTGCCAGCCCTTACATTCTTAGTTTTACGAGTTAACTGTGATAAACACAAGCGTCAACAATAGCCGTCACATACTGAGCTAACTCAGAGTTAGTATCTATGGATTCCATTTTTTTTATACAGTCTCCAATTTTTGCATTCGTATAATAATCAAGAGTGTGGAGGTGCCTTGCTTTCCATCGACTAACATACATTTTACCACTAGGTAACGTTGATGCTTCTATTGGTTTAGACATTTCGTAAAAAAAGTCCAGTTTCGTTTTATCATTAACATCATTTTGATAGTCGATATCGTGACAAAAGAAATCATTAAGTAGTAAAGCAAGCCTGCATGCGGATAAAAGATTTCTAATTTCAATAGTGTTTTCTGGAGTCTCCAAACTATCGATTTTTAATAGAGTGCTAACTGTTTCATATATAAAATTTCGAATCTCTCCTGTACGCACATACGCACTTTCTTTATCGATATTTTTCTCAACCATTCTTACTAGCTCTTCAAGCTCGTCGTACTTAAAAGAATCTAGCTTTATACCAATAACATTGATAAAAAATTGACTAACCAAGATTTGAATTGCATTCTTTTGGTTAACTATTTCTTTATAATATAGAGGAGTTTTTTCTTTTATAAGATAATTCTTTATTATGTTATTGGTTTGTTGATTAATTAGGTACCTGATTGCATGTGATAAAATTTCATTATTACTATTGTACCTAGAAAACTTTTTATAGAGTTTTAGTCTTAATACTTGTCTAGCTATTTCATTTTTTACTGCTTCTTCTTTCCAGGCACGTTCTCGAGCCTCTTCTTGTTCTTGAGATTCAAGAGTGTCTATATTGCATGACATCCCATCGAAACCATAGTTATCACCAATGCCACTGTTTCCATAAGTCATAACATAAAATACCTTTAATCTAAACTTGATGTTTTGTAACAGAAAAATTGAATAAAACGCCCATCATATAGCAGATTACACTAAATCTACAGTGCTGTATTCGGTAAAGTATTTCTCCAGTATACATGTGTTAGTCATCAGCTATGATCATAAACTTTCAGAAGCGTAACTAGAAATGCATTGCTAAATCGAAAATTGAAGCCCCCATTGGAACAAATGATTAGAAGTGAGTAGCTAGAAGCATGTAAAACTTTGCAGCGAAAGGCTAGCATTTTTTATGGCCTAAGAGATATATTCGGAGAGTAGTTGGCAAGCCATCACAAAAAGATGGACTACCGATAGTGCTCCGCGCGAGAGCTTCGCTCCACTGTTAGGTCATTATTGACAGCGTATAATGGGCTAGCTTGTCAGCCCACATTCTTAGTTGTAATTTTATGAGTTAACCGTGATAAAAATAGGCGTTAGCAACAGCCGTCACATGTTGATCTAACTTATTGTATTATATATTTATTTTATTTTTTATTCAGTCTCCAATTTTCGCATTCGTACAATAATCAAGAGTGTGGCGATGCATTGCTTTCCATCGGCTAATATACAATTTTACTACTAGGGAACGTAGATGCTTCTATTGGCTTAAACATTCCGTTAAAAAGTTCAGTTTCGTTCTTTCATTAACATCATTTTGATAGTCGATACTGTGAAAAAAGGAATCATTAAGTAGTAAAGCTAAAAGAGAGTAGTGTCGAAATAGTGTAAGTGTTTAAGACGTTACATCACAAACTAGTCAAAATTAGGTAGTAAATGCTTATTGGTTTAGTAACATCTAATGTGAATCATTGATGGATATCTGATTTTTCTATTTTCAACGGAAAAAAAACCATTGAGTCAAAGACTTTGATTTTTATAGGTCTCAGTGTAGATAGTTTTCAAATCCCTATCCCTCCACCACCATTAGAAAGCCCGCTGAGAACTCAGCGGGCTTTTTTTCGTCTTGAGTTTGGCAAAAGAACCTTTGAATACTTCAAAGTGGAAGATTACCCGTTAGTTAAACATCGGTGTTTTGGTGTTAAGCACTAAAAAAGCAGAGCTTAATCGCTCTGCTTCGATGTTGAAATGAATATTCTTTGGGACTAGTACAATCAGTTCGCTTATTTAGCGACGTTACCTGCCACGTTTAGCGCATCCCAAGTACGTGAAAATGGGGGAGCGTAACAGAAATCCATGTAGCCTAGCTGTTGAGTGGTCATCTTCGCGGTGATAGCAACTGCTAGTGCGTTAATACGGCCAACCGCTCCTTTCTTACCTACGATCTCACCACCTAGAAGAACCTTAGTCTCTGGGTGATAAACCAACTTCACCTTGATGTCTTCTTGGCCTGGGTAGTAATCCGTTTGGTTTTTATCTGAAATTGTTGATACTTTGACATCTAAGTTGTGTTCTTTCGCCAGTAGTTCATTCACGCCAGTACACGCCAGTTCGTAATCGAGTACTTTCAAACAAGAGGACCCCAAGAAGCCCGACATGTAAGTGTCTTTTCCTGCTAGCTTATCTGCCATCATGCGTGCTTGTTTGTTGGCTGTGGTTGCTAGAGGAACATAAACGGGTTTGCCTAGTGCCATATGATGTACGACGGCACAGTCACCTACAGCATGGATGTAAGCATCTTCAGTAGCACCATATTCATTTACCAACAACGCGCCATTTGCGGCTTTTGGTAGTTCGAATGCTTCAGTGTTTGGTTTGAAGCCGAGTGACAGGATCACGACATCAGCTTCTACATTACCGTTATCGGTTTCTACGATGTAACCACCTTGCTCGGCATCGCGAATCGCAGATACGCTGCAACCGGTTTTTAGCTCTGCACCGGATTCACGAATTGCACCTTCAACTACTTCAATGATCTCTGGGCTGAACTGACGGCTCATGATGTGTTGTTCACGTTCGATAATCGTCACGTGCTTATCTAAGCCATGTGCTGCATCAAAGACTTCCAGCCCGATAAAGCCTGCACCGATGACACACACGCGTTGTTTACTATCATTTTTAAGTGCTTGTTTGACAGCTAAGCCATCTTCCATGCTTGTTAGTGTGTATACGTGTTCTGAATTGTATTCACTGAATGAGGGAACGATCGGACGAGCGCCTGTCGCAATCACCAACATATCGTAATCGATAGTGCTCTCTACGTTTTGGTGACGCACCGTAATCTGTTTTTCAGTGCGGTCGAACGACACCATTTCCGTTTCTACACGAACATCTAAACCAGATTTGATGGCTTGTTCTGGCGTACGAGAGATCATTCGCTCGGTGTCATCAAACATGCCGCCTGCAAAGTAAGGTAAGCCACAGGCTCCGAAAGAGATGTAGCTACGCTTATCTAAAACGATGACTTCGTCTGATGGTTGATTACGTTTGTATTTAGCTGCGAAACTCATACCCGCGGCGCTACCGCCTATAACAACAACTTTCATATTTACTACCTAAATAACCTGAACTCAGGAAAAACAGAAGAGCACTCAAGTGGAGTGCTCTTAATTAAGTTTGAGAATTATACTGCTGCTTCTTTTGATACTGTCGCTGTAACGTCAGCGTCGTATTGTTCAGTATCCAATGAGCCATTCTTCTTCGCTGTAAGAACGCCTGACAACATAGAGCCTGAGATGTTCAGCGCTGTACGAGCCATGTCAATTAGCGCTTCAATAGACACTAGAATCGCGACTACTGTGATGTCTAGACCCATGATGGTCAGTACCGCTACTGCTGCGAACGTTGCACCACCACCAACACCTGCGATACCGAATGAAGCAATTGCGATAACAGCTATCAGTTGTAGGATGAAGCTTAAGTCTACAGGCATGCCCATTACTTGTGCCGCCATGATTGCGAGCATAGCTGGGTAGATACCTGCACAACCGTTTTGACCGATACTGGTACCAAATGTCGCTGACATGTTTGCTGTTTCTTCGTCTACACCTAGGCGTTGAGTTTGTGTTTCAACGTTTAGTGGGATAGCTGCCATGCTTGAACGAGAACCGAAACCGAACACCAATACTGGCCAGATTTTCTTCATGAACTTAGCAGGAGAAAGACCGAACATGGACACCATGACGAAGTGGATGCCGAACATAACGCCGATTGCTACGTAGCTTGCTAGAAGGAAGCGGCCCATTTCTGCTAGTGCGAACAGGTCGTTTGTCATCATGAACGTGGTCATCAGAGCGAATACACCGTAAGGCGTTAGCTTCAGAATTTCACGTACCATTGAAAGCACCACTTCTTTTGCAGAGTTGATGAAATCAACGAAGTTTTGCACTTTCTCTGGCTTACGGTTTTTCACTTGAAGGATACAGTAACCAAGGAACATACCGAACAGTACAGTTGAAAGCGTAGAAGTACGTTGAGAACCCGTTAGCATGTCAAAGATGTTGGTTGGAATGATAGACAGAGCCATACCAGATAAGCCACTACTCGCCATTGCATCTTGTGTTGCAACCAGTGAATCACCGCGAGCTTCAATCGCACTGTTTGTGCCGATTGTGCTTACTAGCGCGTTCGCATCGATGCCAAATAGGTAAATACTTGCGATACCAACGGCTGCTGAGATTGCACAAGTGAAAAGCAGAATACCGATGATTTTTGGTGCGATACGAGATAGCGCGCCGCCGCCTTCAACGTTCATGATCGAAGAGATCATCGCCACAAACACAAGTGGGATAACGATCATTTGTAGAAGTTTGATGTAGCCTTTACCGAACACCGAAATCAGTTCAGCAAAGCCAGATGTAGCAACGTTGCCGACACCGAAAACAAGTTGAATTGCGCCACCGAACAGTAAGCCAGCAGCAAGCGCACTCAGTACGCGGAAGTTAAAACTTTTCTTTTGCTTTTTGAAGTTCGACAACAGTGCGTAGAACCCAAAGAACAGTACGCTTAATGCGATAAATGAAACGCTCATGAGAATCTCCTATGATACCCATTAATACCTAAATCGGTTATTTTTTGTATGCGATGGCTTCAACTTCAACCAGTGCGTCTTTTGGTAGTCGTGCTGCTTCAACACAAGAGCGAGCTGGTGCGTTCTCTGTACCAAACACCTCTGTGTACACTTCGTTAAAGGCAACGAAGTTTTCCATGTCAGATAGGAAGCAGGTCGTCTTCAGCACTGTGTCCAGTCCTGCATTACTCGCTTCTAATACAGCTTTTAAGTTTTCTAGAGACTGACGAGCCTGCTCTTTGATGCCGCCCTCAACAAACTGCATCGTTTCTGGAACGAGAGGTAATTGACCTGATGTATAAACCATGTCGCCGTAAGACGTACCTTGTGAGTAAGGGCCGATAGCTGCAGGTGCTTGTTCAGTGGCAATGATCTGTTTCACGATGTAACTCCTAAATTATTGGTTTTATTCTGATTTAAATTCACGGATAAACTTGTAAACCGCCTGTCGGCTGATCCCAAGTTGCTCTGATACTTGTGTAGTCGTCTCTTTTAGCTCAAATACTCCGTTATCAAATAAACAACGAATGATGGCTTTATTGCGACCTTTGGAAGAAACCGACTCGTCTTGGTCAACCTCGTTAATGGCTGAACTCAATGCTTGTTGAATCACGTCGTTTGCATTGTTGCTGAATGTCTCGCTGACAATTGCTTGCGGCACATTGCACTGAGGCATCAGTGTTTTGACGATTTCTGGGAATGGGAAAGACAAGTTCATGTTGATACACAGCATGCCGATCGGCTTTTGTTGTGGACCAGCCAATACGCAGGTAGTCGATTTCAGTAGAGATCCGTCTGCTGCATTGGTGAAGTAGCTTTTTGGAGAAACTTCGCCAGTCTTCTCGAATGCACTCCACATGCGTAAACCTAAATCGGTGATCGGTGAACCAATTTCACGCCCCGTATGATGACCATTGACGATCTTCACGACTGAGTTTTCTAAGCTTTCAAATGAATGGATGACTACTTCACAGTAGGGACCAATCAAATCGGCAATTGTGTCTGCTAAGCGGAAGTAATTGCTTAAGCATTCTCTGTCTTCATCGGTGAATCGAACTTGTTTTACATTCATGATTTCGGTTTACATTTTTGAACTCAATGACTGAAATCTACTCCTTTGGTGGTATTTCCACAATACACAGTAAACTTCTGTAAACCTGACGTAAACGTCTAAAACATCAACAAATCGTAAGTTTTAGAGCTAAATCACGAACGAAATTTGAACATGATCACTCGAAATAGGTAAATCAGGTTTAATTTCTTAAACTTCATCAAGGTTTACATATTTAAAACCAAAGGTTGCGTTATCGAATGTTTTGATGATCTAGGACAAGTTCTACATTCAGCTGAAAACACGCTTCGCAAATTATTCATCTGGTTTTCTTTAGATTGTCACTTTTGAGCGATAGGGTTAGCGGGTAGTACTGTCTTTTACTATAACTGTATTTAAATTATTCGAATTTTCTAGAAGTGTGGATTTATGAACAAAGCGGTTTGGGGTTTAGCCCTCAGTCAGACGTTGCTCTGGTGTTGTCTCTATTACGTTTTTCCGGCGATGCTTCTGCATTGGGAGCAAGTACACGACTGGAGTCGGTCTGAATTCATGTTAGGGCTGACGCTGGCGGTTGGCGTGTCTGCCATTGCGGCTTTGCCTGCTGGGCGCTTAATTGACAAAGGTTATGGCGCACTGATGATGACGGTTTCGGCAGTTATTGGTGGATTGCTTCTGTTCTTGGTTAGCTTGGTAGAACAACTTGCTTGGTTTTACTTGCTCTGGGGATTGATGGGAATCGCAATGGCGGGTTGCCTTTATGAACCTTGTTTTGCCTTTCTGATTCGTAGCTTAAAAACGAAAGCCAAGCGTGCGATCACCATGATCACCTTGCTAGCAGGCTTTGCGAGTACCATTTGCTTTCCAACAGTTCATTACTTAGCTCAGCATTACGGCCCAACGGTGACATTGCAAATTTTTTCCGGAGTCGTTTTGTTCGTCGCCGCTCCGTTACTGTTCATCAATACTAAATCGCTTGCTCGGTTTAATTTGCCTTCCAACGCCGGTGCTCTGCCACAAGTTCCTCCGACGGTCTCACAAGGTTCAAGCGATCGTTTTAGTTCTGCTTCATATCTATCTAACCCAATGTTTTGGCTGCTTGCTTGTGGTTTCTCTATGCTCGCGCTTAATCATGGTGTGGTGTTAAACCATCTATTGCCATTATTAGATGAGCGCAATGTTCCTGATGACTTAGCAATATTGGTGATCTCTTTGATAGGTCCAATGCAGGTCGCCGGGCGTGTAATGTGGTTGTTGGTTGATAAACACTGGTCGATCATGCGGATCACCGTTGCGTGCTTTATGAGTATCTGTTGCGCGACCTTGTGTTTGATTCTATCTGAGAACTTTCTGTATCTGGTGTTTGGTTTTGTGCTCCTACAAGGCTCCGCTTATGGTGTGATGAGTATTGTGAAGCCTTTAACGACTCGTGAGGTGATGGGGGAGGCTAACTTTGGTTCTTTGGCGGGCGCAATGGCGGTGCCTTATTTGCTAGCATTTGCGTTGTCGCCATACTTTGGTGCGGTTATCTGGCAGATAGGTGGTTATCAATGGGTGTTGTGGAGTATCTTTGGTAGTGCCATTGTCGGTTTTATTTCTATAGTCACCGTATCAAGGTTACATTTAGCTCGCTCTCAACCGTCTTTATCGAAAATATAGGGTTTACTGACAACGTAGATTTTTCCGACAACATAGAGCGCCGTCCATTTAGGTTTTGACTAACCTGTATTGTTATCGCTTCAAAATGAATCACTTTGAGCACTCCTTTATGGGGTGCTTTTTTGTATGTGAATTTAGCAGCTATTAGATGTGTGTATCTATTGCTTGGAGAACACCAAGACGTTGCGATGTTTATTGCGCTTTTTATTGTCAAATTACTGTGAATTACCTCCGTATATAAGTTGATATTCTCCCGCAAGTTCCTTGATTTTTTGGTATTTAAAACAGCGAGTTAAGCTTGTCTAGACAAGTTGACTAACCCCTTGAAATATTTCATTTCTGCAAATAAACCGACACGTAACTTTAATATTCAAACGTCAAAGTGGCCTTAAATCAAACAGGGACATTGACGATGAATAACATCATTGAAGTTAAGAAGGTCAACAAAACATTCGGTTCGAACAAGGCACTGAATGGCATCAATTTGACGATTACCAGTCGTAAGATGACGGCGCTACTTGGTCCGTCTGGTTCAGGTAAATCTACACTGCTTCGTCACTTAAGCGGTCTGATCATCGGAGATAAAAGCACCGACTCTCAAATTAACGTACTTGGCCAAACGGTACAGGCGAACGGTAAGGCAGACAGCAATGTTCGCGACATCCGTGCGCAAGCGGGTTACATCTTCCAACAATTCAATCTCGTTAACCGCTTATCTGTGATGACCAATGTACTGATTGGCGCACTGAGCTCTACACCTAAGTGGCGCACTCTGACGGGTATTTTTACGGTTGGACAACAGCAAGAAGCGCTTGAAGCACTGCGTCGCGTTGGTATGGAAGATTTTGCAGGCCAACGCGTTGGTAACCTATCAGGTGGCCAACAACAGCGTGTCGCAATCGCACGTGCGCTGATGCAGAAAGCCAAAATCATTTTTGCCGATGAGCCAATTGCTTCGCTTGATCCAGAATCAGCACGCATCGTGATGGAGCTGCTTACGGACATCAATCAAAAGGAAGGCATTCCTGTCATCGTAACACTCCACCAAGTCGACCACGCTCTTAAGTATTGCGAAAACATCATCGCGCTTAAAGACGGCCAAGTGTTCTACGAAGGAAAGAGTGCGGAACTGACTAAGCCTCAGCTTGAAGACCTATATCGTTCTAAAAAATCGACAAACACGCCACATATTCAACCTAACGACGTGCTCGCTGCGTCTTTTTAAGTATCAGGGAATTTAAGATGTTTCATTCAATGAAATCAGGAATTAAGAAGGCCGTGACGCTAGCAACCGTGTTGATGACGACACTCACTGCTGGCCACGCTTTTGCTAAAGATTCGATTAACTTTGGCATCATCGCTACCGATGCACAACAAAACTTGCGTAGCCGCTGGGAGCCTCTTTTGGATGACTTAGGTAAAGCGTTAGGCATGCCAGTGAACGCCTATTTCGCACCCGATTACGCAGGCATCATTCAGGCACAACGTTTTGGCAAAGTGGATTTTGCTTACTACGGAAACAAGGCGGCAATGGAAGCTGTTGACCGTGCAAACGCTGAAGCCTTCGTTCGTTACATCGATGAAGATGGCTTACAGGGTTATTACAGCTTACTGATTGTTAACGCTGAAAACGACAACATCAACACGCTTGAAGATGTTCTAGAGCAACACAAAACACTCAAGCTTGGTAATGGTGATCCTAATTCTACTTCGGGCTTCCTCGTTCCGAACTTCGAAGCATTTGCCAACAATGGCATCTCCGCGAATGACTTTCACCGCAATGTGACCGCAAGCCATGGCGCTAACGTGATGGCCGTAGCGAATAACCAAGTCGATGTCGCAACTAATCACACCATGAGCCTTATTCGCATTGAAGATCAGAACCCTGAGCTGTTTAGCAAGCTGAAGGTGGTTTGGCAGTCAGAGCTTATTCCATCAGATGTGATTACCTACCGTAAAGACTTAGATGAAGGCTTGAAACAAAAGGCGCGTGATTTCTTCGTGAGCTACGGCGAACAGCCTGAGCAGCTTAAAAACC
Source organism: Vibrio sp. Vb339 (assembly GCF_902751245.1). NCBI lineage: Bacteria > Pseudomonadati > Pseudomonadota > Gammaproteobacteria > Vibrionales > Vibrionaceae > Vibrio > Vibrio sp. Vb339. The sequence goes on along the minus strand of NZ_CADDIS010000001.1, from coordinate 1,976,318 downwards.
TAAATCAACTGGCTTGGTCTGGCTTTGCTGCTACAGATAACAACCAACTACTGCCTATTCGTCAAATGGAAGCGTTTAAGAAGCTGGTTGAAGCGGAAAACAACAGCAACCTTAGCGAGAAAGTGAGAGCCGATCGTATGGCGCAATACCAAGCCGAAATCGACCAGCTGCAAACAGAAATTGATGCGCTGAAAGGTTAATCCAATTCCCCTGCGCCGCTGTGGGCGGCGCTATAAAAGAGTATGAGAACAATGACTGCAATGACTCAACGTTACGAGCCTTCATCAAAGCTGTCGATTAAAAACGGCGTGATTGCTGTGATAGCACTACTGGTCCTTAGCTGGGCGTGGCAAGGCGCGGAAATGGCACCAATGATGTTCTTCGAACACCCAGAGAACATGGTTCAGCTAGGTAAAGACTTTTTCCCAGCTGACTTTAGTGAAAGCAATGTCTACTTAACCGAAATGCTAGTGACGATTCAAGTGGGCATTTGGGGAACCGTGTTATCGATTCTGTTAGCGATCCCATTCGGCATTCTGAGTGCTGAAAACCTGATGCCGAGCTGGGTGACATTTCCAATTCGTCGATTGATGGACTGTTTACGCGCTATCAATGAAATGGTGTTTGCAATGCTGTTTGTCGTGGTTGTCGGATTAGGGCCATTTGCAGGCGTGATGGCGCTGTTCATTCACACAACGGGCGTGCTTGCCAAGCTCTTTGCTGAAGCGATTGAAGCGATTGAACCCGGACCGATGGAAGGTGTGAAAGCGACAGGCGCGAATCCTATCGAAGTGATTCTTTACGGCGTAATTCCACAGGTGTTACCACTTTGGATTTCGTACTCACTGTACCGCTTGGAGTCGAACATTCGCTCGGCAACGGTTGTGGGTATGGTTGGCGCAGGTGGTATCGGTGTGCTGCTTTGGCAATCTATCTCAGGTTTCCAGCTGCAACAAACCGCAGCAATCATGGCGATTGTTATTGTGACGGTAAGCATTATCGACTTCGTTTCTCAAATCATCCGTAAGAAGTTTATCTAGGCATCTCAGATGCCTATTTAACCAAACTTGTCTAGATAAGTGATTGAATTTTAGGAAAGGAAACCCTTATGCCCGTTTACTTAGATATTGCCTCAGAGCTTGAAAAGGAAGTGAAAGACCACTTTGTGCCAGGTGACTACTTACCACCTGAATCCAAATTGGCTGAGCGCTTTGCAGTAAACCGTCACACGCTTCGCCGCGCAGTCGATGAACTCGTGTCAACGGGCTTGATTCAACGCCACCAAGGCAAAGGCAACATGGTGATTCGTCAGCCAAGTGAATATCGACTTCACTCAGGAGCGCATTTCACCAAGAACCTTATTGAGCAAGGCGCGATGCCAAGATGTGAGGTGCTTCAGTCTCGTCTTACCAATGTACCCCCAAAGATTGCGGGCTACTTGAAGATTGAAGAGGGGAGCAAGGTTATTCACATCCGTACCCTGCGAAAAACCGGAGATACACCGAGAACCATCATCGACCACTACCTACCCAATGTGGCGTGGTGGCCGATTCTTAAGAACTTCACCAACGGTTCTTTGCACCAATTTATTCAGCGTGGCTTGGAGACTGATTTAGAGCGAAAAGAGACTCGAGTGGGCGCGAAAATCCCAACCAATGAAGAGTGTCGTTTGCTGCAAATCAGCACCAGTACACCGCTACTCAAAATTAAAACCACCAACGTAATCAAAGGCACGCAAGTGATAGCGGAATTTTCAAGTTCGAACACCCGTGCCGACGCAACCGAAATTGTAATGGAGCACTAAATGACAGCTTTGAAAGAGCGACAAAAGTGGATGTCAGTACTCGCGCAGAGCCAGTTCTCAGAATTGAAAACGCGCTGGGAAGCATTAGGGCTAGACGCGGAATACGCAATGGTTCGCCAACCAGAGATTGGTTTAGCACAAGTGCGTGCACGTATGGGCTCAACAGGCCGTCAGTTCAACATGGGGGATGTCACGATTACTCGCGCCGTCATCAAGCTAACGAGTGGAGAGCTTGGTTACAGCTACCTACAGGGGCGAAGCAAGCCTCATGCAGAGCTAGCAGCGGTCGTCGATGCCCTGATGCAAAACGGACAGCAAGCCGAAGTGATCAACACGCAACTGATAGAGCCTTTGGCTGCGATGAAACATGAACGAGACAGTCGCCGTCGCCAAGAAGTGGCTTCAAGCAAAGTGGACTTTTTTACTATGGTTCGTGGTGAAGACTAGGTCCGCGGAGAAGACGAGCTTCGCGAAGAAGACTAGGTCTACGGCGAAAACTGGCTTAGTTAAGAAAAAGCTTCGCAGGTAAGCAAAAGAACTACATGTCATTCAAGAATAAGATTAACGAATTAAACAGGTTAGAACGAATTCAATGAGTATGATTTCTCCTGCATTTCAAGATGCAGTTCATGACAGTCAGCAGTGCTTTCGATTGCTGCTCAAGGCGATGTCTGAACCCGGTACCGTCGTAACACTAAATCGTTGCGAAGGTTTTGGTTCAATGATGAGTGCAGCCGCTCAAACGCTACTTTCAATAGCCGACAATGCAACGCCGATCTGGCTATCTTCGACATTAAAAGCCGATCACGCGGTCACTGAAAACATCAAGTTTCACATTGGCGCACCGATTGTCGAACAGACTCAACAAGCGAGCTTTGCTGCGATTTCAGCACAAGATCTACAGGATGTTGATTGGTCAGAACTGACATTCAATCTCGGCAATGAAGAATACCCAGATACCTCAACAACGGTTGTGATTGAAGTTGATAGCTTAACGTCTGGAACTGAGCTGTCTCTGAGTGGCCCAGGCATTCAAAGTGAACAAGCTGCGTTTTTTAGCGGATTACCGGCGGGCTTTATTGCTCACCTTAAAGAACGTCAATCATTGGTGAAGTTCCCATTAGGTGTCGACTTTATCTTTGTGGCGAACCAGCAAGCGCTGTGTTTGCCTCGTACAACTAAAGTGGAGGCGACAACATGTACGTTGCTGTAAAAGGTGGTGAAAAGGCCATTAGTCTGGCGCACCAACTGCAAGCGAAGAAGCGTCGCGGTAATCCTGATTTACCAGAATTAAGCGTTGAACAAATTCAAGAGCAGCTGTCAGGTTCGGTAGACCGAGTGATGACGGAAGGCGGAATTTATGACAAACAACTTGCGGCATTAGCCATCAAACAAGCCGCGGGCGATTTGGTTGAAGCTATCTTCTTGTTGCGCGCCTATCGCACCACGTTACCTCGCCTAATCACTGCGCAACCCGTTGATACCAATACAATGCGAATTGAACGTCGTATTTCAGCAACCTATAAAGATTTACCGGGCGGTCAGATCTTAGGCCCAACCTACGATTACACGCACCGCTTATTGGATTTCAGCCTACTTGCCGAAGGGGAAACACCGCAGATCCCCACGCAAGATGTGACTGATTCTGAACCTTGCCCTCAGGTGCTGGGCATTCTCGAAAACCTCGACATGATGTTGACCGAAGAAGATGACCAACAAGTACCAGAAGACATCACTATGAACCCGGTGAACTACCCATGTAACCGCAGCGCACGCCTACAAAACTTGGTGCGCGGTGATGAAGGTTTCTTATTGGCTCTGAGCTACTCAACCCAACGTGGCTATGGTCGTAATCACCCATTCGCTGGCGAGATTCGTACGGGCTTTTCAACGCTATCGATTGAGCCTGAAGAGTTAGGTTTCAGCATCGATATTGGTGAAATTGAACTGACAGAGTGCCAGATGATCAATGGCTTTGTTGGTAATAAACAACAGAAAGCCAAACTGACTCGCGGCTACGGCTTAACGTTTGGGGCGACTGAGCGTAAAGCAATGTCGATGGCATTGGTTGACCGTTCTTTGCAGGCCGCAGAATACGACGAGCCTGTTGATGGCCCAGCTCAAGATGAAGAGTTTGTGCTTTCTCACTCAGACAACGTAGAAGCCGCAGGCTTTGTCTCTCACCTTAAGCTTCCTCACTACGTCGATTTCCAAGCAGAACTTGAACTGCTGAGAAAAATGCACAAAGAGCACGATGAATTGATGGCTCAGCAAAGCAATGACGAACAAGGAGGTCAGTCATGAACACAACAACGCTTAATGCACCGATAGGTAACGCTTCAGCGCCATTCAATACTGAAGAAACAGCATCTCAGAGCCCAGTAGGTGCGACGGGTTACAACTACGGCTACCTTGATGAGCAAACCAAGCGCATGATTCGTCGTGCTTTGCTTAAAGCGGTTTCCATTCCGGGTTATCAAGTGCCATTTGGCGGTCGCGAGATGCCAATGCCTTACGGTTGGGGAACGGGTGGTGTGCAGATCACCGCTGCAATAATCGGCCAACCTGATACGCTAAAAGTGATTGACCAAGGTGCAGATGACACAACAAACGCCGTGTCGATTCGTGAGTTCTTCAAGTCCATCGCCAGTGCCAACACGACTGAAAAAACGACAGAGGCGAGCATTATTCAGACTCGTCACCGTATTCCTGAAGTTGATCTTCAAGAAGATCAGATCTTGGTGTATCAGGTGCCGATCCCAGAGCCGCTGCGCTTTATTGAACCACGTGAAACTGAGACTCGTAAAATGCATGCGTTGCAAGAGTACGGAATCATGCACGTCAAACTGTATGAAGACATCGCTCGTTTTGGACACATCTCAACGGCTTATGCTTACCCAGTGCGAGTAAACGATCGCTACATCATGGATCCATCGCCAATTCCTAAATTCGATAACCCGAAAATGGACAACATGGCCGCATTGCAATTGTTTGGCGCGGGTCGTGAAAAGCGTATTTACGCCGTTCCTCCTTACACCAAGGTTCAAAGCCTAGATTTTGAAGATCACCCATTTGAGATTCAACAATGGGACGAGCCATGTGCGATTTGTGGTTCGACAGATACTTTCCTTGATGAAGTCGTTATGGATGACCAAGGCTCACATATGTTCGTGTGTTCAGACACGGATTACTGTCGCGAACAACAGGAGAACAACGCATGAACGCTGTGACGAATATGAAACACGAATGGAACCAGTCAGAGCAGCCTCTGTTGTCTGTCTATAATCTCACCAAGCTTTATGCGCCGGGTAAGGGCTTTCAGAACGTATCTTTTGACCTTTTCCCTGGAGAAGTGTTGGGCATTGTGGGTGAGTCGGGCTCGGGTAAAAGTACCTTATTGAAGTCGCTTTCTGGCCGTCAAACCCCAGACAGCGGTGAAGTGATTTACCTGCGTGGTGACGCGGATAAACAAATATCACAACTGGAAGATTTATACCAAATGGCGGAAAGCCAGCGTCGTCACTTGCTGCGTACAGAGTGGGGCGTGGTGCACCAACATCCAATGGATGGCTTACGCGGCCGAGTGTCGGCAGGCGGTAACATTGGTGAACGCCTAATGGCCGTAGGCGAACGTAACTATGGCGAAATTCGTGAGAAATCCGCGAAATGGCTCGGTGATGTTGAGATCCCAGCGGATCGAATGGATGACATGCCGACGACTTTCTCTGGCGGCATGCAGCAGAGATTACAGATCGCTCGCAACCTTGTGACTCACCCTAAGTTGATCTTCATGGATGAGCCGACTGGTGGTTTGGATGTATCGGTACAAGCTAAGTTGCTCGATCTTCTTCGCCGCTTGGTGACAGAGCTTGAACTGGCCGTGGTCATCGTAACCCACGATCTTGCTGTAGCTCGCTTGCTTGCCCATCGACTCATGGTGATGCGCCGCAGTGAAGTAGTAGAAAGCGGCCTTACTGATCAAGTGCTTGATGATCCTCAACATCCATACACACAACTGCTAGTTTCTTCTGTATTGCAGAATTAAGGACGATGACATGAATACCAAATTAACTGTAAACAACGTCAGCAAAACCTTTGTGCTGCACAATCAAAACGGCGTTGAACTGCCAGTATTAACAGGCGCTAACTTCTCAGTAGACAGTGGTGAATGTGTGGTTTTACACGGTCACTCAGGTTCTGGTAAATCAACGCTGTTACGTGCGCTTTATGCCAACTACCTAGTGGACTCTGGCTCAATTAACGTTGTACACCAAGGCAGCATGCTCGACCTTGCGAAAGCGACACCAAGAGAAATCATCAACGTACGTAAACACACCATAGGTTGGGTGAGCCAGTTCTTACGTGTCATTCCACGTATCAGTGCACTGGAAGTTGTGATGCAACCTATGTTGGAAATGGGTGGCTGCGCGCAAGAAGCACAAGAGAGAGCTAAGTTACTGCTGACTCGCTTAAACGTACCTGAGCATTTGTGGCACTTAGCGCCTGCAACCTTTTCTGGTGGTGAACAGCAGCGTGTGAACATCGCACGTGGTTTTATTGTTGATTATCCAATCCTACTGCTTGATGAGCCAACGGCTTCGCTTGATGCGACTAACAGTGCGGTGGTTGTGAGTTTGATTGAAGAAGCCAAAGCAGGTGGTGCTGCAATCATCGGTATTTTCCATGACGAAGCAACACGAGATTTGGTCGCTGACCGACTGTATGACGTGAAGCTACAAAAAGACATTTCACCAAAACAACTCACCACAGCGTGTGCGTAAAGGGAGCTGACGCAAATGATTATTACCAACGTAAATCTGGTGCTTGAAAATGAAGTTGTGCGTGGCTCGCTTGAGTTGCGAGACGGCGTGATTGCTAACATGTCTGACTCTACTAGCCAGCTTCCGGGTGCCTTTGATGGTGAGAATGGCTTCTTGATGCCGGGCTTGATTGAGCTGCATACAGACAATCTAGAGAAGTACTTCACGCCAAGACCAAAGGTAAACTGGCCGCCGCTTTCGGCAATGAGCGCGCATGATACTCAGCTGATTGGATCGGGCATCACCACGGTGCTTGATGCGGTTGCTTTAGGTGACTATCGAGATGGCAATCGCCAAGAGAATCTCGACCAGTTTATTAATACCGTAGCCGAGAGCCAGAAACGTAGTTTAACCCGTGCCGAGCACCGTATTCACTTGCGTTGTGAAGTGCCGCACTCGACCACCGTTGGCTTGTTTGAGCGTTACGTAAATATGCCAGAAGTCCAGTTGGTTTCTTTGATGGATCACGCGCCGGGTCAGCGTCAATTTGTGAACATTGATAAGTACCGTACTTACTATCAGGGCAAGTACAACATGACGGATGCTGAAATGGCGCTCTACGAAAAAGACCAGGTTGCTCAGTCACAGCGCTGGTCGAAACAGAACCGTGATGAGATCACCCGTCAGTGCCGTGATTTGAATATTCCAACCGCAAGCCATGACGATGCAACCAGCGCGCATGTCACGGAATCTAAAGAGTTGGGCATGGTCATCGCAGAGTTTCCAACCACAGTTGAAGCGGCGAAACGTTCTCATGAATTAGGATTGAAGGTAATGATGGGTGCGCCAAACGTGATTCGTGGCGGTTCGCACTCGGGCAACGTCGCAGCGCATGAACTGGCATCTTTGGGAGTGTTGGATATTTTGTCTTCCGATTATTACCCAGTGAGCTTGTTAGACGCGGTATTTACGCTAGTGAATGATGAGCGCAACAACCTCGGTGTAGCACAAGCGGTGCAATTGGCGACATTGAATCCTGCACAAGCTCTTGGCTTAACTGACCGTGGTGTCATCGCGGAAGGTAAGCGTGCTGACTTGGTGCTAGCGCATCGTTTGGATGATCACCAACTGGTATCTCGTGTGTGGCGTGAAGGCAAGAAGGTATTCTAATCCATGTCTAAAGGTTACTCATTTGATGTGAATGGGGTGGTGAACGCTGCCCCTAAAGCTGACAAACCGGGTCAGCTTTATTACGTAATTGGTCCTTCTGGAGCAGGGAAAGATTCAATTATCTCAGCGCTACGAGAGCAGTTTGTTGAAGACTTGGTGGTCGCTCATCGCTACATCACACGTGCGGCCGATGCTGGTGGCGAAAACCACGTAGAGCTCAGTGATGATGAATTCTTTATTCGCTACTCACGCAATATGTTCGCAATGAGTTGGCAAGCGCACGGCATGAGCTACGGCATTGGCCAAGAAGTGTATCAGTGGATGGATGCCGGTTTAAGTGTTGTGGTTAATGGCTCACGAGCGTATTTGGATGCGGCAAGAGAGCTGTTTGGCGAACGATTAGTCCCTGTTGTGGTGAGCGTTAACCCTGAGGTGCTAGAAGCACGCTTGCGAGCTCGCGGACGAGAGAGTGAAGCGCAGATAGCCCTTCGCTTAAAACGTGCGGCAGACTATTGTATCGATTCAGCATCAGGCTCATCGGCTCTAAATAATACGCTGTGTATTGATAATAGCGGTACGCTTGAGCAGAGCATTGCGCAGTTTTCCCGTTTAAAAGAACAAGCTGAAAGGCTCGCAGAACCTATAGGTGGTGTCGCATGAAGTTAACCATGTTAGGCACAGCCAACAGTGCGATGGTACCGGTTTATGGGTGTGATTGTTCGGTGTGTGGTGCTGCTATTGAAGAACCAAGTTTAAGACGAGAAAAGTCATCAGCGTTCCTTGAACATAATGGCAAGTATCTGCTGTTGGATGCCAATGCTCCTGATCTCATGCGCCGTTTTCCAGCGGGCTCGATAGACAAGATCTTATTGACTCATTACCACATGGATCATGTCCACAGTTTGTTTGATCTTCGCTGGGGCGCTGGCGATAAGATCTCGGTGATTTCACCGGATGACCCGCTTGGCTGCGACGATCTATATAAACACCCAGGTATCTTGGACTTTTCCTTGCGAGCACAAGCATTCAAATCGTTTGTTTGGCAGGGAATCACCATCACGCCATTACCCCTCAATCACTCTAAACTTTGTCTTGGTTATTGCTTCGAATTCGATGGCAAGCGCTTGGCTTATTTAACCGACACGGTAGGGCTGCCAAAACAAACTGAGCGTTGGTTGAAAGAGTTTCCCGTTGACTGGTTAATTACCGATTGTAATTACTCGCCAATTGAAGACCCGCAAGCTCGAGCCAGCCTAAACCACAACGACTTCCACCATATTTTAGACATCGATGAAACCTGTCGCCCCAAAAATCTGGGCTTGATTCATGTGAGCCACCACATGCTTGGCTGGGCTGAGCAACATCCACAAGCCTTTTCACAGCGATTGCGCATTCTCAACGATGGCGAGGAGATAACCCTATGAGCCAACCTCTTTCCCCTACCTTAAACAGCGAACCTAGCGTTGCTGAAAGTAGTAAGTTACACAACGTTGAACTTGGGCGTTGGACAGAAATCGCTGACCGTTGCGTGCTAAATAACGTGCAAGTCGGAGACTACAGCTACATCCAAAACGACTGTAACCTGATGTTTACCGAGGTTGGTAAATTCACATCAATTGCGGCGGCCGTTCGCCTGAACCCGAGCAACCATCCGTGGTGGCGTCCAACGTTGCATCATTTCACTTATCGCCCTGGCAAGTATCAGCTAGGTGAAGATCCTACTTCCTTGGACGATGAGGTGTTCTCGTGGCGTGAGGAAGACAAAGTACAGGTTGGACATGATGTGTGGATTGGTCACGGAGTGATTGTGCTGCCGGGTATTACGATTGGCAATGGCTCGATTGTCGGAGCTGGCAGCGTGGTGACCAAAGACGTACCGCCATACTCAATTGTGGTTGGTAACCCAGCCAAAGTGCTGCGTCCTCGATTTGACGACCCTAGCTATGTCGAGCGGCTAGAAAGCCTTGAATGGTGGCATTGGGATGATGAAAAACTCGCTGAGGCTTTGCCACTTTTCCAAAAAGACTGCGGTGAGTTTTTGAGTCACTTTGAGCAAGTTTAAACTCGATATCCTTTAAATCTTAAAACGAAAAAGCAGCCTAAGTGGCTGCTTTTTGTTTACGATGGAAAGTAAAAATTTTGATTGATTCAAGTAATCAGTTCTTTGATGCTCAATGTTTCGCCAATAAGAAATCTTTAAAATGAATAGCAACGGCGGATGCGGTTGTGGCTGGTTGGTAGTACATATTTAGGCTCCAAATACTGGTGTCATAGCATTCAAAAATAGGCACTAGTGTTTTGTCATTGATGTGATTTTCTACCAAAAATTGCGGCAGATAAGCGATACCAGTTCCGTTCAGCGCAGCTTGAAGCAGTAGGTCACTATCATTAACTTCCAACGACTTAGGGATTTTAATTATCTGGCACTCATTGTCCTTAGTGAATACCCAGTCATTACTTCCGGTGAGCGTCGTTGCAAAGAGGCATAAATGAGTTTTTAATTCAGAAGGGCTTTGTGGGATATTGTTTCTAGCAAGATATTCTGGAGAAGCGACGACGACAAAGGGGCTCTGCATTATTTCACGACGAACTAGGTGTAAGTCTTTTTCTCGATAGCCTTGATAGGATGCGTTCGCACTGATCGTAATATCACTGTCGGCGGCATGATCAAGTGCCCATGGTGAAATGTTGAGATTAAAAGTGACCTCGGGGTTAGTGCTGAGATATTCGCTGATGTGATTCATTAAAAAATGATTGGCGTAAACTGGGGTGCAAATTACATCAATATGACCTTTATCGTGTTTTTGATAGTCTTGCATGGTACGCATGATGGTTTCAGATTGGTCAACGAGCACTGAAAACTCATCAAATAAAGTTTGACCCGCTGGGGTGGGTTTTAACAAGCGGTTGTTACGTCGATACAGTGGCATTCCAAATTTTTGCTCAAGTTCCTGAAGCCAGCGGCTACCTGCTGATACTGATATGTTGAGCTTGCGAGCTGCGGCTGAAATTGACCCTGTGCGTACAACGTAAATAAAAAATGCCATTTTATCTAACATCAAAATCTCCTAGATCGAGTAAACGAAAAGGCAGGCAATGTTTAAAAATGCCTGCCTTTAATACTATTTACACCGTTGCTTCTGCTGTTTTGCTTGGAACTTTTTTACCTAATTTTTTAGCCATTACTTTTTCCATGTCTTCAAGGGCAACTCCTTTCGTCTCTGGAACGTACTTAACAACGACTACCATACAAATCAGGGACAACGCTGCGAATACCCAAAAGGCGAAAGCGCCGTTAAAGTTTTCTTTCAGATATGGGTTTTCGTTAAGCATTGGGAAGCTTTGAGTCACAATAAATCCTGTAAACCATTGTGCACCCACGGCGATAGCCATTGCTCTTGAACGAATACTGTTTGGGAAGATTTCTGAGATCATCGTCCAACATGCACAGCCCCAGGACGTGGCATAAGCGACTACATACAAACACAGTGCAAAGAGTGCTGCATAACCTTCCGTTCCGGTATAGAGCACATATCCGACGATTGTCATGCCGAGTGCACAGCCCAAAGTTCCGTATTTCATGAGCGGTAGGCGACCAACTTTGTCGATTAAGTACATACCTAATCCGTTACCAAGAATGAACACCACACCTACAAATGTTGTTTGGAACAACGCGTTCTCGGTGCCACCCGCAATAGGTTTTAGAATTTCTGGTGTGTAATACATAATGACGTTGATACCAGTAAGTTGCTGAGCTGCCGCAACAAATGTACCGATGACAAGAATGGAAAAAAGAAGGGGAGAGCGTAAGCTTATTTTACTGTTTTTTGATGCATTTGCAGGGACTAAAGATTTTTGGATCTCGAGGATAACTCTGTCTGCATGTTCTGGGTTGGAAATTCGAGAGAGTGTTTCTTTTGCCTTACCAATTTGTCCCTTGAGTACTAGCCAGCGCGGGGATTCTGGAATCATGATTAATAGACAGCCGAACAGTGTCGCTGGCAATACTTCAGAAGCGAGCATCCAACGCCATCCCACATCAACCAACCAGGCTTCAGACATCCCTTTCGCAATTAGGTAGTTAACGTAGAACACACCAGTTTGGCCTATAACCGCTGATTGTTGAAACATACTGACTGCTCGACCGCGAAAATCTTTCGGTGCAACCTCAGACATGTACATTGGGGACACCACACAAGCGATACCAACTGCCACACCGCCGATGATTCTGAGTAACACATAGATGGTAAATGTAGGCGCGATAGCGGAACCGATGGCGGAGATGATAAACAATACAGCAGACAAAAAGAGTGCACTTCGACGACCGTATTTGAGGGCAACGGTTCCTGCGGATACAGCTCCGATAATACTTCCTAAAACTACGCTAGATACTGCCCAACCCGTTTGAGCGGGTGTTAAACCAAAGTGATCTCTGATTGGCCCAATTGCTCCGGATATTACTGCAGTATCGTAGCCGAGTAGGATCCCCCCTAGTGCGGCGATACAACAAATTCTAACTATGTAAGCGATATTATGTTTGTGAGACTGTGTCCCATTATTAGGTGACATTACATACTCCTTTGTATTGTCCATACACTCTCTTAACCATCAAATAAGATAGTGCTGGGCGATTATTCGATACTCGGTGAATGTAGGGTTAGAGTATCGAATTAATAACTCGCCAATGAATTTAGTAATAATAATAAATAGATTTGATAAATATTTTTCATTCTAGCGATATTGAGAATCATAATAGCTCAGAATGACTACGGCTATTAAATTAATGTCTCTTCGGTCAATAATGTTAACCTGATCAAGGTGTGGAAAATATTTTCCAAATGATTGTGCTCGTATAACCTGTTGTTTTTTATTGATATTATTTAAGTGTGATCTGTGCCATTCTTTTCCTTAATCCCCCGTCAGCGCTAGCTTTTTCAATATATTTTGAAAAATGGAAAGCCAATTTTTCAAAATGAAAAATATTTTTCATTTGGTTTGGTTTGGATTATATTGAATCTCAGTGAAGCAAACCTGTATGGTCAAATTTTCAAACAGATGCAGTGATACGATCTAATTGAAATTTCATTGGCCTAAGTACATTAAATATAAAAATTTTGGAGTACGACCATGAGCAAAGTTCAATACGGAATTAGCCCTTTAACTTGGACAAACGATGACATGCCAGAACTGGGTGGTGAGATCCCGTTGGAGACATGTTTGAGTGAAATGTCTGAGTCTGGCTTTACTGGTACCGAGCTAGGCACTAAATACCCGAGAGATCCGGAAACTCTTATTCCTTTGTTGAAAAATCACAACCTAGTATTGGCATCTGGTTGGTTCAGCGGAAATTTGATGACATCAACTGCAGAAGAAGAAATTGCAGAAATGCAAGGTCATATCTTGCTGCTTAAAGCTGCTGGTTGCAAAGCGATGGTTTACGGCGAAGTGAGTAATACAGTGCATGGTGACATCAGCAAGCCGTTATCATCTCGCGTGATTTTGACTGAGGAAGAGTGGAAAACTTACGCTGAAAAATTAACTACTGTTGCTGATTATCTGTTGAATAAACATGACATCAAGCTTTCTTTCCACCATCACGTAGGAACGATTGTTGAGACAGAAGAAGATATCAATCGTTTGATGGAAGCTACAGGTGATTCTGTTTATCTGACACTTGATACAGGCCACATTACTTATGGTGGTGGCAACCCTGTCAATGTTATTGAGCGTTGGGGTCATCGTATCGGTCATATGCATTTTAAAGACCTTCGTATTGAAGTTATGAACGCAGCTCGTGATGCTGATAAATCATTTTTAAACGCAGTGCTTGATGGGGTATTCACTGTTCCTGGTACTGGTGATGTGAATTACGACGACGTGTTTGCTGCACTAAAAGCGCGTAATTATGAAGGCTGGCTACTGGTAGAGGCGGAGCAAGATCCTGCTAAAGCACACCCGCTTACGTTTGCTAAAACGGCTTACGAGAACATCACGGGTTACGCAAATAAATACGGCTTGTAATAACAAATGGCTTATTGAGGGGCTATCTCCCCAATAAGCCAGAGTCGACACATGGACAATACGTAATTGGCAAGGTAATGCGGCAATTACGTATCAGAAAGATCGAGGAAGAAGATGAAAACTGTACGCCTAACCGTTGCTGAAGCCTTAGCTAAATATCTTGCAGCGCAGAAAATTGTAGTCGATGGAAAAGAAGAGCAATTATTTGGTGCTGCTTTCGCCATTTTTGGTCACGGTAATGTGACATGTTTTGGTCAACAGCTAAAAAACATCGAAGAAAAAATCCCGACGTGGCGTGGTCAAAATGAGCAATCAATGGCTACGGCTGCCATCGCTTATGCAAAAGCGAATAAGCGTCAACGTATAGGTATTGCGACCAGCTCAATTGGCCCTGGTGCCACTAATATGGTTACTGCAGCGGGTATTGCCCATACAAACCGCCTGCCATTATTACTTATCTCTGGTGATGCTTATGTAAGCCGTCTTCCAGATCCTGTCTTGCAACAGCCGGAAAACTTTGAAGATCCATCGGTGACCTCTAACGACGCATTCAAACCATTGACTCGTTACTGGGATCGCGTGTTGTCGCCTGCCCAATTGATGCATACGCTTCCACAAGCACTAGATACTATGCTTGACCCTGCGACTTGTGGACCTGTTTTTCTTGGATTGCCACAAGATGTTCAAGGTATTGCTTACGATTTCCCAGAGATATTTTTCGAAGAGAAATGTCATCGTATCCGTCGCCCTGAGCCGGAAATGGTCGTACTAGAAGAAGCGAAAGAGATCTTAATTAAAGCGAAGAAGCCTTTGATTATTTCAGGTGGCGGCGTGCACTACTCACTTGCAACCGATGAACTAGCCGCGTTCGCAGCTAAGCATAACATCCCTGTTGTCGAAACTATTGCAGGCCGTGCCACCATGCTGCAAGACAATCCACTTAATGCTGGGCCTATCGGCGTTACTGGCTCTAACTCTGCTAACCATATGGCTAACGAAGCTGATGTCGTACTTGCGATTGGTACACGTTTACAAGATTTCACTACGGGATCTTGGAGCGTATTTAAAAATCCAGAAATGCAGCTAGTTAGTATTAACGTAGCCAAATTTGATGCGATTAAGCATCGCTCTCATCCCGTTATTGGTGATGCGAAAACCAGTATGACGAAATTGACTGGTCTTTTGGCTGACTGGCGATCAGGTGATGAGTGGTCTTCAAAAGCGAAAGTAGAAGCCGATGAGTGGAAAGCGTTAGTTCAACGTCGTACTCACCCACAAGCCGGTGAATTGCTTGAAGGCACCTCTTCTTATGCTGAAGTGATTGGCAAGCTAAACCGCAGTATGGAAGAGGGCGATACAGTATTAACTGCCGCTGGCGGATTGCCTGCTGAACTGTCCATGAACTGGCAGAATTACCAAATCGGTAAATTTGATATCGACTTTGGGTACTCGTGTATGGGGTATGAGATCGCGGGTGGTTGGGGGGCGAAAATCGCCAACCCAGATAATGATGTTGTGGTTCTTGTCGGTGATGGTTCGTACCTTATTCAAAATTCAGATATTTACTCGTCGGTTCTTACTGGCCACAAGATGATCGTCGTCGTTTGTGACAATGGCGGCTTCGCTGTTATCAACAAGCTTCAAAATAATACGGGTAATGAATCATTCAATAACCTGCTGGAAGATTGTCGCCGCCCAGACGGAGAGTTAGCTCGTGTTGACTTTGCTAAGCATGCAGAAGCACAAGGTGCCATCAGCGAAAAATTGACCTCTATTACCGACTTTGATGCAGCATTTGCAAGAGCGAAAGAAGCTGACCGTACCTACGTTATCGTTGTGGACATTGACCCAGTATCTCCAGTTGCATGGTCGAAATGTGATTGCTGGTGGGAAGTGGGGCTTCCTGAGGTTACGCGTAACGAAGAGACCGCAAAGAAAGTCGCTGATTGGGAAGAGGGCCGTGCGGCTCAGCGTCGCGGTGTTTAATCAAGAATATCCAAAATTAAAATCACAATAACTTTAACCACTGATACATCACTCAATCAGTCGATGTATCAGATAACGGAGCAAGATTATGTTTAATGAAGAACGTCGTTTTGAACAACCTCTACGCTGGGCAATGATCGGTGGTGGACGTGGCAGTCAGATTGGTTATTCACACCGAAATGCTGCACAACGAGATGGACTGTTTAAGCTTGTTGCTGGCGCTTTTGATTTAGATGCTGGGCGCTGCAGAGATTTTGGAACCAACTTAGGATTAGACCCTGAGCGTTGTTATGCGAATTACAAAGAGATGTTCGCAGCAGAAGCACAACGTGAAGACGGGATTCAGGCTGTATCTATTGCCACGCCAAACTCTACGCACTACGAGATTTGTAAGGCAGCACTCGAAGCAAACCTACATGTTGTTTGTGAAAAACCTATCACGTTTACATCTGAAGAGGCGGAAGAACTAAAAGTTATCGCCGAGCAAAACAATCGAGTGATTGGAGTGATGTATGGCTACAGCGGCTTTCCTATGGTGCAGCAAGCTCGTGAAATGGTACAGCGTGGCGACTTAGGTGACATCCGCGTTATCAATATGCAGTTTGCTCATGGTTTCCATAACGAAGAGTACGAACTTAACGATCCTGGCTTGAAATGGCGCGTAAGCCCAGAAGTATCAGGTCCAACGTATGTGCTGGGTGATATCGGTACGCACGCATTTTACTTGTGCGAAGTGATGACTGGCCTTGAAGTAGACCGCTTAGCTTGTATGCGTCAAAGCTTTATTAAGTCACGTACACCGTTAGAAGATAACGCACACGTAATGATGGAATTCAAAGGTGGTGCAGTAGGCACACTTTGGGCTTCTGCGGTAAATGCTGGCTCTATGCACCAACAAAAAATCAGAATTGTGGGCTCTAAAGCATCGATTGAGTGGTGGGATGAGCAACCAAACCAACTGCGCTTAGAAGTGCAAGGTGAACCATCGCGTATTCTTGAACGTGGTATGGGCTACTTGCACCAAGATGCGCCTGGCGTCGCTGTAAATCGAGTGGGCGGTGGTCATGCTGAAGGTTACTTCGAATCTTGGGCGAACCTGTACCACCGTTTTGCACTTGCGTTTGACGCGGCAGAGCGTGACGACCAGCAAGCGCTGTCTGATATTTGGTTCCCTGGTATTGATGCGGGCATTGAAGGTGTACGTTTATGTGAGAAGTGCGTTGAGTCTGCGGACCAAAACGCTGCTTGGGTTGAATACAGCAGATAGGAACTGACCATGACAAAGATTGCACTTCCAAAAGATCGCAAGCTGGATGCCATCGTATTAGGCCGAGCTGGCGTTGATCTCTACGCTCGCGAATTCAATACCGACATGGCTGATATCTCTGGCTTTAACAAATTCGTTGGTGGCTCTGCAGCAAACATCGCAGTAGCAGTTAGTCGCTTGGGTGGTAGAACCGGCTTTATTGGTTGCGTGGCAAATGACGCGTTTGGTGACTACGTAAAAGGTTATATGCAGGGGCAAGGTATCAATCTTGACGGAATGATGACTGATGACACGGGCTCTCGAACTTCTGTTGCATTTACTGAGATGAAGCCAAGCGACTGTACTGTGCTGATTTATAGAAACAACGCATCAGACCTAACCATAAAACCAGAACAGGTGAGCGCAGAGTATATCGCGAGTTCTAAAACTCTGGTTGTAACAGGTACCGCACTTTCAGAGAGCCCAAGCCGTGAAGCTACGCTCATTGCTATGGAGCATGCTCGTCGAGCGGGAACGGTGGTGATTCTTGATGTTGATTACCGTCCATATTCTTGGCGCACAGATGTCGATGCATCCATTTATTACGGTATTGCTGCGGGTTTATCTGACATTGTCATCGGCAATCGTGAAGAGTTCGACATGATGGAAACAGTCCTAGCACCTGGCAATCAAGATGATGACCAAACGGCAGAACGATTTTTACGTGAAAACACTCAAGTGGTTGTGATTAAGGCTGGAGAGCTTGGTTCTAAAGTGTATTGCAAAGATGGCTATAAGTTTGAACAAGGCATCTTCCGAGTCAAGGTGAACAAACCATTTGGTTCTGGGGATTCGTTTGCTGGTGGTCTTATTTGGACGCTCATCAATGACGGTGAACTTGAGGATGGTGTTCGTCATGGGTCAGCTGCTGCGGCAATTAATGTGAGTGGCGAAAGCTGTACTGAGGCAATGCCAACCAAGGAAGAACTGCTCGATTTTATTGAGAGCCGAGCGTAACGCTTTTGACTTGAACCTTCTTTACAGATCAAGGAATGAGTCAGTCGGATCGGTAATTTTCTCAGCCATTAATACGTTCAGTCATTAATACGCTTTGGATTACGAACCATCTCGGTCCGACATTTTTATTCGTTTTGAATTAAATAATAAGAACTATGTTGAGTTGCAACGACGACTCGACGAATGAGGAGAAAGGATTATGGGTAAGCATATACCCCCATTTAATAATCAAAACCAGCCAATCGTTGATGTTAACGATGAGGTTACACCACTTTGTTATTTCAACCAGGTTCACTTAAGCCAGAGTGAGCAACACACTCACACTGTTGAAGGGTATGAGTCGGTAGTTGTACTTGCTGGTGGTACGTGTTGTATCACAGTGAGTAACGGTGTCGATGAGCCTCAAGTCTTTGATAATATAGGTAAGCGTCGCACGGTATGGGACGGTGAGCCTGAATCTGTTTATGTACCGCTTGGTTATACAGCAATCATTGATTGTGTAAGTGAAAGCGCAGATGTGATGATTGCAGGTGGTAAATTTGATGCCTCATTAGAACCGTTCTGCGTTCGAGCTGATGAAGTTGAAATGGTTCAATACGGCTCAGATGATACAAAAACACACCGTAAGATCAAACATGTGCTTGGGCAAAGTAACGCTGACAAACGTGGCCGTTTACTTGTCAGTGAGCTATTTACGGTTGGCGCTGGTGGTTGGTCTGGTTTTCCTCCGCATAAACATGATGAAGACCGCGTCAAAGAAGATGGCAGCAAAGAGACATTATACGAAGAGGTGTATCAATTCCGTTTCAATCCTGATTTTGGTTTCGGCGCACAGTTTTTATACGAACATGAAGACGATTTTGGTCCTGTTTATCACGTTCGCACAGGTTCAGTAATCGCTATTGATAAGGGATACCACCCGAGTGTAGCTGCGCCGGGCTATGAAATGTATTACTTCACCATCATCGTAGGGAAAACGTCTAAGTCTTTGATTCAGCACTTTGACCCTCACCATGAATATCAAGTTGAAACCATTCCAGGCATCAAGGATATGATCGCCAAGTTTAAGTAGAGGGATACGTTATGTTGGTTAATTTAAACGATTTATTACCTGATGCGGCTGCATCAAATTATTCAGTTCCCTGTTTTAATGTCTTTGGCTTTGAAGATGCTCGCGCAGTCGTAGAGGCTGCGGAAGAAGTGAACAAACCGGTTATCTTAGCGTGTAACAAAGATGTCGTTGATTTTTATGGGGTAGAAACGGCAGCGGCGATGTTTTTAGGTCTAGCGACTAAAAGTACAGTGCCAGTTTGTCTGCACCTCGATCATACCTATGAAGAAGACATTGTATATCGAGCATTAAAGGCCGGCTTTAGCTCGGTGATGTTCGATGGCTCACAGTTGAGCCTAGAAGAGAACATCGCTCGAACTCGCAAAGTCGCGGATGTCGCCCATGCATTAGGCGCTTCGGTAGAGGGTGAAATAGGTTCTGTTCCATACGATGAAGGTCGTGACCATATCAAAACAATAGATACTAGCCCTGCTGATGCAGCTAGGTTTGCTCGCGAAAGTGGTGCTGATTGCGTGGCGATTTCTGTCGGTAATGTCCACCGTCTAACCGAACCAACATGCACTATTGATTTTGGCTTACTTGACCGTATTTCAGCCGAAGTGACGATACCATTGGTGATACATGGGGCTAGTGGGATTCGAGACGAAGATATGGCGAGACTTAAGCAAAGTCGTGTCTCTAAGTTCAATATCGGCACCTGCTTACGTCAAGCCTTAGGTAACAATCTACGCGGCTATATGAATGATGAACCAGAGAAGTTTGATAGAATTTACTTTATGCAAAAAGCAATGCCGTACGTAAAAGATGAAGCTATTCGAAACTTCGAACTTTTATCTTAGAATTAATACCCCAAGTGTTAAAGCTTGGGGTATTATTGATTTATAAACCAATATTTAACGGGAAAGAAGTTAGGTATGGAAGTTGAAACTAACGAGATTGTACATGTGCCTAGTGATTTAGACTCTCTGAAAGAGTTAATCGTCAAACGCTATGACAATTTGAGTCAACGCTTACAGCAAGTCGCGGACTATGTGTTAGCCCAGCCTATGCTAGTTGCCGTTGAGACTATGGCGACCATTGCGGAACAAGCCAATGTCCCATTGTCGACCTTAAGTCGATTTTCAAATGCGATGGGCTTTAGTGGGTTTAGCCAAATGCAGGCTCTGTTTAGAGACCAATATCTAAATAGACCTCGGGATTATAAAGACCGAGTGCGCAAAGCAAGAGACCAAGAAACATATCAACCAGAATCGCCAACCGCTATTTTTAACGATTACGGTGTCGCTAACGTTGAAGCGATAGAAAAATTACAAGTATCAGTTTCACCACAGAAGCTTGAAAGAGCCGTGAGCCTGATGGATCAAGCCGAAACGATATATATACAAGGGATGCGCCGAGCTTATCCGGTTGCTTTTTACCTTTGGTATGCTCTTATGAAATCAGATAACAATGTTGTCTTGCTTGATGACCATGGAGGGATGCTGACCCCTATGATCCGTAATATGAACGATAAAGACGTATTGCTTACTGTGACTTTTGCCCCTTATGCAATGGAAACCAGCAATGTCATAGAGTGTGCTCATGACCGAGGTGTCCCTATCATCGCGATCGCAGATAACCAGATGATGGCGCATGGCAGTAAGATGGACGTGTGTTTTGAAGTGGAAGAAGGGGAGGTGATGGGCTTTCGATCGCTGAGTTCTTCGATGTACCTAGCTCAAACATTAGCTGTTAGTTTGATGTGTCGTGAGATTAAATAGCGTTTACCTCAGAATGTTCTAGATAACCCTAAAAAGCCGATAATTATCGGCTTTTTTAATGTTTGCGAAAAACCTAAATAAAGTGACTGCCGAGCATAGAAAAAGCTACCGTATTGGCAGCTTTTTTAGCTCAGGATGGTTGGAGTGTTCTGGTTATGAGAACAAACGCTTCATGCCTGAAAGCATGCTAGTGGCTGTCTCGTAATGATCGCCTTCCCAAAGTTGATCATTGAGAAACTCACCAGAATAGAACCCGTCATATCCTGTACTTTGAATGGCTGACGTCCATTCTTGTAGTGGAATTTCTCCTTGGCCTAGCAAGCAATTTCTAAGTTCTTTCTCATCGACCCAAGGCGCACCAACTTCAGGGCGGTGTCCATCGGAAAGATGAACATTGTAAATGAGCGATTTATCGATCTTTGCCATGTCTTCTGGTGTTGCCCCGCGGCATGCCCAGAAGTGCCAAGTGTCGAGCACAAAGCCAAAGTTATCTCGGTTGACTGCATCATGTAATTGATAATATTGCTCTAACGTAGCAATGGGGGTCCATGCTGCACCTTCGTATTGGAAGCGGATTCCATGCTCTCTTCCGATATCGGTTATATTGCGGATGTTTTGTGCAGTAATACGAATGTTATCTTCAACCGATAGGCCTGTCAGCGCCTCGAAAGCGTTTAATTGAATGGTTGGCGCACCAATGTCTTTGGCAAATTCACACAGAATTTCTGTATCTCTAAATAACTGGTTTTGTGCTTCTTTGGTCGTACTCTCCACACTACCTATAATATCAATCGCAGAAGGCGCAATATTAGCGTCGTTTAGCCTTGTTTTGAGGTCTTGGCTTGTTAAACCAGCATTGATATATCGCCACAACTTTTCCGTATGGATTTCTAACCCGTCATAGCCTGTTTCTTTTGCCAAACGGATATCGCTAACAATATTATTATGTAGTGAACACATTCCGTGTAGTGCATAGCGCATAAAGTAGTCCTTTGTCAGTCGCCAAAAAGCTTGTGCTGTTGGCGTAATTAATCGCGTTAAGATCATTATCCTCCTTGTGATAAATTTTTTCCATAATCGACCCTTCTATCTGTGATGTTAATTAAGTAAAAATAAAAATGGCTATTAACTGGTCGGTATTGCGTGGATTTGTGAGATTTTATCATGTAGTTTGGGTGATAATATTTTTTCATTGTATTGGTTTTTCTGTCAATTCTCTGTTCCGGAGTAACGGGTTCTGTTAATGAAAAATGGAATATAAATTGGAAATCAGAGGGTCACTAAGATGTGACCGTATTTAGCTATCGTTGTTTATTCACTTAAGCAGCCACTCTACGTCATGAGGGAAAGTATGTTTAACATCGCTTTATTTGGTGCGGGACGCATTGGCAAAGTTCACGCGGTTAATATTGATAACCACCCGAGAACAACCTTGTATTCTATTGTAGATCCATATGTGGAGGGCGCTAACCAACTAGCAAGCCAATACAATGCAAAAATCCAAACAATTGAAGAGGCTATGGCTGACCCCAATATCCATGGAGTGTGCATCGGTTCTGCAACCGACACACACGCTGATTTTATTGAGCTAGCGGCAAAGAATGGCAAGACGATCTTATGTGAAAAACCTATCGACTTAGAATTGAGCCGTGTTCGTGATTGCTTGGGCGTGATTGAACAATATCCAGTGCCAATGTTGGTTGGTTTTAATCGCCGCTTTGACCCTCAGTTTCGTAAGCTAAAAACTCAGTTAGGTTCTGGTGTGATCGGTAAGGCAGAATCGTTGCTGATCACGTCTCGTGACCCTTCGCCACCACCGGCACATTACGCTAAAGCTTCTGGTGGTATGTTTCGCGATATGAGTATCCATGATCTTGATATGGCACGCTTTATCCTTGGAGAAGATCCAATCTCAATTACTGCACACGGTAGTTGTATGGTTGATAAAGCTATTGGTGAAGCTGGAGATATTGATACTGCTGTTATCGTTATGAATTTTCCATCGGGCGCGATGGCCACTATTTCAAACAGCCGTCGTTCTGGTTATGGGTATGATCAGCGCCTTGAACTGCATGGCGAGAAAGGCTTACTACAAGCGGGCAATATGAAAGAGGATCTCGTTCAGTATTGGGGGGAAAGTGGTTGTGTTAGCGCGAAACCGCAGCATTTTTTCTTAGAGCGTTACGAACAAGCATACATCAATGAATGGGATCACTTCGTTGAGATTCTAGCAGGTGAAGCAGCGCCGCTTTGCAGTGGTAAAGATGGAGAGTTTGCTCTTGTGCTTGCTGAGGCTGCTTTAGAGTCCATGAACACTGGGGTAACGGTCAAACTCTAACCAAGAGGTTTGTAGCTTTAACCACTCGCAAGGTGTTACTGGCTTATGCAAGGCAGAACTTAGAATTAATCGAGGGTTCTGCCTTTTCTAAATGCGAGTGATACTGCCAAAGATTGTGCAAGGCATAATGAAGCCGACTGTGATCTAAAGGCATCGACACTGGCTTCTTTTACTGTAAAACACACGTCGCTGAATGCCGACAGTGGGCTGACTTGATTATCGGTAATCACGATTTGTTTAGCCCCCGCTTTAGACGCTATTTCACACAGTTTGATCGTTTCTTCCGCATATGGATTAAAACTAATTGAGACAACCACATCATTAGGCCCAACCATACTGACCTGTTCTTCAAACATCCCGCCTAAACCATCGATAAGGAATGCTCTACATTCGATATGACGTAGTGCATATGTGAGGTATGACGCCACGCTAAATGAGCGTCTTAGCCCAATTAGATAAATGTTATCAGCATTGGCTAGAACATCGACTGCTTGCTTGAGTTTCTCGGAAGAGGTGAGCTTGGCAAGTTGCATCATTGCATGTGAGTTGGCTTGAGCAAATTCGTATAAAATGTCTTCAGGCTCTTCTTGCAGGCTGCCATCATTGAGCTCCTTAACTAAACGCGTACGTTGAGTGTAGCTGGCGGTTTCTTCTACAAGGTTTTGACGGAATATTTGTTTCAACTCGTTAAAACCATTAAACCCAAAGGCATTTGCAAAGCGTATTAGTGTCGACGGTGGAACATCGGCCGCCTTGGCAATGACGGCAACCGTGTCAAAGGCAATGCTGTTTGAATTTTCGAGTACATAATGAGCGACTTGTTGTAGTCGTTTGCTCAACGTACTGTGTTGTAGACGAATTTGGTTCTCTAGTTCGTTGAGATTCGTAGCTGCATGCATAACAACATCCTAAGTTTAACGGCGAAGATGACCGGAATGTTTTCTATATATCAGAGTAGATAGATGATGTGAAGTCGAGTTGGCGAAAATGAAACATTTATTTCACTTTAGATGATATTTAAGAAAGAGACATAACAATCACGCTCTAAACAAAAAAATGCCACGAGAGTGATGAGCTTACGTGGCATGGAAAACCTCATTTGAGGACCCTACATTCAACTTGTTGTATGAGCGATTTATTTATGGTTAACATAAACGCTTAGCGCTTCTTGCGAATCACATCAGCATTCTTAATCAAGATGTTAAAGTCAGCGTAAAGTGCACAGCGACAACTCATCTACGTATTTATTTACTTTTCTTTTGGCGCTTCATATCAAAAATAACGGCTACGACAATCACTAAGCCTTTTACTACTTGTTGCCAATAGGCTGATACATTGAGTAGGTCGAGTCCGTTTTGTAGTACTCCCATAATCATGGTGCCTACGATAGTTCCTTGGATTGTTCCTATTCCGCCGGCATGCGATACCCCACCAACAGTGGCAGCAGCGATAGCATCTAGTTCATACATGTTACCTAGGCCGGGTTGACCTGAATTGATTCGAGCCGTCAAGATAAGCGCAGCAATACCAGCCAGAAGACCAGCGTAGACGTAGACAAGAATTTTGTACTTGGTGACGTTGATGCCTGATACGTAAGCTGCAGTTTCGTTGCCTCCGATTGCATAAGCATATTTACCAAACCTGGTGTAGTTGAGTAGCACATAGGTGAACAACGCCATAACGAGGAATATCACCACGGGCACGGGGATCCCCGCTATGTTTCCTTGTCCGATCCATTGGTATGAATCGATTAAGCTACTGATAGGGCGACCGTCTGAATAGAGTAATGCAGCCCCGCGAGCTATGATCATCATGCCTAATGTTGCAATGAACGGGGGGATACCTGTATAGGCGATGAGTGCGCCGTTAATCAAGCCACAGAGAGCCCCCACACCTAGTGCCACCAAAATAGGGACAATAACAGGCAGCTCAGGCAGGTTGGGGTACATTCTCATGCCCCAATCGAGGGTTTGAGCTGTGCTGGCTGAGACTACAGCTGCAACCGCAAGTACTGAGCCGGATGAAAGGTCAATACCGCGAGTGATGATGATGATTGTTACACCTAAGGCGAGCAGGCCGATACTGGCCATCTGAGTCATTACATTAAGTAAATTGGCAACGGTGAGAAACACCGGAGACAGAATACTCATGACAACACACATGCCGACAAAGACGACGTAGATCGCGTACTTGGATAAAAAACGTGTTTTTTTGCCAGTTTCGGGCTGTTCTGAAGTGGCTTGAAGAAGTTTAGCTATCATAACTACTTTCCTTGATATGTTGGATTAGCTTATTGTTTTTAGTTGAACGCCAATGACATGACTTGCTGTTGTGAGGCTTCGTGACCGTCGAGCTCACCTTTAAATTGCCCATCGTGCATGACGAGAATACGGTCGCTCATTCCAATCACCTCTGGTAACTCAGATGAGATCATGACCAAGCTTTTACCCATGCCGGTGAGCAGGCGCATCAATTTGTAGATTTCAGATTTGGCGCCAACATCAATGCCTCGAGTCGGTTCGTCGAGAAAGAGAATGTCTGGTTTAGTTAGCATCCAGCGCGCGAGTAATACTTTTTGTTGGTTACCACCACTCAAGTTATCGATGGCTTCAGACATACCTGGCGTTTTTACCTTGAGAGTTGAACATTGCGTTGAGCAGTCTTTTTGCATTTTTCTTACGTCAAGTAGGCTAACGACTTTGTTACGATAAGCATCAAGGTGGGCAATGGAGGTGTTGGCAAAAATATCCAACATTAAGTAAAGCCCGGAGTGACGTCGGTCTTCTGTTAGAAAGGCCATTTTGTGATTGATGGCATCGGTTGGCGTTTTGATTTCTACCTGATCGCCGTTGATCCAAATCTCACCAACATCTTTCTTTCTTACACCAAACAGAGTTTCAATTAATTCGGTACGCCCTGAGCCGACAAGACCTGCAATACCAAGGATCTCGCCTTCGTGTAGCTTGAAGCTAATGTCGTTGAATTGACCTTCAACAGAGAGGTTTCTAACATCCAACCTTACTTTTCCAGGTTTGGCGGTGATTGGTGGATAAACATCGCCAAGGTCGCGCCCTACCATCATGTGAACGAGTTCGTCATTATTAGTCGATGAAGCTTCTCTTTCACCAATAAAGTTGCCATCTCGAAAGATCGTGATGTCATCACAGATACGGAATATTTCATCCATTTTATGGCTAATATATACGACCGCCACTCCCTGAGATTTAAGTAGTTCTATGATCTCGAATAGGTGGTCAACTTCTTTACCTGTAAGGGCCGAAGTTGGTTCATCCATGATGATCACTTTGGAGTGATACGAAATAGCCTTCGAAATCTCGATCATCTGCATGGTAGCTACCGTTAGCTCACTCATGGGGGTGCGAGGGTCGAGGTGTAGGTCCAATTTTTCCAAGAGTTTGGTTGTGTCACTGTACATTTTGCGATGATCGATGAGGTTCAGTGGCCCCTTGGTTGGTTCTCTACCTAGCCAAATGTTTTCTGCGATACTTCGGTGAAGTACTGGGGACAACTCTTGGTGGATCATCGATATTCCGGCTTCAAGGGCATCTTTAGCACCACTGAAGTTAACTGGAAGACCTTGATAATGGATGGTGCCGCTATCTCTTTGGTAAATACCAAAAAGAACTTTCATTAGGGTGGACTTCCCTGCGCCATTTTCGCCCATTAAGGCCATGACACGACCTTCTTTTAATGTGAGTTGCACATTATCAAGGGCTTTCACTCCAGGAAATGACTTTGATATTCCACGCATTTCTAGTAAGGCTTGACTCATATTTACTGCTCCGATTGAAATGATCTATGTATCGAGCCTTGTTAGTGGGTTGGCACATAGATCATATGAGTGAAGAGGGCGTTAGCCTTGCTTAGCTTTGAATTCTTCGAGGTTGTCTTTGGTAACAAGCTCGGCAGGGATCCAAGTGATTTTCTCGCGAGGCTGATTTGTGATGCCACTGATTGCGGCGTCAATTGCGCCACGAGCTTGGCCGCCACCATCTTGGAATACAGTGGCATCAAGAGCGCCATTTTCAATTGCCATTAAGCCATCAGGAGTCGCATCAACGCCGACAACAATCGTGTCATCGAGTTTCCCTGCAGCACGCAGAGCTTGAATTGCACCTAGAGCCATATCATCGTTGTTGGCAATAATTACGTCGAGTTTGTCTCCTGAATTGATCCAGTTTTCCATTACGACCATTGCTTGCGAGCGTTGCCATAGAGCGGTTTGTTTGCGAGTGATGTTGAAATCAGGCTTATCTTGGAAGTAATCTTCGACGCCTTCTGTACGAAGAATTGCAGCTTCAATTGTCATCATCCCCATCAAAATTCCAATGTTTCCACCTTCACTTTTATCTGCGACGTACTTAGCTTGCTCTTTGCCAAATTGCAGCTCTTCAGAGCCAACGTACGCTACACCTTCGGGTAAGTAAGAAGGACGGCGGTTGAGGTAAACGAGCTCAATTCCTGCATCTAGAATCTTGTCCGTCATAGGTTGGGTCGCGTCAGTATTAACTGGCACTAAAATGATGCCGTCGACTTGTTGGATAATGAAATTTTGAACTTGGCCAAGCTGTTTCACTGTGTCTTCTTTGGCATCCACAAAAATGAGCTTAACGTTATCTTGCTTTTCAGCGTATGCCGTCATGGAATCTTTCATATTTACAAGAAATGTATCGTCGAAGTTGGGAATCGCGACACCTATTGTGACGACATCACTTTTTGTCTCTTCACCACCACAGGCAACGAGGCTGAGTAAACCTATTGCAATGACCCCTGTTTTTACTCGTCTTGCTGCCGAGCTTTGGAAGAGAGTGGTTTTGTGAGTAAAACGACGTATGAACTTTGAAAATGTGTTGGTTATCGATGACATGCTATGTCTCCTTGTTGTTATCACTGCTTCTGCCAATTACAAAATATTTTGTGATTGAATCTCTGAGAGTGCTTTCTTTCTCCTAGAGACTTGGCAACTTTCATTCCTTTACGTAGGCGTTTTAAATTTTAATTTTCGCGAAAAATATTTTTCATTTAAATCGTGGGTAACTATATATTCAGAATTTTTTTTTAGCCATTAGACATAATGCGCAATTGTTATAATTGTTACATAGATCTTGTGGTTGTTAAGTTTTGTGTTGAGTTTGTTTTTTATTAAGCCTTTGATTTTAATTGGTTTAAAATTATGAACTCTATTTTATTTATAGCTAAGTTATTGATTTTAATTGTTAAAAAAATATAGTGATTGAAGTCGCTTACATGAAAAAGTAAATGAAAAATATTTTCTGAATTTTTCTTTATTTCTGAGTTTGAAGTCTACTTTTGCGATTAAATGTAAACTGGATCACTTTAATGAACTGTATGTTTCGTTTTTCTTTGATTTTGGAATTTTTATTTCATATAAAGGGGCTGTCTACAGGAGAGATTTATTTATATGGCTGAGTGTTAGTTTGCAGAGGTGGCAGAGTTTGCTCTTCGTAAGCGATGAAAGCTGAATATAAGCGAACCAATTTGTCTACAAGGAATGGGATTATGCAGTTACAAGATAAAACACTGGATTTGATTTGTTTGGGGAGAGTGGCGGTTGACCTCTATGGGCAACAAATTGGTTCGCGATTAGAATCTATGGGGTCATTTTCGAAATATTTAGGAGGGTCGTCGGGCAATGTTGCTTATGGGACAGCAAGGCTTGGATTAAAGTCATCAATGCTTGCTCGTGTTGGTGATGAGCATATGGGGCGGTTTGTTCGCGAGGAGTTGCGATCTGTAGGGGTTGATACTCGCCATCTCATCACCGATCGTGATCGTTTAACAGCTTTAGTATTGTTAGGCATAAAAGATGAAGAGACGTTTCCATTAATTTTCTATCGTGATAATTGTGCCGATATGGCGCTCAGTGTGGATGATATTTCAGAATCTTACATAGCCTCTGCACGATGCTTAGCGATTACAGGTACTCACCTTTCCAACCCGCAGACCCGAGAGGCGGTATTACTTGCCTTAAAGTATGCTCGAGAGCACGGTGTTAAAACTGCGTTGGATATCGACTATCGGCCCGTTCTTTGGGGATTAACTAGCCTTGGCGATGGCGAAACTCGCTATATCGATTCTGCTGAAGTAACGCATCAACTTCAGCAAGTGTTACCCCTTTTCGACCTTATTGTTGGTACCGAAGAGGAGTTTCATATTGCGGGCGGCTCCACAAATACAGTTGTTGCTCTAAAGTCGGTTCGATCTGTGAGCCAGGCTGAACTCGTGTGCAAACGAGGTGCGTTGGGTAGTTCTGTTTTTTCGGGTGATGTGCCTGATTCGCTGGATGAGGGTATCACTGTAGAAGGCGTTAAAGTGGATGTTCTTAATGTACTTGGTGCGGGTGATGCCTTTATGTCTGGCCTGCTACGAGGTTACCTCAATGATGAAGGTTGGGAGAAAGCTTGCGCTTATGCCAACGCGTGTGGTGCATTAGTGGTATCACGCCATGGCTGTGCGCCAGCTATGCCTACTAAAGAAGAGTTAGATAACTATTTAGCTCGTGCCCAAGATGTTCTGCGACCGGATCAAGACAGTCAACTAAACCATTTACACCGAGTTACTACACGTCAAACTCAGTGGGATGAATTATGTGTTTTGGCATTCGATCACCGTAGCCAGTTCGAACAGATGGCGAAAGATGTTGGCGCAGATCTTGACCGTATTTCGATACTGAAGCAGTTGATCTATAAGGCATCGCTAGATGTCTGCCAAGAAGAGAATCTGTCTGGACAGTTTGGCTTGCTTTGTGATGGTACTTTTGGTCAGCCAGTCCTTAATACTGCAACCGGTACAGGTACTTGGATTGGCAGACCGGTAGAAGAACCTGGATCTAGACCTTTGCAATTAGAGCATGGCGACATCGGCAGTCAGTTGAGAACTTGGCCACTTGAACATGTTGTGAAGTGTTTGGTTTTTTGCCACCCAGACGATGACATTGCCTTGCGTCTATCACAAGAAAATACAGTTAAAGAAGTCTACGACGCGTGTTGCCAATCGGGGCACGAATTGTTGCTAGAGGTTATTTTACCTAAGGAAATGACTTTGGGGGATAAGCAGTATCTTACGTTGATGAATCAATTTTATTCCATTGGTGTTAAACCTGACTGGTGGAAATTACCGCCGCTTTCGGAGTCGTCCTGGAACCAAGTGGAGTTGTTGATACAAGACAATGACCCACATTGTAGAGGCATATTGATTCTTGGACTGGATGCGGAATTAGATGAGGTACAAGCAGGATTTAATGCCGCAGCAAATAGTTCTCTGGTAAAAGGCTTTGCGGTTGGGCGAACAATATTCGGATTGCCATCAAGTCTGTGGCTAGCGAATGACATAAATGATCAGGAGCTCATTGCCCAAATCAAATCGAACTATTCGAGCTTGGTGAGAGCGTGGCAACAGCGCAATGTATCTACATCTTGTCAGTCATCTTTACAGTCTCGTCTTAAATCACAAGGCACACCTTCATTGATTTCAAACTAAAGGACCCAGTTATGAAAACCGTATTTAATTTTATTAATGGTGAAATAAGCGACTATCAAACGGAACGCGTTGCTCCGATCTTTGACCCAGCAACAGGCCTGCAAACAAAGCAAGTTGTTTTAAGCAATGAAGAACAAACGGCACAAGCTATTGAGTCCGCTAAACATGCTCATCTGGGGTGGGCTAAAACATCACCATTGAAACGTGCCCGTGTGTTGTTTACATTTAAAGCCTTAGTCGAGGCTAATCTTGACCGTTTAGCACGCTTGATCTCTAGTGAGCATGGGAAGGTCTATTCAGATGCCGTTGGGGAGTTAGCTCGAGGGCTCGAAGTGGTAGAGTTTGCATGTGGCATCCCACATCTACAAAAAGGCGAGCACTCATCTAATGTTGGCACTGGAATAGATAGTCATTCATTAATGCAGCCATTGGGCGTGTGCGTTGGCATCACACCATTTAATTTCCCTGCAATGGTTCCTATGTGGATGTTTCCTGTAGCATTGGCTACAGGTAATACATTTGTTTTGAAACCTTCTGAAAAAGATCCGTCACTGGCCATAGAACTGGCTTTGTTACTTAAAGAAGCAGGGCTACCCGATGGCGTCTTCAATGTGGTAAATGGCGATAAACGAGCTGTGGATGTATTGCTTACCGATGAACGTGTACAAGCGGTCAGCTTTGTTGGTTCTACACCGATTGCGGAGTACATCTATACCACAGCTTCTGCTCATGGTAAGCGTTGCCAAGCATTGGGTGGTGCGAAAAACCACTGCTTAGTGATGCCAGATGCTGACCTAGATATGACCTCTCAAGCCATCATGGGAGCGGCATATGGCGCTGCGGGTGAACGTTGTATGGCATTATCTGTGGTAGTGGTTGTCGGGGATGAAACGGCCGATCGTTTAACCGATAAATTACAAACGCAGATACAGTCCATGCGAGTCGGGCCTGGGATTGTGGAAGGACGGGAAAACGATATGGGTCCTGTTATTTCAGCTGCTCATAAACAAAAAATTTGTGATTATATTTCTGAGGGAGAGCTGCAAGGTGCTTCACTTCTGGTTGATGGACGATCGCTTGAGGTTAAAGGCCACAAAGAGGGGTATTTTGTTGGGCCGACTTTGTTTGACCATGTCTCCCCTGAGATGACAATTTACAAAGATGAAATTTTTGGTCCAGTGTTGGTGATTGTGCGAGTGCCTAATTATGCAACGGGCTTAGACCTAATTAATCGACACGAATATGGTAATGGTACGGCTATTTTTACTCGAGATGGTGAGGCTGCGCGTCAGTTTCAAGAAGAGGTGTTAGCTGGGATGGTGGGTATCAATGTCCCTCTTCCTGTACCAATGGCATTTCATAGTTTTGGCGGGTGGAAACGCTCTATCTTTGGGCCTTTAAATATGCACGGTAATGATGGGGTTCGTTTTTATACAAGAATGAAAACGGTCACGAGTCGCTGGCCTGCCAGCGTGCGATTGGAAGAGCACACTAGCAGCTTTAACTTTCCGACGATGTAATCGGAGCTATTGTTTTAGGTAGTTTCACAATAAGCAGTAGCCATTTAGGTTACTGCTTTTTTGTACTAAAAAAGGAAGATACGCAGTTACTGCATTAGATGATGCGTTTAATTAATCGAAAGGATCGGTGCTTTTTAATCGACAACCTTGGTGCATCCGTGAACACAATAAAAAAGCCCATGCTGTAACAGCATGGGCGAATATGACGTGGAGCAGTCATAACAAATAAAAACGCAGTAACACGATTTACTATTTAGAAAATCTAATGTTTTGGAAGTGGCATAATGTTGAGAGGTGTCGGGATTATCAAGGTTGCTTCTGTTGCTTGTTGCACTTCTTCAGGGGTGTAGCCAGGGGCTATCTCCGTTAATATCATTTGGGACTTATGAATGGATATCACGCCCATATCTGTGATGACCATGTCGACCTGATTAAGCGCGGTTAATGGCAGAGAGCAGGTTTTAAGAAGCTTGTGTTTACCTTTCGCTGTATGCTCCATTGAGACGATGACTTTTTTCGCGCCTACGACTAGATCCATAGCACCTCCCATCCCTGGGACCATTTTCCCAGGGATAATCCAGTTAGCAAGATTACCTTGCTCATCGACTTGAAGTGCTCCAAGAACCGTTACATCAACATGACCACCGCGAATAATGGTGAAAGAGTCGGCGCTGTTAAAATAGCTTGCGCCTTTGGTTGCGGTAATCGGCTGTCCACCGGCATTGACTAAATCGGCGTCCGTATTACCGTCGCCAGCAATAGCATCAATACCGAGTAATCCATTTTCAGATTGCAGTATGAGCTCGACTTCCGAGTCAATTTCATTTGCAACCAAAGAGGGCATGCCGATCCCCAAATTCACGACGTCGCCGTCATGCAGTTCTTGAGCCACTCTCCAAGCAATATTTCGGCGTATTACTGCCTTATCGGTAATCTTGCTTGCCAAAGGCGCATCGCCATAAACAGGTTGAGGTTTACAAATAATATCCGTCATTATTTCGCTTCCTTTTGATAGACGTGATCTACATATAGACCTGGGGTATGTACTGACTCTGGTTCGATGTCGCCAACAGGAACAAGTGTTTCAGCTTCAACAATCACAAGGTCGGCAGCGGTCGCCATTAATGGATTGAAGTTTTGAGTGGTTTTCTTGTAAAACACATTTCCTTTGGTATCGACAACTGAACCGCGTATAAAAGCAAGGTCCGCGCGCAGAGGTTTTTCTAGTAAATAATCTTCCCCATCAATATTGATAACTTGTTTACCCTCAGCCACCATAGTGCCAAGGCCTGTTGGGGTGAGAATGCCGCCAAGTCCAGCGCCTCCTGCGCGAATACGCTCGGCTAATGTACCTTGTGGCACCAGTTCAACATCTAGCTCTTGATTGTTCATTTGGTGCCCCGTTTCTGGGTTGGTACCAATGTGAGAGGCATAGAGTTTTTTGATGAGTTTTGCTGCAATAAGTCGACCGGAGCCTGTGGTTTGAGTCCCTGTATCAGTCGAAATTAGTGTGATGTCTTGGATGTTGTGCTCGAGTAGTAGGTCGATAAGGCCCTCTGGTGCGCCATTTGCCATAAAGCCGCCAATCATGATGGTCATCCCATCATGCAATTTTTCCGCAATCTCGTTGGCACTAATTTTTTTTCTCATAATTCGCCCCTATACAGAGTTGGCTTATCGCCTTGTCTAACTTAATTTTTGGTATGACTGCTGATGATAATTTTTACGCAGTCATGCTATTTGTTTTTTACTTGGTCGTATAGTACTTAGCTACGAACAACGTTTGATGATTACGGCAGTACCCATGCCTCCACCGATACATAAAGATGCTAAGCCATAGTCTTGTTGCTTTCTCTCTAGTTGATACGCCAAGCTGACAAGAATACGGATCCCAGATGCACCAAGTGGATGACCTAAAGCAATAGCACCACCGTTATGGTTTGTGCGTTCTAGGATCCAACTTTGATCAACGTTGTGTTTCTCTGCGAGCTGCTTTGTAACGCCGATAGCTTGAGCTGCAAAGGCTTCATTAAGCTCAAAATACTCGATGTCTTGCAGTGAAAGATTGGACTTTTCCAGTGCATTAGCGATCGCGGGAACGGGACCTAGCCCCATAATTTCCGGAGATAAACCTGCTTGAGCGTAGCTAACGATTTCTGCCATCGGCTTTAGTTGGTATCGCTCCACGGCTGATTTGGATGCCAAGATGATCGCGGCTGCACCATCGTTGATACCCGAGGCATTTCCTGCTGTAACAGTGCCATCTTTTTTAAACGCTGGGCGTAAACGACTAAGACTCTCTGATGTACTATCGGTCTTTGGATATTCATCAAGCTCGACGGTGTATTGTTTTCGACGCAACGATACTTCTATTGGTTCTATTTCACTTCTAAAACCGTGGCTCTCCAGTGCACTTGCTGCGTTTAGCTGACTTTTGAGTGCAAACTCATCTTGCTCTTCACGCGAAATAGATAAGGATTCTGCAATGTTTTCTGCAGTGATACCCATGTGATACTGATTAAACGCATCGGTTAAACCATCGGTAATGATGGTGTCTTCTAACGAAATATTTCCCATACGAACGCCACTTCTAACTTTGTGCGTTTGTACAAATGGGGCTTGAGACATGCTCTCCATTCCGCAGGCAACAACGATCTCAGCATCACCCGCTTTGATATGACTTGCCGCATCCATGACCGTTTTCATCCCACTTCCACAAATCATATTGAGTGTGTATGCAGGGACCGTTTCTGGAATACCGGCTTGAATTGAGGCTTGGCGCCCCGGTCCCATACCAATACCAGCACTGAGTACATTACCGACTATCACTTCATCAATAAGCGTAGGGTCGATATGACATTGACTGATTGCACCTTTAATTGCAGCAGCGCCTAGTGTGGGTGCAGAAACTGAAGATAGTGCGCCGTTGAAGCTGCCAATCGGTGTACGTTTCGCTGCAACAATGTAGATAGGTTCCATCGTAATATCCTGTATCAAGGTAAAGCTGAGTTAACAGTTCAATGAGGTGCTGAGAGTTCGTAAATACACAAAACGCAGCGTGCGGTTATTCTTTGTTGATGAATTCATTCTAAAGGCACAGAGAAGGAGGTGTTATAGCCGTTCGTAGAAACGCGGTTTGCATAAATGCAACATGACGCTGCAAGTAATTGGCGTATATTACTTGAGCGTTATTTCTGCAAATTAACGCTAAATCGAATGGAGAATAGTCATGAATAGCTTAATTGCATGCGCACCTTGTTGTTGGGGCGTGGAGTCTGCCACTAACGTCCATAATCCATCATGGAATACCGTTGTCGTGGAAAGTAAAGCTGCTGGATATCAAGGAATAGAGCTTGGCCCATTTGGATATATGCCTCTAGAGGGAGAGTTTGTTAATACGGCGATCAAAGCTAATGGTTTGGTGATCTGTGCTGGTACACTTTTTGAACCGCTTTCATCTATAGAGCATAAAGAGGGCATCTTGAACCGAACACATGATTTATGCTCGATGCTTCAGCGTATTGGCAGCAAAAAGCTGGTCGTGATTGATTGTGTAAATGATGTGCGCAGTGCATGCGCTGGATTGAGTGACGAAGCTCCAAGATTAGGCAACCAGCTCTGGGACATAATGATGCAAACCATTCGTGATATTGCTGCTATCGCGAAACATTATGATATTCGTCCTGTCGTTCATCCTCATGCTGGTGGCTATATAGAGTACCGTGATGAAATTGACCGAATGTTGGTTGATTTATCGAGTGAAGAGGTTGGGCTCTGTTTAGATACTGGTCATCTGTATTATGCCGCCATGGATCCAGCGAAAAGCCTAATTGAGTACGCATCTCGATTAGAATATGTTCATTTCAAGGATATCAATGACGCAGTGTTTTCCGATGTTATCGAAAGCAAGGTAGGTTTCTGGGCTGCTTGCGCACAAGGAGTGATGTGTCCTATAGGTGAAGGTGCGATCAATTATGCCGAAGTACAGTTGGCTATCGATCAAATCGGTTATTCAGACTGGATCACTATAGAACAAGAGCGTGATCCCCAAAATTCTGATGGAACGTTAGCTGATATCAAACGCAGTCGATTGTTTTTGAGTCAAAAAGGGTTTGGTTAATGGTTAGGAATGGCATTGCTAAAAGAACCTTCTTCAACAAAGGGTACAGCACATGCTCATTGTGACTGAACCTTGGTTTTATGTGACTGCGATTCCCGCCGTGTTGATTTATGGAATTGGCAAGGGGGGATTAGGCGGTGCGCTAGGTATTATTGCTGTTCCCCTTATGGCAATAACCATTGCACCTACTCAAGCTGCTGCCATCTTATTGCCAATATTGTGTGTAATGGATGTGTTTGCGGTAAAACATCATTATCGTAATGCTGATTATTCAGTCATTAAGAACATGCTTCCAGGGGCGGTTCTTGGCGTCATCTTGGCTGGGTTGTTTTTGAGTATCACACCTGAGTCTGGATTGAAGTTACTCATTGGTCTTCTTTCCCTGCTTTTTCGTTCGTAACGCTCTAGCTGTTCAATTACCTATTTGGCTAGCTTGGCTTCGACTTGCCCAAGTGCTCGTTGGTACATAAACCATGCACAAGTGCCGGCAAGTACATTACCTACCATGGCACCCCAGAATAGGCCTTCAATGCCAGCAAGCTGCGAACCAACCCATAAACAAGGTAAGAAGAAAGCAAACAGGCGCAGTGCTGATATCGTCAAGGCAGTATAAGACTTGCCAAGCGCATTAGAGATAGAAACCATCAGCATACAGATGCCCAAAGGCCCTAAACTGATAGGAACGATAAGTAAGTGGTAGTTCAAAATGGTCGAGACTTCGTCTTCGCTGGTCATGAGATTTGCCAACCCGCCAGAGAACACCCAAGTTACTAGTGCGATCACCAATTGGAACCCTAATACGAACATCACGGCAATCTTGACGAGCTTGCGTATGTTTTCTAGGTTTTTTTCTCCCAACATGCGACCAATCATAGGTGGCATCGACATAGTCAGAGCAAGCACGGCAACAATCGAAAAGAACTCAAAACGTGAACCTAGCGCCCAAGCTGCAACGGCTGCAGTGCCGTAGCCAGCAAGCAGTTTGGTGGCGAGCATAGAAGAGACTGGTGGCAGCAGTTGACTGATCATCGCAGGCCCCATGATGTTTCCGATAGAGCGAACACTTTTGCCGATATCGAGATCGTGCCAGTCGAATGTCATCCAATGCTTCTTGGTCACCTTAGGAGCAACGATAAAGATACCTGCACCGAACGCCAAGATGGTCGCAATCGCGGCTCCGTTGATACCCATGTCGAGCGTGAAGATGAAAATCGGGTCCAATATCAAGTTGATAATACTGGTCGCGATCATCATCGAACCGGGCAGCATGGTATTGCCATAGGCACGACACACGCTGTAGAAAAAGTAGAGCAGTGCGCCTGTCCAAGAGCTTACCAGCCAATAGATCCAGTAAGAATCAATGATCGGCAATACCGTTGGTGGTGCATCGAGGAGTTGTAAAATTGGGCCGCGCAACAGATAGATGATGACGGAGAACAGTGCGACACTCACGCTGCCCATCGCAACCACTAACCCACCGAGTTGTTTGGCGTAGCGTATCTCGTTGGCACCAATCGCTCTCGCAATCACAGCCGTTGTCGCGATGCCTAGCCCGACCTGAATGCCGATAATGATCATCTGAATTGGCAGCGTGAAGCCTTGAACCGCGAGCGGGAGCACGCCTAGCTGCCCAATAAAAGCACTGTCTACAAGCTGGAAGCTCATTAGGGAAAGCACCCCAAACAGCATTGGCCATGTCATTGTATAGAGTTGTCGGCCAAGAGAAGGCGAGGGAGTTGCGGTCGTAGAATTCATAACACTCTTATCAGTCTTGAAGGTAGGTTTGTCGTAGTGACAATCCACTCAATGAAGAATTGCGTAAAGGATAACGTAACGTCAGCTCGATACCAATAAATGTTACCCGATCTAAACATATTACCTATGTGTGTTTTCTGTAGGTTCGGTGCATTCTGCACTGTGACTTTATGGAAGCACCTCTCAAACCTTATTTATTTTATAGACTTATCGAAGTTGGCTAATGTAATTATCAAACCCATAAACTAATATCGTTGGAGAGAAAAGGAATTGCGAGTCAGCAAGCACATTTTTAAATGCATATTGGAGAGGGAGCCAAAATATGCCAGGGACAGAAGAAATTCAGATCAGCCAAGAACAAGTGAGAAAGAATAAAGCCAAGGTTCTGGCGAAGATAAACCAGCAAGGGATTATGTCTCAGGGCTTTCGTTTGGTTAACGTCAAAGATTACCAACAGAAGTTACAAGCTCTAAAACAGAAAGTCGAAAACTTCGATTACATGAATGACGCCAATAAGCAGCAAGATCAGGTCATTCTCGACATCATGACTCAAAAAGAGAAAATTCATAATTACTTGGATGAATCGTCTAGCCAGAAGTTAGGGAGCGGTAACCTAGATTTTGGTTCTCGAAATCAGGTCGCGAATGCCACGCTTAAGAAAAAGCAGCTGTTCATGATGTTTATGGAAACGGTTGAGGCGCAAGAAGCGCTCAGAGAGTTTGCTGTTAAAGTCGCTTCAGTATGTAACGGCACACTCAAACAGCCTCCGGGTGCTTATCTAGGCGTAAAAGATTTTCACGGCGCGCTGGATAAAATTACCAATCGAAAACGTCACTACGATATTGGTGATCTCAAAGATGCCGCTCGTATGACCATCGTATTCGAGAATATGGACGATATGATCGTAGCCAAGGCGATGATCATTTTGACCAAAGAGTTTATTGAGCTAAAACACCACCAGTCTGCGATGAAAGATCGCTACGGTACAAGCCAAGGCGACAATG
Organism: Vibrio sp. Vb339; assembly: GCF_902751245.1. NCBI lineage: Bacteria > Pseudomonadati > Pseudomonadota > Gammaproteobacteria > Vibrionales > Vibrionaceae > Vibrio > Vibrio sp. Vb339. The sequence continues at coordinate 1,937,224 of NZ_CADDIS010000001.1, read as the reverse complement.
CAAAATTCAACTGCGGAGCAACAGACGCCGGCTACAAAGACATTAAGTTCTTCTTAAAAATGGCCAACGGACATATCGGTGAATTGCAGCTCAATACCAAGAATATGATGGTGGCGAAAAAGAACGGTCACATCATCTATGACATCCTTCGAGATGGAGGCAATCTTGATAAGGCATTCACCATTACCAATACTGAGGTGCTTGCCAAGATAAGTCGTAATATGAGTGAAAAATGGTTCAACTTTATGAACACTCGAGTACCTAAAGCGAGAGATGATTTGATGGCTGTACAGCAGTTGGTTGATCGCTTGAGAGCGAACCTTGGAAGGGGGCAGAACTCACTTCAAGTCAGCTTAGAAGAGATAACGATATTGTCTCGTGTCAGCCTCTATATCTATGAGCAAGGTGATAACGCCAGAGCTTTATTAGAGTAGTCAACTGGTATTGAGAGCTACTATGAGTCCGGTTACTTGACCGGACTTTTGGCTTTTTGAGCCTCGGTTTTTAATAACCTCTTTTATTGCTTCGATAGCTCGGTGCAGTGATTCCAACCCAACCTTTGAATGCGCGATTGAAATTACTTAAGTCGCTGTAACCCACTTGCCAACTGATGTCTTGAACAGAAAGGTCTGTCTGTTCGAGTAGCTGTTTTGCTTTGGCTTCTCGAACCTGTTCTTTGGCTTCTTTAAAGAGAATGTTTTTGCTCTTTAGGTTTCTCTGCAGCGTTCGTTTTGTCATACCGAGCATGGTCGCAAACCACTCAATATTGAACCAAGGTAGAGTCGCATAGGTGTCTATTAATATCTCGACGGCGTGATGCCAATCTTGGGTACTATTTCGTTCTGAAATGGCCCGATAATCATCGGGCAGCGGAATCGAGAACGCACCGTATTGCTGTTCAAACTGAATATCAGAATCAAAGAAATGCTTAGGTAATTTACGTGCGCTGTTGTGCTTAGAGACCAACTTGGCGTGTGATGGTTGCCAGCGACTGTCAATGAACTTACGACAGAGGCTAATCACGGTCAGGGCGCGAAACCATTCGGCTTGTTCAAAACCTGAGGTCGATGGGTGATAGCAACTTCGATGACACAGCCACCACAATCCATCGCTTTTTTCCGTCCATATGGTGACGTGATTACTTAAGGTCGATATTTCAGTAATCAAGCAACGTACCGCTTGCTCTAGTGACGTGCATTGATCAATTTTTCGGTCTAGCTCAGGTGACAATTGCTCTAGAGAAGCTCTACGTCCAACCTCAATCCCTATCGAATAACCAAACTTCCGCTCAAGGCCATGAATGAAGCGAATCACGTCTTGTGTAGGAAGCCATTGATTGGATTGTGTTAGCTCAATGGGTAGACCGCACGCATCGGCGACGGTGCGCCAATCCAGTCTATGTTTGTCACAATACTGAATATATGGAGCAATGTTACTGGTCGAAGTGAGCAATATGCTGGTGGTGTTCGATGATGCTTTCATTGTCTTGTGTCTACCATTAAATGTCACCAAGTGACCTAATTAAGTGTAGCGCATCTCCTTATACTTCTCCTAACCCAAACAGGAGACCAATTATGAAACTCAAACACATTGCCGTTCTAGTATCGTTAGCGACCGCATCATCATTTGCTCTTGCAGCAAACCCAGTTGAAGAAGCTCTGAAAGTTGAAGGTGCTCAAGTTACCTTGACCGTGAAGGAGGCGAGCAAAGCATTTACCCCAAGTTTTACTGACTCAGCTCGTGAGTTATTCAATAACTTTCATTGGCAGATGGGCGGCGACCACAGCGTTTACTACAACATGCATATGAGTGAGTTTCTACCAACGGCACTGGCGGCTCCAAACGAAGAGTACAAGCCTTTGGTCAAAAACATCGACCCACGACTCGCTGCACTCAAAGTTGATACTGAAAGCAAAGGTCAGTTGACAATGGATGAGTACTTGGCGGATGAACAGTTCCGTACCCAAGGCTTTATGTTGATTCACAAAGGGGAGATCGTTTACGAAGCTTACCCAGGTATGAAGCCGACAGATACGCACGTTTGGGCATCTACAGCGAAAACGACGGTTGGCACAGTGATCGCGATGTTAGTGGAAGAGGGCAAAGTCGACCCTGAAAAAGAGATCGCTGAGTATGTTTCTGAATTGAAAGGAACGAACTGGGATGGCATCACAGTACACCAAGTTCTGAACATGTCGACCGCGCTAGACAATGAAGAGACATTAGAATCTATCTTGAACCCAGATTCTGATGTGGTGCGTTTCTTTGCGGCATCGTTTAACTCACCAAGAGCAAAAACGGGTGAGATGGAAACTTGGATGGAAGTGGCTCAAGATGCACAGAAACTGGAAGGTGAACAAGCAGGTGACCATTTCCGTTACGCATCTATCAACACCATGGTGCTGACTAAGTTAGTTGAAAACGTTGAAAACAAAACTTGGACTCAAGTATTCGAAGATCGTGTTTGGTCAAAAGTGCACGCACGTCAACCAATGCAATTCAACTTGACGCCAGATGGCATGGCGATCGCGGTTGGCTTGGTTTCATCAACGGTAGAAGACATGGCTCGCTGGGGAACACTATTTACACCTAGCTGGAAAGCGGTGGCTGATGAGCCAGTGGTGTCACAAGCTGTGATTGATCGTATCCGCAACGGCGGTGATCCAAAAGCATTCGTAGGTACTAGCAAAGAGAGCAGTTCACTGCACGCGTACAACGAAAAAGCGGACTACAACGCATACCAGTTTGATTTCATCTTCAACGATGGTGCGATGTCGAAAAGCGGCAACCTAGGCCAATTTATTTACATCGACCCTGCGCGTGACTTTGTGGGTGTGATGTTCTCAACCAACCCATACCACTCAGGTTTTGGTGAGAACAAAGGCCCAGCACTAATGCGCTCTGCGGCTAAGTTGCTGAATGACAAGTAATGTCCGTGGCTGAGCAAGTTAGAAACTAGAAATAACAGCCAATAAAGAAAAAGCCAGTCACAATGACTGGCTTTGTTGATTTTACTTTTCGGTGTTTCTATTTGGGTGGCTAAGCGTTATTTATTCGCTACGTTACCTAGCTTCAACCATGTATCGATAACCGTATCCGGGTTTAGTGAAACTGAGCTGATGCCTTGCTCCATTAACCACTCTGCTAGGTCGTCATGGTCGGATGGGCCTTGGCCACAAATACCCACGTATTTACCCGCTTTGGTTGCTGCATCGATCGCCATTTTCAGCATTGCTTTCACGGCTGGGTTACGCTCATCGAAGAGGTGTGCTACATCGCCTGAATCTCGGTCGAGGCCAAGTGTCAGTTGTGTCATGTCGTTTGAACCAATAGAGAAGCCATCGAAGTACTTCAAGAACTCATCAGCCAAGATTGCATTCGATGGTAGCTCACACATCATGATGACTTTCAGACCTTGGTCGCCACGGCGTAGGTCAAACTTAGCCAGAATGTCGATAACCGATGCCGCTTCGCTTGGCGTGCGAACGAATGGAATCATGATTTCAACGTTCTTAAGACCCATCTCATTACGAACACGCTTGATCGCTTGAGTTTCTAGCTCGAAACAGTCTTCGAATACTGGTGAGATGTAACGAGATGCACCACGGAAGCCCAGCATTGGGTTCTCTTCATGTGGTTCAAACGTTTTGCCGCCTACAAGGTTGCTGTACTCATTCGACTTAAAGTCAGACATACGTACGATCACACGCTTAGGCCAGAATGCAGAAGCGATAGTCGCGATGCCTTCTGTTAGTTTGCTCACGTAGAAATCGATAGGATCTTTGTAGCCGCGAATACGTTCGTTGATTTCCGCTTTTAGCTCATCCGTTTGCGCATCGAAGTTAAGCAGTGCTTTAGGGTGAATACCGATCATCTTGTTGATGATGAATTCTAGACGAGCAAGGCCAACACCTTCGTTTGGAATCTGCGCGAAATCGAAGGCACGATCTGGGTTACCCACGTTCATCATTACCTTGGTTGGCAGCATTGGTAGCTCATCAACCTCAGAACGTTTGATTTCAAAGTCGAGTTCGCCGTTGTAAACGTAGCCTGTTTCGCCTTCTGAACATGACACTGTCACGGTATCGCCATCGTTTAGGCTGCTTGTTGCGGTACCACAACCAACAATCGCTGGGATACCAAGCTCACGAGCAATGATTGCAGCGTGGCAAGTACGGCCGCCACGGTTAGTGACAATCGCAGACGCTTTCTTCATAACAGGTTCCCAATCTGGGTCTGTCATGTCTGTTACCAGTACGTCGCCTTCTTGAACCAGTGACATTTGGTCTAGTGAATCAACCAAGCGAACTGGGCCTGAACCGATGCGTTGACCGATAGCACGACCTTCAACCAAGACATCCGCCTTGTTGTTTAGCTCGTAACGCTCGATAACGTTTTGGTCGCTTTGAGAACATACGGTTTCTGGGCGAGCCTGAACGATGTAAAGCTTGCCGTCGATGCCATCTTTCGCCCACTCAATGTCCATCGGACGTTGGTAGTGCTTCTCGATGATCATCGCTTGTTTTGCTAGCTCTTTGATCTCTTCATCGTTCAATGAAAACTCGTTACGCTCTTGAGTGTCGGTGTCGATGATATCAACTTGCTTACCGATCTCTTGATTGGTCGAGTAGATCATCTTGATCAACTTAGAACCAAACGTCTTTTTAACGATTGGGTAGTGACCCGCTTCTAGCATTGGCTTGTGAACGTAGAACTCGTCTGGGTTCACAGCGCCTTGTACAACCATTTCACCCAAGCCCCAAGAAGAGGTGATGAATACCACTTGGTCGAAGCCAGACTCAGTATCAAGCGTAAACATCACACCTGAAGAAGCTTTGTCTGAACGAACCATGCGTTGGATACCCGCAGACAGTGAAATGCCACGGTGGTCAAAGCCTTGGTGTACACGGTAAGAGATAGCGCGATCGTTAAACAGTGACGCGTAAACGTGCTTAGTTGCTTCGAGTACCGCATCGATACCTTTCACGTTAAGGAAGGTCTCTTGCTGGCCTGCGAAAGAAGCATCTGGAAGATCTTCTGCCGTTGCCGATGAACGAACCGCTACAGACAATTCTTCGTTGTCTTCAATTAGCTCGCGGTAGTTATCACGGATGTCTTGCTCTAGTGATTCTGGGAAGGGTGCATCTAGAACCCATTGTCGAATCGTTGCACCTGTCTTACGCAGTGCGTCAACGTCTTCAACATCAAGTTCATCAAGTAGTTGGTGAATACGCTCATCAAGACCTTTGTAATCAAGAAAGTCGTTAAACGCATAAGAGGTGGTAGCAAAACCATTAGGTACAGAAACACCAGCATTGGACAGGTTAGAAACCATCTCGCCCAGTGAGGCGTTCTTACCGCCGACTTTGTCGACATCTTCCATGGATAGGCCATTGAACCATAGGGTATTATTTTGCATTTATTTCTCCAGAAACATAGCAAGCATTGTAGGGATTTAAAGGCAAACGATTACGTGTCAGTTTAAAAAATTGTAAATTATTTTTTAAAGCTGTGGGGGACGTAATAGTCAGCAGGGTTTCGTTATATATATTATGGTTCCCATCCTACTCAAAATAATTTTAAACATTAAATAAAAAATGCAAATTGATATTCAAAGTCGTGATGTATTCTATGTTTCTGATGGAACGGCCATAACATGTGAGACTTTAGGGCATGTTGTTCTAGGTCAATTCCCTTTCAAAGCCAATGAAAAAACCTTCCCGTTTGTCGAAAGTGAGGACAAACTTTCTGATTTATTAAAAGAGATTGAAATTTCGTATCGTGATACCGGATTAGAACCGCTGGTGTTCTTTTCGATTGTGATACCTGATATCAAAACCAAATTGCTAGAAGCGCCCGCGCACTGCTATGACGTGTTAGAGAGTATCGTGCAGAAAGTACAGGATGATATTCAGATGGCGCCTGTTCCTAAATTGCAGCGCTCACGCAGCGTAAATAAGGATTCGGTGAAGTATTTCGACCGTATTGCTGCGATTGAGTACACGCTCGCGCATGATGATGGCATCACGCTAAAAGGGCTGGAAGAAGCCGACATCATCTTGTTGGGTGTTTCTCGAAGTGGCAAAACACCAACAAGTTTGTACATGGCGATGCAGTTTGGTTTACGCGTAGCAAACTACCCATTTATCCACGATGACTTGGCACGCTTAAAGCTGTTGCCCGAATTTGAGATCTACCGACATAAGCTGTTTGGTTTGACCATTGATGCAGAAAGGCTCACTGAAATTCGTGAGAACCGCTTAGCAGGCAGCGAATACGCCAGTGACTCACAATGTTTGTATGAATTACAAACGGTAGAGGCGATGTTCCGCAGAGAGGCTGTGCCGTACATCAACACCTCTTCGCTATCGGTTGAAGAAATTTCGACACGAATCTTGGAGCGAACGGGCTTAAGACGTCGCTTGCTATAGTGGGTGGTTGATCAAACCTATGTTTTGATTTCGTTGCTCCTGATATAAGGAGCAACGAGGTTAACTTTCCCGTATTCATACACTTCTGCATCCTATATTCCTCTCTCCTCGTTAGAGTTTTTACCTACAAAGCTTATGAAAAATGTCGCTTAATTCTTTGCCTGTTTGTCGGATGTATACCTATTGTTTAAGGAACGGTTAACTAAATAACCGATAATTATTAAAAATACATGTGTCAGTTCATCAACAGGTTAGGGAAAACAGTTTATGAAGATATCAGAGCTTACTATTCGCAGTAGGTTACTTTTTGGCAATTTCATTACGATCAGTATCTTAGTCGTACTATGTGTTGTGGTGTGGAACTCAATTAAAACTTTGAATAGTACCGATGCTATGGTTACGCATACCTACCAGGTGATTGATCAATCGAACCGCCTAGTTAATTCGATGGTCGACCAAGAGACGGGTTTACGAGGTTATGCGATCGGTGGCCAAGAAGAGTATCTAGAACCTTACCATGCAGGTAAACAAGCCTTTGAGCAAAGCTTATCCATAGTAAAGAACCTAACCAGTGATAACCCTGCTCAACAGCAACGATTTGATGAAGTCAATCGAGCTGCTAAGGAATGGCAGGTGTATGCTCAAGAGGTTATTGTTTTACGTAAGAGCATTCATGACGGGGAAGCATACGTGAATGAACTCAAAGCACTGATCGCGAGTGGTATTGGTAAAGAGAAGGTGGATAACCTACGAGCTGAAATTGCTACAGGGCGCTATCTTAATGGCGAGTCTCTTATCAACAACATGGTGAATATGGAAACGGGCTTGCGCGGTTTTATGCTAAATCGCGAAGAAGCTTTTTTAGAGCCTTATCACGAAGGGAAATCGAAGGTAGATAAGCAGTTAGCTTCGATGGGAGACAGTCAATTATCGCGCGACATTCAATCTTGGATTGATGATTACGCATCAACCGCGATTGCATTAGTACGTGAATCCAACCGCTTTAGCTCCATTGACGACCTTTACACAAAGCTTGCTCAAAAGCAGGGTAAACAATACATGGATGGCTTGCGTAATAAAGTTGCTGAAATTATTAACGTCGAGCAAGTGCTTATGGTCGAAAGAAAAGAGGCAGCAAACTCAGCCTCTGATTTGGCACTAATGGCACTTGCAGTTGGTGGCGTCTCTTCGGTCGTTTTCTGTTTTGGTTTTGGTGCGTTCATTTCTCGAAGTATCACTTCACAGATCAATTACGTTATTGGCATCGCTAAGCAATTAGCTAAAGGTGATTTGACGGTCAATATTGAAGAAGGTGCTAAGAACGAAATTGGAGAGTTAACCAACTCGTTGAAAGCAACGGCAGAAAGCTTGAAAACCATCATTGGTAACATGATGGTGGCAAGTGAACGATTGAGCAGCTCATCGACTCAGTTAACGAATATTACGGTGAGTACGAACAACGGTGCGAATGAACAGATGTTGATGACAGATCAAGTCGCTGTTGCGATGAACCAGATGTCTATCTCTGTTCAAGAAGTTGCGAGAAATGCAGTCGATACCGCTCAATCTGCAAGTGAAGCGAGTGATGAAGCGATGCAAGGTTTGACAGTAGTACAAGAGACAACCACGAGTATTAACTCCCTAGAATCTGAGATCGAGAGTACAATGGCTCGCCTCGAAGATCTTTCCCGTGAAGCTACCAATATAGGCGGTATTCTTGATGTGATATTAGACATTGCGGCTCAAACTAACTTGCTAGCATTGAATGCGGCTATTGAAGCTGCAAGAGCGGGAGAACAAGGAAAAGGTTTTGCTGTGGTGGCTGATGAAGTGCGGAGCCTCGCTCAACGAACACAAGATTCGACCTCGGAGATTCAAGGTTTAATTGAACGTTTGCAGCTCGGGACGAAAGATGTGGTGAGTAGCATGCAGAAAAGCAGTGATATTGCCAAGAGGAGCGTAGAAAATGCCGAGAAATCAGGGCAAGCTTTTGATGTTATTACTCGTTCAATCAACAATATCTCTGATATGAGTACACAAAGTGCGAGCGCCTCTGAAGAGCAAAGTGTGACGGTTGAGCAGATCAATCAAAATGTGGTGAGCGTTAATCGTATTACCAAAGAGAGCGTTGCAGGGGCTGAACAAACAGTAGAATCAAGCCAAGAGTTGGTGAGTTTAGCGGAACAACTACAGAAAATTGTTGGTCAGTTTAAAGTGAAAAATGTTAGCTGAGAAAGTACGGAGTCGTTTGGCAATTTAAACAAAGGCTACAGCTGTCATGCCGAGCCTCTATTGAAATAGTGGAACTCTATTTTTATTGCTCAAAAAATTAAAGCAGCCTCGATGCAGATTAGTATCGAGGCTGCTTTGTTTATACAGTGCGTGGTTCGTTGTGCCTTAAATGGCCATAATCCAGTAAGTAGTTATAGTCCAATAAGTAGCTATAGTTCAGTAAATCAGCATAGTTCAGCAAGCAAACTTAGCTCAGTCAACGCTTCACGCAATAATTAGTTTAGCGCAGTAAACTGATACCAAGTTCTTGGCTTTTTGTTTCCATCCAGCGGTTCAAATCATTTGGCCACTCAATTGTTGCCTCTGCGCAAAAGCCACGAAGCATTGAGAAATACACCGCTTGGTCAATAAGAGGCAGCGATGACTCACCATTCTCTAGACTCAGTAAAAGTTCGGCATCTTTCAGTAATGGATTAATTAGTTGAACGAACTGAGGCGTCTTTTCTAACAGTTCTTCAAAGTTAAAACCTTCAGTCTCTTTACTGGCACGCCAAGCTTCTTTAGCTCCAGCAGAGCGATATTCAGCCAAGTCGAGGTTCCACCAACGTGGGCGTCCAATCTGTTGAGTAAGAGGGAAAGCGCGACTTTGGAATGCAGTCACTTGCTCTGATGGCACACGCTGTTCATCGCTTGATTTCAAATCCAGGAAGTACGCGATGATATCTAGGCTCTCTGCCATGATAGAGCCATCGTCTTTTTGTAAGACGGGTACCATCTTCTTACCGATCAGATCGATAAGGGTTTGGGCATCATCATAATCGACAGAAACAAGCTCAATGTTCAAGCCTAGCGATTGAGCAATGTAGGAGACTCTTGCACAGAAAGGGCAGTGGTCGTAAATGTAAAGCTTCATAGCTTCCCTCGTTCGGGTCTTTCTTAGTATAAGATGATGCTAATGTACCAGAAACTTTCGCAGACAATAAGCCTTTGTTAACAAGAACTATTCACTGCGATTAAGTGCTCGGGGATATCAAGAAAACGATGGGAATAAGTACTGAATGTAGAAACTCATTGCCTAATTCTATTGTCAGTTGGATGCCGTTTTATCGTAACGAGTAAGCGAATGAGAAAGCTGGTGGGTAAATGACGGGCATAAAAAAGGCTCTGGCTGCTCACTCTAATGCAGAAGAGTGAAGTCAGCCAAAGCCTCAATTTTGTTACCTTTAGTAGAGTGACTACCAAAAGGGCAGAGTGGTTAAACTATGCTTTTTTAAGATCTTGCGCTGGGTAAGTAAGCGTCATTGCGCCTTCTACCGTTGTAACGTGAACGTAGCCGCCACCAGCACTTAGGCCAGTTACTACCATTTCACCTAGTTCAACACCTTTTGTTGCTACAACGCGATCATCAACTGAAAACACTTTACACACCTTCAATAAATTAAATAAATACGATAGATATCGAACGCGGATTTAAACAGATGGCACCCCAATCAACTAATCCAGTTATTTGTCGTAAAGATTAAATTTAGTTATGTATAAATCAGTATGTCTTAAAAATCAGTTTGTTAACTTAAGCAGTGACATTATTTATCCGCTGGATAAACGACACCAACTTGTTGGCGCATCTCTGTAATTAACTTAGCAACCGATAAAGCGCGCAGTTGAGCCTGTGCTTGTGTTGTGTTGTCGCCAGCAATGCAGCTAGCAAAGGCCTGCGCTTCGTAACTCATCGAGTTTTCGCTTTGTGCTTGAGTAAGGTTTTCTACTGCGCCATCGCGGTAGCGGATCTTAACGTCGGTACATTCAGCGATGTGATCGATGATGATCGCCCCTAATTCACCTTGGATCTCGCTTGGCGCATAAGAGTCGCTGACTTTTGAGTGAGCAAGCGTTACGTCAAACTCAGGATACTGGAAGATCGCACAGCCATGAGCATCGACACCTGAATCAAGTAGCTTTGCAGAAGCCTGTGCATTTTCAGGTTTGCCAAATAGCGCGACTGTCGCGGCAACACAGTAAAAGCCAATATCGACCAATGAGCCGTTAGAAAAAGCTGGGTTGAAGGTGTTTGGGTTCTCGCCGTTTAGGTACTTTTGGTAGCGCGATGAATACTGGCAGTAGTTGATGTGTGCTTTATGTACCTTGCCAATCTTTTCTAGCCCAAGTTGAACTTGCTTAAAGTTCGGTAGGAATTGAGATTTATACGCCTCAAACAGCACCACACCGTTCTTCTGAGCGACCTCAAACATTCGTGTTGCTTCTTCAATATTCGATGCGACAGGCTTTTCACAGATGACATGCTTACCGTGTTCCATCATGAAGATAGATTGCTCGCAATGCAGTGAGTTTGGTGAAGCGATGTACACGGCCTCAACAGTGTTGTCATTGGCCAATGCGTCGAGTGAGTCATACGTCGTTTCAACGTTAAATTCTTGGGCGAACTGTACCGCGCTGTCTAGATTTCGAGAGTAAACCGCAGCAAGTTGCATCGATTGAGATTCGTGAGCAGCTTGAACAAACTTTTGTGTAATCCAATTGGTTCCAATTACAGCAAACTTAATCATATGGGTATCCAGTCGTTAGTCGTCGTTAGTATATTGATTCTGCAGAGATAGTAGCACTCAACGGCTGGCAATGTGCCTGAGATTTGCGGAACAATTTCCCTAAACATAGTGCCTAATATTAATAATCAGCCTTCACAGAGCGTCTGAGTTGACCAGTGTAACGGTGCACAACTAAGCCATTTTTGCTAAGGTGTTATTGAATTCAAATAAGGTGATGATATGCAAATCCGGACGGCCAGGGTAACTGATATTAACGCGATCTTAGCGCTCTCTGAGCAGATAAACCGTCAACATCATCTTGGTGCACCTATGGTATTTGCGCCTGCGTCACAAGGCTTGGCCGACAGTGAAGAGTATTGGTTAGGCTTGATGCTTGACCCACTTGGCGCTTTCTTGGTTGCAGTCGATGACAAGCAAGTCGTTGGCTTTTTAGCGGGTAAGGTAACGCAGAACAAAGGCGTCAGTTTTATTCAGCCGCACAAGGTGGCAAGGGTGAATACGATTGTGGTGAACGATCAGGTTCAGAGCAAAGGTGCTGGTCGAGCGTTAATGAAGTCGTTTAATCAATGGGCGCAGGCGAGAGGAGCGATAGAACTTAGGTTGGAGGTAATGGAGTTTAACCAACAAGCTCAGGGTTTCTATGAGTCGTTAGGAATGGAAACTCAGTCACGAACCATGTCCATGCGTTTTGAGGAGATCTAAAGGTGCGTCTGTTTCTGCCTTTATCACTGTGTTTACTGTTTATGGCTTCGAACGTGAATGCTGAGCAGGTCGTGGTCGAGAAAATAGTCTCAGACGCGACCGCTATCGAAACCATCGTATTCGAGTCGGCACCGGCTCATTCTCAACGTGTCTCAACATCTTCATCTAACTCAACCTCTTCCACCAGCTCAAACTCCAAGCATGTGATTATTGTCGATGATGTTCTTAACAGTCGCTCTGATGAAAAGGTGGCTCAGCTTTCTCAAGGGTCATCGAAACGTCCGCCTCAAAGTTCCTCTCGACAGTTTTACAACGTACCGGATAGCGCATCTGAGATAGATTCGCTGTCGCAAGTGGTTACTTTAGTAAAAGTCGATAAATCGAAACGTAGGATGTATCTGCTTAAAGGTGAGGAGGTGATTCAGGAGTTTCGTATTGCGCTAGGCAAACAACCGAAAGGGCATAAACGCTTTGAAGGGGACAACCGAACGCCTGAAGGGGAATATCAGCTCGATTATGTGATGGAAGAGTCGGACTTTTATCGCTCAGTACATATTAACTATCCGCAACCTTCGGATATGCAATGGGCAGAGCAAAATGACGTAGACCCCGGAGGAAACATCAAAATCCATGGCATCAAAAATGGTGAGCGTCGTTCGCCGAGCTTTATCCAAAGCTTTGATTGGACGGATGGCTGTATCGCATTAACCAATCAAGATATGGATGAGTTCCTCCAACTTGTAAAAATGGGTACCCCTATCCATATCGAATGGTAGTCATTGGTACCCACTTTTCTTAATCACTTTCCGCAGTCAATTAGCGCAATCAATTCGCGAAACCAACTTCTGAAAGCAACTTCCAAAATTAATCGCTAAATCCAGTTACAGTAAGACTCGACCTGCACTGAATATTGCAATCACAATCAGCAATGCAATGGTGACTGGCTTAAACTTCGCTCCACCAAATCTCTCGAACAGTTTAGAACCCACATAACCGCCAAGCATGCTGCTTGGTAGAAGCGCGAGAGTCAGCCAAACGACATCACGGTCGACTAACCCAGCGATAGATGCCGAAACAAATGCAGTAGAATCTGCCAATACAAAGAAGGCTATCAGGCCGGCTCTGGCAATGTGCGGAGCGACTGGGCTTGCCAATGCATGAGTGCCAATTGGAGGCCCTGACATCGAAGCAGCGCCGTTCATTACACCCGCAAGGCTGCCTAGAATATAGGGAGCAAATCTAGGTTCGCTTTTGTACTGGAAACCTTTGTAGATCATAAGTGCAGACGCAAAAATGAAGGCACTGATGATCAAGATGATCGTGTCTTGGCTAACGGATTTAAGCAGAAGTAAGCCGACTGGTGTGAAGGCAAAACAAGGGATAAATACCTTTAAAACCCAGCGCCAGTTAACGTGTTTTCGAACTTTAGGCAGCAATTGAACATTGCCTAGGAGATCGATCAACATGAAGACAGGAACCAGTTCGATAACAGGCACGAATAACGCACTTAATGGCAATGCCACTAAGGTGAAACCGAAACCTGAGAAGCCACGAACAATAGCGGCGAAAATGAAGATTGCACCCAAAATTGGGAAGGTTGGACTAAAAATGAGATCCATAAATTAAGTAACCAATGAAGCTGTCTAAATAGAGCAAGCTAATGAAACCAAGTGAGTAGCGGAATGTACTCCTACTCACTTGTGTTTGCTACCTAATTTTAAGGTTTCCCGAGAGTTAATTTTAAAGTCTCTCGGGGTTGTTTTTGCATTATTCGTTTGGTCAATTTATAGAGGTAAATTGATTCGGAAAATCAGTGAATACGGCATCTACTTTTGAGATGAATTTGAAGTGAGACGGATTGTTTACGGTGTAGCACCAAGTTTGAATGTTTGCTTCACTGAGTGTATCAAGATCGCTCTGATTCACATGCTCGTAGTTCATGTGACAGCTGAACGCTTTAACCTCGTCAATCAACATCAAGTCGGCTTGAGTCAGTTGCTCTGTGATCACACCAACTCGGTATCTCGGCAGGTGACGGGCCATTTCAGAAACCACTTGATGGCTGAAACTTGAAAGCAGCACTCTGTCGGTGTCTAGATTTGAACGAATCAACTCGGTATGCAGCAAATCAACGACATGAGGCGCTTGATGTCGACTGTCGACTTTGATTTCTAAGTTCACGCTGAGATCATGCTGCTCAACAAGCGCGAGCAACTCTTCCAACGTCAATATTCTTTCACCAGCGAACTGCTCAGATTTCCAACTGCCAAAATCGAGCTGACGCAGTTCTGCAAGGGTATGTTCGTCGATACGACCCTTGCCATCGCTGCAGCGCTCAAGGGTGTGGTCGTGACAAACCACAAGTTGATCATCCTGAGTTGGCTGAATATCTACTTCTATCCATTTCAAGCCGAGTTTAGCGGCTTGTTCAATGCTTGCTTTGGTATTTTCTGGGTGAGTACCTGCTACACCCCGATGACCTACGATGATAGACGACATAATTAATCCTTCTTAAAGACGCACCGTAAAAACGCATTAAATATCAGTGTACTCGATTAAGCGAGAGCCGTCGTTATGCTTGTCGCCTCTTCGCGTGACTCTTGTGAAGTAAAGTTATTCGGCTGAATACGCTTCCCACGACTGTCAAAAATATGCAGGTTGGATTTATCAATGCTTAATCCGAGCGGCAGTACTTGGCATAGTGTCGTTTCTGGCGTGACGGCGATAAAGGGTTGGTCGTTTACAAGGCCATGAACCAATTGATTCGGCCCCAACGGCTCAACCACACTGATACGCAGTTCGAGAGGCAAGGTGTTCATCTTTAATTCGGAACAAACCTCAGAATGTTCAGGGCGAATGCCAAGCGTGATAGTCGCGTCCTTAACATGCGCGTACTCTGGCAGATACATTTGTTGATCACCGATTTCAAGATAGCCATCATCGAGCGTGGCAGTTAAGAAGTTCATCGCGGGGCTGCCAATAAAGCTTGCCACAAAGGTGCTGGCAGGCTGGTGGTAGACCTCTCTTGGTGTGCCGACTTGTTCAATTTGGCCTTTGTTGAGAACCACAATTCTATCAGCCAGTGTCATGGCTTCGACTTGGTCATGAGTCACGTAAACACTGGTTACGCCTAGCTCGCGTTGTAGCTTTTTGATTTCTAATCTCATGTGAGCGCGCAATGAGGCATCTAGGTTAGACAAAGGCTCATCAAACAAGAACAGTTGAGGGTCGCGTACAATCGCTCGTCCCATAGCAACGCGCTGGCGCTGACCACCTGAAAGCTTGGCTGGTTTGCGGTCTAGGTACTCTTCGATTTTCAGTGTCTTGGCGACTTTCTCAATCTTCTCTTCAATCACGTGTTGGCTGACACCTCGGTTCTTTAAACCATAAGCGAGGTTTTTGTATACCGTCATGTGAGGGTAGAGTGCGTAATTTTGAAAGACCATTGCGATATCTCGTTGAGCTGGCTTTTCGTTATCAACACGACGCCCACCTAAGTGAATCTCACCGCCAGAGATACTTTCTAGCCCCGCTATTGAACGCAGAATAGAAGACTTGCCGCAGCCCGATGGGCCAACCAACACAAGAAATTCACCCTTTTCGATATCAAGCGAGACATCTTTCACTGCACGATGACCATTCTCATAAGTCTTTACCAAGTTTTTGATGCCTAACATGGTAGGTGCTTTGTGCGTATGGTTGTGAGTGGCTTGGGTGTGCCCTAACGTTTGTTTTAACTTTGGCATCGGGGTGTCCTCTGTATTTTTGTGGATAGCTTGGTGAGAAGGCAGGTGAGACATCTTGTACTCATCGAGTGATTGAACGCGGTTATCGTTCATTTGATTTGTGTCGTTATTATTTTTCACTTTCTACTAGCCCTTTTACAAACCAACGCTGAAATACAACCACCACTAAAACGGGTGGCAACATAGCTAAAATCACCATGGCAAAAACATAGTCGTAGCGCGGTAAACTGGTTTCATTGATGTTGTTGAGTACTTGTTTGATGCCCATCACGATAGTGTTGTAGCCTTCGTCCGTGGTCATCATGATTGGCCACAGATATTGGTTCCAACCCACCACAAACATGATGATGAAGATCGCGGCGATCATGGTTTTAGACAGTGGCAATAAGATGTCGACAAAGAATCGAAACGGACCTGCGTTATCTAGCTGAGCGGCTTCTAACAATTCATCGGGGATGGTTTTGAAGAACTGCCTAAAAAAGAACGTCGCGGTGGCTGAGGCGATCAAAGGCAGAATTAAACCTGTGTAGCTATTAAGAAGCCCAAGCCCAGCGACAACCTCATAGGAAGGGATAATGCGCACTTCTAATGGCAGTAAAAGCGTCACGAAGATCAACCAGAACCAAGCTGTAGCATAAGGCAGTCTGAAGTAGACCAAAGCATACGCGGCCATCATCGAAATGATGATCTTACCGATCGCAAAACCTAGCCCCATAATCATTGAGTTGGCGATCATTTTGCTGGCGGTGACTTCGCCACTGAAGCCCATGCTTTTGTTCCAAGCTTCGCTATAAATGGCCGTAAAGTTATCGCCTGGAAGCCATTGCAGGCCTTCGCTGACAATGGTGTTTGGGTTATGCGTCGAGCTGGCGAAGATTAGCCAAATAGGGACCAACATGAACAGCATCCCAGTAATTAAAATTAGGTGGTCAGAGACCTTATTACTTTTCATAAATAACTCCTGTCGCGTTAAAACCTAGCTGTAGTGGGCTAGTAGTGAACACGCTTTTCTATAACGCGAAACTGGATAAATGTAAGAGTGAGTACCAGTAGCAACAACACAACTGATTGCGCAGAGCTGCCGCCTAAATCTGCGCCAACAAACCCGTCTCGATACACCTTGTACACCAACGACGTTGTGCCGCCACCCGGGCCGCCATTGGTCATGGTGTCGATCACGCCAAAGGTTTCAAAGAACGAGTAGGTGAGGTTGATGACCAAAAGAAAGAAGCCTGTAGGTGCGAGTAGCGGGAAAGTAATGGTCCAGAAACGTTTTGAGTCGCTGACACAATCCAGCATCGCCGCTTCTTTTACGGCGTAAGAGATCGATTGAAGCCCAGCCAGAAAGTAGATGAAATTCACCGAAACCTGTTTCCACACTGAAACCAGAATCAGAGCAAACGTGGCATCTAAAGGGTCGGTTTGGAAGCTAAAGTCCCAACCTAAAACCGCAAATATCTCGGTAAACACGCCAATATGTGGGTTAAACAAGAAAGCACCGATTACGCCTGCAATCGCAGGAGCAACCGCGTAAACCCAAGTGAGAGTGACCTTGTAAGCGCCTTGTCCGTGAATGATGTTGTCGGCTTTAACCGCGAGCAGCAGCGCTAAGGCAAGCGATAAGAAAGAGACCACGATTGCGAACATTAAGGTGAAGCCAATCGAGTTCAGATACTCGCTCGATTCGAATAGCATTTGATAGTTCTCGAACCAAACGAATATCGATGAGGTGCCCCAAGGGTCTTCTAGCATGAAGGACAGGTAAACCGCCTTTGTTGCTGGGTAGATAAAGAAAACCGCAATGATGAGTATCTGAGGCGCCAAAAATAGGTAAGGCAGCGGAGAGTGAAAGAATTGCTGACGTCGTTCCACAGGGTAATCCCCAAAAATTAGTGACTGTTATCACTGTTAGTTACGGTGAGCACTAGCGCTATAGCAAAGGAGTGCATCCAGTTGAGTTGTAGTTTTTGGAGCAAGAAATGGCGCTAGTGAAGAATCTCCTCACTCCTTGCTATTGCGTTTTTAAATGACGCAGTGACAAGTGGTGAGGAGCAATGAACAGCTTTCGGTTGTTAAGCCTTTAGCTCAGTAATCTGCTTTGGTTAAAAAGCTAAATTAGTTCATCGTACGAGCGAAGCGTTTCAGCAGTTTGCTGCTCTCATCTTCGACTTTATCTAGGCTGTTCTCGACGCTAGAGCGGTCGGCGAAGATATTGTCGAATTCACGATGCATCACTTCACGAATTTGAGGGTAGTAACCTAAGCGGTAGCCCTTAGTCCACTCGCCCGATTTTAGGCTTAGCTGCTTTACGCCCACTTCTGCGTCTGGTTGTTCGTTGTAGTAGCCAGACTCTTTCGCTAGCTCATAGGCAGCCGTTGTTACAGGTACATAGCCAGTGGTTTTGTGCCAGTAAACCTGAGTTTCAGGCTTAGTCAGGTAATCAAAGAACGCTGCGACACCTTTGTCTTGTTGCTGGTCATGACCATTGAGTGCAAACAGAGCTGCGCCGCCAATGAAGGTTAAGCCTGCGTCTGGGTTAACCGATTTCCAGTATGGAAGGTATGTGGTGCCGAGTTCGAAAGGTACGCGGTTACGTAAGCCACCGAATGAGCCTGAAGAACCCATCCACATCGCCACTTCTTGGCGCTCGAAAGGGGTTTGGTTTGCATCCCAGTCGCTGCCGTAATACTTGTAGTAACCGAGATCTGACCACTCTTTCATCTTGCTAACGTGCATCATCATGTCTTTGGTGTTGAACATGATTTTAGTGGACAAGCCATCGTAGCCGTTGTTTTGGTCCGCGACCGGTAGATTGTGGCGAGACTTAAAGTTCTCGAACATGATCCACGGTGTCAGAGATTGAGAAAACGCGATGTGCCCTTCTGCCTTCAGCTTCTTAGCAACCACTTCTAGTTCTTCATAAGTTTTAGGCGCGTCTGCGCCCACTTCCGCGAGAAGATCTTTGTTGTAGTAAAGAACCGGTGTTGAACTGTTGAAAGGCATACCAACCATCTTGCCTTGGTTGTCGGCATAGAAGTTACGAACGCCAGCTAGGTAGTCGTTTGAATTAAAGTTGTAGCCCGACTCAACCAGAATATCCTGTACCGGTTTGGCAACGCCTTTCGCGTTCATGATGGTTGCTGCGCCTGCATCGAAGACTTGTAGAATATTGGGTGCTTCACCTGCTCGGTATGCCGCGATACCGGCTGTTAAGGTCTCTGTGTATGAACCCTTGTAGATTGGCGTGATCTGGTAATCATCTTGTGACGCATTAAAGTCGGTCGCAATTTTGTTTACTGTTTCTCCAAGCTGGCCGCCCATTGCGTGCCACCAAGTGACTTGAGTCGTTGCGAACGCTGGCATTGCCGCTGTCGCAGAAAGAACGCCTGCCAAAATTAGCTTATTCATCTTCGTTTCCTTTTGGATGAAATCGATGTCGAGGTATTGGATTAGAGTGTTAACGAGACGGTAGGGGTGTCGTTTGAAGCTATCTTGAACAGGGCGTATTTCACTTAAGTGGCTAAACCGTTTCACTGATATGAAAGATTCATTTCGATTTCATTTAAGAGAAAAGTTATTGATGGTTTTGATATTTACTACGTGCGGTTTTTGAGAGGTTTGTTGACCGATATTTGATCGGCATTTGTTCAACAAAAAAGCCTCTCGAATGAGAGGCTTTGAATAAGTTAGAGCTTGTAACAATCGGCTTTGTTCTAGTGTGCGATATCGAGTTGGTTGTCTTTCACGCCGTTAATACGGAACCAACCTGCAATACTGAATCGCTCTGTGTTGGTCGGCAGTACCTCGTGTGGGAACTGCTCAGATAAGAACACAAACAAACGGCCTGACTTTGGTGGAATGGTCGCGATGTGGTTGTCTTTTAGATCGTAAACCACAAGCTCACCTGCGTCTTCTTCTGTCCACTCGTCGTTCATGTAGAACACGGTAGTCAGACGGCGGTTCTCATTGCCCTTGAAGCAGTCTAAGTGCTTCTGGTAGAAGTCGCCTTTTTCGTATTTAGCAAAGTGCGCTTCGTACTCGAACAGACCCAAAAAGAACGCTTGGTTTGCCGCTAAACGAATTTGTTCCATTTTGTCTAAAAACAGAGATGCTGGCTGACCCATATCGCGGCGCACCCATTGAATCTTGTCGCTACGGATGGTCGACTCTCGCGTTACTTCATCGTTACGGCCAATCCTAGCCTTTTTCCAGTTCTCTGGAATGCAATCCCTCAATGCCACCACTTCTTCTTGAGTTAAGAAGTCATCCCAAACGAAATAACCTTGGGTAGAAAGAGCATCGATTAATTGGTTCATGTATAGCACTCAGACAATAAATTAGAGGCGCATATATAGTCCTAATAACTCAGGTCAACAAATCACATGTTTTGTCGTTACGACAAATGGTGCTGGAGGCTTGAATCGCAAGGCCTATAGAGCAAGGTTTACGGCAATGTGGGCATTCGATAATGCTGAAAAATATCGGATGAAATTGATGGCAATCTTTGGAACCTGTTCCCATTGCTCTGAGTTGAATTGGATTTGAGTAACATTCGATTTGAGTAATTTAGTGGATACCAATAGAAATCTTGATTCGGGTTCTCTATCCGGTTTTAGATTGTTGCTTTTAACAAAATGATCACAATTGAAGTTGAATTTGCTATTGTATAGGTCTGACCAGTTGTTTTATCACAAGGAGCGGTTTTGCAACTGCATACCATCAAAGGCTATATCCAAGACATGTATCTCGTAGAGTATCCCGATAGGTTGCTGTTACTTGATGGCGCGTGCCGTGCGGATATACCTCATCTTAAAGCTTTCATTGAAGATGAGCTTGGCCGTGATTTTTCTGATCTACACACGGTTGTGGTTACACACATGCATCCCGATCATGCAGGCGCTGCGCATACGCTCAGAAAGCTGACGAACTGCAACTTGGTGGCAGCAAACCGAGACAAGGATTGGTATTACGGCATTGATGGCATTTTGATGCACCTGACCGACTTAGCGCTGGCTAGGTGGATGGCGAACCGTTTGGGAAAACCGAAAGCGAACTTGTGGTATTCAAGGAAATTAAAGCCTGATTACAAGCTCTCTGATGGGGATAGCATTCCGGGATTTGATGATTGGTTAGTTCTAGAAACCCCGGGCCATACCGACCGTGATCTCTCCGTTTATTGCCCATCACACAGCGTGGCTTATGTGGCAGACCTAATGGTCGAGGTTAAGAAGAAGCTGATTCCGCCGTTTCCTATCTTTCACCCTAATAAGTATCGAGCGTCTGTATCGCGCATTTATGACATGCAGCTCGATACCTTGCTGGTGGCACATGGTGGGCAAGTCGATTTCAGTCAGAAAGCTTTTGAACATCTGTTGATGAGTGCACCAAGAAGACCTGTGACACATTGGCGGGTAACCAAAATCAAAACCAAGAAATTACTGTTATCGATTTGGCGATTTGGTTTTCAATCTCATGGTAAATCGAAGAAATAGATCAGAAGTCTGAATGCAAAGCCGTGTATTCAGAGCTGAAAGTAGAAATAGAAAAATAGATAGCAATAAGGCCAGTCATGAGACTGGCCTTATTTAGGTATAACCTGTGGAGCGGTTACGATGACTCTGATTAGTGGGTCAGCAGGAATTCACCCGCTGGATCAACAATCACTTTGTCACTCATGCCTTGACGACCAAGCAGCATCATATAAGTCATATCTTGACGGTTGCTTAGCGTGATATCGATAGGCCATTCCTGACCGCCGATTTTTAGCATGGTTTCAATCACACAACGGTGTTCAACTTCGCCGTTCGATGATTTGATTCTTTTACTTGTTTTCAGCTTCGCTTTGCAGCGCACTGTCTCTTCTAGGTGGTAAACGTCTGGGTGAAGATCGAATTCAACGAAGTTCTCACCGTCTGTTTTTACACATAGTAGATTGTCTACGTGTAGAGAAGAGGTTTTAGCCCCTGTATCAACACGTGTATGTAGTCCAGTTATCCCTAACTCTGGTAAGCAAAGTGCTTCTGTATTCCCTATGATCATTTTATTGTTCATGTCATTTCCAATCATGAGTTAACGGCGTTAAATCAGCCTTTGCCACGAGTACGGTTAGCGTTTGGTTTTGCATTTTTTTCGATGAATTCGAAAATCATGTCTGCTACATCTTTACCTGTCGCTTTCTCAATACCTTCTAGGCCAGGAGAAGAGTTCACTTCCATTACAACAGGGCCATTCTTAGATTGTAGAATATCAACACCACATAGGTTTAAACCCATGATTTTCGCAGCATTGATTGCTGTAGCGCGCTCTTCTTTGGTTAGTTTAACCAGTTGAGCTGTACCGCCACGGTGCAGGTTAGAGCGGAATTCGCCCTCACCAGCTTGACGCTTCATCGCTGCAATTACTTTGTTGCCAACAACAAAACAACGGATGTCTGCGCCATTTGCTTCTTCAATGAACTCTTGAACCAAGATGTTCGCTTTTAGGCCCATGAATGCTTCGATAACGCTTTCTGCTGCTTTGTTTGTTTCAGCTAGAACCACACCGATACCTTGAGTACCTTCAAGAAGCTTGATAACCAGTGGCGCGCCACCTACGTTTTTGATCAAGTCTTGAATCTTGTCTGGGCGGCTAGCGAAACCTGTTTTTGGTAAGCCAATACCTTTGCGAGACAACAGTTGTAGTGAGCGCAGTTTGTCGCGAGAACGACTGATTGCAACTGACTCATTGATACAAAAAGTTCCCATCATTTCGAATTGGCGAACAACCGCAGTTCCGTAAAAGGTAATGGAAGCGCCAATACGTGGAATAACAGCATCGTATTGAGGTAGCTCTTCACCCATGTAGCGAATCTTCGGATTGTTACTCGCGATATCTATATCACAGTGCAGCGTGTCGATAACATCGACCTGGTGACCACGTGCTTCTCCAGCCGCTTTTAAGCGAGAAGTAGAGTATAGATTTTCGTTGCGAGAAAGAATTGCGATACGCATGGCGTTTCCTTAGTTAATACCTGATTGGTAACTGCAAATAAATTAGTTGTTAGCTGAGCTTTCAGTTTTTCTGAGGCTCCTTGCTTGATTCGGGGCGAACCTTAAGGCTTTTCGTTTAACTAAGAAAACGAATTAAATTTGTCGAGTCGACAACAGAAATTTATCGAATGCGTGAGCGATTGGTACAACTGGGTTGAGAGGGGATTTGGAATGGAAAAGCGAGTTGAGACCTAACTCATATTGGGGGTAGGAGCATATTAGGTTGTACTCAACTCGCGTTAACTCGGTGCTTAAAAGTGTACTAATAACGCCAGTTACATAGCTCTATAAGTGTTCGTAGTGCTTCTCTTTCGAGCTTGCTACAGGTGCTTTTTAGCTTATTAAGATAGTATCTTCTCATGATGATTACTTCTCTTGTATTAGGCTTTGGTGGGAACTCAAAGTTCCTTGCTGACCTATTAATTATGGCCATTTAATAGGAAGTAATAAACAGACGGTTTTTTAGTAAGTTGTTCCTGTTTTAGCCTTTTATCGTCACTTAAAGACAAATGTGTTTTATAATCGGATTTATGAGGAAGGGTTGTTTCTAAAAGGTTCATTATTTGTCTGATCTAAACATGATGCGTTACTACACTCGGCTGGATTCGTTCGAGCCAAACATCTCACATTCGGTCACTTTGACTGAGGTGGCAGACAAGCTGTTTACCAGTTTGCGCCATGCACGAACCTTACTCGGCAAGATGCACCAAGCTGAATGGGTGGTGTGGGAGCTAAAAGTCGGCAGGAATCAACGTTCTAACCTGACATTGCGCTTTAGCAATCAACAACTGACTCAACATGTTGCCAGCAAACTGATAGAGCAGGGTAAGTACGAAAAAGCGCTCTCTATTTTGGATAATGACCGCGCAGTGTTTGGTTCTCTTCTCCAAGAAACATCCGGTGCGACGATGCGCGAAGGGTTACTGCACGTCCAATTAACCTACAAACGTAAGTTCGAAGATCTGTTCCCGCATCATATTCATCGTAGTAGTGAACGATTTTTGATCAGACAAGTGTTCAGTTGTTTAGTGACTTGTAATGGCAAAGGTGAGTTAAAGCCTGAACTGGCGCATCATTGGCAATATGATGCTGAAAAGCTCGTTTGGACTTTTTATCTGCGCCCGGGACTTACTTTCCATGACGGGCAACCTGTGGATGCTAAGCAATTAGTTTCGATGTTTTCTGCTTTGCAAACCTTACCTTTCTATCAGACAGAGCTCGCCCATGTCGCTTCAGTTTACAGTGAGCAGCCATTGAGGATCAGCTTTCAACTCACCAAAGCAGATACCGGCTTTGCTGGTTTACTTGCTGGCGTTAAATATTCGATTCAACCCGCAGCGCAAGTCACCCGTGAACCGTCTCCATTAAGTTCTGTGTCCCATGCTGTTATTGGTACTGGTCCATTTAAAGTGGTTGAGACCAACAATGAACGAATCAAGCTCGCCGCATTTGAACACTATTATGGTTGTCGCTCGTTAACCGATGAGGTGACCATCTGGCAGTTTGAGGAATCAATGACAGGCACTGCTCGTTTCGATGATAGCCAAATGCACGTATCGCCTTATGAAGATTCATCGTGCTTCCATCAATTAGGGAAAAGCGATGCGGAACTTGTTTCAGCAGACACAGACGACTTTCGTAGCCGAGTCGAGGATGGGTGTCTGTTTATCCTATTCAATCAGAACTCAGCGGCTAGCCCACTAAATAATGAGCAGCGAAAATACCTTTCAGAACTGACCAACCCACAAGCGATTTTGTCTCAGCTGGAACACAACAAGGGTTTATTTAGTGTCTCTTTAGCTCAAAATATACTGCCAAGTTGGCAGAAATTGTATCGAACGCCTTCGAAAGAGACACAACTGCCGAAAAAGATGAGTATTGCGGTTTACGACTATTACGCGTTGTATCGATGTGCGATTTGCGTATCCGATATACTCAAACGATATGACGTGGACGTTGAGGTGAACACCTACAGTTTTCGAGAGTTGGCGCAGCTCTCTCAGAGTGGCGAGTTAAAGGAGGACTTGGTGCTGTGTAACCTCAACCTCGATGACAATGCTCCGTCTTCGCTGTTCTCGTGGATGATGAACGATCCTGTTTTGCACTCTGCTTTAGGAGAGGTGAACAGTGACTGGCTCAAGCAGCGCTTGGATAGTCATAAAGCATCCGTGGAACTGCCTAATTACTTGGCAGAGCTAGAACCTATCGCGTCTACTCTGATCTCAGATTATTGGTTAGTGCCTATGTTCCACCACTTACAG
Organism: Vibrio sp. Vb339; assembly: GCF_902751245.1. Taxonomy (NCBI): domain Bacteria; kingdom Pseudomonadati; phylum Pseudomonadota; class Gammaproteobacteria; order Vibrionales; family Vibrionaceae; genus Vibrio; species Vibrio sp. Vb339. Next base: position 1,912,260 of record NZ_CADDIS010000001.1, on the reverse strand, counting down.
ACCGTTCGTTTCCAAGGGATTCTGAAAAACGTGGCCATCACCAACTGGGGATGGCCAGATTTCAAGAATGTATGGTCTGCTGATTAAAATGAGTGCTATTGGTTAAGCTTATTTAGTGTGCCTTTGAAGTTAGCATTTGAATTGAGAAACCAAACTCGTTAAATGCATGGCTTTGGCCCGTAGGTGCTGACACTCTTGCGCCGTTTTCTCTATCATATTGTCGCTCTCTCGGGCTATTTCAGAAATGCCTGAGATGTGTGGCGATATCTCGTTGATGACATTAGATTGCTGGCCCGTCGCCGAGGCGATCTGGATGTTCATCGCATTCATCTCATTGACACTCTGAGAAATGCTTGAGAGCTGCAGTTCTGAATTAGAAGCTTCAACTTGACAGTTGCTCCCTAGAGTAGTGCTAGTTTCAATCGCAGCAACCGCTTGTTGTGTTCGGTGCTGTAGCTTCTCGATAATAGCGCGTATCTCTTCTGTTGATGCTTGGCTGCGTGAAGCGAGGGTTCTTACTTCGTCAGCAACCACCGCAAAACCTCGGCCTTGTTCTCCTGCTCGAGCAGCTTCAATCGCGGCATTCAACGCCAGTAAATTCGTTTGTTCAGAAACACCGCTGATCACGTCCAACACGGTGTCGATAGAGCTCGCATCTTGAGCTAGTTGATTAACGATTGCGGTCGTGTCATCGAGTTGCTGGTTCATGTGTTCAATGCTTTCTGACGTGATGGTCACCGATTTTTGTCCGATGTTAATCGCACTTGCTGCGTGTTTTGCACTGTCAGCCGCACCATTCGCGTTTTGGGCGATTTCGTCTGAGCTCGCTCCCATCTCGTGAATCGCGGTTGCGACTTGTTCTATCTGGCTGGTTTGTTGTTTGATGTCTTGCTCCATCGACTGCGCCATTCGGTCGACGCTTTGAATCGACTCTGATATTTGTAAACCGCTATTCGACACATCTTTAAGCAGGTCGCTAAGGTATTGAACAAATTGGTTGTATCCTTTTGCTATCTGACCAATTTCATCATGACGGGAATCATCTAAGCGAAGCGTCAGATCGCCTCCGCCTTTTCCTATCTGTTGTAATAGCTCAGCTACTTCCACGAAGGGTAACAGCAGTTTGTTGGTCGCCCACGCTGCAATTGGGGTGTAGATAGCAGCAATGAGCAGCGCCATAAAGATTATGGTTTGACTGAAGCCGTTTAATTCACTCAACACTTCTTGTTTAGGGATCTGAGTAATTAGAGTCCAACCGATGCCCGGCATGGCTTTGGACCCTAGAATCTGAGGATGCCTGTCAACAACACCCTCATGAACAATGGTTTGCTGGCTTCCAAGCAACTGGCTACTGTCAATTCCAACAGAATCGAGTGACTGACCAATTAAGTTTTTGTTTGGGTGAACCTTGATGATGCCTTGGTGATCGACAAGGAAAACAATGCCGCTTTCACCAATACTGTAGTTGCTGATCAATTGGGTGATGCTTTCCAAGGTTAAACCGATCCCTGTGACGCCAATTCGTTTTCCATTGCGAGTGACTACATAATTAACAAATAGCGCAGGAATGCCTGTTGCAGCATCAATATCCAAAGAGAGCTCAAAGGCTTGATCTGACTGAATGAAACGGTAGAACCATTGATCGCTTTGTTCATTTGTAGAGATGGTTTTTAGGGCACCGTTATGGGTGTAGTAAGTGCTTGCTTCGTTGGAGACGTAATAGGCACTGATGGCGTTGAATTCGTTTTTGACGGAATCAAGATAGGCGCGAAGATCTTCCTCAGATAGTGAGTTTTTTTTCATCAAAGGAGACAGCGTCATCATCTTTGAAGCGAGAATAGGAGTTTCTAGCTTGAGATTGATTTCATTGCTTACCTCGCCAAGTGACGCAGGTAGCTCTCTTTCAAAGGTTCTGTCAATCAAGATGGCTCGGCTTGATTGAAATGAATATATCCCCATCACGCTAATAATGGCCAGAGCAGCGATGATCGTCGCCAATATTGCTTTAGTTCGTATCGTAAAGTGCAATTTAGATTCCCTTCTAAAAACATTTAACATCCATTTGTAAATGCAATGTTAAATAAAACCTGACTAAATGGTCAAGAAACGAATCTTAGAAGTGAGCGCTGTGCGATATTTGTACAGCTTTAAGACGGTAGACGGTCAGTACGATCTGGGATGAAGGTTCTGTATGCTTTATCGTCGATAAACTTAAAATTACACTCATTGGTTTACTTTTTGGTTTTGGTATGTAAACTAGTCGGTGTAGTTTATGTGTTGGGCCTATCCCAACCGATGAAGAGATACCAATGAAAAAATATCTATTACCGATTTTAGGAGTACTTGCCGTGGTCGCTATCGTAAGCACAGGTTCACAATCAAACGACAATCTAGATAAGCTTCCAAAGAAGTTTGCTAACAGTGAGTTGGAATACAAATCGGGTATGTCTGATATTTTTTCAATCTTAAAAGCATACGTGACTGTGGAAAGAAACGAGCCAGTGCCGCGCGCTGCATTGCCTTTGATTCCAATGACAGCTGAGCAATTGATCGAAGAACAAGACGACGTTGCTTACCGCTTAGGTCACTCCAGTGTGATGATGAAGCTGGATGGCAAGTTAGTGATGACCGATCCTGTGTTCAGTGATCGTGCATCACCCGTGCAATGGATGGGGCCAAAACGTTTTCATCCGACACCAATCACACTGCAAGACCTACCTGATATCGACGTGGTGGTGATCAGCCACGATCACTACGACCATTTAGACAAAGGTGCCGTTAAGGTGCTCGCTGACAAAGTTGGTACGTTCCTAGTGCCATTAAGAGTGGGCGCACTATTGGAAAAGTGGGGCGTGGATAAAGAGAAGATCATCGAATTGAACTGGTGGGAATCGGCAACGGCCTCAGATATTGAGTTCACGTTGACACCGACACAGCATTTCTCTGGGCGTGGCTTGCTTGATCGTGACCAAACACTGTGGGGCAGTTGGGTTATTAACGCTTCAGACAAGAAAGTCTTCTTTAGCGGTGATTCTGGTTACTTCAGCGGCTTTAAAGAGATTGGCGACCGTTTCGGGCCGTTTGATTTAACCATGGTTGAAACGGGCGCGTATAACTCACTTTGGGCGGATATTCATATGTTCCCAGAACAGAGTGTTCAGGCGCACATTGATCTGCAAGGTAAGGTGATGATGCCAATCCACAACAGTACCTTCGACCTTTCTATGCATGATTGGCAAGACCCAATGGAACAAGCACTGGCGATAAGCAAAGAGCGAGATGTACAAATGGTAAGCCCTGTGATGGGTGAACGTTTGGTGATCTCAGAGCCGGTACCTGTTCAGGCATGGTGGAAACTGGCATCGAATTAGAGCTGTCATCCAAATAGACATAGCTAAACCACTAAGCTGTACAACCCAACTTATACACAAAACGCCACCGATCTTATGATTCGGTGACGTTTTTTCGTTTTATTTTGAAGATCAGCTTTCTAAGTTCTGCGCCATTTTCTTCGCAATTTTTCTGAATTGTTCTAACTCATCTTCGGCCATGCCTTTGGTCATTCTCTTCAGCATATCTCGATCGATATCCGAGACCTTACTCATGATCTCTTGACCCTTATCGGTCAGAACCAATAACTGGCTGCGCTTGTCTTCCGGGTTCGGAGACTTCTTCACAAGTTCCTGATTGATCAAGGCATTAATAAGCCGAGTGACCTGTGCTTTATCACGATCTAGGAAGTGTGCGATATCGATAGCGGTACATGGAGACTTCTTAGTAATGATCTTCATGACACGAATGTTCATAGGTGCGATCTCTGAGTCTAAGCTCTCAATCTGTTCGCTCATTTGACGTTTCAAAGAGTGCACTAAACGAAAGATAGACTCTAGCGATGTGTTATCAGACATAAACGATCCTTAGAAATGTAGTTGACATTGTCAACTATCGTATTTATAGTTGACATTATCAACTTAATTGTTCGTAAATTCAAGACAGGAAATAGATATGACGATTCAAGCAACACTTACGCCAACTCTTCCTGAGCAAAAAGGCACACCCGTTTTATACAAAATTTTGGTCATGATGAGCTTAATGCTGACGATTGGCGGCAGCTTAACGGCCGTGATGACTTACATGAATGTCGGATTCGGCGAGGCATTTATTGGCAACTGGCTTTCTTCGTTAGCCCTTGTTGTCGTGATCATGATGCCAATGGGCGCGGTGATGATGGCTTTAGTCACCAAAGCCGTTGCTAGAGTGTTCACAACTTATGGCGAGAAAGTTCGCAACCTGATCGTGGGACTGATCATGGCATTCATAATGGAGTCCATTATGGCGTTTGTAACAGCGGCAAATAATATTGGATTTTCGGATACATCGGCGTTTACCAGTGGATGGTTTAATGGATTTATTGCCGCGCTTCCTATTGGCCTTACGATCATGGTCGTAATGTCGATGACGGTTAAACCCAAGCTAGAACGATTCATGAAGAGCTAGCCAAAACATTTCACAGCATTCTAGGAGATCCGCATGAAAGCATTGACAGGCAAACACAATAACTACCGCATCACTATTGAAGAAGTGAGCGTTAAAGAAGACCGCGAACTTCAAACCATGCAGTTTGAAATTGAAGACAGAGAAAACATGTTCGCGATTGTTGAGAAGATCAAACAAGACAGCGGCTTAGATGAGCAATCAGCAGCACGACTGGGTGTGAGTATCCGCTTACTCGGTCCATTGATGATGCAAGATCGCAAGCATCCTCTGTTTGTGAATTTTATGCCTCACTTCAGAGACTTCATGCAAAACCTTAAGAAGACCTTAAAAGGGCAGTAAAGCCTAACCATCAGCAACACATCGAAAAGCCAGTAACGAACTTACTGGCTTTTGTTGTCTTTAAATCAAAATAATTTCAGTTGTTTGCGTCTAGAATATGCGAAAATTGATGGCTGAATTTTCAGTGTAGCACCGTTGTTGAATTGTCTATTCAAGCTTTAAAAAATCCGATATTATACTGGTCATAAAACTAAAGGTGGTATTATATGACAAATGTATTTAAACAAGCAGCTGAAGAACTGTTGAGTCGTCGCGTTGCTGGCACCAAAGCACCAAGATTGGACGAACAGTACCGTCCGAATAACTTGGAAGATGCGCTAAAGATCCAATCTTCAATGATCGATTTGAAAAGCGATAAAGTCGGCGGTTGGAAGTGCTTACTTCCTCTGTCTGAAGACAAGTTTGTTGTTGCGCCAATCTTCTCGGGCAGCGTTCAACAAGGCGAAGTTTGTGAACTATTTGCAGACAACGACGTGGTACGCGTTGAGCCTGAAATTGCATTTACGCTTGCTAAGACTGCCTGCAAGCCAAGAAGGCTACAGCGAAGAGCAAATCAACGAAGCGATTGGTTCTTGCCACATGGCACTTGAGTTGATGCAATCTCGTTTTGCGGATGACAGCGGCGCTGAGTTCTATGAAAAGCTGGCCGATGGCCTAGTAAACCAAGGTCTATTTATTGGCCCTGAGATTGATCGCGAAAAAGCGTTCACTTCTGCAGAGATCAGTATTGAAGTGACTCAAGGCGAGCAAGTTCAAGCATTCGACGGTAAGCACCCGAATACACTGCCGCCAAGCCCAATTTACTGGTTGATTAACTACATGACGCGTCGTGGTGTTGATTTCCAAGCGGGTGAAGCAATTATCACGGGCTCTTACTGCGGTATCGTGGAAATGGAATTCGATAAACCAACGACCTTCCACTACGAAGGTATTGGCGAATACCAAGTAACGTTCAAGCAGAAACGCTAACTTCTAGCGGCGCACTATCTGTTATCGAAAGGCTGTTTACTGATGAGTAAATAGCCTTTTTTATTACGTGATGCTCAATAGGGTTCTTATTACTTTGCGTTAAATTAGGCGTTTAGACGTCTAGACGTTGACAAGTTCTAAGTGTGACATTAGTCTGCTCTCCTTCCTGTTCTATTGTGTTGTCGTTCCATGTCCAATTCAAAAAATTCTAACGCGGTAATTGCCCCTTCGGCAGTGGCGCTTATCCCTCTGATCGTTTTCCTTGCGCTGTTTATTGGCGTGGGTACATACCTGTCGCTACAAGGCGTCGATTTTGCTTTCTATCAACTTCCAGCTCCGATTGCGGCTCTGCCTGCCGTGATGTTAGCGCTGCTATTGAGCAAAGATAAATTGAACCGTGCTATTGAGCAGTTCTTAGGTGGTGTGGGTCACAAAGACATTATTGCAATGTGTATGATCTACCTATTGGCGGGTGCTTTTGCTGCTGTGGCTAAAGCTTCTGGTGGCGTGGACGCGACGGTAAACCTTGGTCTATCGGCTATCCCAACGAGCATGATCCTACCGGGTATCTTCCTTATTTCGGCGTTCATTGCGACCGCAATGGGCACCTCTATGGGTACTATCGCTGCGGTTGCACCTGTTGCACTAGGCATTGCTGACTCAGCTGGCATGAGTATTCCTCTAACCGCTGGCGTAGTGCTAAGTGGCGCTATGTTTGGTGATAATCTTTCAATCATCTCTGATACCACGATTGCTGCGACACGCTCGCAAGGCTGTGAGATGAGAGACAAATTTAAAGAGAACATCCGTATTGCACTGCCTGCTGCACTTATCGCGATTGTTATCTTTGCTTTCAACAGCACGGCAACTCAAGTTCCTGAAACAGGCCCAATTGAATGGCTGAAGGTCCTTCCGTACATCACTATCCTCATTCTTGCGGTATCGGGTATGAACGTGTTCGTTGTATTGACGATAGGTATCTTGTTAGCGGGTGGTGTAAGTCTAGGTTCTGTTGAGAACTACGGTATGACGGATTACGCTCAAGACATCTACGCAGGCTTTGGCAACATGCAAGAGATCTTCTTACTGTCGATGCTGATTGGTGGTTTGAGCGAGCTGATGCGTCGCCAAGGTGGATTAGCGTTTCTGACAAACTTAGTGAGCGGTTTAATTCGTGCATTTGGTTCTTCTCACTCTAAGCAAGCAAATGGCCGTGCAAGTGAGCTAGGTATTGCTGGCTTGGTATCAATGGTGAACCTATGTACGGCAAACAACACGGTAGCAATCATTGTGTCTGGTAGCGTGGCTCGCCAATTAGCTGAAGAGAACGATGTATCCCCACGTCGCTCTGCAAGCTTATTGGATATTTTCTCGTGTGTGATTCAAGGCGTATTGCCTTACGGTGCTCAGGTATTGCTATTGGGCTCTGTGTTTAACCTATCGCCTCTAGAGATCGTGTCTAACTCTTACTACTGTTTCGCGCTTGCAATCGTGGCTGTGGTCGCTGTGTTTATTAAACACCCAGCACGTCAAGTGGCTCAAGCTTAGTAGCAATTGACCAAATTGAGTGATCACTGACTCTGATAAAAAGGCTCCGAAAGGGGCCTTTTTTGCGCCTGAAAGAATTGTTTGGAAGCTAATTTTGATTTGAATATAGACAAAACCGCCCATGTGGACGGTTTTGAGTTTTACTAAAGTTGGCTTTCAAGTTCGCTGGCTGTCGCGACATTGCCGTAGCCAAAGCTCAATGCGGCCATGAATGCCGCATGGACATGCGCAGCGGGAACTTTAACACCGTTGAATTCCATGTCTAAGGTAGTGCAAGCATCATGCGCTACGTGGCATTCATAGCCTAAATCGGTTGCTGCACGAGTCACAGCATCGATACACATGTGGCTCATTGCCCCAACGATGATCAGTTTCTCAATGCCTTGATTCTTTAGCACCTTGTTCAGTTCCGTATCTCTAAAGCTATTGATTTGATGCTTTACGATAACAGGTTCACCCTCTAGCGGAGTCACGCTGTTGTGGATTTGAGCACCGTCTGAATCTGGCAAGAAGAAGGGTGCTTCATTGGTTGGAAATTCATGGCGCACATGAACCACAGGAAGTTGCTTGTCTCTGAAAGCGGATAATAACTGTGCACCTTTTTCGGCTGCTTTTTCTGTTTCAGACAGCGCCCATTTTGCACCTTCGTATGAAGGGAAATAGTCATTTTGAAAGTCGATAAGTAGCAGGGCTGTGTTCTTCATAGTCTATACCTTTGTATTTGGTGTGTTGCGGTGTAGGGATATTATGAATACTCTGTAGTTTTTATCGCACGTCAAAAATGACAGACTCTATGGCAATAGTGACAAAATCAGTAATGGTCGAAATCATCGACTATCCAGGCTCTCTGCAAAGTGCCGTGTTTGGCGTGAAAGAGTTTCTGCAGATGGCAAATTCTCTTGAACCTTCGGCTGAGAAGACTCAATTCAACGTTCAGATCCAAGCGCATGACAATGTTAGCGTGTCGAACGCCGATATCATCATACTCCCACCGAATTTAGATGGTTGTTACTATCTAGAGCCGAGTGACACCTTGCTTGAGTACCTGATTGAGTCTCACCAAAGGGGGGCGATACTTTGCTCAGCTTGTGCGGGCGTGTTCATTTTGGCAAAAACAGGTTTGTTAGAAGGGCGAACCGTGACCACGCACTGGCAAGCGCAGCAGAAGTTTACGGAGCTTTATCCACAGATCGCAGTCGATATCGACAAAATCTTGATTGATGATGCGGATGTGATGACCGCTGGTGGTTTGATGTCGTGGATGGATCTCGCTTTGTTTATCTTGACCAAATACACAACGCCGACCAATACTCGTAATCTAGGTAAATACCTAGTACTCGATACGGGCTTGAGAGAGCAGCGCTACTATCAGAGTTTTGTGCCGAACTATGCTCACGGCAATGACAAGATTGTGTCGGTGCAGCGTTTTATTCAGAAGCATCATCATCTCCCTTTGTCGCTCGATCAATTGGCAGAAGAAGCCTTCATGACACGAAGAACCTTTATCCGACAATTTACTAAAGCGACCAGTTTTACGCCTATCAATTATATCCAACACGTACGTATTCAAAGCGCATGCGAGTTATTGGAAAGCTCTCATAAACCGGTAGAGCAGATCAGCTATTTGGTTGGTTATGAGGACGTAAACAGCTTCCGAAAAGTCTTCATGAAAATCATCGGGTTAACACCATCAAGATTTCGTTCTAGATTTCTTTCTGAGGAATGATTTACCATAGATTGATATTCAATACTTATCACTCGCACTGATTCAATGGTTCACTTACTGAATATGTGACGTGATATTGAAATGATCTTTTCTCGAACATAAATGGAATTTTGATGCTCGCTATTCCCTTGCCATTTGTTGCTGCTCTTTTGTTATTTATCACGGCCGTTTTGCTTCGATATCGTTACCCACAAACAAGTCAAAAACCATTTTGGTTTATCATGTTGTGCGCTTTGATGATCACCGTTGTAGGGCTACGTTGGACGTTTGATATTGCACTGTTCCGTTTCTTACAACCGGTTCTAGGGGCAAGTGTACCGGTGGCTGCGTGGCTCTGCTTTGCGGGAGCTCATCGAAGTAAACCTTTGTCTCTTTTGCATTGCTTAGGCCCAGTCGTTGTTCTGGTTGGCTCCTTTTCTTATTCGTATATTTGGGATGGAACGATTGATCTATTGTTGATCTCGCTATATCTCAGCTATGGCTGCTTGTTGTTGAAATCATCGTTTAACTTCCCAGAGCACGTCAGGCTGAGTGATGTATCGAATGTTTTGTATGCTGAGCGTACGGCAGGTATAGCCTTACTGTTTTCGGCTCTCGTGGATAGCATTATTTCGTATGATATTTTGCTGCTTAACGCACAACACACCGACTTAATTCTGTCTATTGGTTACCTAGTTCTTATTCCCGCAATTGTTGGGGCTGTAGTCGTTGTGAGTACTAGCACGGCACCAATTCAGGAACAAAACCAACAGCAGAGTGAACTGACAACGTCAAACCATTATCCTGAAGCAATTGATGTATCTCCGGCATCGTCGACAAGCTTAAAAGTGGATGAAGAAGTCACGCAGATCGTCGCTAAGTTTGATGCGTTAATGAAGGATCATCAGGTGTTCAAAGATCCAGATTTGTCCCTGAATCGAGTGGCGAGAAAGCTAGGTATCCCAGCTCGAAAAATATCGTCTGCGGTTAATCAAACTCACCACCAGAACATTTCAAAGGTGATTAACGCCTATCGAATTGAGCACGCTAAGACTCTCCTGATGCAAAGTGATGAAGCGATAACTGACATCTTCCTTAGTTCAGGCTTTCAGACCAAGTCCAATTTCAATCGCGAGTTTTCAAGGATAACTGGGCAAACTCCGAGTGAGTATCGAAGTTCGCCGCAAGTGTTAGATTGAGTGTGTTTACTTTTCAGTTTATCAATTCAGAAAGCTAATGATGTCGTTTAAGATCAATTGATGTAGCTGGTCGCGTGATGTACCAACGCCATCTTTACAAATAATGCCATCGCCTGGCACTTCTTCTTCAAGCATCGGTACTGCCCCAGGTTTGCAGGTTTGAATGAAGCTGAAATGGGTAGCGCTTTCATAGACCTTATAACGTCTTAAATTAAGAGGCATGTGCTCAGCAATGTAGCCAGACTCTAATGCTTGAGGTAGGTCCCCAATATCAATCCCAGCCGCCAATATTAAGGTTGGCACTGTAATGTCATTTAAGCTTTGTAGCGAAAAGCTTCGGGCAAGTCCTAAATCAAGGCTGACAATGCGCTGAATTCTAGGGTCTGATAAGTCTTTATTGCTTGGTTCTGAGGGTTGGACTTGTGATAGCCCTAACTCATCAGATAGCCCACAAGTTCGTGGGTTCGGGTATACCAAACAATTAGCTTCAAAGGTTGGTCTATCCAATTTAGCGCCAGCTAATTGCATTACGGTCCAGCCACCTAGAGAGTGCCCGATTGCGGTAACATTTTCAGCGTTAGCAAATTGCTTCCACGGGGTTTCGGATAACAAGTAGTCCAGAATGCGTGACATATCTTGTGGTCTCTCCCACCATTTAGCGGCTTGCTCTGGAGATTGGTCGAAAGAAGTGGTTCCCGGATGGTCAGTGGCCGCTACGATGTAGCCACGACTCGCAAGTTCGGTCGCCAACCAGTTTTGGTTTCGCCAGTTTCCTCGGTATCCGTGTGATAGAAGTACTACTGGAAAAGTGCCTGATTGAATCTCAGCATCTTTGATGACTCTCGTGCCTCTAAAGGCTGGGTTATCACCAATCAAGGACGTGTTTGATTCATCTTGTGTGGGATACCAAATGGCAGTGTTTAGCGGGCGATTAGGATCGTCAGTTAAGGTGACTTGAGTGAATCCGACATCGGAAGCGATGGATGAAGCGCAAAGGAAAAGTAGGGATGTGAACAGTAAATGTATCCATTTCATGGCTTAACTCCAATTGAGGTGATTGGAGCCAATATGCGCTAAAGCCAGTGAGGGCGAGACCTCAAACACGATCGAGGACGCCCTAAATCGTGTTTGAGTACAAACTTAGCTATTTTGGATGTGCCTAATTCAGCTTATTAGTCACGAACTCTTTGTTTCTGACCATCAGCCACATCAGGCCGCCTAGCGTACCGACGGATAATTGGATAAAGCCTAGGTTTTCAATCAGTGACTCTGGGCGTATTGAAACTAATACCATGCCAAGCGAACCACAAATCATGCTGAAGAACTGTATCAGTGCGACGGCAGAGCCCGTGTCATGATCTTGTTGATTCAACATCAAGTTGGTACCCGGTACTCGCATGATGATCGCCATTAATGTCGCTGGTGCAGCGATGAACATGAAGAACCAAGGGGACAGGTCGCCAATGGTTAGGGTGAAGATTCCCGCAAGCGCTAATAAAGCAAAACATCCTGAGATGACCTTTTGAACCGGCATTCGGTAGGACAATTTCATGTAAATTGTTGGACCAAATGAGGCGCACAGTGCATTGAATGCGAACGCGTAACTAAACTGTTGTTCGGTCAATCCAAAGTGATCGATGTAGATATAAGAACCCGCCGCAAGAAAGCCCATCAATGCCATCGGTATGATAGAGAAAATGACCAGTAGCTTGAGGAACGAGCGGTTTTTCATGACCACGCCCATTCTTCCCCATGAGCGGAATATAGAACCTTGGTATTTGTTTTCGAGTGTTTCTCGGTAGCAGCAAGCTAATACTGACGCAAATGCACCAAAAACGGCGAGGGTGACAAACATCATTCGCCAAGACGCAATTTTCAGTAGAAAGGCACCAAATACAGGCGCAACCATTGGTGCGATGATCACCAGTGACATGATAGTCGCCATGATCTTTTCACGTTCTCGGCCGTCGTAAAGATCTTTTACAATGGCAGTCGCGATAACGGTGATGGCACTGCCCGCAAAGGCTTGGAATACACGAGCACCAATCAACTGTTCGATGCTATTGGTCATCGCGCACAATATGCTCGCGACCATATAACCCGCTAATCCAATTAATAGGATCGGCTTACGACCAAATTTTTCGCTGAGCGGCCCCCAGAACAAAAGACCGATGGCGTAAGTAACGAAGTAGCTGCTCAGGGTTAGGTTGACCATTGATCGGTCAGTATTAAACACCTCGACCATCTGCGGAAGCGCAGGTAAGTAAAGGTCGATGGTCAATGGAGGGAAAGCACTTATTATGACGAGAAAAAATAGCATACCGGTCTTTCCCAGTACTGGTTGTGGTCTCTTCAAGGTGGCTCTCCGTTGTCCAAGGTAGGTTTCTAATTGATGTGATATTGATATACAGCAGGTTAAGGCACGTCAGACAAGAAGGATAGAGTCGTTCAAGAATATGGTGAAAGTATCGATGAACTTATCTCTATGAGTCCGAATCTACGAAGTCGGTCTGCGCACTGAATTATATTACAAAACATTATTACTTTTATAGCTAACGAGTTCAATCAGTTAGTAGCAGGGTGGCTTGTGATCGCCAACGACACATTGTAATGATTATCGAGTTGGCTTGTTATCTTTTCTTTGGTCGTTTTTCGACTAAACCGTTACGCTCTAAACCGCGTCTAACACTGCTGCATAGCTTACCAAAACGGCGCAGTTCTTCGAAGTTGGGGCCTTGGCCAATTGAAATACTGTGCTCCCAGTACATCAACTCACTGTCGACCATCTCTAGTAGCTTTTTAGAGCAACCCGAGCAGTTTCCTTTTGGCCCACAGATAAACGTCTCCGATTCGTAAAGTGGGAGTTCGTTTTTAACTTCTTCAATTAAGCTTAGCATTGCCAAATTTAGATTAGGCTTTTTGGTTGCTAGTGGTTTCAAGCTTGGTGCTTGCGCAGTTATCAAAGAAGAAGTTTGTGTGTTGTGGTGCAAATTCAAAGCAGCTGATGACATATCAAAGGCCTCAAGGAGAGAAGAAGGTGGGCATGCTACTCTTCACAACAAAGTGAATCTTGATGTAGTGCAATAAGCGTGGAGATATACCCAAAAGAGGTAGGAGCCACAAGTGGTTGTGACTCCTTATCAAAGCTCGGTACTAATGAGAGGTTTTAGAATTCAGCGTCGAACTGAAACTCCATCCACTCTTTGGTCACAGGGTGGTGCAGCGCAAGTCTTTCTGCGTGTAGGTGCAGTCGGTCGGCTTTATTGCCATATAGGCCATCACCGACGATAGGCATGTTAAGACCTTCTTCGTGTGAACAGTGAACACGCAACTGGTGTGTACGCCCTGTTTTAGGGTGCAGGTAAACCTTAGTGGTTTGCTCGTTTCGCTCAATCACTTCCCATTTGGTTTCTGCAGGCTTGCCGTGTTCGAAGCAGACAATCTGACGAGGGCGGTCATACAAATCACCACGCAATGGCAGTCGAACATAGCCTTCATCTTCTGCTAGAACGCCTTCAATCATTGCCACGTATCGCTTCTCGACTTCACGAGTAATGAACTGCTTCTGTAAGCTCTTGTTCGCACGTCGAGTGAGGGCAAATATCAGAATGCCAGAGGTTGCCATGTCCAAACGGTGAATAACGAATGGTCCTTCAACATCGGGATGCATTTCTTGAACACGTGTGTAGGCGGAATCTTTGATGGTTTTACCCGGCACGGATAGAAAACCTGCTGGCTTGTGTACTACCACGATGTGATCATCTTGGAACAGAATATCCAGCTCTTTGCCTTCAGCTGGGTTCTCTAGCAATGGGTTTGGATCGACTTCTAGGCCTTTCATCATATGGCCTAAAATCGGTACACACTTACTTTGGCAAGAGGCGTAGTATTTCTTGTGCTTACGGATTTCCGACTTTGGAGAGCGACCCCACCAAAACTCAGCCAATGCCAGTGGCGTGTAACCATTTAAGTACGCGTATTGCAGCAATTTAGGCGCAGCGCATTCGCCAGAGCCAGCTGGTGGTATCTTGTTTGGCGTGTTTTCAAAGATCTGGTTAAGGTCTTCAACGTTTCCTTCCGCATTTTGGAAAGCGTATTGTGAAAACAACTTGTGTTGAAGCTGATGAGAAAGGTGTGCTCTTTGCTCTTTTAGCTCAGCCAGTTGAGAGGTGAAAACATCAACTTTAGCCTGCAACACTTGCAGGGTCTGTTCCCAGTTGAGTTTTAGGTATTTCTGCTGGTTCTTGTCGGCAACACTGGCCTTGTTTAGCTCATTGTTCAGTTGTTCGAAGGCTTGCTCATCAAGGTTTTCTTTACCTTGTTCACGTTGTTCTTTACGCGTTTTTCGGCCTTCAATAATCAATAGGCGCTGAGCTTCAATCTCTTGCTCAGCTTGTGCTTTCTGCTGCGCCAGTTGCTCGCACAATTCAAGGTATTCAGTATTTGCTTGCAGCGCTTTAAACTCAGCGTTTACAGCCATCATATCGGCCGTATCTTGATGGAAAAAGCTGTCGCTGCTCAGCATGTCGAACACGGGCGGTACAAAGTGAGGCAGTAGGTTTTGGTCGGCGATTTTCCCTGAAAAAGCAGAGAAGTAACCCAACTCACCTTCTGGACTTTTCACCAATAACACACCAAACATTTTGCCGCGACCAGCGTCAGAATCCAGTCCGAAGTCATGCTGCCAGTCGGTTTGAGTTTCTAGATACTGTTGAAGCTGATGAGAGGCGATTTCACACAGTGGGTGCGGTTCGTAGTAGAACGGGAATGTGAAACGCTCAGGCAATGAATATGACTCGATCGGCTGTTGAAAACGAGTGAAGCAATGCTCAGGTGTGTGGCTGTTTTCTGAGTCGTGCGTTGGTTTTGATGAGTGCATAGTCGTATTAATACTTATATCGTGGTGATAAATGGTTGTGAGTCTACTGTGTATGTTTAGAGACGTTAAACACAGTACAAGGCGGCGATTCTACTCTTTATCGAAAAGCGCCTCAAATAAGAAATGGCTCTATTACTGGATAGCTAAGCGAGACGGTTAATACTGAACCCATGAGCTATAGCTTGAACGCCATTAATTGATGAGTAACTTCTCGTTTTTAATCATAGAAGACAATTTAACAAACCAAGGGTGGTAGCCTTGCCAACCTCTTATGAAAACTAAGGTAACGTTATGATTCCACTCAATACTTCGATTGTATCTGGTGTCGCTATTTCAGAGATCGACGGACAAATGAAAATGCTATTAATGAAGCGTGTGAAAGGCGAATTTTGGTGCCATGTCGCAGGCTCGATTGAAGCGGGCGAAACAGGTTGGCAGGCTATCGTGCGCGAATTTGAAGAAGAGACCCAAATTAAAGTGGAAGCTTTGTATAACGCGCAGTTTCTGGAGCAGTTTTACGAGGCGCACGTTAATGTAATTCAGTTAATCCCTGTGTTTGCGGTGCTATGCCCACCCAACCAAGCGATTGAACTGAATGACGAGCATACCGAGTATCGTTGGTGCAATTTAGAAGAGGCAAAAGCGTTGGCACCATTCCCTAACCAACATGCCGTCTACGATCATATTTGGTCATACTTTGTCGGTAAGCCAGTCAATCCGCTTTATCGAGTCAAATTGAGCTAGCGTTGGCTGTTTAAGAGCTAAGATTTACCAAGATATGGGGTTAGAAAAGCACTCACTTGCGCTTGGCATAACCCCACATCCACCTTCACGCCGTGCGATTCAAGGATCGCAACACCACGACCATTATTGCGAGGGTCTGGGTCTAGCATCGCTACTACCACGTGTTTTACACCTGCTTTAACCAATGTATTGGCGCAAGCGGGAGTTCTGCCGACAAATGAACATGGCTCTAAAGTTACGTAAGCGGTAACGCCTTCCATTGCTCCGTCCAATCCGTCGTCATAGCTATTGAGCGCTTCGACCTCGGCGTGGTTTCCGCCGACTTTTTGCGTGTACCCAACAGATACCACCTTATCGTTCTTTACCAAAACGCAGCCTACTGGCGGGTTTGGTTGGCAATCAGGTAAGGCTTGGCGCGAAGCTTCGAGTGCTTGCAGCATGTATTGTTGGTTCATGGTCGTTACTCAGTATGACGAGAGAGCGTAGCTGCTAGTCGCCACGCGCGGTTGATGAGTTGGTTAGTTACTAAGTTACTAAGTTACTAAGTTAATAAGTTAATAAGTTAATAAGTGGGGCATGTTCGATCTGATTGGGATTTTAGTCAATGGTTTTAGCGTTTGAATTCGAAAGCTAGTTCACTGTGACTAATCGTTAACTTGGGCCATTGGGTTAGCCAGTTCTTGGATTGTACTCTTTGATCAAAGATATCTCGGTTACGCTTTGGGTTGGGTGTGATTTGCAAATCAAACAAACTCTCTAAACCAAAAGACGAAATACATTCGATGTCTCCATTGAGGCTTTGCTTTACTGCGACTGCGGTTTCTTTCTCCGGCCAATAACTCAGTGCATCCAATGAGCTTTGGTAAGGTTCATCCCCATTTCTGGTGTGCATGCAGGCTTGATTGCGAACTTGCCAATTCAGTTCAGGTAACCGTTGCTTAAGCAGAGCCTCGTATCGAAGATCCGATTCGTAAGAGGTATCAATGGTATCAAAGTAGATCACATCAATATCATTGAGTGGAGTCGGGGAGGCATAACCATGTAGGTGATCCCAAGCGAGGTTTCTCACAAAGCCGGCAGCAACATAGCACTGCGGCAAATCCAGCTGAGCGACACAGTCTAAAACCTGCATTCGTAAGGGATCTTGTTTGATCAACGTGACGATATTGTTGGCTAGCGGATGTATCATTATGATGTCGGAACATCGGTGACTTGATAATGACGAGTCACGTTCTTGGAGATTTCACCCCATTCAGACGTTTTTACTCGCTGTTGGTGCGCTTCGAATGCTTCTCGGCTAGTGAATTCTTCATACACTTCAAAGCGATTAGGTTGAAGCGTGCTTTGACTGACTCGAAACACGATACAACCAGGTTCTTCCAGTGTCAGTTCTTTGTGTACAATTAAGGCTTGTGTGACGGCTTTTAGGTCGTTGTCTGGCACTAGAATATGCCCTTGCAGAATTACTTTACTCATAATTACGTCCATTTAATTACGTCTATTTAATTTTGTCCACTACGGCTTTTTTCTATAAAAAGCTTTACCCGTTACAAACATAATCCCATTTTGATGTTGTGACGTATAGGCTAATGTGGCGATTATTTGCTCACATCGAATGCATTCATGGTTACACTGTAACTTCAAGGGCGGTGTAATCAATAAATGATAAGACACTGGAACTAAATCAGCGTTGGTCCGGTCTATTAAATTAGTATCATTGAACTGTATTGATACTGAAATGAATTTGTCATCTGAGAGAACTAACCTTAATTTTGAAGAGCGGCTCATAGGATTGAATTGAGCCATAGTTGATATCTAGGTCATACTTTGATGTAAATGGTACTCAAAACTCTATAAATTTTGTGATTTGTATCATTGATCTGGACATCAAACACCGTTAGATTCGAATGGTTGGCAATAAAAATAGCTCATGAAGAGCAGTTAAAGAAAAGGAAATATCCCTTATGAAAAAAATGAGAAGAGCACAGCTTCATCGCGTTCGCATCCAATACTGGAAAGACACAGCGAAAGAAGCTTCAAAGAAATAAGCTTTAAATCGTAAAGCTTTAAGATAAAAAAAAGCTGAAAAGCTTAATCAAATGTAAAACGCAACAAATCGATTTCATTAGCACTCTCAAGGACCTTCATCTGGTCGGCGACTAAAGAAATCATCCTCCAAAGAGCTGACAGGCATTAACAACAATGCATTCAATGTCAGCTCATTAATACCTCCTCTTAGATTCTCTTGTTGCTTCACTCTATTACTCCTAACTAAAACCCTTTTGTCCCTTTGTTCTTGTTACCCATCTCTGTATTGGCAAAGTCGTGATCAAAAAAAGCTCCCGATTTCTCAGAAGCTTTGATTTAGATTTTGATATCTGATGTGGTTAACTGCTCGGGAGCGACAACACCAACGTCAGGAGCGAATGCGTTAACGTTGGAAGAGCGTCTTCAAACTGACATCATCGGTTCGGTTCAGCTTTAGGCTCAGAAGATAGCCACCAACACCGATCAGTGCGTAAATACCTAGAGATAAAATCGGCGCTTCTGCAATCGCACTTAATGGGTTGCTTGCTATGAGCACATTCATTGGCAATGACGCGATGAGAGATAGGAAGTCATTGATGCCATAGAACCCAAACACGGCGACAGAGAGGAACTTAATCGCATAGCTTGAGATGAAAATGACAAGCAATGGAGAGTTTACCAGCTGCGAAATCGCTAGAGTGACGGTTGCCAGTGGCAATAAAACCAGTGCAACTAACATCATTCGTCCAAAAAACACGACCCAGTTGCTCAGCACATAAAACAGAGATTGCTGCTCAACCAATAGCGCCAATTGTTGTTCACTTGAGACGTTCAATATCCAGAATAGAAAATCTGCGAACAGCACTAACAATGCACAGATAGCCGGAATAACCACTAAACCGAATCCTAGCTTCACGCCGTGAGTCATTGCGTTAGATACCGGCATACTTCTCCAAAACATCGAACTGCCTTCTTGGCGTTCTTTACGCAGCGTTTTAGGGATATATAGCGTCGACAGGATCAGTGAAATAAGGCCCGCGCCAAAGTAGATCACTGAGTTGAGATCTTGTGCGAACTCTCTGTGGATGTCGCTCACGTCACCGTTCACTTGCATTTCAAAGAAAAACTCATGTTGTGCTGCGCCATTAAAGAACAGACCAACGAACAGTAAGAAACCACATAACGCGACAAACAGAGGCAATCGAGTGTTAACTTTGTGCTCGATGAGTTCTTTTTCTAGCATGTAAAAACTTGGATGCATTATGCCTTCTCCATCTGTGTTGCAAGGAATAGATCTGCGAGACCAACGTTATAGATGTTACCCAGTGATTCAACCTGCGCTTTGTATTGACCTTCCAATAACCACTTAGTAGTGCCTAGCCCTGATTGTGAGGTCAGTGGGTTGAGTTTCTGAATCTCGCTTGAATGGTTGTTTGCGACTTCAATAATGAAATAGTCGCTCTCGATGTCTTCCATGCTTTTTTGCAGGACACAATGACCTTGCTTCAAAATCAGTACATCCGTTAATAGGTGTTCAATTTCTGAAACCTCATGGCTTGCAATGATCATGGCGCGTTCGCCGTCGTGGAACCACTCGAGTAGATGGCGATAAAAAGTATCGCGGTACAGCAAATCTAAGCCCAGTGTAGGCTCATCTAAGATCAACACTTGAGTGTCAGTCGCGATGATGATCGCAAGGTGAAGTTGTACTTTCATCCCTTTAGAAAGCTGCTTGATAGTAGAAGACAACTTAATGTTGGTGCTGCTTAACGTCTGTTCTGCTTTTTGCTTGTTGAAGCTAGGGTGCACACCTTGTGTGTATCGAAGCAGTTGTTTAACCGTCATCCACTCTGGTAACACGTTAACATCTGAGATGTACGACAAGTGCTGCATGAGCTCTGCGTGCTGGTGGATAGGGTGGTAGCCGTTTACTTCAATCTCACCTTGATAGTTGTGTCCACCAAGCAGTGATTTGATCAGAGTCGATTTACCCGCGCCATTGTGGCCAAGCAGACCAAGTATTTGTCCTGGCTTTAACTCAAAGCTGATGTTTTCGACACCCACTTGATTTGAATAGGTTTTGGTTACGTTTTTCACGGAAAGTAACGTACTCATGACTTGTCCTTTATATGTTGTGCTAGCTGTTTCACGAGTTCTTCGACACTCATATCAATGATGCCTAGCGTCTCAGCGATGGCTGGGATCTGTGTGTTGATGAATGATTGGTGTGCAGACTCTTTCAATTTTTGAAGTGCCCCTTCGGCCACATACATGCCTTGGCCGCGTTTTTTCTCTACCAAGTCTTCATCCACCAGTAACTGATAGCTTTTCATGACAGTAAGGTGGTTGATCTTGAGATCGGCAGCAACCGCACGCACAGAGGGTAATGCTTGTTGCTCTAACCAAACACCTTGAAGAATTTGGTCACTGATCTTTGCGGCAAGCTGCCTAAAGATCGGCTGGTCGTCTTTCCATTCGGTCATAATTAAAACTGCATGGTGATATATATGTGTATAACACTAACCTTTTTATTCGAATTGGCAAGGGTTTTATGAAAATGGATCGGATATTTTTATATTTGGAGAAAGCATGTTTGGCGGGGAGGGTACTTGAAGCCTACTTCCTTGTGGGCTTTCAAGCAGCGGTATGAGCGATGATTATTTGAATAGGAAATGGTTGCTCGTCAAGATTTCTATTAGGCTGGGCCTATTGCTCCTCTGAGTCATTAGGCCGGCTATATAGGTAGCCTTGATGTAAGTTGTAGCCTAGCTGACACAAGATATATTGCTGCCTGCGCGTCTCGACACCTTCATAAATCATCGTGATATTTGATAAGCGTCCAATCTCAGAGATATTAAGCAATACACCCTGATGGTGCTCTCCTGACTCGATATCCTTAACAAAGCAACGATCCAATTTTAGATAGGCCGGAGAGATAACATTGATGATTTCGATGTTGTTATTGCCCGTACCAAAGTCATCTAGAGCGATGGTGATACCAAGCTTTTTGATATCCTTAATGTTATCGATAACCTCACATCCATAGCCAATATTCGAATATTCAGTAATCTCGACGACAAATTCATTCGCTTCCATCGCGGCCAAATGCTCTCTGAGCCTTGCGAAGTTCGACCCCACCAAAGCGCTCGGACACACGTTGACACCATAGATCTCATGGCTGTTGTGTAATTTGGCTTTTCTGACCGTCTCGATGAGCAAGATAGTGTGAAAGGTGAGTAAATTGGTGCGTCTCATGGTGTTAATGAAGCTTAAAACGCCGACGTTACGAACTCGAGATAACAACTCGTAATACAGGACGCTGTTGTCTTCGGTGTTGATGATGGGCTCTTCTTCAAAGGAGATGTGTTTCCAACGAAACAGGTAGATCATAAAGCCCAGAATATAGGAGCGATAAAGCAGTGTGGCGAGAATCAGAGAAAGCGCAGTCCACAGTACGACAATATCGTCACTGTAAAAGGTAATGGTTGCGCCGGTTGGCAGTGGTGTTTGATAGATAGCTTTACTTTCTTCACCAAGGTTCAGAATGTAATAACCATTCTTCTGGATCGAGACCGAGTCGACTAACAGAGGCAATAGTGAGTTTTTGTATCGAGCTTCAATAGAGCGTGTAGAAATACGCACCGTAAGGTCAATGTCATGCTTAGTGTCTGCGAAACGTGAATAAGCGAAATCGGCACTATCGTAAAAGTCATCAACTTGATCAAGGTCTACCATTTTCGATCGTGTTTTGGAGATATAACATGAACCATAAGACGTAGTCATGATGACAGAATCTAGGTTGAGCGAATGCCTTAATGAGTGCACAGCCCCGTGGCTATCGCAACCGTAGTCCATGACTTCTGCTGCAATATGTTTGGTGTTCTCACTGTATTCATTCGCAATCTTCGTCGTATAAAGGATTTGGAAAAAGTAGACAACGAATAGGAAAAAGGAAGAGATGGTGAACACGGCTATCAGAGCTTTGATCAGCTCTCGATGATAGGTGTTGAACATCAGTTTCAGCATCTCGAACTGGCTGGGCTTGAACTGGTTGATGTCGTACTTAGGTGCGATACGATTGGTTGAGCTTTTATCGAGATCGATGAAGTAACCCACCTTATAAAGGTTAGAGATAAGCTCGCTATTATTATCTACCTTTGCTTTTTTACATAAGTTTCGATACTTCTTTCTTATTGAGGCGATGATGTTTTTTAATGCATACAAACTAAACTCTTCATCAAAATGTAATTTAAAAGACTCTTCAACATCTCGTGCAGATTGAGGGTTAGATATTGATGAGTGCTCAATAAGGTATTTGAATACAAAACTCTCTTTACTATTAAGACTTTCCTCTGATATCTTATTGCTATTGTTCTTGATGTATATTTTTTCTTCATTGTAGATCAGTTGCAAGCTCTCATTATTGTTGTTTATATTGAAAGAACAGTGCATGGCTCAACTCCTAAGCGACAGTTATTATATTTATGTGATTGATGTGTATTGGCTGGGATTTTCATTCAACCTAAGAGTCCTTTCCAAATAATATAACCAAAATGTCACCATTTTCTCTTAAGATGTTGATACTAATCGCAGAATTTGGGCTTGAATGAAAGGTTATGGAGATGTTCATCCAAAAGTTGAATTTATAAATGAAAGCCAATGATTTACAAGGGGTAAAGGGGATTTATCCATTTGTTTTGGTATTTATCCATTTCACCGCTTCTATGTGGAAGGTTTAGCTACTGGATTTAGAGGTTTCTAATGTAGCTTTTGATGGTATTCATTCGGTTTATTGATGTGTGAGATTTATCAGAATTTTTCAGGATAAACTTAGATTATGTCAATTTATGTAATGTTAATATAATTTAATTGAGACATGATTTTAGTAATTGAATTATATGGCTAGATGATGGCATTGATAATATTGTATTTTGAGTTTGCTTTATTTGTATTATTACGTCTTATTAAATAATGAAATTTTCAGGTGGGAAGTTTTAGATAGCACGAGGATGCTATTTTTACTTATATTTTTACTTATATATTTATACCTATCTATTTATGAAAGATGTTTAATCAAAACACTGTTGATATATATCAGACATGCACCTATGTAGATCTTTATAGGCTAATTATAAAAAATAAGATATGAATAAGGTTCATGTTATAACGTAAACAGCACTTAAAGATGTAAGTAGCAACAACTTAACCCTATTCGTATTATTTTTGAACAAATTTATCGTAACCACATGATATTCAAAGACCTGTCTCGATGGCTTAGCTCTAACTTCTGAATGAGTACAATCATTGAGTATTTAACATGCGCCATCAAGTACGACGATTTGAGGTTCTTTTTCTGGTTGATAGAGTACCTGACAAAAGTCACCTTCAGGTGAATAGGTGTAGCTATCTGCGTCAAAAGAGATAGCAGCTACTCTTTCGGCATTGCTGCCAGGATCGACTTCTTTGTTGATCACGTGAAGCTCTGTTCTGTCGATATTGAGCAGCCTTCTTAGTGAATCCACATAAGCTATTGGGTAACCATGACAGACGTAGTAGGTTTCAATTTCCGTTTTTTCTACATAGTTGCACTCTCCCTCAACGCCAGCAATCGCAGACTTGGCGTAGATCATATCGATACCGGTACGTAGGTTACCCGCTACGTCGTGTATTTTACTCGCACGGGCGCTTCCTTGAACGTTTAAGAACTTGACCATAGCCGTGGCAGACAGGATAGCCAAAATTAAGACAGCGATGATAAGTTCTAAGAGAGTGAAGCCGTTTTGTCTTCTCATATTTACCGATTATTTGATCTGATTGAGGGGCTGCATGAGGGTAATCTAAATACCAAAGCCATTACAGAAGGTAGGTATATCTTTTATATGGCTTACAGGTCGATTTTTCTCAATAATTGCATAATAAACAATGCTTTAACTTCGGCTTGTCGTTGTTGGCCGCAATGTAAGCATACGTAAGCGTTGATGCGGGTATCACTCTCTGGACTACGAAGTGTTCAAAAACTCTAACTTATTGATAAATAAGTTTTTAAATGTCTATTAATCGACCCGTTAAAAATTGTCTTTCGACTTCATTTGACGGGATGGGCTTACTAAACAAGAACCCTTGAAGATACTGGTATCCACAATCGATCAAGAACGATTTTTGCGTTTCGGTCTCGACGCCTTCAGCAACTACTTTTAGCCCCAGTTTGTCGCAGATGGCATGGGTGGCTTGGACTATTGCTTTGCTCCCTTTGTGCGAGCCATGGACAAAACTTTTATCGAGTTTAACGGTGCTAATTGGCAAGTCATGCAACATTGAGAGTGAGGAGTACCCTGTACCAAAGTCGTCAAGGTGAAGTTCTACGCCCAATTTTGATATATCACTTAATGCTTGTCTGACTTCACCATGCTTGAAGATCATCGAAGACTCGGTGATTTCAAGGGCAACGCTTTGAGGCTGGATATTGTAGAAGTTCAGCATTGCCGATAGCTGTTCGGCAAAGGTAGCGTGCATCTGAATGCTCGAGATATTGATGCTCATCATCAACTCATGATCAAACTCTCGTTGCCACATCGATAACTGTTTGAGTGCGGAATTGAGAACCCATTTTCCGAGAGGAACTATTTGCCCACTTTCCTCCGCTAAGGTAATAAATTCGTCAGGAGCGATGTCACCAAGTTCTTCGTCCGACCATCGAAGTAAGGCTTCAAATCCTTTCACCTTGTCGCTGTTAGTGTTCATTATCGGTTGGTAGTGAAGGTTGAGATCGTCGTTTTCGATGGCACGTGCCAGTCGATGGCGGATCTCTACTTTGCGATGCAGGGTTTGTGCTAAGTCTGGGGTAAACGTTTGGAAGCGGTTTCGACCATTCGCTTTTGCAAGATGCATCGCCATACCTGCTTGTTTTAGCAATGTTTCTTGGTCAACCGCGTTATCAGGGAAATGTGCGGTACCTATGCTGCAACCGACAGACAAACTGCCGATGCCTCTGATATGGAAACTTCGGTTTAATGCATCAATGATACGAGAACAGAGTAGTGGGATATTTTGATTTCGACAGGTGTGGGCAATAACAATGAATTCGTCGCCACCAAATCGCCCGATCATGCATTTCTCATCAACCAACTGTTTAAGGCGTTCACCAACCTGTTTGAGTAGTTGGTCTCCGACAGTGTGCCCATAAGTGTCATTAACTAATTTGAAGCCATCAAGGTCGACAAACATCAATTCAAACGGTGAGCGATAGGCAATGCTGGTTTCTAGAAGTTTGGTGATCCCACGGCGATTATAAAGCTCCGTTAAACAGTCGTGTTCAGCGTTGTACCTGGCTTTTATCAGTTTCTCTTTTTGCTTAGTTGTACAGGTTAGGTTTAACAGCAGTTCGCTTTTATCGAAGAGCCACTTTCCTTGCACATCAAAATGGTGTGTCTTGCCATCTATTTCGCAGCTGACTTCTTCTAATATCTCTCGGCCTTTACGCACGGTAAACAGCCATTGTGCTGCTGTCTCTTCACTTGAAACGAAGTCGGATAGGGTGCTAAACGGTGAGCCGTAGTTGTGAAAAAATTCGGAGTTAGCACTCACTACGCTTCCCGACTTATTAAACAGAAGGGAGAGGTTTGCACCATCAGAGCAAGCGAGGTCGTGCCTTAAGCTTCCTTCTTCAGCGACGACTTGTACCAACATACCCGTTCGACCATCGTGCAGTGGGATCCCAGAAAACAGACACAATGCACGCTTCGAAATGTAGTTGGGAGTGAAGTTCCACCATGTCTTGATGCTTTCGTTGCGTAGAAATTGCCTTTGGTACTCTTCCAATGTCGCTTCGATTGCTTTTGACATCTCGACACTAAAGTCGCGAGATGTCAGCTCAAATAGAGATTCAGACTCCCACAGAGGCAGGGCGCTGCTGTTTGCCCAAGTTATTCTTTTATTATCAATGTCGTATATCCAAATTGGACACTGGAGATGCTCGAAAGGTTGATAACTGGTCATCATATTGAACTCGGTGAACTGATATTTTTGTCGAACAGCGACCACCGAAATCATATGTTCGGTCGTCGCGTATCAAATTGAATTCTGGCCTTTAATCGCTGTTAAGAAGCTGTTTTAAAGAACAGGAAAGAGCTTAAGAACAATAAAGAACTTAAGCACAGCAAAGTGCCACAGAAGAAACAGCGTGTTAAAGGTTCAGTGAGCGGATGATTTTGTTCACTTTACCTTCAGGGGTAATTTCGACGACATAGCCTTTCTTATCATCAAAAATCTCTCCGTCGATGAAGTGCCAACCATTTGGTTGTTGGATGATCTCTTTAGGAAAGTTCTCATCAAACATAGAGTGGTTTGGATAGACCGTTTCGATAGCTTCAAATAATAGCTGTGCTTCATCTTGGTTGGTCACCACGAACTCTTCTTTCAGGCACATCGTCAATTCAGGCAGAGGTTGAGTGGTGAAGGGTTCTGTCATCGAGCCCAATACACCGTTATGTGCGTAAAAACGGTATGAGCCAGAACTGCTCTCGCTTCCGTCTGGCGACTTAATGTAAGGCGTTGCACTGTAGAACTCACAGTTGAAGACCATCTTTTGAATAATGCTGCTTTGTGGCGTGACCTGAATGTCTATCCAAGAGCTGACTTGCGCTTGAATCTGATTCACCATTTCTTGTTTATTGGTGTCTGCCATGAGTGGTGTTGAAACTAAAGCGGTGGTGGTCAGTAACAGTGAAAGCGTTTTATTCATCTTAAAATGGGCCCTGTGGAAGTGATTATTGCGTAATATTGAATCTATTAATTAATTGGGTGAA
Source organism: Vibrio sp. Vb339 (assembly GCF_902751245.1). Taxonomy (NCBI): domain Bacteria; kingdom Pseudomonadati; phylum Pseudomonadota; class Gammaproteobacteria; order Vibrionales; family Vibrionaceae; genus Vibrio; species Vibrio sp. Vb339. The sequence continues at coordinate 1,885,548 of NZ_CADDIS010000001.1, read as the reverse complement.
TGTTACTTTAAGAAGGTATTGCTTAACAGGATTTACCTTGCGATGAAAAATGGAAAGCTCTGTTCGTATGGTCAGGTAATCGATTACTTTTGCTTGTAAGTTTATTTGTTTGAATTTTATAGCCAATAATTTTGGTTTTTTCAGCATTATTAACTGTTATATTATTGGTGTATGGATAGTTGATTTGATTGGGTTTTGTAAACGCCTCAAATGTAAGTGCGCGTAAGAAAATAAAGCAAATGTAAGCGGGCGGTAGACGATTAAAACACAGCAAATAATGTGCTCTCAAAGAGGAAACCTTGATAAACCAAGGCGCACCGGTTGTTGCTTCTCTATTTTGTAAACGTGTATGTACAAAAGTGATTACTATGTTTTGCGTACGGTAAATGTAGGGCTCTGATCGCAATATTGATGATCTATGACCAGTATATATACTGCCCTCGCTTTTAATAAATACTGGTGATAGGAATGTCGAAAACCAAAGTGCTCATTGTTGAAGATGACCAAGAGATAGCTCGTTTAACGACGCTTTACCTCGAAGCCGAAGGTTACAATGTTAGCGTTGTTCATGAAGGGAACTTGGCACTTGAAGCGATTCGCAGTATTGAACCTGATTTAGTCCTGTTGGACTTGATGCTCCCAGGGATGAGCGGCGCGCAGATTTGCCGTCAAGCTCGTGAGTTCTACAATGGAATGATCTTAGTGCTAACGGCCTCTGCCGATGAAATGAGTGAGGTCAGCTTATTTAAGTTTGGCGCGGACGATTACGTTGCCAAGCCGATTCGTGGCCATGCCTTGTTAGCGCGAATTGAAGCGTTATTGCGTAGAGCGGCTCCCGTAACAACTGCGCAAGAAACTACGGCTGAAAAACAGTGCGATATTGTAATCAACAGCTCTGCTCAAAGTGCCACGCTCTATGGCCAAAACCTCAAGCTTACTTCTGCTGAATTTGAAATCTTAAACCTTCTCGTTAATAACATCTGTCAGGTCGTGACTCGAGACCAGTGCTGTCAGCTATTTAGAGGGATAGATTACGCATTTAACGATCGCTCAATTGATATGCGCGTGTCTGGGTTACGCCGAAAGCTGCGCATTCACGCAAAAGACAAACAGTTGATTCGTACGGTTCGCAACAAGGGGTACATGCTGGTTGCGTAAGTTCATTGCTACGAAGCTTCGCTCGGTTTCGATGTTTGCTCGCTTATACCTTGGGATTGTGACTGGGATGTCGGCAACGATATTTTTGTTCTTGAACCTTGGTGACGGGCACATGCGACGCACCGAGATCGAAACCTTCCTCAATGATGGCATCTACTTTGCGGAGCAGTATGTTCGTCAACACAATCAAGAAAACTCACTCTATAAAGAGCTCGATAGAACAGGCTACCAACAATTTTATATCTTCAATTTACGCCTGTTGGAGAATTGGTCGGGCGAGGCGCCTTGCCTACAATGTGAGTTATACACAACCTTAAACGGTGTGCCGATATATCTAAGTGATGACAATCTCTATTCGGCCGTGTTTCAGCTACCAAACTCTAAATTTAGCTTTGGGTTCAGTGAGGTAGGGGACTTCTTCTCTCCTGACATTGAATGGTATGAAGACTCAGAACGACACTTTTTGTTAGGGCTGTTATTGGCTGTGATCGTGGCGATTGGAGCAAGTGTTTACTTACCTGTGAGGCGTTTTCAAGAAAGAATAGAGTTGCTCGTCGAGAAGCAGAAACAGTTTGGTAAGGGCAAGCTCAGTACTCGATCTGACATGGACGACATCCATCCTGTTTCTGATTTGGCCAGCAGTTTTAACTTCATGGCTGAAGAGATTGAAAGCAAAGTAAAACAAAGTCATATCTTCGCTCAAGCTATCCCACACGAAGTGAGAACTCCGCTAAGTCGTATTCAGCTGGCGACCGATATCCTAAGAAGGGGAGCACCCGATAATCATCAGGTTCTTTTCGATGATATTGATACCTACATTGAGGATATCAACGAACTCACGTCAGAAATCATCATGCTGTCGAAGTTGAATGTCATGGATAACTCTTTCTTTGAACTCGTTAAAGTGACCTCCGATCTTCGTGAGTATTGCCTAGACCGAATTCGTTACTCGAAACTAGAGAATGCCACCTTTGAATCTAAGGTACAGCTAGAGTGCAAGATTAAGTGTGATTGCTCAATGGCGCGTTTGGTGTTCGATAACGTGCTCAAGAATGCGGGTAATTACACACAAGACAAAGTGTGGATGACGTTAGATGAGAACTCAGAAAACTGGCTGGTGGTGATTGAAGATAATGGTTCTGGAATACCCGAAAATAAGCGTGATGAGGTATTCCTTCCGTTCTCTCGATTAGATTCAAGCAGAACGTCGACCACAGGTGGATTGGGGTTAGGCCTCGCGATTGCTCTATCGGCGGCTAAAAAGCTTTCTTGGGATATCAAAATCGACGACAGCAACCATGGTGGCGCCAAGTTCAGTATCGTGATTCCTAAAATCGCATAAGCAGTAGCTTTAAGAGCTCTTCAGGCTCGTCAAATAACAAAGCCACGGACTAATACCGTGGCTTTTTCATATTCCGATTTACAAGCGAGTGACTTCTTAGTTACTACTGCTTAGAGCTTAGAGCTTAGAGCTTAGAGCGATGAAGGCCATAAATAGCGTGGTCAATGATGCGACCATTCAAGTTTTCGTTACGCGTGATGATACCTTCTAACGTGAAATGTAAGCGCTCACATACCTTACGGCTGCTTTGGTTACCGGTTGCGGCTGATATCTCGACCTTTTCCATATCTAACTCATTGAAAGCAATATCAATCAGCTTCTGGACAACTCGAGTCACAATCCCCTTTCCTTGGTATGCCTCAGATAACCAATAACCTATCGTCACCTTTTGCTTATCATGGTCAATGGTATTGAAACTGCAGTTACCGACGACCTTGTCTTGATACACGATCGCACAGGTCATACTTTTCCCTTCCGCATAATCGTGTAGCGAGCGTTGGATGAAGATCCTAAAGTCTTGCTCGGTTTTACAATGTGGCGGCCACACGAGCCATTGGCTTAGGTACTCATTCTGGCTTTGTGAGATTTCCGCGTAGTGAGAAGCGAAGCTCTCTTCAACCAATGCGATGGAGAGTTCGTTGTCGATAACCGTTTTAAACATGTCTTTCCTTTTCTTATGGCTGCTTAATTTAAGCGAATCTTAGTCGGCAGGCTATAATGTCGCATGATTTTTAATATGCAACCACTTGTAGCACGGATTTTTCGTGATACGTTAGTTCTATCACGAAACTCATTAAACCTTACAATAGTTGTGTATATAATCATTAGCTATGCATTAGTATTAGCGGCCTAAATATATAAAAACTATAAAAATGCTAGGCTTAAATAATGAATCAACATTGCCAGGACGTGACCGTGGACCTAAGGAAGGCTCTATTCGGTATTGCTAAGGCGCTTGATAACGTCGGTTTCGAAAGCAAAAATCATGGACAGAGAGTGGGCTACATCGCATATCGATGTGCTCTGAGTGTGGGGTGGGAAGAAGAGCAAGCGCAGCTCGCGTTTTCGTTAGGCTTGATTCACGACTGTGGTGTCTCGCAAATTGATGAACAGCTCAGCTTAACGTCTGGGTTTGTACCCGACTCAAGCTATCACCATTGTCAAAAGGGCTACCAAATATTAAAAGAGTGCCCGGTTCTTTCTATATTCGCTAAGCCGGTTCTTTATCATCATACTCCGTGGTCTGAGCTAAAGGCTATTCATATCAGCGAGTTAGAAAAAGAATTAGCAGCTATCGTGATGCTTGCTGATAGAGTGGATTATCTATACGGCATAACTTCTTCTGATCGTTATGGAAACCTAACACCCGATGGCAAAGCGAGCATCATTGAACGTTTGACTGAACAAGCCGATGAGATGTTCGAAACCAACCTTGTTCAACACATGTGTGAGTTGGTCGACCTGGATGATTTCTGGTTTTCTATGGAGATCCCATACATCGAGAACATGAGGGATAATTTTGAGCCTGTGCCCTTTTTCTCTCAACAGATGTCGTTGGATGAAACAGTGGCCTTTGCCGAATTTATTGCCAACGTCGTTGATACCAAAAGTTCGTTTACCTTTAAGCACTCTTTGAAGGTTGGGCAGCTTTCAGAGTACCTCGCCAAACAGCTGGGTTATTCCTACACCACTCAGCGCAAACTCTATCTGGCTGGGTTAGTTCATGATATCGGTAAACTGCAAACCCCTAATGACATTCTGCATAAGCCGGATTTACTTACTGAAGAAGAGTATTGCTGTATTAAACGCCATGCAACGGACACTCGATTCGCATTGCAGGAGTTGTTCAGTTCACCTCAGGTTTGTCAGTGGGCATCTAATCATCATGAAAGGTTAGATGGCTCGGGTTACCCGATGGGTAAAACGGCGGAAGAGTTGGATCAACCCAGTCGAATTGTTGCTGTAGTGGATGTGTTTCAAGCGCTAACTCAGTCTCGCCCTTATCGTGCAGGTATGACGTTAGAAGAAACACTCGCTATTTTGACGGACTACGTTGATAACTTTAAGTTGGATCGAGAAGTGTTTGAGTGCCTTAATAAACACGCGCAATATTGCTTTGAATTATCAACAGACAAACGAATGTACGCGTTTTAACGCCATTGAATGCTTTCGAGGTGTGATGCCTTCACTCATATTCGATGAGAAATGACCAAGCACCAGAAACAGAAAAGCGATAGCCTCGGCTATCGCTTTTTTAATGGGGGCTTATCAGGATCTTTAGATCGAGATTAGTAGCGTTTTAAGATCTCGATGATCGCTTGCTCAGTTTCCGCTGCGATGATGGCATCAATGTCATCATCATTTTGGAACAACTCAGATAGCGCCATAATCGTATGGATGTGGCTATCTGAGTCCATCGCCGCCAGAGTAATCGAAAGGTAAACGTCACCGTTGTCTTCTGACTCTAAATCAACACCCTTTTTGAATACCGTTACTTGCAGTGATGCTTCGTTCACACCATCTTCAGGGCGAGCATGAGGCATCGCAATCTTTGGCGCTAGAACATAGTACGCGCCAATGTCCTTGTGTTTTTGCTTGATAGCTTCAACATAGCTTGCTTCAATTTTGTTGCTCGCTAACAGTGTTGAACAGGTCACGTCTATCGCAGCATCAACCGTTAAGTTTTCTTCAGAGTTGATGATAACGCCTTGGTTACCAATTAAATCGAATAAGCTCATGAAACAATCCACCCTAGGATAAGACCAACAACACCGAAGTCGAAGTCAGCAAACGTTGTCGCTTCAAGACCAAGGCCACCCAGTACTGGAAGCAGTAGCATTGGTAGGAAAGAGATACACAGACCTTGCGTGAACGAACCAAGAATTGCACCGCGTAGACCGCCTGTCGCATTACCGTAAACGCCTGCTGCACCACCTACGAAGAAGTGTGGAACGACGCCAGCTACAATGATTGTCCAGCCAAGCGCGCCTTGAACTGCCATTGCTAGTAGGCCAGCAGCGAAAGAACAAAGGAAACCGATAAGTACCGCGTTTGGTGCTACAGGGAATACCATAGGGCAGTCTAGAGCAGGTTTTGCACCCGGTACGAGTTTGTCAGAGATACCTTTGAATGCAGGAACGATTTCAGCAATCAGCATTTTCACACCTTGCAGTACGATGTAAACACCACCGGCAAACACAAGAGACTGCATGAAGGTGAATACTACCCAGTTCTGACCGTTTGATACTGTTTCAACAAAGTCACCGCCAGCAACAATTGAAGCAAACATAAAGAAGATGGCCATTGTTGTTGCTACAGCAACGGGTGTATCACGCAGGAACATTAGGCTCTTAGGTACGTTGATGTCTTCTGTTGATTTTGAAGTGTCACCAAACTTGCTACCAATGTAACCCGATACTAAGTATGAGAACGTTGAGAAGTGACCCATCGCCAACTGATCAGTACCCATCACTTTCTCTGTGTATTTTTGAGCAAGTGCAGGCATGATAACCATCAGTGAACCCACAATGATCGAGCCGATTGCAACTAGAGCAGTGCCTTCAATGTTAGCTGTAGACAGGATTACCGCTACCAGCATAGACATGAACATTGTGTGGTGACCCGTTAAGAAAATATATTTTAAAGGAGTAATACGAGCCAATAAAATATTCACAACGAATGCGAAGAACATAATTAGAGCCATTTCATAGCCGAATGCTTCTTGTGCTAGTGCAACAATTGCTTCGTTATTTGGAATAACACCACTTACGCCGAATGCTTCAGTAAATACAACTGAGAAGTTATTTAGTGCGCCAACAAGAGCGCCAGCACCAAAACCTAAAATTAGGAAACCCATTACGGTTTTAATTGTGCCTTTTAGAATGGTAGAAACATCTGCTTTTTGTGCAACTAGGCCAATAAAAGCAATTAAACCTACCATGATCGCCGGCTCTTTTAATAAGCCGAGCATGAACTCGAAAAAGTTTTGCATAATTTTGACCTTACATGAAAGTTTTTAGTTGTTCTTCAATAGATGCTTTGTCAAAAATATTTTTAAGGCTGATGATGTTCTCTTTACCAGCGTCTTTTAGTTGGTTTGCAACGTCTGTTGCTGCAACCCAAATATCCGCATTGCTTGATGCTGCAGATGATAGATCTTCGTGATCAACTTCTGCTTCAAAACCAATTTTTTTAGCGACTTCTTTTACTGCCATTTCCATCATTAGAGAAGTACCAAGGCCGTTACCGCAAACTACAAGAATCTTTTTCATAATATTTGTCTCAATTGGATTTTAGGGGTTGAGAAACTTCGTTCTCTTATTGTGTGAGAGCATAGTAATGGAAATATTCAGATTTCAATAAGATCTCCATCACAAAGCTAAAATGAGATTGTGACGGAGATCTCGTTAATTTGTAGTAAAGATCCAGAGTGAGACTTTGATCAAATTTAACTTTTCACTCGAATATGCAACGTATTTTATTGATAAAGGCAGGCTTAATTAGTTTTTATATCAGAATATAAATCTAAAGAGGCTTTATTGTAGAAAATAGAGAATTAATCGTATCGACCGTAGTCAGTAAGCATTTTCTTAAGCATGCTATTAACGTCTTTGGTCTTTTTATTTCTTTTAGTCAGCTGGCTAAGAGAGGTTGGTTTTGGCGAGGCAACATTTTCACTGTCGATTTCTTCAGTTTTATCTTTCATTTTCTGTACGGCAGGCAATAACATTCTAATTTCTTCGTTATTGGCATTGGTCAGTACCACAATATTTTCAGATTCAACTTGAGTAATGGTTAATATCCCGTGTTTAACCGATTCAACCTTTTCACCAATCATAATTGATTCAGGCGCAACAGAACGATCGGTGAGTTGACCAGTACGTAATTTCGCCGCACTAATAGCGCGGATGTTTCCGGTATTTTCAAACGCGACAATAACAGTATAGGTATTATAATATTCAACTACTGTCACATAGCCGTGTCTATTTGTTTTGAATCTAGCTCCATTGTTCATGTCGTGCGGAGCTTCCATTTTCTTCACGTGTTTCCTCTCTTAGTCTCGATGGCTGTTATATCTAATCAGCTCTATTGGTATTTTATAGATAATTATTTGGTGAGATCACACAAAGTATATACGCATCTAAACTTAAGATGAATCTTGAAGTCTCTGGAAATGAGGCAGAGCACAGAAAAGTAGTAAGAATCACACAGAATTAACCGAGAGGTTACGCTCACACACTTAAAGACTTAACATTACAAATTCAACTCCCTACAGATTGTTTACAGTTTTGAAGCACGAAAACGACGATAAACAATACGTTTTGGCTAATCCTTGACCGCGCGATCGTTTGCGTCAAAAAATGTGATGAAAGTCTCATTTAACTGTTTATACTTCTCTTCCGGTTTTAAGCCGGTGCTTAGCCAATACAAGCCGTCACATGGATATGTGAATGACCCCACGGACCGGACCAGCTACGTTCCACTGCTTGTATAAGGTGATTTTTTACATGAACAACTCGTTGTTACATTCGCTAACCCTGTTAGCTCCTTCATCGCGTAGCGTTTTGCTTGCGGTTCTTTGTCCTGTTCCTTTGATGTCATTTGCTTGGCTCATGTTCACTCTTTAAGGATTACTAGGACACATTATGAATATTCTATTTGGTTTTGTCGGTGTTCTTGCACTGATTGCTTGCGCGTACCTGTTATCTGAAAGTCGTTCTTCAATTAACTGGAAAACGGTCTCTCGTGCACTATTACTTCAAATCGGTTTTGCAGCCTTAGTATTGTATTTCCCATGGGGACAATTGGCGCTAACAAGCCTAAGTAATGGTGTTTCTAGCCTGCTTGGTTTTGCAGACGTTGGTATCGCATTCCTTTTCGGTGACCTTGCTACTGAAGGCTTCATTTTCGCGGTTCGCGTGCTTCCAATCATTATCTTCTTCAGTGCTTTGATTTCTGCGCTTTATTACTTAGGCGTCATGCAAAAAGTGATTCAAATCTTGGGCGGAGCGGTGCAAAAACTGCTGGGTACAAGTAAAGCTGAATCTCTGGTTGCTACAGGTAATATCTTCCTTTCTCAGGGTGAGTCTCCTCTTCTAATTCGTCCCTTTTTAAAGTCTATGACTCGTTCGGAACTGTTTGCTGTAATGGCAGGTGGTATGGCGTCGGTAGCGGGTAGTGTACTTGGTGGTTATGCTGGCCTTGGTGTTGAGCTTAAATATCTTATCGCTGCAAGCTTTATGGCGGCTCCGGGTAGCCTGTTGATGGCGAAGATCATCGTTCCTGAGCGCAGCACACCAAGTGATTACGACCACATTGAGCTCGATAAAGCTGACCAAAGCAACGTGATTGATGCACTGGCAAGCGGCGCGATGAACGGTATGAAGGTTGCGGTAGCGGTTGGTACTATGTTGGTTGCCTTCGTGAGTGTGATTGCGATGGTCAACACTGGCCTAGAAAGCTTAGGTGAAACGTTCGGTTTTGCGGGCATTACACTGCAAGCTATCTTCGGTTACCTGTTCTCGCCTCTTGCATGGCTAATCGGTATCCCGAGTGATGAAGTATTGATGGCAGGTTCTTACATCGGTCAGAAGATCGTTATGAACGAGTTTGTTGCTTTCATCGACTTCGTTGAGAACAAAGCTCTGTTATCTGAACACAGCCAAGTGATCGTGACTTTTGCTCTATGTGGCTTTGCTAACATTGGTTCTATCGCGATTCAGTTAGGTTCAATCGGTGTTATGGCACCAGAGCGCCGTGCTGAAGTTGCAAACTTAGGTTTGAAGGCTGTAGCTGCTGGTACGCTAGCAAACCTAATGAGTGCATGCTTAGCGGGTATTTTCATCCTGCTTTAAGCTAGATTCAGTTAAAGCGCCTAAATTGAGTAAAAGCGGATATCTTGCTTACGGAGTTAACGTAAGGAGGGTGTCCGCTTTTTTGTGCCTGTTAATCAGGCGAAATCAGGTTTTGGCCGTCGACTGTGATTTGTCTATAGTGAGTAAAAGCTCACTCGGAAGAGTAATAGAGCCGGTTCCTTTTATCCGATATACTTGAATATCATCAGGTTGCGATTAATAACATTCGGCTTCGATTGAGAATATTCGGTTTCGACTAAGCATATCCGCTTTCGACTAAGAACAATGGCAACCAAGCTAAATTAATCAAGGGTCTCTCCATGAACATTCGCGTTCTCATCGGTCTTATTGTTACCTTCATTGGCTTGTTTGCGATGGTTTACCTAATTGCCGGCGGCGCTCAGTTTCCTATCTACCAGTGGCCAAAAGAGGCTTATCTCGGTTTGGTGTTCAGTGTAGTGTGGGGGGCAGGTGTCGCAGCGTCTGTAGCGTATTTCTTCTCGGCATTGGTATTTGTCACTGTCGCCGTGGTTTGCTATGCGATCGGTTATAAAATCGGTGGGCTCTTTTCTTCAAGTTCTAAAGTTTAATCTTATCAAGGTGTGCTGATGTTCATTGAAGTAGGGCTGATTTAAATGCACTGGCTCGATCGTTGGAAGGTGTATCGCTATCATCGAAAACAGACTAACCGCTCGAATGGCGACAAGGCTAAAGCTTTAGGTTGGACTAGCGAAGAGAGCCAGTTGTGTCGCTTTGAAGTGATAGCTCGTTCGGCGGACTTCGAAAAGAAGAGTGTTTTAGATTTGGGTTGTGGCTATGGCGAGCTATTTGAACTGCTCGACAGCATCTACCGTATTCAATCTTACACTGGCGTTGACCAACACGCAGGCTTTCTAAAGAAGGCGAAGCAAAACTACACAGAAGATCGTTGTCGGTTTTTGTCGGGTGATATGAGCAAAATGAACCTTGAGGCGCACGACATTGTCATCGCGAGTGGTTCACTGAACTACATCTCTCGTGATTCTGATTATCTGACAAACATGATTACTCGTATGTATGAATTGGCGAATCAGACGGTGATTTTTAATCTTCTCAACTCAAGCCAGTATCCCTCACGTAATACCTTGATGAGTTATCACCCTCAGGGCGTGTATCGCTTTTGTAAGACGCTTTGTGAGGATGTTTCTTTAGTAGAAGGTTACGCAGAAGGGGATTTTACGATAGTGATGAACAAAGTCTGCCTCTGAACTCAAACTCAAACCTAAGCCAGAACGAAGTGATGGTGTCGTTAGAATTAAAAAAGCCGCAGGCCTTGAAAGGCATGCGGCTTTTTGGGTTCTTAGACTAACCTAAGTATCTAAGACCAGCCTAGGTATGTTGCTAGTTCTTCAGCGGCTGGTTTTTAATGAGTCCGTAAGGGATGTTAGTAAACACCTTAGGGTTGCCTTCATAAGTCGGCGCTTCATTCACTTGCTGCCAATCGAGTAGCATGATTGCTAATACGTTACGGTGTTCACCGTACTCAAGGTCAAAATCGCCAGTAATTGAAGGGATCATGCCTTGTTTCTCATCGATTGAAGCTTGAATCGCGAGTCGAGTTTTCTCTACAACTGGGTCATCTTCTAAACCTGCCAATAAGAAGGTTAATCCAACCTCAGCAATCACATCTTCTTTCGCACGCAGCAGAATCGTATCGATGTTTTCTCTAAAGTAATCGTAGATCCATTGATGATCTTGTTCGCTGACTTGATGTTGGTAATATTCTGAGTCGCCAAAGATGACGTGTGTCATACCATAGATCTTATTGCCGTATTGCTGGCTTGAAAGCTTTCTGTCTTTATCGTCTGGGTATGCTTTTTTGAAGGTATCGACGAACTCATCAACGACATCTTGCTCACCCAGTTGACGCAACCAGTAAACCTGATTCGCTAACTGAGCAGCCCACGCTTTCACCATGTCTTCATTGGTCACGTATCGAGAGAAGTCATAGCGACGAATGATTTCGCGCAGCTTGGCATCGTTCTTGTGTTCTAAACCGTATTCATTAGCACGAGCCATAGAGCCTAGAAGGTCAACACCAAGATAAAGGTACTCAGGCATGTGCTTGGTGATGTTATAGCGTCGAACACTGCGCTCATCGTTATCACCAATATAAGATGCAACTCGCTTCTCTGAGTAGAGTACGATTTGTTCCATGGTTTGAACGTCATTCGACAGGGTGCTGAGCTTGCTTGCTACTCGAGCCATGTCGCTCCACACCGCCGCTGAATACTTGTCGTCTAATGTTTGACGATACATGCGCAGCCCGTAGTGACCTTCTTTGAATGCAGGCAGAGTGTAAAGCTGGCTTTCATAGGTGGTGCGAATGAGGTCAGCAGATTGCTTGAAAGATTGTTCTTGAGAATTGAGCGAATCTGCTTGGGATTGAACGTTCACTGCGGTTGGCGCTTGAACGTTTTCTTGTGCATGAACGGCAACGGCAACCGAGGCTGATAGCAATGTACACAGTGTGATAGTTTTTAACTTCATGTCGTGAGGTACCAAGCTGATTATTAGTCTATGTAAAATAACATTGATGAATCCTTTAATGTAAGCGTTGAGTCAATACAATGTAAGCTTTATAAGGTTCACTAACCCTTTTTGATTAAACCATTCGTTTAGTAAAGAAGTTTGAAGTGATGGATCACTCAATATTTGATAGATAGTCGACGTTAGTATGGATTTTTAATGACTTAGCGGCATACTGGGGCAATAAGCCAGAAATGAGCCGTTATAAGGCAGTATATAGAACAATAGTGTTAGAGGTTCGTAAATGCCAAGTGGTTCTAGCAAGCAGTGGTCTGCCAGAGTAGTATCTTTTCTTTTTTTTCTTGCGATGGTAAGCGCAATTGAGTTCTTTCATGCCAAGCAATTAACTTTTCTTAAAAACGAATCGTATTCAGAGGCAAAAAAGCAACTATCCATTATTCGTTCTCGGATTGAAGCCGCGATCGTGTCAGATATGTATATCCTCAATAATTTCTCGACCTTAGTGACCATCAACCCCGATGGTGAGGTGAAAAATTGGGATAAGATTGCTGAGAATATCATTCAAGATGGCTTCCATATTCGACTTATCGGACTCGCCAAAGACGACATTCTAAATTTTGTTTACCCGCTGGAAGGTAATGAGCAGATTCTCGGTATTAATTATCGTGATCACCCAAATCAATGGGAGTCGGTTGAGATAGCTCGTAATCTTGGCAACACCTTTATTGCTGGTCCCTTTGAGTTGTTTCAAGGTGGGCAAGCCCTCATTACGCGCACTCCGATCTTCCGAGATCCGCCTTTCAATCAAGATTACTGGGGTGTCTCCAGTGCTGTTATCGGTTTAGATGAGCTGTTTGAAGATGTTGGTATCGGCAAGATCGAGAACAAGTATGAATTAGCAATTCGTGGTGCAAACAGTTCAGGTAAAGATGGCGCTGTCTTTTATGGCACTCAGGATGTGTTCGATAATGCGTTCGCCACTGAACAGGTGAGTTTCCCATACGGGGGTTGGTACCTTGCTCTCTCCGGTAACGAACATGTATTGATGGATGAGCCTTGGTATCGCATCCAAGCGGTACGGCTGGTGGGATACTCCATTATATTAGTGCTGGCGTTTGCCTTCTTTACTATTTATCGCCTGTACCGCATTGCAGATAGCCGCTCTATGCATGATGAGTTAACGATGTTACCGAATCGTCGATACTTCATGTATAGCCTCAAGCAGGCCTTCAAAACCACTCAAAAACAGAGAGCGAGAACCTTTGCTGTTGTAAATATCGACCTCGATGGGTTTAAAGCAATCAACGACACCTATGGTCACGCGGCAGGCGATCAGGTATTGATCGAGTGTGCTAACCGTATAAGAAGTGAGCTGCGTGTTTCAGATATCGTCGCAAGGATAGGCGGTGATGAGTTCTTAGTCTTGTTGCCACGCATCATCGATGATCAACACGTATCGTCGATCGTGACTAAACTACGAAAGGCGATATGCTCGGCGCCAGTTGTGTACGAGGCGCACTCTATTTATCTCAGAATCAGTGTGGGTTGGGTTATTCACAATAACAACTACAATGATGTCGATGCGCTCTTGAAAGCCGCTGATGAAAAAATGTACGAACAGAAGCGACAAGTTATCTAGGTTGAATTTGAGCTGCGATTAGAATTTAGTTGCTGAATGTGGGGAAAAGCCTCAGAATACCGCGCTTTGCTCCGTATCAATGTATTTGATGAGCGAAAGCTGAAGCGACGCACTTTTTAACGTGTTGCTCATACTAAATGTTATTCAACTGAGAAAATAATCTATGAGTTTTACCTCCCTTGGCCTTTCTGAACCGATCCTTAAAGCTATTGAAGCACAAGGTTACGATAAGCCATCACCAATACAAGAGAAAGCCGTACCAGCTGTCCTAACGGGCAAAGATGTTATGGCCGCTGCTCAAACAGGTACAGGTAAAACTGCAGGCTTCACGCTACCTATTCTTGAAATGTTATCGAAAGGTACTCGCGTACGTCAGAACCAAGTTCGTGCGCTCGTGTTAACGCCAACTCGTGAGCTTGCTGCGCAAGTGAATGGCAGCGTAGTGAAGTACGGTATTAACTTACCGCTGACTTCAACGGTAGTGTTTGGTGGTGTGAAGATTAACCCTCAGATGCAAAAACTGCGTAAAGGCAGTGACGTGTTGGTGGCAACACCTGGTCGTCTACTTGACCTATACAACCAAAATGCAGTGCGTTTTGACCAACTAGAAATCCTCGTGCTAGATGAAGCGGACCGCATGCTAGACATGGGTTTTATCCGCGATATCCGTAAGATCTTGGCTTTCTTGCCTAAGAAGCGTCAGAACCTACTGTTCTCAGCGACGTTCTCTGATGATATCCGCAGCTTAGCGAAAGGCTTGGTGAACAATCCTGTTGAGATTTCAGTAAGCCCTGCAAACTCAACGGCAAAAACGGTTGAGCAAAGCATCTACCCAGTAGACAAAAAGAAAAAGAGCGCAATGCTAGCGAAGCTAATCAAAGATAACGATTGGCGACAAGTGTTGGTGTTCAGTAAGACGAAACACGGTGCTAACAAGCTTGCTCGCTTCCTTGAAGAGCAAGACATCACTGCGGCACCTATTCATGGTAACAAGAGCCAAGGTGCACGTACTAAAGCCTTAGAGAACTTCAAAACAGGTAAGGTACGAGTACTTGTTGCAACTGATATCGCCGCTCGTGGTATCGATATCCCGCAACTGCCTCAAGTAGTTAACTTCGATCTTCCTCATGTATCAGAAGACTATGTACACCGTATTGGTCGTACTGGCCGTGCTGGTGAAGTAGGTAAAGCGATTTCATTGGTTTGTGCGGATGAAGTGGGTGAACTGTTCGGTATTGAACGCCTTATTCAACAAGTGCTAGAGCGTCGTGAACTGGAAGGTTTCTCTCCAGTAAACAAGTTGCCTGAGTCTCGCTTGGATTCACGTCCAATCAAGCCTAAGAAGCCAAAGAAAGCAAAACAGCCACGTGAACATGCTGATGGTCAACGCTCTGGTGATAACGCTCGCGGGCACAAGCCAGCAGGTAAGAACAAGCGTCATGTAGCTGGCAATGGTTCGGCGCCAAAGCGTAAACCAACATCAGGAAAGAAACCGGCTGAAAACAATTCAACTGCGACAGCTGAAGATAAGTCAGTAAGAAACAATGGCAGCAACTTTAAGCGCGGTAGTGCGGGCAATAAACCTGCTGCAAATAACGCGGGTTCTCAGAATACTCTGAGCAAACCAAGCGGTGCGGGTAAATCTAACGGTACTGGTAAGCCAAACAACGCGGGTAAACCTGCAGGTAAGCCGAAGAAGTCTGGTTACGGCGGTAGTTACGGCCCAAGCAAGTCGTCAAATAAGCCGACAGGCAATAAACCTTCACCGTCGAGAAGCCGCTCTAAGCCAGCTCCTCAGAAGTAATCTTTTCTGAGATATTGAAAGAGCAACGAACAGGAGTCGCTTTATAAAAAGGCGTCTCGTGGGTTAAGTTCTTTCTGTCATAGAAATCGAATAAGCGCGAATATTGAATCTCAATGTTCGCGTTTTTTTATGGGCGCTGTTTGGGGTGTTGTTGATGTTGAGTAACCCTAGGGAGAGGTTTATTGCTGTTTAAAGTGATTGAATCTAAGGGAAATATGGCATTTTTGGGAAGGGTAATGAATCTTTAATGATTCATTAATAACAACATAATCACTAGCGTTTTTGTTGAATTTTGCAATTTGCAATTCCAGTTTGCAAAACAAACAAGGATATACGACCAATACGTGTCCAGATGCGTAGTAAATACGTGTTTTTAAAGTTGGCACGTATGCTGCATTAGTAATGGTGACCCTTCTTAAGCCGAGGGTCACCTAGCCAACTGACGTTGTTAGTGAACCTTTTTTGTTCACACAAAATATATGACCAATCACCCTTATTGTGATTGGTTTTTTTTTGCCTGAATTTTAGGTTCTATTTTTTGTTATTACTTTTTTACTCACCACACTTAGAGTAACAGCTTGGTTGGCGTGGGCATTCTCCACCTCTGGAGCAGATAAGCCTCGCTTCTGTCTCAATCCCACGTTCAATCCAATTTATATTTAGAATCTTGGCTATTGTCGTGAGATCTTTCTTGATGTTACGCGGAATTGCCACAGAGCCACCATTGTTAACGCATGACGCTTTAAGTTGCTCTGCTATGTCTCTTGAATTACCGCCTTGAGCATCAATCGCAGGGTTGAGATCTATACCAGCACACAACACACGATTGTTACCTGCAGGATCCGTCATATTGATGGATTCACAGCAGTAGATCCTTGGCTCATCACCCACATTCAAAATGGAGATTTGAGCCGAGCTTCCCGCTCGAGGTTCTGATAATCGACGGAACACAGCCCAATGTTGACATGGGTCAGCGACCGTTCTCATATTTCCCCAAGGTAGTGGAATCCCGTTCCCGCGATATACCGCCTTGAGTTTCCCCGGTCCATAAGCATCAAAGTAGTGCCAGTGAGGGTAGGGCGATACTACAGTCATTCGACGCATCGCAACAGAGGGGGAAACCCCTGCTCTTTTGTGAACGTCGATTTCGTAACCAGTACGGTCGAGTAGCTGTCTAAACGGGACTTTCGGGCACAGCAGTGCGCCAGCAAAGAAGCTGGATTCAAAGTCTCGCCATGCTTGAAGAATGTCTTGGGAGTTGAGCTGTGAAGAGCCTGATATCTGGTTGTCATCCCATGTGTTGTTGTTACCGACCGACAACACACTCTTTAGGCCTTCTTTGCTGTGCAGAATGCAATGGCCGATATAAACCGAAAGGTCGTATTTCAGACGGGTTGGGTACTCTTTAAGAATCTCGTTTAAGAAGATAGTACCGGGAGGCTCAAAGAAGGAGGTCACCAACTGCTTAGCGTTAATTCCGAGCTCATCGACTACGTCTTGCGGCGTGCGCGTTACCCAACGGATGTTGATTCCTAGGCTTCTAGCGATGTCTATCAGGTCTTCTACGCTGAGGTTAAGTCGTTTTAAGCCTACCTCTTCCGCCGCGCGCTCTAGGTCAGGGAAGTGGTTCTGGTTGCTCTCTTGGTGTGCTCGAATCAAGAGGTGCGCAAACTGGCGGCCTGAAATGCCCGTTTGTGACAGCATCTCAGGAATCGCAATTTGCAGGATGTCGTTTGAGAATAGGAAGCTCGGCTCGAGCGCCATGCCACTTATCCCACCACGATTCCCCTTATCAGGAGCAATGGCTTGTTGTTCAGATTCGTCGTCGAGGAACCACGTCGGGTTCTTCTGAAAGACCTGCGCAATCACTTCCAGCATATCGATGCTAGGAACCCGCTTTCCACGTTCAATCATTGAAAGGTAAGAAACGGAAGGGGCACATTCTGGGTCGATTCTAATACAACGCGCAGACAGGTCTTCCATCGTTAAATGGTTACGTTTTCTTAGGTTACGTATCTTCGTACCTAGGAAATGTGACTGACGAACTAAACTTTTTGACAAGGCCATATTTGTAAAATTCACATTGTAAAATTTTTGTTGTGAAATTGTATGTAAAAAAGCGCTAATCTACAAACTAAGCAATTCACAAAATGACAAATAAATTAAACGTTAGTTTGGAATAATTGCTCTAGGACACATTTTTGCTGTAGAAATCGGTGGTTATCACCGGACTGGTCAAGAGGGAAAGACTATGAATATGCTTACATTCGATAAAACAGAAATCCAAAAACAATCAAAGCCATTTATCGCTGAAGCTGTCTTTGCCGTGGAGACAATCAGTGCCAATCAGCAAACTGAAAAGCAAGTGAAAGCAAAGCAGCTGCTTGATCGACTATTCCCACTAGAGAATGGCTCACATCAAGACGTAACCAGCTACGTAGTCGATTACCGTCATATTATGGCTTACTTCAAAGATGGTCAGCACAGCGGTTTGAAGCACCCTAAACAGTTTGTAGCGTACATGGGTGAGAAGAACGACCCAGACTCTATCTTGTTCCGAGATGGCAGTGGAAGCCACCTAGAAGTAATGTTTGGCTGCCATAAAGGGACAGGTTGTATTGAGCTAGTAGAAATTGATGATATTCAGTTGGAATCATGTACCACGTTTGGTCAATCACCAATGGAAGCAACAACCACAATGCGTGAAGAGACCATTGCAGCGATGCGACACTGGATCAGTTTGATTCAAGGTGACGCAAAGGGTAAACCAAAGGCATGCAGTGAAGATAAAGAGTTCAGAGCAAAGAGTGGTGAAGACTACTGTCTGAATTACTGTTTCCAGATCTAACGGTGAAACCTAGGTAGCTAAATCAATTTACACAGCTAAAGAAAAAGCCCCGAAGATAATGTCTTTGGGGCTTTCTAGTTGAAACTCCAGCCGACTAATATGTCGATAAGAGCATTGTTGGTGTGTCTTACAAAGGCATGACTCGGTTACGGCCAAGTGATTTCGCTTCGTAAAGTAGTTTATCAGCACGCTCGATCAGCGATTGAGCTGATTCTCCGGGTTCAAGTTCAGCGACACCAAACGATGCAGTGATACTGCCGACTTGTTGACCACTGCGGCGATCTTTGATCGACAGCTTTTCTAAAGAGCGACGATTGGTATCAGCGAGTTGACGAGCAATACGCAAAGATTTGTTAGGCACAATCAGTGCGAACTCTTCACCACCAAATCGATAAGCAGAAATACCTTCACGGCAACTTAACTTCAGCTTACGAGCGATCCCTTTAAGAACCATATCGCCAAACAAGTGGCCATAGGTGTCGTTGAAGTTTTTAAAGTGGTCGATATCGAGAAGAATCAGACACAAAGATTGTTGTGCTTCACACAAGGTTTCTATGTCGCGGTCGAAAGAGCGACGGTTATAGAGTGTGGTTGTACTATCGAAGAGCGCATCTTTCTGCACTTCTACCAATTGAGTTTTCAGCTTGGTGATCTCTGAGGTTGCAGAGTTTAGCTGAGAGTTTAAAAACTGAGTAGAGTGACGAATATGACGAGATTCAGACACTAGCTGTCGAACCAAGGACATGACTTCATCAATAGATAAACTTTCATTATCAACTCGAGCCAAGTCCTCGAAGCTTTTATCGATCATGTCAGAAAAGGCAGAGGTGTCGGTCAGGGTGTCATTCATTGAATTGGAAACTTCAGAAACTAACAGTTCCAAATTAGCGCGAAGGTCATTGATATTGGTTTCGGATTTGCTGGCAACATAATTGTTGTATAGCTGCTCACCCACGGTAGGAGGACAAATACCGTAGTGTTCTAAAACACCATCCATGTCTTGAGTCAGCTGGGGAATAGCGTTATCGACATAGGTGTACCAAAGTGCGTAATTTGCAGGTGTCGTTGACACCCTGTTCTTCATCATAAGAGGCACCGCTTTTTTTAGATTTGCGGTGGATTTCTGAAATTCGTCTTTGTTCATTATTTTTACTGCAGATACCAAAACAACTAAGCCACTTGCGAACAAGGTTAGCGGATTTCGAACGTCTTTGCTTTAAAAATTATATGATTAGTGGATGAGGATTGGATAAATAACTCATTTTTATTATGAATATCGATTGCGTATTCATAAGTGCAATCTAATGGGTTGTTCTTTAACCATTTTTGGGCTTATCAAACTTTCGACATAGAGTGAGTTCGTATCAAAACATTGCTGAGAAATGAGTGTTGATGTCTCTGAAAGTGCATACAAAAAGTGAAGTTATTTGGTCGTCGAGCTTTAACTGAGAATGGTTAGATTGAGGAGACTTGGCTGGTGGTTTTGAGTTGTTCAGAGTTAACGGGTGAAGCTTGTATCGAGAGGGGAAATGTTTATGAGCAGGCATAAAAAAGCGCCGATAAAAATCAGCGCTTTAAAATTCTTTTTAGCTATAAGAGCTAATTATTGAGCAACAACGTTTGCTGCTTGTAGGCCTTTTTGACCGTTTTCAACTTCGAAAGAAACCTTTTGGCCTTCTTTCAGAGTTTTGAAGCCTTCAGAAACGATTGCACGGAAGTGTACGAATACGTCAGCGCCGCCGTTGTCTTGAGAAATGAAACCGAAACCTTTCTCTTCGTTAAACCATTTTACAGTGCCAGTATTTGTGTTAGACATAATTTGTCCCTTATTCATAAATTTTCTAAGTTGTTGATTGCATTTAATGCAATGCGCTGATAATTGAATTATTTAATATTGCTAAGAAATAAGGAAAAACTACTTACAAAAACGGGTAACGATTTTACATGTCAATTTTTTACTATTCATCTAACTTAAATAACTCCGGCTAACAGAGCGAGGGCATGTTAACACAGTCTTTTGAGATGTACACGTATTGCTTAAGAAATTTGTGCTTTTTTTGTCATACCGTGCGAATGTACAAGATCTACACTGATTTAGTGATAGTTTTGTCGCTTCGTCCAACACAACAAAAGGAAGCATCTCAGCTTCCTTTTGATCATTAGTATAGACGATATTAACGCTTGAAGTTGATATCTTCAGTTTGATCTAAATTTATTTTTGTTTTCGCTGGTTGAGTCTCTGCAATCACCTTACCGTGACGTATTGAGTACTGCACTGGTACTTGGCGGCGCACTGCATCAAAGCCATTGTCAGCAGGAAGAATCAGCAAGCTACCTGGCTTACCTTCTTCGATGCCGAAGTTGTCTTGAATATTCAATGTGCGAGCAGAGTTCTTGCTGATTAAATCAAGTGAGTTGTTGATTTGGTCGTAGCCCATAACTTGTGTCACATGCAGTCCCATGTGCAGAACTTGAAGCATGTTCGCTGTGCCTAGTGGGTACCATGGGTCAAACACATCATCGTGGCCAAAACAAACGTTGATGTTTGCTGCTAGCATCTCTTTAACGCGCGTTACACCGCGGCGTTTCGGGTAATCGTCGAAACGGCCCTGTAAGTGAATGTTCACTAACGGGTTTGCCACGAAGTTGATACCAGACATCTTCAATAGACGGAACAAGCGAGATGCGTAAGCACCGTTGTAAGAGCCCATTGCAGTGGTGTGGCTAGCGGTTACTTTTTCGCCCATTTCAAACTTATGAGCAAGGGCTGCTAATGTTTCCACAAAGCGAGACTGTTCGTCGTCGATTTCATCACAGTGAACGTCGATCAGACAGTCGTACTTGCGTGCAAGCTCGAACACATAATGCAGAGATTCAACGCCGTATTCACGAGTGAATTCGAAGTGAGGGATTGCACCGATAACGTCAGCGCCGATCTTCACTGCTTCTTCAAGCAACTCTTTGCCGTTAGGGTATGAAAGAATGCCTTCTTGAGGGAACGCAACGATTTGGATATCGACCCATTCTTTCATCTCTTCACGAACTTCAACCATCGCTCTTAACGCAACGAGTGTTGGGTCAGACACATCAACGTGCGTACGAACGTGTTGAACACCGTTAGCTATCTGCCATTTCAGTGTTTGCTTGGCACGAGATTTTACGTCTTCGATTGATAGCAGTTCTTTACGCTCAGCCCAACGCTCAATACCTTCAAACAAAGTGCCAGAGATGTTCCAGTTAGGCTCACCAGCAGTTTGAGTAGTATCTAGGTGGATGTGCGGTTCACAGAAAGGAGTAACTGCAATGCCACCTTCAGCATCAAGAATGTCACCTTGATGATTGATTTGTGCGTCATTATCGAGAATGCGAGAAAATTGACCATTTTCAATCAGAATCTGTTTCAAGCCCTCTTGGTCTTGAAGTTTCGCGTTCTTGATTAATAAGGTTGTCATAGTGTGTCCTTAAGCGGCCTGAGATTTCAGAGCTTTTTTGTTCAATAGAGGATTAAGCACGAGGTAACTGATTGCACCACCTAACACTGCGTTTAAAGGAACAACGCCAGGTAGGAAGTGACCAGCGGCTACGCCTGTTGCTACCGCGATAATGCCAGCCCAGTTAACGGTTTGGAACTCTGCATTTGCAAAATCTTTGTAACGTTTACGGTTCGCGAAGAAGTCGGCGATGATTACGCCACCAATTGGTGGAATCGCCAGCGAAAGGAAGGTTAACCAACCAACGAAGTTGTTGTATAACCAAAGCGCGAAAATCGTACCGATAATGCCGTTAATGATAGACATTGTAGTACTTGAGCGACCAGTAATGTTAGATAAACCCAGACCAGATGCATAAAGTGCATTTTCATTGGTTGTCCAGATATTCAATCCAAGCACGATGATGGCTGGAAGCAGTAGACCTTGCGCGATCATCACATCTGAAATATCAGCCTGACCGGTTGCTGCTGCGCCTGCTGCGCCGAAGATAAACATCAGCGAGTTACCGATGAAGAACGCAACCATAGTAATCAATACTGCGCTTGCTGGCTTTTTACCAAAGCGAACGAAATCGGCAGTTAACGTACCCGCACTTACGAACGAACCTACAACCATTGCTAGCGCCATTGAGAAGTCCATTGGCGTCTCCGGTTTAATAAGTTGCAGTTGCTCTAGTCCACCAACACTGTCTACCGCAGTCAGTACTGAGTAACCACCCAGAATCGCAATCGCAGGTACTGCAATCGCTGAAAGCACCATTAGCGCTTTAATGCCGAAGTACACCGTACCCGTCATTAACAAGCCAGATACGATAATCAAGGTGTTGGTATCAATGCCCGTTGCTTTTTGTACTGGAATCGCAAACATCGCAACACCCACACCAAACCAACCGACTTGTGTACCACCAAGTAGAGCAGAAGGAAGCCATGAGCCTTTAGTACCGAAAGAGAAACGAGCAAGAAGGTGAGTAGAGAGGCCAGTAGATGAGCCGATGTAGCCAAGAAAAGAAGTGTAAATACCGAGGATTAGGTTACCGATGAGAACGGCGAGGAAGAAATCGTTGAATGAAAGACCTGTCCCGAGTGAACCACCTGTCCACATACTTGCAGAGAAGAAAGTGAGTCCAAGCATTACCATGGTGAGTGAAGCGACTCCTTTCCTAGCCGATGTAGGAACCGGCCCTAGACTGTAGTTATTATCAGCAGCCATTTTTTACCTCCGCAAATGATCAAAATTAAAATTAACGGTCGCCGTATTGCAGGCAAACGTGCGCATTATGGTGATATAAATCACATAGTCAATGCTAATTTTGTCAATAAGGGCGATTTAAAATCAGTTATTGCAGTAATTATCTTGTAAAACATAAGGTTATTTTCTGAGTTTATTTTAAAAAAATAAATAGAAAACGTTTTCTATAACGCGTTGGTTATCTGCTGTTCTTGGTTGGCTATGAATGTTGATTATTATACGTTTGAATGGGTGTCTGTATCGAAAAGGAGGGTGGTCGACCAAACTGCAGGCAAAAAAATAGCCAATCGCAATAATCGCAATTGGCTTATATATTTTGTGAACAAGAATAGGTTCACTAACAACGTCAGTTGGCTAGGTGACCCTCGGCTTAAGAAGGGTCAATATATACATTGCAGTTAGTGTGCCAACTTTCAAAACCACGTAAAACGGCAGTTTTATAGCAATCTGGTGCGTATTTGAGCGTTTAATTTGCGTTTTTGCAATACCTAATTGCAAAATGCAATTGCGATTTGCAACTTTAGAGTGTTGATTCGTTTTTCGAGTTTGTGTTCTTTCTGGCGACGAATAGTGAAATAAACAAAAAGCCCGTGCGATCTAAGAGCGCACGGGCTTGGGTATTGCTTCACCAATAGGAAGTATTAGATGGAGTAGAAGAAGTACAGTTGAGACTTCATTCTAATGATGATCCCGCGTATTACGTCTAGGAACGCCATAAAGCTGATAGGCTTCTCACCGCTTACCCACGCTAATCCGACAGAGCCAACAGGAATATCGTAACCCTCTGCCTCATCAATTTTTAAACGAACAAAGTGGTGCTTGTTCTGAAGGTTTTTGCCTGTGGTAACACGAACCTGCTCATCGATACCTAGCAAACTTGCTTGCGCTTCACCAGTCGCTTCTACAATACCTTCTACGGTTGCAGAGAATACTTTTCCTGGGTATACCGCTGTCGCAAATTCCGCAGGTTGACCGACCTTAATATTACGAATCGCTTGGTGGTTCACTCGCATCAGCACGTACTTCTCTTCGGTATACATCTGGATACGAGGCATCATTGAAACACGCTGACCTTCACGAAGAATAAAGTTCGTTACAAAGCCGTCAGTCGGTGCCGTGACTTTGGTGCTGTTCAAGTCCCATTGTGCTTGTGCCAGTGTTGCCTTTGCTGAATCGACTTCAGTCTGCTTCTTGCTTACATTGGTTTCAGCTTTGTGGATGTTTAACTTCGCATTCTCGGCATCGACTTCTTTCTTGCTAAGCTGAGATTCCAATGTCGTAACGTTATACGTCGCTAAGTCTACCTTTGCTGTTTGTTGGTCGATGTCAGTTTCAGTGATCGTATGTTCTACCACTTTGTTTTGCTTCTGGTAACGATCAAGCGTCTTTGACTGCAGCACCAAGTCTGTTTTAGCCGAATCTATTTGTGCGACTGAAGCTTTGATGTCTTCAAGCGCCGATTGGTAGCTGACTTTTGCAATGCTCACTTCTTGGCGAGCTGTGTCTAAAGCGACCTCTGCAGATTCAAGTTGAACGCTGGCTTTGTCTCTTGCGATGACATATTTGGTGTCATCAATTTCGTAAATTAGCTGTCCTTCAGTCACATCCTGGTTCGGGTCGATGTGGACTTTGGAAGTTTTTCCCGAAACATTAGTTGAATCTGGACGCAACTGTATATGTGGAGACTGAACCACTGAGCCTCCCGATAGATCCATCGGAGTAAAGTTGAGTAGACCAACCCATACAAACAGCAACCAAGATGTACCCCCTAGGTACGCAAACGCCTTGGTGCCTTTGTTCCAAGGCATACCAACAAGTCTGAGTAAGTAAATGAACAGTGCCCAAATTGCCAAGCCTTCTAACATGTTTGGCTCTCCTCATCTTGCTTGTCGGAAGTTGTTTGCTCCTTGGTTGTGGTTGGTGACTTCCATGTGTCTCTTAGATTGATGATGGCTTTTTCCATATCAACGAAGGCCAAAATTACTGCTAGTACCCATACCCAGTGCCATACAAAACCAATCCATGTTAATGCGGTGATCAAACCGAGTTGTTGATGCTCTTTACTGTGAGCCTTGTTGATTGGTAATTCATGTACACGCCAGAAGCCGTAACATGCAGCAGCGATGGTTGCGACCAACACTACGCCTGCAACTACGTGTAGTGCGGTATCTGCGCCGGTTCCGACAAATGGGACACTAACTAAACTCATTGATATACCCTAGGTTAAATTGAGCACCGAGTGTGATTGATATCAGATTTAGAGGTTGAAAATTTACCAATTACTTTAATAATGATGTCATTATGATTTGATCTGTAATAGTAACTTCTAAGTATGGTGGCTAATGAACAATTGTAACTTCTTAAGAGCATTGGGTATTTTGGGTATTTACCAATACGCAACGACTAATAAGGCTGTGAATACTGAGCAATTAGGTATTCCTAAATCAGTGTTTAATAACCCGATGAACCTTATCCCCGTAAGTGAAGTGGACAAATGGTATGGCTTGCTTGAACAACAAACCGATGATTCCGATATTATCTTGAAGCTGGCTGATAGAGTGAATATTGAAAGGCTAGGTCCTCTCTCTAACTGGTTTTTCTCGGGGCACGATCTGGCGTCGTCTATACGCCGAGTTAACATCGGGTTGCACTGTTTGCAGTCCGGGGCTTTTCTGTATGGCGCTCAAGTCGGTAATTTCATCAAATGGTGCTACGACAATCCTGCTTATACTGAGGTGGGTAAAGTTCATGACTCAATTCGAGTTGCCATCTTTATGATGAAGATATTAAGGCGTTACTTGGGAGACGACTTTACTCCCGCAGCCGTCTCTATCGCAGGTTATCGCGAGAACACTCAACTCTATCAAGAGTATTTTGGGTGCAATATTCAGTGGGGCCAGCCACGAACTGAAATCTGGATACCAAGCCAGTCGAGGTTATCGAGCAATCAAGCCCCTTCTAGCGGCAAAATGAGCTTGGCAATGAACTTTCATGACTTAGATAATTACCTCAACATGCCTGATGCCGCGGATGAGCATAAGGTGACCTATGAGATGATTAATTACAGTCGCCATTTCGGCTTGCCAACACTGCATAAAGTGTCGAGTTTGCTTGGGTTATCTGAACAGCAATTTCAACGTCGATTGCACAACTTAGGCATCAACTTTTCTACCATTATGGGCTATGCATTAAGTAACGTGGCCGTGGAGTTGTTGATGTATTCAGTGCCAATAGGTGAAGTCGCGACGAGGCTCGGCTATACCAATGTCGCGAGCTTTAACCGAATGTTTAAGAAACATCGAGGTTTGACACCCAAGCAATATGTTGAGCGCTTAAAAACAGGCCTATAACTATACAGAGTTAACTTATGGTTCGTTTATGGATCAGGCTGGACAAGTAAACCACAGCCCAAGTACTCAAAATGAAAGGGGCGGTGAGTGGTAACAGTGAAAGTTCATGAAAACCAAGTGTGATGAGACAGCTTAACAGCATGCCTAATAGGATTAACGGCCAAGAGATCCGCGGATAGAGCACAAGTGCTAAAGTGGCAAGAATGGCGTTGTAACCGTAAAGACCTTGCGCTACCAGTTCGTTAGAAGCGCCAATCAACCCGCTAAATACGGTGCTAATTATTACTGCGAGCATAACCCAAATGGCATGCTTGATATTGTTGAGTGCGATGGCGACTAAGATAACGAGCCCCGACAACGCATTTTCGATGAAACTGACTTGGCTTATCCCTTTTAACAACGAGATCACCACTGTCGGCAGGTTGAACCACGAGTTAGCCTCAATACTGATGAGTGGCATCAGTGCGGAATCAGGTGCAGAAAACGCTGACAGCTCAAAGGTTGATTGGATAATATAAATCAGCCAAGTGGTTAGGATAAAGGCGCTAGTGTAACCGCGATATTTCTCAAAACTGAATACGATGTGGGCAATCGGCACCGTGAGTAATGCACCTAACGCAGTCACTAAAGCCCATAATGGCGTCACACCAAAAAAGTTACCGATAAATAAGCCAATTAAAGCGCCATTTAGCGCGTACATTCCACTATCAATGTCGTCAACTGACTTGTTGGTGTTGGTGTTGGTGTACATATAGCCATAGAAGGCCAATGCAAAGCTGCAACTAGCGCCAAGTAAGGTAAGAAAAGCCAGTGCAAGTGACTCAATAGAAATGGCAAGCAACAGCAAAGTCGACGTCATGACAGACGGTGTGAAATAGACTTGCCCGATGCCATTGAGCAAGCCTTGAAATGGTAGAATATCCCTGTTCGTTTTCATCGTCTGATTACATTATTGAGTTATGTTAAATTTTTGTAATTCAGATTGTATACAATTTTATCAAGTTCACCATCTTCGAGTGTTAATTTTGATACCAGCGTTCACCATAAGCTGGTTGGTAATCTGGTGTTTCAATGATGCCTTCTTGCTCTGGAACGGTTTCTAATGGCCCAACAACCGTTCGATAAGGCAATACGCCAGCCCATACTGGAATGTCCATATCGGCTTTATCATCATTCACTCCATGTTTACCAATCTTCACGGAAGCTTCTGTTAAAGGTATCGCTAACAACTCGGTCGCGGTGAGTTCTTTTTCATTACTGAGCCTGACTTCATCTGTTCTGCCCGGTGCGATTTACTCAATAAAGATATTCAACAAGCGATCCTTTTCTTGATTGTCATCGATGACTGAAAATGACCCCAATACCACAGCAGAACGATAATGCGCACTATGATGAAATGCCGAACGAGCCAACACCCAACCATCGAATAAGGTGAACGTTAAACAGGTTGGTTCTCCCTTTTTTAGCCCTTTTAGTAGGCGACTGTTTTTAGCCCCATGAATGTAGACCATATCATCCACTCGCCACGCGAGCATCGGGATAACCATTGGGCCTTGTTCGCCCTGCAATGCAATATGTGCGATTAAGCTCTCATCAATAATTTGGTGCAGTTTCTCTTGTTCAAATACGGCTTTGTGAGCCCCTTTTTTAATCGTGGTTCTTTTCGTGTTAGATAACATAATCGCTCCTTAATCATTGCCTTTTAATTAATGTAGCGATTAACTGGTCTATTAAATAGAGCCACTTTTAAACACTATTTGGATCCAGTTATGCAGCCTATCGATGTCGGTGACCTACAGTTAGACGAACAACACGACACGCGTCAAACCTCCTTGTTCCACGCGATAAGAGAAAAGATTGTTCAAGATTTATGGAGTAAGGGCAGTAAGTTACCTTCAACACGTAAGTTGGCCGTAGAGTTATCAGTGAGTCGAAATACGGTGATTTACGCGTACGAACAACTGGTCACGGAAGGCTATATTGAGAGTAAGCAAGGCTCAGGGTTTTATGTCTCGGTTGAACAACCAGAACACTTTCTAAGTTTGTCTAAGCCAAACAGTATTCAGGATCCGAAGGTCAAACAAACAGTCTGTCAACCGAGTGCAAACATAGCGACACTGAACGACATTAACCGTAGCTTTGCCCCCGGAATCCCAGACTTAGATGCGTTCCCTTTTGCTAAATGGCAGAGGTTGCTGCAACGCCACTCTACGCGTCAGAACATTGCAGGCAATCAAGAGGTTCAGGGAAGTTTAGCCTTGAGAGAAGCATTGAGCGGGTACCTTGCAAGCAGTCGTTCGGTTCATTGCAGTGCGGATAGAATCATCATCACCGTAGGTGCGCAGCAAGCCATCTCAATCGGATTAATGGCGACGTTAGCGATGGGCGAAAAAATCCTCGTGGAAGAGCCCGGTTATCGACAAGTGCATAAAATTATCGATCTGTTGAGACTAGAGCTGGATGGTGTAAGTGTGCGTGAAAAGGTGGGGCTAGATATTGAAAAAGTGTTGGCCAGTAATGCTAAGGCTTTGTATGTCACGCCGAGTAACCAATACCCAATGGGCACGACTTTAAATACTGAGCAGCGCCTTAAACTTATCGATTGGGCCAATCAACATCAGTCATGGATCATTGAAGATGACTACGACAGTGAGTTCCAGTTTGCTCATCGCCCTTATACCAGCATGCAAGGTTTGGCGGGTAAGTTGGGATTCGATGATCGCATCATCTATGTCGGCTCTCTGAGTAAGGTGATGTTCAATGGCCTTCGATTAGGGTACTTAGTGGTGCCGGAAAGTCTGGTGGCGAAGTGTCTTGAGATCAAAGACGCGTTAACGGGAGACACGGCATCCCACACACAGGAAGCTTTGGCGGATTTTGTTCGAGAAGGTGACTTGCTGCGTCATATTAGAAAGATGCGTCGGTCATACAAACTCAAGTATGAAGCCATGATAGAAGCGATTGAAAGCGAGTTTAACGGTGATCTTGAAGTGATCAGTCAGGCGGCAGGGCTACATTTGACCGTGAAGTGGTATCAAGGTATATCTGAACATGAGTGGAGCCGACGAGCTGAGCTTGAAAGTATCATCATTCGTCCGTTTGATTTTTATGAATACGGTTCGAGTGATGCTCGTGATTGGAGTGGGGCGGTGCTGGGGTTTGGAAATATCCGTCTGGCTGAGATCAAGCCGAAGATCAAACAGATCGCTCGGCTTTTTTATCAGTGATATTGGTAGGTATCGTTTACAGCTTGTCGACAGAAACAGTGGGTTTACCCAACCACTTTCGCCAAGGGAGTGACAATGTCACAAAAATAGTCACGGCATAGAGCATCGACCAACTTAAACAGATAAACACCAAGGTACAGATGACCAATGAAAGCATGGCTGTGTATCTAGATGCGCCTGTTAGTAATCGGCAAGCGGCTAACATTGCGAGCAGATAAACCAGAACAAAAATACCGTTGGCGAGCTTGAGAAAGAATTCAAGGTCCAAGTTAGACAGTTCACCAATCACACACGAGATAAGCACGACAAAGCCAATTGCTATGGTTGGGTAAAACGGTACGCCGCGGCTGTTCAGTTGAGCCATTCGACTTGTAGGAGAGTGTTGACGAGCCTGAGCCCAGATCATCCGAGACAGGCTTTGTGTGTAAAGGTTTAGGCTAGCAAAGCAAGCAAAGAATCCCAGTACGCTGATGACAGTTTTGAAGCCATTGCCAAACAGTTGTTCTGTCACCCACGGGATGGATGCGGCATCGAATTCAGGTGAACCGTAAGCGCCCAGTTTAAGAATCACCACTGAACAAGCCCAGTACACTAGCCCCGCAACAAAACAGCCTGCAATGATGGCGATTGGGAAGTCACGTTGTGGATTTTTGAATTCCTCTCCCATGTGAGCAAAGGCTTCTATCCCTACAAAGCACCAAAACATCACCGCCAATGCCGCGCCGATAGACCACATCGAATCGGATGAGATGGTAGGAAGAACCACATCGGTTACCGTGATGTCGGCTTTCCAGACAAAAGCGCTAACCAAGGCAAAAATCGACAATGCGATAACGGTTTGCAGTCGGCCAGAAGACTTACTGCCCATCAAATTGACGGCAATAAGCAGAGCTACGGTAAAGGATTGAGCACCCAGAGGAGTGTCGAGAGGTGCGGGTAACAATTGTTGAGCAAAACCACCTGCAAGTGCAATGGCCGCTGGAATACCGACAGGAATAACACTCACAAACAACCACGCCACGCTTGTTTCTAATCGCTCACTGAACGCCTGACGCACAAAGTAGGCAGTACCACCTGCATTCGGGTAGCGTTTTCCTAGTGCTGCGAAGGTTAGTGCAATCGGGCAAATAGCGATAAACAGGATTAACCAAGCGAGAAGAGACAACTGTCCTGCAATGCCTGCTGCGATCGCAGGGATCATAAATAATCCCGTGCCTAACAAGGTCGTTGAGAGTTGTCCGATTCCTGAAATAAGCGTGATTTCTTGTTTGAGTTGTGTCATTCGCTCTCCTAGCTATTTGATTCTGGTCACGGTCTTCCAGTAACTTTCTTCTGGTGTGTGAGAAGTTATGATTGAGAGCATACATTGTTGACATCAATAATACAGCTAGCGAAACGTCGTAAGACACCGTCATTTTAACGGTATTAATCTGATTCAGCGTGAAAGTGTCGGCTGTCAGAATGGCTGTTATAAGTCGGAAAGTTGTGTCAAATTAGGCGTTATAAATAGAACAATAAATGGAAAGAATCAGAAGCATGGATAAATTTGATCGCCAGATTTTGGATATTCTCAAAACCAATGCACGATGCTCAGTGAGCGATATCGCCCGAGATGTCAGCCTCTCGCGCTCAGCGGTGAACGCCAGAATCAAGAAACTGGAAAGCGACAAAGTGATTACGGGCTACTGCGCTCAAGTGGCAGAACCCAACCAAACGAAGAATGTGTGCGCTTATATCTTGTTGAAGTTCGACATGTCGAGTAGTGACCATAGTTGTGAGTCTTACGCGAAACAAATCCAGAGTATTGATGAGGTGCAATGGTGCCACTCTATTAGCGGTGAGACAGATATGATGTTGTACGTGGAAGTGGAAAGCATGGAGAGCTTGAACCGAGTTCGCGATCAGCTGCAAAGTTACCCAGATCTTCGCCACTTAGTGACTCATACGGTTTTGACCGAGTTTTTCAACAAACAGAATGCGACGGTGCATTCATGTTAGGCAATATCAACTTAAACCTGCTGCGTTCACTGCATGTACTTCTTGAAGAGTGTCATGTGAGCCGTGCCGCCCAACGTTTGCATATCACACAATCCGCGGTGAGCCGCCAGCTCAGCCAGTTACGAGATTTGTGTGGTGACCCTTTACTGGTTCGTGATGGCAATAAACTGGTGCCGACCAACCGTGCATTACTGCTCAAAGGCAAACTCGACGACCTACTTGGCGAGTTTGACCACCTGTTAGATGATAAACCCTTCGAACCGCAAGACTGGCAGGGTGAATTGGTGTTGTCCTCGAGTGATTATGTGGCTCAGTATATTCTTCCTGTGATTGTGGCAGAGGTATCCGCTGAAGCGCCGAACATCAATTTGGCTTATCGCCTGTGGCAGCCAAACTACCTTGAAGCACTGAACGAGTCGGGTATTCACTTGGCTTCCAGTATGTTTCCCACAAAGCCTGAACATGTCTCAAGCATCAAACTTGGCGAAGATAAGTCGGTGTGTTTGATGCGTAAGTCGCATCCATTGGCTCAACAAGCAGTTTTGAGTGCAGAAGATATTGTTAATTACTCTCACATCAAAGTGACGGGTGGCGGAGATAAAGACAGTTACGCGGACATAGCATTGAAGAAGCAAGGGCTGAAGCGAAGAGTGGCTTTACAGGTTCCGTTCTTTTCATCCGCAGGTACTGTGTTAATGCAAGATGACTACTTGATGATCGTGCCAGAACATATCGCCTATAACCTAGGTCGACACCTCGATACTACCTACTTTTCGTTGCCATTTGATACGGAAATGCATACCTATTGGTTAATGTGGCACCCTAAATATGACAACGACTCTGCCCACAAATGGGCGCGAGAAAAAGCATTCCAAGCCATGCAAAAGTCGAGTTACAATATCAGTATGACTTGAAATCATAGGTGTGATGATAATCTTTGATTTCAAATAATACCTCCTGCGAATTATGGTAAGTGCCAAGTATTGAGTATTAAGCGTAGAGCGTTCAGCTGGAACGCTTTATTTTATTAGGAATGGAATGATGACAGTAACAATTTGGTTTTCTTTATTAGCGATTTGCTTGTTGGGTGCAATGTCTCCGGGCCCAAGCTTGGCGATGATCGCTAAACACAGTTTGGCTGGTGGACGTATGAACGGGCTTATCGCAGCTTGGTCACACGCTGCTGGTATCGGTATTTATGCGTTCGCAACCATTGTTGGTTTAGCCGTTGTGCTTGAGCAATCCCCAATGTTGTTCAAAGGTATTAGCTTAGCGGGTGCTGCATATCTGCTTTATCTTGGCGTTAATGCGTTGCGTTCAAAAGGTGGTGTTGCCGCGAAATTAGAAGCGGGTGAAAAGATGAGCTACATGCAGTCTGCTCGCGAGGCTTTCTTGATTTCTATCTTGAGCCCAAAGATCGCGCTGTTCTTCATCGCTCTGTTTAGCCAATTTGTAGCGTTAGGTAATGAACTGACCAATCAGGTTATCATTGTCTCAACGCCGCTGATTGTCGACGGCCTTTGGTACACCTTTATCACCTTAGTACTGTCTAGCCCGTTGATTGTTGAACGTATTCGCTCGAAAGCTCAGTTGATTGATCGACTATCTGGCGTGGTGCTGATCTTGCTTGCTGTTCGTGTGGTGGGGACGATATAGCAGTGCGCGATAAGAATGAGTAACTAGGGTCTGTTAACTTTTAGTGGTTAAATTTTGTTCGAGATAGAATCGTTTTAGGCACGGCAAGGAGTATGTAGCCTAGTCATTCTAAGTTAATACTTCTTAACAAAGCATAAACGATTCTAGCCGAACCCTTCGGGCAGCCTTTGTGGTTCATTTCTACTGCGTTATCGGCTTCTCATGTAGGCTAGCTACACTTCAAATCCTCTGCCTTGTAGAAATTTCCCACAAAGTGCTGCAAAAATCAGCTCTAAAGGTCAACAGACCCTAGACGTTCACCAGAAACGGCACTCATTAAAAAAGGCTCACTAGACGTTATCTAGTGAGCCTTTTTGAGTTCTATGGATTGGTTTCGAAAGGCTTGAGCGTATTAGCCTTCAGATTTCAGCACGGCATCTAACTTCGCCATCGAGTCTGAGAAGTAGGGATTGTAGGTCAAACGCGCATGGTTCCTCCCTTCTTCACGATAGCCCCAAGCTGAGTACCAAACCTCACTTGTCGCGTTGCACTGTTCTTCAAAACCTTCCTCTTGACCATTGGAGCAGATCTTCTCGCTACCATTGATTCCGTAATACGGATTGCTTGGCGAGAACAGTAAGCCCATGTGAGAGCCGTTCGAGATACGCTGCTCTGGAATTTTCATGCTGTACTGAACAGCACGAGGATCCTCGAGAGTCGTCTCTCCTTGCCAAACCAACACATTGTTTGGATTCGGCATGGATTCAGTAAACGCTTGCTGAACGTAGTTGGTGTCAATCACGCTGTCGCCTTCACTCATCATAATAAACACTGGTTTGTCGAAGTGCTTATCTTGTAAGTCATCTCGTACGACTTCTGATGTCTCGTAGTAAACCGAGGCACCATTCATTGGCAATGAGTTGTAACGCAAAACATTGTCTTCAGGATCTTGATCAGCCCAAGTGACAAAGTAGCTTGCTAGTCCTGCGTATTGAACAGCAGACGAGCTTGGTTGAAACGCAGGTGAGAACAGCATTAATCCAGAGATCTTAGGATCGTTGATCGCCTGTGAAGTCACGAGGTTCGCGCCGGTTGAATAGCCGCCTAGCCAAACAGAATCATACTCTTGCTCAAGTAGCTTCGTATGATGAGCCACCACACCTTGCCAATCTTCTAGGCTCGGTTGCATTAGGTCACCCACACGACTGCCGTGACCCGGAAGCAATACAGTTCTCACTAAGTAACCTTGCTCAGCCAAATGGGTAGCGATGTCTTTAAACGAATAGGGTGAATCACCTAATCCATGGACCAATAATACCGCCTTGCCGTTTGGTGAGGCTGGTTGATACTCGGTTGGTGAATTGAGTTGGATCTCGAGTTGCTTGTCTTCTGTCATGAACACGCGGTTTTTCAATAACCAATCTTGGGTGTCATTGACGTAGGCATCAAAGCTGTCTTGCTGATAGCCAGGCAAGTCTGGAGATGTTTCGTAAGCGGGTATAGTTGTCTCGTTGGAGCAACCAACGAGACTTAAAGTCGTTAAGGCCAGCAGTGCTAGGAGGGGCTTTCTTTGCATTATGTAATTTTGTCTCTGTTGTGCTTTCACTATGTCTGAAACTAAAGTTTAGGTTACTTTTTGCTTGAAAGGTCTTCGTATTCA
The DNA here is from genome assembly GCF_902751245.1 of Vibrio sp. Vb339. Lineage (NCBI taxonomy): Bacteria > Pseudomonadati > Pseudomonadota > Gammaproteobacteria > Vibrionales > Vibrionaceae > Vibrio > Vibrio sp. Vb339. Next base: position 1,850,765 of record NZ_CADDIS010000001.1, on the reverse strand, counting down.
CCTTCAATAACACCGGCATCATTGGTTGATGACTGACGAGTGTTCATATGTGCTGCGAAACCTTGTTTCTTGATTTGATTCTGAATGCGCTTGCCAGTAATTAAAGCTGCAATAGCTAAAGGAATAGCAAGGATCAAGCTTGTGAATAACGCCAAAAGGCCAGTAAACAATGCAACAATCGTAACTAATATATTTTTCATATTCATTCCTCTTTTTCTATGTTGTTACTTTATCGCTTCTATTCTGAACGAAACATGAACGCCGTTAATAAATCTCTGAGAGTCACTATGACACGGATGTGTGCTGTTAGGGAGTTTATATGTAGTCATAATCACGCACTAAAAATATGGAATAAAACTAAGTTTAATAAAATCAATGAGTTAAAAGTTGGCACGCTTGATGCTCTATAGGGTTTGGAATAAGTCACTGTAAGCAAAGTACTTACAGTTAATAAAAATTACTGGAGCCCTTATATGTTCTGTATTCAATGTGAACAAACAATTCAAACCCCAACCGTAAAAGGCTGTTCTTTCGCACAAGGTATGTGTGGAAAAACGTCTGAAGTATCCGACCTTCAAGACGTGTTGGTGCATTCTCTTCAAGGTGTTTCTTTTTGGGCCAATTTAGGCCGTGCTTGTGATGTTATTGATACTGAAATCGACGAGTGGGCGCCAAAAGCGTTTTTCGCAACATTAACCAACGTTAACTTCGATCCTGCTCGTATTATTGAATTTGCACAGCAATCTCATGAATTTAAGCAGCGCTTAGAACAACAGGTTCGCGCGGCAGCGACATTGATTGGTTTTGAGATCCCTGCGCTTTCTGCTGCTGCTCAATTCGACCTGCCAACGGACTCTTCAGAGCTATTGGCGCTTGCCCCTCAAGCGGCGGTAAACCGTGGTCACGACTCTCAACACGAAGATGTGATTGGTCTTCGCCTTCTTTGTCTTTACGGGCTAAAAGGTGCTGCAGCTTACATGGAGCACGCACGTGTTCTTGGTCAAACTGACAATGCTATCTTTGCTGAATACCATGAAATCATGGCGTTTCTAGGTACGGATCCATCAGACCTAAAACAACTATTAGATACGTCTATGCAGATTGGCTTAATGAACTACAAAGTCATGGAAATGCTGGATAAAGGCGAGACAGATACCTTCGGTCACCCTCAACCAACAACCGTGAATGTGAAGACGAAGCAAGGTCACTGTATCCTTGTTTCTGGTCACGACCTGCATGATCTAGAAAAGATCCTTCAACAAACGGAAGGCAAGGGCATTAACGTTTACACCAACGGTGAGATGCTACCTGCACACGGCTACCCTGAACTAAACAAATATCCACACCTTGCGGGTAACTACGGTAGTGCTTGGCAGAACCAGCAAAAAGAATTTGCGAACTTCCCAGGTGCGATCGTAATGACATCTAACTGTCTGCTTAACCCTGATGTGGGCTCGTACGCTGACCGCCTGTTTACGCGTAGCATCGTAGGTTGGCCGGGTGTTGCTCACCTTGAAGGTGATGATTTCAGTGCAGTGATCGATTGTGCTCTTGCGCAAGAAGGCTTTAAGCATGACGAGATCGAGCAAATGATCACTGTCGGCTTTGGTCGTAACGCCTTGATGGAAGCTGCGCCTGCGGTTGTTGAACAAGTGAAAGAAGGCAACATCAAGCACTTCTTCCTAGTGGGTGGTTGTGACGGCGACAAATCTGAGCGTAGCTACTACACAGATTTCACAGCTCAAGCACCAGAAGATTCAGTAATCCTGACATTGGCGTGTGGTAAATTCCGTTTCAACAAAAACCAATTCGGCGACATTAACGGTATTCCACGTCTGCTCGATGTTGGTCAATGTAACGATGCTTACTCTGCGATTCAGCTTGCTATTGCGCTGTCGCAAGAGTTTGATTGTGGCATCAACGAACTACCGCTAACACTGGTTCTTTCTTGGTTCGAGCAAAAAGCGATCGTTATCCTGCTTACTCTGTTTGCTCTTGGTGTGAAAGGCATCTACACCGGCCCAACAGCACCGGCTTTTCTAACAGAGAACCTACTAAAGATTATTCAAGACGAGTTCGACATGCGTTCTATCTCAACGCCAGAGCAAGATCTTAAAACAATCTTAGCGGCTTAATATAAGCCCACTCCCAAGCCCCGTTGTTGCTGTTCTCTAGGAACGTGCAGCGGCGGGGCTTTCTAGATTTAATTCTTTAGTATCAGTAAGGTGTGTGAACTATGTATGCATGGTCGGATAGCGATTCAATCAATTTAGTGTGTTTAAAGAAATGGCACGAGACGCCAGATACGGTCAGCTTTGAGCTTGGCAGTATTCCACAAGACTTACATTTCAATTTTAAGCCAGGTCAGTTCATCACCTTGGGTTTAGATATGCCGACGAAAACGGATTACCGTGCTTATTCCGTGGCTTCTTGCCCAGAAGATAACCGCCTGAAGTTGACGGTCAAGCGTGTGGAAGGTGGCTTGGTTTCGAACTTTATTGTTGATGAGCTTGATGAAGGTGACGAGGTTTCTGTGTTGAAGCCGGCAGGCGCGTTTAACTGTATTGATTGCATGCCAACGGCGACAAAGAAAGTAACGCTAGTGAGTGCGGGCTGTGGCATTACACCTGTAATGGCGATGGTAAAATATTGGCTGTCTCAAGACAGTGACATTGAGATTGATTTCGTCCACATGGCACGCAACAAGCTTGAGACTATCTACTTTCAAGAACTTCATCAGCTCGATGAATCACATGCCAATTTCAACTTAAAACTTCTATTGAAAGACAACGAAGGAACAACCGCCCCTCAAGGTCGTTTAGATAAAAACTGGTTGGTGAAACTGAGCCCAGATATCTTAGACAGAACGGTTTACCTGTGTGGGCCTGTCGGCTTCATGCAAGATATTGAGAGTTATCTGAAAGAACTTGAGTTCAACATGGATAACTTCTATCAAGAAAGCTTTACTCCTGCTACTCAGAATGCTCAATCAGAAGCGTCAAAAGCCGAAGTTGCTGACGATATGAATAGTGCTGTTAAGGTATTTGTGCCTGCGTTCGGCGCTGAAGTTGAAGCAGAAGCGGGAACCCCATTGGCGGATTCATTAGAAAAAGCAGGCGTTCCAATTATTATCGCTTGTCGTAGTGGGATTTGTGGTTCGTGTAAATGCAAAGTGACCAAGGGCTCTGTGGAGTCAAGCAGCCAAGAGACATTGACGCCAGAACAGATTGAACAGGGCTACGTGCTTGCATGTTCAAGTTCGATTCAGTCAGATGTTGAGGTTGAGTTATAACAGACGTGAAGCTGTGCAAGAGTGATGAAGACAAGGTCTTGTCATCGAGATAAAAGTTAGGGTGCTAGTTGTAAAAAGGCCACCTAGATCAGTTAGAGAGAGCAGATCTAAGTGGCAACCCTCTTGTTTATACGGGGGAGTAAAACAAAAGGGGTTGCGAAGCCCATACAGACTTCGCAGATATAGTTATTATGTTGTGGAGCTTGTTGCGATGGACGTATCTACAAGAGCGAAGTTGATTAAACTTCTGGGTATGTCTTGTAGCGTACACCCATCATCTGTTCCATACAGTGAACAACTTGGCAGCTGTAGCCAAACTCGTTATCGTACCAAATGTACAGCACGGCACGGTTGTCTTGTGCGATAGTCGCCACACCGTCAACCACACCTGGGTGACGAGAGCCAACCAAGTCGGTAGATACAATCTCAGTCGAGTCTGTGTAATCAATTTGTGCAGACAAAGCAGAAGACAGCGCCATTTCACGCAGGTACTCGTTCAAGTCTTCTTTGTTTGTGCCTTTCTCAAGGTTTAGGTTCGCTACTGCCATTGAAACGTTTGGCGTAGGTACGCGAATCGCATTACCTGTTAGCTTGCCTTCCATTTCTGGCATCGCTTTAGATACCGCTTTAGCAGCGCCAGTCGATGTCAAAACCATGTTCAGTGACGCAGCACGACCACGACGATCACCTGAATGGAAGTTATCGATTAGGTTTTGATCATTGGTAAATGAGTGCACCGTTTCGATGTGACCAGACAGCACGCCAAACTTGTCGTGAACCGCTTTCAAAACTGGCGTGATTGCGTTAGTAGTACAGCTTGCTGCAGAGATGATAGTGTCTTCTGGCTGAATAACATTTTCATTCACACCAAATACCACGTTCTTGATGTCGCCTTTACCAGGCGCAGTCAGTAGCACTTTCTTCGCACCGTTACACGCAACGTGTTGGCTCAGGCCTTCCGCGTCACGCCATACGCCTGTGTTATCAACCACAAGTGCGTTTTCAATACCGTAAGCCGTGTAATCCACTTCTTCTGGTTTGTTTGCGTAGATAACTTGGATGAAGTTACCGTTAACGATGATCGCTTTGCGTTCTTGGTCTACAACAATGCTGCCGTTGAATTGGCCGTGTACAGAGTCACGACGAAGCAGGCTTGCACGTTTTTCTAGGTCGCCATCTTTGCCGCCACGTACAACGATTGCACGCAAACGCAGTGGGTAACCCGGGCCACTTTTCTCGATCAATAGGCGAGTTAGCAGTCGGCCAATACGACCAAAACCGTACAATACAACGTCACGAGGCTCTGTCATCGCATCGCCTTCAAGCGATTCGATAAGCGCAGTTTGTAGGAAATCATCCAACCCATGTGTGTCTTCGCGATCTTGCCAGAATGAATGCGCAAGGCGACCAACGTCAATACGACATGGAGACAAGTCCATAGAGAGAAGGTGTTGAATGATAGGTTGAGTCTGTTCTGCTGTAAGAGGAGAACCAGTGTAACGTTTTGCGATGCGGTGAGCTTTGATGATGTCGATAGTTGTCGCGTTAACTAGGGTCTTACCAAAGAGGATAACTTCTACGCCTTTTTGACGGTATAACTGACCTAAAGTTGGAGCGATGGATTCAGCAATGGTTTGACTAGTTTGCCAATCTAGGAGGTGCTTTTCGGGACTCATCTTTACTCGGGACCTTTCACGTTAAGTTTCTGCATTCATGGCGGTTGTAGGGAAGCCAATCAGCATAGGGGATTTGAGGCATCACTCAGTGGTCTTTATTGCCACTTAAATGTGCTGATATACCTTGTGTGTAACTTGTAATTTTTATGTGGCAGGATTGTAAGGTACGACGGGTTATTCTGCTAGGAAAAATAAATGCAGACAAAATATCTGTAAATTGGCTTTATATTAGCCATAAATCAAGATTTGAACGTCAATAAAGACTATTGACTTTAACAATCTGTAGCACTTATTTTTCGTCAAAAAATACTTAATTCAAAAGATAATATGTAATACAGGTCATATTGAACATTAAAGGTGTGATCGCTAACTCAAGTTACACGTAAACAGTAAACGACAAATAAAGGAATCAACCAGTATTGTTGTTCGACCTTTGAATAAGCTTAGCTTGAGCGTGAAAAGTGCATCACGCAAACGATTGGATATCACAATTTTAACCTAACTATCCGCTTTGTGAGCGCGCAGAGTCATTATTCACAGTCTAGTTGAGCCGCTAAATGTGGCCGTTCACTTGTTATGCGGGTGATAATAACTGGAGAAAACGTCTTTTGTTTACATTTTGCTCACTGAAACCTCGCTTGTTTAAACCAGTCTTAATAAAAGCACGCCTTTCCGCTTTAAAGCACTTTTCTGGATACCAGTGGCTCTAATTTTTCGTTCTGGGCTCAGAGTATCGTTTGTTCATATCCAATTTGATCAATAACCCCCTGTTAATGTCCTATTCTTAATTTGGGCTAGGTAAATTACTTTCGGGAAGGGAGTAGTTATAAAAATGATAAACATGTCAATTAGATGGCGTCTTATTTTTCTTTCCACGGTTTCTGTACTCATTATGTTTGGGTTTACAGTGAATGAAGTGCTTAAGAACGATGAGAAGATGAATCACCTTGAAACAACGCGTATTAAGGTCGAAGCGCTTCAATCTTTTAATACGGTTTCAAGTGATGCTTATCGATGGTTGGTGCTGTCTAATGATTCCCCTGAGAAAGGTCAGTTGCTTTTAACACTGCAGTCAGAGCTGGATAGACTGACTCAGTATGGAATGCGACTTCAACAGTTCGACAGCAATTGGAGCATTGAACCTCAGTTAGCTGAATTGAAAAAGCTGTTGATGAGCCTTGCTAGTACAACCGAAACAACAGACAGCAGACAATTGACAGAGCGCGCTTTCGACTTATTAAAAGACGTTCTAATAGAGCTGTCCGAATATCGCATGGCCTTAGTCGATGGCAATATCGGTCAAGCGGAAGCGATGTTTATCAATCTTACGCATTATGTGTTTTGGACTCAGAGAGAAGCGTGGTTAAGCTTCAGCTTGTATCGCTCGCCAGAGTTTAAAAACCAATACTTGCTTAGCTATGTTGGTGCTCTTGAGAGGCAGCAACAGCTATTAGATACCTTTTTCCGTTCGGATACGCGTTCTCCAAACATTAGACAGTTGCTAAACGCTGTCGCCAAAGATGAATTCCAAGACAAATTTACATCTCGAATCCTCAAAGGGGACTTTTCATCACCCGAAATATATCAACACTTGAAAAGCTTGGAGGTTAAAAAACGCGCTATTTCAAACGCGATTGGCGCTTACACCAATCAAATACAGTTTGAACTGACCAAGAATATCGCGTTGCAGAAAAGGCAAACCTTGGTCATGACGTTGCTTATTCTCATCGCTTCTGGGGTTCTGATGTGGCTTGGGGTTGCGACGTCTCTGCGTTTAAACAAAAACCTGTCGATTATCTTGAAAGGTGTGTCGGAATGCGCTGATAGCTATGGCCAGCCAAAGGTGATCCATATCCAAGGGAACGATGAGCTTGCCGAGTTCACTGAAACCCTAAATCGAGTGATGGAGCGCAGCTATCTACACAACAAAGAGTTGATAACAGCAAAAGAAGACGCGATTTCGGCTAATAAAGCCAAAAGCGCATTCTTAGCCAATATGTCACATGAAATACGCACGCCACTTAACGGGATCATTGGCATGGCTGAGATCTTATCTCAAAGCCAACTTAGCCCAAATCAACAAGAAGTACTGGGGGATATCGAATCGTCCTCTCACTCTTTGCTGGTTCTGCTGAATGACATCCTCGACCTGTCTAAAATCGAGTCGGGTAACTTGATGTTGTCGCCACACAATGCTGATTTGCGAGAAGCGGTTTATGATTCTGTAAGCGTGATTCAGTCGAAAGCGATAAGTAAGGATATCGAGCTCGACATCAATATTGACTATCAAACGCCGTCACAACTGTTTTTCGATGAGTACCGCGTGAGACAGGTGCTGACCAATCTGCTTTCTAATGCCATCAAGTTTACGTCCAAGGGCACAATTACCACGGACATTGCTTACACACCGATGTCTATGGGCAGGGGCAAGCTTGAATGCAGCGTGTCTGATACCGGGATTGGGATTGAGCCCGAGAAGTTAGAGTCCATATTTGAACCTTTCACTCAAGAAGATGGCAGCATTACCCGCCAATTTGGTGGTACGGGGCTAGGGCTTGCGATTTGTCGACAGCTTGTTGATTTGATGGGTGGTTACATTACCGCGCGCTCGGTGAAAGGAGAGGGCTCTACATTCACGTTTTGTTTGTATGTCGATGTTGTAGAAGCGCCTGTTCAAACTTTCGATAACCTGAGTAGAGCGACCATCATCTCGAACTCTTTCAATTACCTCGATCAGCTTGTTAAAGAGTGTGAGCGTTTGAATGTTCGAGCCAATGTGGTGTCATCCATTGCAGCCCTGAGTGAAAGTGTCAAAGAAAGCGACTTCATACTTTATTGTCATACCTTGCATCACTCTATGGAGAAAGATCTTGCGACGTTGAAGGCGATATATCCTCTTGCTCGCGTCATTGTTTGTCAGCATCACCTATTTAAAACCAACCTAATCACAGAGACGGTCCACTCGACCCATACCTTGCCATTCTTGGGCCGACGTTTCTTAACTAGCTTACAATCTCTCGATGTCGGCGAAGAGCAAACTCCTCAAGTGGAAGCAAAAGATGAAGAGGTTCGCTCTCTGAATCGACGCATTTTGATCGTTGAAGACAATCTGATGAATCAAAAAATAGCGAGCTTCTTCCTTGAGCAAGCGGGTTATGAATATTTGATTGCCAGTAATGGCCAAGAAGCGGTCGATGTCATCACTCAGGGTGCTCAGTTTGATGCGGTCTTAATGGACTGCATGATGCCTGTTATGGATGGTATAACGGCGACTCGTGCGATTCGTCAGTGGGAAGCCGATCAACAAGTCACACCATTACCCATCATAGCTTTAACCGCCAGTGTTCTAGAAGAAGACATCAAAGACTGTTTTGAAGCTGGTATGAATGCCTACTTACCGAAACCCTACAAATCTCACCAACTGTACGATCTTTTCAGTAGCCTTGATATTGTCTAAGGGCTCCCGTATCAAGGCTAGCGCGACGCGAGTTAACGAACTTCCAATCCAAGGTTGTATTGTGCAAGGCAACGACCGACATAGCTGATTTTCAGCAAGGCTGCGACTAAGATGGTGCTGATATGGGCGACGATTTGAATTGGCAGTGAGAAGTGATCGGCCATTGGATAAGCAACGATAATACTGAGAAGCATAAGCAAGGTTGTGATAGCTAGACTGAAGTTTGAAACAGAAAGCAGAGTTTGAAAGCGTTGAGTCATCGTCTTCATATTGAATTCCTAATTGCTATTAATAATTATGATACTTGTTATTAATAGCAATTAGCGTTCCAGTTTTAATTTTCATTTAAAATCATGGTTTTATGTAATTTCAATTATTTTCGGAGTCTAAATGACATGCACTAGCTGTAAGTCTTTATGACTCGATCGTGTTTATTTACCATTGTCTAAACCCACACGTATCGATGTGGAATCGAACACCAGAATATAAACCCAGCCCAACGTTATTTTTTTGCCCGAATTCCGAATGAATCTTTTTGAGTTTCACGTGTAGATCTTCACGAGTAATGTCATTTGCAGGCACGAGGTCTAAGGCACAGAACTCTAAGTGCTTGCTTCGCAGTGCACCGCCAGCTTGTTGGTTGTAGAGCTTAGAACGTTCACCAGACACGGGAATCACGACGCCAATTTCTGGTTCAATGTATTGTTGTATGTACTTCAACGTCTTGATCATGTTGGGTACGTTTTTCTTATCAGGCAGGGTAAACAAGGTGGTGTTGCTCATTGCCCAGTCTGTCCCTTGCAGCAGAACGAGATGCAAAGGCATACTCTGCGTAATGCCGGCGTCTTTGAGTTGCTGGCCGATTTCTCTCACTTGGTCTTCTGCGTGATTTAGAAGCATCCAACCTCTAAACGCTGAGCGAGTCGGGACTTTGTAGCCATGAACGTCGACAACGAGATCGTCATAAGTAATTTCCGTCTCTTCTGTATACAGTCGTTCAAATTCTTCAGGGTAGGGCTGTGAGGTTGATAAGGCTAAGGTAATCAGAATACTTGCGTACATAAGGTCTCTCCATCGCTGATGTTCACCTAGTTATTTTTCTTCCTACGGTTGCTCGTTTTCTATAGTGGTTCAGTGTTCTATGGTTGTTCAGTTTCATGCGGTTACTTAGGTACGCTTAAGTATAGACGCTAGAATTTAGGTACAAAAAAACCCACTACAAAGAGTGGGTTACTAACATTATTACAAGTTAATCAACGAGGTGAGATTATTTCTTACCTTGGATTTGCTTGTCTTCTTCTGTCAGTTCACGAATGCGACGGCTGATGTCACGGCGAGCTTTAGAAATCTCAGCGCTCTTGATGATGTGGTCATCAACACGGTCTTCGTAGTCAGCTTTCATATTTTTGATAATGCCTAGGATCTCGTCGTGCGTCATCTCTGGCTTGATGTAATCAAGTAGGTTATCAAGAAGGTCGACACGCTTACGGTTGTCACGAACTTTCTTTTCGTTGTCTAAAAGTTCACGCTTAAGTTTGTTCTTACGTCGTGCTTGGTTAACAATTTCAAATACGCTGCTCATAGATTCCTTTTCCTATTCGTCAAATACGTTGTCTGGTTCTGATTAAAGCACATCAATTGATGATGTAACAGTCTTTAGATCAAAGCAAAAGTAAGGTTGTTTAATTATTCGTCACTCTCGTCGATGTGTGATTGTTTTTATCTTACCGTTCAAGTTAGTATCCCATGTAGATACTGCATTGATACGAAATGTGAAATGAATCAACAACAATTGGAAAACGAAGAATTGGACGACAATGTCACTGAATCTTCAGCAGAACAAAACAAGCTTCGTGATGCGTATGTACAAGAGCGTACTTATTTGGAAGTCGTGGAAATAGAGCTAAACCGTTCTAAGATCATAATGATTGATGAACAGGGCAGAAAGAAACGGGTACCAATTTTGTCTGAACACTAGTTACTGCATTGTTAGGTGTTGAGATGGAATTATCAAAATAATAAAAAGGAAAAACGATGAACACAGTACTTTCCCCAATCGAAGCGAGAATTATCGGTTGTTTGATCGAGAAAGAAGTCACTACTCCCGATCATTACCCACTGACACTGAACAGTTTAACCACGGCATGTAATCAAAAGAGTAACCGTGAACCTGTTCTCTCTCTTTCTGAGTCAGATGTTTTAGATGCTGTTGATGGCTTAATCGGACGTCGCATGGTGAGCGATGAGAGCAGCTTCAATAGCCGCGTTAATAAGTATCAGCATCGTTTCTGCAACACTGAGTTCGGTGATCTGCAATTTACAGAGCAAGAGCGTGCAATCATCTGTTGTATGTTACTGCGCGGCGCGCAAACACCCGGTGAACTTCGTACTCGAACGGGTCGCCTTGCAAACTTTAGTGATGTGAAAGAGGTAGAAGCAACATTAGATAAGCTAGCTGCAAGAGAAGCAGGTGCCTTAGTGGTCAAGCTACCACGCGAAGCGGGTAAACGTGAATCACGCTACCAGCACTTGTTGAGCGGCGAAGTGGATGTTGAAGCGTTTGCGACGGCATCAGTAAGCGCGGCTGCACCCTCTGCAACGAGTGAAAAATTTGAAGAACTTGAGTCTGAAGTAGCAAGCCTACGAGCAGAAGTGGCAGAGCTTAAGGCTCTGGTTGAATCACTGCTTTAAATGTCAGACATTGAGAAAAATGCGGATTGGGTCGTGTATTTGATCCGCAATCGTCACAATGCCCTTTATTGTGGCGTGACGAACAATCTAGAACGTCGATTTGAACAACATCAAACCGGTAAAGGTGCCAAAGCTTTAAAAGGTAAAGGCCCGCTTAAGTTGGTTTGGAGTTTTGATGTTGGCTCAAAAAGTGAAGCATTGAAAACCGAATACGCGATCAAGCAATTGCCCAAATCCCGCAAAGAAAAATTGGTATCACTCAAATTGATTATTGAGTGGCAAAAAGACAAAATTCAATATATCGAAGTCTCATAATTCATAGCCAAAATGTTTGTTATTGATTAAATCTTAATAATGTAAGGGCCTATAATAAATTAAGCTAAGCTTATGAATTTAAATGGTAATTACTCTTACCGTGAATGGGCTGAAATCATGATTGAACTCGTTGTTGTTAATCTCCATTCCAAATTAACATATTGCTCATTTAGAATGTCGTTCTAATTAGTGTTAGACGCTATCATTTATCATCGTTGTCCTACATAATATCCATTAGCCATACAAAGAGATGGTGTCATGCTAGGTTAAAAAAATGAGCCAAAGTAGCTCATATAAAACGAGAAAAATATGAAACGTTTACTGATGTTGTTTGGACTTGCCGTATTTTCTGCGTCCGCTCTCTCCCATGGTACTCATGTCCTCAATGGGTACTGGGAATACCAAGATTATCTTTCCACTTTTCCAGAACAAAGAGCATTGACCGATAAAATGGTCGAGGCTGTACAAAATCACCCTGTGCCACTGAGAAGAATCCAAGACGAGCCGATTACGATTTCCGTGGTGTATCCGGGTCAACAGATCTCGGATTACTGGGTTCGTAATATTCAAGCTTTTGAGAAACGTCTCGATAGGCTGAAGATCCGCTACCAAATAAATCAAGTGTTTACCCGTATTAATGCCGATCTCGCGCAGCAGAGTATTTCGTTGCAAGAAGCGATTGAAAACAAGACGGATTATTTGATTTTCACGCTAGATACCACGCGCCACCGCAAGTTTATTGAACACGTGTTGACCTCTACGGACACCAAACTGATTCTTCAAAATATCACGACGCCAGTGCGAGCTTGGGCAGATAGACAGCCATTTATGTATGTGGGTTTTGACCATGCGACAGGCAGCTTAAAACTGGCGGACTATTTTAAACAAGTAAGTCCACCAGACAGTAAGTATTCTGTTTTGTATTACTCACAAGGCTATATTAGTGATGCGCGTGGAGATACTTTTATCCATGAAGTGAATACGGATACCAACTTTACCCTTAAGTCTTCGTTTTACACTAAATCAAACAAAGACAGTGGCTACCAAGCGGCTAAAATCAGCATAGAGAACGATAAGGATCTAGACTTTATCTATGCATGCTCAACGGATGTCGCTCTCGGTGCAATGGAAGCGATTCGTGAATCGGGCCAAGACATCTTAGTGAATGGTTGGGGAGGCGGTTCTGCTGAACTTGAAGCCATTGCAAGGGGCGACCTAGATGTCACTGTCATGCGTATGAACGACGATACGGGCATTGCGATGGCAGAGGCGATTAAGTGGGATCTAGCCGGTTTGGAAGTGCCTACCGTTTACTCTGGTGAATTTGAAATTGTGACCAAGGAAGATTCGCCAGAACGTATTTCAGAACTTAAACAGCGAGCATTTAGGTACTCAGGTCAATAATGAAGAAAAGCTACGCCAGTACACCTAGAAACACTTTAGCTAGACTCATTACGCGTATCGTTATTTTGGTGATAGGCGTGATGGCACTTGGCGTGCTTATTCATAATTATGAAACCAGCAGTAACATCGTACAGCAAGAGACGAATCGAACGGTTCAGCAAACCTCAAGCCTGATCCAAAACATGTTTGATTATCGTTTGTCGGTGCTGCAAATCCATCAAGACAGTAGCTCACACAGTGAAACTCTCAGAGAGTATTTTGATACCGGTAATGACGAGATTCTGAGCTACTTTTTCTTTGGTGTTGACCAACGTGAACCTGATCATGCACCAGATTTACGCTTTGTCTCTACCCATGATGGTTTAGCTTGGGAAGACGGCAACAGCCAATTCTATGGTTTAGATGAGTCCAACTTAAAACACATTTCTGATGAGGTTTCGTTCAGCAGTAATTGGCATTTTATTAAACTAAGGACAGATATAGGTAAGCGTCACTTGTTGGCTCGCCGTACCCCTATTGTTGATAACGCTACTGGGGAAGTGCTTGGTCAGCTCTATATCGCCATCGTGCTTGATAATAACTTCTCTTTGGCTGAGTCAATTCAACAAGGCAGTAACTGCGAAAATATCGTTATTGAAGCGCACGGTACACCGGTGACATCGACATTCAGTGGTGATGAAAGCTACACCATTACTGACATCCTCAATTACCAAATGTACGAACAGTTGCCGCGTCATTTCGTTACCATCGCAACCATTAAGATCAACGCGGTTGAAACCCCTTTAATCATTCGAGCCGTTCAAAAGAACAATAACTTCATTGCGTTAGAAGAAAATTATCAGCGTGCGATTATCGTGGTGATTGTGGTGATCATATTGATGTCTTTCTTTGCTCGAACTTGGATCCAAAGAAGGGTTGCTGCTGAGCTAGATAAGCTGATGGATTTCACTCGCTCAGCAAGTGATGGCGAGGAGTACAATAAGTTTGATGGCTCTAACATTTTCGAATTCCACCATATTGGTTGCACCCTTGAAGACACCTTTGAGCGCTTATCGGAACAGAATCAAAAGTTCCAAGATCTCTTTAACTTTGCTCATTCACCTATTTTGGTTTGGTCTGAGAAAGGCGACTTGATTCAGATGAACCCCGCCGCTCGTATGGCGTTGTTCGATGCTGATGACAATTATGGTCCAATTGCTCAAGAGTTTGAGCATCGTATGCTGCCTAATATTCAAATGGTGGTTCAAGGCTCTAAACTGACGGGTATTAACGTACCCATTGGTGAAAAGGTGTTTCGTTGGAACATGTCTGCTATTCGCGTGGAACACGGCATCACAGGTGTGGTGGTACAAGGGCAAGATATTACTAAGCTTATCGAGGCGGAAAGACAGGCTGATCGAGCAAGAGAAGAAGCTGAGCATCTTGCGAATGTGCGAGCAGACTTTCTAGCTAAGATGAGTCACGAGATTCGCACCCCGCTCAACGGTATTCTCGGTGTGTCTCAGCTGCTCAAGCGCTCTATGCACAATGAAGATAATCGCGAGCAGGTGGATGTACTGTGTAATAGTGCGGAACATTTACTGGCGGTACTTAACGATATCTTGGACTTCTCAAAAATTGAGCAAGGGCAGTTTAATATTCAAAAGAAAGACTTCCGTTTAGAGGAGTTAGTTAATACCTTAGACAGCATCTATCGCCCGCTGTGTGAAGATAAATCCGTCGAATTTACCATTGTGAACCACTTGGTTGATGACATCGAAATCAACACCGACCAAGTGCGCCTCAACCAGATCATGTTTAATCTGTTGAGCAACGCCCTTAAGTTCACTCATCAAGGCGGTATCTCCGTCAGCTTTGAGCTCGAGAGTATCCTTAACTCTGATCACGCCAGCTTAATCGTTCGAGTGCAAGATTCCGGAATTGGTATTGATGAAAGCAAAATTGATGCTGTTTTTGAACCTTTTGTGCAAGCAGAAGAGACCACGACTCGTGAATATGGTGGCACTGGTTTAGGACTTACGATTGTAAAAAATCTGGTCGATATGCTGGAAGGGGACATTCAAGTCCGCAGCGTGATAGATCAAGGCTCAGAGTTTACGATAGAAATTCCAGTGGTCGTACACGCCAAGCCGCTATTAGTCGATGTTAAGAAACAAGCTGAGGTTGAGCCAGAGGCGTTGTTTAGTCGATCTTTGAACGTGTTGCTGGTGGAAGATAATCACACCAACGCCTTTATTGCTCAGGCTTTCTGTAAGAAATATGGCATGGTCGTCACTTGGGCAAAAGATGGTTTAGAAGCGATTGAGATGGCTAAGACGATTACCTATGACTTGATCTTGATGGATAACCAGCTTCCTAATCTCGGTGGTGTAGAAACCACTCAGCAACTAAGAGGTGAGATTGGGGTGTCAGCCCCTATTTATGCGTGTACCGCTGATGCTCAAGAGTCGACAAGAGACAGCTTTATGGCAGCAGGGGCGAATTACGTGATTGTAAAACCGATTAAAGAAGAGTCGCTCCACCAAGCGTTTGTTCATTTCAAAAACTCATACTGGAATGACACAGAGCACTAGGCTTTAACTTAGTGCTCTTAAATGGACTCTATTAAATAGGCGTGGCTAACTTGTGTCGCCACACAAACCTTGATGAGTCTGTTTTTATATCGAGTCTGTCTTTATATAGATCCTGAGACAAAGGCTTGTTCCAACAGTAGCGTTTTCAACTCATCACTCATGTCTAGGTGTTCAGGGAATTGGATACCTAACAGCCAGCCTTGTCTTTGCCTTTTCTTGCTCACCACTTTGTAGACAAGATCGTCAGCTAAGTACTCATTTAAGTCAGAATTAACTTTTATCTTCCAGCCGACATCGATATCTGATTGCTGGGTAAGATAGATACCGCAGCCTGACGCTGAAAAATCGACCAGAGTGGCATCCAGCGACAAGGTATCGAAAGTGACTTCACAGCTGAGACGTACCTTATACCTTTCGTGTTCACGAATAGGCTTGGTTGCAAAGTTTGAGGGTGGGCGAAGGAAGATTAGATGTGCTGGTGAGGTGATATGAGCCAGTACATTGGTTTTGAACGCGACAATGTGCCCAAGTTCGGTGTCGGTAATCGCACGAACAATAATATCAACGTTTGTGAGCTTTCTCAGTGTCAGCGCTTCTGTCGCTTTTTGCGTAAGCTCTAGGATAAGGTACTGATCTTCTTTGTGTCCGATATAAAGCGTACTGATCTGGATTGAGTCGTCTGGGCCAAATTCCAATACACCTGCTGTTTTTGTACCTGGCTTTAGGTATCTGAACAGTTCTAAGTTTTTATCTTTATGCATATTCGTTACTGAACAATGTTAATCGTTTGATAAAATAATATAACGCCCTGATAAAACTATGTCATTAGTTTCATTGAAGTAATTAGCAGCGTACAACAAAAAAGTGAATCGCTATCTCAAGTAAACAACGGCTTACTCTTGTCGTAAAACAAGATACACTGCTGACAGATATATACTTGATGGAGAAATAGTAAATGGAACTGGAAACCTTATTGAATACTCTGGCTGAAACCCCAGAAGCCGTGCAATTTGAAGATACAATGCAAGTGATCGAAGCTCACTATGATTTTTCTGAGAGCGAATTTCGCAATGGTGAGGTAGTGAACGCTGCAGGGCAGAATAATGGTTCGTGTAAGATTTTTGCTTTTGGTTTAGAGCAAGGCCTATCAGCAAAGCAAACACTTGCTTGTTTTGGTCAATTTTATCGTAACGACGTGCTAGGTTTTCCTGAGAACAGCGACCATCAAAATATTCGTAACTTCATGGTTCATGGCTGGAATGGTATCCAGTTTTCTCAACCTGCGCTTATTGCAAAAGCGAAGTAGACACTAACCTGGTAACGATTAGGTTGAAACTTAATGTCAGTATTTTGAAGCGAGAACACAACTTCTCGCTTTTTTGTCTATGTTGAACCGGCTCGTAACTTGTTAACTAGTAACTTGCTGAATAGGTTCTAAACTACTGAATAGGCAGGGCAGACAAGCACTTACGACACATACAAACTCCAGCCTTTGGAATATCGCTAGTATCTCGTTTTTCTAGCTCAAAACACCAACACGTCTCTTTGCCCGCACTGATATCGCATTGAGCTGGCTCATTACACTGTGGACATTGGTGAGTCGAACTCGCACCTGTAAGATTATCCATAACCGACGTTTGCTCTTCTTCAGATAAGCCTTTCCAGCTAATAATCTCATCCATTGTTCGAAAGCAGCCACTACACATTCCGCCATTATTTTTACAAGCCGCTCGGCAAGGTGTTTTCATTTTTCTAACCTGTGATTCATTTGGGCTGAAATGTAGCATATTTGTTTCTTCTTGAAGAGCCGTTAGGCTAAGAAATTACTCAGTTAAATTTAGAAATGACCTCGTAATTTTTAGGCTTTTCATGTAGCATCTCGCCCCTTTTGTAGAGTGGGGGATATTATGTTTATTGGATTTGATTATGGAACAGCGAACTGTTCTGTCGCGGCGATGGTTAATGGAGAGCCAAGCCTGTTACCGCTCGAAGGTAACAACCACTATATCCCCTCAACCGTGTTTGCGCCTACTCGTGAGAGTGTTTCTGAACATCTATTCCGTCACTTGAATATCAAGCCGAGTGATGCGATCGGTGAGCAAGTATTACGACGTGCGATTGCTCTGAACAGAGAAGAGAGTATCGACTTAGTGCCAGAAGACATGGCATTTGGTCAGGCTGCGTTGGACTTATATTTAGAAGACCCTCGCGATGTTTATTACGTTAAGTCTCCTAAGTCTTTCCTTGGCGCGAGTGGACTGCATGATGTTCAGGTGAGTTTCTTCGAAGATTTAGTGTGTGCCATGATGGCAAATATCAAGCATCAAGCCGAACTCACGACTCAAGAACAGATCAAGCAAGCTGTTATCGGCCGACCAATCAACTTCCACGGTCGAGGTGGTGAAGAGGCGAACAGACAAGCTGAAGACATACTGTCTCGCGCAGCTAAGCGTGCCGGTTTCCTTGATATCGCTTTTCAATTTGAGCCCGTAGCCGCAGGTCTTGATTACGAAAGCACCTTAACTGAAAACCAAACGGTATTGGTTGTCGATATTGGCGGTGGTACCACCGACTGCTCATTATTAGAAATGGGACCAACTTGGTCTGGTAAGGCAGACCGTACCCAGAGCTTGTTGGCACACAGTGGGCAAAGGGTAGGGGGTAATGACCTCGATATCTATCTCGCGTTCAAACAACTGATGTCACCTTTTGGTATGGGAAGCAAAGGTATTTCGGGTATCGATATGCCACTGACTCAATTCTGGAATCCAATTGCGATTAATAATGTTGAAGCTCAAAAGAATTTCTATTCAAGAGAAAACTTAGCAGCATTGAAATTACTTCGTAAAGAAGCGTCAGAGCCTCAAAAGCTAGAACGTTTGATGAAGGTTTATCACGACACCTTGGGCTACGGTATTGTGCGCAGAGCGGAAGAAGCCAAGATTGCGCTGGCAGAATCCTCTCAATATCGTGCTGCGATTAATGTTGCCTCTGAACTGGTCGAGGTAGATATCTCAGTCGAACAGATGGTTGAAGCGATTGAAACACCAAAGTCTAAGATGGTTGAGTTGGTTAAAGAGGCGATTCAACAAGGCCAGAAAAAGCCAGACGTAATCTACATGACGGGTGGTTCAGCGCGTTCACCGATACTTCGTGAAGCCGTACAACAAGCTGTGCCGAAAGTACCGATTGTGAGTGGTAATTACTTCGGTTCAGTAACTGCAGGTTTAGCTCGTTGGGCTGAGGTTTGCTTCAAATAAGAGTTCAATGATGAGTTATGAAGGGCAACCAGTCGCTGATTGGTTGCCCTTTTTTTGTCTTTTCTCCAGTGAACTTTCTATTGAGCCACTCTTCCTAGCTCAAATCGAGAATTGTTTCACAAAGCTAAATATTTCAGTCGAGTTCTAAATGTTACAAAATGTTTTAATGGGAAAGGTGTGTACCTCAATGGTCTGATGAGTGAATCGTCGGTTCGATTTTTAATGCTTTATTAGTGATTAAAAAATCAAAAATAATCAAAGTACTTGTCTAAAAAGATGAAAGGATTTGTCAGTGGGTCCTCGTCTATCACTTTGTTTTAAAGGTGTTTTTATTTTTGACAGGTCGATTTTTTTTATTTTATATATTTTAATGCAACTTTCCTGCCATTCGTATATTACGGTTGAGCTGCTTGTTAAATGCAGGTAACAACTTCTCCGTAAGCACGAGGTTGTTAGTGAATAACTCACCCAGTTACATAATGGATATGACAATGAATAAGAAACTTTTAGCGCTAGCAATTTCTGGTGCAGTATTTGGTACACAGGCAGTTGCAGTAGAACTTTACAACGAAGACGGCACAACATTCTCTGTTGGCGGCCACGTTTCAGTAAACCTAAATGGTTCTGAGAACGGCGATACAGATGTAGGTGCTAACTCACCACGTATCAACTTTAACGCTACTCAAGAACTGAGTAACGGCTTTACTGCTGACGCTAAAGGCGAATGGGCACTTAACTACCTTGAAGGTGGTGAAGAGACGTTTACAACTCGTCTAGGTTACGTCGGTCTTACTCACGATGATTTTGGTCGCGCAGTAGTGGGTACTCAATGGGCTCCTTACTACGACGTAGCGGGTGTTGCGGATATGCCAATCGCATTCGCGAATGACTTTATCTACGACAACCACGGTGCTCTTGGTACTGGTCGTGCAGACAAAATGGTTTCTTACCGCAACGGTTTTGAACTAGGTGAAGCTGGTAAAGTTACTATCGGTCTAGGTTGGCAGGGTACTCAAACTGTTTCTGATATCTACTCAGTAACAGATTCAGATGCTACAGGCATTACTGATGAATCTTACACATACGGTTTAAACACTGAAGTTAAGGATCGTACTCAAGTAACTCTAGGTTACGAGATCATGGGTGCTAAACTTGGCTACGGTTACAACACTGGTGACATCAAGATGATGGGTGAGACGGAAACTGCATCATCTCACGTATTCTCTGCTGCATACGGCTCTTATGGTAAAGGTCTTTACCTAGCAGGTGTATACGCTTCTAACGAGTTCATGAACTCTACATCAGCATCTGAAACCGTAGGTACTGATAAAACTACAGTGACGGGCCTTCTAGCTGAAAGTGACGCATACGAGCTATTGGCTGCATACGCACTAGACAACAGCCTAAACTTCATCATCAACTACGAGATGGTTGAAGGTCGTGTAGCTACAGGCGAGTCAAAAGAAACAGCTCGTGAAGAGCTAGCTCTTCAAACTGAATACAACTTCACTCCTAAGTTTGTTGGTTACGCTGGTTACCAGTTCGACCTAAATGACGACAACGGTCGTAATACTGATGACAAGTGGACTATCGGTGGTCGTTACTACCTATAAGTCGCAGACTTATTTAGCATAGTGTTTACTCCTTAAATTTACCTTTTCGGATACTGTCCTAGACACCATGCTAAGCCCTCTCAAGTTTTTTGGTTTGAGAGGGCTTCTTTCGTTCTATACGCACCTGTTTTAGCTTTTCCTTCATGTTCCCTTGCTATTCATTTTGTCTACGAAGCTATGGCTCTTGTCATCAGTTCTTATATGTCGCGATCTTCGGATAAAAGTATTTAAATCATTTAATTGAGCTAAAGATCAGAATTTAGATATTGGTAACCATCTTGTCGAAGACTCTCATTTTATGATGCGTTAAACTCTCCACTCCAAAAAAATAGTTCAGGGATAAACTATGAGTAGTGTTGTCGATCAGGAACAGCTGGTGAATTCGAAACGAACAGCAACCCCAACTAAGGTGCTGTGTGTTGGGCGTAACTATGTCGATCACATCGAAGAGCTCAATAACGCAATCCCAGACTCAATGGTGGTTTTCAATAAACCGAGCACCAGTGTTACGTCATCTCTGTCTTCTTTTCATCAAGAAGCGCTGCACTACGAAGCAGAAATCTGTTTTATCGTTGAAAATAGCCAGTACTCCGCTGTAGGTTTAGGACTAGATCTCACCAAACGTGAATTACAAAGTAGCTTAAAAGCGAAAGGCCTACCTTGGGAGCGCGCCAAGGCGTTTGATGGTTCCGCTGTCTTGAGCCGTTTTGTACCCATTGATAACTTAGCTCTCTCTGACTTAAATCTAGAGCTGTTTATTAACTGTGTTCGCGTTCAAAAAGGGCATGTAGAGCAGATGCTTTACTCTCCACAAACTATCCTCGAAGAGTTATCTTCTTATACGACTTTGCTTGATGGTGATGTTGTAATGACAGGCACACCTAAAGGTGTTGGTGAGGTCCATCGAGGTGATATCTTCCTTGGCCGTCTAAAGTGTGGTGAAACGACATTGATTGAGATTGAGTGGGTAGCGAGTTAATTAATACTCTATTTTTAGTTAATAAATTGGTTTAAATGGTTAAAATTAGTTTTTAATTCGTACAGTTTGCCACCTTACAACTAATTGCATCTGGAAGGGTGTTAGTAATTGATATAAAATCCGCCTCCGTTTTTATCAATACTGAAACCCATGATCGACTTAGCCATCTTACCTGTTTACTTGACAGCCGTTGTTGCACTTCTTCTTTTACCTGGCCCAGATATGTTACTCATCGCAAGCTCAAGTATGAGTTATGGCCGCAAGGTTGGTGTGTTCGCAAGTTTAGGTAACGCAACTTCCGGAATCATCCTGACAGTATTGGCAGCGATGGGTGTTTCAGCATTGATCGCAATGAGCCCAATAGCGCTTAAAGCTCTACATTTATTAGGCGGCGCGTACTTGTTGAAGATGGGGTGGGATTGCCTTCGAACAGAGCAGGGTAATGCTCCTGAGTTAAGCGATAACTTTGCAGCAAAAGCCTATTACCAAAGAGCGCTTATTAGTAACCTGCTTAATCCAAAAGCCTTGGTTTTCTTTGTGATGTTTCTGCCTCAGTTCGTGTCGACGAATATTGAAGCGACTTCCGGTGAGCAGATGCTCGTTCTGGGTTTATTGCTGAATGTTCTCGGCTTAACGTTTAACTTTTTGTTGGTGGCGTTAGTGGGTACGATTGGTAAGTCTCTGGTAGAAAACGCGAAGTTTCGTACCTATCAACAGAAAGTCATGGGCGGAGTTTTCATCGTGTTAGCTATCTGGATGTTGTCTTCTTTCTTTACTTCGTAGACGAATCAAATCAAACATCTTCTCGTGGTTAGCCGCTGAGACAAAAATGGACGCTTCGAGCGTCCATTTTTATATATTTAACCGTTACATGTTGAACGCGCTAACTGCTATGAGTTCAACTCTTGTTGATGCTGTTCAATCAGTTTCTCCATGTACTGCTCACCGCGTAGGCGAGTGTCGTCATAGGTTTCTGTCCCTTCAAACTTTGTCACCGTTTCATAATAGACCTTCACTTTTGGCTCTGTGCCTGAAGGTCTTACGATAATGCGTGACCCATCCTCGAGGTGATAGATGAGTACGTCACTTGCAGGCAGGTTAATGGCTTCCGTATTGCCTCCAATGACGAAGCGTAAAGAAGACTGCAGATCTTCAATTACAGATATAGCGACACCGTTGATTGCTTTAGGCTGTGCCGAGCGGAGCTTAGAACCAATCGATGGTGAATCTGGGTCCAGGGCAATACTTCGTTGAGCGTTGGTATGAACACCATGTTCAAATGAAATCTGAGCGAGAAGATCCCAAACGGTTCGACCTTGCGATTTTAACTCCTCAACCAATTGAGCAAACACGACGATAGCAGACAGCCCATCTTTGTCTCGTACCTGAGTACCAATTGTGTAGCCTAATGCTTCTTCATAGGCGAACAAGAACTCGTTCTGATCATCTTCCAATTGCATGCCAATATTCGCTAACCATTTAAAACCTGTCAGCGTTTGGAAATAAGTCGCACTATGGGATTGAGCCACTTTTTCTAGCAAGGTGGATGAGACGATGCTGTTACCAACTAATTGGTTTTTGGTGTGAGGTTTTGACAATAAGTAATGAGCGAATAGCACGCCGACTTGGTCACCTGTTAGCATTTTGTATGAGCCACCATCTGTTCTCACTGCAACGGCAAATCGGTCTGCATCTGGATCATTGGCACAAGCAATGTCGGCATCGACACTTTTTGCTAAGTTAACCACCAGATCCATCGCGCCTTTTTCTTCTGGATTCGGGAAGTTGACGGTCGGGAAGTTACCATCGGGCTCTCTTTGTTCTGCAACGCTGAATACCTTATGGAAACCAGAATCATGAAGTAGATCTTCCGCCATTTGTGCGCCGACACCATGCATTGCGGTATAGGTGATGGTGGTTTTCGCCGATTCGATCTCTTTACTCACGTATGGGCTCTGATTGATCGCAGCGCGGTACGTTTGATAATAGCCTTCAGTTAACCACACCAACTTACCTTGCGTTTCAGCGTCACTTAAGCTCATTAAAGGGAGCGGCTTGGTTGATGCGATATCGATTTCAGCGGCAATACCCGCGTCGTGAGGAGGAATGATTTGAGCGCCATTCTCCCAGTACACTTTGAAACCATTGTATTCCGGCGGGTTGTGACTGGCAGTCACCACAACAGCAGCGGCGGCGTTGAAGTGTTCAATGCCAAAGGCAACGATAGGGGTCGCCGCGACGTTAGAGGTTAGGTAAACCTTAATGCCTAAAGCCGTGAGTACGGAAGCGGTATCAATCGCGAACTGCTTTGAATCTAAACGGCCGTCATAACCGACGACCACACCGCGAATGGTCGCATTAGCGACATGTTCGATTAAGTAGTGGCCGAGTCCAGTTGCTGTTTCCTGTATGACTAAACGGTTCATTCGATTTGGCCCGCATCCAACTTTGCCTCTAAGTCCTGCCGTTCCGAACTCTAATCGTTGGGTAAAGCGGTCTTCAAGTTCGTCGTGCATTCCCTCATCGATGAGGTGTTGAAGTTCTTCACGAGTTCTTGGGTCTGGGTCTCTCGCTAACCAATTCATTGCATCTTGCATAATCACTAAACCTATTAATGTCTGTATGACTTACTGTTGATTTAATTTAAGTGATATTGATTATCATTTCCATGAAAGCAATCGTAAAACTCGATATAAAATAAATTCCAACGGCAAGAGGGCACGTAGATTAAGCCACTTCAAATAATTGACTGTTTAGTAAGTAAACTTACCTTGAACAATTGGATATCACTAACTAGCCTTTTACATAAATATAACAAAATTTAACAAATTCGCCGTTTTTGAATCTTTCATGGAAACCTCCAACGCTTTTGAACCGTATTAGTTCGTAGGTTATATGAGGACAGTAGCCCGCTCACAGGCTAGTTCCATGTGAGTTGTAGATTGAGATTCAGCCTTTTCATGTGTAGCCGGAATAACAATGAATGTTGTCCAGCTCGCAACGACATTTAGGTCGCAAGTATCCAATTAGGAAGGATAAGGAGAGATCTTTTGAAAAGATTACTGGTTAGGCTAACGTGGCTTTTGAAGAGTTTTGTTGTGCTTTTAGTATCGCCTTTAGTGCATGCAAGCAGTGATTACAACATGACTCAAGGCGTCACTGAGATCAGTGGTAAGGTGTATGAACTTCATATGCTGATCTTCTACATCTGTTGTGCGATTGCCTTTGTGGTTTTTGGTGTGATGTTTTATTCGATTTTGAGGCACAGGAAATCGAAGGGCGCCGTTGCTGCCCATTTTCACGAAAGCACGAAAGTCGAAATTCTTTGGACCATCATCCCTATTATCATCCTCATCGCTATGGCGATACCCGCCACCAAAACTTTGATAGCGATGGAAGATACCTCCCAATCAGACCTGACCGTTAAAATCACTGGTTCACAATGGAAATGGCATTACAGCTATTTTGGTGAAGACGTCGAATTTTTCAGCCTTCTAGCGACCAGTGACAAAGAGATTGAAGGCCTCGAAGTGAAAGGCGCGCATTACCTGCTAGAAGTTGATAAGCCGCTTGTACTGCCTGTTGACCGTAAAGTCCGTTTCTTGATGACTTCTGACGATGTGATTCACTCATGGTGGGTGCCAGCATTCGCCGTTAAGAAAGATACCATTCCGGGTTTTATTAATGAGGCTTGGACAAAGATAGATGAGCCCGGTGTTTACCGCGGGCAGTGTGCAGAGTTGTGTGGCCGCGCTCATGGTTTCATGCCGATAGTGGTGCATGCCATGGAAGAAGACGAGTTTGACGCATGGCTAGCGGAACAGAAAGAGTTGGTGATAGCCGAGCAACAAGCCGCGAAAGATGCATTAGATGCGTCACTTTCCTTGGCGGAGTTGAATACCATCGGTGAAGAGGTTTACAAAACTCGATGTGCGGTTTGTCACCAAGCAAACGGTGAGGGCATTCCCGGAGCATTCCCTGCCATCAAAGGAAGTCCAATTGCCCTTGGTGATGTGGATGTTCATATCGACACCATTGTTTATGGTCGTGGCGGTACGGCGATGCAAGCGTTCGATAATCAGTTAACTGAAAAAGAGATCGCAGCGGTAGTGACTTATCAACGAAACGCTTGGGGTAATGACACTGGCGATATTGTTCAGGCTTCAGATGTGAACGCTTATAAGGCCAAGCAAGAAGGCAGTTCTGAAAGCTCAACGGATGATGCACAAAATGATGCTAAGGATCAGTTATGAGTTCACCAATCAATAAGCCGGTGAAATCGGCTCCAGCAGAAGATCAAGTACTGAGCCATTCTGCGGAAGGCATCTTGGGCAATAATGATTTGCCTGTTGATGATCACGACTCACATGCGGCACCTAAAGGTTGGGCTCGTTGGCTGTATTCAACCAATCATAAAGACATCGGTACATTATATCTTTGGTTCAGCTTTGCAATGTTCTTAACGGGTGGCGCCATGGCGATGGTGATCCGTGCGGAGCTGTTCCAACCGGGTTTACAACTTGTTGAGCCAGATTTCTTCAATCAGATGACTACTGTCCATGGTTTAATCATGGTATTCGGTGCCGTGATGCCTGCATTTACGGGTTTGGCTAACTGGATGATTCCGATGATGATCGGTGCGCCCGATATGGCGTTGCCTAGAATGAACAACCTCAGTTTCTGGATCTTGCCTTTTGCGTTTCTAATCTTAATCGGATCTTTGTTTACAGAGGGGGGCGGCCCTAGTTTTGGTTGGACCTTCTATGCGCCACTCTCGACAACTTATGGCCCAGACAGTACCGCGCTATTCGTATTCTCAGTTCATATTATGGGGATCAGTTCGATCATGGGGGCGATTAACGTGATCGTAACCATAGTGAACATGCGCGCACCGGGCATGACTTGGTTCAAGCTACCGATGTTCGTATGGACTTGGTTAATTACCGCTTTCTTGCTGATAGCTGTGATGCCCGTGCTCGCGGGGGCTGTGACCATGGTACTGACTGACAAATACTTTGGGACTAGCTTCTTTGATGCCGCTGGTGGTGGGGACCCGGTGATGTTCCAGCACATATTCTGGTTCTTTGGGCACCCCGAAGTGTACATCATGATCTTGCCGTCTTTTGGTATTGTCTCTGCAATCATACCTGCATTCAGTGGTAAGCGCCTGTTTGGTTATCACTCGATGGTTTATGCGACCTGTAGTATCGCACTGCTGTCATTCTTGGTTTGGGCGCACCACATGTTCACCACGGGTATGCCAGTATTTGCCGAACTGTTCTTCATGTATTGCACCATGTTGATAGCGGTGCCGACCGGTGTGAAAGTCTTCAATTGGGTGGCGACCATGTGGCGGGGTGCTTTGACCTTTGAAACCCCAATGCTGTTTGCGATTGCCTTTATTGTTTTGTTTACTATTGGTGGGTTATCTGGATTGATGCTCGCTATCGTGCCAGCTGATTTCCAATATCACGATACTTATTTTGTTGTGGCTCACTTCCATTATGTTCTGGTAACAGGTGCCGTGTTCTCGATTATGGCTGCCGCCTATTATTGGCTGCCTAAGTGGACCGGACATATGTACGACCACAAGCTCAGCCTGTGGCATTTCTGGACGTCGGTGATTTCAGTCAATGTACTGTTCTTTCCTATGCACTTTTTAGGGTTAGCGGGTATGCCGCGTCGTATTCCAGATTACGCCATTCAGTTTGCTGATGTTAACCAAGTCGTGTCGATTGGTGGCTTTGCCTTTGGGTTGTCTCAGCTGATTTTCTTATGGCTAGCGATTAAGTGCGTAAGAGGCGGAGAGCCTGCGCCAAGCAAGCCTTGGGATAGAGCTGAAGGTCTTGAATGGACAGTACCAAGCCCAGCGCCTCACCACACCTTTACTCATCCACCGAAAGTGGATTAGAGGACAGGACCATGAATGATAAGCAAAGCGATCAAGATAAAACCCAACCCAAGCGCCTGTCTAATAAGCGATCGACCAAAAAGCTGACAGGTTACTTGGTGTTGAGCGTGGTTGCGATGTTTGGCTTCGGTTTCGCTTTGGTGCCGCTCTACGATGTGATGTGTGAGGCTTTAGGGATAAATGGTAAAACCAATACCGTTTCCGCAGTTCAACCTCAGGGAATGCAGCCTGACTATTCTCGTACGGTTCGAGTCGAATTCATGTCCCACATCAAGCCAGATATGCCATGGCAGTTTTCGCCTGAGGTTCGAGTGTTAGAGGTTCATCCTGGTGAGGTGGTTCAGACTAACTACATTGCCAAAAACCTTTCTGGAGCTTCATTGGTTGGCCAAGCCGTACCATCGGTTTCTCCAGGTATGGGGGCAACTTACTTCAATAAGATGGAGTGCTTTTGCTTTAATCAGCAGCCATTGGACGGGCACAAGAGCGCAGAAATGGGTTTGATATTTTACATTGAGCCAGATATTCCAGAATCGATACACACGCTGACGCTCTCTTATACGCTGTTTAACATCACGAGTCAGGTGAGTGGAGAGGCAAGTAAGCCTGAAGTGACTACATCAACATTGAGCACACTACAATCTGGCTCACCAAAAGCGAGCACACTCGCAAGTAACTAGGGATTTACAGAACCAGAATCAACAAAAGGAGTTGAGCGATGAGTTCTAAAAAGGAAGTCTATTTCGTTCCACACCAAAGCCACTGGCCATTGGTGGGTGCTGTAGCACTGTTTTTGGTCGCAGTTGGCGCTGGCTTGACGGTGCAAAACATGGGAACCGACGCCGCAGGTGGAGTATTTGGCAAAGCGGTGTTGTTAGTCGGGTTTGCAGTGCTGCTTTACATGCTCGCAGGTTGGTTTAGCAATGTGATCACAGAATCATTGAGTGGTCTCTATTCTGAGCAGATTTCTCGTTCTTTTAGACAAGGAATGAGTTGGTTTATTTTCTCCGAAATCATGTTCTTCGGCGCTTTCTTTGGCGCGCTTTTCTATGCTCGCATGATTTCTGTGCCTTGGATTGGTGGTGCGGGCAATAATGAAATGACCCATGAAGTATTGTGGCCGATGTTCCAATCAATATGGCCACTAACGACTACCCCTGATGGCGTAACGACACAAGCCATGCCTTGGCAAGGTATCCCTCTTAAGAACACCATTATTCTGCTGCTTTCCTCTGTGACGCTGCACATGGCACATATCAGTCTTGAGCAAAATAAGCGTATGGCTTTGATCGTCTGGTTGGAGATAACCATTGTTCTGGCTGGCTTCTTCCTGTTCTTCCAAGTTGAAGAGTATCTTCACGCTTATCAAGAGATGGGGCTGACACTTCAGTCAGGCATCTACGGTAATACCTTCTTTTTACTGACTGGGTTTCATGGCTTACATGTCTGTTTAGGGACGATCTTTTTGATTGTGTTGCTGGCAAGGGTTGCGAAAGACCACTTCACTCCGAAAGACCACTTTGCGTTCCAAGCGGGCAGTTGGTATTGGCACTTTGTTGATGTGGTTTGGTTGGGCCTGTTTGTATTTGTCTATGTGCTTTAACTGCTGAGCCTATAGGGGATTAATAGGGGCGAGGGTTGGGAGTTATCACTCCTGATCCCAAAGCAAGTAATAAAAGTAGCACGACAACGGCTGACCACATGACACGACGCCCCAAGAAGTGACTGAGCCTTTTTCCATTGTGTTTACCAGAGGCGATTTGGATTAGGCCTTTCATCAAATTGAAAGCGATAAAAAACAGCAAAGCGACCAATACGACTTTAAATAACAGTACAAAGGTAGATGACGCCATAGTGATAACTCCAAACCGATTGATTGATGATAAACACAAGTTCCGCAGTAAAGGTTTTTGGATAGCGGTTGTTTTAACTGTGGTTTCTGTCGGCGTTTTAATCAAGTTAGGTTTGTGGCAACTCGATCGTGGTAACGAGAAATTACGTTATGAACAGCAATTAGCTGAGAGAGCACAGCTATCGTCACAACCTTTAGAAGTCGTTATTTCTGAGATGCGAGAGCTGAGTTTATCTAATCAAGAGTCATTAAATCCTCAAACCCTAAACGGGTTGAAGGCTGATGTTGAGTTAGTCAATACGAGTGGCTTGATACTCTTGTTAGACAACCAGATAAACGAAGGAACGGTAGGGTATGTGATTTACATGTTGGGTAAGGTTCGTCTTGAAGATGAAAACCAGTCCTTAGTGGCTGAAAAACAGTTGTTGATCGATCTTGGGTTTGTTCCGGCAAGTAATGACAGAAGAGAACTGCCGCAATTAGGAAGCATCACTGTACCAACCAAAATGTCAGGGCGCTTGTATACACGCTCAGTTAATCCTTTAAGTCATGAGTTGGGTTTAGAAAACACGGCACCGAATAGAATCCAAAACCTAAACATAGCAGCGTTATCAAAGTACACAGGGCAAGAAGTGCTGCCTTTTGTCTTCCAACCTCAGAGCTTAGATTCCTGGCCTTATGAGTTGTTATGGCGACCGACGGTGATGAAATCTGAGAAGCACTTTGGTTACTCGTTTCAATGGTTTGTAATGGCTGCTGTACTTCTGTTTTTGATGTTGTTGATTGGGTTCCAATATTTTAAGAAAAATAGCCACATCAATAAGAAGTAGGCACTTGAAATAGCGATTGAAAGGCAGCGCCTACAACAAGGAAGAAAGATGGATAAATCTCAAGCACAAATGAACAGGGAAAGTACCGATGCAAACATGGCCGAGCTTAAAAACCGAAGAACTAAGGGACGTCTGGTATTAATCGGATTAGTTTTGATTTTTGCTTTACCTGCGATTATTGCCAAAACCGTGTTGGACCAGAATTGGTACACCTCAGGTGTCACTAACTCCGGCGAATTGGTCGAACCAAGAACCACACTAGCGGATTTCGGCGTAACGGTACCCATGGCAGGAGAGGGTTGGGTTGTGGGTTATATCGCACCGATGGAGTGCGAAAGCTTGTGTGAACAACAGCTTCATTATTTGAATCAAAGCTACTTGGCGTTAGGGAAAAATAAAGAGCGAGTGACCGCCGTTGTTTTTGTATCGGAAGGTAATTCGTTAACGGGGTCGCTTGATAAGCCGGATTTGTCTTTGTTAGCTGGTGGTGATCAGTTAAGTACCGAGTTTGCGCCGGCTTCTATTGTCATTATTGACCCGCTAGGACAGTTGGTTATGGAGTACAAAAGCGTTTCTGACCCGTCGCAGCTAGTCAGCCAATCTAAAGGCATGATTCATGATTTAAGAAAGCTACTTAAGCTGTCACGAGTTGGGTAGTTGATGGCGCGAGTGCTTGAGCTTAAGCAGCGAAAGAGAATAAGTATAGGGAGATAAGTGATGCAGAATAAAGCCCCTGATTTACTGATGCTCGTGATGAGATTAACTATCTTGTTAACCCTTACCGTGATTGTTCTCGGCGGTTATACACGTTTGTCTGATGCTGGCCTTGGCTGTCCTGACTGGCCAGGGTGTTATGGGAAGATCACCGTTCCTTCTGATGCTCAAGCAGTGAATCAAGCCAATCTGCAATTTCCCGAGCGAGCTCTCGAAGCAGACAAAGCTTGGATAGAGATGATACATCGCTACTTTGCAGGAACATTAGGGCTGCTCATCTTTGTCGTTGTAGCTTGGTGTATTAAAAAGAACATCACACCAGTTGGTCTTCCATTACTTATCTCGGCTACTGTGATCTTTCAGGCTTTGCTTGGAATGTGGACGGTGACTCTCAAGTTGATGCCCGTTGTGGTTATGGCGCATTTGATGGGGGGCTTCACGTTGCTGTCACTGTTGTGTCTGCTTTATTGTCGTTTGTCTCAATTCCAAAGCCGTTTTGGCGAGGCTTCTTATTCTCCAACACTTAAATTTTGGGCGCTGTTTGGGTTACTCATTGTGGTTGGGCAGATACTGCTTGGTGGTTGGACATCGTCAAACTATGCCGCTTTGGTGTGTACCCAATTGCCTATTTGTGAAGGTAACTGGATGAGCTACCTCGATTTCAAAAATGCGTTCGATTTTGCTCAACATGGACACGATAACTATGAGTTTGGCGTGTTGGAGTATCCCGCGAGG
The DNA here is from genome assembly GCF_902751245.1 of Vibrio sp. Vb339. Classification (NCBI taxonomy): domain Bacteria; kingdom Pseudomonadati; phylum Pseudomonadota; class Gammaproteobacteria; order Vibrionales; family Vibrionaceae; genus Vibrio; species Vibrio sp. Vb339. The sequence continues at coordinate 1,819,463 of NZ_CADDIS010000001.1, read as the reverse complement.
CTCACCATCCATGTCATGCACAGGTTCGGGGCTATTGTGGCGACCTTAACGGTGCTGATGGTCGTGTACCAGTTATGGAAGTTTGGCCAAGCAGCTCACCAAAAGCTGAGCGTGATTGTGGCAATAGTGTTGTGTACTCAAATCAGCCTTGGGATCAGTAATGTATGGTTTCACTTGCCAATCTCAGTTGCGGTTTTGCATAACCTAGTCGCAGCAATGTTGCTCATCAGCATGGTTGTAACCAATTTTGTGGTGTGGCAACGCAAATCGAGTGAGAACTTGGTGAAGAACAGTGTATTACAAGGAGGTAATCATGGTCAGTAGAACGTCAACACAGTATGAGGTGGTGGCTCAAGACGCAGCCTTAAATCATAAGATAGCAGCCAACAATGACATAGCTTTAGGTAACGAAAAGGCTGAAAAAAACAAAGCTACTTGGAAGGTTTATTTAACGCTGACCAAGCCTAAAGTGGTGGCTTTGATGTTACTGACGGCATTGGTTGGGATGTGTTTGGCCGTGCCGAATGGATTGCCTTTGCAACAAACTCTGTTCGGAATGATTGGGATAGGGTTAATGGCAGGTTCAGCGGCTGCGTTTAACCATTTGATCGATAAAAAGATCGACGGACAGATGACTCGAACAAATCGACGTCCTTTACCATCCGGTGAGCTCAGCAGTGTGCGCGTATTCAGCTTTGCAGCAGGTATCGGCTTACTTGGGTTTGCTACGTTAGTTGTGTGGGTCAATCAACTCACGGCTTGGTTAACCTTTGCAAGCTTATTGGGCTACGCGGTCATCTATACCATGTACTTGAAGCGAGCGACGCCACAGAACATCGTGATAGCAGGGATCGCAGGCGCTATGCCTCCGCTATTGGGCTGGACGGCAGTCACCAACGAGCTGCATTCAAACGCTTGGTTGTTGGTGATGATCATCTTTATTTGGACACCTCCCCACTTCTGGGCGTTGGCAATTCATCGTCGTGACGAGTATGCCAAAGTTAACATCCCCATGTTGCCTGTGACCCACGGAATCGAATACACCAAGACGTCTATTTTTCTCTATACCTTGTTGCTTAGCATCGTGTGTATATTGCCTGTATTGGTTGGCATGAGTAGCTGGATATATCTGAGCGCGTCATTGGTGCTCAACGGCGGGTTTGTTTATCACGCTTGGATACTTAAATATCGTGATGAACCTAATATGGCGATGAAGACCTTTAAGTTCTCCATCTATCATCTCATGATCTTGTTTGTGGCTCTGTTGGCAGACCATTATCTACTTTGATAACCGCATTTCTGCTGTTTCTGAATAAGAAAACGGATGCTCTGGGCATCCGTTTTTGTTTGGCTAATTACACAAGCTCACATACTTGAAAGTAAGTAACTCGCTAACAATTAGTCCACTTTGTTCCAAGCATCTTGCCAGTGTGAACCGACACCTGGTTCATACTGAGTTGCTGTTGGAGCCCATTGAACACAGTAACCAGAGTATGGGAACTCTTTACACTGATAAACACCACCATCGCTGCTCAGAACCTTTGTTCCTGCAGTATAAGATTCAATGCTTTCTGGGAACACGAAGTCGTAGTCGCCCGCTGGTGGCGGCGTTTGCTCGTCCATTAGATGGAAATCAAGCGTGTTCTGATCCACTAAGTTACCTTGGTCATCTTTCGTCACAACCACAAGCATGTGGTGGCCAGCTTCAGACTTAGAAAGAGTCAGTTGAACACCTTCAACTTGTCCGTCTGTTAACTCAGACTTCTGAGATGCAAGTGCTTCACGGTGATGGTTGTACACGGTAAGCTCAGCTTGGATATCGCCTGTTGCCGCTAACGTAAGATCAAGCTGAGTAGGTTGGCTCTCATCGATAATGTAATCTGATTCTAAGCCCGTTACTTCTAACTCATGCTCGGGTTCTGGAGTATCAATCTTGTAGCCGATTTCTACACTGTTAAAGCCAGAGCCTGCTTTTAGATAAACAGGGTTAGTGCCGTAAACGGGTGCGAAATCGCCTTGGTCGTTCAATTGGCCTGCTTTGATTTGCGTCTGCTCTTGATTGATCTTAGAGGCAAGAGCGTAAGACCAGTTATTGGCTTTGCCTTGCTCAGAACTTTCAATCACAAGCTCTGTGCTGTATGAAGCGTTCTCACCAGATTGGTCAAATACACGCGTATAAACAGCGTCACCAACATTCAGGTCTTGTGTCGGGTTGATTTGACCACCTTGATCCCAATCAGGAATGATAGGGCCGTCGCCATCAAATTTCACGTCGATAACGTTGTAGAAAGCCGCAGCAGTGTCACCTACATCCCATACCGCAAGGATCACTTGATAGCCTTCGCGTTCTGGCACATTACACAAGTGGCTTACTTGCATCGGTGGCTGTTCCATATTGCCTTCAACAACACAGAATGGCGTTAAGTCAAAAGAGCTGCGTGCCAAAGGCTGGTTTGGATTCCAGTCTGGTTGAGTAATGTAATATTTCCAATCGCGAGTCTTGTGATTAGCTGTGAATGTCCACTCGAAGTATTGAGAACCAGACTTGATAGGGCGTTTAACCCAGCGGTCTGCCTTTTGCTCGTCTAGCGCTGCAGCTAAAGAAGATTGCGCACTGGCAATTTTTCCATCAGCAGGGCCAACTTCTGGGAAGCCTTCAGGGCCTTCTACACTTTGTGGTTCGTATTGGATACCACCACAGTTGGTGTTTTTCTCTTGCGTATCACTCGCAGGGAACTTACATAGGGCAACACGGCTCTCAGCAACGCCATTGTTGTATGCAGAGACATAACCGTGACCGAAGCTAGCACCGCTTACGCTAAGAAGCGATAGCGCGATGAGTGATTTTTTTGGGAGTTGTTTCATTATTTGTCCTTACTGTATTTGGCCGACAAAAAAGAGAACACTCCGGCATGCATTTACACTTAAATCCTATTAAGTGGCGGCCCCGCTATCATAGACAGAATATTTGTCGACAGACCGGTGGCTTTGCGTCCTATTCTTTCAAATAGTTTGCCAGAAGTGCGTTTGAGCAACCGAAATGTAGCCAACCAGTTTTATAAATGCGAATCAATCGATTGAAATGTGGAATGCCAATCTCGAACTTTTAATTCTTAATACAAATTAACTTGCTATATGTTTAGTTCGTTAACGTATAAATTATTGATATAAATAAAGAAAGCTTTTGCTCTAATCGTTTTAGTGAATGAATTTGGGTTGTTTCGCTTTGCTCTGTACGACAATTGTGCGCATATCAAAACCAAACCTTTGGTTTCCACTAACCGAACCCTGACACGCCATGTATGAAAAACCGGACAATTGATTGGTATGAATTATATAAAGGAGTCGGTATGGAATTCACAGAACTAGACAGAGACGCGTTGTATCAAACGTGGATGTCACAAAAATCGAGAATGCGAATTACGCAGATGGAGTTTTCAAAAAAGCTAGGCATGAACCAGCTTGATTTCTCAAGAGTGCTAAGAGGGGAGACGCCATTAACCATGTCTTTCATTAGTCACTTTTGTCGTTTACTTCATTTGGAACCAAGGAATGTATTCCCTTCGCTAAAAGAGGGCAATGAGTCTGGGCCTAAAGTGGTTTACCTGAAAAGTAGAATGAGTGTTGATGGTGAGATCCAAAATGCTTATATTGAAGGAAATCAGGTAATTGTAGAGTACGCACACACTGTTCAACATGATTAATTTTAGAGTTAGCTCTGATTTTTAACCCCCTTTTTCTACAACCTTTTTACATAGGGTATGGCATACTTAGTTAGATTCCTTAATTCTAGCTAAGTGCGTTATGAACTCTTTAAAAGTCCTTTTGCTTGTTGCAACCAGCATTTTCTTGTTTGGTTGTGCAGGCGGCCCAATTAGAACAGCTACTAAATTTACCAGCTACGAAGATTTTCAGGCTGGGCCTGTCGGAGGCGTCGACTTGGTTTGGGCAAGGGTTGGGCTGCGTGACACACAGCGTTTGAAGTCCAAGTTAGATGATTACGACTCTGTAGTGATCGACCAAATTTTTGTTTTAGCAGAAGAAGGTTCGTTGGATCAGGAAGAGATTCAGGAACTCACTGAGCATATGGTTGAACGCTTGGAAGAAAAAATATCGCCTCATAAAACGATTGTCGATGAACCTACAGGAAAAACGCTGCGCTTGAGTATCGCTCTGAGTAACGTTGAAACGCCAAATCCGATCTTAGCTGTAACGAGCAGCGTTCTGCCGTTTGGTCTTGCGATGTCAACCATATCTAAGGTCACGACTGGTGAGCACACCAATGTTGGGAGTGCGAGTGTAGAGTTATTGGTCAGTGATGCTCAAGAGGGTACACCATTGTTTGCAGCTATCGATCGTGAAGCGGGTAATAAAGACTTTTCAACCATAATTGATTCGCTGGATGATGCCAAAGACGCGATCAACTATTGGGTCGAGCGTTTAGGTGATACTCTACACAACATAGATGACGCATAGAAAGAGCGAATAATGCTAGAGAAAGAAAACCTGATTAAGTTGGCTCGAATGCAGATGCCATTTGGAAAGTACGCGGGTCGTACACTGATTGACCTACCTGAAGAATATTTGCTGTGGTTCGATAAAAAGGGATTCCCGTCTGGTGAACTAGGCGATTTATTAAAACTGTGCCTTGCTCTGAAAATTGAAGGGCTTGATAGTGTCGTCAAGCCATTGAAAAGAATGTAATTAAATAAAAGCTCACGCTGAATGCGTGAGCTTTTTTGTTTTTAAGTTCGACACAATTTTACATGCATGATGAAACTTGAATAATGGCTGTTCTTGCTTTCCTATAAAATACGCAATCGATAGCGTGTAAATAATGGCATACAGGGTGTTTTAAATATAAAACACAAAAAAAATTGCGTTTATTTTTAATTAGTGATTGAAACTAGAGTTTTTACTAGTTAAGTTACAGGGAACAAGAAGATTAGTGCTGATAGAAAGTGACGTGAGACAACGTACATTCAGCTCAAGGATAGAAAAAAGGAAGAAGTAAGCAATGTTCCAGACTGATGATGTAAGAATTAACAAAGTAAAAGAGTTATTACCCCCTGTTGCTGTTTTAGAAAAGTTTCCAGCGACAGAAGTTGCTTCTTCTACAACCTTTGAAAGCCGCAAAGCGATCCACAATATTTTAGAAGAGAGCGATGACCGTTTGCTTGTTATTGTAGGTCCATGTTCTATTCATGATACAGAAGCTGCTCTTGAGTACGGTAAGCGCTTGAAAGTGTTGCGCGACGAACTTGGTGATAACCTTGAAATCGTAATGCGTGTTTACTTTGAAAAGCCACGTACAACTGTTGGTTGGAAAGGTCTAATTAATGACCCGTACATGAACGATACGTTCAAGCTCAATGATGGCCTTCGTCTAGGACGTAAGCTACTGCTGGATCTAACTGACATGGGCATGCCAACGGCAAGCGAATTCCTAGATATGATCACGCCTCAATACGTTGCTGACCTAATCAGCTGGGGTGCAATCGGCGCACGTACTACAGAATCTCAAGTTCACCGCGAACTGGCTTCTGGCCTATCTTGCCCAGTTGGATTTAAGAATGGTACTGATGGCAACATCAAGATCGCAACAGATGCTATTCGCTCTGCTAGCGCTTCTCACCACTTCTTATCGGTAACTAAGTACGGTCACTCAGCTATCGTTGAAACAGCAGGTAACCCTGATTGTCATATCATCCTACGTGGTGGTAAAGAGCCAAACTACAGCGCAGAACACGTTGGTAAGATTAAAGAAGAGCTAGCAGCTTCAGGTCTCCCACAAAAAGTGATGATCGATTTCAGCCACGCAAACAGCTCTAAGCAGTTTAAGCGTCAAATGAATGTATCTGATGACGTTAGTGCTCAAATCTCTGGTGGCGACAAAGCTATCTTTGGTGTGATGATTGAATCTCACCTTGTTGAAGGTCGTCAAGACCTGGTTGATGGCAAAGCTGCAACTTACGGTCAATCAGTTACTGATGCATGTATTGGTTGGGAAGACACTGAGACAGTACTTCGCCAACTGGCAGGCGCTGTTGAAGCTCGCCGTAACAAGTAATCTAATTATTACAACCAGTCACTAAGCGGCTGAAAATTCAAAGCCCTTATTAGCAACAGCTAGTAAGGGCTTTTTTGTAATTCTTAGTTATAAACTGAAAGTATCATTATTCTTAAATGAGAAAAGACAGTAACTCGTCGACTTTAAGTGACAGTAAAGTTCTATCTTGCTTGGTTTCCACGTTGAGGCGTATTAATGGCTCGGTATTGGACTTTCTTAAGTTGAAGCGCCATGTGCCCATATTGATGCTGATCCCGTCTGTGTGATCGATCTCAACGGCATTATCTCGGTAGTGCGATAACACGCAAGCCATGACCTGCTCTGGGTCTGAAACTCTGCGATTGATCTCTCCTGACGAGGGGAATCTATGCATACTGGCACTCGTCAACTGGTGAAGCGATTGTTGAGTTTTCGACATCAGCTCGATAACCAATAGCCAAGGGATCATACCTGAATCGCAATATCCAAAATCACGAAAATAATGGTGCGCACTCATTTCGCCACCATAGACGGCATTTGTTTCACGCATCTTCTCTTTAATAAGTGCGTGCCCCGCTTTAATTCCAATCGCTTTTCCACCATGCGCTTTTGCGACTTCAATTGTGTTCCAGGTCATGCGCATATCGTGCAATACAGTCGCGTTAGGCTGTTTGACCAAGAATGCTTCAGCAAGTAACCCGACAATGTAATAACCCTCGATGTAATTGCCTTTCTCATCAAAGAAAAAGCATCGGTCGAAGTCTCCATCCCAAGCAATTCCAAGGTTGGCAGAATGCTCTAAAACGGCATCTCGAGTGGCTGTTTGGTTCTCTCTAATCAAAGGGTTTGGAATACCATTTGGGAAGTTTCCATCAGGGTTATGATGAACTTTGATGAAAGTGATAGGGACACAGAGTTCGTTAAATTTATTATCTAAAGCATCAATGACATGCCCTGCAACACCGTTCCCAGCATTAACCACAATCTTCATCGGTGACAGCTTTGATGGGGTTATGTACGAGAGTAGGTGGTCTACATAAGTGGCGAGAATACTGGTCGATCTACGAGAATTACTTGGTTGTGCATGAACGAACGGTAAATTGCAGTTCAGCTCTTGATTAAGTTCTTCAATGCGTCGTTTGATTTCATCTAAACCACTGTTTTTACTGATAGGGCTAGCGTCTACACCGACCAATTTCATGCCGTTGTAATTGATTGGGTTGTGGCTAGCTGTAATTTGTATTCCGCCAATCGCTTTTAGGTGACGAGTCGCAAAGTAGACCTCTTCAGTGCCAGTCATACCTAGATCAATTACGGTAATCCCTGACTCGATCAAGCCTTTGGTCATGGCTTCTTGTAATGACAGGGACGTTTCGCGGTTATCACGACCAATCACTACCTGCGCCAAGCCATCGAATGGGGTTTCAGGCGTAGCGGATAGAACGTATTCGCCAAATGCCTTACCGAGCAGGTAGGCGAGTGGCTCATTGATTTGTTTACCAATGACGCCGCGGATATCGTTGTTCTTAAAGCAGCTCAGGTCTAATGTTGGTTTCATCGATTTGTCGCTGTTTTATTTCGTTTGGTTGTGCTTTGATGAGTGGACTTGTTGCTTGCGCACGTCTCGCCCATAGCTGTCTTGATATCGAATGATGTCGTCTTCACTTAAATAACTGCCTGTTTGCACTTCAATCATCTCGAGTGGGAGAACCCCTGGGTTCTCTAGGCAGTGAATATGGCCTAAAGGGATGTAAGTGGATTGATCTTCTTTAACCAGATAGGTTTTTTCATCGTTGGTCACTTTCGCAGTACCCGCCACGACTACCCAATGTTCCGCTCTATGGTGGTGCATTTGTAACGACAACTTGTGACCGGGTTTTACGGTGATACGTTTAACTTTGTCGCGTTTGCCTAGATCGATTACATCGTATTTACCCCAAGGTCTAAACACTTCGCGGTGATGAACATGTTCTGTGCGATCTGCTTGATTCAGCTGGCTGACAATTGATTTCACGCCTTGAACTTTGTCTTTATTCGCGACCAATATAGCGTCTTTGGTTTCGACAATAATCAGGTTATCGACGCCTACCGTAGCAACCAGCTTATTTTCAGCATGGATGTAGTTGTGTTGAGAGTCGACGGTCAACACATCACCTTCAATGACGTTATTGTGCTCATCTTTTTCGCTTACATCCCAGATCGCGGACCATGAGCCAATGTCGTTCCAACCGACATCCATCGGGATCACTGCGGCGTGTGAGGTCTTCTCCATCACGGCATAATCGATAGAATCACTCGGACTGCTTTTGAATGCTTCAGCGTCTATACGGATAAAGTCGAGGTCGGTATTTTGCTTTGCAAGAGCGAGTTTACAAGCCGCTAATATCTCAGGGTGGTGTTCGGCGAGTTCTTCAACATAGCGTGATGCCTTAAACATGAACATGCCACTGTTCCATAAGTATTGTTCTGAGCGGATGTACTCTTCTGCTGTTGCTGTGTCTGGCTTTTCTACAAAGCATTCTATGGCGTAGGCGTGATTGATTGGCTGCTTTGTCCCATTAGTATCAGTTTTAACACTGGAGGAAAGAGGCTTTCCCTGCTTGATATAGCCATAACCAGTCTCTGGGGCGTCAGGTGTTATGCCGAATGTTACCAGTTTGCCTTGTTTTGCATAATCAACACCACGACTAATCGCTTGTTGGAATTCAGAGGTTTTCGCGATGTGATGATCAGCAGCCAGCACTAACAAGATAGGGTCGGGTGCGCTTTGTTCATCAAGCGTAGGTTTACTTAAAGCCTTTAGGGCGGCAAGCGCAATAGCTGGGGCTGTGTTTCTACCGACTGGCTCTAACAGTATTCCACTGTGTTGGATATTGGATGCCCGAGCTTGTTCAGCGGCAATAAAGCGATGTTCTTCATTACAGATAATGAATGGGGCATCGCATTTACTATCCATCAAGTGCTCTTCAAGACCTTGCAGGCGTTGAAGCGTTTGCTGAAGCATTGACTGCTCACCGGCAATATTGAGAAATTGCTTAGGGTAAAGCTCGCGAGACAGTGGCCAGAGACGACTTCCGGAGCCGCCGGCTAGAATGACAGGTAAAATCATAGCGTGGTAATTAGGTGCATTTGAATACTTGCGCCATGTTACCACGCTTCACTCTGTTTATTTATCGATAACCAGTTTACTTATTATTAACCAGCTTACTTCTCGACAATCAATAGGGGCTTGGCTATTGATGACCTTCCGGGGCGGAAGTGATCATACTTTGAGCCTCACCAAAAGCGTGAGTTTCACCAAAGCCCTGAGGATCGATTTTGAGTGTTTGTGTTGGGAAGGCGATATCTGCATTGTGCTTATGAATAATCGCTAACACTTGCAACAGGACATCTTGTTTAACTTCGTGGTATCTCACCCAGTTGACCGTTTTTGTAAAGGTGTAGATAAAGAAGTTGAGCGTTGATGGCCCAAACTTATCAAAGTTAACGATCAGCGTCTGTTTGGCATCAATGTCAGGGTGCGTTTCAAGCATGGCTTTTACGTCATTCACAATCAGAGCTAGTTTGTTTGCATCTTGGTAACGAAGCCCAAAAGTCTCATTGATTCTGCGGTTCAACATTCTTGATGGGTTCTCAACCACAATGTTACTGAACACAGAATTCGGCACGTACAAAGGACGCTTATCAAAGGTGCGAATGATGGTCATGCGCCAACCAATGCGTTCGACGGTGCCTTCGATTTGACGATCGGGAGAGCGTATCCAGTCGCCGACTTTAAAAGGGCGATCGAAGTAAATCATCATGCCACCGAAGAAGTTCGACAGTAAGTCTTTAGCCGCTAAACCGACGATCAAGCCACCAACACCACCAAAGGTAAGTAAACCGGAAAGGCTGAGTCCAAATGCCTGCATGATAGTTAGGCCGCCCATCACCATAAAGAACAAGCGAGCGACTTTCGCTATAGCTTGTACTGTGGTTTCGTCTCTGGTTTTTTGCTCTAAGACATAGGCTTCAGTGTTTGTGATCATTCGCAAGGTAAACCAAACGAAGGTACAGATAATCAATATGTGTTTAAGCGTTTTTAACCAGTTGATTTCATTGCCAAACTGGTCTTGAAGGATTAGCCCGACGGATACTGTAGCAGGCCAACACCAAAGTAACGTGCTGACAGGGGTTTTTAGTGCTTCTAGCAGTAGATCGTCCCAGTGAAATGGGGTTTTTTGAACCAGAATTTCTAAGCGATTATGGATAATTCGCCAAGCTACCCAAGCGAGAAAACTCGCAACAGTGATGAATAGGACGCTGTTTGCCCAATCACTATGGCTCTGGTTGATGTAGGTTTGTACTTGGGTTATGAATTCATTCATTGTGTGTGCTGCCGCAGAAATTATGAATTGGAAATTAGCAGAAACTCGAGTTGTTCTCTACCTTTATAAATCAAGCGATTATGACAATAGTATAACCTTATTCTTGCAGAACTAACTTTTTTTGAGATAGAAACTAATGTAGGTTTGGCTATCCCGTGTAATTAAAATTTCTAAACAGGATTTCAAATGAGCGACAAACAATATGCAGTTATCGGTTTAGGGCGATTTGGTTTATCTGTTTGCAAAGAGCTGCAAAGTTCAGGCGCACAGGTACTCGCCGTCGATATTGATGAAGAGCGAGTGAAAGAAGCGGCGGCTTTTGTTTCACAAGCGATTGTTGCGAACTGTACAAGCGAGGAGACCGTCAAAGAGTTAAGACTCGACGATTACGACATGGTGATGGTGTCGATTGGCTCTGATGTTAACTCCAGTATTCTCACTACGCTAGTGGTCAAAGAATCAGGCGCAAAAGCTGTTTGGGTAAAGGCGAACGATAAGTTTCACGGCAAGATTCTCTCTAAAATTGGTGCCGACCATATCATCATGCCTGAACGAGATATGGGCATTCGTGTTGCGCGTAAAATGTTGGATAGACGCGTTCTTGAGTTTATCGATCTTGGCAGCGGTTTAGCGATGACGGAGATTGTTATTGGTTCTAATTTGTTGGGTAAGAAACTTGGCGACCTTAAGCTGTGTAAAGAAAATGGTGTTGAGGTACTTGGCTTCAAACGAGGACCGAACCTAACTAAAGCACCAGAACTGGATGTGAGTTTAGAAATTGGGGATGTGGTGATCATCGCTGGGCCGAAAGAGACCTTATCTAGAAAGCTACGCAATTGGTAATTGGCAATAAGGTAACAGTATGAATTCGTTAAAACGAAAAGGTACTTTCTACACGCTTAAGAGTGATAAAAAGCCACGTAAAGGCTCTGAACCTAAGATTATCCTTACGAGCTTCTTAGGTGTACTTATCCCCTCTGCAATATTGTTGACGATGCCTGTATTCTCGGTGACAGGACTTAGCTTTACAGATGCGTTGTTTACCGCGACTTCCGCGATCAGTGTGACAGGTTTGGGTGTAGTCGATACCGGTGAGCACTTCACTTTGGCTGGAAAAATCTTGCTGATGTTCTTGATGCAAGTGGGCGGGTTAGGGCAGATGACCCTATCTGCGGTACTGCTCTACATGTTTGGTGTTCGCTTAAGCCTGAAGCAACAAGCATTAGCCAAGGAAGCATTGGGTCAAGATCGTAAGATCAATCTTCGAAAACTGGTCAAGAAGATCATTATCTTTGCGCTAGTGGCTGAATTTATTGGTTTTGTATTACTCTGTTTCCGATGGGTTCCTGAGATGGGATGGTCAACCGGAAGTTTTTACGCACTTTTTCATGCGATATCAGCCTTCAATAACGCAGGCTTTGCTCTGTTTTCAGACAGTATGATGAGCTTTGTTGACGACCCATTAGTGATCTTTACGCTCGCGGCTCTGTTCATTTTTGGTGGTTTAGGCTTCACAGTCGTCGGTGACCTATCAAGCAATTGGCGTAAAGGTTTCAGACATCTACATTTACACACCAAGATAATGCTGACCGCAACACCAACTCTATTATTAGTGGGTACGGTATTGTTCTGGCTGTTGGAGCGAAACAACTCCGCGACCATGGAAGGGCTATCGACACAAGGTCAGTGGCTAGCGGCATTTTTCCAATCGGCAAGTGCTCGTACTGCTGGCTTTAACAGTGTGGATTTATCTCAATACACACAGCCTGCTTTATTGGTGATGATCGTGTTGATGTTGATTGGTGCTGGCTCTACCTCAACAGGTGGCGGTATTAAGGTTTCGACCTTTGCCGTCGCATTTGTTGCGACCTGGACCTTCCTGCGTCAAAAAAAACATGTAGTGATGTTTAAGCGCACTGTGACTTGGCAAGCGGTAACAAAGTCATTGGCCATTATTGTGGTAAGTGGGGCGTTATTAACCACCGCGATGTTTTTGTTAATGCTTACTGAAAAGGCAGCGTTTGATCGAGTCATGTTTGAGGTGATTTCAGCATTTGCAACGGTTGGTTTAACAGCTGGCTTAACCGCAAACCTGACTGAGCCAGGTAAATACATCATGATTGTCGTTATGGTGATTGGACGTATCGGCCCCCTGACCTTGGCTTATATGTTAGCTCGCCCAGAACCTTCTTTGTTGAAATACCCTGAAGATACTGTGCTAACGGGTTAATAAGGTTAAGCCTTCTTGTTAGTGCGTTAGAAAAACAAAGCCAGCGATATGCTGGCTTTGTTGTAATTGCTGAATGCTTAGCCCTCAAACATCTCAACGTATTCCTCATAGCCTTCTTCTGCTAATTTATCCGCTGGGATAAAGCGCATTGCGGCTGAGTTCATGCAGTAACGTAACCCTGTTGGTTTTGGACCATCTTTAAATACATGTCCCAGGTGAGAATCGCCAAACTTACTGCGAACCTCTGTTCTTGGGTAAAGCAGTTTGTAGTCAGTAGTTGTGACTACATAAGCCTCGCTGATTGGCTGTGTAAAGCTCGGCCAACCTGTACCTGATTTGTATTTGTCTTTTGAAGAGAATAAAGGCTCACCCGTTACGATATCAACGTAAATGCCTTCCTGCTTGTTGTCCCAGTACTTATTGTCAAACGGGCGCTCTGTTGCGTCGTCTTGTGTGACATCGTATTGCAGTGAAGTTAGAGAAGCTTTGATCTCTGCATCAGATGGCTTGCTGTATGTCTTAGCATTGGCTGTCGCATTCTTACCATCGATGATCTGACGGATCGTTTGCGGGTTTTCTTTTCTATCATCGCCGAAGACTTTATCTAGGTACTGATCACGACCAGAAGCGTAGCGGTAGTAGTTATAACGAACTTTGCTCTTCTTGTAATAATCTTGGTGGTAATCTTCTGCTGGCCAGAATTTTTCAAACTTAATCAGTTCTGTTTTTAGTGGTTCACCAAAGATCTGAGCTTTGTCGATCTCCATAATGAAGTTTTGAGCGACGTCTTTCTGTTCTTGGTTATGATAGAAAATAGCAGGTCGATATTGTGGACCTCTATCTACGAAAGAGCCTTTGTCGTCGGTTGGGTCGATGTGTTGGAAGAATTGGTCAAGCACCTGTTCATAGCTGACCACATCAGGGTTATAGGTCACATTGATCACTTCGATGTGGCCAGATTTACCCGATGAAACTTGTTTATAGGTTGGGTTTTCTAATTCACCACCAGAATACCCAGAGATAACGTCTGTCACGCCTGTCAGTTTTTCTAGATCGGATTCTGTACACCAAAAACAACCACCAGCCAGTGTCGCGATTTCAGTTTTACCTGAATTAGCCGTTTTATCCATTGTATTGGCAGTGCCAGTCTGGCTTACAAACAGCGAAATCAGTGGTAGCGCAACCACGAGTGATACCAATATTTTAGATAATTTATTCATAGATACCTCATCTTGACGTTTTTCTCATTCGATTTTGAATGTACGAATAGAGACAGGTTTTAGATGGAAAAAATTACACTATTCATGAAAAAAATATCTCAAATAGAAAATCTTGCTCATAAATGCCGCCAGTAGTAGGGTGTCGGTACTAACAATAGATAATAGACAGTGATGGCGGTTATCGGTCATCTAAGGGACAGTATGCAAGCAGAAGTTAAATGGGTCGAAGGCTTTAAATTCTTAGGTCAATCTCAATCAGGTCACTCTGTCGTGATGGATGGAAGTGGTGGTGCAACTGCGCCAAGCCCGATGGAAATGGTGTTGATGGCTGCTGGTGGTTGTAGCTCTGTTGATGTGGTTGATGGTTTGAAATCTGCAGGCCAGAACATCACAGGCTGTAATGCAAAACTTGAAACAACACGTCGTGAAACCGCGCCAAAAATCTTTACCGTGATTAATATTCATTTTGAAGTATCGGGTGACAACCTTGATCCTGAGCTTGTTGCTAAAGTCTGTGCGGATTCATTAGAGAAATACTGTTCAGTATGTCTGATGCTAGGTGCTGGCGTAGAGATGACCCACAGCTGGGAAATCGTTTAGCCTTCTGATTGTTACTTTGGCGATAGGCTAATGTTTTACGGCTTACGACGTATGGGTAGAGCCAGATAAAGAAAAGGGCGGAGCACATTACAGTGTTCCGCCCTTAATTATTCTCGCTAGAGTAGAGTGCTATTATTCAGCCGTTTCTACGATAACTTCTTCCATTTGCGCTTCTTCTTGGTATTCGAAGCTTGGGATTGTTGCGTCGACACGACGGTTTTGCGCGCGACCTTCAGCTGTAGCGTTTGATGCTACTGGGTTTTCTTCACCTTCACCTGAAGCTGTAATACGGTCTGCTTCAATACCTTGCTCTTCGATGTATGCAGCTACAGCGGCAGCACGTTTCTTAGAGATCATCATGTTGTACTCAGCTGCACCTGTTGAATCGGTGTGACCAACTACATTGACTGACGATTGAGGGTAAGTTTGCAGCACTTCTACTAGTGGCATTAGAGCAGTTTCACCCTCAGTAGACAGTTCAGTGCTGTTTGTCTCAAACATGCCTTGAGAGAAGCTTTCAGTTTGCGCTTTAATTACAACAGTCTCTTCTTCAACTACAACGGCTTCAGGTTCTGCAATTGGTTCAGCAGGAGCCTGTGTTACCGCTGCCGCAGTAGCTACTGTTGCGGCTGAAGCTGTCGTGTTACCTGTACCGAAATTGTAGCTAAGACCAACAGTGACAAGGTTAGAATTTAGGTCTTGGATGATCTTATCGTCAAAATCATCGAAGTATTGGTATTCAACTCTAAGCGCCCAATCGTCTGAAAGCTGTTTCTCGGCACCGATACCTAAGGCCAAAACAACATCGTCTTCGTCATCGTGCATGATGTAAGCAGGACCTGCTTTGAAGAAGATATCAAATTGTTGTTTAATCGCTAGTCGATACATTGGACTCAAAGAAATGGCTACGATAGAATCGCTGTATCTTTGAGTCGCTCCGTTGTTGTTAAAGCTGGTGTCATAATCACCTAAGTAATCTGCATTCAATTCTAGAGCAATGTTATCGGTAAAGTTGTAACCACCGTAAATACCGCCAGCAACTGAATCATCTTCACAATCAACGTTGTCGACACAAGCGCTATCTAGCCAACCCATGCCAACTTTTGCGCCTACGTATGTCGTTGCGGCAATTGATGGAACAGCAGCGAAACCTGAAGCAGCTATTACTGCACACATGATTTTTGACAGTCTTTTCATAATCTTATCCTTGGATTAACTCTTATTGTTATCTGAATGAGCCTTTAAAGCGACGACTTACTGATTGGGACACTGCAGCAGTAAGTCGTTCAAGGCGTAGATTCAGGTCGAACCTATCTTGGAACTGTTGTTACATTGTTGGTGTAGTTGCTTATTGGGGTCAATGAAGTTGTTATAATTTATATATTTAAGGTGCTATTTACAGAGGTTTTTGTCAATTAATTATTGTTTCAAATATTGGAAACGAAGAAACCTCGTATCATTTTTAGGTGATACGAGGTTTCTTTTTATGTGTGCGGATTATTGGGCTATAGGCCCTGATTTGCGGAAGTTACAGGAGTTATGGGCGCTCACCGGCTAACAAACGTTTTTCAATGTCTGCAATGACACCAGGTAGGTCTGCAATGGTATCGATTAGGTAATGTGGGTTTGATTTGTTTAGCTTAACGCTTGCTTTTTCACGTGCAGCCGCAAGTGTTGTCTCGTCTGCATCTAAATATTCTTGATACGTTAAGCCTGCTTCGTTCCCTGATAATACAAGTCCAACTGTCCACATGCCTGCGTTGTGACCTTCATCGATCCCCGGTGCTGCGTCGTCTACTTTTACACACGCAGCAACGCTAGTTACACCTAGGTCGATTACGTTTTTCAGTGCCATAAATGGAGCAGGGCGACCACCTTGAGGTAAGTCATCGGTCGCTACCACGTTATCTGGTCGGTAACCGTAATCTGCAGCAGCAGGAATTAAAACATCCATCACTTCACGTGGGTAACCTGAACAAGAGCCGATCTTCACGTTCTTCTCTTTTAGGTTATTGACCACTTCTATCGCATTCAAAATAGGTGCTGCGTGATCGGCTACTTTCGCTTTTTGAAGAGGCATGAATGCCGCGTAGATCGCGTCAACGTCTTCACTTGTCATCGAGCGTCCGAACTGAGCCTTCCAACGAGCGTCAACAGCTGGAATTCGACCCACTGCTTGGATGTGGTCCCATTTGCCGATCCCCATAGGTTCACGCGCTTCTGCTAAGTCGATATCAAAGTCGAAACCTTGTCTGAATGCTTCAACGAAAATACTGGTTGGAGCAAATGATCCAAAATCAACGATAGTGCCAGCCCAGTCAAAGATAACCGCTTGGATAGGTGATGTTGTGTTCATAGTCGTGTCCTATTTCTGTTCTCTCCCAGCTCAAGTTGTTCTGGGAGATGAATGATTGTTTTAAGTTATTGGTTAGATGATGGTTTAAAGGTACTCAAAGTCTTTGCAGACTTTTGCTATCGCTTTTTCAAATACAGACAGAGCGACTTCTAGTTCGCTTCGACTGATGATCAATGGTGGGCTCAACTGAATCACATTACCTTGTGACACCTTGAAACTCAGGCCATCGTTTAGACATTGGTAAAGTACTGCTTCCGCTTCATCGAAAGCTCGGGTTTTGGTGATATGATCGGTGACCAATTCCACCCCCCAGAGCAGGCCGATGCCGCGAACGTCACCAATGACTGGGTACTTCTCTTTCATTTGAAGCAGTTGTTCACGCACGAATGCGCTGTCCGCTTGTACTTTTTCAAGTAGGTTTTCTTGCTCAATCACTTCCATGGTGGCGAGTGCTGCCGCGCAACCAATTGGGCTTTTTTCATGGGTGTAGTGCCCAAGAGAAACTTGCGCTGCCGTGTTGTATTTGTCTTTAGTGATCATGGCTGCGATTGGTACTAAGCCGCCGCCAAAACCTTTACCGATACAAAGAATATCAGGTTCTATATCAAAAGCTTGGTGAGTGAACCATTCGCCACTGCGACCCATACCGTTTGGAATGTCGTCGATGATCAACATGACGTTATGCTTATCGCAGATCTCACGGATGCGCTTCCAGTAAGCTTTGCTTGGTACTTGAACGTCTGTGTTACGCACTGCTTCCGCAATGAAGGCACCAATGCCACCTTCTTTTTCAATCACATATTCTAGGTAATCGGCGTAGTGCACATCACATGCAGCATCACTTTCACCGCCTGCGCTTTGCCCGCGAAGCGGGAAAGCACCACGATAGGAAACCGCTGGTGGAATACGTTCTACGCCAGCCATTAACGGCCCCATCCCTTCGCGGAAACACGCTTCGCCACCCACTGAAATCGCATCAAGTGACGCGCCATGGAATGAATCCCACAATGACACTACTTTGAAATTGTTGGTGACATGTCTAGCAAGTTTTAGCGCCATGCCGATCACTGATGTGCCGCCGGGAGCAAACAACACGCGATTCAAATCACCACCGCAGATCTGTGTGAGTTTCTCAGCACACTGAACCGCAGTTTCATTGGTGAAGCGACGTGGTGAAAATGGCAACGACGCCATTTGCTGAGTCACTTTATTAATGATATGTGGGTGGCCATAACCAAGCTGATGAACATTGTTACCGTGAAAGTCCATGTACTTTTTGCCCGTCGTATCTTGAATGTAGATGCCTTCGGCTGCTTCAAGTGTGTCTAAGCAAGGCGTTGACATGGCTTGATGAAGAAACACGTCAGCATCACGCTTTAACATCGCTTGAGTCGCATCATCGTTTAGCGATTCGTTCCATTTTTCGCGTGCTGGCGTGGTGTTCACATCGCCTTCGCTTCGAAAGTGTGTGGCCTTTAGAATCGGCTCTTGATTGGTCGTCGTCATTATTTGATGTCCCAGTACATAGCGTTTTTCACGGCGCCAATGAGAGCTTCAATGTCTGACGGATACACTTCACCAATGTTACCGATTCGGAAGCAGTCTGCGTTTGAAACTTTGCCCGGGTAAATAACAAAACCTTGTTCTTTCAAGCGGTCATAGAATTCCTTGAATTGGTAATCGCTATGAGTTGGAGAATAGAAAGAAGTAATGATAGGTGAATGAAGATCATCATTAAGCAGTGGCTCAAAGCCAAGACAGCGCATACCTGCAACCAAGGTAGTTTGGTTGGTTTGGTAGCGATTATGACGAGCTTCGATGCCACCTTCTTGCTCCAATTCAAGTAGAGCTTGGTAGAAAGCACGTACTGTATGAGTCGGTGAGGTGAAGCGCCATTTACCATGGTTGCTTTCCATGCAGTGCCATTGGTCAAACAGGTCAAGGCTTAATGAACGAGCTTGGCCTTTGCATTTTTCTAGTTCCGATTGCTTCGCAATAACAAAGCCGAATCCAGGTACACCTTGAATACACTTGTTTGCCGAGCTGATCATGTAATCGATACCTAAGTCAGCTATATCCATAGGGATGCCACCAAAACTCGACATCGCATCTAGAATGACGGTTTTGTTGTGCTGTTTTGCCAATTTGGCGATGTCTTCGATTGGATTCAACATACCCGTAGTGGTCTCACAGTGCACAATCGCAACGTGAGTAATGTCTGAATCCATAGCCAATGCCGTCTCCATTTCGTTCAAGTCAGGCTGTGATGTTTCACCTGGGGAAACGACATGGCATGGAATGTTTAAGTATTCTGAGATTTGAGCAATACGAGCACCATACGCACCGTTGTCAACAACAAGAAGTTTGCCGCTTTTTGAGATAACGCTACCGATTGTTGCTTCAACTGAAGCGGTGCCGCTACCTTGCATTAGTACGCTCGTATAACCCGTTTGCTTAGTCGCCAAAGTCACTAGCTTGCTACGAATCACTTCAACAACGTCTTTGTTGTATTCATCATCCCAAGTACACCAATCTTTTAGCATCGCTTGGCGAACGGTTTCAGAAGTAGATAGAGGACCCGGTGTCAGTAGTAGGTATTCGTTTCTCATGTTCAACTCTCGTGATTTGTATTTTGGACTATACCAGTATTTGCGGTTACTTTAACAACCAATTTAAACGGTCGTAAATAGCCCAAACGTTATTTTCACAAAAGCTTCATATTCAAAATTGTCACTTGTGTTGAGAAATTTTCCGATCTTTAAATTGCCATTTTTTGTTCATTTAACCGTCATAAAAGTCGATTAGGTTAATACTCGTCATCTGGTACATACCAATGCAAAGGCGTGTACTAACAATCTAAATGAATTTATGGATATAGGCGCCTCTTGGTGAGGCTTCTAATTTAAGAAACGTTAAACCTTGGTTGCTTCCAAACCTAGGCAGCTTTAAACCTCGATAACTTTTAATTTTGGCAACTTCTCACTTTAGAGTTGGGCCTGACTGGAGAAAATGATGAAAAACCGTTTTATGAAAGGATCACTTGCAGCTTTAGTAACTCTACTAGCTGGTAACGCTTATGCAGCACAGGAAGTGACGGTTTACACTGCTTTTGAAACTGACATTTTAGCTAAATACAAAAATGCTTTCGAAAGTGAAAACCCAGACATCAACATCAAGTGGGTGCGTGATTCAACAGGGATCATGACGGCAAAATTATTGGCTGAGAAAAACAACCCTCGCGCAGAGGTAGTTTGGGGTCTTGCGGGTTCTTCAATGGCATTGCTTAAAGAAGAGGGCATCCTGAAACCTTATACGCCTCAAGGTGTAGAAGCATTACGCGCTAACCTTAACGACCCACAGTCTACTCAAGCTTGGTATGGCAATGACGCATTCTTCAATGCTGTTTGCTTTAACGAAGTGGTGGCTAAGCAATTGAACCTACCGGCACCTAAGTCTTGGGATGACCTAACGAAGCCTATCTACAAGGGCCACATTGCTATGCCAAACCCAGCGTCTTCTGGTACAGGCTACATGCAGGTTTCGGCTTGGCTACAAAACATGGGTGAAGACCAAGGTTGGAACTACATGCAGAAGCTAGATCAAAACATTGCTCACTACACGCACTCAGGCTCTAAGCCATGTGTTCAAGCGGGCATGGGCGAAGTCGCTATCGGTATTTCTATGGCGAGCCGTGGTGCTAAGCTGAAAACTCAAGGCGCTCCACTTTCAGTGATTACGCCTGAAGGCATCGGCTGGGAATCTGAAGCGGTAGGCCTTGTTAAGCCTTCTGATGCAGCACAACGTGTTATCGATTGGTCTATTTCTAAAGCGGCGAATGAGCTTTACATCGAAATGTACCCAGTTGTTGGTCACAAAGATGTGACAGGCAAAGCAGAGAACTTCCCTAATGTAGAAAAGAACATGGCAAAAATGGACTTCGCTCGCATGGGCAGCGAACGTGCCGACGTTCTTAAAACATGGTCTGAGAAGTTTGACGCTAAATCAGAGCCAAAATCTTAATCTGACGACCTATTCAGCTACTAAACTATTCAGCTATTTAGTTCATTAGAAGTTAGAAATCAGTAAAGGAAGGCTTCGGTCTTCCTTTTTTAGTTTTACGCCTTTAGGTTTTAAGTAAGGTACAACAAATGACAAAGCACTACTCATATTGGTTCAAGCAAGCGTTGGAACAAGAGTTTGGCAACATCAATGCGGGGCTAGATTCGGCTAAGCCGCTCCAAAAAGACGTCAACTGTGATATCGCCATTGTTGGCGGTGGCTATACGGGTTTATGGACGGCGATTTTAATCAAACAACAGCAACCCGAAAAACATGTTGTCGTGATTGAAAAAGGCCTATGTGGTAGCGGTGCTTCTGGTGCGAACGGCGGTTGCATGCTGACGTGGTCAACTAAGTATCCGACGCTGAAAAAGCTTTACGGAAAAGAACAAGCGAAATGGTTGGTTAAGGAGTCGGAAAAGGTTATATACGAGATCGAAGCCTTCTGTAACGAACACAAGATTGAC
The DNA here is from genome assembly GCF_902751245.1 of Vibrio sp. Vb339. Classification (NCBI taxonomy): domain Bacteria; kingdom Pseudomonadati; phylum Pseudomonadota; class Gammaproteobacteria; order Vibrionales; family Vibrionaceae; genus Vibrio; species Vibrio sp. Vb339. The sequence goes on along the minus strand of NZ_CADDIS010000001.1, from coordinate 1,798,115 downwards.
GCGCATCTATATCGTAGCGGAACTTACTACACGGCGACCAATGAAGCTCAAAAGGGTGGAATGGAGCCTGTTGTTAATGAGCTGGTTAAGCAAGGTATCAATAGCTGGAAGAAGTGCGACAATTCTTTGGCTGATAAAGCGGGATCTGATCGCCATATTGAGGGTTACTACTCAGAAGCTGCGGGTAGTGTGCAGCCAGCGTTATTGGCTAGAGGTTTGCGCCGAGTCGCGCTCGGACTGGGTGTCGAAATTCACGAAAACACAGAAATGACATCACTCGACTATGGCTCTCCCGCTCGAATTCAAACCCAAGGCGGGTCAGTATTTGCGGATAAAGTGATTTTGGCACTCAATGCGTGGATGCTCGATCACTTTAAAGAGTTCAAACGCAGCATTGTGGTTGTCTCTTCAGACATGGTGGTGACCAAGCCTATTCCTGAAAAGCTCAAGCAGTTTGGCCCAGAGAAAGGGGCGGCGGTGGTGGATTCGCGTATCTTTGTCCATTACTACCGAGATACCCAGGACGGACGACTCATGTTGGGTAAAGGCGGTAATAAGTTCTCGTTTGCCAATCAAGTTGAAAGCATGTTTAACCAAACGACTAACTACCTGCCGATTCTCAATCAATCGTTCCAAAAACTGTTCCCTAAATTGGAACAAAGTGAATTCGATTACAATTGGTCTGGCGGCTCAGATCGTTCGGTCACCGGATTGCCATTCTTCGGTAATCTAAAAGGCCAAAGCAACATCTATTATGGGCTTGGTTATTCAGGCAATGGCGTTGCTCAAACCCGTATGGGCGGGAAGATTTTGTCGGCAATGGTGCTCGATATCGACAACGCTTGGACACGAAGCGGTTTAACTAAAGGCCCATTAGGACACTTCCCGCCAGAGCCATTCCGTTGGGTAGGTGCGATGATGGTGCGTGATGCGGTACGAAGAAAAGAGAATGCGGAAGATTCGGGTAACACGCCATTGTGGCTAGATAAACAGTTATCCAAACTCGCAGGTGCGGCGGGCAAAGCCGACAAGGTTGAATCATAGATTAATCTAGCGTTTAAATCAGAAGTTTACATTTAGGCTCTTAGTGATTTATGGGCAAGTCACTGAGGGCTTACAACGTTGAACTAACTTTTAATGCTGAACAAATAGCAATCTTTAATGCTTATTATATCTGCAATATAACTGTCATTTAGCTACTATAAATTTGTCACTCAACTGCAATATTCTCAGTTTAAATTTGGTATATACCATATAGAGAGTGCTGTAGTATGAGCAACCAAACTTATTTGAATATTGAAAACGTTGTAAAGCAATTTGGCCAATTTACAGCGTTAAAAGACATCTCCCTATCGATAGATAAAGGCGAGTTCGTCTGCTTCCTTGGCCCATCTGGCTGTGGAAAAACTACCTTATTACGTGCGATTGCAGGCCTAGACTTACCAACGTCAGGTTCTATTGAGCAGAACGGTAAGGATACGACCTTCTTGCCACCAGAAAAGCGCGACTTTGGCATCGTGTTCCAGTCTTACGCTTTGTTTCCAAATCTCACTGTGGAAGAAAACATCGCAATTGGTCTGAAAAACCAAGGCATGTCGACCAAAGAAGCCCTTGAGACGGTTGAGTCTTGGTTAGAGACGATCGGCTTACCAACGTCTGGTCAGAAATTTCCAAATCAGCTATCTGGTGGACAGCAGCAGCGTGTTGCTCTTGCTCGCGCATTGGCTCTTTCTCCAGGCTTGTTGCTACTCGATGAACCGCTTTCAGCATTGGATGCGAAGGTAAGAACACACCTACGTGATGAGATCTGCCAACTGCAACGCAAATTGGGTATCACCACTATTATGGTGACGCACGACCAAGATGAAGCGTTAACGATGGCAGACCGTATTGTGGTGATGAATCACGGTGTTATCGAGCAGGTCGGTGCTCCACAAGAGATCTATCAAAAACCCGTCAGTCGTTTTGTGGCTGAGTTTGTTGGCAGCATGAACTTTATTCAAGCTTCTGTTGCAGCTCAAGGCAAGATGCGCATTGCTGAGTCAATGCTGCCGTTACCTGGCTTAGATAATCTCACGCCAAATCTGGGTGATGTTTTCGATATTGCCGTTCGTCCAGAGCAAATCCAGTTTGTTGATCGTTTTAGTGAATCCTTACCTGTGAGAATCGTATCAAGTGAATTCTTAGGGGCGTTTTATCGTGTTGAGTGTCAATTGCAACATGACTCTACGGCGAAAGAGATCATCGTTGATGTACCCGTCAAAGAGTTCAACCGATTAAAGCTGCGTCGCAGTGATATTCGTTACGTGGCGTTTGATCAAGAAGGCCTTAGAGCTTACCCATCGAAAAGCCTGCAAGTGATGAAAGACGAGGCGGCGTAATCAATCATGGAATCGACTCAAATGATGCAATCTAAGCTGCTAATTCAACGACGAGTACAACCTTTTCTGGCTCGGTTAAGCAAAGACAACGTAATTCTATTTGGGCTGCTGGCCTTTTTGTCTGTGGTCATGACGTTGTTTATCCTGATGCCACTGTGGGCAATGTTGAAAAAGAGTGTTCAGAACGCAGACGGCGAATTTGTAGGTTTAGAGAATTTCGCTACGTATTTTGCGTCTCAAAGCCTATGGCAGTCGGTAGGCAATACCTTCACGCTCGGGTTGTTAGTGACCGTTGTTGTGGGGGTATTAGCGTTTGGTTATGCCTATGCTCTGACTCGTTCATGCATGCCTTTTAAGGGGTTTTTTCAAGTGCTGGGTTCTGCGCCTATTCTTGCTCCGTCACTGCTTCCTGCAATCAGTCTTATCTTCTTATTTGGTAATCAAGGTATCGCTAAAGAAGTCTTGGGTGGCAACTCGGTTTATGGCTTGATTGGTATCTCACTGGGCTTGATATTCTGGACGTTTCCACACGCCTTGATGATTCTGACCACCTCATTAAGAACCTCTGATGCTCGTCTTTATGAGGCGGCACGTGCACTCAATACTTCATCGTTAAAAACCTTTTTCATGGTGACGTTACCTGCGGCAAAATACGGCTTGATCAGCACTCTGATCGTTGTGTTTACGCTGGTGGTTTGTGACTTTGGTGTGCCAAAGGTGATAGGTGGTAGCTACAACGTGTTATCGACTGACATCTTTAAGCAGGTGGTTGGTCAACAGAACTTTTCTATGGGTGCGGTAACCAGTATCTTGTTGCTATTGCCTGCGTTGCTTGCGTTTACCGTTGACCGTTGGGTTCAAAAGAAACAGAAGAGCTTGTTTGATACTCGTTCTGTCGCGTACCAACCTGAACCTAGCACGCTACGTGATGGCTTATGTTTCCTTTATTGCACCATTATCTCTGCTGCTGTGGTTATCGTGTTGGGCATGGCGATATATGGATCTATGGTCACCTTCTGGCCTTGGAACAAAGCGCTAACGCTAAACAACTACAACTTCGCAGAAATGAGTACTTATGGTTGGGCGCCATTCTTCAACTCTTTAACGCTTGGTGCTTGGACTGCGATAATTGGTACTGTTCTGATTTTCCTAGGTGCATACTGCATTGAGAAAGGTCGCGCCTTCGGTCCTGTTCGTCAAGCGATGCAAATGCTCAGTGTTGTTCCGATGGCCGTTCCGGGTATGGTGCTGGGCTTGGGGTATATCTTCTACTTCAATGATTTGAGTAATCCACTCAACTTCTTGTATGGAACCATGGCGTTCTTGGTGATTAATACCGTAGTTCACTACTACACAGTAGGGCACATGACGGCGTTAACGGCATTGAAACAGCTGCCTTCTGAAATTGAGGCAACAGCGGCTTCGGTAAACTTACCGCAATACAAGTTGTTCTTTAAGGTGACGGTACCCGTTTGTCTGCCAGCGATTTTAGATATTGCGACATACCTGTTTATTAATGCACTTACCACGACATCTGCGGTAGTATTCTTGTATTCTACCAATACGATTCCAGCGTCAGTATCAGTACTGAATATGGACGACGCAGGTCAAACCGGTGCAGCAGCAGCCATGGCAGTGATGATCATGATATCTGCGGCGAGTGCGAAGTTGATTCATATGCTAATCAACAAGTTATTCGAGAAGCGCACCCAAGCTTGGCGTAAACGCTAGCGAACCATTTATATTGCAGTTGGCCAAGGAGTGGCTGACGACAAGAACAAGAATGAAAGGAAATTAAGTGCAGTACGTAAAAATCAAAGATGTCATCGTAGAACAGATAGAGTCGGGGATGTTAACACCACGACAGAAGCTGCCTGCGGAACGTAAGCTGGCTGAATCGTTTGATACGACTCGAGTTACCTTACGTGAAGCCTTATCTTCACTTGAAGCGGAAGGGCGCATTTATCGAGAAGACCGACGTGGTTGGTTTATTTCTCCTGAGCCGCTTCGTTACGATCCAACACAAACGCTGAACTTCACTAATATGGCTCTGTCGCAGAACCGTAAGCCGAAAACAGAGTTAGTGGCGGCGAAAGGCATGTTAGCAACCAAGGAGGCGACTAGGCTTCTTGAGTTACAACCTTTCTCGGACGTTTATCGAGTAGACAGAGTTCGTTACCTTGAAGATAGGCCCGTTGTGTATGTGACCAACTACATTCGACCAGAGTTGTTCCCTAACTTGCTTGATTATGACTTGTCTAAATCGTTGACGGACATCTACCGCGAACACTTTGGTGTGGTGTATCAGAAGATCCGTTACCGAGTGAGCACAACGTCTTTACTTGGCGAGACAGCGCAAGCCCTGCGTGCGACTTCTGGCTCTCCTGCAATGGTCGTAGAGCGTGTGAACTACAACCAAAACGGCGACCTGATTGACTGTGATATTGAGTATTGGCGTCATGACGCGATCAGTATTGAGTCAATCGCGCAGCTAGAGCGCTAGTCATACGTTAGAACGCGTACATATCTGTAACTCTTTGGGCTTGCCCAATTGAATCGATCAAAGGTCTCTTACCAAGAGGCCTTTTTTATCACCCGTTTTCAGCGACGGCTTTTATAAGTCAGTTAATAAGTTAGGAATGAAATGGAATTTTCTGCCATCGTCATCGTGATAATTTCGGCTCTGCTTCATGCGGGTTGGAATGTTCTAGGTAAATCTAATCAAGGATCGGGGTCGTCTTTTTTCCTTGCTTCTGGCTTTGCCGCTGCCGCGATCTTGACTCCCTATTTGATTTGGTACGTCTACAGTGTCGGCTTTGCAAGCATCACGCTCCTATTCTGGCAGCTACTTCTTTTAAGTGGTATTTGCCAAATCATCTATTTAATTGGCTTAGGCATAGCCTACAAGCAGGCCGATATTGGGGTGATTTACCCAATGGCACGAGCACTGCCTGTGTTGATGGTTGGCATAGGTACGGTGTTGATTGGATATGAGTTGTCGCTTAATCAATGGCTTGGTTTTGCTCTGATCACATTAGGTTGTCTGTTTGTCCCGCTTAAGCAGTTTTCTGAATTAAGGCTCAAGGCCTACTTGAACCTTGGCGTACTGTGGGCGTTAATCGCTGCCATCGGTACCACGGGGTATTCGATTATTGATAAAGAGGCGCTTCTATTATTAGAGCCCTTAAGCACACCTAGCATTACCAATAAACACACGGCGATTTTCTACTTGGGTATTCAGTTTTGGGCAATTGTGCTTCCACTGAGCCTGTGGTTGCTCGTGTCGAATCAAAGAATAGAATTTCATAACGCTTGGTTACTACGTAAAAGAGCAACACTTGCTGGCATTATGATGGCTTCGACCTATGGCTTAGTGTTGTTTGCGATGACTATGACAGAGAACGTCAGCTTGGTTGTTGCACTCAGGCAAGTGAGTATCATTTTCGGCGTAGTGATGGGGATCTACTTTTTAAAGGAAAAGTGGCACGCGACTCGCGGTGTAGGCGTATCTCTAATTATTGCTGGCTTAGTTATCTCATTGACTTAAAAGATTTTAAATCTCTCTTACTGCTCATAATGTGACTTTTTAGTCACATTATCCTTATTGATAGCAAACGTTTTACTAATGTTAAAGATGTGATCCTTCTCATAGACAAGGTTGTAAAGTTACCGGTAACATCTCCCTCAACGTTACCGGTAACATATAATTACAAACCGGACTCTGTGAAACTCATAAGGATACCCAAATGAAAGCTCTGACTAAAACGCTGATTGCTGCTTCCCTCACTGGCCTATTTGCTACTTCAGCAATGGCTGCAGACTTTAAACTTAAGATTCAATCTTCAGATCCATCTGGCGATTTGAACTTCAAGGTTCAGCAAAAGTGGGCTGAGCGAGTAGAGACGATGTCTAACGGACGTATTGATATTGATCTATTGCCTGTTGGCGCTGTGGTTAAACACACAGAAACTCTTGGCGCGATCAAAATGGGCATCCTAGATGGTCACATCACAGCAACAGGTTACTTCTCTGGTAAGGATCCAGCATTCGGTCTTATCGGTAACATGGTGGGCGCGTGGTCTGATACAACACAACTGCTTCAGTACATGAACTACGGTGGCGGTAACGAGCTAATGACTGAACTGTACAAGCCTTACGGTGTTCAGTTCGTTGGTGCTTCTACAACGGGTGTTGAGTCTTTCATTTCTAAAAAGCCAATTGACGGTGTAGCAGATCTTAAAGGTCTTAAGCTTCGTGCGCCTGAAGGTCTAGTACAACAAGTGTTTGCAGCTGCGGGTGCGACTCCGGTAAACCTGCCAGGTTCTGAAGTATTTACCGGCTTAAGCAAGGGGGTAATTGATGCGGCGGACTACACGGTATTCTCTACCAACCAAAAAGCGGGCATGAACGATATTGCAACGCATCCAGTTCAACCGGGTTTCCACTCATTGCCGCTTATCGACATCTCTGTATCTCAGAAAAAATGGGACAAGATGCCAGCTGATCTACAAACGATTCTACAAACATCAGTGCGTGACTTCTCTTACGACATGACAACTCAACTGAAAATGGCTGACCAAGCTGCAGTTAAAGAAGCACAAGCGAACCCAGAAATTACTATCCACGACTGGTCTCAAGAAGAGCGTAAGAAATTCCGTGAAATCGCTAAAGGTCAGTGGAAAGTCTTCGCAGAGCGTTCTGATAACGCGCAGAAAGTTTATAACTCAGTGACTGTGTTCTTAGAAGAAAACGGCTTGCTGTAACTTAAACTTAGCTTACTGACGGGGGAGGGCATTGCTCTCCCGTATTCTCCCAGGAAATTTGGCCCATGACAGACAAAATCCCCCACGCCCCAGCTGAAAACGACGAACAGCCAAGAAACGTACTTGATCGTCTTATTATAAAGTTCAGTAATCTCGTTAGCTGGCTGTTTATCTTTACTGTATTGATTTCATTTTACGAAGTTGTGATGCGTTATGCATTTGATGCCCCGACCACATGGGTACATGAAACAGCTTCTTTCATCGGTGGTTCTTTATTCATTATTGGTGGCATCTACGCTTTTGCCGCGAATAAGCACGTACGTGTGGTTCTTATCTACGATTCAGTCTCTAACCAAACACGTAAATATCTTAATCTTGTTCACCACATTGTTGGTTTGGCTTTTGCTGGCATGCTTGCTTACGCGGCTTATTTCACTGCAGAAGAAGCGTGGTTTGCACCATGGGGCGAATTCCGCCTTGAAACATCAGGCTCAGTGTTAAACGCGCCTTATCCTGCGCTGTTGAAAGGCCTGATCTTTGTCGTTTTGTGTGTTCTTGTTATCCAGTTTGTATTGCACCTAATCCAAGAGTTGATGGGTCTAAGGAAGAATGACGATGTTTGATTTATCTTCTATTGGTATCGCATGGGGCAGTTTGCTCATGTTGGTTATGATGATTGGCTTGCTCCTGACGGGTATGCAGCTTGCGTTCGTAACTGGCTTTGTCGCGATTTTCTTCACTCTATGTTGGTTTGGCCCTGATGCTTTACCTTTGATTGCGAGCCGTACTTACAGTTTTGCTTCTGGTTATGTGTTTCTCGCAGTACCGATGTTTGTATTGATGGCCGCTTTACTAGACCGTTCGGGCATTGCTCGTGATTTGTTTGATGCAATGAAATCTGTCGGCCGTAAGGTTCGCGGTGGCGTTGCGGTACAAACGTTATTGGTAGCTGTGTTACTGGCTTCAATGTCAGGTGTTATCGGTGGCGAAACTGTACTACTAGGTATTCTTGCACTGCCTCAAATGCTTCGTTTAGGTTACGACCGTAAGCTTGCTATTGGTACAACCTGTGCGGGTGGCGCGCTTGGCACCATGCTTCCGCCAAGTATCGTATTGATCATCTATGGTATGACAGCGAGTGTGTCGATTGGCGACCTATTCAAGGCTTCTTTCTTACCAGCGTTTATCCTTGCGGGCTGTTACATCGGCTACGTATTGATTCGTTGTAAGCTGAACCCTTCTCTTGCTCCTCTTCCAAGTGATGATGAGACAGAAGAAGACTTAGCGAATCAACCTAGCTACTTCAAGGCTCTGTTCTTCCCTCTGCTTTCTGTAGTAACCGTTCTCGGTAGTATCTATACAGGTATTGCTTCAGTAACGGAAGCTTCGGCTTTGGGTGTCGTCGGCATCATGATCAGCGCGCTTATCCGCGGTGAATTGAACTTCAATATGCTGAAAGAGAGTGCCATCGCAACTATGCGCACCTGCGGCATGATCATGTGGATCGGCATTGGTGCAAGTGCTCTGGTTGGTATCTACAACCTAATGGGTGGCATCGACTTTGTTGAAGAAACGATCCTTGCACTCAGTGGCGGCAACGCAACAGTAACACTGCTAATCATGATGGCTATCTTGCTGGTTTTAGGTATGTTCCTTGACTGGGTAGGTGTGGCACTTCTAACAATGCCAATCTTCGTTCCAATCATCACTGGCCTTGGTTTCGACCCAGTTTGGTTTGGTGTTGTGTTCTGTCTAAATATGCAGGTGTCTTTCTTGTCACCACCATTTGGTCCCGCGGCGTTCTACTTGAAATCGGTAGCACCAAAAGACATCAGCTTAGGTGAGATTTTCTCTTCACTACTGCCATTCATTGCACTTCAAGTATTGGTTCTGGCACTGGTTATTATCTTCCCTCAGCTCGCGCTTTGGTGGCAATAACAACGAAGGTTCCAGAGTGAATTTAACGCTCAGGAACCGATCAGCAGCAACACAAGTTTAACTATTAGATTCGATTGTCAGCCCCAGTTTTGGTTGGGGCTTAGGGAAGGCTTGCCTTATGAAAAGCAAAAAAATACTCGTGATGGGCGTATCTGGATGCGGAAAAAGCCTGATTGGTAGCCGTATCGCACAGGCTTTAGATCTTCAATTCTTTGATGGCGATGACTTCCATCCGCAAAGCAATGTAGAAAAAATGCGCCAAGGTATTCCGCTGACTGACGAAGATCGTCAAGGATGGCTAGAAACACTTAACAAGCAATACATTGAACAACCAAGTGCTGTGATTGCTTGCTCTGCATTGAAACCACAATACCGCGACATTCTACGAAAGAACAATGAAGGCTTAGTTATCGTGTACCTACAAGGTAGCTTCGACACTATTTGGAACCGCCATAAAGCGCGTGAGAACCATTACTTCAATGGTCAAGAAATGTTGAAAAGCCAATTCGCAACCTTGGTTGAACCGAGTGAAGGCGAGGCGTTGTTTGTTGATATCTCACAAGATGTTGAACAGGTAGTAGAAAGTGCACTCAAACAAATTAAGCAGATAGGCTAAGCCATGACTCAGACAAAAAATGACATTGCGATGATTGGTTTAGGAGTGATGGGTAAAAGCCTGGCACTCAACCTACTTGATAATGGCTTCAATGTTGCAGGCTTTGACCTCAATACAGACAACATTGAGCGTGCTAGCTCTGAAGCGAAGCAGCTCAATGAGACATTTGAAGGAAAAGGCTTCTTTACTAGTGGTGTTAATCTTGAAGACATTCTTCAGGGGTTAGCGAAACCACGAGTGATTGCATTGTCGGTTCCGGCAGGAAAACCGGTTGATATCGTGGTAAGTAACTTGCTAGAAGCCGGTTTAGAGCGCGACGATATTGTTATCGATACAGGCAATAGCTTATGGACTGATACTGAAGCCCGAGAAGTGAATTACAAAGGCAAACTACGCTTCTTTAGTACAGCTGTTTCTGGTGGTGAAGAAGGGGCTCGTGTTGGCCCTGCGTTGATGGCTAGTGGTGACCCATCGGCTTGGCAATATGTGAAGCCAATGTGGGAAGCGATTGCTGCGAAAGTCGATGTGAATGGTTTGCCTGTCGCTCAGTTTGAAGCAGGTGAAGCGTGCGCTGCGTATGTTGGCCCTTCGGGCACTGGGCACTATGTGAAAATGGTGCACAATGGTATTGAGTACGCTGACATGCAGCTTATTTGCGAAGTGTATCAGTTCATGCGTGATGTACTTGAAATGCCTGCTCAAGAGATCGGCAAAGTCTTTGACCAATGGAATAATGGCGTCCTTAATAGTTATTTGATGGAAATTAGCGCCGATATTCTTCAACAAGAAGATGTGGTGACGGGTAAGCCATTCGTTGATGTTGTGCTTGATAAGGCTGGTCAAAAAGGCACTGGCTTGTGGACAGCAGTAAACAGTTTGCAAGAAGGTTGCCCAACACCAACCATTGCACAGGCGGTCTATGCGCGTGCGATGAGTGGTCAAAAAGCACAGCGTGTTCAAGGTAGCAAATTGCTAAGGGGCAATATTACCGATGCGAGTCAGCTAGATAAAACTGAAGTCATCTCAGAACTTCATGATGCTCTGTATTGCGCCAAACTGTCTGTTTATGCGCAAGGTTTTGATTTACTGAAAACAGCGTCAGACAAAGAGGGTTGGAATCTTGATTTCACTCAAATAGCTAAGATCTGGCGTGCGGGTTGTATTATTCGCGCGGCCTTCTTACAAAGCATCACGTCGGCTTACCAACAAAATAGAGAACTTGCGAACTTGTTGTTTGATGAGGCTTTCATTAAACAAGTAGAAGAGCGCGAACTTGCTTGGCGTATCGCGGTAGCGAATTCAGCTTTGTATGGTGTACCGATGCCAGGAATCAGTTCTGCATTAAGCTACTTTGACTCATTGCGTTGTGAGGTGTTGCCAGCTAATTTACTGCAAGCACAACGTGATTACTTTGGTTCTCATTCCTATTCACGAGTGGATAGAGAGGAAGCTGAAAAATTCCATGTCACTTGGAGTCAGTCCCCAAGAACAGAAGTAAAAGTTAACGCTTAAATAATCAATAACGCCCTCTACTGAGGGCGTTTTTATTTATGACGCTATATCAATATTTTACTAAATTAGACTTCAAATTCCACGTCAGTTGGATACACTATTACCAGTAACATAATTCATAACTATAACAATTAAATACTATGTCGAATAAGAAAAAACGTCCCACATTACAAGATGTTGCCAACCTAGTTGGTGTCACCAAAATGACCGTCAGTCGCTGTCTGCGAGACTCTTCTCAAGTGTCTGAAGCACTGCGAGACAAGATAAACGCTGCAGTCGACGAGCTCGGTTATATCCCTAATCGAGCACCAGACATCCTTTCCAACGCTAAAAGTAATGCTATCGGTGTGCTTGTTCCCTCGCTAACTAACCAAGTTTTCGCCGAAGTTATCCGTGGTATTGAACAAGTTACCGCACCTGCGGGCTACCAAACCATGATTGCCCACTATGGTTATAGCGCTGAACTGGAAGAACAAAGCATCGCTTCGCTGCTCTCGTACAATGTGGATGCGATTATTCTGTCTGAGAATGTTCACACCGATAGATCTCGAAAAATGCTGCAGACCGCTTCAATCCCAGTGATCGAGATTATGGACTCGGTATCGCCAAGAATTGAACAAGCTGTCGGCTTTGATAACTTCGAAGCGGCAAGAGCCATGACCAAAACCATGCTCGACAGAGGACGCACCAATATCGCTTACTTAGCGGCTCGTATGGATGAGCGAACTCGCTTAAAAATGGCGGGCTACGAACATGCGATGCAAGAAGCTGATAAAGCGCCCGTGACTCTGCAAACGGAAGACGCGTCCTCGTTTACTCTTGGTGCGAAACTTATTGGTGAGTTACTAAAGAAGCACCCTGAAGTGAATGGCATTTTCTGTACTAACGATGATTTGGCCATTGGTGCTTTTTACGAATGTGTACGTCGTGGTATTCAAGTACCAGAGCAGATGGCAATTGCAGGTTTTCACGGGCATGACATCACAGTGGCGATGACGCCTCGTTTAGCGACCGTGGTAACACCAAGGGAGCAGATTGGTAAAGTCGCAGCACAGCAAGTTGTAGCGCGTTTACAAGGCAATAAAGAATGGGTCGCGAAGCTGGATCTCGGTTACGAGATTGAAGTGGGTGAGAGTATTTAATTTTACATTTCAGCCTTGCTCTTCATTGGATTCAAACTAAAACGCCCTTAGCGATACGAATTTCGTTAAGGGCGTTTTCTCTTTATCTAGTAAGAATATGTATGGCGTAACAGGTTTAACCCGCTAAATTTTGAGCATCTTGCTGTTTCAACACTTTGTGACCATCTTCAGTGACGCCACGTTTCCAGTAGCTGCTGATATAGATGTTCTCTTTTTCAACTTCTTTTTCGTTGCGGAAGTATTGTCTTAGCTCGCGCATGCTTTCGAATTCACACGCAGTCCATACTGACACCTGACCTTCTAACCACTCTGTGTTACGCACGGTTTGTGAAAGTGACTCTGAGGTTTCATCTTCAATCAACCAGGTTACTTTGATGCTTTGAGGGGTTTCAAGTACTTGCTTATCTGCTGCTGAGTTTATCTGAATGACAGCGTGACCCGTTGCTGTTTCTGGAAGCGTTTTTACTTTTGCAGAAAGCGCGGGTAGAGACGTCATGTCTGCAACTAAGAAGAACCAGTCTGACTCTAGATTCAGCCCCTGAATTAAACCAGGGCCAGCCACTGAAACCGTGTCGCCTACTTTTGCGTTCATTGCCCATCGAGCCGCAAAACCACATTGCAAATCTGTAGTGATATGGCGAACAAAATCAACTTCAATCCACTGCTCTACAGGGTTGTACTGACGAATGGTGTAAGTGCGCATGGTTGGGCGCTCACCTTCGTTTAGTTGGCTTAAATCAGTCGTGCCGAGTGGCGAGAATAAAAGCTTGATGTAGCCGCCGGCACATTCTGTTGGGTATTTACTTAATCCCTCACCGCTAAGCGTTATGCGCTGCATGTTTGGAGTAATTGTTGAGGTTTGAGTAACGGTTAATGTGATAGGGCTAGGCTTGCTCATATAAGGCTCTCTTAGATTTTGATTTCCACATCATAATCCTGAACTAAAAAACACTCAATACTAATAGTTATCATTTACTTTGATTTACACATGTACTACCTACGTATACGACAGATCCTATGAAGAAACAGTACCGACAAAAAAAGAGCCCTTTAGAAAACTAAAGGGCTCTTAGGATTGGTTTGACTCAGCGAACAGAATTAGCTGTTTGCTTGCTCTAGTTCAATTGTTTCGTCAGCGGCTTTCGCAGCTTCTAGCATCTTACGAATAATGAACGATGCTGCCATTGCGATACCTACCATCACGACTGCAAGAACAGTCAGCATTTGGAAGTAATCACCGTAAACCGTTTGCACGATCTCTTGTGTGATCTCTTGACCTTTCTCTAGTGCAATAGACGTTGAGAATACCGCGCCAACAATGCCTGATAGTGCGATAGCAACAGAGAACAAGCTTACTGAGAAGTTTTCAATGTGCTTAGGTGCAACAGACAGGATGAAGGCTACAACCATTGAGCCTACAATCACTTCACCGAATGCTAGGAAGAAGTGAATCGCTAGGAAGACTTCTGGGCGGATCAGAACATCGTCACCTACTGTCGTTACTGCCATCGTAAGGATACCGAAAGCGATAGCCGTAAGGATGAAAGAGAAACCGACTTTGGTTGCAGTTGAGAAGTTAATGTTTTTCTTTTCTAGGTTAGAGAAGATACCCGCGATGATAGGGCCAGCAACCATACACCATAATGGGTTCATTGCCATCGACGCTTCAGGTGCAACAGGGATGAAACCGAATAGGTCGCCACGCATTGTGTTGATCGCTACCATTGTCATCGAAGTCATCATCTGACCGTAGTACACGAAAAAGCATGTCGTCAGGAATGTGATGATTAAGATAGTGCCCATTTTTAACATGTCTGATTTCTTCGATTTCATCATCAAAGAGACAAAGTAGATAATCGCTGCACCACCAATTGCGTATACGATGTTTTGGCCAATATCCATGTTAGAGAACATGAAGAACACCAAACCGATCATTGCTGCAGAAAGACCAAGGAACGCTGCCCAGTTTTTGGTGCTTACTGGTTTTTGGTCGATTTCTGCACTTGCTTCAACAAGGCCTTTGCGAACAAAGATCATCATCAGAAGCGCAGCACCGGCTAGAACCGCTGAAAGAAGAAAACCACCGTGGAAACCAACAACAAGCACTAGCATTGGGAACAGGTATTGGCCTAACAGAGCACCAATATTGTTTACTGAGTAGTTGATTGGGTAGCAGTTCTCAAAATCTTCTTGAGTTTTGAACGTGCGTTTGTAAAGACTTGGGTAAGAAGGGGACATCAAACCACGCGCATAACTTGCTAACGCAATACCACATAATGCCATCGGAACGTTGGTTGCTGCTGCACCAAGTACCAGTAAAACGTAACCACTTGCGAAGCCTAGGAAGGCAATGGTTAAAGATCGGTAAGCGCCTAAAAACTTGTCGGCGATAAAGCCACCTGCAATAGCAAATAGCGGTCCGATTGCAGAGAAAGCACCAACAACCATCATGGTGTCGGCTTCATTGTAGTTCAGATCTTCAAGGAAGAAACGAGTCAAGATCACCATGACGCCATAGAACGAAAGTCCGAACATCATTTGGCAGAACATCATTGATTTGTTTAATCTATTCCACATTATTTTATTCTCACATTTGTATTAATATGTAGTGTAATTACCCGATTATAATATCATTACTAGTAATACATAAACTGAAACATCTGTCCCAAACAGAACTTTACTCGATATATCTTTTCTTATGAGGTCATTCATATTTCTCATGAATGAAATTTGCAACGTTAGATTTTGCTAGCGGATGCATGGCGGTATGAAATTTAGCCATCATCATTTGTGGCTAAGTAATGAACTAATAAAGGGAAAGTTAGAGGTGAGCATTCTGTAAGTTATTTTGAGTGAGTATCACTTTCAATTAGCTGTTGGACTTTAGCCAATAAAAAAGCCAGCTGGTGGCTGGCTTTGTTGAGATATTGAAAACTAAGTTTACAAGAATGCCGTCTCTATAGAGGCTTTCTCCACTCGTGTTTTTGTCTGTTATTCACACGGTGGTGCCATGTGGATCACGGCTAGGCCACCTAGAGAAGTTTCACGGTACTTCTTGTTCATGTCTTTACCTGTTTGGTACATGGTTTCGATAACCTTGTCTAACGAGATAAGACACTTGCTGGTGCGTTTCAACGCCATGCGCGATGCGTTGATCGCTTTCATTGCGCCCATAGCATTACGTTCAATACATGGTACTTGTACAAGGCCACCGATCGGATCGCATGTCATGCCCAGTGAGTGTTCCATCGCGATCTCAGCCGCAATACAGATTTGCTCGTTGCTACCACCACGTAGGGCAGTTAGACCAGCAGCAGCCATTGATGAAGAAACGCCGACTTCACCCTGACAACCTACCTCTGCGCCAGAAATCGAAGCATTGGTTTTGTAAAGGATCCCGATTGCTCCAGAGACTGCCAAGAAGTCTTTAAGCTGCTTAGTATCTAGCTCTTTGATGAAACGATGGTAGTACATTAATACCGCAGGAATCACGCCAGCTGCACCATTCGTTGGAGATGTCACAACTTGTCCACCCGCAGCATTCTCTTCACTTACAGCAAAGGCAAATAGGTTAATCCAATCCATGATCTCCATTGGATCGTTTTCAATCGAGGCATTTGCTTCCAGCTTTTTAAGCAGAGCAGGTGCTCGACGAGTGACTTCTAGGCCGCCATCAAGGATGCCTTCCGTGTCAAAGCCACGCTGCATACATAGAGACATCACCTTCCAAATTTGGTCGGCTTTCTGGTCAATCACATCCATACCTTGGAATGAAACTTCGTTACGTAGAATTAAGCCACCAAGGCTCAGTCCTTGTTGTTCGGATAGTTCAAGCAACTGATCAGCAGAAGAGAAAGGGAACTCAACTTGTGTTTCTGCTTCCTGTTTGCCGTTTTGTAGCTCATCAGCGGTTGCGATAAAGCCACCACCAATCGAGTAGTAGGTTTCCATATCCAGAAGACTGCCGCTTGCGTCAAAGGCAGAGATAGTCATGCCATTTTCATGCAACGGAAGGTTAGTTTTGTGGAAGAGAAGGTCGCTTTCTACATCGAAATGAATTTCATGGTTACCGCTAACCAATAGAGATTTATCTTCAATCGCCTTGCGCATAGCTTGGTTAGCACTGGTGATTTTAATGGTGTCGGGGCGGTTACCTAGCAAACCTAACAAGGTCGCTCTGTCTGTGTGGTGACCAATACCCGTCAATGATAACGAGCCGTATAAGTCGATTTGAATACGCTTCACTTGCTTAAGCTGAGCATCAATTTTTTGGGTAAAGTTAAACCCAGCGATCATTGGTCCATTTGTGTGGGAGCTGGACGGCCCAACCCCAATTTTGTAGATATCAAAAATAGACAGCATAGTAACTTCCTGTGAAGACGGTTCGATTGACGAACTCTGTGTAAAATTTGTATTTAGTTAGTTGCACTTCTTTGAGTGAACCTGTTCTTTTGGTGAACCAGTTATTCGATTGAGCGTATTCATTGATAGAAAGCGCTCTTTTATCGACTAGTGCTAACAAGCATAGAGCGATGAAATACAAGAGCGTGCTATGTTTGCTGTAAAGCGACACGTCTATTCTTGTATTACCTAAGATGTCGCTATCAATAGTGAGCATTATTGCGAGCAACATATAAGAATTTCAAAATACTTTTGTTAACAAGTATTGTATACATAATTCACTCCATCTAATCCCCAAAACGAGACTTGAACATAAAATGAGCATTAATCACCTCCTTATTGTGCTGGGTAAGCGACTGAATGAGAATAAATTGACTGATGAAGGAATCAGTCGAGTTGATGCTTTGGTTGAGTATCTGGCGGAGCCTTTGGTAGAAGAGTCGAATCAGCAAACCGCGGTAGCATTTTGTGGTGGGGTAACAAAAGGGCAAACACTGTCTGAAGCCGATGCGATGCACCAATATTTTAGGAAGCTTGAAAATAAGCGTGAACATCCGCTTTCCTTGGGGGCGATTTTACTCGAGCAGCATTCGACCAATACTGTCGAGAACATACAGAACTTGGCCTCAGAGATGATTAAAAGCGGGCTGTTTACTCGCGGGCAGAGTGTGCAGGTGACATTCGTTTCTAATGACTATCACTTACAACGTATATTCGAGATTCAATCGCTCATGGACGAGCAAGGTTTGCTTAAGGTTCTCATCGAGAAATGCTCGGCGCTTGGGGTAGGGCTGCAAATAGATCGAAAGTTGGATGCTCATGTTGCGGTACCATACCCACATCAAAGTACTCAAGGGCAATTGTTTCTGTTGATGGACGTATTGACGACCTACCGAGTTTATCTTGAAGGTGTCTGTGCGGGCGCATTTAAGCGAGATTTAGAGTTGGTTAGACGAGAGCCAGAAAGACTGTCTTTGGAAGCATTGATAACTGCCAAGGAGCTCGTTGGACGTTCATCTGACTTTGACATTGTGGAGAGTTTACTCCCAGCATTGGAGCGCTGTATCCAGCAGACTTCAGTGGGTACCGATATAAAAAAAGTCAGGGAATACCTAGCTCTACTAGATACTAACCTGACTTTATTGAATCGTTATTTAGATCCGGAATCGGATCACACACATCGCTGGTGGCGATAGGTGATTATTTCTTTCTCGTGATGCCAATAACGGTCTTTAAGCTCGCAAAGGCAATCAGACAGTAAGCTAGAAGCTCAGTGCCTTCTTCAGCGATGTTTTTAACCGCTCGAACGAAATCATCGCCCATAACATTGTGCCAGAAGCTGCCCATGCCAAATAGGCGAGAGAACACTAACAGAAGCATTACGCCTGTTACCAGCAAGTTCATGTGTGGGGATGCAAGAATAAGCGCAAGCTGATCAATGGTTCGTTTACCATTTTTAATCGCATAGAAAATTGCGCTACCAGCAACCAATAGGGCTGGGACAACCCAAGCGCCATGTACAATCTTGTCGAACCAAAAGTCCATTTCACGAATAAACATCACACCGAAAAATGCACTGATGAGCATAGCTGCATGCTTAACTTCACGCTTCTCTCTTGCTAGATAAGCAAAAGACCCAGACGCGATAATAAGCAGTAATTGTTGCAGCATCTCAGTCACCGAGACCTCACCAACATTGCCATTCAACAATACAAAATCAATTCGAAGCGCAAGATTTGCGACAATACCAATCGCTAAAACAACGAGAGCGGTTTGGCAGCGTTTGTAGATCACTTGAGATGTCGACTGAGAAAGGGTGAACTCAGGCAGTTCAAATGACATTTGAGTTTGTTGTTTCGTTTTTGATTGGCTTTTCATAATAATTCTATGTGTAAAATTTTGTAACAGGCGGGCATTCTATCGGCCTAGGTTAGGCTAATGTCAGAGCTATGTCAGGAATAAAACAGTGTTCAATTGGTGTGTGTGTACGGTAAACCGCTGCCTTATGGCAGACAGTTTACGTAACATAATTGAATTTTTAGGGGGAGGGTTTTAAAGCTTTGAGATTGGAAACTTGTAATAGAAGTGATTACTTTTCAGTTTCTTGCTCATGGTTATTGCGGTAGTACTCCCACTGTTCAATGCGCTCGCCGTCATCGAATACACAGTAAGTTGTACGTTGATTGTTTTCAGTAACCGTGTCTAGTTCACCGTCCTGTTGAACACAATAAACCGCTGCTGGGTTAGCGACTGAAACACGTTGGCCTTCGCTATATTCTGCATAGTCGTTTGCACAACCGCCTAATACAACGGCACATACAGCCATCAAACCAATTTTCTTCATGTCTATCTCCTACGTGATAACTCTATAATCGAATGCGTTAAGTTCTACAGAACCAAATGAGAAGCTCTATGAAATTAGTATATTTTAGATTTCAGAAAAGGTTGTCCTAATTTAGTCAAGATATTGAAATAGGTTGATATTTCTTCATGTTTAACGACTTTTTGAGTGTTAGATCAAGCTAAGTGGATTCAAGTTACCGTTGGAATATCCCCGTCCGATCAGTTCTTGTTGGCGGTTGTGAACCTCGAATCTATTGATGATTATGATATGATGCCGCCAAATTCAGTAGAGCAGTCAGAATCATGAGACACCTAAAAACAACCATCCACCCTGATATCGACCATCTAGACAATAAAACGGTCTATAAGCGCAACGCTGCCCGTGCCATTGTATTAGATGGTGAATACATTCTGATGCTGTATACAGAGCGTTATCACGACTACACCATTCCTGGTGGTGGTTTGGACGAAGGGGAAGATGTGATCGCAGGTATGGTTCGTGAACTCGAAGAAGAGACTGGCGCGAAGAATACCCATAGCATCAAGCCGTTCGGTATTTTTGAAGAGTTTCGTCCTTGGTACAAAGACGATGCGGATATGATGCACATGATTTCTTACTGCTACTCATGCAAGATTGATCGTGAGCTTGGTGAAACGGCTTACGAAGATTATGAAGTGAAAAACGGGATGAAACCGGTTTGGATGAATATCCATGAAGCGATCGCTCACAACGAAAAGACGATGGCAGAGAGCCCTAAGAAGGGCATGAGTATTGAACGTGAAACCTTTTTGCTGCATTTGATTGCCAAAGAGATGCTTTAGCCGTTATCAATACTTGGGGCTGTTGACCTTTCGAGCTGGGTTTTGCAGCATCTTGTGGGAAATTTATACAAGGAAGAGGTTTTGACGTGTAGTTGGTCTACATGAAAAGCCGATAACGCAGTAGAAATGAACCACAAGAGCTGCCCGAAGGGTTCGGCTAAAATCGTTTGATGCTTTGTTGAAGAATATTTGCTTAGAATGACTAGGCTACATACTCTTCGCCGCGCCTAAAACGATTTTATATAGAACAAAACTTAACCACGAAAGGTCAACAGCCCCAGGACTGCTAAGCTATTTATTTGCCGCCACTTTTGGCGGCAAAGTTGTTTCTAGCAACGCTAAAATTTAATACCCGAAACTAATTATTGAATATGGTTGATATTGTCAACTAAGTGTTTTTGATGTATCTTTACCTCAGCGATGAACCTATCTTGCTTAACTGCTCGGTTATATCGCTAAATCTCGCTGTGAGCCTGCCCTAAACAAAGAATACTATGAATAAAAGACAGTTTATTGCCCATTATCTGCGCATGAATCGCACCTCGTACTTATTGGCGATTGTGTTCATCTTTCTCGTCAACTGGTTACAAGTAGAGATCCCTCGCTATATCCAATTGGCGATAGATTTGATTGATGATGCCTCTTCAACTGGCCATCAACAGCTTCAAACCTATGTTTGGATTGTGGTCGGCATGTCAGTTGCCATGGTGGTGGTGAGAATTTTGTCTCGTATTTATGCGCTTAACCCGGGGCGAATTACAGAGGCCGCACTCAAAAGTACACTTCTACAAAAGTTGAATCGCTTACCGAGCAGCTTTCACGAACGCTTTGCTTCGGGTCGACTGATCTCGATTATCAACAATGACCTTAGTGGCATTCGACTGCTGTTTGGTGTCGGCTTCTTGCAGTTCTTCAATGCGTTGCTCGCGTTGTCGCTGACGCCTCTTTACATGTGGCGCATATCGCCAGAACTCACACTGTATTCGGTCATTCCTATCTCAATCGCTTTTGTGATTTTCCGTGTGGGTTTCAAGCGTATGAAAACGCTGCATTTAGAGCACATGAAGCGTTTACAAAACTTGTCTGCTCAACTAATGAGTTACCTGTCTGGGATTGATTTGATTAAGAGCCAACAGATGTCACCTTGGGTGAAAGCCGAAACCGAAAAGCTTAACCAATTATTGCTTGAATGCCGCCTTAAAATCACACGCATTCAAGTCTTCTTTATGCCGGTACTCGACTACGCCAATGACCTGATGAAAATCATCATTCTTGGGCTAGGTGGCTACATGTTAATGAGACAAGAACTCACACTTGGTGAGATTACCGCTTTTCTGACTTACTCGGTTTTGCTCGCTATGCCATTGATGCAGCTTGGCAGAATCGCGACCATTTATCAGCGTGGCATGGTGGGCATTCAAAGTGCACAAACCATTCTTAATGCCAAAGTCCCAGAGCTAGATGAAGATAAGCTTACTGAATTAGATGTTGAATCGCTGAAGGGAAAAACGTTTTCCGTTCGTAACCTCAGCTTCAGCTATTCAGGTGAAGAACGCTTGATTCTCGATGACATCAGCTTTGATATTCCTGCTGGTAAGAAAGTGGGTGTGTTAGGCGGGATCGGAGCGGGTAAAACGACATTAGTGAACTGCTTAAATCATCACTTGGATGTACCAGAAGGTTCTGTTTTCCTTGGTGAAAGAGATGTCACTAGCTTCTCTCGCAGTGACTTGCGCCGTTACGTGAAAACTGTGACTCAAGACCCTTACCTGTTTTCAGCAACCGTCGAAGACAATATCCGCTTTGGTAGCCTAGATACGGATTTGGCAAAGAGTCAGGTTGATGAAGTGCTAGAGCTCAGCCAGTTGGCCAGTGATGTGACGCGTTTTGAACATGGCGATCAAACCTTAGTCGGTGAGAAAGGGATCATGTTGTCAGGTGGCCAGAAGCAGCGCTTAAGTATTGCGCGTGCTTTATTACAACCCACTGACCTGATCATCATGGACAACGTTCTATCGGCTGTCGACTATGAAACAGAACGTAAGATCTTAGAAGGCTTGTTTAAGCGCCTGAAAAATCAATCGGTTCTTGTGGTTTCACACCGCGTTAATGCCCTTGAATATATGGATGAAATCATCGTGTTGAACGAAGGCAAAGTGATCGCGAAAGGCGACCACGCCACATTATTGAAAACGTGTGATTACTATTACGATACATGGCAGCTACAGCAGAATGAAACGGAGGCAGCAGCATGTTAAAAGGTGTTGATCTCAAGTACCTCAAGCACTTTTTTAAGTTTGCTAAGAAATACAAAGGCTCTGCGATTCTGGGCATCGCTATGCTTCCTCTTTCTGTCATCACGAGCTTGTTGTTCCCTTGGCTGATCATTCAAGTGATCGATGTTCACCTGAGTCACGGGGATATGGATGGTCTACTCGAATACGTCTTTTATCTCGTTGCCGTGCTGGTGGCGAGTTATGTGGTGGATACCACCTATTCGTACAATCTGCGTAAAACTGGTCAATACACGATAACTGACATGCGCTCAGTATTGTTTGCTCGCGTGCTCAAACTACCGCGCAGCTATTTTGATAACACACCGATTGGCGTAACGCTTTCACGATTAACCAGTGACTTGGAAACCATCGGCGAGACGTTTGTTCAGTCGGTTGTAGGGCTAGTTAAAGACAGCATCAATACCATTGCTCTGTTGGTGATGATGTTCTTCATTGATTGGCAGTTAACGATGATTGTATTGATCATTATGCCGCCAGTGATGTATTTGACGGTGTATGTGAGAAACCGACTTCGTGCTTTGTACAAGGTGACTCGTTCTTCTTTGGCTCGCGGTATTGGCTTTTTACAAGAAGTCTTATTTGGCATGAAAACCGTTCAGATGTACCGAGCGGAAGAGCAAGTCGAACAACGCTACCAAGGCTATACCGATGAGTTTTTAAGAGCGCAGAAGAAGATCAATAAATACGATGCGATTTTGTTCTCGTTTATCTCCGGCATCACCTCTATCACCATCGCAATTATGATCTGGTATGGCTCGGAGCAATTGATAGAAGGGGCGCTCACCTTGGGTGTGCTGATTGCGTTCATCAACACCTTAGAGAAAGTGTTTGTGCCGATCCGTGACTTTACTTCGCAAATCGCTTCTATTCAGAGTTCATTTGCAGCGTTTGACCATATTGAAGAGTTGTTTGTTGAGCCGACTGAAGAGGAAGGGCGCAACCTGCTGCCATCTAACAAGGTTGAAAAACAGCTCGAACATTTTGTGAGCCTAGAGTTTAAGAACGTGAGCTTCCGTTACAAAGACGACTCTCCATATGTTTTAAAGAATGTCTCGTTTGTATTGGAGAAAGGGCATCAAATCGCCCTTGTGGGTTCGACGGGGTCAGGTAAGTCGACGATTCTGCGTCTAATCTCTAAAACCTACCAAGACTATGAAGGCAGCATTTTGTTGAATGGAATAGAGCTGTCTCAGATCTCGAGCGAAGACTCGGCTCATTTGTTTTCAATGATGATGCAAGATGTGCACTTGTTTGAAGAGACCATCCAATTCAATATCGCGCTGGGTAAAACGCATCTATCTAGAACTGAGGTTGAGCAGGCGGCGCGCTATGTTTATGCCGATAAGTTTATTGAACAATTGCCACAAGGTTATGACTTCCACTTGGAAAAGAACGGATCCAACTTGTCTGTAGGGCAAACGCAGCTTATCTCGTTCGCTCGAGCGGTTGCGCAGGGTGGTCAATTGATGATGCTTGATGAGGCGACCAGTTCGGTAGATTCAATCACCGAAGACCTGATTCAAAAAGCAATGCAGCGCCTTTTCAAGGAAAAAACCGTGATTGCGATTGCACACCGTTTGAGTACCGTTCGTCACTCAGATACGATTTTGGTGTTGGAAAAGGGTGAAATTGTTGAGCAAGGTAATCATCAACAGCTGGTGGCGCACAATGGAATTTATGCTGGCTTGTTACAAGAATCGATTGTAGAAACGGGTGGTTCTCAAGCTACGGTAGCCTGATTGCCTCAAATCAGGCGGTTGCTTTCGAAAAGACGAATTGGTCTTGTCTATGCTTCACCAGTTTCTATTGTTTTCTAATATTCCCAATAGGTTAGGGAAATTAAACATATTTTTCGATTATTAATATGTTATGATCTCCCTACTACTAAAGGGGTGTCTTCGGGCATCGGGATGTATGCGAGCAAAACGTAAGTGCTTGTGTCAGTCACTTTCTGGCGAATATGGAATCGAAAATGTTGTTGGAAGAAGTTGTAGAAATTATCGAATTAACCGACTCAGACCATTTATCTCAAGCAATGGAACTGTTTAACGAGCATGGTTTTGTTGATGCTGAGTCTTTACCTTTTATGAATGTTGTTTTTGAAACAGCACCAGATCAACTTGCGAAGAAGCTGTCGCAGATTGGTTTTAAAGGTTTAGTGCAAGTTGAAAAGAATGAAGATGCATCGGGCTTCACCATTATTGATGCTGACCGTGTTCTGCTAAAAGATTCTGCTTAACTGTAAGACTTTGCTTAGCTACAAGACTCAGCTTAACTGTAAGATTCTTCTTAATGACAAGAAGAAGATTCAGCTTAGTGAAAAGACTCTATCCAGTTCAGTAACACCCGTTATGATTATTTGAGGTTAACACAGTGACAACAGCAACCGTTTCATCAACAGAACAACACATTTCCAACGAACATGCGCTTTTAGGCGCATCGTTATTAGCGTCTCAAAAAGTTGAGTTGGCTCTGTTCAGTGTGATCTCTAAATTAGCTAAAGCTCTATCAAAAGAGCAGCAACAGTCATTAGGTTTGGATTTGGATACCTTTTTAAGGGAGAAGCCAAGTGAACAAGCCTCGACTCTGAGCCGCTACGAAAATACGTTTGGTGAAAAACTTCCTTTGAAGGCCAATGAACTCAATGATTTTATTTATCATCGAAACTTGGTCACTCGTGGTTTTTGGCGTGTGACTGGAGCTGATGTTAAAGGCGGTGAGAAGCTTGCTAACCCAGAGCTTTATTTAAAAGAATTCTTGGCCAAGTGTGAATACTGGCAAGTGATGATAGATACTCAAACCAAGTAATCAAATTGAAATAAGAAAGCCATAGCGAACATGCTATGGCTTTTTTGTTTGTGTAAACCGCCTTGAATTCTTTGAATCTAGAGCATCATCTTCAATACATAGTTCTTAGAGACAAAGTGATGTTTAAGTGCGGCACTGATATGCAGCACAATTAAACAGGCTAGGGCAATACAACTGGCACGATGTAAATAGAAAAAGAAGCCGTTGATTGCAGAGTCGGTAATTAGATTATTTACGCTCACTAACCAAAATAACGAGTACGGTTCTTTTAGCATTAAGTAACCAGTGCTGAAAACCATAAACATCACAAGGTACATCAAAGAGTGTGCAAGCTTGGCAACGCATTTTTGCCCTTCAGGCACAGAGGTTGGCATGCTTGGCGATGAGCGAAAGTGGCTCCAGATATAACGAACCACAAGCAATGGTGTCGCAACGGTCGCCAATGACATGTTGAGCACTGACAGAAAAGAAAACAGCTCTGGATGACTGGTGACATAGTGCATCACATACCCTGCGATTGTCGCATAGATGATTACAGAAGCCATTACCCAGTGCAGTACACGGCTCACTAAATCGTATCGTGGATTATTCAAATTAACCTCGTTCTGATCGTTATTAATATAAGATTCATCTCGATGCAATAAATCAATTCTCGGTATATTCGCATCGCGAATTAATTATATAGAACAGTATTACGCGGTATTTTTATAATTTAGAAATTAATGATGTTGCTTCAGGTGTTTTATAATTATCAATGATGTTTTAGAGTGTTAATTCCAATATGGACATAGCAAACTTGTCGACTTCCTAGCTTGTATGCCTATTACGAGATACAGTTAGTCTAAAGATAAATATATAAGGAATGTATAATGCTTCGAATCTTATTGATTGCAGTTATCTCGGTGTTCAGCACGATGAGTTTTGCAAGCGAAGAGGTTAAGTACTCGGAACAAGAGTATTTGGATAGACCGCTGATGGAACGCTATATCTTGGATGAGTTGAAGCAGCTTCGAATGGAACAGCAGGATCTTGAAAGACGCTTGACCATTCAGATGACTGACCGGGAACTGACTGTGGCAGACAAGTCTCTGAATTACGCCAATGTAACCGTAACCTACTTCTTCTACATTATTGCCGGTGTTGCCTCCCTAATTGCACTGGTGGGCTGGCAATCGCTCAAAGAGTTGAAACACACCACTAAAGAGATGGCAGATCGACGACTCAACGACATTGCCCAAGACTATGAGAAGAAGTTTAACCTTCTTGAAAGGGATCTTAAGCGCAAGACTCGAATCATCTCAGAGAACAACCGAGAAATCGAAATCATCAATGAGATTCACAACTTGTGGTTGAGGGCTCAGAATGTTCAAACTGCCGAGCAAAAAATTGAAATTTACGATGAGATCTTAAAAGTCCGCCCAGGTGATTTGGAAGCACTAACTTACAAAGCTGATGCCGCAATGGACATGCAGGAATACCACTGGGCGATGAGCTTATGTAATCGCGTGTTGGAAGTAGACGATCAAAACGCTCACGCCTTGTATCAACGTGCTTGTGCTTACGCAAGGTTAGGTGCTGAAGGCCAAGCGATCGATGACTTAGAGCGCTCTATCGAAGCCAGTGGTTCAATGCGAGAGCTATTGGCTGATGAACCTGACTTTGAGATGCTGCGAGGCTTAGAACGCTTCGAAGCACTTCGTGAAGAGTAACATGAGGTAAAGATCCGTGTTAACTAAGGTGGTGGGCTTTGCATGCTCACCATACTTTCACACCTATCGCGCTATGGTTTCTTACATTTCATTTATTTTTTTGATTTAATTGTTATGTTATAACACTTTCTAAGTTCCTCGTTATAACCGCTAAGTATTTTATGAAGTTCCTCCGTATTGGCCTGATCGTTATTGCTATCAGTGCATTTTCCCTTGCTGCTTTGCTCTCTTTTCACTCCGAACCAGCACCAGAAATCTCTATAAAAATAACACCTTATCAAGGTCCTCAACCGAATAATGAGGCAGCTATCGACTCGCAATCGACTCCCAACTCTTTGGTTAAGGTCCATTATTTTGTGAAAGTTGGCGATACGCTAAGCAACATCTTTTCGTCATGGCAACTGTCTTATGGAACAGTTCAAAAGGTGATGGAAGCGGATTTGGAGTCTTTGAAACTCGATACAATAAAGCCTGGTGACCATCTAGAGTTACTTTTGGATAGTGACTCTAAACAACTCGTCGAGCTGATTTATCACGAGAGTCTGGTTGAGCAAGCTGCTTTTACTCGAAACGATGATGGTAGCTTTACATATAAATTCCACGAGATCCCAGGCGAATGGAAAGAAAAACTCTATGCGGGTAGTGTCCACGGTAGCTTTTCAACGTCAGCCTACAAAGCGGGGTTAACTACTAACCAGATAGCCAATATCACCCGCACACTAAAAGACAAAGTCAACTTCGCTCGTGAGCTGAGAGCCGGTGACAGCTTTAATGTATTGGTCAAAGAGCAGTACACGGATGATCACTTAACGGGCAAAACAGAAATTCAAGGTATCTCAATTCAATTAAGAAACCGAGAAGTGGCAGCTTTTCTAGCACCAGATGGTCTTTTTTATGACAGGGAGGGAAATAGTCTAGAGCAAGCCTTTGATAGATACCCAGTCGACAGAAAGTTCCGAAGAATCACTTCTTCGTTTAATCCGACACGAAGACACCCAGTAACGGGGCGAATCTCACCGCACAATGGTACCGATTTTGCGACACCTGTTGGTTCACCTATCTACTCAACAGGTGATGGTCGTGTGGTGGCACTTCGTGACCACCCGTATGCTGGTAAATATTTGGTGATTGAACACAACAGCGTATATACGACGCGTTATCTTCACTTGAGCCGCTTCTTAGTTAAGAAAGGTCAGCAAATTAAGCGAGGTCAGAAAATTGCGCTATCGGGTGCTACTGGTCGTATTACTGGCCCGCACTTGCACTTTGAGGTATTGGTTCGTGGTCGCGCCGTCGATGCAATGAAGGCGAACTTACCAATGGCAAGCTCAATTATGCCTAAAGATAGAAAAGAGTTTTTGGCTCGAATTGCCTCTTTTGATGCCATGATCTCTGAGCCAGCAGATCGCGCGAGTTAGAGATATTCAAGCCTAAGTTGGCCAACGAATATGATCACGCCCCTTAGCTAGCGATTTAGCTAAGGGGCGTTTTTCTAGGTAATCACACGATTTAGCGAGTGATTCAGTTAAGCAACCACCACCGCTGTGCCGCTTGCTGAAACCATCAGCATACCATTGCCTGTGCCAAGTACTTCGTAATCAATATCTACGCCTACCACTGCGTTGGCACCTGCTTCAATTGCTTTCTGTTCTAACTCTTTGAACGCGTAGTTACGTGCTTTTTCCAGTTCTTTCTCGTAGGTGCCTGAGCGACCACCCACAAAGTCACGAATTCCTGAAAACATATCTTTGAAAACGTTCACCCCTAGAATGGCTTCCCCGGCAATAACTCCTTTGTAATCGACAATGCGCTTGCCTTCGACTGATTGTGTGGTGGTAATAATCATAATGGCCTCTTGTAAGCTTGCTGAGCTGTCACTCGCTTATTGATTGATAGTTTGGTCTTGTTCCTGAATGTCATCGTTCAGTGCTGTCTCTGAGCGTGTGAATTCATGTCTTAACCATGTTCTCAGTTTTAGCACACTTTCTTGTTTTAATTTGTTTTTCGGGCAAACAAAGTAAAAATCTTGGTGCGGGTTAGCAACCGGTTTACCCAATTCGACAAGCATCCCATGGCTGATATCATCTTTCACAAACAAGCGATGCGTTACTAGTACGCCTAACGAACGAATTGCAGCTTGCACCGCTTGAATGGAGACATCGAACGTCAGATTGCTATGGAATGTGGGCATTGGGATCTGGTAATTGTCGCACCACACTTGCCAGTCGTGTTGTCGCCTGAGGTTAAAAACGCCAATGGTTGGGTTTTGTTTGACGAGTTGCTCAACGCTCAATCCGGCCTGGTTTTTTAATAGAGTAGGGCTGCACACCAAGACCAAATCATCGTCGCCCAGTTTCTCGCTGTAATATTGCTCCCACTCGTTGGGCTTGCCATGTACAAGCGCAACATCGACCCCTTCCTGCTCAATATCGAAAGGGCCTGTTAGCGTCGAAATACGGATATCAAGTGAGGGAGCGAAGGCTTGGAAGTCGGGAACTCGTGGGATCCACCAGTGCATCGCGAGCGAATTGACCATGTTGAGGGTAATGCGGTGGTCGTTAGGCGTTCTGGCAAGCTCTTCGGTCGCCTCTATCACTTGCTCAAGCGCGGGCGCGACTTTTCGATAATATCGCTTACCGGCGGCATTAAGAACAACACGACGACCGACTCGTTGAAACAAAGGCTTGTTGACCAGTTGTTCTAACGACTTGATCGCTTGGCTTACCGCAGAGTGACTGACGTACAGCACCCGAGCGGCGTCGGTCATGCTGCCAGTCTCAGCGACAGCAATGAAAGCGTAAACGGATTTAAGCGGAACGAGTTTTTTCATTGGTAAGTTTTCCTTACAGTTATGGTTAATATTACTCGCTATTTTTCATTACGTCACGCCTCTAAAATAGATGTCATAGGAGGTGATAATTATGTCTGATATTACCAAGGCGACGATTTTCATGTTGTTGTCGACGTTCAGTTTGTCTTTAAGCGGCTTGATGGCCAAGTATCTATCTGAAGTGATGCCCACTTCGTTACTCAGTTTCGTGCGTTTTTTGTTACCCAGTCTGTTCTTATTTCTTTTTCTGACCTTTTACAAAATCAGCAAGCCGACACGAGAAATGTGGAAACCTTTGGTGATGCGGGCGATCTTTATGGTGGCGTGTCAGTGGTGTTTCCTTACTTCACTGCAAACCTTAACGCTTGTTGAAGGGGTCGTGTTGTTCAGTACTGGTCCTCTGTTTATTCCATTGTTAGAAAAGTTAATATTTAGAACCAAGATTCATACAACGACGATCGTGTGTTTAGCTGTCACCTTTGTTGGCGTAGTGATGATGGCAGGGGATTGGTCGCAGTTTGAGTTGGGTTCGGAGTTCTTTAGACCTGCGCTTCTGCTTGGGCTTCTCGCGGGGGTATTTAATTCTGGCTCGCAAGTGAGCTTGTACCGAGCGTCTAAAACCAGCCTGACACCAGCAGTGCTTAACGCATGGACCTTTTTAGTCGCGGCAATCATTGTGATACCAATGGTGGTGTTTACTTCAGTTTCTGCGGTGCCTGATGTGCTTGAAAGTGCAGAGAAAGGAACCTTGTCGGTGTTATTGTCTTTTGACGATTTACGCTGGATTGTTCTCGGAGCGCTTGGCCTTGCACTGTTTACCATCAATACCCAAATCTTCCGCTCCAAGGCGTATAAGCTCGCAGACAGTGGCTCCCAGTTGGCACCTCTGATTTTTACTAACATGCTGTTTAGCGCGCTTTGGCAGGGCTTGTTCTTTGATGATGTGTTTTCTACACAGCAGATGATTGGCATTAACCTAATTGTCGTGGCGAGCATCACCAATACATTGCTGGCAAAAAGACACAGCAAGGCGAAAGCCAAACAAAAACCGCACACCACAGTGGCTGTAGCGACTGTAGTGGACGTTGCGGTATTGGACTCGGCAGCTAAAAGCTAACCATTGAGTTATGGCTTATCCTCTGAATGGTTAACTTAAAACTTAGAACAATGAGCGTATGTATTCTTTTACTCGGTCGATGTGTTCGTGCGGGTCAATCTCGCAGCGTTGGTTCATTTCTAGGAATCGCTCAGCGTATTTGTCGTAGATTTTGTTTTCCAAAAACAACAAATACAACTTGGGATCGATATGACCGCTGGTCGCCATGTCGGTCATGATGTTGAGTGATTCGCTTAAGAGTTTACCTTTCTTATAAGGGCGATCACTAGAGGTGAGCGCTTCAAAGACATCAGCAATTGCCATTGCTCTGGACGGCAGAGGTAACTGGTCTTCGTTTAAGCCTCTTGGGTATCCCTTACCGTCGATACGTTCGTGGTGTCCGCTGGCGATATCCGGAATGTTTTGAAGGTAAGGCGGGTAAGGCAGCTTGTTGAGCATGGTGAAGGTTTGGATAATATGATCGTTGATCATGAAACGTTCTTCATCGTTTAACGTACCACGGCGTACTTTCAAATTGTGCAGTTCACCTTGGTTGTATTTAACTTCTCCGGGCTTAAGTACAAACGCTTCTTGCCATACATCGGCAGGGTTAAAGCCATTGTCCCAAGGTATTTTATGCTCAGGCTTATCTGCAAGTAGGGGTTCCATGACAGGCAAACCCTTTTCCTGACTTGTTGGTTCAATTCTCTCTTTCTCAACCGACTCTTTTGAGGTGTTGAACCTCTCTTTTTCAGACCAAGACAAACCCAATTGATCATCCAGTGTGCGTTTCCATTGGCGTTTGGCTATTTGATCTAAGCGTTCTAGCTGCTCTTCCGTCATAGATTCGCCACCAAGGTTACACTGAGCAACAAAGGCAAACTCCTCATCCAGTTCAGACAGGTTTTGTTCGAGTATTTTGAGTTGTCCTTCTTGTAGCGCACCGTTCGCTATGGCTTTCCAGTAATCGGTTTCCGCTTGCTGTTTCAACAACTCAAAACGCATTCGCACTTCGTGGATTCGGTCGTAAATGGTTTCCAGTTTTGTTGCCTTGTCTACCACATATTCAGGCGTGGTTACCTTGCCGCAGTCATGAAGCCAAGCGGCGAGCATCAATTCTTCCCACTGTTTACTATCCAATGAGAATTGCGGGTAATAGCGGTCATCATCAATGGTCGCTTGAGTCAGCCATTTGGTGAGTTCAGGCACTCGTTGGCAATGCCCGCCCGTGTATGGTGACTTGGTATCAATCGCCGAAGCAATCAGCTCGATAAAGGCATTAAGCATGTCTTTTTGTTGCTGCATTTGGTCGATGTTGTCTTTCGCTATTTCCGCAAAGCTGAG
Source organism: Vibrio sp. Vb339 (assembly GCF_902751245.1). NCBI lineage: Bacteria > Pseudomonadati > Pseudomonadota > Gammaproteobacteria > Vibrionales > Vibrionaceae > Vibrio > Vibrio sp. Vb339. The sequence goes on along the minus strand of NZ_CADDIS010000001.1, from coordinate 1,766,113 downwards.
CAGCTCTCGTAAAAAGGCGTGCTTATCGGCTTGCATCTTGGTGATAGGTCTTTCATAGCCAATTGCCACAATCCCTACCAACAACTTTTCTCTGTTTAACAGTGGAAACAGGTACAGGTCTGAATTGAAGATCGAATCCTGATAATAGTTGAGAACATTGTCTTCTCGGTTTAAATGGATCGTCTCACCAGATTTAAGCTGACACAGCAACCAAGGGGTATGTTTGATGAAGTCATTGATATCGGCTTTAAAAGGCAAAATGGCAAGGTTGGCTGCCGTATCAAACACGTCTTTCTCTTTTGATTGAGTGAAGAGGACGATGGTTTCTGCTTTGGTAATTAAATAGCTTTGATGAGCAATGTTCTTGGCTAAGATCGAAAATTCCTGATTCCCGGCCGTGTCTCTAAGTAGTGTTATCAAGTCATGAAGCGTGTGTTCCATCAGCTCAATCGAGTGGGCGAGGTTAGCCACTTCTTGAATCATGCTTTTGGGATAGTGAGTACGCCTGAAGTCGAACCGAGCGATGTTGTCGGTGAGTTGCATCAGCGTATTGAGTGGCTGAGACAAGCGATTAGCAACAAACCATACGATAGCGAAGCAGATGAACAGCATCCCAATCGCGACCGCAACTTGCTTGTCTCGCATCGAGATAAGATCAGCGAGCAGCTCATTGTGTGGCGTCGCTTCTGCCAAGTATAAGGTGACGTTTTGAGTCAGTTGAACCGGCGTTAACGTTAGTGCCCAAGTGTTTAAGTTGTACTCAACGTTTTTTAGATTGAGGTTAAACTTCTCTTCATCAGAGATAAGCGGCGCTATGACGGACGCTTTCAATGCTTTCATCTGTTCACGTTTGGGCACATTAAAGAAGCTTTGGTCTTGTTCACTGCCAGAGAGTTTCTCCGTCGTTTGGTTGTTCGTTTGCTCAGTTTTACTTGTGTCATCAGACTGGGTGGCAAGCTTGGGGACTGATAGCTCAAGTTGATGCTGACCGAGAAGATTAAAATGTTGATCGAACAGGGCGAGTCGGGTTTGCGGAGAATAAGCTAATTCACTGATCTGAGAAGAGAGCGAACTCAATGTAAAGTCGGCACCAACAACATGCTTGCCATCGGCCGAACGCCTAGAGAGTGTAATGCCATTGGTTTGCAGGAAATAGAACAGATAGGGCTCAGAGAGTTGTATTGAGCCGTCAGGCTTTGCGTTACGAAACCAAGGACGAGTGGTGGGGTTGAACTTACTCTCTGCTTGTCGAGTACTGATCACTTGATGTGCGCCATCAAGGTAGGTAATAAAGTTTTCACCGTCTAGATTGGTGCTGCTGACCATCATGGTTGCTTTAGCGGGGGCGCTGTTTTCGGATCTCTGTTTATTGGTGCTTAATGGACGAAAGATTCTAAAGTCACCATCTTCAGAACCATAAAATAGAGCGACCAAATTGGTGTTTTGCTTAAAGATGATATCGACTGAAGCAAGCCAAGAGTCTTTTTCGACAGCGGAAGTTTGATGAGCAACAAACGGGCTCACCGCCATCACATTTAGGGTTGTGATGACCGGGGCAATCGCTTGTTTAAATACTGATTCCAGCTTGTCGCGATGCTCATTACTGATCTCGCGCACTGTGCCTAACAGCAGCTCTTGAGAGTGCCGATAACTTATCGAAATCAATACCGCACCGACAAGTGTTGTCAAAATTAGGAAAAGGCTAGTGATGTGGATACTCAGCGGATATCGTCTTCTTCTCATCTAACACTCCAGTTTGTAGACTGGTTTAAGTATTGACGAACTTGGGTAGGTTGCAAAAAATTGGCGCAATTACCGAGTGTGTGCGGTTCAACTTAGATAAGGTCAAGTGTTGGCTCGTTTGGTTAGCCACGTATTACCTGTCATGTAAATGAACCAGTAATAAACCTTTATGTTTGGGTGCTAATTGTCACTTTCAGCTGATAAACTGGTCGAATTGTTGCCATTAGGCACTCATTTTCTGAAGCATTCTTTTCCTGAAAGAGATTCAGAGTTACTTTCTGAAAAACGTATTTTGACCGAGCGAAGAGGGCATTGATTCATGGAACTCAAAGTAGATACTCACACCCACACATACGCAAGTGGTCATGCTTACAGCACATTGATTGAAAACGCCAAGTCGGCAAAGCAAAATGGTTTAGCCATGTTTTGTACTACCGACCATTCAGAATCAATGCCGGGCGCTCCACACTATTGGTTCTTCAGTAACCAACGTGTACTTCCTCGTTTTATCGAAGAGGTCGCCATCATCCGTGGTGTTGAGTCGAACATCATGAACACGCAAGGTGAAATCGATATTCATCCGAGCGTTGATAAGAATCTGGATTGGGTAATTGCCAGCTTCCACGAGCCCGTTTTTCGCCCATCGGATGTCGCTACCCATACAGAGGCTCTCGTGAATGTGATTAAGGGCGGTCGAATTGATGCGCTTGGTCACTTAGGCAATCCTAATTTTGATTTCGATTTCGAAGCCGTTATTCAATGTGCGGTTGAAAACAACGTGGCGATTGAGATCAACAACACCACACTCAAAGGCAATAGCCGAGTTGGCAGTGTTGACCGTTGTTATGAGATTGCAAGAATAGCGAAAGCGAAGGGTGCATTTATTACAACAGGCAGCGATGCGCATTTCTGTTTAGATGTAGGTGGCTTGGATTTAGTCGCAGTATTGTTAGATGAAGTGGGTGTAGATTCGAGTAAAGTGATCACTCATTCGCCAAAGCAGTTCCTAGCCTTTTTGGCCTTGCGCGGTCGTAGTGAAATCCCAGAATATTCAGATCTTGTTTAAGAGAATGTCGGCGGGTTTGCATTTCGACACAATCAATTTTTGTGCCTGACCGATTTTTGTATACACTAGCCGAAAATAATAAAGTCGAAGTGCCACAGTAATGATGGCTCTAACTTCAAAGACACCGCTTCACTTGGAGAAACAATGAAAACTCGCTCAATCCTTTTATCTGGCTTAATCGCTGCTTCAGTATTGTCTGGCAACGCATTTGCTAATGTAGACCTTAAGAAAAACATGCAAGAAATGAAGCTTGCGTTCAAACAAGCGGCAGAAGCTCAAAGCATTGAAGAGATGCAAAAGCCTATCGTTCGTTTAGATACGCTAGTGGCAGAGTTGAAAACGGGTGTTTACCCAGTCGAGAAAGAAGACAACTTCATGGAAGGCTTCAAAAAGATCAGTGCATCACTGGATAGCATTGAGCAGAAGCTAGACCAAGGTGACTTAGCGTCGGCACAGCAAGAACTTCGTACTATTGACGGCCTTCGTGAAGAGTACCATGAGAAGCGTAACCCAAGCATCTGGAGCAAGATCTTCGGTTAATTCGTTAATCATGAACGTTTGCTAGATAGTTAACAAAGAGCAAACCTCAAGATTCGATTTCTAAAACGCCGCCTTACATTACCCTCTTTCAAGGAAGGTGTAAGGCGGCGTTTTTATTATCTCTTTTATTGAAAGCCTGCTGCAAAGAGTTGAGTATTACTTTCTTAGCTTTAGTGTTGTAACCAGTATTTAACGAAAAAGAGTGTGCGTTAGCTTCAATTTTTTAACTTGCTGTTAATCTTTACGTTTACCTATATTCCAAGTCCCTCATAATAAGGGAAATTTATAAAGACTTGGAATAATGCGCCGAACCTCGTTCAACTTCTCCATGTTACTTGCAACAGCATTAAGCTGGGCGCTAGTGACATTAATGCCTGTTATCAATGCTCATGGTAATAGTGCGGGAGTATGGGCGTCGTTATGTACGGTCAATGGCTTTGAACTGGTTCAAATTGAAGAAGGTGAACCTAATACTCATAAAGGAAAGCCGTGTCCGTTTAGCCATTTTTCCACGTTTCACCAAGATGAACTTCCCACTACACTACTGACAACTCGACTGAGTTCTATTGTCTCAGACAGCTACGCTTTTTTGGCTCTAAGCGAACGCTACACGAGGCAAGCCCCACGCGGTCCTCCCTTTGTTATTGCTTAAACCTAACCCATTAAAATAATTAAAAAATAAAGTATTAAGTAAAGTTAAACATGCTCAAGTTACTTTCTGATTTTTCAGAAGGTGCGTTTGCGTGTGTCAAAGGAAATTATAATGTTGAGAAATGAATCTCAAACCCCTGCGAAAGTACAAGCAACTTCGCAGTCTAAAAGCAGTGCAACAACCGGTTCGAAAACCAGTATAAAAAGCAAAGACCGCAATAAAACTCTCTACTTCCTCACATGGCGCTGGCACTTCTATGCTGGGCTATTCGTCATCCCGTTTATGTTAATGCTGAGCATTACAGGCTTGGTGATGCTGTTTGATGATGAAATCGAGTTAGCTTTTCATCACGATGCGATCGAGATTGTTGCATCGGGCGAGCCGATTAAAGTGTCACAACAGTTAGTTGCAGTACAACTTCAATACCCACAAGGCTCGGTTACCCAGTTTGTTCCGAGCAAAGCGCCTGATCTGGCTAACCGCTTTTCGGTAGCACTTGTAGACGGCACATCGGTCTTCGCCACGGTAAATCAATATACGGGCGAAGTGGTCGGAGAGATTCCGCGTAGCGACAGCCTGTACCAACTCGCGAATGACATTCACGGCACTTTGTTGATTGGTGATTGGGGGGATTATCTAATTGAAGTCGCAATCAGCTTGTCTATTCTGTTGCTCATCAGTGGTATTTACTTATGGTTACCGAGAGATAACGCGAGTCGCGCTGGTTTTCTCAAGTTGAGAGTTTCATCCGGGCCACGCGTTCTCATGCGTGATCTGCACGCGAACATTGGAGGCACGTTATCGCTTATTCTGTTGTTGTTTATTCTATCTGGGTTGGCCTGGACAGGTTTTTGGGGCGGTAAGCTTGTTCAAGCATGGAGCACTTTCCCTGCTCAAATGTGGGACGATATTCCATTATCAGATAAGACGCATGCTTCCCTTAACCATGGTTCAGAAGAAGAGCTCCCTTGGAACTTGGAGCAAACACCATTGCCTTTGTCTCAAGATAAGCCAGCAGAACACGTTCATCATGTGGAAGAGGCTACGGAACCTCACGACCATTCTAAGATGGGTGAAGATCACTCTCAACATATGTTGTCAGCAAGCAACTTCGACATTGATGACGTTACTGAAAAAGCGTACTCACTTGGCTTTACGCAATACAAGGTGAATTTCCCGCGTTCAGAAACGGGTGTCTACACGGTCACAGCCAACACTATGGGCGGTGACATCATCGATCCAACGCAGGATCGTACCACACACCTCGACCAATACTCAGGTCGTATTCTGGGTGAGGTGACATGGCAAGATTATAACTTCATTGCCAAGACGTTAGCGGTTGGTATTTCATTGCACCAAGGTGACATCAGCATCATCAATAAGCTTCTAAATGCCTTGTTCTGCTTGGCGTTCATTGTTGTGTCTGTGACTGGCGCTATGATGTGGTGGATGCGTAGACCTTCAGGACAAAGAAAGCTTGGTACGCCACCGAAGTTTGGTGATGCAGGGCTTTGGAAAGCAGGCTTGGTGACTGTGGTGGTTATTTCAGTGCTGTTTCCACTGGCGGGTGCGACTATCGTGACAGCCATGCTATTGGATTGGTTACTGTTCTCGCGTGTCGAGAAATTCAAGACGGCATTGAGCTAATTGATACACAAACTGACCTTCTTTTTGAGGAGGTCAGTTTCATTAATCAGATGACATGCTCTGTTTGCTAAGAAGACGTTAGACTTGATAAAGCTCTATATTTGATAAAGCTTTAGATTTCATAAAGCTCTAACGGAAGCCCGTCAGGATCGGCAAAAAAAGTAAATGCTTTGCGTGTAAATTCATCAATTCGGATCGGTTCGACTTCGATTCCTTGTCCTTCCAAATAGCTTTTGACGTGTTGAACGTCATCCACACAAAAGGCTAAATGCCTCAGTCCTTGGGCTTCGGGAAAGCTAGGTCTTTCTGGTGCGTTAGGGAAGCTGAATAGCTCTATCTGAGCACCAGTAGGGAGCGCTAAATCAAGCTTGTACGACTGGCGAGCCTCACGATAGTTTTCGGCAATGATCTCAAGTTTTAAAATCTCAGTGTAAAAGTGTTTCGACAATTCGTAGTCTGAACAGATTATGGCCGCGTGGTGTATTCCTTTCAGCATCAGTTTATTTCTCCTGCCAACTTGTCACCTAAGTGCTCCATGGCGTAATCAATGAATACACGCAGTCGAGCGGGCATGTACTTGGTTTGAGCAAACTGCATCGCAATCGCGCCGTGGTAATTACTCTTGATGGTCCAATCTTCCAACACCTGTACCACGGAGCCTTCAGCCAACGCATCTTGAATCACGAAGTCATGGAAAATACCGACGCCGAGACCTTCTTTCACGCCTTTCAGTCGCATTTGTGAATGGTTAACTGCGTAACGCCCAGTGACGGGGACCGTGTGAAATTCATCATCTTTAAGAAAGTCCCAAATGTGGTCTTTGTCTGTCTCTGCAAGATACAAACAATCGTGTTCAGACAGTTCGGTAGGGTGGTGAGGAATCCCTTTGGCATCTAAATAGTCAGGGCTTGCACACAACACGAGGTTTGTTTTACCTAACTCTTTTAATACTAAGCTCTCGTCGGGCTTATCGGTAAGGCGAAATGCGATGTCGATGCCTTGTCGTAAAATATCGATGTCGCCATCAGCCGCTCTCAATTTAAGTTGGATCTCTGGATACTGATTTAAAAATGGGACAACGAAAGGCTGCAACACCGAGTTCAAGAAGGCTTCAGGCGCCGCTACCGTTATCGAGCCTGCAGGTTCGGTATGGTCAGAGGTAGACAGTTCAACGGCTTGTTGAGCCGCGTTGATCATCACCACGCTCTGGTCGTAAACCAATTGACCCGCTTGCGTGATGATAAGGGTACGAGTGGTACGCTCAAACAGTTTCACCGACAGCGCTTTTTCCAAACGAGTGATGAGCTTACTCAAGGCTGACGGTGTCACACCTAACTGTTTTGCTGCAGCCGTAAAGCTGCCTTCGTTAACCACCAAAATGAACGAGGCGAGGTCTGGAAGTAGGGCAATGAGTTTTGGGTTAATCATAAGTATCCAGTTGGGCTAGTTTCAACGATGAACTTAATGGCAATTGTGAGCGATTTACTTTGATTTGTGAATTAATTTCATTAATTGATTAGCGTGATTGCTCTGATAGGTTGTTGTGTTTGAAGCTCATCTGTATAGCGGCGTTGCTGCTGCGCATTCTGAGATGAAAAATTGATATTTGATATGAAAGCGAAATTAGACGGAAATTAAAGCTGATTTGGCGTTTAAAAGAGCAAGTGAAGGGCGTTAATGTGCCCTGTGTCACTGGGATGAACTATTATTCGTGCCTGTGATTCATTAATGTTTTTCCAACTAAAGGGATAATCGGAACGGGGATGTTCAACTAGAATATAGGCATAAGTTTTACAGTGTAAATGATCGTGTTGAGATCGTTTGCATCCCTACATAAAGCGGCGCGCGATGCTGCTAAATAATAACTAGGAAGGAATGAGACAATGTCTTCTGCATTTTACCAACAGATTCAAACTCAAATCGAAGAAGTTAAAGAAGAAGGTCTTTACAAGTCTGAGCGCATTATTACTTCTGCACAAAAAGCAGCGGTTTCTATCTCGACTGGTGAAGAAGTACTAAACTTCTGTGCAAACAACTACTTAGGTCTTGCTAACCACCCAGCTCTTATCGAAGCAGCTAAAGATGGTATGGATCAGCACGGTTTTGGTATGGCTTCAGTACGTTTCATCTGTGGTACTCAAGATTCTCACAAAGAACTAGAGCAAAAGCTTTCTACGTTCCTAGGTAAAGAAGACACTATCCTTTACACATCTTGTTTTGATGCAAACGCTGGTTTATTCGAAACAATTCTAGGTAAAGAAGACGCAATCATCTCTGACGCACTAAACCACGCATCTATCATCGATGGCGTTCGTCTGTGTAAAGCAATGCGTTTCCGTTACTCGAACAACAACATGGAAGAGCTAGAGCAGCAACTTATCGCTGCTAAAGAAGCGGGCGCTCGTCACACACTAATCGTAACTGACGGTGTGTTCTCAATGGACGGCGTAGTGGCTAACCTTCCTGCTATCTGTGACCTTGCAGACAAGTACGACGCACTAGTAATGGTTGATGACTCTCACGCAGTGGGCTTCATGGGCGAAAACGGCGCGGGTACTCACGAGTTCCACAACGTTGTAGACCGTATCGATATCATCACTGGTACGCTAGGTAAAGCAATGGGTGGCGCTTCAGGCGGTTACACTTCTGGTAAGAAAGAAGTGATCGACTGGCTACGTCAGCGTTCTCGTCCATACCTATTCTCTAACTCTGTTGCACCTGCAATCGTATCTGCGTCTATCCGCGTTCTAGATCTTCTTGCGGAATCTGGCGACCTACGTACTCAACTATGGGAAAACTCTGCTCACTTCCGTACTCGCATGGAAGAAGCTGGCTTCACTATGGGCGGTGCAGATCACGCAATCATCCCAATCATGCTTGGTGATGCAAAAGTAGCGGCTGAATTCGCAGAACGCGCACTAGAGAAAGGCATCTACGTTGTAGGTTTCTCTTTCCCTGTAGTACCAAAAGGTCAAGCTCGTATCCGTACGCAAATGTCTGCTGCACACTCTCGTGAGCAACTAGACCGCGCAATCGATGCGTTCATTCAAGTTGGTAAAGACATGGGTATCATCTAATTTTAAAGGGGTGCCACGGGCATCCTTTAATTAGATAGAGCAACACCCAGTAGAACATATAGATTTTTGATTCTCGCCTTATAGTTAGGCAAGATGAACTAGGTAACATTATGAAAATTAAAGCACTTTCTAAGCTTAAGCCTGAAGAAGGCATCTGGATGACCGAGGTTGAAAAACCTGAAATGGGTCATAATGATCTTCTTATCCGTATTAAGAAAACCGCAATTTGTGGTACTGACGTACATATCTACAACTGGGATGAGTGGTCACAAAATACAATCCCAGTACCTATGGTAGTAGGTCACGAATACGTAGGTGAAGTTGTTGGCATCGGCCAAGAAGTTCGTGGTTTTGAAATCGGCGACCGTGTATCTGGCGAAGGTCACATCACATGTGGTCACTGTCGTAACTGTCGTGGCGGCCGTACTCACCTTTGTCGTAACACAACAGGTGTTGGTGTTAACCGCACTGGTGCGTTCTCTGAGTTCCTTGTGATCCCTGCGTTCAACGCATTTAAGATCCCTGCAGAAATCTCTGACGATCTAGCTTCAATCTTTGACCCGTTTGGTAACGCAGTACACACAGCACTTTCTTTCGACCTAGTAGGCGAAGACGTGCTAATTACTGGTGCTGGCCCAATCGGTATCATGGCTGCAGCTGTTGCTAAGCACGTTGGTGCTCGTCACGTTGTTATCACTGATGTAAACGAATACCGCCTAGATCTTGCTAAGAAAATGGGTGTGACTCGCGCAGTAAACGTGATGGAAGAGAAGCTTGAAGACGTAATGTCTGATCTTGGCATGACTGAAGGCTTCGATGTAGGCCTAGAAATGTCTGGTAACCCATCTGCGTTCAACAGCATGCTGACTAACATGAACCACGGCGGTAAGATCTCTCTACTAGGTATTCCACCATCAGACATGGCAGTAGATTGGAACCAAGTAATCTTCAAAGGCTTGGTTATCAAGGGTATCTACGGTCGTGAGATGTTCGAAACTTGGTACAAGATGGCTTCACTAATCCAATCAGGCCTAGATCTAACACCAATCATTACTCACCACTACAAAGTGGACGACTTCCAGAAAGGTTTCGACATGATGCGCTCTGGTATGTCTGGTAAAGTAATTCTTGATTGGGAATAAGCAAAAGGAGTAAACACTCCCGAGCTTCCTGATTAATTGAAAATGCCTCAAAGCGATTTGGGGCATTTTTGTATCTAAATTCTACCTAGGGTTAACTTATCTCTCTGTCACTTAATGGCCATTTTACTGCCCAGTAATCTCTAAAATACTCAATAAGCAGTTACATCTTATTGTTTTACTATTGAAGAGAGGGCTCATGGCTTGTAAACCACTTGCACTGATAATAACTGGACTATTATTAACGCCGAATTTTGCTAGCGCTAAGGTCGACATTTCGAAATCTGAAAGCGATCAAGCGGCAGAACAGGCAGCAAAGGAACTTGCAAACCCAAACACAGCTTACGCTAGCCTAAACTTAAAGCTTCAGTATTCAGGTGGTTACGATGGTGGAGGGGACAGTTTCGCTACAGTATTACAACCAACTCTCCCTTTCCCCATGGATAATGGTGATAAAGTGATCTTCCGCCCGGCTATCTCTTACGTACAGAACGATTTCCATGTGGATACACCAGCAAGCTCGCAGCATATGGATCAGTCTGGCGTTTCAGACATCTCATTTGATTTAGCTTATGCGCCTAAAATGGAGGGCGGTACTATTGTCGCGTTCGGTCTCTTTGCTTCGTTGCCTACGGGCAGCAGTGACTTAACGGCGGATCAATTTGCTGTCGGGCCAGAGTTTATGGTCGGGAAGGCGAGTAGCGAGCGAGTTTTCGGTATGTTCCCCAATCACTTGTATGGTGTTTCTGGAGACGGAGCCGACCATTCTGATATTCGAATCAACAAGACATCGACACAAGTGTTTTGGGTTGAGATATTAGGAGGTGGTTGGACGGTTGGCTCTGCACCAACATTCTCGTACGACTGGAATAAGGATCAGGCGGAAATTCCGTTGAATATCAGTGTTAGCAAAACAACGGTTCTGAATGGACGCCCTTGGAAGTTTGGCATTGAAGCGAACTATTACCTTGAGAAAGACGAAAAAACGCGTCCAGATTTTATGTTGAGCTTTAATATCAGCCCTGTGGTGGAAAATAAATTGGCGTCTTTATTCGACTAGTTGTATTTCCCTTATGACATTAAATAGGTTAAAGCTTTGGTTTGATATTAATTGGGATGGCTTTAGCTAATTAACTGAATATTTCACTCCAACATATATTGAATGAAGCGTAGATAAAATAACCAAAGATGAGCGTTAAAAACAACCAAACACCAATGTCTTTTTTAAATTTATCAAGGATATTTCTCATTCTGTATATTCCTCGTAACTTAAACTCACTAAAAATTTGGTTTTCTACCAACCGGATTTGGTCTAGATTTTCGGTTTTTAATAAACAGCGCTAATGGCGAGTTAGTGACAATCTCTTGCCTTGCTTCTTCTATCTCTTTGAGTTGTTTACAGTGAGCAAATTGAAACGGGTTACAGTAGCTTTTCTTGGTGTAGCCAAATACATTGGTGTGGTAGCAGATAAACCATTCGTCACTGCTAAAGCTAGATACAACGATGCCCATGTCGTAAAACTCTAACAGTCCATTCGCGTCAATGTTTATGCTTTGCGCTCTGATTCGATAATCTAGGTACTGACCTTTAACTAGCTTTGTCGATTTTACTTTCCAATTCTTCATCTCTACTCCTAGAGGAAAATGTTCTTTGTGGGAGTGTTCGGTTCTTTGAGATAAGTCATTTGGGATAACTTCATTCTATAACCATTCATATATTTATTGTTATACGGTTTCGGAGTATGGCGACTTTCAATCTTGCAGGACTTGGCATGTCGCCATACCTTCCTTTTCGTGGGGGTTCTATCTCTAAATTTCGTTTTCTCTATGAGGGTAGATGCTAAACACATACGGCTTGCTGCGCAATATGGCAGATGTATGTATAAATTTAACCGATGTTAAATTTCTTTGAATGTTAACAATGCAAAGACAGTAGAAAAATAGTAATTAATCGAGTGTGGCTTAGGAAGGAGTTAGAAATAGGTGTTTAATAAGCTCTAATCATTAAATATAAGTATGAACTTAAGTTTTTATTCCTGTTTCATTACCTATTTATACCGCGCATAAAAAATCCGACATTGGCGAACCAATATCGGATTTAAAATTCAGCAGATTGTTGGCGCTAGTCGTATTAACCAGCAGCTACTTGCATGATGAGGCCACAGATGTAAGCGCCGTATGTACCGAGAGCGTAACCCAATACCGCCATTAGGATACCTACTGGTGCTAATGCTGGGTGGAATGCAGCCGCGACGATAGGTGCCGATGCAGCGCCGCCTACGTTAGCTTGGCTACCTACAGCCATAAAGAACAATGGGGCACGAATTAGCTTCGCCATCACAATCATCAGAAGGGCATGAATAGTTAACCATGTAATACCAATGAAGAAGTAACCTGGGTTGTCTAAGATAGCTGTCACATCCATTTGCATACCGATAGTTGCAACTAGGATGTAGATGAACGCTGAACCAACTTTAGATGCGCCGCTGTGCTCAAGGCTGCGTGTCGATTTGAAGCATGAAGCGATCAACGCGAACGTTGTTACCATTACGATCAACCAGAAGAAGCCAGATGTTAGGCTGTATTTCGCAAGTTCTGGTGCGTTGGTTGAGATCCACGGTGCAATCATGTCACTGAATAAGTGAGCTAGGCCGGTTAAACCGAAGGCAATTGCCGTGATCTTCATGAGATCGGTTGTGGTTGTTGGACGAGCGTTCTCTTCTTGGTATTTAGAAACCGTCTCTTTTAGCTCTTCGATAGATGATGTGTCAGCTTTTAGCCATGCATCAATCTTCTTCTGACGACCTGCCATGATAAGCAACACAGCCATCCAAATGTTTGCACAGATAACGTCTACCGTAATCATTGCTGAGAAGAGTTGGTCATCAACTTCAAATACTTCTTTCATTGCTGCTTGGTTTGCACCGCCGCCGATCCAAGAACCAGCAACAGTTGTAAGGCCACGCCATACATCGCCAGATACGAGGTCAGGGTTAACTTGGTCGATAATTAGAATCGCTAAAGGCCCGCCAATGATAATGCCGACAGTACCCGTTAGGAACATGATGACGGCTTTAGAACCAAGGCCAAATATTTTACGAAGGTCTGCTGAGATGATCAGTAGAACGAGTGCGCTTGGTAATAGGTAACGACTTGCAACAAAGTACAGCTTTGAGTTTGATGCGTCGATGATGCCTAGGCTGTTCAATAGAGAAGGAACAAAGTAACAGAGCAATAGACCCGGAACGAACGAGTAGAATTTTTTCAGTGCGCTATTTTGGCTACTTTCCGTGATAAAAACACCGCCAAGAATAACAGCTAACATGCCCATTATTACAGCATCATTAGTAATCATTATTATATCTCCTTTAAGGTGAGCGCAAAGGTCTCACTTTTTGAATTGCAGGACTATACCGACAACCGTCATTCGTTACAAATTGTAACGATAGACATACTTTGAAATGTTTATGTTAATTTTGATGGTTTGAATTTGTGAATGTCGTGCGTTATTTATTTGATTGATGAATGGGTTTGTTGGGGCTTTTGCGGCGCATTTCGATATATGCAATGTAATTCAAGCCTTAGAGAGTGGTCGCTATGAATTGGGTGGGTGCTTGAAAGGCAGGAATGAGTGCATATATAGCCATGTTTATGGTGTGGTTTATGCAGGGTTGGAATGTTTCAATAATGTAAAAATTGAATCCACTTTTGCTATGTGGTCAGAAATTAAAAATTTTAGCTAGATCACACAAATCTCTCGGATTACGAGTTTCAGCACCTGATACTTATGCTCATTTGAGGTTTTGTAGGGGGTAAATGAAAGAAAAAGCGGCTCAAATAGCCGCTTTTGATGGTTGAATTGCATGGTTATCTAGAGCTGAAGTCTAGATGCTGCTTAAGACTCTTCTTCCTCAAAGCCATCTGCATAGCCTTTCGGTGGAGGTGTCCAACCACGTTCAGAGCGAGAGTGTTTGTCTGAACGGTCTTTCTTCATATCTTCTTTCATTGCTTCTTCAAGGTGAATGAAGATTTGTCGGTAGTTATTGTCGTAGCGTGGATTCTCTTCCGCTTCAGACCAAGCTTGGTAGAGCTTTTCAGACTTACGGCTCTCAACGCGTTGATACGTCGACTTTTGCTGCTCGACGAAGAATGGGTGATGACCCAAAGAGCGCAAGGCTTCAGCACCCATTTCAAGAGCAGAATGGTAGGTCTCTGATTCCACAAAGTCTGCACCTGCTTCTCGTAAGCGATAACTATGACCTCGGTCGAATGCGCGGGCTAAGATTTTCACTTTAGGGTATGTGTGCTTAACGTACTTCACTAACTCAACACTTGAGTCTTGATTATCGATTGCTACTACTAGCATCGCGGCTTCTTCGATTCCGGCGGTATGCAATAAGTCATGACGAGTCGCATCACCAAAGTAAGATTTGATATTGATAGAGCGCAGTAAGTCTACTTGGTTCGCTTGGTGATCAAGAACCACCGTATTGACATCGTTCGACACCAACAAGCGGTTAACGATTTGACCGAATCGACCAATGCCTGCAATGATAACGGTGCCTTTCTCTTCGATGGTATCTTCTTCGCGGTCGTTAGATTTTTGTTCGTAACGAGGAAGAATCACTTTATCAAATAGAATGAACAGCCCTGGTGTTAGGAACATTGAAAGTGCCACAACCAGCGACAATGTTTGGACGATGTCCGCAGGTAATACGTGGTTTTGAGCTGAGAAGCTCAGTAGTACAAAACCAAACTCACCGGCTTGCGCCAAGCTCAATGTAAACAGCCAACGGTCACTGTTTTTGATTTTGAAGATCAATGCCAACGTAAATAGCACCAAGGCTTTAAGAAGCATAACGCCAAGAGTGAGTCCAATGATCAAACCAAAGTCGTTGAATAGAACATCAAAGTTGATGCCAGCACCAACGGTAATGAAGAACAAGCCAAGTAGCAGCCCTTTAAACGGGTCGATATTAGACTCAAGCTCGTGGCGGAATTCACTGTTTGCTAAAACCACACCCGCAAGGAAGGTACCTAAAGCGGGTGATAGGCCGACTAGGCTCATCAGTGCAGCAATACCAATCACCAACATCAGTGCGGTTGCAGTAAAGATTTCACGCAGGCCTGAGCTTGCCACGAAGCGGAACAGTGGACGACTCAAGAAGTGCCCGCCGACCACAACAATCGCAATAGACGCTGTGATCACAAGGCCATAAGCCCAACCGGGTAGGCCAGCGACGAGGCTTAACTCTTCATGATGATCAGAAGCGGAAGCGACCGCGCTTTGTGCAGCTTCAATTAATTCTGGCAAGGCTAATAGAGGGATAAATGCCAACATAGGGATGACGGCAATATCTTGGAACAGTAGGACTGAGAAAGCGTTCTTGCCGCCTTCTGTTTTGGATAGCCCTTTTTCGTTAAAGGTTTGGAGTACAATCGCGGTAGATGACAATGCGAAGATCAAACCGATAGTCAGCGCAATGGTCCAAGGTTGTCCGAAGAAAAGGGCGATACCCATTACAATCGCGGTCGTGCCACCAACTTGCAGGCCACCCAGCCCCATAAGTCGGTTTCTCATTGCCCAAAGCATCTTAGGTTCAAGTTCAAGACCGACCAAGAACAGCATCATAACCACACCGAACTCGGCAAAGTGTTGAATGGTTGTGGTCTCTTCACCCACTAGACCAATGATTGGGCCAATCACAACACCAGCAATGAGGTAACCCAACACAGAACCAAGGCCAAGTCTTTTGGCAATAGGCACGGCAATAACTGCTGCGACTAAGTAGATAAACGCTTGTAGAAAATATCCCGTCATTATTTAACCTCTGCCATTAGTTCTTCTACGTAGTGGTTGAGTTTTTCTGCTTTGCTGGCTTTCTTGATATTGATCTTGCCGGCAACTAACGCCTCTAACAGCACTTTATAGCTATCGACATGCTCCTGAATGCGGTTTTCTTCCAACGCGGTACGCGAGCCAAATAACGCAAAGGGTGCAAGATAGTTCATCCCACACAGAGAAGCGGTTTGTTCGATTGGATGAAGAAGTTCTCGAATCGTGAAATGGTTATAGCCATCACTTTGGTAGGCGTCTTTTTTGCCACCTGCAGTGATGCTACATAACAAGTTCTTACCCTGTAGTTCATTGCCATCGGCGCCGTAGGCGAAGCCGTATTCAAGAACAAGGTCTTGCCACTCTTTAAGAATTGCCGGTGTTGAGTACCAATACAAAGGGAACTGAAAAATGATGATGTCATGGTCTAACAGGCGTTTCTGTTCACGGTCGATGTTGATTTTAAATGTCGGATACTCGGCATAGAGATCGACACAGGTAACACCGTCAACGCGTTTGGCTTGTTCAAATAAGGGTTTGTTTGCTTCAGAACGATGTTGAGAAGGGTGGGCGAATAGCACCAAGACTCGATTTTTCGACATATAGCCCTCTTTGTCCATTAACGAATAATATTTATTGGAATTATAGTTATACAATAATAGAAGAATGGTTGAACAACAACGAATTAGCCCATACTTCTTTGTTTAGATACGTGTGCTTTTCTGCGTTTAATTATATAGGACACCCGTCATTTTGTGTCTTTTAGGCGCAAGTAGCCGATGACTGAGTAAAACTAATTATTCACGAATAGTAAAAGCGAATATGGGCATTTTATGTCACCGTTGGTGGGTAACGTAAATAATCCAATAACCCTACATAGAACGATAATGAATAAAGGAAAAAACTATGAGCATGGACTTGCGTCAACAATGTGATTTGTTGCTTTCTGGTCATCTAGAACCGACACCAGCACAAACATTCGCTCAGATGGCTGAATGGTGTGAAACACACAATGTGAGCCATGATAGCTACGGTGATGGCGAATTTATCGAGAGCTTTGAAAACAAGGTCGCAGAGCTGCTTGGTTATGAAGCTGCCGTGTTTGTTATTACAGGTACTATGAACCAACCCACAGCATTAGAAATTGCGTGCCAAGAGAAAAGAAACCCAGTAGTAGCGATGCATGAGTCGAGTCATATCATGCGCCATGAACGCCAAGGGTATCAGCTCCAAAATCGTTTCAACGTGCTTCCAGTCGGCAACGTATTTCGCACTTGGAATGTTGATGACTTAAAGGCGTGGCCTGATGAGATCGCAGCCGCTCTGTATGAGTTGCCGATGCGCGAAATTGGCGGCCAATTACCAGAATGGGAAGAGCTTGAAGCTATAAAGCAATACTGCAAAGAACAATCGATTCACCTTCATATGGATGGTGCACGCTTGTGGGAGTGTGGCGCCTATTACCAAAAGTCATACAGCGAGATTGCTCAGGGCTTCGATAGTGCTTATGTTTCGCTGTATAAAGGTCTCAATGGCCTTGGTGGTTCGTTATTGTTAGGCGATAAAGCCTTTGTAGCGAAAGCATCGGCGTGGATGAAGCGCCAAGGTGGTAATGTTTATCACCGAACGCCTTATGTGGTTTCAGCGGCAATGCAGTTTGATGAGCGATTAGAACTGATGCCATCACTGTTTGAGCGAACAAAACAGATCTACCAAATCTTATTAGACTATCCTCAGTTCACTGTTAATCCGCAGCAACCGCAGGTCAACATGCTTCACCTATATTTACCTGTGAGCTATGAAGACGGCATTATTGTGAGAGATAACATAGCGAAGAAACACAAGATTTGGATAGGAAACCCAGCGATCAGTGAGTTGCCAAACCAATGTAAGATTGAATGGTATGTAGGGGATAACCTACTAAATTTGCCTGATCATGAGCTGATAGACATTCTAGATTTTATTAGCGAAGAGCTGATTTGATCACGGAAGAGCTGGCTGAAGAAGAACTGATCTAATTGGAACTGAAATGGATACAGGAAAAGGTTCTTATATCCATTTATATAGCTAGGATGTCCGGCTCTGTTACATATACTGGTTGATGTACACATCAACTAAGAACATGAACACTGGAACCGTGCTGAGAAGTCCGAAGAAGACGATTGGCACCCAGTTTTTCATTTTCTTTTTAGGTTGCTCAGTGTTATTCATAAATTCGGCCTTAAATTCGTTGTTGAGTCTGTTTAGCTTTTTGGTACTAAAAATCTAAGTGTATGGTATCAAATAAATGGGTTTAGCCCTATGTAGATTTAGAGAACCGTGGTGTATATCAATCACATAAAATGTAAGTGATTCATAAACGGTTCATAAAGGTTCAACAATAATGAACCTATTAGAACAAGCATTGCCTTACTCGGCATATCAAATAAACAGCATTCAAAGATTTGGAGAATACAGAATGAAAACAATAGGAAACATCATTTGGTTTCTATTCGGTGGCGTATTTATGGGACTGGCTTGGTGGTTCTTCGGACTGCTCGCATTCCTAACCATCGTTGGTATTCCATGGGGCAGAGCATGTTTTGTGATGGGTAACTTCTCATTCTTCCCATTTGGTCAGGAAGCGATTTCGCGTGACGAGCTAACCAATGAAATGGACATCGGCACGAGCCCGCTAGGTGTGATTGGTAACGTTATTTGGTTCTTATTTGCGGGGATCTGGCTTGCGATTGGTCACATCATGTCAGCTGTGGCGTGTTTCATTACCATCATTGGTATCCCGTTCGCGATTCAACACCTTAAGCTAGCGGTTATCTCGCTGGCGCCAATCGGTAAGACGGTTGTCGATAAACGTGAAGCAGAAGCGGCGCGAGTAAGAAATTACAAAGGTTAAGATTACACTTTCAGCCTGATTGAATTGAAAAGCACATCGCATGATGTGCTTTTTTTGTGTCTCTGTTCTTATCTCTCGATGCTCATCTCATAAATACTAACTAGGCGTTGTTGAGCTAGACATTATTGAATAGGACTTCAAGCCGTAGGGTGATGTTGGCCTCTTCGGTGTGTTTCTCATGGGGCTCTCGTTCCCATTGATAACGAGGAATGAGTTCGTAGAACAACCACTCTTTCCATACGTTTTGTCGGTAGGTAACCGAAACCTGAGCGTATTCGTAATGATTATGCGGCTCATCTGTTGCATTAATCGTGGCGCTATATTGAAGTGCTTGGTCTTGGGCAAGGTAGTGATACAAGGTTAGTCCTGTACCATAGTTCCAACCTTTAAGGTCGTCGTTATACCCCGCAAAGCTTGACCATCGAGCCAAGAAACCATCACTCAAAGAAAGATCAAAATCGATGTCAGTGATTTCGCCAGTCTCTTGTTTTTCTTGATATACACGTTGAGTAAGCCTGAATACCACATCGGTTGTGAGAGGGTAGGTAAATCGGTAGCGAGCTTCAATACGCGGGCGCAGTGTCGCTTTGATATTGAAGCTACTGTAACCCTTGGCATAAGCATCGTAACGTAGGCCGAGTGCGCTCTCTAATTCCTCTGAATCTTGCGGAAAGAAATCCAAGAACTCTTCATCGCTGACAGATTCGTAGATCAACTTTAGGCGTTTACTGACAAAGGGGAGATGAAGGCGCGCTTTGAGCTTGGTCGAGTAGTCGACCAAGCCACCTTCAGAATAAATAAAATCGTTATACCAACGTACAGATGTGCCAGCTCTGGCATCTTCAGTTATTCGGTCATCTACAAAGAAGCTATCGAACCAGAGTGCAGGTTGGCAAAATTTACTGTTCAGAAAATGGTAAGCCTTTTCGACAGGGACGTCTTCTAACGGCTGACTGTGGCACTCATTTTGTTCCTCTGCCTGAACTGAGTATGAAATGATTGACGCCAATAATGAGGTGCTAGCTATCCTACGACTCAATGGAACCTGTTTGTTATTCTATATATCAATAGTTTGACTATAACCAAGCGATTGCAACAATGCGACTTTTTAGTGATTAGTGATTAGTGATTAGTGATTAGCGAGGAAGATAAAGGTTTGAAAGGGATTGGATAGAAAAAAGAAAACGGACTCACAAGGTGAGTCCGTTTGTGTTGGTATCGATTGGTTTCTAGAACCTAGATTACATTGCCGCTTCGAAGATTGCTGAGATCTCTTCGTGAGTTGCTTGTTTAGGGTTTGTGAAACCACAAGCATCTTTCAGTGCATTATCAGACAGCGTTGGGATATCTTCTAGTTTCGCACCAAGTTGCGCGATACCAGTTGGAATGTTCACGTCATTTGCAAGTTGAACAATCGCGTTGATCGCTGCTTCTGCGCCTTGTTCTGCCGTCATGCCTTCAACATTCACACCCATTGCTTTTGCCACATCACGTAGACGCTCAGGACAAACTTGTGCGTTGTAGCGTTGAACGTGTGGAAGCAAGATAGCGTTACATACGCCGTGTGGAAGGTCGTAAAAACCACCCAGTTGGTGCGCCATTGCGTGAACATAGCCAAGAGATGCGTTGTTGAATGCCATGCCAGCCATGAACTGTGCGTATGCCATTTGCTCACGAGCTTCAATGTCTTCACCGTGCGATACTGCTGTTCTTAGGTGTGCTTGTACAAGCTCGATTGCTTTAATTGCTACAGCGTCGGTAATTGGCGTTGCTGCGATTGAAACGTAAGCTTCGATTGCGTGCGTTAACGCGTCCATGCCTGTTGCAGCAGTTAGTGATGCAGGTTTAGCAAGCATCAACTCAGGATCGTTTACTGAGATAAGCGGTGTTGTGTGCTTATCAACGATAGCCATTTTAATGTGACGAGCTTCGTCTGTAATGATGCAGAAACGTGTCATCTCAGATGCTGTACCAGCTGTGGTGTTGATAGCGATCAATGGCATCATTGGTTTTTCAGATTGGTCTACGCCTTCGTAATCTGCAATCTTGCCGCCGTTAGAAGCAACTAACGCGATGCCTTTTGCACAGTCGTGTGGAGAACCGCCACCTAGAGAAACAACAAAATCACAATCGTTGTCAGTCAGCAATTCTAGACCATCGTTCACGTTAGTGATGGTTGGGTTTGGCTGAGTGCCGTCGAATACAACTGCGTCTACGCCACGCTGGCTAAGAAGGTCTTGTACCTGTTTAACTACGCCAATTTGGTTCAGGATCTTATCAGTAACGATCAGACCTTTTTTAAAGCCTTGAGACTGAATGCTATCAGCAGCATCTTTCAAACAACCTGTACCCATGAAGTTGATTGTAGGGATATAAAATGCAGTAGACATTGGAAAACTCCGTTAATTATGATTTTTAATTTCCTATATGTTGTCGGCAATCAACTGGTCGACCATTGATCTGGAACAACTTTGATTCCAAACTACCACTTTGTGGCTAGTCGTTGTGATAGGGCTCATATAGCAATCGTTTTCATGTTTTTTGGCTGTGCTCTTTGTCATTAATGGATCGTGATAAATTGGCTCCACCAAGAGCAGAATGGTGCTCTATAACAATGAAAATTAAGATTTTTCATTGAAAGTTGATCTGGTTAGGCAGGTGTCGACGTGTTATCGGAGTCATCACTGCATTCAATTTGAGGATCTTGCGACTCTTCAGAATCAAGGATGTCTTCTGGCTCCTCGTCATAGTATTTGACAAGAAAAGGGGTGAGCATGACAGATGACGGTAAAAAGTGCTTCATAATACCTCCCGGTACCTAAGTGTGTTTCTTGTATGGTATTGGTTTAATATGTGGCAAAATTTGCGATACATCATGAGTTGCGACTTGTTTTCTATAAATTATTAGATTTATATACAGGCTCACAAATTTGAGGGTAAAGTGATGCTTCGCCGTTTTAGGCCGCGATAAGAACAACGAAAAAAACAGTGTAGGCAGTGCTCAACAGCGCGATTAATAGGAAATAAAATGAAGTACGATTGGATATTCTTTGATGCAGACGAAACCTTGTTCCATTTTGATGCTTATCAAGGAATGAAGCTGATGTTTTCTCGCTTTGGTGTGGACTTTAACGAACAAGATTATACGGCTTATCAAAAGGTTAACTTGCCACTTTGGGTCGATTACCAAGATGGCCGTATTACAGCCGACCAGCTGAAACACACGCGCTTCGAAAGCTGGGCTGAGAAACTAGAGACAACAACTGCCGCTTTAAACAGTGCCTTTTTAACAGCGATGGCGGACATCTGTTCTTTATTACCAGGTGCACAAGAGTTGGTGGAGTCTTTAAAAGGCAAGGTGAACATGGGCATCATCACTAACGGTTTTACAGAGCTGCAGTCAATCCGTTTAGAGCGCACAGGAATGACGGATTACTTTGAGCACGTGATCATTTCTGAAGAAGTTGGGGTAGCCAAACCGGATGCCGAGATTTTTGAATATGCGCATAAGCTGGTTGGATTGCCATCGAAGCAAAGAATATTGATGGTCGGGGATAACCCACATTCCGATATTCTAGGTGGACTCGATTTTGGCATCGAAACTTGTTGGTTAAACAGTCAAGAAAAGGCAACTCCAGCGGGTATCAATCCTCACTACCAAGTGAAGTCTTTGGCTGACTTGCAAGCTCTACTGCTGGCTTAGTGAATAGTTAACAACTGACCGCCACTAGCGAATACACAATCATAATCGGTTGATTTCTTTAATCGACCAATGCTTTGTAAATTGATTGGCGTTTCGTTAATTGACCAATGATTTGTTAAATTGATTGATGCTTCGCAGATTGATAGATACTTTGTAAACAAAGTGTTGATGGCCGAGTACGAAAATGTACTCGGCCAATTATTTTGAACTTGGTTTAACCATAGAGTGACCATCAAAACAGATAAAGGAAAAGGCGTGCTGAAATCTCATCGTTATAGCTGCTACGGTATTATCGCCATTTTACTATGGAGCTGCTTGATTGCTCTATCTCGTAGTGTCTCAGAACAGCTAGGTCCAATTGGTGGCGCTGCCAGCCTTTATACGGTGAGTTCGCTGTTGTTGGTCTGTGTTATGGGGTTACCTAAGCTTTCACGCTTTTCTAAGTCTTACTTGCTGATTGGCGGCGCCTTGTTCGTTTGTTATGAGATCTTCTTGGCTCTGGCATTGGGAATGGCGAACAGCCGACATCAAGCGATAGAGATGGCGGTAATCAACTATCTATGGCCGGCACTGACGGTGTTATTTGCGGTGCTGCTGAGCGACAAGAAGATTAACTGGCTGGTTTATCCAAGTATCTTCTTGGCATTCTTTGGTGTGGCTTGGAGCATCAGCGGTGACCAAGGTCTCTCTGTCGACCAAATTGCTGCCAACATTGCGACCAACCCTAAAACCTATTCTATGGCGTTTTTTGGTGCGATTATTTGGGCTGTTTACTGCAACTACACCCAACGTGTCGCTAAAGGTCAGAATGCGATTGTGCTTTTCTTTATCGCTACGGCGATCACTTTGTGGATCAAATACGCATTGAGTGATGAAACCGGTATGGTGATGACAACCAGTGCGGCGGTTGATTTAGCGTTAGCAGGCGCTTGTATGGGCGCAGGCTATGCACTTTGGAACACGGCGATTCTTGGTGGCAACATGGTGTTTTTGGCAACTATGTCGTACTTTACGCCAATCTTCGCGACGCTACTTTCCTCGGTGATTTTGGGCTTGTCATTGACCATGACGTTTTGGCAGGGCGTATGTATGGTAACTGTTGGTTCACTGGCTTGCTGGTGGGTAACAAGAGAAAAGCCGACGGCAAAGGCGTCGGCTTCTAAAAAGGTTCAATCTCAGTCATAACTTGCGCTGATGTTACAGCGTCATTTTCTAGGTGAAAGCTTAGCTAGCGACATTGAGGTTCAATTGAAGCTCATAAGGCATCTTCGATAGGCGTCGCTTAAGTTGGCGGCGCGTACGTTCAATATCATCGACCGCGATCGCTTGTTGGTCGTTGGTATGAATATCAACATTGATTCGTAACTCTGGACCAACCTTAGTCACACCCATCAGCTCCAAATCTTGCTCCGCTTCTTTGTCTACCGCGACAACGTTTTTATCGACCGCATCACAAATATCTTTGTTTGCCGACATCATAAGCAGTTCGCGCATGGCTTCACGTAACATGTCGAAAGGCACTTTGATGAAGTAGAAAGACATTAGCAACATCATCATTGGGTCGGCATACACTGCGTATTCTGCAAGCGGAGAAAAAGTAATTAACCAAGCCGCTACGAAACCCGCTGTTACCGCTACACTCAGTAGCGTATCCATCTGCCACTGCTTAGACTCAGCCTGAATCAGACCTGAAGAAATACGTTTGCTCTTATTTGCGATGTACCACCAAGCGTAACCACAGCCCAACACGTTGAAAATACCAAACAGAGTTGCGATAGAAGCATCAACTTCACGACCACCCGTCATTAGGGCACCAATCGCAGAGTAAAGTGAATAACCAACCACAAGCAGAATCACAACGGCTTTGATGGCAATAACAATCGGTTCGATGATAGCTCGCCCGAACGGGAACTCTCTATCTGAAGGGCGGTTAATGTATTTTGAAGCAGCTAGTGACAATAAAGTTAACAGTAAGCTGATAAGAGAATAGACACCGTCAAATACTATGACTAGAGAGCCAACGAGAAGACCCAACACCAATCCGCCAATTGCGAAGCCTGATGCTAAAAGGGCTGAGAACAATAGTACTCGATTTTCGTTTTGGCTTTTCCTGTCACACATAATATTTTCCAGATGTTTTTGATAACTTCATTGTTCTAATATTGAGCCAACTTTACAAACTTTATCTGATGACGTTTATATGTCCTATTTAAGTAAAATGTATAAACACATTAAATTCAGTGGCTTAAGCTCAATTTAAGGTGTCAATAAAGTTGACGTTGAGTGTTTTTTGGGGATGTTATGCAACTGAAATAGGATCGTTTATGATTGATAAAACACATTAGTCGCTAAGGTTTTATTGGTCTTCTAGATTGAACTGCGACTGCGACTGCGATGGACAAGGAGTGAATCAATATGAAGTTTGACGATATCAGTGATAACGAGTTGTGGGCGATTGCTAACCCGATCATGGATAATCTGATGGATGGTTCAACCAAGGTTGATCATGAGCAGCACTGTCGAGACTTTACTCAAAGAATGAAAGACATTGTTACGCCGGAATATTTAGAAAAGGTGTGCCACCATTATCAGCACAGTAATGGCTTTTTTGCTGAGCGTGAGCCTGTGGTGCTATTTAGACGTTCAGACTCCATCGCTTTTGTGTGGAAACAAGCTTACACCATTGCCAAAGGTGAGTTTGTCGCTGAAATGGTATTGGTTGAAGAAGACGGACGCTACTTAGTGGATCACGTGATGGTTTTTTAGGAGCAGTGCTGTTCGTGATTTTGCCCTTTGCCATAGGCGATAAGCAATAAGCGCGAGCTAGAAATCAAACAAGTAGTCACTAAGCTGGTCGGCTAACCAATTCATTCCCGGGTGCTCCGCCATGCCAGCTGCGGTAAACATACAGTAGTCTTCTTGAGTCAGGCCGTAGGTGTGTTTGATCACCGCTAATTCTTGTTCACGTAGCAAGTGACGAATCAGTGGCTCTGGCATTACGCCCCACGCCTCTT
This sequence comes from Vibrio sp. Vb339, assembly GCF_902751245.1. Lineage (NCBI taxonomy): Bacteria > Pseudomonadati > Pseudomonadota > Gammaproteobacteria > Vibrionales > Vibrionaceae > Vibrio > Vibrio sp. Vb339. The sequence goes on along the minus strand of NZ_CADDIS010000001.1, from coordinate 1,740,803 downwards.
CACGTAAAATCGTATCCAACATAAAGTCAAAGCTAGAGAAACCAATGTAGCGACGCGAAAAGGGCTCAAGCTCTGGATTATCCTTTTCATTAAGATAAACCATGGTCGCTTGCATCGAATTTCTCAGTACCTCATCAGACACTCGTCGCATCGCACTCAAATCATGGCCTTTCTTACATACAGACATCATTCGAATCTTACCAAGCGGGTTGTAGATAATTCTTGGGTCATCGACACGTTCGTAATCGACGCCAAATGCGAAGTCGACTTGCTGAGTTTCAACTAGGTTAGCTAAATCGCCGCTCGACGCGAGAACGAAGTTGAATGAGGTAGAAGGGTACTTGTTATTGAGAGCGTGCGATAAATCCTGCCACATCTCATCGGGTAGGGAGTCATCTCGTGCAATCCAAATCTCCGCGTTAAATTCCCCCGAAACATGCAAGCAGGTTTGTTTGATACGTGCAGCTGTCACTAACAGGCCTTCGCAATCCTTGTAAATCGCTTTGCCTGCCTCAGAAAGTTCAACGTGGTTTCCGCTACGTACAAACAACTCGACATCTAACTCTTTTTCCAAGGCTTTAATCGACATGCTAAGTTTGGTTCGGTTGCATTCTAACTGGCGTGCAGCTTCAGACACTGATCCTAAATCAGCAACGGAACAAAAGGCTTGGACTTGAGAAAGGTTCATTTCATTTCCATATTAAGCGGGGGGGCTGGTGCATATTATCTTGAATATTGTGCTGACTATCTTAGAAATAGTCCATCTTTGCATGATAACTCTATGACGAATTGACTAATTTGGTTTACTCTGGGGGGGTTCCGAACCTACAAGAAGTAAAGATGGAGGCCATGATGGCGAAACAATGGGACGAGTACGCCGTTGATTGGGATAAAGATCCCGCGACCGCAGTATTCGCACAGTCCGTATTTGACCAGTTAACACAGCTCGTTGACTTAAACGGAACCCGTGTCCTTGATTTTGGTTGTGGTACAGGACTACTCAGCCAGAAAATATCTCCTTTAGCAAAAGAGATCATCGCACTCGACATCTCCGAAGGGATGATTGAAGAGTTAGATAAGAAAGAGCTACCTAACGTTGAACCGGTTGTTGATATTTTATCGCGCGGACTAGCAGCGCAGCACCCAGCATTCAGAAACCAATTTGATCTAGTGGTAGCCTCTTCGGTGTGTGGTTTTATCCCGAACTTACAAGACACAGTCAGTCTGATTTACACGCTGCTTGAAAATGACGGCACGTTTGTACACTGGGATTGGTACTTAGAAAACGGCAGTGGAGACTATGGCGTAAGCCAACAGCGCTCAGAGAATGTCTTGAGTGCAGCGGGCTTTGCAGTGGTTGAAGTCTCTACACCATTCTCGGTTGATACACCACAAGGTGAGTTAAAAGTGCTGATGGGTGTTGGACGTAAACAAGTACTTCCTCACCTGTAATTACTGCATCATGTGTAATTAAGAGTATTGCCTTTAGCTAACTCTGACAGCGCTAACCTAAATAACGAAACCCACATTAACGGCCTTAAAGCCAGTTATGTGGGTTTTTCTATTTTTACGGCTTCGTGTTTTAAACGGACTATTCCTATTCCTAGTGTCTTAATGCCGGCTAACTTCAAGTATCTAATTTCCATTTTGGAAAAGCAGTCTTGCATACATTTCATTAGTGGAAATGTAACGGTGAGATATAAAATAAGTCCATAATAATTTTAAGGGTTTAATTATGAGCCACCAATCTGCGTCATCTACTTCTTCACCACTTTCAGAGCAACAACAACGCTTTAGCAATATCATTTCAGATGCCAATCTGTCTCCAAAACAGAAATCGAGTTATCTTGCCTTAGAAGCTGAAGCTAGCCTACCGTACATGCCGGTAAGCAATGAAGTAGAGCAAGCCTTACAACAAGGTGTGCTATGTGACATGTTTGAAGGTCACGCCCCATTTAAGCCGCGCTATGTGCTTCCCGATTATTCTAAATACTTACATCAAGGCTCAAAGTATTTAGAGCTTAGCGCGGCAACTAATTTCGACGAAGCATTGAACATGCTAACCATCCTTTATCATCACGTTCCGTCAGTGACTTCCATTCCGGTTTACTTAGGTCAACTGGACGATGTGTTGATGCCTTTCGTGGGCGACTTAACGGAAGAGCAGGTTTATCAAAAGCTTAAGCTGTTCTGGATTATGTTGGATCGCACACTACCAGATGCCTTCATGCATGTGAATATCGGACCGACAGACAACATTATCTGCCGTACGATTTTACGTGTCGATGCTGAGCTCAAGCAGATCGCACCTAACTTAACCTTTATGTACGACCCTGCAGTGACGCCTGATGATCTGTTGCGTCATGCAGCAAGCAACATTTGTGAATGCAGCAAGCCACATATCGCCAACTATCCAGCACATGCCGCAGCGTATGGTGATAAGCGTTTTGGAATCGTGAGTTGCTACAACTCTCTACCTTTGGCGGGTGGTTCAAATACGCTAGTACGTATGAACCTGAAACAAGTGGCGTTAAAGTCTGAGGACAGTGTAGATTTCCTACAACAAGTATTGCCGAACTACAGTAGCATCATGGTTGAGTTGATGAACGCTCGTAGCCGCTTCTTACATGAAGAGTCTAACTTCTTCGAAGGCTTCTTAACTCAAGAAGGTTTGATTGAAGAAGATCGCTTTGCGCCAATGTTTGGTATTTACGGCATGGCTGAAGCCGTCAACATCTTGATGGAAAAAGAGGGTAAAGCAGGGCGCTATGGTCATGATGAACAAGCTAACCAACTTGGGCATCGCATCTCTGAAAAACTGGCTGAGGTCGTTGAGAACTCAGAAGTGAAATATGGGCTAGAAGGCAAGGCTTTACTACATGCTCAAGGCGGTATTAGCCTAGATGAAGATGTGACTCCAGGTGTGCGTATTCCTTATGGAACAGAACCTGATCCTGTCTCTTACGTGCGTGCTACTGCGGGTCACCACAAGTTCTATACCTCAGGTATCAGCGACATTCTGACCATCGATGAAACAGTGAAATCTAACCCAGAAGCGATGTTTAACTTGTGCAAAGGCGCAATCCAAGCTGGTTACCGTGAGTTTACCGCTAACGTTGCATCGAACGACTTAGTTCGTGTGACGGGCTATATGATTAAATTGTCAGACATTGCTAAATACGACGAGCAAGGTTCGCGTACTAACACGACTTTCTTGGGAGCTGAAGCAGCGAAGAATACGGGCATTTTAGAACGTAAACCGCGCGTCGCGAGCTTAGAGATGTCGCCAACGTACGAATAGCGCTTTAATCTAACTATACCCATAACCAAACAATACAAATTATGAAAGTTTCTGATCTAACAACTCAAATGGCTAGGGTTAAAAATAATAAGACAGAAAAACAAGCGAAGGTCAGCCGTGTGCTGACCTTTTCTTGTGTTGATGGCCCGGGAAATCGTTTAGTACTGTTCTTACAGGGGTGTAATTTCGATTGTATAACCTGTCACAACCCACACACCATTAATCACTGCAACCACTGTGGAGACTGCATCAGCGGGTGTCCAAGCGATGCTCTAAGCATGGTTGATGGCCAAGTGAAGTGGGACCCAGCAGCCTGCACCAACTGCGATCAGTGCATTGATATCTGCGATCACAAGTCGAGCCCGAAAATTACCACAATGACGGTCTCGGAAGTACTTGAACTCGTTAGGCATAATCAGTTTTTCTTAAGTGGCATCACCGTTTCTGGCGGTGAAGCGACCATGCAACTGCCGTTTATCATCGAACTGTTTGAAGCAATTAAAAGTGATCCACAGTTAGCGCATCTCACGTGCTTTATTGATAGTAATGGTTCGCTGTCACTGCAAGGGTGGGAGCGAATATTGCCTTATCTTGATGGTGCGATGATTGACCTAAAATCATGGCAATCGGAAACACATCAATGGTTAGTAGGCAGAGGCAACCATAGGGTGTTTGAAACCATTAACTACTTAGCAGATAAAGGAAAACTGCACGAAGTTAGGTTGCTGCATATTCCGAATAAAAGCGACCTTGAAGATGAAATTGAACAGGTGGGGCGTTACTTGAAGATTCTACCAAGTGATGTTCGAATTCGACTGAATGCGTTTCAACATCATGGTGTGATTGGCGAAGCGTTAGATTGGCCGAAATGCACCGAACAGCAGATGCAGAGCTTTCACGATAAGCTCTACACGATAGTTCAAAGACCGATGCAAACGCCTGAGGTCTATACCTAGCTTTTAATCTGTTTAGACGCTCAGTCAGGCTTATAACAACGTTGAATCATTAAAAGGATTAAGCTTCTAAGAACAAGTCGCGCAACCATTTGATGGCCTGATCATTCATATTTGGCTTGTTCCACACTAGGCTGTACGCCACCTTACCGTAATCAAAAGGCAAGGGTTTGCTCACTAAGCCCTGAGCTTGCTTTGCATGCTTAACCCACAGCTTCGAACAAGTGAACAGGAAGGGAGTATGATGACAAAGTACAGCCGCAGCCCCAAAGTCCGAGACCGATATGGCCATTTCTCTAGGCTTGTGACGTTGTACCAAGCTTTGCTCAAAGTAAGGTTGAGACAGTTCGTTATCTAAAATCCCAATGTGCTTGTAATCTAGGTAGCCTTCCACCGTCAGTTCTTGCTGAGCAAGAGGGTGGTGTGCGCCCATCAAACAAACCATCTCATCGGGAAGAATTGTTTCCCAAACCAGCTCTTTGTTGTCGGTCGGCGGCTGGGATATATCATGGGGCAACAGGATCAAGTTCACCTTGCCGCTAAGCAAAGCATCGAAGCCGAGCTGTTGTTTCGAATAGATGTTGAGTTTGGCGTTTGGTGCGAGTTCAGTGGTGATTCGACTTATCTTTGAGGCAAAGACTTCGAAGGTACTTTCGCGCATCGAAAGAGAAAAACTGCCTTGGTACTCTTGAGGGCTAAAACTCTTCTGATGGAGCAATCCATTCATGCTAGAAAGAATCGCGTGAACCGTTGGCGCGACTTGAAGCGCAAAGGGAGTCGGGATGAGCTTGGTCCCATCTCGGTAGAACAGTTCGTCATTTAGGATGTCACGTAGCTGAGACAGAGTTTTACTCACACTCGAAGGGCTGACACAAAGCTGCTCAGACGTTTGAGTAACGCTGTGGGTGTTCAGCATAATATGCAGCGCAGTGAGGTGCTTAAGGCTCACTCTCGATAAGTGTAAGTAATCCATGTGTGACTCACGTATTCAGGTTGGCTTGTGATTTTGCATGAATGACAAAAACGAACAAGCCAAATCGGATTAAGGTTATTTGCGAGCCAGCTTATGGTGAGCTCGTGAAAAGTGGCCTGCACAGAATGCACCGACAATCGATAACTCGCCAGCCAAACACAGCGCAGCACACACTTCGGCTAAGGCTTGTGATTTACCATTACCGTGTAGTCCTAACAAATCGAGACATGCTTTTTGGCTTGGTAACCCAGTACCGCCGCCGACAGTCCCTAACATCAGGTTAGGTAGGGTCACGCTCGCGTATAAACCGCCTTCTTTGTTCAGTTCCATACGAGTCATACCAATCGCAGACTCAGCAACACACGCTGCGTCTTGGCCGCAAGCAATGTAGAGCGCTGCTAGTGCATTCGCGTAGTGGGCATTGATACCAATCGTACCGCTCAGAGCGCCGCCGACAGTGGTCATCTGGCCAAACTGAACCATCTTCTCTGGTGTGGTGTGAAGGTACTTAGCAACAAGCTCAGCAGAAATGTTTACTTCGGCTGTTACCTTTTTGCCACGAACGCTGCGTAAGGTTTGGGTATTGGCTTTTTTGTCGCCCGATAAGTTGCCATCAAGAAAAGCATGGTCAGGCTTAACTGGTGTATTTTCAATGATGTATTCAAACACAGCATTAGTTGCGATGGTTACCATGTTCTGACCAGAAGCGTCTCCAGTTAGAAATTCAAACACCAAGTAGACATGGTTGCCTTCGATGTTGATGTTGATGTCGGTAAGCTTGCCGTGTGAGGTTGTTGATTCTGCCAAGATCTTGAATTGGTCATATTGAGTCACAGCCCAAGCCACAAACTGCCCAGCTTCAACTAATCCTTGGAATGCGAAACCAGGAGTACGCGTTACACCTTCATTGAGCAACATAGCACTTGCGCCACCACAAGCCGTAATCAGTTTGGAACCACGATTGTAAGAGGCGACAAGCGCTGCCTCTGTGGTTGCGAGTGGTACGAGGTAATCGCCCTTAGCAAATAAGCCATTGACTCTTAATGGGCCAGAGACACCGACAGGCACTTTAACCGTGCCAATGAAGTGTTCGATGTTTTTTTCATAAGCTTGAATCTGACTTTCGGTATGGGAGTCGAGTAGCTCTTTTTGTGATGCTGAGTTATCGAGAGCAGTCCAACGGCGTGTGAGATTCTTTTCTGTCAGGTAGGGGCTAGGTGTCAGTTTATTTACTGGCTTTTCAAAATGAGGTTGAAGCTTTTTTTCTAATTCGTCTGCGGAGATGTCGCCTCCTAAAATAGAAACATAGTCACGGCGATGCAGATTTAGTTTTGGCATAAATAGTATGAAGTAAAGTTTGTGCAGAAAATTGGTTTGCGCTGATTTTACCGAGTAATAAACCAGAAACAAGCGCCTGATATAATGAGTTACAGTTTGTGTGGTTGTTGAAGCAAAAAGCAGCAAAGTTTCGCAAAATATAGGCTGTATTTGAGTGTGATTTAGATATGAATGTCGAGAAGGCTACCGATGGCTTCGTTTTGACGATCAACCACACTCGCACCAACGCGATTGTAACTTGCACTTTGTGTCAGTTTAATCAAGGAATCGGTTGAGGATGAAGCGGGTTCAGGTTCTTTATCTTTAAAGGAAATGGATTGTTCAGGCTCTATTTGATTAAAGCTGAGATCGCTAACTTGGAAAGTGTCGTCGGATTCTAAAGAGTGTTTGGAGGCTTGGTTGAGCTCGATTGCAGCTTCTTCAGCCATGTTAGTTGACTGCTGAATAATCGCGTAACCAGATTGAATACCAGATATCGACATAGCAGAACCTTTTATTGACGTATGAAATGAGTCTAGGCGGACGATATTTTGAGCGCAATGGTGAACAGATGAAATTTACGGTGAAAATGTGAACTTAAGCTAAAATAGTGAAGTCTGTCTATTAACTGAACAGGTCATTTAGCGCGTTTAACTCTTCTTCAGTAAGCAAACAAGGCTTCTCCGTTTCAAGGTTGCCGTCGATTTCACCTTGAAGTGCTTTTAATTGCTGTGGACTAAGAAGCTGTATTTGCTGCTTAAATGCTTCAAATTGCTGTGTGTTCATAATGTGACCTTAGTTCAAATCCATATGCTCTATAGAGCATAGCCTACTGATACAGGAAATCAAACAAGATTAATCGAATATTAAATGGTGTTTGAAATTTCCTGAAACTAAGACAACTATAAATTCCTGTGGTCGTTTTTTGTCCGAGAAATGTTAGGCAAAGTTAAGGCTTGGTCAATCAAAGTCAGAGAGTTCCTACAATGTAAAAACTCCTGTAACCCTTGTGGCGTAAGGGTAGGCAAGTAATTGCTCTACCCAGTTTGGGGTATGGGTAAAGCAATGTATAAATACGGTTGGTGATCAAAAGGTGAGCGATTGGCGTTATCTTTTTGTTTTTACAGTATTTTGTTTGTTACTCATGAAGCTTCTGTTTCAAACGGTTTATCGATCTTAACCTTGACTGCAAACTTGGTCGCTAAGGTATGCAGTTCTGGAAGCATTCGATAAATCAAATGGAGCTGCTGTAGAACCATTCTGACAGAACTCTCATCTTCTTCTCGCCACTCACTCAGACGTTTATCCAGTTCAGGGTCATAAGCGTTTTTCACTTCACACTGTTCTTGATGAGAATAGAGTTGATCATTTAGAGCGTCTAGATGCTCGTGGATTACTCTGTGCGCATCTAACACCAGTTTGTGTGTCGCCTCATCATCAATACGTGTTCTGTGAGCCCCCAGAGCCGAAATATAGCTGAGTAGAGCGTGGTTGAGTGTTAGGAATCGGAAGCTCTCATCTTCAGAAGTACGGTACTTACCGGGTTCAACCAGCATGCTACTGATAGCGGCAGTTAGGTTTGCATCATTATTATGGGCACTACGACGAGCGATACGATAATTGAGGCTGTCTTTCTTACCGACACGGTATTGACCAATGATCTGAGCGAGATAATTCTTATTGGAATCGAGCGCATCCGCCATCACTTTGTGCAGTCGCTTCGATTGCCAATCCGGTAATACGTAAATGACCGCAAGTACGGCGAGGGCACAACCAATAAAGGTATCCGCTAGTCTTGGTAACACCACCGCGTAGCCTTCTCCTAATTGGTTAAAGCAGAAGAGCACAAGCAGTGTGATAAAACCGGTCGCGAAGCCGTAGTTATTGATTCGGAAAGCAAAGAACATCACGCCACTGATCACAATGAACACCAATTGGCTTTCTTGGGAAGGAAAGAAAGTCAGTAGCGGTACGCCAACCAATAGGCCTGCCACAGTACCAATAACACGGGCGGTCAGCTTCTGGCGGGTTGCGCTGTAGTTTGGCTGGCAAACAAACAGTGTTGTTAGCAGGATCCAGTAACCACGCTCAATATTAAACCCTTGGATGATTCCGTAGCCGAGTGTCAGCGTGATCGCCATACGAATCGCATGACGAAACAGCATAGAGTCGGTATGCAGATTGGCTTTGATTTTGTGCCACATTGCCGTCAACGTGTGTGGGTTGGTATCGTCTAATACACCTTCTTCAATCTTCTCTGCGTCTGGGTTACTGATATTCGATAGCTGTTTTTCAACCGTTGCCAGGTTATTGAATAAGTAATCCAATTGGTTTAACAGCGATTTCCACTCGGGCTTGTTCTGTTGGTGTAGATGGTTAAGTGAAGACATCAGCTCATCAAGTGCCAGTACAGATTTGTCACCATGCTGGTATTCAGCGCCCACTTTCAATGAGCTCGCCACTTCTTTACAAGCTGTGGCTTGGGCTTCCAGTAGATACTTAAATCGGAACAACACGTCAGAACGTTCAAAGTGCTTTGCCAGTTCTTGATAACGATAATGGCTTGAACTTACGCGTTCATGAATATCTTGTGCGATGAAGTAGGTATTAAGAAATCGGTCACTTGGTCCATCAATGTGTCCGCGTTTAGAGCGATTAAGCAGTGTCGCTTTACACATGTTGAGTGCATTAACCGTACTCGCGTTGAGTTTGGCTTCAATGATTCGGTGTGGTTGGGGAATCAAGTCTGAAACGGGGTAGAAGAGTTCCGCTTTTGAATCGATGTAATTACCGATTTGATCGAATACCGTGGCTAAGTTTTGCTGCACAGGTTGCATTGGCCACACTATCTGCCAAATCATCGACATGAAGTAGTACCAAGCGGCACCAGTTAACAGTAGAAGCGGTTGAAACCAAAGGTTGGTGCTCTCATGGGCACCGAGCATGGTATAGATGGCAACTAAGAGAGAACCAAACGCGATACTCGCGTATTTAGGGCCAATTGCCCCGAGAATGATAAAAGAGAAAGTTGAAACAAAAAGCCCTATCGCAAACAGCCAAGGCGTATTGAAAAGAAGCTCAATAGAGAAAGCCGCAACCGCGAAACAGATAAAGGTCAGCGTAAGTGCTTTTAAGCGTCCGGTAAAGCTGTCATCGCTTTCCGCAAGAGCCGCTGCAATAACGCCTAAGATCAAAGGCGTTATCAGTGTGTTTTGTCCATAATACCAAGCAGGCACCACCACACCGAGCAGAGTGATGAGAATTAATACGCTGTAATTTATGGTTTTATTCGCCCAATAGAGGCGTAATTTGGCTGAAAAGTCCACAGTCGCTCACTTGACACACTAAAAACCATAATCCTAACAGAAATCAAGCACAAGAATTTGATACTTATCCATAATTGCCCGTAGGTGGTCATGAAAGCGTCGATAAGATATGAGATATTATTAATTCTCATTGCATCATGATATAAATTCAATATTCCCAATTAAGAGCACACTCCAATGCAGCTAAGCGCTAACAAGACTGCACAGTTTTTTATTCAAAATGAATATCATCAGGTTGAACTTGATGGTCCACGCTTGCTGTTATCTTCAGTAGGCAGTGAAGAGCGTATCCCGTTTACTATTTGGAGTGGCAAGATCGCGATCAAACGCGGATTGTTTTGGGGCTCGCTACAATTTTTTGCCAATCAACAAGACGGAACACAGCGCAGTTGGTTAGTACAAGGCCTTCCTTGGGATCAATGCCGTCAATTTGCACGCGCATCGGTTGCTGCTTATCAGAAGTGGCATGACACACAATGTGAACAACTAGCTGAGCACGTTCCTCAATGGGAAACCGAATTAACGCGTCTTGAGCAGCTACCAGCCTTTCTACCGCATTCTAAAGTTAAGACTTGGGTCGATATGGTCAACTCAGGTCTAGAAAACATGACCATGACCCTTGAGGAAGCGGCGCAGCGCATGCCAAATCGCATTGCTCGCATGCAGCCATGGTTGTCTGAAACGGAAATCAAGCAAGCTGAAAGAAATCAGCAATGGCTAGAGACCGAGCGAAAAAACTGGGAAGTATTGTTCGCTCAATGTGAATCGTCACCACTGAACTTATCGCAACAATATGCGGTGTTGATGAATGATGATCACAACCTTATTTTAGCGGGTGCAGGCTCGGGTAAAACCAGTGTTCTAACGGCTCGCGTCGCGTATTTACTGCAAAGCCATCAAGCTCAAGCAGAAGAGATGTTATTGCTCGCCTTTGGCCGAGAAGCGGCGGAAGAGATGAAACAGCGCCTCGACAGTAAAATTGGTTTATCAGCAGAGAAGGTGCAAGTCAGCACTTTCCACCAGTTGGGTTTAAAGATACTCAATCAAGTTGAACCCGAACGCGTGGTTATTTCTCCACTCGCGCTCGATGATAATCAACGCCAAGCATGGTGCATTGATTGGTTGAAAAAGCACTGGATGACACCGACCAACTTTAAACGTTGGCAAAAACATTTGTCTAAATGGCCAATCGCTTATTTAACCGGTGACGATGAGCTTGGTAGCCACGTTTCAAACCTCAAGTTGATTGGTTGGCTTGAAAAGCAGCTTGAACAGTTGAATGCGTCGGGCTTAACCAAAAAAGAAGTACAGCAACAGCTGATTGATCACCGAGACTATACACGTCTTAACAGTGAGCTTTCACTGTGTTGGCCATGTGTGACAGCGTGGCAAAAAGAATTGAAAGAACAGAATCATATCGACTTCTCAACCATGATCAGCCGAGCGACTCAGTATATTGAAAAGGGCAAGTTTATCTCGCCTTGGAAGTTCATCATGATCGATGAGTATCAAGATATCTCGCCAGATCGTCTTGCCTTGGTTGAGGCGCTTTGCAATCAGTCTAAAGCCGAGCACCAAGCCTCTATTTTTGCTGTAGGTGATGACTGGCAGTCAATCTACCAATTTGCAGGCGCCGATGTGGATCTCACGACCGGCTTTAAAGACCGCTTTGAGAGCTCGACGATTCATCACCTAGATACCACTTATCGCTTTAACAATCAGTTAGGTGCAGTTGCCAATCGCTTTGTACAAGAAAACCCAATTCAGATTCCGAAAGAACTGAACAGCTTCAAGCAACAGAAGCAGAAGGCGGTGTACAGTGCGCCAAGCAAAGAAGTTGAGAAGATCCTCGACCAATTGAACCGCCAATCTAAAGGCAAAACCAATAAGTCTATACTGCTACTTGGACGTAACCATTACCACAAACCAGAGTTGTTGGAAGACTGGAAGAAGATCTTCACCTCCATTGATATCAAGTTCATGACTTGCCACGCGAGTAAGGGTAAAGAAGCGGACTTTGTGATTATTCTTTGTGTTGACGAAGGACAGTTCCCGACCAAGAAGAAACAACTGCATATTGATGGCGCATTGACTGAATCATCAGACGCGTTCCCTTATGCGGAAGAGCGTCGTTTGTTCTATGTAGCAATGACGCGAGCAAAAGAGAAAGTATGGATCACGCACAGTGGCGACGGGTCTGGTTTTGTGCAAGAGCTGCATGGTTCTGATTACCCCGTTGTTCGTAAAAAGTAATGTTACTTGACGTAATTGTCTAATATTAGATCTTCAATCCCTGCCTTAATATAATAAGGCAGAGTCACAAAGCAGAAGGAGTTTGCTATGGAACACGGCTCTATTAACTACATTGAATTTGCTGCGAAAGACATCGCAGCAACTAAGGCGTTTTTCAGCCAAGTGTTTGGTTGGCGCTTCGAAGACTATGGCCCTGAGTATTCTGCTTTTGAAGGTAAAGGCTTAATGGGCGGCTTCTATTTGGCGAATCTGGCATCGAATACGGATAACGGCGCAGCGCTGATGGTTTTCTATAGCCAAGATCTTGAGCAAACTGAACGTGACGTGATGGATGCTGGTGGACAGGTAAACCGTGAGATATTCAGTTTCCCTGGTGGTAGGCGCTTCCATTTTAGAGAGCCAAGTGGCAACGAAATGGCAGTGTGGAGTGACAAGTAGTCCATATTCCTATATTCAGACGAACAAAAAGCCTGCGATTGTGCAGGCTTTTTAGTATGTAACGTATGATTCAGTCAAACTAAGCGTTAAGTACGTTCAGCAAGATACGCTTCGTAATCTGGGATTTCGATGATCACTTCTTCTTCAAGCAGTGAAGAGTTAAATAGGAAGTTAGCGGTAGCGCGGTTGGTTGCTACAGGAATGTTCCAAACACTTGCGATACGAAGCAGTGCTTTTACATCTGGGTCGTGTGGTACAGCATTAAGTGGATCCCAGAAGAAAATTAGCATATCGATTTTGCCTTCAGAGATAAGCGCGCCAAGTTGTTGGTCACCGCCCATAGGGCCGCTGATCATGCTCTTGATTGCTAAGCCTGTCTCTTTACTCAGCAGAGAACCAGTCGTGCCCGTTGCGTAAAGGAAGTGCTTTTGTAGTTTTTCTTTGTTCTCTTTGACCCATCTTAGTAGCTCAGGTTTGAAGTGGTCATGAGCGACCAAAGCGATATGCTTATGCGTTGGCATAGTGCGCGTCGTTTTTTGCATGAATGTTCCCTAAATTGTTGTTTCGTTTTTATTGTTTTGAGTTCTTCAGCCAATATAGCACTAAGGATTCACACTGAATACCGGACGAAACTCAGAAGGTGACAATGAGTCGGCGATAATTTGATCTTTGAGTGTTGCTGGTGTCAGCGCCTCGATAATCGGTGCGCTGTGTTGCTCGTAAGGTTGACCGCGTAAGTAACTCGTGGCTTGTTTTACCGACAAGCGACCTTGCTCAACCATTTTATCTGTTGGTGCAAAAAGTACCTTGTTACGAAGTAAACCACGGTAGGTTCCGTGACTTAAGTAACTCGAAATTAACCCAATCTCTTCTGTTTTATCGGCCGCTCGTAGCTCACTGATCGCAGCTTCAATTGCGACCGCACTTCCCACAATATATTGAATATCCGGCTGCTCAATGACTTGCTGTACTAGGTTTCTCTGTAGTTCTTTATCGTTATCTGCCCAATAGCTGATCGCAATTTTGATATCGCTCGACTTGATCGCATCATAAAAGCCAAGTGCAACAGGCTTTGTACCGCCACTTGCTTGAGGGCCAAGTAGCAGGGCGATAGGCGTTTCGCCGGATCCCTTTGGGTGTCTCTTTGACAAAAACTCGCCGACTTGAAACCCCATTTGATACCAGTCGACACCGACGGTGCCTTTCAATACCTTTTGTTGCTCTTCATTGACGGTTAACTCATTGACCGTCGCAAACACAGGCGTTGAGCCAACCCAATCAGTAAGGTTGTCATGGTAAGCATCAGGTGAAACTGTGCCAAGAATAATGGCATCGGCTCCCCATTGTGTGCAAAGCACCAGTTGCGAGGCTTGTTTGGCCACGTTGGGGTAACCGCCAGCTTCCAAAACTCTTAGTTCCACTTGCTGCTTTTCTGCTTCAGAGATCATTCCATAGTTTACCGACAACCAATAAGAGTCTTTGAGGTGCGGATAAATGGCACAAATTTTCTCTTTGTGTGATGTGGCTTCGGCGGGTTTTATTGGGCTCAAAGGCTCGCTAGCACTTGCGACAGTAGTCACTGAGGCCAATAGTGAGAAAAGAATTTTTGAAGCGAAAGATCTAGATAGCATGAATTGCCGTTTTATTGGTTTTAGATAAGAAACACTGCAAAATATAGCGTATTCTGCATGGGTAAAGAAGAACGTTTTAAGGTTTAGAGTTTATGTTGTTAGCTTCAGCGAGTATTGGACGCAAGCTGCTGGCCTCATTCTTAGTGATGGCTCTGTTGGTTCTACTGTCTGCATTGATTGGTGTTTCTGGTTTTAGCTTTGTAGCAAAAACCGAAAGAAACGTCGTTGATTCGGCGCTTCCTGCCATGATCGAAGCTCGTCAGGTTTCTGAGTTGAGTAACCGTATTATTTCGTCAGTACAAACGCTTTCTAATGCGAGAAATGAAGCAGAAAGAAAAAAGGCTGGCACAGTACTATTCGACCAACTTGAGTCGCTTCTTCAGCATATCAAAGATCTTGGTGTCGATAGTTTCGATTCTCAACTTCTTAACAAACTCGAAAATAATGTTCAAAGCGTTATTAATACTCTGGCTGAGTTGGGTGTGTCGGTTGAGCGTAAGCTTTGGTTAAACAAAGAGCTGTCGTCTCGTGTCGAAGAGATGCGCTTACTTGCCGAAGAGCTAGAGCAGTTGACGCGAACCCAAGTTTTGAACACGGCTACCATCGCGGTTGCTAACGTAACGCACATCTATGACCTGCTAGAAACCAAAGAAACGGATAAAGCCTACCAAGCCCTGGATGCGCTTGTTGAGGTTGATCTTGATTTGTCAGAGCGTCTGCATGAATTGCATTTGCTGGCGTTCAAAATGCTCAATCAAATAGAAGAGACACAGACTGTCACCAACGTTGAACGTATTCATCAAATCCAATCTGAGTTTGATTCCAATCTAAGAATCATGGCACGCCGCGTTAAAGCGGTCGAAGATCCTACTCGTTCAGCGCAGATGTCTCAGCTTCTTGAAGAGCTCAGAAAACGCCAAGTCGTGTTCGATATTTCGTTAGAACAATATGAGAACACCAAAAAGTCAGAGTTTCTGATGCAAAATACCTTAGAGTTGTTCTCTCAATTGAATACAACAGTTAACCAACTGGTTGATGATTCAAACCGAAGCACCAAAAAAGCGGTTGATGAGCTGACCAGCACGTTGAATCTTGCTCAATGGTCACTGTCTGTGATTTCGGTGATTGGTTTGGTTATCGTCGCATTTATCGTGTGGCGTGTGGTGTATATCTCGGTTGTGAAACGTCTTACTGAATACTCATCGGCTTTGATGTCTATCGCACAAGGTCGCCTGAATATTGATATCTCGGTTAAGGGTAATGATGAGTTGGCTCATATGGGCGAGGCGATCATCACTGCCAGAAATACCGCGCAGGCGCTGCAAGTAGTTGCGGTGGGTGAAGCAAAGGCGAAACGCGAACTTGAAGAGCACAAAGAACACTTAGAAGAGTTGGTCACAGACCGAACCTATCAGCTGCAGAAGACCAATGAGAAGCTGAATGTCGAGGTAGGCAATCACGCGAAAGCTCGCAACGCCGCAGAACAAGCAAGCCGAGCGAAATCCGCTTTTCTTGCGACGATGAGTCATGAAATACGAACACCGATGAACGGTGTGTTAGGTACCGCAAGATTGCTCAAAGATACCGGGCTAGATCCATTGCAATCCGGCTATGCAGACATCATTAACCGCAGCGGTAAGAACCTACTCGCGATTTTGAATGACGTGTTGGATTACTCAAAGATTGAAGCGGGGCATTTAGAAATACGCACGGCGTCGTTTGACCTTCATCAGATGGTTCAAGACACCTACCAATTGATGGAAGGACGCGCCGCTGAGAAGAAGCTGAACTTTGATTTCCATATTGAAAGTGATGTGCAACGCTATTGGCGTGGTGACGTAACGCGAATCAGCCAAATCTTGAATAACTTGGTCGGCAACGCGATTAAGTTTACGGAAAGTGGCTCGGTCGATATCTTTATCAGTTTAGATATCGAAGATGAAAATCGAGTGATGTTTGAAGTGTCAGATACCGGTGTCGGCATTGACGCTAGCGAACAAGCTTGCCTGTTTGATGCCTTTACCCAAACCGATAGCGGTCGCAACAAAACCGGCGGCACAGGGCTTGGATTAGCGATCAGTAAAAGTATCATGTTGGCAATGAACGGGGATATTGGCGTTCATTCTGAAGAAGGCGAGGGTAGCCAGTTCTGGTTCTCACTGCCACTTGAAGCCGGTGAGAAGATAGAAACGAAAGTACCGGTCATTGAAGCGTGTATTCGAGCTAAAGTACTTCTGATTGAAGATAACCCCGTAAACTGCATCGTTGCTGAAGGCTTCTTGCATAACTTGGGGCACGAGGTTGTGATTGCGACAACCGGACAAGAAGCGAGAGCCATATTCAGTGAGCAAGAGTTCGATATTGCGCTGGTGGACATTAACTTACCCGACTGCGATGGCGTCGAGTTAATTCAACAACTCAAAGACGATGCGCTTCAGCATAAAAGTGAAGAAGACGTAATTCGAAAAGTACCCCCAATGATCGCAGTATCGGCTCATGTGTTTAACGAAGAAGTGGAAAGCTACTTGTCGTCGGGTTTTGATGGCTTCTTACCTAAGCCGTTAGAGAAGGAAGCTTTGTCGGAATTGATTGTTGAGCAGTTGGACGGTCACACGCTGTTGCTGCCTCAGCCGGATCCGTCAGATGCTGTTTGCTGTCAGCTAAACTCTAAACCTCAGGAAACCGAGCTAGACTTATCAGCATTGGCATTTGCAAGCTCGACACAACGAGCAAACCAAGACGCGGAACATAATCAAGGAGAACCGATTGTGCAGATGATTAACCCTAAGATTATCAAAGACGACTTGGCCATTCTCGGTCGAGAAAAAATAGTGCAGATTGTCGGGTTGTTTGACCAAAGCAGCCAAGTCACTCTCGATGAACTGATTGTGGCAAGTGCCGCTGATAACGCTCGTGAAATTAAGTCTTTAGCTCATAAACTGAAAGGGTCTGCCGGCAGCCTAGGATTATCTGCACTGTTTGCTTTATGCCAGAGCATTGAAGCGAGCGAGGACCCATTGCTTCAATATCGCGATAATGCTGACTCGTTACCTGAACTGGTGAAAGACTCGCTAGCAGCGCTCCGAGAACAATTATAAAGTGGTTATTGGGCTGAAAGCCCCAAAATAAAAGCAAAAAAAGCAGGCTATTTCTCCGTATTAATATGAAGAAGTAACCTGCTTTTTTATTGTCGAATAAGAATCTAAGTAAGGCGTTCGAGGAACAGCTCTAAGCCATCTTGATATGTCCAGCTGCTTTGATCTTAACGTGAACCATGTTGCCTTGAAGGTAGCTTAATGGAATCTCGCTTCGTTCAATGATCGCGACATTATCGCTGCATGCGCCAGCTTCAATCGCCAGTTGCTTTGATTGCTCCTCCAAGCCCTTTAAGGTCTCTTCACGTGATGCTGGATCAATCGGTACGATCTTATCGAACTGGCCTGATATTTCTCCCAGCGCAACACCAATGGCATTCGCTACTTCAAAGTGCTCAGGGCGAACCACTTGGCTTACTCCTTCAAAATGATCTGGGAATAGTGCACTGCCGCCGCCAACCATGATTACGGGTACACTCGCTGCAGATGTCTTCATCTTATCGATGCCTTCTTCAACATCCGTGACCATTTGTTGGTAAACCTTGCTTGCTTGTTCGGCCGAAACACCAATCTCATCACTCAATTGATGCTCTGCCTGCCACTGCATTTGACCTGTTTTGAGTGCAATATCGGTGAGCGTAAGTTCATCACCACCAAAGCTACGCGCCGTTTGCGTTAGAGTGTGACCAACACTTTCAGGGCCTAGTTCTATACGCTGTTGTTCAAAGCGAACCTTGGTACCACCGCCAATGGCTAACGCCAAAATATCAGGCATACGGAAGTTGGTTCTCACTTCGCCGATTTCTACCGCGAGGCTCGATTCTCTTGGGTAACCGTGAGTCAGTACGCCGATATCAGACGTAGTGCCGCCCACATCGACCACAATCGCGTCTTTTAACTTAGTTAGGTGACTCGCTCCACGAATTGAGTTCGTTGGCCCACAAGCCACGGTAAGAATCGGGTACATCAATGCGAATTGCTGCGACATCAGTGTGCCGTCGTTCTGACCGAAATAAGGTGTGGTGTGGATTTCATGATTGATGAGTGCATTACAAAAGCCGTCTACGAATCGTTTTGCTGTACCTTGCAGAGCCGCATTGAGGATAGTGGCGTTCTCGCGTTCTAAAAGCCCTAAGCTGCCCACTTTATGGGATAACGAAAGGTTCACCCCCGGAAGTTCTTGTTGAATCCACTCTGCTGCTTGAAGCTCCTGGTCGCCATTGACGGGAGAGAAGACACCGCAGATAGCAATGGAATCCACTTGGCCTTTCATTTTCTGGCAAAGCTCGCGGATCTCAGACTCTTGAATATCGGCAATCAACTGGCCGTCGTATTCATAGCCGCCGTGTGCTTGGTAGAAGTGCTCGCCAAGCAGTGTTTGCCACGCTTCACTCCAACCACAAAGGGGCGGGACGCTATCACCACTTGGAAGCGCTAAGCGAATCATGCCGACTCTGTCTAAGCCTTTTCGTTCAACTATTGCGTTGGTGCATTGAGTCGTGCCAAGCATCGCGTGTTTCACTTGCTGACCATCAATGTTTGCTTGGTTTAATAGCGCAGAAATCGCGTTATCAATACCGGTTGAAATGTCATGTGTGGTTGCGGTTTTTACTTTGGCAATCACATTTAAGTCTGCGTCGAGCAGCACACCGTCGGTATTGGTGCCACCTACGTCAATGCCCAAACGGCAGTAATCAAGCGTAATGTTTGTCATGCGACTACCTCTTCAATGCAGACTTTAGTTGTTCAATGGTTTGATACTCTACTGTGTAGCCAAAGTAACCCGGGCCCGCGACTTCGATGCCTTTGTCAGTGCGCCATTTAGGGTCGCAAGGGTAGGCGATAAGGTCGATGCGCTGCCCGTAACGAAGTTGTTCGGTTGTGATTGGCTTACCCGTTTCATGATCCAAGATCGAAATAAGATCTGGTGTTGATGCCAGCAGGTTATCTTGGTTCATGTCGGCGCGGCTTGTGCCTTTGTGAGCGAGAAGTAATTCGTTTTGGAACTGTACAAATACGTTATCGACACCGGTATCTTCAAACTGAGCCAGCTTTTCAATCACGACACCGCCTGTTGCAAAGCCACCATCGGTTTCACGTTGTATATCAACAATCTTGCCACTGATGATGGTATGGCCGCCGACAATGTCTAACACGGCCTGTGTGCCACTTTGATTGTTGTCATTCGCCAGTCTAATCGCTTCACCAATCTTCATTGCTTGAGTCAGTGTTGCAGGCAGTGCGCTGCGTTTTAGGTTCTTACCATTCATTGGGTAATCGCACATTGCTGCAGATCCGCCCATCTGTTCGGTAATTGGTCTCGCAAACTTTTCAGACCAAATACCGTCAATTGGGTAAAGTGTGACGACATTGCCACGCTCATCGGCCAATGTGTTTGGTGCAGAAGGGAGACCATCAAGAAAGAACGTCACCATCTGAGCTTCTGGGAATGCACGTCCCATCGCATCACAATCGATCACAGGAATGTTCTTTTGCGCTGCAACGAGAATTGGAATCAGCGAATTAAAACCGCCCACTTCGATAGGAAACGTTGCCGCTACTTCAGTGCCGAGCGCTTTTTCCATCGCTTCGAATGCAATTAGCATTTGATCTTTCGAATTGAGTTTCTCTACTGCGACGGTTGGTGCGCCAATCATTGAAGAGGGGACTGTCATCCAATTGTCTTGCACGTCTTCTAAAGGAATCATGCGTACAGGGTGCTTTGCCGTTGCAATGGCTACTTTCGCCATCAAGGCACCGCTGTATGGGTCACCGCCGCCGCCAGTACCTAATACCGTCGCACCAAGCGCGATATCATCAATCATTTGTTCAGTAATAATCACAACTACTATTCCTTATCACTTGAAGGAGAAAGCTTCATTAGGGCGAGGTAAATCACACCAGCGGCAAGAATGCCGTCTAACGCCGAGATGCTGGTGAACGAAAACAGGTTGAAAAACTCTGGTGCGGTACAAGCGCTGAAGACAGTACCAAATGCCCAAGAAGCTAAACCTTTAAACATCCAAGCTGGAACTTGCTGGATGTTCTCAAAGCTCATTTTTGTTGAATCTAAAACATAATATTGAACGATGTAGACACCTGCCGCAGGCGCAATGGTTACGCTGAGGAGCATTAAGAAGTCAGTAAACTTGTTCACCATGCCGAGTTGAGCAATGCCAATACCGACGATGGTCATGATCACAACCAGAACAGGGCGCGGAATCTTCGGTAGAACCATCGACATGCATAAGCCGCCAGAGGTCAGGTTGCTACTGTTGGTGGTCCATTGAGCAAACACCAGTACGATGATGGCAGCCATGCCTAAACCTAGGGTGAAGAAGACTTCTACTAGATCGTCGGTACCGGTCATTTTGGTCAGGATCAACGCGATAAGAATGATGGCACTGTTGCCGACGAGGAAACCGATACCCGCTCCTAGAATCGCATCACGACGCGTTTTGGCGTAGCGAGCAATATCAGGTGCTGCAACCGCTGCCAAAATCCAGATAGACATAACAAAAGAGATGGCTTGGCCAAGCGTCAAAGGATCTTCAATCGATGGCGCTGTGCCACCTTGATAATCAGCGGCCATAAACAAACCGATGGTAATCAGCGTCACCATCAAAGGCACTGAATAGGTACTGAGTTTACCTAAAGCGCGAACGCCATAGATAGCCGTCATCATCATTAATACACTGCCGCCAATAAGAGCTGTAAGGTGTGAAATTATGATGTCGTATTTCGCCAGTGCATCGACCATGATGAAAGCGAAGAAGTCAGCCTGAAATGCGAACCAACCAACTAATGAGATACCGTTGATGAAGCCAAGAATTTTACCGCCGTTACGACCAAATACCGCGCTGCTCACCAGTGGGGTAGAAACACCAGCCTGAAAGCCAATGTTGGCACACAGCATCGCGATGATCGCCAATAAGCCTGAACCAATAAATGTGGCAAGCAGGGCATCTTCAAAACCAATACCGCTGCTTAGGATCGAGCCGAGAAACAATCCCGAAATATCGATGCCGATAGCCAACCAAATAAGGCTGATAACCCACCAAGATCGTTTGGCCTTCTCGGGAACGGGTTCCAATTCGAAGTCATCTATCTTTTTGTGGCTGTGTGTTGCTTCGGGTTTATTCACGTAAGCTTCTGCCGCCATAGTGCCATCCATGCATTGTTATTCCATAAGTGTGAATAAAGCATACTGATGTATTTATTGTTAATAAATGAATATAATCAGATGTAAACATAGCAAAAAACAAATGTGAGTGGCAAAGTGAATCCAAACAATAAGTTAGATAAAAGAGACCTGCGAAGATTAGAGCTTTTTTGTGAAATTGTTGAACAAGGAGGCATCAATCAGGCGGTCGCAAGCACTGGGATTAGCCAACCTGTGCTGAGTAATCAGCTTATTGCCTTGGAAAAAAGCTTGGAATTAACATTATGCCAACGTGGTCGACGTGGTTTTAAGCTGACTCATGAAGGTGAGCAAGTGTATAAATATGCGAACCAATTGAAATCGACCTTAACCGACTTCGCTTATAAGTTACGAGGTGTACAGACAGAACTCTCTGGGCACGTGCGAATTGGATGTTTGGATAACACCGTCACTTTGCCCTATAACCCACTTCCTAAAGCGATTGAGACGTTTTACCAACGCAGTAACAGTGTAGAGGTGAGTGTTGATGTCGGCGATTTCACCCAGTTGAATGAGAAGTTAGCAAAGAACCAGATTGATATGATGATAGTGGTTCTAGGGTCACATCAAAAATCAGCGTTTCAACATAAATACCCACTGTTTGAAGAGCACAGTTATCTGTATGCGCGTAAAGATCTGGCTGAGAAGATCATGGACAAGGATTTCTCATTGGATGGCTGTCGCATCAACATGGGCGGCTATGCCAAAGATGAGATGTTCCGATTACTGAATATTGAGCAGTACGATTCCGTAAAGCCGTTTGATGGCTGGCATGTCGAGTCGGGTGTGATTCTAACCTTGGCGGGTACACACCTGAGTTTCTTGCCTTCTCACTTAATCGACCGTGGCCATTATGACCAAGCCTTAATTCCGCTTCAGCCCGAGAAGTGGAGCCTGAAGAGTCAGTTCTATGTGGTGTTGAAGCAACCTGTAGATTCCCTTTCTCCGGCCGCGCGTGCGTTTTTTGATGAGCTACACCAACCGGAAACATCGGATTCAATCTAGAGAGCTTTTCGCTTCTCAAGAGCACTTCTCGCTTCTCAATAGCACCTAAGATACTTTTCCCCATATACAAAAAATCCTCTGCCAAGACAGAGGATTTTTGCTTTTATGCTTTATGAGTGAAAACTAACGGTTCTCGAAGCGGTTGTAATCCAACAAGCCAAACTCGATCGGTTGGTCTTGTTGATACCAACGATGAACGCGATCACTGAATGGCCAGAACTCGCTAGAACTGCGTCGTACCGCAAACTTGTCTAGCAGCGCCACGTAGTCCTCTTCTGTGTTTAAGCTTTGCAGCACTTTAACCAGAGCAGGAATCTCGCTCTCGGTTAATGACAGGTAAGCCGCAGGGTAGCTACCGACAACGCCTCGTACGAGGGTTAGGTCATCATTGGCGTAATCACGGTTACCTTCTTCATTAAACAAGCTAGAAATGTTGCTGTGCGCATTATTGTGAATCATGGTGAACAGTTGCTCTTCGCCGTTTTCGCCTTCAATCATGATCATCACTAACTGAGGCATATGACGTAGGCCTTCGCCCTTAATCAAGTTCACTTGGTTAAGCAGTGCTTCATTCTTTCTACCAAAACCTGTTTCAACAATCTCAAAACGATTATCGAGAACAGGTGCGAGCTTATCTTTGATCATATCAAGCAGTTCGCGTTTCGGATCGGCCGTTTTGTAAACCACGCTGGTCGGCTGATCAAAAGGTGCAATGTTTCGCTGCAAGTAGTCACTCAGTTGTGCGCTTTGGTTCTGGTACCAGCTAGAGTGTTCAATGTGGCGGACGTCTTTAGGAAGAAGGGTTAAGAAGTTACTCTCACCTTCAAGACGCAAGAAGTCCATGAACATGCGTGTAATCAGCTGGTGGCCAAAGTTGCCGTAAACATCGAAGCCTGCAACGAGAAGATAATGAATACGCTCTAGAAGAGCATAATCAAGAATCCACGCAGTCTTAGGTTGCGTGCCAACTAACCCTTGTACAACAGAGGCGCTATCGAAGTGCCTAAAGACGGTGAGAGCAGCATTCGGGTTGATGCCATCGCCATCCCAAATGATGCCAGTGTCTAGGTTTACGCCACTCTCGAACCATTGGTTGGTGAAGTCTGATTTCGCGTTTAGGTATCGCGCTTGTTGCTTCGCGTATCTTACCCAGTTGGTCACAGGTACGGTGTTGCTTTTTAGCTCGCTAGGCAGCTTTAAGTTTTTCTTTTGGCTCGCATAGAAGGCGTTAATTTCCGGAACATCGGCTTTCTCTGGGTCGATGAAGAAAACCCAAAATCGGTCGTTGATCACGTTCAAGGCAAGTTGACCACGACACACAGGTCCTTTGATGTAGGCCATGATGGTGTTTTGCGCGTTATCTAACATGAAGTTGAAGCGCGAGTTTACTGGCAGCGCTTCAAATGATGTCATTGGGTTTGCTGAAACATCGATGTCGTAACTAGGCAGTTGTTTTACTTCGTAATTTACGTCGACAAACCAGGTATTCCACTTTTGTAGACGTTCTTTATTAAGTGCGAAAGGCATGTGCGTTTTGTCGACGATGGTGCCTTGCTCTGGAATCAGACGATAGTAAACACGGTCTACTTTTGGATCGTCATAAGGGCGACGAGTCGTGATGCGCTGTACCGCTTCACCCGGAGGTGTTGCAGAGCGAACAACAGTGAAGAAGCGTGTTGGCTGAGCTAAATCAGAAAAATAGACATGAGATAAAAACAGGTGCTCATAGATGTAACGTGCTGAAAGTTGGCTCTTATTATCACTCTTATTTAAAAAGCTTTCGTAGACATTAACGAGCTCTTGCTCTGCATCATTTAGCGGAATATGGTCGTTCATTAACGCGCCATTTTCCAACCAACTCATTAAAGTCGCGTATTCGGTTTTATCTAAATTCGGCATCCCATAAGGCATCCCCCAAGTTGGGTAATCTCTCTCGTATTGAGCGTACTCTTCAATCGTTGGGCACTGTTGGTCGCGATCGATTGAAAAGTCGAAACCTTCAAGCTGGGTTTGATCGGGCAGAGGGTGATTCTCTTTCTGGATCAACATACGAGAAACAAGACCAGCATCGAGGTTAGCCGTTGAGTTCTGCATTCGCTCATTGAGGACTGGATGAAAATCCGCATCGCGCCACTCTTGCGTGGTTAACGCATCTTCAAACAAGCGAGTAGGGGCTGATGCCGTCAAGCGGGTGCCTTGATAAACGAGTGCTTTGCTCGCGCCTCGGTCTATGCCTTCCACTGAAGACATTTTGAGTTGGCAAGGGGCATCATAACAAGCGTGACAAACCACGCATCGGTTATCAATGATGGGCTTTACTTCGTCAATGAAGTGCTGTGCTTGAGCCGAAAGAATAGGCGCTTGGCGATCGCGTACTTGTTGTTCACCAAACAGTTCGTCGAAGTTTAAACCCGCGTAGACGGCACAACCTGAGAAGACGCTAACAAAAGCTAAAATGAAGAGTTTTTTCAAATTCATACGTATTTAAATATTAGGCATTTTCTATAATTATATCGAAAATGATTGAAAATGCTCATGTTCTAACGATTTTGTAAACAAGATCTTGATGGGACGAGTAACTTGTCGATGCGCGTTACTCGCTTGTGATCCGAAATTGGAGTTTAGACCTAGCTAGATTTAAGCCCTAAGAGTTAAAAGCTAAAAGCTAAAAGCTAAAAGCCAACAGTTAAGAGTTAAGAGCTAAGACTCACTGATTAACGTAACAAACAGAGAAGGGGACAGACAATCGCTCAAACTTTTTAATCCAGCGCCACTGGTTGTCTTGCAGTTTATCGCCAGGGCCTTTGACTTCAATCCAATGAAATTCATCGCCCTTGAATGCAATCAAATCCGGCATCCCAGTTCTAAATAGCTTTAAATCACTCAATATCACGATGAAGAGATCGATAACTAAAGCATTTGGAATCGAAGCCAAGCTGTGTTCGATGAGTGCTTTAGGGAAATGATTCCAATGAACAAAGGGGTTCGCGATACCTTGCTTTTCATCGTAAGTATCAAGCAAATGGTTCAGCCCATGTTTGGATATCGTCTGAAACACGGCTTCAATCTGTTCGGCTCGCTTGTCTGCGAAATCTGAATGGTACAGATCTAATGGTCGATGTTGGTATCGATTGATAAAGGCGCCTTCAACGTCTGCGAAAATGACATCCCAGAAAGCCAAACCAAACAAGCCACACAGAAAACTGTTTTCAGAAAAGTAGACGTCTCAACCTTGGTTCTCAAAATGCTGCTTTACCGCAAGCTCTACTCGAGTTTGGCTGAGGTCTAATTCCAGTTTTAACTCTTTGCAGCTCGGCTTTATGGTTCGTGAAACTTTGTGCCCCTGTTTCCGTAGTAGCCTATCTTCAAGCTTAATCGCGACTTCCAACTCTGACACATCCGATGGAGCAGCTTTCATTTGCGTGACAATGTCACACATCAAGTCTAGCTCGTCTTGCTTGTCGTAGATGCGCGCAAGTCGCTCTCTGCTAGGAGGAAGTGTTGATTGTCTGAACCAAAAGATAGCTTGGTCGTTTAGATTAAGCCTCTCAAGATCGCGAGCAATATCATTGATCAAACGCGATCGTTTTCTGCCAATGCTTCTGTGTTCTGATTCTTCAGGAATCGAATTTAAAAGCAGTTCCAGAAACTCGCCATCTTTGCGGTCACCTTCTGAATACAAGCGTTGAATATCGCGCATCTGGATTAATTGATTGAGCTGATCTCTAGAGGTGAAGAACCGACGCTGTTTGCTTAACGGATAGCTTTCAAAGGTGTTGAATCCAAGGTCGCTTAACACGAACTGGCTTAAGTCTTGATAGGTGTTGGCAAAGAACAGCAACAGTAATACATCAATCACTTGAGATTCGATGACGTAAATACAGTCAAAAGTTAGGCTTTGAAATTGATCAAAAGGTTGCTGATCAAGTCGTAACAACAGCTCATCTTTTTTGGCAGTTCTGTGGCTCTTAAGGGCGGGGAATACATTTAGCAGTTCTGGCTTGGTGAGCAAGTACAACCCGATCTCGACCTCACTAATGGCGAGGTGATGCTGTTCTATAGAGTGACTCAACACAATGAAGCCTTCGGTGCTTAGCTCTTCTAGTGAGCTATTTAAATCAGGAATCTCAACATAGTTGAGTTTATCGCTGCGAAACCAACGGCCTTTACGAGAAAGCAAACGAACCATTAAGCATTGGCTTGAAACGGAAAGACGTTTGTATGCGGACAACCAACGACATTCATCGTCACTCAGAAGATCGGGGTAGAGCGTTTGAGCGTGTTCAACCAACCGATTGAAGTTGTCGAGATAATAAGTAGGGGAGAGCTGAAGAGTGGTTTCGGTCGTCAATGGAGAAGTCGCTTGATACAAAAAGAGCCTAACCCTAAGGTTAAGCTCTTCAGTAACAAATTCAATCTTTTCTGTTGATTAAGCTTGTGATGCTTTTAGTTCAGCAACTTTAGCTTCAGAGATTGGCTTAGTGATGATTGCTAGAACAATACACACTGCCATCATAACTGCAGAGATTGTGTAAGCTAGGCCGTAACCTTCGCCGTTTGACATTGAGAAGCCAACAACTGCTGCACCGATAGCGCCGCCGATACCCCATGCCGTGTAAAGCACGCCGTAGTTAGTACCGTAGTTTTTCAGGCCGTAGAACTCAGCAGTTAGTGTTGGGAATACTGCTAGAAGCGTACCGTAACCAACCGCTGCGATAGCCGTACCAATGATTAGCGTGAATTCAGAGTTGAACGTAGCGAATAGAGCCATGTTCGCGCCTTGAAGGATGAACGCTAGAAGTAGAGTACGTACACCACCGATTTTATCTGCAAGCATACCCGCAGCAACACGGCCGCCTGAGTTGAATACTGCAAGGATAGACGCTAGGTAAACTGCGTTTGGCAGGTTAGCTTGAACGCTAGCAATCGTAGTGATGTTACCGATGATCATTAGACCAACAGATGCAGCGAATGCGTACATGATCCATAGAGAGTAGAACTGAGGAGTCTTCAGCATTACTTTCCAAGTTAGGTCTTCAGTTTTCTTAACCGCTTTAGGAGCTTGGCCCGCTTTTACTTTAGGCTCAGCTGGCGTGTAATCCGCTGGTGGGTTGTTGATTGTTGCTGCTAGAGGTACTGCGATTGCAAGTACACCAACACCAAGAATCATAAAGCTAGTTTGGATACCCATGCTGTCGATTAGCGCAGAAGTTACTGGTGCTAGGTAGATAGCCGCAAGACCGAAGCCTGCTGCGATAAGACCGTTAACCATACCTTTCTTAGAAGAGTGGAACCACTTCATTGCTGATGGAGAAAGACATGCGTAACCGAAGCCGATACCAGCACCTGTCATAACACCGAACGTGATGTTCAGCATCATAGGTGTTGTAGCGAAACCAGAAGCAATCATGCCTAGGCCTGTAAGCGCTGTACCTAGGATAAGGATCTTACGTGGACCCATACGGTCTTGTAGGATGCCCGCAACAAGAAGACAAACAGAGAATGTGATAGTTGCAATAGCGTAAGGAGAAGATGCTTCAGCAGCACTCCAACCAGCTTCAGTTACTAGCGCTTTGTTAAATACACTCCAAGCATACAGGATGCCAAGACAAAGGTTGATACAGAAGCCTGCTAGCAGGATACGTGTTGCTTTATCAATCTTGCTCATTTTTATTCTCAGTTTTGTCATCGGTTAGTGGAGAGCCACTTAACTAAAGACGGGTTATTGTGATTGTTTCTTCAAAATTAGTTTGCGTTTATCAACAGATAGCGCAAAAGAGCGCGGATTATAACCAATTAAAATGTGATTGGAATCTCTTTTTCCATTTTTGGTAAATTAAATTCAATTTGTTAATAAGTTGTTTTTCATTGGTTTTTGAAATGTTTTTAACACCTCTCTATTTTGTTCTTTTTTGCTCTGTCTTCTTATTATTTCAGGGATTTTGAGGTGGTGGTTTTTGAATAGACGCGTATTGCGTGCGGATATCACAGAGTTACAAATAATTTTAATTAATTTCCAAGGTTAAATTTGTGTAACAAAATAAATCGAAACAGCGCTTTGTTCATATGAGACAAGGAGTAACGGAGTTTTATTAAAAACATAATGTTAAGCAATTGTTGATGGTGATTTTTGTTAGCACCTTTGCTTACATTTTGTTCGATTGGAGGGGTTGTGTTGTCCGTAAAAAGTGGGAAAATAGTACGCAAACTGAGATTCCAAATTTGAAAGGATGCGTTTCCAACTTATGGTGAGGCGAGTATTATGAAACTGTTTTTAATTTTATTGATGTCAATTTCTGGTGGTGTAGCGGCAGCTGACCATATTCACTCTTTCCTATTCGGCTTCTATGTTGCGGCTCTAGCAGTTGGTAGTTGTTACTGGCTTGCATTCCGCAGTACGCGTTTCCCACAGTTGGCACTAGTGCTATTGATGTGTGGCTTTTTTGCGAAAATTGCAGTGACTGTTATCGGTGTTTCTTGGGGTATCTCGAACGATATCATTCAATCGCCGTTCATTTTCTCATTGTCATACCTGTTCTTCTTAGTGGTTGTGTCTTACGTTTGGTTTGCATACCGCGATAAATTAACGCTAAAACAACGCGATAAATTAACGCTAAAACAACGCGCTAAACAGGTAGAAGAGTCTCGCAAGCAAGCGGCAGCGTAATTCGATTTGATTCTTAAAAAGCCTTCTTCGGAAGGCTTTTTTGATCCTGCCTATCTGAACTCTATTATTTGGTTATGACGGCAGATAAAAGAAACCCCAGCATGGTGACATGCTGGGGCTTCTTGTTATTTATCTATTATCTAGCAGTTACCATCTACCAAAGGCAACTCTGAAGGTGTGTTACTTCTTCATCATCTTGGCGAGATCGGCGAACGGGTTGTGTGTCGCTGACTGATGATCATCTAAACTCGCTTTTGCATCCACACCATAACGCTCATGGTCAGTGTATTTTGAATGCTCATGATCGTGACAGTAAAGGCACAATAGCTCCCAGTTGCTGCCATCTTCAGGGTTGTTTGTATGGTCGTGATCCACGTGGTGAACGGTAAGCTCTCGGAGGTTTGAGTAAACAAATTCACGCGCACATTTACCACAAACCCAAGGGTACAGTTTTAGTGCTTTTTCGCGGTAGCCTTTCTCTTGGCGAGCATACGCTGCACTCGAACCTGTGAAATCAGAAGACATTGCCAAATCCTTATCAATTGTAATATCCCGATTTTATCACAGCTTTCTTGAAGCTGTCGGTATGTCGTTCGTAAAATCATTGCTAAATGATGCAGTGGACTTATCGAGATTAGATTGAAGTTTGATACAGACTTACCTTCTACACACTAACGCTTAAGCGGGTTATGTCTTTCTGGAATAAGCCATGCTTAATAGTTTGAAAATAAATCGTATTCAGGGGTTTTAACCACAGACATGTGACCTAATATCAGTTTGTGAGACCCTATATTAATAAGGAAATATCATGTCAGAACAATACACTCCGCCAAAAGTTTGGGTTAACGATACTGCTGGTGGTAACAAGTGGGCAAACATCAATAGTCCTGAATCTGGAGCTCGCTTTGATAAAGAGCTTCCTGTTGGTGACCATGCTTTTCAATTGTATTCTCTTGGCACACCTAACGGTCAAAAAGTCACTATCTTGCTGGAAGAGTTGTTAGCGGCGGGTGTTAAAGAAGCTGAATATGATGCGTACTTGATCAACATCGGTGAGGCTGATCAGTTCTCTTCTGGCTTTGTTGGCGTGAATCCAAATTCTAAAATACCAGCACTTGTCGACAAGTCTGGTGATGAAGACGTTAATGTTTTCGAATCGGCATCTATCTTGATGCATCTAGCAGAAAAATTTGGTCACTTCTTGCCAAAAGAAGGGGCAGCAAGAACACAAACCATTAATTGGTTGTTCTGGGCACAAGGTTCTGCGCCATTCCTAGGTGGTGGTTTTGGTCACTTCTACGCTTACGCGGATGAAAAGCAAGAGTACCCAATTAACCGCTTTGCGATGGAAGCTAAACGTCAGCTAGACGTGTTAGACAAACAGTTAGCAAATAACACATTTGTGGCGGGTGATGAGCTAAGCATCGCTGATATCGCGATTTGGCCTTGGTATGGCAACCTTGTACTAGGCAAAATTTACGATGCAGCCGAATTCCTGCAAGTTGAGTCCTACACCAACGTTGTGCGCTGGGCGAAGCAACTAGAAGCGCGCGAAGGCTTCCAACGCGGCCGAGTGGTTAACCGTTCATTTGGCGAAGAGTGGGAGCAAGTACCAGAGCGCCATTCTGCAGAGGACATTGACCGAGTTTTAAAGCTTAAGCCTTAG
This sequence comes from Vibrio sp. Vb339, assembly GCF_902751245.1. Lineage (NCBI taxonomy): Bacteria > Pseudomonadati > Pseudomonadota > Gammaproteobacteria > Vibrionales > Vibrionaceae > Vibrio > Vibrio sp. Vb339. The sequence goes on along the minus strand of NZ_CADDIS010000001.1, from coordinate 1,709,977 downwards.
TTCTTTTTTGAACGTGTTTTTGGCAGATATACCCTATCGGTCTTAATGTTAATGGCTAATTGAAACGCCATATCTCAATCGAGATATGGCGTTTTTCCGTTTTAAGGTAGGGAGAGGTTTTGTAATTGGAATGAGAGTCTAAATTATCACTTTGTTCATCTTATTCAATCGCTTATGAGTAATATTCTTTGTGGTTAAGACAAAAAACAATAGTCATCGAGGTGGAGTAAATCTATAAGATAACGGGCCACTTTAAATTACGACTAACTTCGCTCAATGAAAAAAAACTTAATTGCGTTGGCTATCATATCCACGGCTCTTTTAGGGTGTAATCACGACTCACTAAGCTATAGTGGTGGCCCTGATACGGTTCCTCCAACAGATATTGTACCACCAACGGATATTCTTCCTCCGACAGATATTGTACCACCAACGGATATTCTTCCGCCGACTGACATTATTCCACCAACAGTTATTATTCCCCCAACAACTTACATCGGTTCACTGTTGTCGAGCGGAGCGTTTGTTTCTGGAGATGTGTACTGTGACGGCATTCATCTTGAAAACGGAACGTTCAGTGTAAAACAAGGCGTGAGTTTTAGTTGTACCTTGGGTCACCTTACTTTAGGTGATTTCACGGCTCCTTTCCCCGAAGTCACAGAAAGCACGATTTCAAATGATGCGCTTCATGCGGCATTTGAGTTGACAGAATTACATGGAGACAACGTTACCAAGGTACTCGAATCAGTTGATGTTTGTGAGACTGAAAGTGCTATCTGTTTAAAAGAGCTGGATGCTTTTGATATTGAGGATGTGTTCTCGCAGCTTGATGATCAAGATGCTGTCGATGCGTACTTTTCATCGAAAGAAGAGGAGTCTACAGATGAAGTAGGTAAGGCTCCTAGTTCACACGTAGACACAACTGTTGTTCCTGCGGTTGACCCTAATGCGGACAATAACCTTAACGCTGGTTTTGTTTCTGCAGACGCGGAGTCTACCTATGCTTATAAGCCAAGTGTTGAAGGCAAGGTGTTAACTCGCAGTAAGCTTACAGACGCTAATGGTACGCCGATTTCTGGGATCAGTTTCTTTTCGGCTAACGCGACGGGCGTGACGGATGAAGAGGGAGTCTTTGAGTACCTGTGGGGCGACAGAATCGTTTTTGGTATTGATACGTTTGAGTTTGGCTCCATTACGGGTAATCAGGTTGCTTATAAATTGTCTGATGTGACCAATAATGTGGTTGAGAAAGCGAATATCCAGTCATTACTTGAGCGCTATGCGGTTGATCATGTAAGTTATTATGAGATATCTGAAGAAGTCCAAGATACCTTTTCAAATTACCCTAACGTTATAAATGAGTTGATCAACCTAACTCTGCCAAATGGGGGGCTGATAGAGGGTACAGACTTCGAACTTCCTAATGAGTTTGTTGGTCAGTTTAGCCAAGGGTTAACGGCAGTCATTGATGAGCAGCTGCGCCAAACGCCTCAGTTTATGGATTATGTTCGTCAACCTGCCGTTTTATCTATGGATTCTGGTCAGTATGTTACAGAGTCTCTGCAGCAAATCTTCCACAACGTCACCAAATTCCATGTCTTCAATGACAATGGTAGCTTTTACGGTGCGACGGGGTATACCCGTGGTATGCGAGCTCTGAACATATCGAACAGAGCATTCCCTGTGGTGATGCCAAGAACTGATAAAAACCGTGAGCTTTACTTTGGTGAGCAACAGGCTTGGACTCGTGAAGGTAAGCCTTACATCGCACAACACCCAAGTATCTCGATGCCTCCGATTCCTTTAGTCTCTGAAGACAACGCGACTTATGGTTTCCCATTCGTTACTGCAGGCGAGATAGGCAAAGGTAAGGTCGTGTTCATGGGCAATGGCTTATATCCAAGTATTCTGTCATGCCCAGAGAACTATTGGGCTAATCGCACATTACATATCGACAGCAACAAACAACAGTGCACTGTTTCGACGTTTGAAAACCTACTACATGATGACCAAGGCAGCATGAGGTTGTTTTTCTCGAACTTGTTTGAGTGGTTCAATAAAGGTTTGCCTATTGCTGGGATGAATGCAGTGACCAATATTGACCAAGCCTATTCGGCTTATCACCACTCCACAATGGGTAAGCAGTACACGTTTTTTGTTAGTCCTCAGTATGGTTTTGCGTCAGTAGAAAAGCGTGGTTCAGGTGACTTTGATGATTTGGATGCGAGTAATACGCCGATTTTGATCCTTCAGGCATACCCACCTAAGTTGGTTCAAGATGGCATGACTAACCAGTTTGTTGCTGACTTGGATAACCCGAACTTAAACCAAGACGATATTACGGCTCTTATTAACTATGTTAATGACGGTGGCAATATCTTGTTTATGGATGCGATTCAAACGACTAATCCTGAACCTATTGGACGCTTGGCAGATGCCGTAGGTGTATCTCTTGGTGGTGAAAACGTTACCCCGACAAACCAAGCGTTCTGCGGTAGCTCTTATTACTGCCAAGCACCTTATCCTAATCTTCACGTGAAGAGTCAAAAGGAAATGGTGGTTCTTGAGCGTTTTCAAGATAACCAAGGGGAGCCTCCATTCACGGTAAATCAAGATGGTACGGTTGAGTGGATTGAAGATGAATCCAAAATCAAATTTGAAATCCCGACTTATGAGGTTGTTAAGTTAGACGCTGAAGGGAAGCCAATGCTTGATGCGTCTGGTGTAACCGTAATGGAGACAAAATCCGCACGTATCTTTGTTGAATCGGCAGAAGAGCGTGAAGCGGCGATCAAAGAACTGCAATCTGCATTTGATGGAACTGATCTTTGTACAAACGATTATGAATACGAATTTAACTGTATTGAGACTCGTTCTGGAGACGGAATTACTGTTCGTGGTGCTTATCATAGAGCCGATTTCGACCGCTATGAAGTAAGCAAAACCGTTGTCGACAGTATGGTGAAAGCAGCAAACTTGGGCACTAACTTTACAGCGCTTTACGAGCACGAGATTTACTATCGAACAAAAGGTACTCAAGGTAAACGCCTGTCTAACAGTGAATTGAATCAAGCGTTTGATAACCTGTCTGTTTGGATGTGGAACGACAACGCATACCGTTTTGAAACAGACATACAAGATGAGTTGGGGTTTAAGCAAGCTGTTCAGTTCCTAAACTGTTATACCGAAGGCTTACACCAAACAGACACAATGGATGCACAGTGTCCTGTTGGCCTAAAAGCGTCGTTAGTCGCTAATGGAATGATTCATGGCGAAGGTGAGTTATCTGGGCAGTTGAATCCGAGCTATCCATTAAATTACATGGAGAAACCTCTGACTCGTATCATGTTGGGGCGCTCATTCTGGGATCATGAAATCGTTGTCGATACCACAATGTATCCGGGTCGAACTTCGGGGGCATCCTCATCAAGTACGGTAATGATTCAAACCAACGGTAAAGCAGTGACATATTCCGCAGGGAATAATCAATCTACAGGTCTGTGGGCACCTCAATTACAAGAAGTAACCATTGAAGACGGAGTGGCAGCTACGATTACCGTGATGATGGCGGATGATCTTACAGGTAAGCCGAATCACGAAACGAGCTTGAAACGTCCTTCACGTATGCAAACCAGCTACGATTACAATGGTTCGAGCTTAAATTTCAAAGCCCCTTATGGCGGCCTGATTTATATTCAACCGAAAGTAAAAGAGCTTGGTGAAGTTTCGTTTAGCATTAATGGCGCGTTAAAAGCGGCTTGGTGGAAAGAGGGGGAGTGGATTAACTCTATTCAATCGGCAGAGGCTCCAATTGCAGAAATCGATACGGGTTCATTTATTTATACGACCCCAATCAGGAATCTAGAATCCGCTGATTTGAACCAATTCGCAACTGATATGAATCGATTCGCCGAAGCGGCAAGTGACTTCTATGGGCGTGATGAGAAACAAAACGATGGTTTACACCGTAAGTTCACTTATTCAGAACTGAAGGCGTTCCGCCATCGTTTTGTGAATGACGTCCAGATTTCGATTGGTGCTGCTCACTCTGGTTATCCAGTGATGAATTCAAGCTTTAACGCAAATCGGACATACATTCCAACCAACCCAGTGAACGACTGGTTGTTGTGGCATGAGGTGGGTCATAACTTAGCATCAGCTCCTTTCCTAGCTGCTGGTAGTACAGAAGTGACCAATAACCTTCTTGCGTTGTATATGCAGGAGTTAGAGGGGCGCAATGCAAACCCTGAAATGGATCGTATTAAATCGGATATTAAGAAAGCACCTAAATGGCTAGAGCTTAATAATGAACATGCGTGGTCACATGGTGATGCAGGTTTACGATTAGTTATGTTTGGTCAGCTAAAAATCTGGGCAAAATCGAACTTTGCAATTGATGATTGGTATACACGCGGCGCAAGCCAATCTGATGTGTATGGTGAAGATGAAGGCTGGAATATGTTCAAACTTATGCACCGTAAAGCTCGAGGTGATACAGAGGGTGATGCGGTTGAAAACTATTGTAGTGCCAAAGATACTGGGCTAACCGGTGGCGACTTAATGATGGTTTGTAGCTCCTACGTTTCAAACTATGACTTAAGTGATTTCTTTGTTGCTTGGAACGTGGGCGAAACTTCAATGACTAATGCTGATGGCACGAAGTCTTATAGTGGCGGAATTAGCTCTAAAGGTCTTAGTGCGGTTGAACAATTAAAACTAGAGAAACCAAAGAACAGTCCTTTGAATGTTGATTCAATTTACTAACGCTAATTATTGCTAAAGCATTTTATAGCTTAAAAACAAACGCCACACTGAAACTACATGTGGCGTTTTTGTTGCAATGCTCTAGAAATTTCAGCTAGATCAGTCTCCTACATGATGTTTAATACTTCGGCTGCCATTGGTTGGCTGTCCTTGCTAGAGAAAGCAGGTTAAACTGTTCGCATCATAATTCTAAAGGATGGTGCCATGTACCACGGTCATATCTATTTCCCTCTGCGATTTGCAGAGCAAGCAGAAACACTGCGTCAGAAAATTTTAGCGGAACGTAAAGATGTATTAGAGGTTTTCCCATTAATACAGCGTTTGGTTGGTCCACATAAGATGCCGATGTTTGAGATTCACTTTGCAAACAAAGAGTCGGGTATTGTTGAATGGCTAGAGCAAGAGCGCGGTGATATGTCGGTGTTGATTCACCCTGTGACTGGCGGTGAAGAAACTTTAGATCACACAGTACGTGCAACATGGCTTGGTCGTGAACTGGGTGTCTTTGAAGAAACACTAAGTAGCTAATTTAATTCGCGCCCGACAGTACGTACCTAATCAACGTACTTAGTCAATATCGCTGCTGTCGGGTGTGCCAATACTCACTAACGTTTTGAATTACGTTCTTCCTTAAATAATTAGCTTCTCCAGCTATTACCCAGTAACAGTGATACCGCTACCGACACACCTAATGCGATTAAGATATTAGGTAAGTAAAGTCCCCAAATCGCGACACAAACCGCCACGGTTACCACAGCCCACAACAATGTTTCTAAAATCCAAGTGCCCATAAAATAACTCCTAACTAGATTGTGCGACTAGCATAACCAAGCAAGGGTAAACTTTTGGTCACCATCCAATAACCATTTAGATAATCGCTATAGCATGACTTTGACGATGAACTCATTGTTGTAAATTTGATGAGTAAACTGCCAACCTTGGTTCTGACAAACGCGATCAATGAGCTCTAGGCCAATACCAAAAGAGGTTTGTTGTTCAGAGTCGTTTGCTAGGTTTTCATCATCCAAACGATTGGTCACCTCAAACTGGCTTGCTGTCAGTGTGATGTTGATATCTCCGCTACCACCATGTTGAAATGCATTTCGGACTAAGTTGGTGAGCACAACGTCTGTTAACTCGCGGGGAAGGGAGTGTTCACCTTGATCGACCTTGGTGTGAATATCCACTTCTTTGTTTTTTAAAAGATACCGTTGGCTTTCGATGATGTTATCAATCAAAGGTTCTAGCTTGATTTGTTCATAGTTGGTTTCTATCTCGTTATTGCGACTCATCCACAGCAGTGTCGTTACCAAGGCTTTCATGTTGGTGGCTGAACGTTGGATTCGTGCGACCGCTCGTTGGCCGCTGTTGGGAATGCTTTCAGACAACCGAACCAGCATATCGCCACTGGCTGAAATGGTGGCAATCGGTGTTCTGAGTTCGTGACTTGCGGCTCTTAAGAAAAAGCTCTCACGCTCATTGGCTTGTCGTTCACCTTGTACACTTTTGACGAGTTGGGAAGCTAACTGGTCGATCTCTTTGTAGCGAAACTGAGTGAGCCCTTCTGTGTTGTCCACATCTAGAGACTCAGACCATTTTGATAGGATAATAATCGGTTTGGTGACTCGATGTATCAGAAGGCGAATGATCAAAAACACCAAGAGTAAAAGGGCACCGATAGCGATGAAGGCATTGTTAATTTGAGCTACAGAATCAGGTGGGTTCAGCTCGAATAGATTCAAGTAGATGGCTTCATCATATTCCGAAATGATGTATAGCGCTTCTTCGCTACCTGATATCGGATGTTTGGCTGCGTAGAGGTACTGGCCTGACTCGCTGTTCGATGAAAGCTCGTAGTGTTCATAAATTGCATCGTTATCAAATGCTTTCCAATCAAAAGCTTGCTGGAATTTAGCGGGCAGTTCCGAATAACTTAGAAAGGCTTGGAACGTTGGGTTTTGGTAGTCTGGCAGTTGCCCTGTTTCGATGTATTGTTGATCTGCGACTTCCAACTCATATAAGAATCCATATTTTGCCGATTCATTAAGGCCAATATGATAGCTCTGTGAAACCATCAAGCTGTAGATGGCCGTCAGCAGTACTACGATACCAAACAAGTAGAGGTAGATGTCACGCTTGATACTGACTCGATTCATGTCCGCGTGTTTCATGATGGCTCCCCATGTAAGACAACACCAATCCCATGAACCGTGTGGATTAGCTTTGAATCAAAGGGCGCATCAACCACTTGTCGAAGCTTAAACAAATGCGCTTTCATACTATCAGAGCTTGGCATTTCATCTTCCCAGGCCTCTTCAAGCTTGGCTTTGCTCACCACATTAGGGCTGTTTCTTACTAACATTACGAGCATTCGCCAACATACAGGGGAGAGCTTCAATAGCTTGCCGTCTCTAACAGCTTGGTGCTTGTCCAAGTCCAGTTTGAGGCCTGCTACAGACAATGAAGTCACCGAGCCTTGAGCGCGACGTACTAATGCCATCAACCGTACTTTGAGCTCTTCCATTGCAAAAGGCTTCACTAGATAGTCATCTGAACCTACCTCGAATCCGGCGATTTTGTCTTGTAGCGTGTCTCTTGCCGTTAACATGAGAATAGGAGTGGTCACGCCTTGTTGGCGAAGAGATTGGCAGACATCGAGCCCGTCCATCTTGGGCATGTTGATGTCCGTTAAGATGATGTCATAACGCCCCTCTAAAGCGAGATTCAGACCCGCACTGCCATTGTAAGCAAAATCGAATTCGAAACCGTCGAGTTCCATATAATCTGCAATGGCCTCTGCCAAGTCACTGTCGTCTTCAATCAACAGGGCGTTAATGCTCATAAGTGTCCTTACTTTGTTTCTCGTTCTCTTTTCCAAGCCCAGATAGGCGGCTGAATAAGAAGTTGTAGTCGGTAGTTCCAATTTGGCGCATGCCATAACTGTTGGCACAGTTTAACGTAGCCGTGGAAATATACCTTAAATGGGTTCACAGAGTTGATTCTAGGGAACACTCCGTATCGGACTTCTTCCTCTTCTTTGGCGAAGGTACCGAACATACGGTCCCAAATGATCAATATCCCAGCGTAGTTTTTATCTAGGTATTGCTTATTGGTCGCATGGTGCACTCTGTGGTGAGAGGGCGTATTGAACACGGCTTCAACAGGGCGGGGCAGTCGTTTGACGGTTTCAGTGTGCAGCAGTGTCTGAAACAGTTGAACAAAGGTTTCACACATCAGCACCACAAACGGATTGAAACCCAGCAGAATCAACGGCAAGTGAAAGAAGAACGGGAAGAACCAATCTAAAGGCCCAAACCTGTAAGCAACCGAGATATTAAAGTAAGGCGAACTATGGTGAACAGAGTGCGTTCCCCATGCTAAACCGTTGCTGTGCAAGAACCTGTGCTCCCAGTAGTACGCGAGATCCGCCAAGATCAAGCAACCTAGAATTGTCCAACCGGATATTGGTAGCTGAGTTAGGCTGAAGTTCTCGTAGGCATAAACAAACGCGCCGACATAAGCTAACCCGACAAAGAAAACGGTCACCAACAAGAAGAACAAGGTGACTAAGTTGGTCGCGCTGTCCCCCAACATGTTCCAGCTGATCTTTTTCTTAAAGGCGTAGCGGATAAGCTCAAAGATAAACAGAGCCAAAGCAAGCAGTAGAAAATTATCATCTACCCAAGTTTCGGTAAGGATGATGCTTGTTTCTGAAAATGTTTGAGAGAGAAAGCTCCCAATGCTATCCAAAGTGAAATCCATAACTTAATCCTTTACTGACCATTCTTATAATAGACGTATAACTCGCTAGAATCTGGCAACCCATGCTGATTCAGCTGGTGGTGTTCTATAACCATGTCCACTTCTTTTAATATCGCGATTTCTTCCCAAGCTTGTGCGAGTTGCTGTTCAGTATGTTCACCTTTGCGTAACAGAAGCGAGCCTTGGGCTTTGTTTGGAATTTGGATTAAGCGATTGTTTTTATTTGATGTTGATTGCTGAGTTGGGAAGCCAATGGTGACAGTAGCCGTGCTGAAGTCGGAACTGATGTCCTGATAGATCACGACCACTTTCTGTTGCTGTGCGATCTCCTCATCTTTTGCTTCCAGGTTTTGGTAGAAATCGACCCACAGTTCAGGCACGTCCTCTAAAGGGATAGTCTTGCTCAAACCTTGCAGGTAAGTGGTATTTACAGTCGCCTGTTGTTTTACCTCTACGGACTTATCTATGGATGGCGTACTTGTTGACGACTTGCTTTGTGACAACTCGGCTATTGGTTGCTCAGTTGATGAATCCGCAATCGCGGGCTGAATATGTAATAGCCCCCAAACTGCGCCAGTAATACCGACAGTCGTGAGTATTGAAGCGAATAATTTCATGCTCTTTCCTTGTTGTTCATTTTTCTTATCAAGGACAGTAAAGGAGCCAAGGTAAACAAAAGGTAACCGAGTTAGTTGTTGGGCTAGTCTAGCGCCTAATTTTCTAATACAGCAATCTGGGACACTTTTTCCTATGTTGAATTGGTGATACTGACGCCATATTCATTTATGGGTTCAATAATGCTATTCAAACATCCCATCTCTCTGCTAACGATTATTCGGCTTAACCCATTAAAGGTCGCTGCGACTTGGTTAATGGCTCTGGCTGAAAACGTGATGCTTATTCTGTTGCCACTGTTTATTGGTTACGCCATAGACGGCGTGCTAAACCAGAGCTTTCAGCCTTTGATGATGCTGGCTGCGATTCTTTTTGTGCTAGTTATCATCAGTGTTGTTCGTCGTTTTTACGATACCCGTGTTTATGGTGCGATTCGGGTCAAACTGGCGAATATCGTTGAGCGAAACCTGCGTGGCTTGTCTGTATCAACCAAAGACGCTCGACTCACCATGTCACGTGAGTTGGTTGATTTCTTAGAGGATGATTTGCCCGCTTTGATGACGGCCGTGGTGCAGCTTATTGCTACCGTGGTGATTCTCTCTACCTTCCATTTCTCATTGGCGCTGTGCATGTTGTTTGCAGGGCTGTCGATGCTCGCGATTTATGGCGTATTCCATCGAACCTTTACTCGGCTTAACGGCCAATTTAACGACCAAGTTGAACAGCAGGTTCAATTGCTGAGCGGTGTTCGCTTATCAGCGCTTCGTTGGCACTTTGAACGCTTAAAACAGTGTGAAATCAAGCTTTCAGATACCGAGGCCATTGTCTACGGACTGATCTTCACCGTGTTGTTTGGCGCGGTAGTGGGCAATTTGTGGATGGTAAGTCAGCTTATCGATCCAACCGCAGGGCAAGTGTTCTCAATCGTTACTTATTCGCTGGAGTTTGTTGAAACCGCAGTGATGCTGCCAATTACGCTACAAACCCTTTCTCGACTTACTGAAATCAGTCAGCGACTCAATCATACCTCTGTCCAACAGGCTACTAAGGAGATGCATTATGAAGTTTAAAAAGTCACTTTCGGTGTTAGTCGGTTGCGCGGCTATCTTTGTTGCCTTGATTGTTGTCGATGAATTAGAACCAGAGACGGTAGAGCCTGTGAAGAAACAAGCTGTACTGGCACCGGTGTCTGTATTGGAGGTGACACCTTCGCAGCACGAATCGACGTTAACGGTACTTGGCTTAACCGCTGCTCGTTGGCCAATTCAACTTAAAGCATCGAGCAGTGCGCAACTAAAATGGCTGAATGAAAACATCGAACCGGGACAGCTAGTGAATAAGGGCGATGTGTTGGCGAGGCTAGATACCAGCGCCGTTGATGCGAACTTGGCGCAAGCGTTAAGTGCGTTAAAGCAAGCTGAGTTGGAATTGAAACAGGCTAAGCATGAACAAACTGTCGCTCTAAAAATGCTTAATCCAAAAACAAGTTCGTCTTTTGCACGCAGAGAGCCTCAAGTGCTTGCTGCAAAAGCTAACCTGCAACAAGCCAAACAAGCGTATGTGAGTGCGCAAAAGCTAGTGGAAGAGTCGGTGATTACCGCGCCTTTTGATACCGTTATCATGAAACGCCACATTAGCCCAAGAGAATGGGTAGAGGCTGGGCAAGTGACCTTTGAATTGGCCGCCAGTGATTCGATTGATATCGAGCTTCCCATCTCTGAAATGCACTGGCAACAAGTGCAAGCCGCCTTGGTGAAGCCAAGTATTCGTGTAGTCAGTCGTTCTGGGAGTCAATGGCCTGCGAAGGTGCGCTATGTGTCGCCAGAAGTAGATTCGGTGACTCGTCAAAGACAAGTGGTGCTATCGGTTGAAGAGCCTTACCAAAACAAACCAAGGCTTTTCCCTAATCAACAGGTTCAAGCTGTGGTTAACCTAGGTCTACAAGGTGACGTAGTTAGCGTACCTCTGAGCGCGATGACGCGAGACGGGTATGTGTGGACGTTAGATACAGAAGATCGTCTACGAAAAGAGTCGGTGACGCTTATAGGGCAAGGCAGTCAAGCGCTTGATATTCGGTTCAATAATCAAAGTAATAAGGTTCGCCGCGTCGTGCAATATCCGCTTTCTTCAATGCTAATCGGTAAACAAGTCGCGCCTAGATTCAATGAAGTTCATTCTGAAGCCATGCTTGCTGGCAAATCTGATTCAGCACAGATTAAGGATTCAAACCAATGAGTTGGATGACAAAATGGTTCATTAATAACCCAGTCGCTGCCAATTTGTTGATGATGGCGATTGTTATCAGTGGTTTGCTTGCGTTCGGGCAACTGCGAGTTGAGTCGTTTCCACAAATTGCACCATCATCAGTTAGCATTACCGTGGCTTACCCCGGCGGTACAGCACAACAGATCGACGAGAGCGTGACCCAACGAATCGAAGAGTCGATCAGCGGCATTGCAGGTATCAAACAGATCACCAGCCAATCGAGTGCGGGCGTGTCTAGAGTCGTGGTACGTAAAACCAGCAGTACAGATTTAGACAAGCTGTTGGATAACATTCGTAATCAAGTCAACGCGATTAATGGCTTTCCCGTGCAAGCGGAAAGACCGCAAGTCGTGCGTAATGAGTTTACCAATTTAGCCGCGTTTGTGGTGGTGTCTGGGCCAAGAACCGATGACGAGCTGCAACCTATCGCTAAGCAGCTCGAACAAGCGCTGAAGAAGAACCCTCAAATATCAAAGGTATCAAACTGGGGAACTCGAACACCGCAACTGGTTATTGAGCCAGATCCTGACCAACTTAAAGCTTTAGGGTTGAGCTTGGAAGATCTCGCAAGTTTAGTTGAGCAGCGTTCTCTTGAGACTCGTAGTGGTGAGCTTATCAGTGACAAAGGCCGAATGGTGATTCGCGGTGACGGTTATGCCGATGATTTACAGAAGCTTAATCAGCTTGTTGTTATCTCTGGGAGCAACGGAAAAATACACTTGGGAGACATTGCCAAGCTAAGCCGTGGTTACCAATACAGCGGTTCTATCGTGCGTAACAACGACTCCAATGCTATCGCTCTGTTAGTGAGTACTAGCCAAACCGATAACCTGCTTAAAGTCAGTGAAGCGATCAGTGAAACACTGGATGCCCAGCGCGCAATTCTGCCATCAGATATTGAGCTAAATACTATGGCTGATATGGCGCCTTATATTGAAGAACAGCTATTTCGTTTGAGCGAAAACGCATGGCAAGGTTTGTTGATAGTACTGATTTTGCTTGGGATATTTCTTGAGATTAGGCTCGCGTTTTGGGTCGCGATGGGGATTCCGATTGCACTTACAGGAACGCTCGCCGCAATGCAGTTTTTTAACTACAGCATCAACGACATTACCTTGTTTGGCTTTATCTTGGTACTCGGTGTGCTGGTGGACGATGCAGTTGTCGTAGGTGAAGCGATACATGAAAAACGGACGCGTAACGCCGGCTATTCTCCTAATATAAACGGAAAGACAGCCGCATGGCAGGGCGTGCATTCCGTGTCGGTCGCAACCGTTTTTGGTGTGTTGACAACCATCGCTGCGTTTTCTCCAATGCTATGGATTAATAACGAGTTAGCCAAAGTATTGGCCGGATTTTCGGCTGTGGTGATCTTTGCTTTGATCTTCTCGCTGATTGAAAGCAAATTTATTCTTCCGTCACACTTGGCTCAGCTCTCTGTGAAAAAGCCATCTACCAGTATTTTTGCCAAGGTTCAGAATGCGGCTCAAGGTGGCTTGCAGTGGTTCAATCTCAACATCTACAAGCCAGTATTGGAGTTTGCACTTGGCTACAAAGTCGCATCTTTACTTGGGTTTGTTGCGGTTATCTCATTGGCTTATGGCATGTGGTCGAATGGTGCGATTCGTAGCGCGTTGTTCCCTGAAATTCCGGGGCGTTACATCTCTGCCGTGATTGAGCTAGAGGATGGTGCGCCTTTGCCACTGCAGCACCAAGCCTTGTTGCAAGTTGAGCAAGCAATGGCACAAGTAGAAAAAGACTTGATGGACGATTACCCATTACAAGAGAAGCCTGTTGTGAATCTGCTTGCGTGGTCAGATGGTTATGGCGAAATTGAAGTCACAGCAGAGCTCACTTCTGAATCTTTAAGCTCAATGCCGGGCAATTTGCTGCTGAAGCGATGGCGTGAGAGCTCTGGGCAAATCGAAGGCGCTTACTCGGTTAAATTCAGCGCGGCAGAAGAGCCTGCAGGTGGCACATTTTTTACGATCGCGTCTAATGACCGTGAGCTTGCATCAAGAGTAAGCGAACAGTTAGCCGATACATTAGCGTCACTGAAAGGTGTATCGGACGTTTACGATGATGGGCAGGGCGGTTTACCGCAAGTTCGCTTGGTGTTGAATCAATATGGTCAGCAGCTCGGGTTAACTCAAGCTACGCTAGCGCAGCTTGCCGGAGAAGCGTTTGGCGAAAGGGAAGTACATCGCCTGTTAGAAAACGGGCAAGAGACCAAGGTGCTGCTGCAATATCCGAGAGACGAGCGCAGAACCTTAGCTCAGCTACAACAAGCGATTATCATGTTGCCGAACGGCGGCAGCGTGATGATAGGAGATATCGCTGAGTTCCGTCACGAGCAAGAACCACAAGTGGTTTACCGCCGTGATCGAGAGCAAGTGATTAACCTATATTGGAAACAGGACCGAGACTTACAATCGCCAGAGAAAACACGTGAGCAACTTGAAGAGACGATTGAATCTCTGTATCTACAATATCCAAGCGTGACGATAAAAGCGGGCGGTGAGTTTGAAGAGATAGGGGAAGTGTCGAACGGCTTTAAATCCGCAATGATTCTGACTCTACTAATGATCTATATCTTGTTGGCAGTGCCTCTGAAATCCTACTGGCAGCCAATGATCATTATGGTGGTCATACCGTTTGGATTCGCAGGCGCGATTTTTGGTCACTACTTGATGGACTTACCCATCAGTATTCTTTCGTTGTTTGGCATGATGGCAATGACAGGCATCGTGATTAATGACTCGTTGGTGTTGATCACTCGTTTTAACGCTGAATACCGCCAAGGGGTACCATTACAAAAAGCGTTAGTGATTGCGGGTACCAGCCGATTGAGGGCGATTTTCTTAACCACGATTACCACTGTGTGTGGGTTGTTGCCACTATTGAGTGAAACTGCGGAACAGGCACAATACTTAAAACCTGCGGCGGTATCTTTGGTTTTTGGCGAGCTGTTTGCCACTACCGTCACGCTGATTTTGATTCCCGTACTGCTTGGTTTGTTTTGCCGCAAACCGCCTCAAGTTGAAAATCTGATTGAAAACGAATCTGGTGAACAAGATTCATTAGAAGAACTCACTTTGGAGCGCTCGTGATTGATTTTATAAAGGACAGAGGCGATATTGAAGTTAAGCTGTTCGAGAACAAACACAAAGCACTTGAGACCAAAGATTGTATGACCCAAGAGAACAAGTCCGCATTGCACTTGGTGCAGGCTTTTAAACTGGTGCCAGAGATTGCATTGATTGAATCTTTGCCTGAGCATCTTCAAAAACGCTTTTCACATGCGCTTACTTTGATGCATGAAGAGTGGGGGGAGCGTCGTACGTGGGAAGAGATAGCAACCGAGAGCGCGATTTCTCCATACCATTTCCATCGCCAGTTTACAGAGCTGTTCAACGAAACACCGGGCCAATATTTAGGTCGAGTTCGGCTGCAAATTGCGGTCAGTTTGTTGCTCAATGATGAGCCGTGGAGTGTGATTGAAATAGCTCAGTATTGTGGATTCTCATCGTCACAGTCGCTAGGCAAGGCGCTCAAGCGTGAGTTGGGCGTCACGGCAAAGCACATCCGAGAAATGGGCTATAACGCGACCCCCAAAGAGACAGCAGATTTCATTCAGAAATTGGCACATCCGGGCGTGCAGTCTTCAATGGAAGAAGAACTGGTTAAGTCTATGCCAACAGAGCTGGTTTGGTATCCCGAGCGCGGCATGCAGAAGCTCAAGTTAGACGATCCTGACTGGGATACGGTGTTTGAGGTGTATGGTCAGAAGTCGACACAGTTGATGGGCACCACGCCAATTAAACAAATGAGAAATAAGTGGGATGACATCGATGTTGAAATCGGAAATTGGCAAGTCGCGAAAGACCGTTACGATAAGATGATTCCTGAAGGGTATTACCTGTGCAGCGATGTTTATCTGGTTTCGGATGTGGCTTACAGCACCGCGTTAGAAGCTCTGTTCAAGGCGGTTGAACAACAAGGTTTAAAGCTGGATGTACAAGGGTATTTGGTAGAAATGATTCGCCACATTGATGATGACGAAGTGGAAGGGGTGACCTTCTCTTTTCAGTTACCCGTTTTAATTCCGTAATACGGTGAACAATAAAAAGGCTCCTCAAATGAGGAGCCTTTGTTCTGCTTCAAGAAACAGTTTATCAAGAGCCTCTGGTTATCGGGCTGAACCGTTAACCAGAGTAGGGGGATTAAGCCTCTGCAGTTGCCTTAGAGTCGCTCATCTTTTTAAGCGCTGCGTAACCAAAGCCTGTTACTGCTGTACCTGCTGCAATCGCCACTAGGTACATAAGCACTGGAGAGATAGCACCAGGAATTAGTAGTACGAACAAGCCGCCGTGTGGAGCCATTAGCTGAGCACCAAACATCATTGAAAGAGCGCCAGTTAGTGCGCCACCTGCCATACAAGCTGGGATAACACGCATTGGGTCTTTCGCTGCGAATGGAATCGCGCCTTCTGATATGAAACATAGGCCAAGAACGAATGATGCTTTACCTGCTTCACGCTCGCCCGCTTCAAACTTGTCTTTCACTAGGAAAGTCGCAAGGCCCATACCTAGAGCTGGAACCATACCTGCTGCCATGATTGCTGCCATTGGTGCGTAAGTTTGCGAAGCCAGTAGACCAACACCAAATGTGTAAGCTGCTTTGTTTACCGGACCACCAAGGTCGAAACACATCATAGCGCCTAGAATCACACCCAGAAGAATCGCGTTAGACGTTCCCATGTTGTTTAGGAAAGTTGTCATCGCGCTCATCACGCCAGAAACAGGGCCACCCACGATGTAAACCATCACAAGACCAGTGAACAAACTCGCGATAAACGGAATGATCAGGATTGGCTTGAGGGCTTCCATGGATTGTGGAAGTTGGACCTTGTCGGCAATGAATTTCGCTGCGTAACCGGCAATGAAACCAGCTGCGATACCACCTAGGAAACCTGCGCCTGTTGAGCTAGCCAGCATACCGCCGATTAGACCTGGAGCCAGACCCGGACGGTCAGCAATTGAGAATGCAATGAAACCAGCAAGAACAGGAATCATCAGTGCGAATGCAGAACCACCACCGATAGTCATCAGTGCTGCTGCTAGTGTGCCTTCTTCTTTAAACGCTTCGATACCGAATACGAAAGAGAGTGCGATGATCAAACCACCCGCAACAACTACAGGAAGCATGTGCGATACACCTGTCATTAGGTGCTTGTACACGCCTTTCTTCTCGTCAGCAGGTGCTGAATTTGCAGAAGCTGTGTGTTGGTATGGTTTAGCTTCGGCGAATGCTTTTTCCATCTCTTGCTTTGTTTTCTTCAAAGCAGGGCTTGTTGTTGTTTTGTATAGCGCTTTGCCGTTAAAACGATCAAGAGGAACGTCGATATCTGCTGCGATGATAACTAGATCAGCGTCTGCGATTTCTTGGTCTGTCAGTTGGTTTTTCGCACCTACAGAGCCGCGAGTTTCTACTTTGATTTGGTGACCTAGGCGTTTGCCTTCGGCTTCAAGCGCTTCAGCGGCCATAAAGGTGTGTGCAACACCAGTTGGACAAGCGGTGATCGCTACGATCTTTTTGCTACCTGTAGCAGGTGACGTACCAGTCACTTCAACAGTGCTTTGAACTTGAGAAGCGTCTAATACCGTTGCTTCTGCTACCGCTTTCTCTAGAAACGCTTTTGCATCAGCTGTGCATTCAGAGATTGCCGCTTGGTATACTTTCTTGCCCACAAAGCGCGCTTTATCAACGTTTGTGTTGGCTGCGATAACTACAACGTCACTGCTGTCGATAGCGTCTTGCGATACGGTTGAGTCAGGTAACACGCTTGATTGACATTCAATAGCGGCGTTCCAACCCAGTGCTTTTGTCGCTTGCTCTAACAAGCCTGCTGCGATGATGCTGTTTGCTACGCCACTAGGGCAAGCTGTGATAATGGTAATATTCATAATAAACCTTTTGTCCTATTTGCTTGTGTCTAACTGGCTAGTTGGAGCACTAAGCGACTGTAATTGGATATTTTGTAGTACTGAATCCAGCTCTTGTTGGCTGGTGATGCCCACGCCTACCTGTGAAACTGCTAGAGCAGATAGGGCGGTTGCGAATTTAATAAGTTCTGGTTTTGGCATCTGTTGCATGTGACCCCAACATAGACCAGCAACCAATGTGTCACCTGCGCCTACCGTGCTTACTACTTGCATGCGCGGTGGTTGAGCATGTAACCATTCACCTTGGTTAAGCCACATCACGCCTTCAGCACCAAGTGATACCACGATATTCTCGATGCCTTTTTCACTTAGGGCTTGGCCCGCGTGTTGGCATTGGTCACGAGTTGTCAGCTCTGCATTGAACAGCTGAGACAGCTCTTCATCGTTTGGCTTAATCAACCAAGGCTGTGCATTGATACCGGCTTTAAGTGCATCACGGCTGCTATCAAATAACACCTTCTTACCTAAATCGTGTAAGCGTTGAACCCAAGACGCGCAAAGCTCAGGAGAGATACCTTGTGGCAAGCTGCCTGCAATTACGAAGTAATCGTGCGTTTCAGCAAGTTCTAATAGGGTTTCTTCGAACGCTTTAATCGCGTCGGCATCAACAGGAACACCTGGGAAGTTGATGTCGCTTACTTGGCCTGAATTCTCTACCAATTTCACGTTAATGCGAGTTGCGCCATCAACACGGATGAAGCGGTCAGTTGCGCCCATCTGTTCAAACAGTTGGCAGAACGCTTCTTCGTTATTGCGACCAAGGAAACCTGTTACGGTCACTTTCGCGCCAAGCTCTGAAAGAACTTTTGCGACGTTTACGCCTTTGCCCGCTGCATGCAGAGAGCCTTTGTTTACTAGGCTAACTGAACCCACGTTAAGTGCGTCGATAGCGCCTGTCAGGTCTAGAGCAGGGTTGAGCGTTACAGTAACGGCTTTGATTTGTTTATCAGACATATCGACTCCTTAACCTTCGCCAAGACCTGAAGCGATAGCTTTACCAATCGATTCAAGTGCTTGTGCAGCGTCATCACCTTCAGCAACAAACTGAAGCTGGTGGCCGTGTTTAACGCCAAGTGCGATGACTTTCATCAAGCTCTTCGCGTTCACTTCTTTTCCGTCGCCATCTAGGTTTGAAACGCGGATTGTTGATTCGAATTTCTTCGCTTCAGCAACCAGCATTGCCCCTGGGCGAGCGTGTAGGCCGTGTGCGTTTTTGATTTTGAATACTGCGCAGTTGTCATCGTCTTGAGACGCTGTAGAAACCGCTTCACCTTTTAGAAGGCCAATTACTTGTGCAATGTCAGCCGTTAACAGTTGTTGCTGTTTACCTTCGAAAACCATCTTACTTAGGTTTGCCAGAATAGATTGGTGCGCGCTGTTACAAACTGCGAAAGCGACCAATGCTTTCACTGGTGTGCCTTCGTACTCACAATGGTTTGCCGTTGAAACAAACGATACGCCAGTGCGAGTTACGCCTTTATCGCTGCCCAACAACCACAAACCTTGGCCTAGGTGAGTCGGTGTTTTTGTTACTAGGTCAGCAACGAATGCGTTGTCTGTGCAACCTGTGTTCTTAAGTAGGCCGCCCGCAACAGCAGACATTTGAATCATGTCGCTTGCAGGGAATAGTAGCTGAACTAAAGAAGCGTCTAGGTCGGCTTCTAGCTGAACTTCGCCATTAAGTAGGGCGATGATTTCGTCTTCTGATTTCGCTTGCTTTAGTTTCTCTTCAACACCGTCTGCCGCTAGAACTTTAGTTAGCTGTTTAAGGATGCCTAAGTGCTCGTCAGATTTCGCTGCAATACCAATTGCGACGTAAACACGGTTGCCGTCTGCCCAATCAATACCTTCAGGGAAGTGGTGTACTGCAACGCCTGTCTCTTTCACTAGGCCACGAGTATCCGTCGTCCCGTGAGGAATCGCGATGCCGTTACCTAGGAACGTAGAGTTCTGGTTTTCACGGTTCAGCATTCCTTCAACGTAACCAGAGTCAACTAAACCTTTAGCTGTCAGGTCGCCAGCAATGTTTTGGATTGCTTTGAATTTGTCTTCGGCAGTTTGGCCTAGAGTGATGTCAGATTTTGATAATTTAAGCATGGTGCCTCTTTAGCGTATCGCTTGAGAATTTGTGTATCGCTACGATTCAGTCTAGAGCACGATTTACGCGTTGCTTGCTCTTTGTTTTATCTTAGCTGAATCGGTTCAGCATTCAGTGTAAAAAAATTCAGCAAAGCCGATTTTGGTTTTCAAAATAGTTTTGCTGCGTGTCGTAATTCCAGTTTCGTTAACAACAAGAAGCTGAATCACGACAAATGACGCTCAATCCATTCAAAAGGATGATTGAAGTCACTTTTCAGATTTTGCTGAATCCTTTCAGCTTTTATACTGAATCGATTCAGCATATAATTCAACTAATCCAAGGATCAGAAGATTGGTTATATGATCCTACGCACAAAATACAGGTCACCCATATGACACTAGATGAGATTGCCAAACTAGCCGGTGTGTCGAAAACCACAGCCAGCTATGTGATTAATGGCAAGGCGCAGAAATACAGAATCAGTGAAAAGACACAGCAGAAAGTAATGGCAGTGGTGGAAGAGTATAACTACCGACCAGACCATGCTGCTTCGTCGCTGCGCGCTGGTAATAGCCGTTCATTTGGTTTGATTATTCCTGACTTGGAAAACAGCAGTTACGCGCGTTTAGCAAAATTGATAGAGCAGAACTCACGTAAAGTGGGCTATCAGATTTTGATTGGCTGTTCAGATGATGACGCTGAAACCGAACGTAAAGTTGCAGAAGCGCTTGTTAGCCGTCGTATCGATGCCTTGCTGGTGGCGAGCTCAATGCCAGACGCCAATGAGTTTTACTTAAAGCTGCAAAACTCAGGCACGCCAGTCATCGCGATTGACCGTCCTTTAGATGATGAGCACTTTGCCTGCGTGATCAGTGAAGATTTCGAAGCCGCATTTGAACTGACGCACTCGATTCTTGATGACAGCATTCACAGTGTTGGCCTTATTGGCGCACTACCTGATCTGAACATTTCGCGAGAACGTCAGTTGGGTTTTGAAGCGGCGAATAAAGCACATACTCAACAAACAGGGCTAACAGAAAACAAGCCGATGGTTATCGGTTATGGTGAGCACTTTGACCGAGAATCTGGACGCGAGGTTTTTGAAGAGTGGATTGCTAAAGGCACAGTGCCCGATGCGATTGTGACTATGTCTTACACCTTGTTAGAAGGTGTGCTGGATGTGATGGTCGAAAAGCCAGAACTGATCAGCCAAGTAAAGCTGGCAACCTTTGGTGATAATCGTTTATTGGATTTCTTACCTTTTAAAGTCCACTCATTGCCACAGCAATTCGAAGTGATTGCCGATAGTGCTTTTGCTTTGGCTTTGAACGCGTCTGCTAAACGTTACCAAGCGGGTATTGAACTCGTGCCGAGAAGCTTAGTAAAACGTGGCTAGCTCGAATTTTACGCTTAGCTAGAAGCCTCGCGTTTAGCTCGAATTTGGAATTAACTCGAGCTTAGATTTATAACCCGCACTTGGTTTTAACTCGAACCTGTAATTAACTCGAACTAAGCAATAAGCCCATTTCTACAATGGCAACAATGCCGAGCAACAAAGCCAACACTTTCCAAAACTGGATCGGGTTTCGGTTTATTAAAGGTTGCTTGGCTTTGCTTTTAACCAAGCTTTGGTTTGGTGTGTAAAGATCTGCTACAAAATCTCCCAACACTTGATGACGTTCGCTTGGTGATTCCGCGCAGGCTTTTTGTAACACCAAATCCACCCAACTGGGTAAGTCCGCTCGTTTCTGAGTGATGGGTTGGTATTCCCATTGATGGTGGCGCGATTGCTTAAGCGACTGTGCCGTCATTTCAGAGTAGGGCAATTCACCGGTTAACATCTCATAGCCGATCACAGCAATAGAGAACAGATCAGAGCTGGTGGTCGCGGTATTGTGCTTGATGGTCTCTGGTGCAATGTAATTGACCGCACCTAATGGAGTGTCGTCTTTATCTGCGAGCTCCCCTTCTTCAAGTCCTCTCACTAATACAGCGCCGAGGTCGATGATTTTTATCTCACCATCACGTTGAAGCATGATGTTCTCGGGCTTTAAATCTCGGTGCACCATGTCGGCACGTTGTAATACTCGAATGCCTTGTGTGATTTTTTCTAGTATGTCGCGTACTTCATTGAGTGACGGTTTTGGATTGTCGTACATCCATTGTCTTAGCGTGATGCCTTCAACCCATTCGCAGATTTGATATAAAAATTGCGAATGTTCTGGCGTCGGGTAAACCTTCATTACCTTCTTATTGTTCAGCAAGATGCCTGCCCATTGTTCATTAAAGAAAGCTCGGAGTTGCGACGGGCTATCGTGATATTGAACGGAAGGGACTTTTAGCACGAACTCGGTTTGTGTCTCTTTCTGCATCACACGATAGACATGGCTTCTTGAACCTGCATACAGCACCTCAAGGACCATAAAGTTATCGATGCTTTGGCCAAGTTTTAGCGCCGGTGGAATCGCGCGTTTAGCCAGTTTCTCATGGAATTCAATGAGCGAAGGTTTAGGTAGGTGACTGACTTGCACAATCAAGCAGCTCACGTTGTCTGAGCTATTGTGGCTTAAGGCGGTGTTACAGATGGTTTGAGCAGCGTATTCAAAATCAGACCCAGGCTTATCGATGTGTTCTTTGAAAGTATTGGGAGCAACAAATTCATGCACGCCGTCCGAAGTGAGGATGAAGCAGTCGCCTTTCTTGATAGGCAAGGTTTGGTAGTCAACGTTGAGTTGGTTATCCATGCCTAAGGCTCTGGTTAGGTAATGTTTCTGTCCCATGTTCTTACGAGTGTGGTCACGGGTCAGTTGGCGTAATTCTCCATCTCTTAATAAGTAAACTCGACTGTCACCGACATGGAATATATGCGCTGTGTTGGATTTCAATATCACACTGCTGAATGTAGAAACTAGGGCGTTGTGGTTCACTTGTTGAGCGGGGTGAATGTTAGAAACAGACGTGTTGAACAGCCAAGAATTGAGCGAGGTTAAGACCTTTTGCGCTGAACGCTGAATGCTCCAGCTATTTGGCGTGGCGTAGTAGTCATCAATAAACTGCATCACGCTGGTGTGACTGGCTTTCTGGCCGTGTTCACTGCAACTTGCGCCGTCGGCTATACAAGCAACACTTCCTTTTAGCTCTTGCTCTGCACGAGTCTTCGGGTGTTTTACAATGATGGCGTCTTGGTTTTCATCACGTATGCCTTTATTCGAATAACCACCAAACTTAAGTGTTAGCTGATTGTTTGATTCCGGCGTGACGACTTGCCCTTGGCTGAATGAAATTGTCATAACTGGTCTTCTTCTTAACTGGCTGTCTTCTCATTTGCTTGAGAGCACATCTGAGGAAGAACAAAAGCCCTAGTGAACCTAGAGCCTTTGAACGTAGTCCCAAAGTGGTGAAACACACCTTGGTACCACTCCCGATTCAATAATATCAATGCTTCATAGCACTGAGACTAATTTGAAACATTAATCAGCGTGACACTGCCGTCGTCATTCACTTCAGCAATTTGGCCGTTAGGCTCTTCCATGAACATCAGAGTAACGAAGCCTAGTACCGCTGTTCCTGCAATCACTAAGAAGAAGGTTTGGTAACTTACGAATGAAAGCACAGTTAGGTAAACCACCGCACCCACGTTACCGTAAGCACCCGTCATACCTGCAATTTGACCTGTCATACGACGCTTAATCAGAGGTACTGTTGCAAACACCGCACCTTCACCGGCTTGTACGAAGAAAGAACACGCCATTGCAGCAACAACCGCTAGCCATACTGGCCATGTACTGTCTACTTGACCCATTGCAAAGTAACCGACAGCGAGACCAATCGTCAGAATAAGCAGTGTTGGTTTACGACCGAATTTGTCTGAAATCCAACCGCCACCTGGGCGAGACATTAGGTTCATAAAGGCATAAGCTGATGCAACCATACCCGCAAGAACCGGCGTTAATTCAAAGGTTTCAGAGAAGAACAATGGCAACATAGAAACTACAGCCAGTTCAGAACCAAATGTCGCGAAATACAACACGTTCAACACAGCAACTTGCTTGAATTTGTATCTGTGAATCTCTGGCACTTCTTCTTTAAATACGTTCTTATTTACCTTCCAAACTTGCGACACTTCGTACACGTAAAGTGCGGCTAAACCTGCGTAAACCGAGTTAACCGCCATGTCAGACAACATGTTGATGTTGCTTGGTGATAGCTTCCATGTCAGTAGCGCTAAAGCGGCATACATCGGGATCTTCATAATGAGTAGGAAGAAAAAGTCACCCTTTGATGTCACTTCCATTGCCGTTACTTGAGCCGGTTTGAAGTAAGTCGAACCTTTTGGTGTATCCGTTACATTTTTGTAGAAGATAAACGAGAACGCTAAGCTCATAAGGCCAGTAATACCGACCGCATAACGCCAACCATCTTCACCACCAAATGCTAGAGCGAGAGTTGGAAGTGTGAACGCCGCTGCTGCTGAACCGAAGTTACCCCAGCCGCCGTAAATACCTTCTGCCGTACCCAGTTCGTTGTGTGGGAACCATTCAGATACAAGACGAATACCAACTACGAAACCTGCACCAATGAAGCCCAGCAGGAAACGAGCGATTGCTGCTTGAATGAAAGAGTCTGCCAAAGCAAACATGAAACAAGGGATCGAACAGACCGCGAGTAGCGAAGAGTAGACCAACCTCGGGCCGTATCTATCGGTTAGCATACCTATTGCGACACGTGCCGGAATGGTCAGTGCAACGTTGAGGATCAGGAGGGTTTTGATCTCTTCAGTAGAAAGACCAAGCGTAGTTTTTACCATTTGCAGTAGTGGGGCAAAGTTGAACCACACAACAAAGGTAATGAAAAAGGCCATCCAGCTTAGGTGTAAGACCTTCATCTTACCCGTAAATGAAAGCAGCGAAAATTTAGTGTTATCCATGGTTTAAATCCTTTAAATCTGGAAAATTACCTGGTTTGTGCATCTGCGTTACTTCCGAACTTCGAACGCTTTTAATGTGCATAAACCCTGTGCCGAAATTGCGTACGCAAATAAGCGTTTGCATCATGGTGTCGGCGTTTTAGTTAACTGGCGATAGCAAGTGGTGCGAGAACTTGAACTTGTTCTCCTTGCTTGCGAACTTCAAATTTCACGAGCTTGAGTTCAGGCTGTTCAAGACATTCGCCAGTTTCTAAGTGGTAATGCTGCTTGTATAAGGGGGAGGCCACATAAGGTTCTCCGCTTAATGAACCAATTATACCACGTGACATCACATTCGCCTTGCCGATAGGGTCGTAGTTAGAGAGCCCATAAAGCGTGTCGCTGCGCTTGCAGTAAAAAATAGCCACTTGGTTATCGTCTACTTTGGCGCAAATTCCACCATTTGGGGTTAAGTCCCGGGTGTTGCATACGGTTGTCCAATTTTCCATGACTTTCTCCTAGTCAAAACATAAAACTAATAATCAATTTAATTAGGGTGATAGCCGACAGCAGTTTTCTTGGGCTGCGCCACTGTCGACTATCGATATTGGGTTTAGTTGTTACTGATTCACAGACCGTCAATTCGTCTTACGAAACTTCCGTGACTTCGATTTGGTCAGCCTTGGTTAGCATTTCATCGCGTTGTGAATCTGAAGAAGAGCTCAAGCTCGGCTTAGGAAAACGCTGCTCTCGCTCTTTGATGAAAGAGAGGCTAGTGTCCATTTCTTCACTGTTGATGTAGTGCTGGAAGCGCTTCATCTTCTCAGGGTTTTCAATGGTGGTTTTCCATTCACACTGGTACTTCTCGATGTTGAGCGCGATGTCTGCTTCGAGCTCTTCAGCAACGTTGAGCTTGTCTTCAATCACGACTTGCTTGAGGTATTCAATGCCGCCTTCGAGGTTCTCCATCCATACCGATGTACGCTGTAGGCGGTCTGCGGTACGTGTGTAGAACATCAAAACGCGGTCGATGTATTTAAGGAGTGTGGTTTCGTCTAAATCAGTGGCGAATAGGTCCGCATGGCGAGGGCGCATACCGCCGTTACCACAGATGTATAAGTTCCAACCTTTGTCGGTGGCGATAACACCAATGTCTTTCGATTGCGCTTCTGCACATTCACGAGTACAGCCTGAAACCGCAAACTTGATCTTGTGTGGTGAACGTAGGCCTTTGTAGCGGTTCTCAAGACGAATCGCTAAGCCAACACTGTCGTCGACACCGTATCGACACCATGTGCTACCAACACACGATTTCACGGTACGAACCGATTTACCGTAGGCGTGACCCGTTTCAAAACCTGCATCAATCAGCTTTTTCCAGATGATAGGCAGTTCGTTAAGCTGTGCGCCAAACAAGTCGACACGCTGACCGCCCGTGATTTTGGTGTAGAGGTCGAACTCTTTAGCGACTTCGCCAAGTACGATCAATTTATCAGGGGTGATTTCACCGCCAGCAATACGCGGAACCACAGAGTAGGTGCCGTCTTTTTGCATGTTGCCGAGGTAAATGTCGTTGGTGTCTTGCAGTTCGATGTGTTGATCTTCGAGGATGTAATCGTTCCAGTACGAAGCCAAAATTGAACCGACTGCGGGTTTACACACGGTACAACCTAATCCATTTCCATGAGAATCTAACAGCTCATCGAAGGTCTTAATCTTGTTGACACGAATGATGTCAGTAAGCTCTTGGCGAGAATAAGCAAAGTGCTCACATATATCGTTAGATACCTCGACACCTAAGTTACTCAGTTCGCTATCAAGAACCTGTTTAGCAAGAGCAGAACAACCGCCACAACCTGTCGAAGCGTTGGTGGTTTCTTTCAGTGCCGCCATGGTGGTGCAGCCAGCAGATACCGCGTCTTTAATATCGCCTTTGGTTACATCAAAACATGAACAGATCACAGCGCTATCAGGCAGAGCTTCAACACCCATTGCAGAGCCAGAATCATCTGCGACATTAGGTAAGATCAGCACTGATGGGTTTTCAGGAAGGGGCATATCGTTTTGCTTGATTTGCAGCAGCGAACCGTAAGCTTCGGCGTCACCCACCAATACCGCACCGACAATTTTCTTGCCATCAGCCGATATGATCAGGCGTTTGTAAACCTGTTCGATTTCATCGTTATAGGTATACGATTGAGCGCCTTCGGTTTGGCCGTGTACTTCACCGATACTAGCAACATCAACCCCCAGCAATTTGAGCTTGGTACTCATGTCGGCACCAGTAAACGCAGCGTCGCTCGTTCCTTCCGATAAGATATGCGAAGCCGCGACTTTCGCCATGGAATAACCGGGTGCCACTAAGCCGAAGATCTTGTTGTCCCAAAGCGCACATTCACCAATCGCATATACATTGTCGATGTTGGTTTGGCAATGATCGTTAATCACGATGCCGCCACGTTCACCAATGGCGATATCAGAGCTGCGAGCAAGGGCATCTTGAGGACGAATACCCGCAGAGAACACGATCATATCGGTTTCAAGATGGGTGCCGTCGGCGAAGTTCATTCTGTAGCGAGCGTTCTCACCCGCGACTATTTCTGAGGTTGCCTTCTCGGTGTGAACTTGCACGCCAAGGTCTTCAATCTTTCTGCGTAAAAGCGCACCGCCACCGTCATCTAATTGTACGGCCATAAGGCGAGGTGCAAATTCCACTACATGGGTTTCTAAGCCAAGGTTTTTGACTGCGTTTGCGGCTTCTAAGCCAAGCAGACCACCACCAATAACGACGCCAGATTTACTGCCTTTGCTAGATAGTTCAATGGCGTCTAAATCTTCGATGGTGCGATAAACGTGGCAGTGTTCTTGGTCGTTACCGGGAATAGGGGGAACAAAAGGGAATGAACCGGTCGCCAGAATCAAGGTGTCGTAACTCTCGGTATGTCCCGATTCAGTCACAACGCACTTATTTTTAGTATCTAGTTGAGCGACTCTCGCGTTGAGAAGGTAATTGACACCATTGCTTTGGTAATACTCTTCGCTGGTTAATGCCAAATCATCAGCATTTCCGCGCTTGAAGTAAGCAGTCAGCTGAACTCTGTCGTAGGCCAACCTTGGCTCTTCACTAAAAGTAATCACATCAAACTCATCACTGTCTGATTGCAGGATGTTGTCGATAAATTTGTGTCCAACCATGCCGTTACCCACAACGACGATTTTCTTCTTGCTCATAATCCATTCCTTATTCTCGGCGTCACCATCACTAGCATCTAATTTTTAGTCGTTAGCAGATGAATACCGGGTTGAGATTCCACTCAATTCATAATCATCAAGAAAAACAAAAATGTTTTTTCTAAGTCTTGGTTTCTAGTGGAGCAAGGAGGGTGCCAGATTGCAGGTTGTTCATTTAAATAAAATTTAATCTATATTTTTCAGTGGCTTAAAATTTACGAGTGGCACGCATTTACCCCTAAAGTGGTATGTGAATTTTTTGTTAGATTTATATAAATGAGCATTTGTGGTGCAACTTTCCGCAAGATGGTGCAAAAACTAAGTTTCTATCTTGGTTAAGTTGAAGTTTATTCAGGATTGATATTTTGTTTTTTATTAAGTGATTGTTTTTAATGTTAAATATTTCAATTTCGTCGGCTGGTATTAAGTGGCGTGTTATTTGCTTGGTTTGAGTTATTACAATTATGGATAATTGAGCGAGAAACGGATGACCGATTCAAACAGCGGCTGGATAAAATCAACCTGTGCTTATTGTGGTGTAGGGTGTGGAATAGAAGCGAGACCGACATCGTTAGGAAAACTAGAAGTACGTGGTGATAAGGCTCATCCATCAAACTATGGGAAGCTATGTACTAAAGGGATTGCGCTTGGTGATACCGTCACGCCTTTAGGACGCCTAACACAGCCTGCTCATATTCAGAATGAGCAAAAACAAGAGCTGGATTGGAACAGTGCCACTCAGTTGGTCGCAGACAAATTCAATCAAACGATTGAAGAATTTGGGGCCGATTCGGTTGCGTTCTATGTTTCTGGTCAGCTGCTTACCGAAGACTATTACGTTGCCAATAAATTGATGAAAGGCTTCATCGGCAGTGGCAACATCGACAGTAATTCTAGGCTGTGTATGGCTTCAACCGTGGTCGGGCATAAACGTGCGTTCGGCACCGATACCGTTCCTGTCTGTTATGAAGATCTCGAGCAAGCTGATCTCGTTGTGATTACAGGCTCAAACCTCGCTTGGTGTCACCCTGTGCTATTCCAAAGGTTAAGAGCCGCCAAACAAGCCAACCCTGCATTAAAAGTGATTGTTATTGACCCGCGTTATACCGACACCTGTGAAATTGCAGATATCCACTTGGCGTTGGAATCCGGCTCAGATGTGGCACTGTTCAATGGTTTGTTAGCCTACTTAGATGACAACGACCAGCTAGATGCTGACTACATTGAACACCACACCCAAGGTTTTACGGAAGCCATTCGATCCGCAACTCATTACCGTTATACCGAGTCAGGCTGGGGCGATAAAAGTGTTCCCGAGCTAACAGGGCTTACTGAGCAACAACTTGAACAGTTCTACAAACTGTTTGCTTCGAACGAAAAGGTGCTCACCATCTATTCCCAAGGTGTAAACCAATCCACACAAGGGTGTGACAAGGTGAATGCCATTATTAACTGCCATTTAGCCACCGGAAAAATCGGTAAACCGGGCATGGGGCCATTCTCTGTAACGGGTCAGCCGAACGCGATGGGCGGCCGAGAGGTGGGCGGGCTAGCCAATACCTTAGCGGCGCACTTCGAATTTGGTGATTCGCAGTCACACCAAACCGTGAGTGAATTTTGGAAGACCGACAACCTAGCCACACATGCGGGATTAAAAGCGATCGACCTGTTTGATGCGATGAATGAGGGAAAAATCAAAGCGGTGTGGATCATGGCAACCAACCCAGTCGTAAGCCTGCCTGACAGTGAAAAGATCAAAGCCGCATTAGAGATGTGCCCATTTGTGGTGGTGTCGGATTGTATTGCTGATACTGAAACCACTCGCTTGGCTGATGTGGTGTTACCTGCGCAAGGTTGGAGCGAGAAGTCGGGCACAGTAACCAACTCTGAGCGTCGAATCTCACGCCAACGCCGTATATTACCAAGCCCAGGGAAAGCCAAACCGGATTGGTGGATACTAAAAGAAGTCGCACAAAAAATGGGGTTCAAAGAGCAGTTTGATTACCGTCACGAAGGTGAGATCTTTAAAGAATATTGCGAGATGACAGCGCTCGGCAATGAAACAGGCAAAGCGCGTGACTTATGCTTAATTGGACTCACGCAACTGGACGAGAAAGGCTATGGCGAACTGACTCCACAGCAATGGCCAGTGCTTGAATATCAACCAGAGATCATTGAGCAGCGCATGTTCACCGATGGCGAGTTCTTTACTGAATCTGGCAAAGCGCAGTTTATTGCAGTCGAACACGACAAACCCATTGCCGACACCAGCCTTGAATTCCCACTTATCATGAACACTGGTCGAATCCGAGACCAATGGCACACCATGAGCCGCACAGGCTTGGCCGCAGGTTTAGGTGAGCACACCCCAGAACCGTTTGTCGCCATGCACCCAGATATGGTTGCAGAGCTTGGCTTAGACGAGTTTGGGCTAGATGCCTTCAACCACGCCACTATTAATCCGGTGGTGAAAGTGCGCAGTGCACAAGGGGAGTGCCAAGCTCGCTTAGTGGTGACCAAAGAGATGCGCCGAGAGCAAGTTTTCATGCCAATTCACTGGAACGCCCCGACCGCCAAAGACAGCAAACCATGTGACTTGATCTTACCTCATACCGATGCGGCATCAGGCCAGCCAGAATTCAAACACACACCTGTTGTCGTAGAGCCGTGTGGTTATCGCAGTGAAGCCGCACTGGTCAGCGACAAAGTGATGGATTGCAGTGGCTTTGATTATTGGGTACGCCAAAGAGTGGAGGGCGGTTTTCTGTATCGCATCTCATCATCTAAGAACCCAATGGAGTTGGTGATTCAGCTCGCCAACACCCTCGATGCCTTACCTGATCCCAACGCAGAGGCGATCAAATCACTCCATTATCATGGCAACAAATCGTTTAAGAACTACGGCTCAGCCAAGGTGGGTCAGTCTGGCGTGAAGCAAGCCTTTGTGGTCAACAGTAAGCTCGACCATCAAAGCATCGACTGGCTGGTGGAGTGCCTAACCCGAGAAGCCGATGAGGAGTTTGAAGCCGAGTTCTTGAGTACCATGGCGAAGTAGCTGACTACCTCTTGCTCATCATACCTATAGCGTAAACGCCGACATGATTGTCGGCGTTTTTGTTTGAGAATACGACTCTTAAGTTATGACAACTCATAGATTGAATTACGGTTCACTCACATATTGGGGAGTTTTCTGCATTTTGCCGAAACTATATGGAAAATTTCTGCTTTTCGTCATGTTTGACGCAGGAATAAGTAGGTAAGATTATGTTATTAAATCAGTTATTGGATTAAGTGCAGCGTGTCTTGGAAACTAGACAGAATTGTTTCAGGGACAAAATGCAGAATTATTCTGTCTAATATAGCTGTTATATTAATCAGGACGTTAACATGTTTAGCAAGAAAGCTGTCAATCCTTATGATTTTATGAGTCATGCTCCAACACCGCAAACAATACGAAACCGTATAGGGGTAATTCGTAATCATTTCGAGTTTAATGAAAAGTTAAACCTAGATGATAGACGACAATTATTGGAGCAAATTGAAAATTCTGATCATGAGGTTGAGCGTGAACACTACGAAATAGAACTACATTTTCACGAACACTTTTTTGAAAGGGTTCACCGTATTTCAACACTCTTGTTATTGTACTCATTGCTAGAAAATCTAATGGCTCATATATGTAAATACAAAGCTCAATTAAACAAACAGGATTTTTTAATCCCCAATCATACTATTTTGGCGTACAAGTCTTTCTTGACAAAATCGCTCGGTGTTAAGTTTGGTGCTCCTGAAATAGAAAAGAACTGGGCGATTATTAAGAGATTCAATCGTGTTAGAAATGCGTTAGCTCACAGTGAGGGTGACATCAAACAGTATAGAGTTACATCTCCTGATAAAATTGAAACCTTAATTAATGATATAAATCATTACGATGGACTATCTATATACTCTAATACGATCATGATTAATAAAGATTACGTTAATCTAAATATTAATGCTGTAGAGAGTTTACTTTTGGCGATACAAAACAATTAATATAACAAAGCATTTAAGACGGATTCTCAACGCTTGGCAATTTCAGCTTAGGTCGGCTTTAGTGCTGAATGTGGCAAGGTTTAAGGTTGGGTGGTCGCGTTGTTCACCAGTTAATGCGGCGTTAGGTTTCTATTGGTAGAATACAAGACATGAAAAAAACAATTAAAAATTTCATCAACAAATCAGTAAATGCTTCTTTATTAAGAATGTATGAGCGTGGTGAAGAAAACTGGGCAAAGCCATTTTCAAAGTTATCTAAGTATCTTTGCTGTTTTTTTTCACCGACATGGATGATTGCAAGGATTTCCAATCGTACTTTGAGTAGAGTGGAGAGAACACAGGCAATTATTGCAAGAAATTATTTTTATTTAACCTGTTCTATCTTCCTCTTGGCTTTGGTAGGCGGGATTTTACCTGCTGGTTTTCTTGGTAAGTTAGAAGTAGGCGATTTCTATGTTGCGGCTATTACTATTTTGCTTTGGTGCGTTCCATTTTCTCGTTGTAACGAAATTTTCTGCGCGTTCATAAGTGATGCTTTGGATAAAACGTCAGGCAAAACCAAAAATAGTGACCTGACATACAGAAAAAGAATTGAATTATCTTTCTTAAGTTACTTAGAGCTGATAATTAATTATGCGATTTTATACTACTTGATGCCACTATCATGGTTTGGGGACGATAAGTCGGCACATTTTTCCAATGTTATTGATGCGTTATATTTTAGTGGTGTGACGATAACCACATTGGGCTATGGAGACTTTTCACCCGTTAATGCCATTCCACAGTTACTCGTAGTGCAACAAGTCTTAGTTGGTTTCACGCTTATAGTTGTAAGCTTTGCAATCTACGCTGGAAAGGGTCTTTCCATAGATAACGCAAAAAGTAGTGAGTCAGAAACCTAACAAAGCATTTAAGAGTGATTCGCAACGCTTGGCAGTTTCGCTTCGCTCAAGTATAGCCAAGCGCCGCTCACACCTTAATGCGGCGTTATGTGTAAAGGAGTGATTTAGCAATGTCTCTAGAGTTTTATGATGAGTTACTCAAAAGTGAGCGTTTTTGCGAAAGCTTGGGGCGACTGTTGTTGATGTCGGGGAAGTTGGAATCAGCATTAAAATCAATTGTTCTCGAGAGTAGTATTAAGGTGGGGTACAACCTTAGGAGAGCTATGTTAGGTCAGCTTGTTGGAAGCTGTAAAAAACATGAATTGGTTACTGATGAACTTAGTGAAGTTTTGGCGTTTATACTGGTTCGCCGAAACTACCTTACGCATAATCTTTATCCTTTGTTTAACGATGAAATTGAATACACGCTGTTGCCTAAAGACAACTTAGACTCTGATGATGCAGAGTATTATTTCCCTAAATGCGTTGAAGAGCTGATAGCACATATTGAATTTGCAATCGACTACATCAACGAGCGTAATTAACACATAACAAAGCGTTTAAGACGGACTCCCAACACTTGGTGTTTTCGGCTTACTTTGGGTTAAGTGTTTACGTTACAATGGTTTAGGTTTGTTGGTAGGCGTTGCTCACCACTTAACGCGGCGTTATATGCTTGGAAGAATCTGTAAGGAAGTAGGTGTTGAATGGTTGATAAAATTACATTTTTCACAAGGCTAGAGCGCCAGCTTCTTTCTGGTAAAAAGACAGCAACGATTAGGGATAAATCTGAAAGCCATTATTACCCAGGGCAGGTTGTTGAAGCTCTTACTCACGAAGATGGGCGGAAAATCTGTAGACTAGAAATTGTCGGTGTTGAACATGTGAACTTTGATAAACTCAACAGAAAGCATGCAAAAGCAGAAAATCTTCCATTTGTCTTCATGCTCAAATGGATTTTGCGAAAGATATACCCAACAGAAAAGAGCTTGTGTTTTATAAGTTTCAAAGTCGTTGATTAACAAGTCTGCAAGTTATGAAGCCCCTTGAGCTACGCATACAAAGCGTTTAAGACAGATTCCCAACGCTTACCATTTTTAGTGCTAATTGTTGGGTGCAGTGTTTACGGTGGTATGGTTTCGTTTAGGTGGTAGCGTCGTTCGCACCTAAATTGGTATTTATACGCTTTGGGGAACTAATGATTCAGAGTATTTATGACGAGATGTGGGAAAGGTTTGAGCTAGCATCTGCTCACAACGATTATGAGCTAGACTCGCATCTATTAGATATTGCTAGTGATACCCGAAGGGGGATTACAGCTTTGGCATATTTAAAGCAGGGTAATCGTTCTGTTCTTGATGAAATCATGAGCTTTCAGAAAGCAGTATGTGAAATAGAACCCAACCAATACTACCATCCGCTTGAAGAACTGCACCTAACCGTTCTGTCGGTAATTTCATGCGTACCAGAGTTTGAACTCAGCGAAATCAATATTCATTCTTATATCGAAATATTTCGTTCAGTCTTGAGTTCAAATCAACAGATAGAAATAAAATATCAAGGTATTAGTGCGTCTCCAAATTGCATTCTACTGCAAGGTTTTCCTGTCAGTGATTCTTTGGAACAGTTTAGAAATGAACTTAGAACTCAATTAAGCGAAGCGGGGTTAAGGGTAACTTTCGACAGCCGTTATAAGTTGGTTACAGCGCACAGTTCATTAATTCGGTTCAGAGTTCCAATTAGTGATAGTCGGCAGCTTTTTAGGTTGTGTCAGCAGTATCGAAATTATGATTTCGGTAGCATCGTACTGAAAGACTTTGAACTGGTGTTTAACAACTGGTATCAAAACTTGGCAGTAACGAAGTCTTTGGCTAGAGGTTCTTTGTTAGACTAAACGCGCCTATAACAAGTACCTAACAGTCAGCCTAAACCCCACATCATCAAATATCCAGTGCACGATTTCAAAAAAACAAACAACTAAATCAGAAACCCCAACACTTGGCATTTTATGCCAGTGTTGGGGTTGTTTTGTTGTTGAAAGCTAACCAAACAGAGCGCCAATAACGGCGCCCTTTGTGTTAGTTGGCAACACTGTAAGTGTCGTAATCGCGAAGTAAGAAAATCGCGACACAGGCTGCGAGCATTGGCCAAGAGGCGAAGAATAGTAGGTTGTTGAACGGGTCCATGTATTTTCCAAAAGAGGAAAAGGTTGAGCCTGCATGAAGAACTAAAATGGCTCCGTAGGTGTACTTTTTCCACATGCCTACGACGAATGCGCCTAAAAATCCGAGCTGTGCGACACCCAGAGCCATCATCGCATTGTTCGAGATGTCGATGCCGTAAAAGCCAGACAGTACTTTTGTTGCGTGCTCAGGGACAAGGATCTTATCCAAGCCCCAGAATAAGAAGACGATAAAAATGCCGATTCTCAGCAGTAGTAGGCTAGTTGCCAGTTTAGTTTGAAGTGTCTTTTCCATGATATCCCTTGTGATGCATTCAATGATGCGATGATTTAAATGTTCATCAAAGGAGACCCAGAGCCTTCGCGTTTTCTTTCGCAGTTTTTCAGTGCCTTATGTAACAGGAAATGTCTGGTTGGTTTGTTCCTCAACGCTATCGGACTCAAAATGCTGTTGCTTGAGTAAGCTGATAGTCAGGTTTATCGGCATCGGCTTATAAAAATAGAAGCCTTGGATATAGTCGACACCTAGCTTAGATAAGATTTTCACTTGTGACTCATACTCGACACCTTCGACGATGACTTGCATGCCTAAGGTGCGTGATAGTTGAAGCATGGACTCTAGCAGAGGGAGACCAAAGCTGGATTCGTCGGATATGTTTTTCACGAATACGCGATCGATCTTGAGAATGCTGAACGGGAACTGTCTTACGAAATCTAACCCTGCGTAGCCTGTACCAAAATCATCAATCGCGACTCTTACGCCCATGTTCGATAGCTTGGTTAGGTTGTCTCTAATTTTGACCATGTCGGCATCAGAACATTCACCATCTTCGGTTACTTCGAAAACCACCTGCTTGAGGATCTCAGGGTGTCTTTTAAATATGCTGATCACCTTGTTAGAGAAGTTACTGTTGGACACAACGTTGCGGCTGATGTTGACGCTGATGTACTTTGATTCGAACACGTCTTGATTGCTTTTCAACGTCATCAATACTTTGCGCAGCACGAAGTAGGTGAGCTCCTCAATCAAGCCTAAGCTTTCAGCAAGCGGAATGAAAATAGCAGGGGAGACGTTACCTTCAATTGGGTCGTTCCATCGTAATAGTGACTCACAGCCGACAATCTCGTTAGTGTTTTGGTTAACGATAGGCTGCATGTGAACATGAAGGTGTTGGTTTTTTAGCGCACTTGAAAGCGAATATTCTAAGCTCCGTTGGCTCTGCTTTTTATGCTTGATGGAAAGGAGAATTATGGTGGTAATTCCGGCCATCAAAAAGCCAAACCATAAATAGCTCAACATGAAGTGAAGATAAAACTGATACCCAATGTATGAGGTGATGGTCAACGGGTAGGTGTTTGATTGTATCCGCACCTTGGCGATTGATGAGTCAATATCGGTAGGGTGGATATCTCTTTTGATCACTTCAACTTTGGCCTGTATTCCATGGTTGCTAAGATTTGTTTCAACAAGGTCATAGATGAAGTGTGGCGGAATCATCAGGCTCACTCCGGCATCTTCTTTGTTCGAGAAAATGAGCATGATGGACTGAACTTGTGTGATGGCCGAGTTGGAATACGACAGGGTAGTTAAATTCGGGTCGTCATTGAGCCGCTGCCTGATGGCGCTGTATAGGCGAAATGAAACGTCACCATCGGTGGTTGAACAGTAAAACCGGTTCTGTTTATTGAATACCGCTGCTTCTTTTACCCAATCGGCTTCAAAAACGTTTTGTCGAAGCTGTCTAACGATCGCGTCGCAAGACTGTTCAGGTCTAACTTCAGATAAAAAACGGTCGAACCTTGATTGGATCCCTTCTAACCTGGTTTCGACTAACCTTGATGTGTCTTCGGTTAATGTTTGGTAGTGATACGGTGTAAAAGGAATGAGCATTGCCATGGAAAAAAAGAAAGAGATGGCAAAGTAAAATGAAGTCTTGGCAATGTTTTGGTACTTGATATCCATAGTTGGAGAAGCGTTACCGATTTATGTGAGCATTCGATTTAATTTATAAAGTTAACGATTATGTAGCAATATAAATAATTAATATTGTGAATGCAGGCACGAATTATTGATATAAATAATATGTTTTCCAGTTTTACCAGCAAAATCTTGATGTTATCTCGTTTATTTGAGTTATCGAGGCGTCATTTTTGATGATTCATGCGGATAACAAATGCTTATATCCTGATAAGTTTTGTTGTTATTTGGCCGAGCTGAATGAACTGAATGAGCTGAATATTGAGCCATGTTTAAATTAATAAAGTCACGACACGATTCGTTTTGGTGGTGACAGCATAAGGGATGTTTATGAAAAAACTGATATCAGCACTCATAGCGGTGTGCTTCTCATTCTCTGCGTTGGCCGATGACGGTGTTGTTGATTGCGAGAATGCGATGAATACCATCGAGATCAATCAGTGTGCGGCAATTGAGTTGGAATCCGCCCAAGCGGAACTGGATAAATACCTTGCAGCCAGCTTTGAGCACAATGCTTATGATGCAGAGCTGGTGGCATCAATTAAGAAGGCTCAGGATAGCTGGCAGGCGTACATGACAGCACATTGCGACTCTGTTTACACCCAATGGCGTGATGGTTCTATTCGAGGGGTTATGGCGCTTTCCTGCAAGACGACGTTAACCAAGCAGCGCACGCATGAGGTGTGGGTGAATTTCTTAACTTATATGGACAGCACGCCTCCGGTTTTACCAGAGCCTAAATTAGCGCCGTAGGCAGGTTTAAAATACGTACAGGACTGTGCACCTGCTTCAACCTTTGGCGGGCGAATAAGAAAGCGATCGGGGATTGCCTTACTCTTTCGTTCTTAGTTCTTAGTTTCTAGTCTCCAGCTTGAAGCATTACAGTTTGAAGTTTTACCTAGCAAGGATTCGATTTTGAATAATGTCAGTATCACCCTTATTCAGCTTGAAGTTGAATACAAAAACAAACAAAAGAACATTGATTCGGTCTCTGATCTTTTGAAAGCGGAGCCGTCAGTCGGGGATATTACTTTACTGCCTGAACTGTTCACTACTGGGTATATTTTTAACGAGGCTGAAGAAATTCATGAATTGGCTGAAGACTTCACCGACAGCATTACGATTGATTCATTAACGCAGCTTGCAGCGAAGCATCACACCTTGATTGTTGCAGGCATGGCCGAGAAAGATAGCGGCCATTATTACAACAGCGTGGTGGTTGTGGATGCTTCAGGTTTACGACACAAATACAGAAAAATCAGTCAAACCAAATTTGATAAGCAGTATTTCTCGAGAGGGGAGGAACGCCTCACGTTTGAGCACAAAGGCTTAAAGTTTGGTATCGCGATTTGCTTCGATATTTGGTTCCCAGAGATCATGAGAGAGTATCAGTCGGTCGACGTTATTCTTCACCCTGCCAACTTCGGTGGCCAGCACAGCTTTGCTATTGCTCAAGCAAGGGCTTTAGAAGAGGGGTGTCATGTCGTGACGTGTAATCGGGTTGGGCAGGATGTGGTTGATGCGTTTACCGCGACTTATTGTGGTGGAAGCAGAGTCTACTCACCCAAAGGGGAGTTAGTGACTCAACTTAACGAAAAGCAATCTATAGAAACCGTGAGTATTCAAGATCTATCGATTGCACCGCAATACAATGGTGTTGATGTTGAAGATGAGATGCAGCAAATCACCGCTCTCTTAAACCGTTAAATCGCTAGAACAGAGACTAGCGCGGTATTAGATCGAAAAACGCAAGGTGATTAGCCTTGCGTTTTAGTTTGGGAATGAAGCGTTCTTAAGCTTGATCGTTGATTTGATTCAGATGCTCGACGGAATGGGCGTTTTTCATCCGCTGAGCTTGATGGATATTGACCATAAGGCGATTGAGCAGTTTTTGCAGTCGTTCAATATCCGGCAATTGTTGATTTTTGGCTTCGACTTCTAGCTCCAATGCCTGCTTAGAAAGCATGTTAAGACCTAAGTTTAGCGACATGCCTTTAATGGAGTGCAGGGTACGACAAAGTGGCTCCAACTCCTTCGCTAAATAGTATTCGATGACACGGTCAACCGACTGTTCGAACTCAATAATGGTCGAGTCGATAAGTAAGCTGAACCCTTCCGTGTCGTCTTTCAGTATGTGTATCACTTCTGAATGGCTGATCTCTTCTTCCGTTAACCTTAACGTTTCAATAGGCTTACGATGAAGCTCGACAATATTTTCATTCTCACTCGAACCTTCGGCTGCGGTTTGTTTCGGTAATCGACTTGAGAACTGTTGTAGGGCGTCGAAGAAACTCTCTTGCTGCAGAGGCTTGGTCAGAATATGGTCGACACCTGCCTGAATAAAGTTGTCATGCGCCTCACGGAATACATCGGCCGTGTAAGCGAATATCAAGGTATCGAGTTTCAGTTTTTCGCGGATGTGATGCGTTGTTTCGACCCCGTTCATTTCAGGCATATGATTGTCCATCAAGATAAGGTCATATTGAGTGGTTTTGAGGCGTTCAATCGCCAATTTTCCGTTCTCTGCATGATCGACATGATGGCCGAGTTTTTCACAGAAGCCTTGTGCAACAATGGCATTAATACGGTTATCTTCCACCAACAGGATACTTAACGAGTCATAACTGAGGGTTTCTGCATCGACTACATGAGTTGCGATGTCTTTCGCTTTGCTTTCTTGCCATGTGATAGGCAGAGAGACTTGGAATTTTGTGCCAAGCCCAACAGCACTGGTTAATGTGATTTCTCCATTCATGAGGTTGACTAGGTTCTTGACGATTGCGAGGCCAAGCCCTGTTCCGCCAAACTTCCTTGTTGTGGAAGTGTCGGCTTGTTCGAACGAATTGAATACC
Organism: Vibrio sp. Vb339; assembly: GCF_902751245.1. Classification (NCBI taxonomy): domain Bacteria; kingdom Pseudomonadati; phylum Pseudomonadota; class Gammaproteobacteria; order Vibrionales; family Vibrionaceae; genus Vibrio; species Vibrio sp. Vb339. The sequence goes on along the minus strand of NZ_CADDIS010000001.1, from coordinate 1,670,421 downwards.
TGCTCGTGTTTATCTTTCGGGATACCAACCCCGGTGTCTGTCACGGTCAGAATCAACTGGTTGTTGGGGCGATTGAGGTCAGCTTGAATGGACACATGACCTTCTTTGGTGAATTTGGTCGCATTGCCGCCCAAGTTGAACATGATTTGACGTAGCCTTGCACAGTCTCCGACGAGTTGGATGTTTTTCGGTATGTTATTTTCGATCAACAGGCGAATGCCTTTTTCATCGGCTAAGGGTTTTAGGGCGCTGCATACAGGCTGCATGACTTGAACAAAGTTAAAGGGAGCCACGTCTAGCTCAAGCTTGTTTTCTTCGACTTTTGAGAAGTCCAGAATGTCGTTGAGTATCGTCATCAAGTGGTGACCAGAATCGAGAATGATGTTGATGTTCTCTTTTGTTTCGGGTTCTTGGGTCTGGCTTGCAATGATTTGAGATATTCCAAGAACGCCGTTCATTGGCGTTCTGATCTCGTGGCTCATAGTAGACAGAAAATCGCCCTTAGCTTTTACTGCGGCCTCAGCTTTGGTTCGTTCAGCGATTAGCTCCTGAGTTTTCGCTCTCATTTCACTGTCATTACTGATCAAATTGGCTGTCATTTTTTGAAAACTTTGTTTGAGATGAGCGATTTCGTCTTGGGTGTTTATATTCGAACTCAATTCCAGAGTTGCAGCACCTTGATCCAAATGGCCAGCGGCAACTTGGTTAGTGGCCTCAAGTAGGGTGTGTAATCTTCGATTAATACGCTTTGACGCCCACGCAGCAACAAGGAGTGATATGAACACGGAAAACAGTGTTCCGAGGATTAATATGTAGCTGGTTTGATTGGCTGAGCTCTCCGATTTTTCGACCCTGAGAATAATAAGTTGTTGTTCAATTTCAATGAATTGAGCAATCTCTTGGCGGATCTCATCAATCAATTTTTTTCCGGTTTGCTGCTGAGTGAGGTCGATGACACTTTGTATTTCAGCTTCGCCTTTATTGACAAGGCTGCGTTGATTGATCTCTTTCTCTCCAGACTGTTTCAGCCATGTTTTATGAATATCATCGATTCTATATAGGCGTTCTACTTGAGGTGGGTTATCACTCACTTGATTCGCAAGGGTTTGGAGTTTTTGAGGCCATACATCAAGAGCTAAATGGTAGGGTTCTAAAAAAACAGGATCACCCGTGATCAAGTAACCACGTTCAGCCGTTTCTATGTCGACTGTTAAGCTGAGAAGCTCTTGAGCCCGAGCGATGGCTTTATGTGTGTGTACAACCCAACTATTGTCTTTTACAACCGTTCGGGTGTTTTCATGGACAGAAAAAGCCACCATAAGCATCAAAGCGATAGGAATCAAAAAGCTGACTAATAGCTTTTTCTGTAGGGATATATTGTCAAACCAACCCGCGATCATAAAACAGCGCTCTCCATGTCGTTGTTATTCACTGTTAGTGTAGATGATAATCAGTCGTTAAGTGCGCAAATAGTTGCTGAGTGCGTAAATACATACTTTAGCGTGTAAGTTTCGCATATTAACGGCATTTTAGGGGCGATTAAGCGGCGTTATTATGTTTCAAAGACAAAAAAGCTAGCTCAATAAGCTAGCTTTCAACGGTGTGATGAGTGTGGCGAGTATTAAAGCGCTTTTACGCTGCTTCGTTCAACAAGAGTAGGTTCAAGTTCAACGACTTGCGGATAAGCATCTGGAGTTTGTAATCTGCTCAAAAGCGTATCCACTGCGGCTTTACCTAAACGATGTTTTGGCTGGTGGACAGTGCTTAACGCGGGTGTCATGTACTTCGACAGGTGGATGTCATCGTAGCCGATGATAGACAGATCATTCGGAATCGATGTGCCATCTTGCGCCGCAGCGTGAATCACGCCCATCGCCATCATATCGTTACTGACGAACAAGGCAGACGGCATTTCGCCACGAGTTTTCAATGTCTGATAAGAGTCAAAACCACCGTCACATTCAAAGTTGGATTCAACAATCCACTTAGGGTTGATCTCTAAATTGGCTTCTTCCATTGCTTGCTTGAAGCCTTGATAACGAGACGAAGCTTGATTGCGGTGCAGTGGTCCTGTGATACAACCAATTTGAGAATGACCGTTATCAATCAGGTGCTTAGTTGCCATGTAGCCACCTTGGTGCGAGTTGTCTTGGATCTTATCGCTCGCAAACAACATAGGGCCCCAGTCCATTACCACAACAGGCAGTTCTGGGTAGCGCTCGAATACATCGATATGTTCGCCTTCAAGGGTTGAGCACATTAGCATCAGGCCATCGACACGCTTTTGCAGCAAGGTATCGATAGAGGATTTCATGCGTTCGCTATCGCCTTCGGTGTTACACAAGATAAGGTTGTAGCCTTTTTCGTAGCAACGACGTTCGACACCTTTCACCACTTCGCCAAAGAATGGGTTGGTGGATGTGGTCACTAGCATTCCCAAGGTTTTGGTTTGCTTCATTTTCAAGCTGCGAGCCAATGCAGAAGGCGCATAGTTAAGTTCTTTAGCCGCACTGTTAACACGCTCAGCAATCTCTTCACTGACAAAGCGTGATTTGTTGATCACGTGGCTCACGGTAGAAGTCGAAACCTTTGCGAGCCGTGCGATGTCTTTCATTGTTGCCATAAAAAATCCTTGTGGGAATAACCTTCCACGTTGGGCGATATTCTGCCTGAAAACAGGGGCTTATGCTTCTAATTTGTTGTTAACGAATCTTAAGGCTAACCGCAAAAATCAACTAAGCAGACAGTTGCTCTGCTAAAAACGCGTCTGTTTCAGCACGGCTTGGAATCGAGGTTTGAGCACCAAAGCGTGTCACAGAGATAGCAGCTGCAGCGTGGGCAAATTTAATCGCACGCTCTAGTGGCATATCTTCAAGCAAGCCTGTGACTAATGCGCCATTGAAAGTGTCACCAGCGGCAGTTGTGTCTGTTGCTTCAACACGGAAGCCTGCGACTAATTCACCTTCGCTAGCTTCATTGCCTTGACCGCGATGACTCACCCAAACGCCTTTCGCGCCTAGCGTGATCATTACTGTTTCGATGCCTTTAGCGTGCAGAGCCAACGCAGCTAGATGAGCAGACGCGTTGTCCGTCACGGTAATGCCGGTCAGCACTTCTGCTTCAGTTTCGTTCGGTGTAATCACGTCAACACAAGCAAGCAGTGAATCCGATAATGGACGAGCAGGAGCCGGGTTAAGAATCACTTGCGTGCCATTGTCTTTTGCTACTTTCGCAGCGTATTCAATGCCTTCAATTGGCGTTTCAAGCTGAGTCAGCAGGTATTTAGCGCCGCGAATCTTTTCTAGGTGCGGCTCGATTTGATCGCAAGTCAGCTTGTCGTTCGCTTCCGCAGAAAGACAAATGCTGTTTTCGCCGGTTGCTGATACTTGGATCATCGCGATACCAGTAGGCGTGTTGTCTGCAACGATCACGCCGTCGATGTTGATGCCGTCTTTAGCAAAATCTTGACGAATGTTGATGCCAAATGGGTCGTCACCAACACAGGCGATGAAGCCAATATCTGCGTTTAATCGCGCAGCAGCGACCGCTTGATTTGCGCCTTTACCGCCAGGGATGACCTGATAGTTACCGCCAATCAAGGTTTCACCCGGACGAGGGAACGAAGGAACTTGCAGTACGTGGTCAGCGTTAACGCTACCTAAAACAATCAGTTGAGTCATGATACGAGCCTTATGATATATCGTATTTGAAAATGCATGGGTCTTTCTCATTACGTTAATTCACATTACGTTGATTGCTCGCTTGTTAGCGGCGGAATGAGAAACAGCGATGCACTGTCGGGTTTATGCTTTTATGTTAAGTAAGTGAGCTAATGAGCTAATGAGCTAAGCAAAGCAGGGGATAGGGGACCCCTGCTTTATATCGCGTTACTTAGTAACGATTACTTAGCGATGATTTTTAGAGGTACTGGTACGTACTCGTCTACTGTTTCGCCTTTCAGTACTTTGTCTGCCATTTCGATACCTAGAGAACCGATTAGGTCAGGTTGTTGTGCAACTGTTGCGCCAAGTAGGCCGCGGTTAACTGCTGCGATGCCGTCTTCAGTGCCATCAAAGCCAACGATCATCACTTCTTTACCTGAAGCTTGAACTGCGCGAAGTGCGCCTAGTGCCATTTCATCGTTCTGAGCGAATACTGCTTGTACGTCTGGGTTAGCGGCAAGCAAGTTTTCCATTACGTTCAGACCTTTAGTACGGTCGAAATCAGCAGGTTGGCTTGCTAGAAGCTCAAGGTCGCTGCCGTTTACTGCGTTCATGAAGCCTTCACCACGTTCACGAGCAGCAGAAGTACCAGCGATACCTTCAAGTTGGATTACTTTCGCTTTCTCGCCTACTTTTTCCATGATGAAGTGACCTGCCATTTCACCACCGATTACGTTATCAGAAGCGATGTGGCTCACTACGTCACCACGGCTTGCACCACGGTCTAGCGTTAGTACAGGGATGTCTGAGCGGTTAGCAATGCGAATAGCGTTAGATACTGCATCTGAATCCGTTGGGTTAATCAGGATTGCTTTAACACCACGAATGGTTAGATCTTCAATGTTCGAAAGCTCTTTGCTTGGGTCGTTTTGAGAATCAAGAACGATAAGCTTGTAGCCTAGCTCTTCCGCTTTCGCTTCTGCGCCATCTTTCATGGTTACAAAGAATGGGTTGTTCAATGTAGACAGAACGATTGCCATTGTATCTTGCGCCTGTGCAGACACAGATACCGTTGTAGAAAGAAGAGCAGCAGAAATAAGAGTCGCTAATTTTTTCATGGTGTAAGTCCTTTGTGTAGGGTGAGCTAGGAGGTGAGTCCTAGCTCGTAGTTACATTATTTATAGATTCTAATATTTTAAGGTAAAACAGGGTGTTACTTGTATTAACCTAGGATGTGAATAGGTTTTATTTGTTTTTGTTGTCGACCAATACCGCCAGAAGAATAACCACTGCTTTTGCAATCATCTGGTAGTAAGAAGATACGTCTAATAGGTTTAGGGCGTTGTTTAGGAAGCCGATAATCAGAGCACCAATCAATGTGCCCATGATGCGACCACGACCGCCGGCTAAGCTTGTTCCGCCAAGAACTACGGCTGCGATAGCGTCTAGCTCATAACCCATACCTGCGGTTGGTTGAGCCGATGACAAACGAGATGCCACGATAATGCCTGCAACGGCTGCTAACAGACCACAGATTGCGTAAACGCCGATTTTTACTTTGTCTACGTCGATGCCTGATAGTCTAGTTGCTGATTCGTTGCCACCCAGAGCGTAAACGTAGCGACCAAAGCGAGTGTGGTTAAGTAGGTACCATACCGCTGCGAACACCACGACCATGATCCATACTGGAACTGGGATGCCCATTGCGTAGCCTGTACCGAACCAAGCGAATGCGTCTGCTGTGTCTGTAAAGCCAGTCGAGATAGGACGACCATCGGTGTAAACCATGGTCACGCCGCGCAATAGAGTCATGGTTACAAGCGTTGCGATGAAGGCTTGTACTTTACCCTTGGCGATAATCACACCACTGATAGCACCCAATGCTGCACCGGCTACAAGAGCGGTTGGCACTGCGATCATCACTGGGATTTCCATGCCAATCATGCTGGCGGCGAATGCACCACAAAGTGCCAGTACAGAGCCAACACTCAAGTCGATACCCGCGGTTAAGATAACCAGCGTCATACCTACAGCGATAATTGCGTTAACCGAGGTTTGGCGCAGAATGTTCAGGATGTTGTCGACAGTAAAGAAGTTCGGGTTTAAGAAAGAAACGACAACAATCAGGAAGATCAAAGCAATCAATGACTTTTGATCAATCAGCCATTCTTTGCTGATTAATGGATTTTTCTTTGGAGCTTCAGTTGTTTTGCTCATGGTTTTAGTACTCATGCTGCGTCCTCGTTGATCTTTTTACCGACCGCACACGCCAGTAATAATTCTTGGTTTGCTTCTTTAGCATCAAATTCACCGCTTACACGGCCTTCATGCATCACCATGATGCGGTCACTCATTCCTAATACTTCTGGCATTTCAGATGAGACTAAGATGATGCTCATGCCGTCGGCTTTAAATTTATTAATGAGTTGGTAAATCTCTTTTTTAGCACCGACATCGACACCACGCGTTGGCTCATCGAGAATCAGTACTTTTGGTTTGGTCATCAAGCCTTTAGCGATAGCCACTTTCTGTTGGTTACCACCAGAAAGGTTGCCAATAATCTGTTCGCGAGTCGGTGTTTTGATGTTGAATAGCTTGATGAAGTCATCAACTGCAATCACTTCGTCTTTATGTTGGATTTGACCGCTCTTTGTTAGTAGGTCAAGTGAACAAAGAGACATGTTCTCTTTAACAGAAAGCCCAAGCACCAAGCCATCGCCTTTACGGTCTTCAGAGATGTAAGCAATGCCATTGGCCAAGCCGTCTTTCGGGCTTACAGGGTTGATGGTTTTGTTTTCTAGGTTGATGACGCCGCGTTCACTTGGAAGGGCACCGTAAATCACTTTCATCAGCTCGGTACGACCTGCGCCCATTAGGCCAGATACACCCAGGATTTCACCGCGTTTTAGCGTAAAGCTCACGTCGTGAACACCAGAACCCGTCAGGCCAATCACTTCAAGACAAGTTTCACCGTGGCTCTGGCCGATACGTGGATATTGCTCGTCCAACTTACGGCCAACCATCATTTCGATTAGGCCATCTTCGTCGGTGTCTTTTACTTCACACTGACCAATGAACTTACCGTCACGAAGCACTGTGATGTCATCGCAAATCTCGAAGATCTCTTTCAAACGGTGAGAGATGTAAACAATGCCACAGCCTTCATCGCGCAGTTCGTTAATCACCTTAAACAGAGATTCAGTCTCGGTATCGGTTAGCGCATCGGTTGGCTCATCCATGATGATGACTTTAGATTCAAACGATAGGGCTTTCGCGATCTCTACCATTTGCTGCTCACCAAGACTCAACTGGCCTAAAGGTGTTTTCGAGCTGTGTTTCACGTTAAGGCGTTTAAGTAGCTTGTCTGCTTCTTGGTACATCTCGTTCCACAAGATACGACCCATGGTGCCTGTGATTTCACGACCTAAGAAGATGTTCTCGGCGATGGTCAATTCAGGGATTAGATTCAGTTCTTGGTGAATGATGCTAATGCCTGCTTGTTGAGAATCACGTGGCCCTTTAAATGCAGCAGGTTTTCCTTGGTAGGCGATAGTGCCGCCGTCCAAGTGGTAGATACCTGTAAGCACTTTCATAAGCGTTGATTTACCCGCACCGTTTTCACCCATTAACGCCATTACGCGTCCTGGGTAAACGTTGAGGCTTGCCTTATCCAGTGCTTTAACACCAGGGAAGGCTTTCTCAATTGAGCTAAGTTCTAAAATGGCTTGAGTCATGTCGGTTCCTTTACTCGGGGCCAGTTGTATTTGATTGTTCTGTCTATGCATTGTTTTGGTTCAGTGATAACACTGAGCTGTCGTTGCGTTTTGCTTGAGCTAAAAGGTTACGCCAGCTTGGAAAATAACATTCGCGTATGGTGTGCATTCACCTGTGCGAATCACTGCACGGCTTTCATGCGTTCGCTGCTTGAATTCTTCATGAGTGATGTAAGTAATAGAAAGCGATTTGCCACAACGTGCTTCTTCTGTCTTGATTAAATCAATCAGTGCTGCGTGGTGTTCTGGGCTTACTTTCGCAAACTCTTCTGCAATCACAACACCTTCGATTTGAGATTCATCCAGCATGGTTTTTACCGTTTGCTGAAAGCTTGGGACACCGTGAGTTAAAGCAAGATCAATACGAGTTACGTGGTCTGGAATTGGTAAGCCCGCGTCACAAATCGTGATTTCATCTGTGTGGCCAAGAGTCGCCACTAGGTAAGAGAGTTCAGAGTTTATTAGAGTACTTTTTTTCATATCACGACCTATCGAAAAATAACGCTTGATGGGTTGAGGACAACTCAAGAAAAGCCATCGAAACGTTTCGATAGTGATAATAGTGTCTGATTTATCATTTGCACGTTTGATTGTTTTAGAGTGTGATAATGATCATCGAAACGTTTCGATGGGGCGTTTTTTGGTGATCTTAGTCACCGCCATTGATTGCATAAATCCTTTATGTGGGTTCAATCGATAGCGCATATCCAAACTTACTGATGGTAATGATATGGACGTTTTGTGCTCTTAATCGCGCGAACACATTGCGCAGGTTATAGACGACGTTAGCAAGAACATGCGGTGACGAGAGTTGCCCGTCCCAACACACATCAACAATATGCTCTCTTGAAATCGGTCTTCCCACATTTTCCAATAATAAGCAGAGCACTGCTAATAGGTGAGGGCGCAAAGTGATTTTGTTTCCTTGCTGATTGGTAATCGTTCGAGCGTCGATATCAATGATTAAGCCGTTGAGGTCTATTGTGTGGTTCATCGTGTTTTCTGTTCGTCTTATTCTGAATTGTGGAGATTGAGCAAAACTGGTCTGCTGTTCGAGCGGGTAACTATTTAAGTGTGCTAATGGTCGAAGTGGGCGGATTATGCAAAATCACACCACGCTTGAAAGTAAGCCTGCGTAAGCTCATGAGAATAAAATCTAAAAATGGGATGGTTTGAAAAATAGAGGGAAGGTTATTCTGAATAAATGACAGGTTTTTATTTCTAGTTTATTCAGTGAGTTATTTGGTTTTTACTGGTTATGTTGGCTGAAGTTACAAAGTGATTATGTTTTTATTTATTTTTTTGTTTTCTGTGAGATTAACCTGCTTGCCAATTCGACGGGGTGTCGGATAACTCTAACAAGATTGTGCAGCACAGGAAGGCGTAACAATCTTGATTTGCACTAAGTAAGGTTAAGCAGTAATGAACAACAAATTTATTCTAAGCATCGCGATGATGTCAGCATTTGCAGCAAACAATGTAATGGCAGCAGACAGTGGTTTTTACCTAGGCGGTGCAATCGGTACATCTGGTATTGATGATGGCGGGCTTTATAAGGACTCTTTAATTCCAATTACTGTTGATGCAGAAGACGAGACATATAAGATAATTGCTGGATACCAATTTAATCGCATCGTCGCGCTAGAGGCTCAATATACGAATTATGGTGACGTTGTTGCAAAAAATGCATTAAACCGATCTACTTACACTTGGTCTCCAACTGCATTTTCGATCAGTGCTAATCTAGGTTACACGTTTGACAATGGAATTCGCCCTTTTGGCATCATTGGCTTGTCGACGATTGATTTAGACCAGTCGCTGCCAGTGCTTGATGACGATAGTGGTGAGGGTATTCGCTATGGTTTCGGAGTGGAGTACACACCGAAACAGGCTAGAAACGTTAGCTTTAGGTTAGGTTATGAAGCGGATGCATTTGTGATTGAGAGCGATTCAGCTTTTGAAAGTGATAAAGATCTCGTGATCGATTCGTTCTACCTTGGCGCAACATACAACTTTTAAGTTTCACACTTTGCTAAACGGTAAATCGGTTTCTAAATGGGGCGTCGGTTGGCTCAACCCGTTTAACTAAAGTGGAAGGCCGCAGTTTTTGACTGCGGCTTTTTTATGTATAACTCTAGGCTTCACGAATATGAGCGGTGACAGACACGATGGCATGGTCGGTACTGAATTGGTCATGCTCGAAGCTTGGATTGATGAGGTGATGGTCTAACACTGTGTAGCTAGAGATCTCCATTAAGCTTGAAGAGTTCTGACAATCAAACTCGTTCGACATCAAAATGTAGTCCAGTACAGACCCAGAAGCGCCGTAGTAATGGGTTGGCTTACGCTGTTCAAGCAAGTCTTCTTCATGTAGTTGATGATAAAGATCCCAGCTGTCTTTCAATCGAAAGTGGGATAGCCAATGCTTGCTGTTTTCGTCTCGGTTGATTGAGCAACTCAACAGCCCTTTAAACTCATCATTAAACAGAGGTTTATTAAAGTCACCCATCAACACAACAGGTTGCTCGGTTTGGTAGCGTTGGTTGGTGATGTATTGATGCAGCATCTGAGCTTCTAGACCGCGTTGGACACTGGATAGCCAAGAGCCAAGCTGTTCTTGGTGAAAACGAGTGAGCGTGTCACTTTGTGGTTTTGCACCTTGCTGAGTGTTGTCCGCATCGACAGATTCTGCTTTTGGTTCTGTCGGACGTTGTGATTTGAAGTGCACCACATAACAGTCGGTTGAACCTAAATGGGGTAATGTAATCGTCGCGTGAACAGGTGTTCTGTTGAATGAGAATTTGTCGTCAAGGTTGAACGCTGTCAGTAACGTCGAATCGGGTGTCACAGGCTGCACATTTTCAATTGGGTAGCGGGATGCGATACCAACGACAGGGGAGGTGTACAAGTAATCGTCTTCAACGTGCGCGTTATCGACGACTGCAAAGTATGGGTAGCCCAACTCTTTCATGAGTCGCTGCAAAGATTCAGGGCTAAATATCTCTTGAAAGCCAATCACATCACAATCTAATGAACTAATCGCTTCTTCCATCCAATGTTGCTTCTTCTGCCATTCTTCGAAGCTGTAGATGTTCTCAAAATCATAATAAGCATTCGGTGGCTCGAGATAGTTCAGAAGGTTGAACGTTGCGAATGTTATTTGGTTTGGTTTGTTCAAAGTGTCATTCCATTTAGACCTATGCAGCAAGGATACTCCAGTAAAAGTATAGTTTGTTGATTATTTAGAGCCTAAATTTCACTTTAGAAGCCAACCAAAGGAATCTAAGCCGTGGAGGCTTGTGCCATTCAGGCTAGAGCAATCAAAGCTCACTGCATCCAATAACTTCGAGCGGTGACGAGTTAATTGTAAATAAACCGTCAGAGATAGAGTGCTGATGGTTTTATTAGTTATTACATGATGTTAGATTTGAACCTATACTTGATTTAACGGCATGCATTCAAAGCCGATAAATCAACTTGAATATAGAATTCATGACATTTGAAGGGAGAGTCAAATGGGAACAGTTTTTCGACGCAAAGCCTCGCAACGCACTCAGTTTTTCAGGTTTAAATTGAAGTCATGTGCAATCATGTTGCCGCTTATTGCTTTACAACCCTCCGTTACTTACGCTTCTGATACCCAATCCACTCCTGCTGTCACCGTTATTGAAACCACACAACTGGTTGGTTTTGGTGAAGCAAAATATCCAGCCGATTTCACTCACTTCGATTACGTTAATCCTGATGCGCCAAAGCAGGGCAAAGTGACCTATGGCAGTATAGGTACGTACGATAGCTTTAATCGATTCGGTTCCCGCGGCGTTGCTGCAAGTTATACCGGAGAGATTTACGATACCTTGATGTTTTCTCCGAGTGACGAGATTGATGCGTACTATCCATTGATCGCTTCAAAGGTTCGCTACGCCAGTGATTTCACGTGGATGGAAATCGACATCAACCCAAATGCCAAATTCCAAGATGGCGAGCCAATCACCGCGCATGATGTTGCCTTCACTTTTGACAAGTTCTCAACCGAGGGCGTGCCTCAGTATCGTGTGTATTACAAAGAGATTAAGTCAGTAAAAGCGGTCTCTGATTTGGTTGTTCGTATTGAAATGAACAGTCCAAACCGCGAAAAACTGTTCAGCTTCGCGCAAAGCACTCGTGTATTGCCGAAACATTTCTGGAAAGACAGAAAACTGTCTGAGCCTCTAAGTGAGCCACCAGTCGGTAGTGGTCCTTATAAGATCATCAGCTACAAATCAGGCCAAAGTGTTACCTACGGCCTAGATGAAAACTATTGGGCAGCAGACTTACCAGTTAACGTTGGCCGTAATAACTTCAAGCAGGTGCAATACGATTACTACCGTGACGACACGGTAATGCTGGAAGCCTTCAAAGCAGGGGAGTTCGATCTTCGAACCGAGAACTCGGCTAAGTTCTGGGCCAACTCTTATACGGGCGCGAACTTCGATAAAGGCTACATCATTAAAGAAGAGATTAACCACGAGAAGCCTGAAACGACTCAAGGTTTCGTCTTCAACATTCAATCTCCTGTGTTCTCTGACCCTAAAGTGCGTGAAGCGTTAACCTACGCGATGGACTTTGAGTGGATGAACAAGAACATGTTCTATGGTCAGTACAAGCGTACTCGTAGCTACTTCCAAAACACCGACTATGAAGCGAAAGGCTTACCAAGCGAAGCGGAAGTCGAGTTGTTGTCTCAATACAAAGATCAAATTCCACCGCGAGTTTTTACTGAAGAATTCCAACCACCCGTCACCGATGGCAGCGGCCGTATTCGTAGCCAAATGCGCACGGCTTTCAAATTATTGAAAGAAGCGGGTTGGGTGCTGAAAGACAAAGTAATGACCAACAAAAAGACGGGCAAACCGATGTCATTTGAGTTGCTGATTTACAGCCCAACCACGGAACGTATCGCAACGCCGGTTCAAAAGAACCTTAAGCGTATGGGTATCGAGATGAAGATCCGTACCATCGATACGACTCAGTACATCAAGCGCTTACGTGATCGTGATTTCGACATGGTTTCGTCGTCATTTTCCGCAAACCCTTATCCTAGCCCGAACTTAATGATCGTTTGGAACTCTAACTACATTGATTCTACTTACAATACTGCAGGTGTTATCGATCCAGTGGTTGACGCGTTAACAGAAGAAATTGCGCGTAACCAACAGCATCCTGAAAAGCTTCTTACTCTAGGTCGTTCACTGGACCGAGTATTGCAGTGGAATTTCTACAACATCCCGCAATGGCACGTTGGTGAATATCGCGTAGCAATGTGGGACAAGTTTGAGCGTCCAGATGTATTGCCTAAATACGATTTAGGTATCGATACATGGTGGATTTCAGAAGAGAAGGCGGCATTGCTTCCTGAAAAACGTCGCTAGGAGTTAGTTAGCATGGCCGCGTATATATTTCGACGTTTATTGTTGGTGATCCCCACGCTGTGGGCGATCATCACCATCAACTTTTTCATCATCCAGATTGCGCCTGGAGGTCCGGTAGAGCAAGCCGTTGCTCAATTAGAAGGGCACAACTCTGGCATCATGGAGCGCTTTTCTGGTGGTGGGCAAGAAGTTGATTTAAGCGAAAGTGACCAAGCGTCTGCGAGTGGTTATAAAGGCTCTCGTGGGCTTGATCCTGAAGTGGTTGAAGAGATCAAAAAGCAGTTTGGTTTTGATAAGCCGATTCATGTTCGCTACTTCGACATGTTGAAAAATTACGCGACCTTTAACTTCGGTGAAAGCCTGTTTAAGGGCGGCAACGTTATTGATTTGATCATCGAGCGACTGCCTGTTTCCATCTCCTTGGGGTTGTGGAGCACCTTAATCATCTATGTGATCTCGATACCATTGGGCATCATGAAAGCGATACATCACGGCTCTCGCTTTGATATTTGGTCGAGTGCGGTGGTGATTGTCGGTTATGCGGTGCCGGGCTTCTTGTTTGCGATCATTCTGATTATTTTGTTCGCGAGTGGTAACTACTTCAGTTGGTTCCCATTGCGTGGTCTTGTGTCGAGTAATTTCGACCAGCTCAACTGGTATCAACAAATTGGCGACTACTTCTGGCACTTAGCTTTGCCTATTTTTGCGATGGTTATCGGTGGCTTTGCCACACTGAGCATGCTGACCAAAAACTCCTTCCTTGATGAAATCAATAAGCAATATGTGGTGACCGCGCGAGCGAAAGGTTTGGACGAGAGCAGCATTCTCTACAAGCACGTTTTCCGTAACGCGATGTTGATCATTATTGCGGGTTTCCCGAGTGCATTTATTAGTATTTTCTTCACGGGTTCTATGTTGATTGAAGTGATGTTTTCACTCGAAGGCATCGGTCTACTTGGTTTTGAGTCGACCATTCAGCGAGATTACCCAGTGGTGTTCAGCTCTCTCTATATCATGACCTTGCTTGGCTTGGTGCTGAGCATTATTTCCGACCTGACGTATACCTGGGTTGATCCTCGAATTGATTTTGAAGCGCGTTAATGGCGAATGAATAAAAAGGTATTGATAATAAATGTTTAACAACCCTTTAGCTGAAGCTCGTTGGTTACGTTTTAAAGCAAACAAGCGTGGTTTTATCTCCCTGTGGATATTTACCATTCTGTTTGGACTGAGCCTGTTCGCCGAGATCATCGCCAACGATAAGCCACTCTTGGTTTCTTATGATAATCAGTGGTTTGTACCTGTCATTAATGAGTATGCAGAGACCGAATTTGGCGGCGAGTTTGAAACCGAAGCGGATTACAAAGACCCGTATGTTATCGAACTCATTGAAGACAGCGGTTACATCGTGTGGCCAATCATTCCGTTTAGCTACGACACGATAAACTTTGATATTTCAGGCGCGGTGCCGTCGGAGCCTGATTCAGTGAACTGGCTAGGAACCGATGATAAAGGGCGAGATGTATTAGCTCGTATCATTTATGGGTTCCGTATTTCTGTCTTATTTGGCTTTATTCTGACGATTGTATCGAGCGTGATTGGTGTGGTTGTTGGGGCGACCCAAGGTTACTACGGTGGTTGGGTGGATCTGTTTGGTCAGCGCTTCATTGAAGTTTGGTCGGGCATGCCCACCCTGTTCTTGTTGATCATTCTATCGAGTTTTATCGAGCCGAACTTCTGGTGGCTGCTCGGAATTATGGTGCTATTCAGTTGGATGAGTTTAGTTGGGATTGTCCGAGCTGAATTCTTGCGCTGCCGAAATTTTGATTATGTAAGAGCCGCGCAAGCGATGGGTGTTGATGACAAACGTATTATGCTTCGTCACATGCTACCCAACGCGATGGTTGCATCGTTAACCATGATGCCGTTTATCCTTTCAGGCTCGGTCACCACATTAACGTCGTTAGATTTCTTAGGTTTTGGTCTTCCTGCGGGTTCACCTTCATTGGGCGAGCTATTGGCGCAAGGTAAGGCTAACTTACAAGCGCCTTGGCTTGGCATCTCTGCCTTCGTCGTGCTTTCTCTGATGCTGACGTTACTGGTCTTCGTGGGTGAAGCGGTACGTGATGCTTTCGACCCACATCAACAGAAGTAAGGATAGGTTATGACTTCAAATACAACGCCTGCTTCTCCAGTTTTGACCATCGACAAATTGTCGGTTGGTTTCGGGCGAAAAGATTCGATAGAACAAGTGACTCATGATGTCTCGTTGGAGATATACAAAGGTGAGACATTAGCGCTGGTGGGGGAGAGTGGCTCAGGCAAATCGGTTACCGCCAATTCAGTATTGAAATTGCTGCCTAAAGGCTCGTCGCATTACTTGAATGGTAAGATTAACTTCTCTGGCACCGACATTCTGGGTTGTTCTGAAAGACAACTGCGCGGGATTCGTGGTGGTCGCATCGGTATGATCTTCCAAGAACCCATGGTGTCGCTTAATCCGCTTCATCGAGTTGGGAAACAGCTTGTTGAAACCCTCGCGATTCACCGTGGTATGCGAACCAATAAAGCGCAAGCCTTGGCGATAGAGTGGCTATCCAAGGTGGGTATTCGCTACCCAGAGCAAAAGATTTCAGCCTATCCGCACGAGCTATCTGGTGGAGAACGTCAACGTGTGATGATTGCAATGGCACTCATCAATGAACCTGAGCTGCTTATCGCTGACGAGCCGACAACTGCATTGGATGTGTCGGTACAAGCGCAGATCCTCGATCTGTTAAAAGACCTGCAACAAGAACTCGGTATGGCGATGCTTTTTATCACTCATGACTTAAGTATCGTTCGTAAGATTGCCGACAGAGTAGCGGTAATGAAAGATGGTCGCTTGGTTGAAAGTAACGACTGTCATACCCTGTTTAATGCGCCTGCTCACCCTTATACGCAAAAGCTTATCAACTCTGACCCGAAAGGCTTGCCCGTTCCTGTGTCACCCGAAAGCAAACCGCTACTCGATGTAAATCAACTTCGTGTTTGGTTCCCGATCACGGGTGGTTTATTCAAGCGAACCATTTCTCATGTTAAAGCTGTGACCGACATGGAGTTCACTTTGAAGAAAGGGCACTCAATCGGTTTAGTTGGCGAAAGTGGTTCTGGTAAATCGACGACCGGTATGGCGATACTCAAGCTGGTGGATAGTGAAGGATCAATTACCTACTCGAGTGAACAGCTTCAAGGTTTAGATCGAAAACAGATGCTTCCGTTTAGAAGCCGTATGCAAGTGGTCTTTCAAGACCCGTTTTCTGCGCTAAACCCAAGAATGTCGGTCGCGCAAGTGATTGGTGAAGGCTTGTTAGTGCACCAACAATTGGATGAGCACGAACTCGACCAACGCATCTGTGACGTAATGAAAGAGGTAGACCTCGATCCTGAAACTCGTCACCGTTATCCAAATGAGTTTTCTGGCGGCCAAAGGCAGCGTATTGCGATTGCTCGTGCTTTGATTTTAAAGCCAGAGTTTATCTTGCTAGACGAACCAACATCTTCACTCGACAGAACCGTTCAAGCTCAAGTACTGGATTTACTGAAGTCACTTCAAGAAAAATATGGCCTGACCTATTTGTTTATCAGCCATGATTTGAATGTCGTGAAATCCCTATGTCATTACACCATTGTGATGAAAGCTGGCGAGGTAATAGAGAAGGGCAACACTGAGACTTTATTTGGTAATCCGCAGCATGAATACACCAAGCAGCTAGTTTCGCTATCAAATATAAGCTGATTTTATTCATACTTTACGGTGCTTAATAAAAAAGAACGATACTCAACATATCGTTCTTTTTTGTTTTAACTACTGGTGTAAGGCCGAGCATTAGTAGTTAAGATTTAATTTAACGCATCAGTACATTACGAGTGAATTGCTTCTTCAGGTAGGAACTGTACTCAGAGTTAAACGGTTCGGTTGAGTTGTTTCGCATATCTTGTGAGATCAGCGCGTTAGAAGAGTCTGCTTCAGGGTGCTGTGGCGCTGTACCAAACTCTGCGTTTAGTGCCGTTTGCGTTTTTGCTGATGTTAACCAGTTAATGAATACTAGAGATGCAGCTTGATGTTGACTGTTTTTAGCCACTGTTACGAAGTTACCACCGCCTGACATGCCAAATTCAGGGATGTAGAACTTGATGCGATCAGTAATCGCGCCACGCTTTTGTAGACCCGCTAGGTGGTCTTCCCATGCAGGTGCAAGTGTAATTTCACCATCGTTGATACGTGTAAGGCTGTCTGCGTTAGACGCTGTGATTAGCATATCTTCTTCGTTCGTTTGAAACCAATCCCAAGTTTGTGCCCACGATTTTACGACTTTCTTATCAAGCTTTTCTGTCATATCGAACTCGCCTGATAGGTGACGAATGCTTGACTCGATGAAGCGCTGACCAGCTCCTCCACCGTTTGGATCATTTACACCAAATGCCATTGGGTTGCTTTTGATGTAGCTCTCCATTTCTTCAAAGGTCTGTGGTAAATCAGACTCTTTGATACGGCTAGGATCGTAAGCAAGGCCAGTTTGGTTGCCCCAGAAGGTCACGCCATAACCTTTAGAGTTGATCCCTTCTGCTGTTTGATTCAGCTTTTGAATTTCTGGAAGCTTATTTAAATTTAGAAGAGTGTTTTCTAGTTTGAACGTATTCAATGCTGTTGGACCAAGAGCCACTACATCCATAGAACCTTCATCACGGCGGCTTTCAGCTTGAAGCTTGTTGCGGTTACCATCGTGAGTGCCTTCAGGGATACGAACTTTAATGCCCGTTTCTTCTTCAAAGCTTTTTACAAACTTACGGAAACCAGGTTGAAGATACCAAACTGAGAAAGTTACTGAGCCTTCTTCTTTCGCTTGAGTTTCAATTTCATCCCACGTCATTGTGTTTACATCGTATGCAAAGCTAGAAAATGCTGTGGCGCTAAGTAGTGCTGCTAGTAGAGTTTTTTTCATTGTATCCTCACGAAATTAAGCTTTACCTGTCGATTGAGACAAGTAGTTTCCTTTCAATAAACGTTCAATTAGTAACATCAGTAGTACATTTGGAATCACAAGGATCAGAGATACAACGGCAGCATCAGGTCTGATAAATGAATAACCCAAAAACGAATATAAGATGGTTGGAACAGTAATAAAATCTGGTGCACCAAGTACGTAGGACATATTGAATTCCTCAATACTGATCACCAAGCAGAAGATTGACGATGCAAGTAAGCTTGGTTTGAGCATAGGCAAGAATGCATGCTTAAAAGTTCCAATCTTACCCGCGCCCATATCTGAACATGCATCAATCAAATCTTGTGGAATGGCTTTAAAACCTGCCGACAAAATACGAATTGCGTAAGGCAGGGCCAATACTGTATGCGCAATAACAATGTTGACGTATGGATCAGTTAGACCTAGTTCAAGGAGCATGGCACTGAAAAAGACAGCCAAGATCATTGAAGGCATAACCATCGGCAGCAGTGACACCATTTCAGCAAGCTTTTTGCCACGAAACTCCATGCGACCAAAGGCATAGGCTGTCGGCATTGCTAAAGTGATGGTCAAAATAGCTACCGCTGGCGCAACCGAATAGCTGTTGCGTAGTGCTTCTGGTAGGGAAGTGTTTTCCCACACTTCAACCCAACGTCCAAAAGAGAGAACTTGTGGGAATAAGTCTGGGTAACTCCATGGGTGGTTTGGATCGACTAGGGACCAAATGATAGCCATAGCAAATGGCACACCCAGCCAAAGAAAATTCACTAGCACAAAGAAGCTAATTGAGATCAACATGACCCATTGGGTATTCGTTAAGTTGCGTAGGCGACTCATGATGCTTTCTCCATATCAACAACAACGCTTTTACGTGTAAGAAATGGTTGAGTTAGTAAAGTAAGAACGACAGCGGAGAAGCCTGCGAGAAGCATGATGACCATAGCGATCACTGCTGAGTTCTCCCATTCGTAATATTGGGTTGCGGTAATGTTCATTAACATAGCCAGTGAGTAGCTGCTGCGAGAACCTGCTACGGAAGCAAACGAGAAATCACCAAGTGCGCCAATGAAAATCAGAATAGATGCAGCCTGTAATGCTGGAATTGTTAACGGAAAAATCACCTGACAGAATCTTGCCCAGCGAGTCGCGCCGAGGTCTAGAGCAGCGTCCATTAGATCTCCACGAATGCTGGCAATTGAACCACTGATCAGGATTAGGGCAAACGGTAAGTTTTTCCAAACTTGCAGCACTACAATGCTCCAACCGAACTTATCGTTAGACATACGCATGGGCTTATCAATAATGCCTAATGCCAATAATGATTCGTTGAAAATACCGTGGTAAGCAATCACGTTCATTAATAAGAACGCAGCAACAAGCCCCGGGACAAACATAGGAGCACGGAGAACACCGATAATGGCAGGTTTACCCGGGATAGGTTTGTGTAACCAAAGTGCAATAGGGTAGGCCAGTATGACAGCGCCTAATGTACCGAGTACTGAAGTTCTTAGCGAGTAAGTTACTGAGCGCCATAAAATTGGGTCGCTTAGAGTCGCTTGCCAATATTCAAGAGTTGCATTGGTTTCGCCCATTACACTGAACATACCAAAGCTTTGCGCGACCACCACATAGAGCGCGCTTCCCATGAGTAAGGCAATGGTGCCAACTCCCGGAATCAGCAATAAGTAGGGTTTGAGATTCATGCGCTTACTCCCTCTAGGAAGCGAATTCCAAATTCAGGCAGTTTTACATGAATAGTTTCACCTTTTTGAGCAGAAACTCGACCATTCAGTTGTAAGCGAATTTTCTGAGGAATCTCGGTACCTACCCATCCAAACACATCTAGGTTATTACCTTGGAAAGCTGATGATTCGACTTTAACTTCAAAGCTATTGGCTTCATCCTTTTTACAAATTTCTGCATCTTCAGGACGCCAGCAAACAAAAACTTCACTAGCTTGTGGTGCTTCTGCTGATTCAACGACAAATTCAGCCATGTTACAACTCACTCGGTACTGGTTGTCTTCCGACGTTGATTCCACATACGCCTTGTGGATATTTGCAGCACCGATGAAGTCGGCAACAAAACGGTTAGCTGGACGATAGTAAATGTCTTCAGGTGTGCCAATCTGTTCTATGTTGCCGCCGTTAAGCACGACAATTCTGTCACTCATCGCTAGCGCTTCAGCTTGGTCATGTGTGACATAGATAGATGTTAGGTTGTGCTGGCGTTGCAGTTCTTTAATTTCGAAACGTACCCCCTCACGCATTTTTGCATCAAGGTTAGATAAAGGTTCATCAAATAGGATGATGTCAGGGCGAGTCACCATTGCACGAGCTAGAGCGACTCGCTGCTGTTGACCACCTGATAATTGTGCTGGCAATTTGTCTTTGTGTTCAATCAGACCAACCTGAGACAAAATCTCTGCTAAACGGCGTTTTTGTTCGTTCTTGTCGATCTTCTGCTGAACCATGCCGAAGCAGATATTGTGAGAAACACTTAAATGTGGAAACAACGCATAAGATTGAAAGCACATTGCTGTTTCACGTTTTTCTGGCGGGATCTGGTTCACAACACGGTCGTTCATCAGGATTTCTCCAGATGTAGGTGTTTGAAATCCGCCAATCATTTTCAGCAATGTTGTTTTACCGCAACCACTTGGTCCAAGTAGAGTGACAAACTCGCCTTGTTCTACAGAGAATGAGATCTCTTTTGATGCGTAAAAGTCACCATAAGTTTTCGTCACAGAACGAAGTTCCAAAATTGCCATGATTAACCTTTTTTTAAAAGTTTAAATTTCGAGTTAGATTATTTACAGTTTATTTCAGTTTTATTAACGATCGATATTTTTCGCACAGAAATCATTCTTCGATCACGGAAAGTTTAATAAACCATTGTTTTATAGCTGTTTTTATTTCTGGTTTTTGGTGTGTATTTCTAGGTTGACATAAAGCTGAATTGCTCTGTATTCTGTATTAAACTTTTTGGGGTAGTTTAATTGGTGGCGATTTATGTTTACTTTTGATGTGGCGAAAAAAGGGCAGATTCTTGTAAATAGTCACAGAGGTGACTGTATTCGCTGCCCAGAAAATACTATGCCTGCTTTTATAAGTGCTGTAGAGCGTAATACCAGCTGTATAGAAATTGATATTGCTATGACTGCGGATGAAGAGTTGGTCGTTATTCATGATCCAAGTGTCGACCGTACGTCTAATGGAAGTGGATATGTCGAGCAAATGACGTTATCTGAGCTAGAAGCGTTGGATTTCGGTAGCTGGTTTCACCCGTCATTTGAAAACACGTCAATCTCCACATTTAGTGAAGTGCTTGAATGGGCGGTTAAACATCAACTTGGGTTGATTGTTGAGGCAAAACAGAGGCGTAACCATTACCGATTTGCTGAGCAGTTTACTGCTTTGATAGAACAAACACCCAATGCTCTTGCGCATATCCAATTGCTAGGCTTTGACCATACCTTAGTTAACCTTGTGAAACAGCGTTTGCCAAATATTCAATTACAAGTTGTAACGCTTGCGCACTACCAAAAACAGTTAAATGCAGTGCTTGAATCGAATGCTTCTGCAGTTTGTGTTGAATACCCATATACGACTCAAGCGGTGTTGGAAGAGTACAAAAAATCGGGTTTGACCACGCGTTTGTATTTACCGAATAAAGATAAAAATATGAAACCGACACAATGGCTTAACCAATATTATGGCTACGATGCACATAGTGAAATTATTCAATGGTTGAGGTTTGGACTCGTTGATATGATTAGCCATGACGATATTGATATGTTGAAAGAGTTAGTACAAGAGTCCGGTATGGATGCGATTTAATCGCTTACATTTCCTAGAGTTAAAAAGTAAAACTAAAACCATTAGATAGAGAACCACCGAACATGTTGACGCCGATAAAACCATTACAACTAGAATTAACACCAGGGCAGAAAAAACTACTGGCGGTTTGTCGTGAACATCGCGCGGTTCCACGCGCTAAAATAGTAGAGCAAACGGGCTTACGCAGCGGTTCTGTTACCAGTATTTCGAAAGAACTGTTGGCTATGAATATGATTAAAGAAGGGCCTCGTGAAAAAGTTGGGCGAGGGCAACCGATCATTCCATTACAGCTTAATCCATATGCAGCATTTTCATTTGGTATTGCTTTTCATATTCATCGTATAGAAGTCGCATTAGCAAACTTTTGTGGGGAAGTGATCGATACTGAAATCATGGATTACGCAGAAGATTCGCCAATTTCAGAAGTGCTATCGAGCATCAAACAGAAAATAGACTCGCTGGTAGACAAACATAAAATTCAGAATGCGCGTATTTTAGGTATTGGTGTGTCAATGCCCGGGCCTTCTGAAGGTGACGGCAAGTCGATTCGCACTATCATTCAGATGGAACATTGGCGAGGTGTCGATTTAGCAAGCATCTTTGGAGATGTATTTGAATGGCCAGTCTGGATAGATAATGATTGTAATGTTGCCGTTGTTGGTGAGTTTTATTCTGGTAAGTGGATTGACGTCAAAAACATGGTTCTATTTGAGCTTGGTCATGGTGTTGGTGGCGGTGTGATCATCAATCGTAAACTTTACCGTGGAAGTCGGCATAATGCTGGCGAAATAGGAACATATTTCAACCTGCTTGGTGAAGAAAACAAGCCTACTATTCGTGGATTGTTGGATCAATTGATGGCATCAGGACTGGAAGTGGATGGTCCTGAAGATATTCCAGGATTAGATAACCTTGTAGTGTCAAAATGGGTGCGTTTTGCCGCTGCTCAGCTTAAGCCCATGCTAGTCGTCACTTTAGGATGGTTCGACCCAGATTGTATCGTTATTGGTGGTTCTTGCCCTCAACATATCAGCCAAGCAATTATTGATGAAATCGCATTAGACAAGGTTTGGGAAGAAGCTGAACGCTCGTATGCAATGGCTCAATTCTCTCCTTCAAAAATTGGATCGTCGCTAAATACCTATGGGGCATGCATGTTCCCAGTATTTCGCACGCTAGGTATTTAATAAAACATCGGATAATTGTTATGAAATATGCACCAAGTGTGGGTGTGAAGTTCCATGAAGATGGAAGCGTAAGAGCATTCCCTGGCAACACTTTTATTTGTCATTTAGATCAATCGCTCCCTTTGATTGGTGAATTACGTTGGGCGCAAGATCAGTTAAAAACAATGGACTGTGGCAGCAAGTTCTCATTCTTGCCTATTTCAAGTATGCACATGACGGTATTTGAAGGGGTTTGTGATCAAATTCGTGAAGCTCATAAATGGACGACGAAACTCAACCTAGACGCTGAACTATCGGCAACTACCGACTTGTTTGCGACAGAAGCAAGCCAGATAGGCGCTCAAGGTGGTTTTGAAATGATGTTCGACTACGTTTACAATTGCCCTATTGGCGGTACTGCTATTCGTATTAAACCAGCTAACGAGCAGTCTACTCAAGCACTTAAGCAGTGTCGTGAAGCGTTAAAAGCAGCCACAGGTATCAATATGCCTGACTTCGATGACTATCACTTTCATATTACGCTGAGCTATCGCGTTATTGAGTTGGAAGAGCAAGATAAAATTGAATTACAACAGACTGCGAAGCGCATTGGTGAGCGTATCGCTCAATCGTTTGGCTCTTTGATTCATGGTCCTGTAGAGTTTTGTACTTTCCAAGACATGTTCAAATTTACTCCTGTCATCAAACTATCGTAGTTTTAGGTATAAATAATCACTAAGATCTTTATCTGATTCGAGCTCATGCGTCGTTAATACTGCACATGAGCTTTTTTATTGAGTGCGTTAGGAAAAATAGCGGCTAGTGCGCGATCTCCTACATAGCTAGAAAACGATATTCGTTCTTAGGCCAAACAACGCGACTTTGCTTTGAGTGCTGACTGCAGGTGTGACGTATTGCGCATCCGCTGTAAAGGTTAACCATGGCGTCGCTTGGAACGCGTAGTAGATCTCAAAACCTTGCTCGTCTTTTAATTCAGCTCCTAGTGGCAAATCGCTAATGCTGTTTTGTAACGCATTAGACAAGTTGTAGTAATAGTAGCCCGCGCCCCATTGATCTTGAGGTCTGTCGAAGAAGAAAGCGTTGCCTCCAAGGCCGCCAACAAACGTTCCGTCTATGATATTTGGATTACCGTCTGCCGCTGCTGCTCTTAGATAGACGGCGATAGTATCGTCATTGTTCTCGTAGATATTGTGTGTTGCTTGAGCTCGAATGTTGTACTTATATTTTGCGGTCTCACCCAAAGAAGAGTAATCCACTCCTTCTTCAGTGCTATATGTACCAGACATACCAAACGTAGAACTTCTATCGAACAGTTTGAATGAGTGAGTTGCACCTAATGAGAAGTTCACGCCATCATCAAACCAATCATTGAATCCTAAGTTGTCAGCATATCGATCTCTTGGATCATAAATCATCGCCGTGATTCGTGTATCGCCGATGGTGTGGTTCAGGATGCCGCCAATAAATGATGGGGGAGTCACGCCACTTGGTGGAGCTGAGAAAGCAATGTTCATGAAGCCATGACGAGTTGCACCACCGTAGAATGGCGCATTTCGTAGTAGCTCAAACGCGTCGATCTTGCCAAAAAGTAGGTTGGTGTTGTCATCAAACTTGTGTGTGTAATACAAGGATGAGAAGAAAGGGCTACTGCTGTCTGCGTAATGGGCTGAATTCGGTACTGACAAACTGGAGAAGCCAAAGTCGTTCGCATCTCCGTTTAGATAGATCAACTGGGTGCGAAAGGTGCCGTTATTCCATAGGCCAGCATTTTCGGTATCAAGTGCTGCAAACAGGTCAAAACGGTGTGTGAACTCATTTGAATTTGATGGTGAGCCAGAAACCGCCGATTGGTAAACGTTGGTGTATTCAGCATCTAGCGAGAGTCCGTTGTCTTTAATGTGACTACGATCTCCTCCCCAATCACCGGTTAATGTATCAGAGTATGGTTGGCTTGCATTAGCTAAAGACGATAAAAAAAGTGGAGCTAAACAAAAGGGTAATGATAAAAATTTCATAATTAAATCTTATTGTTAGAACGTAATCTGGCTAAGCGCATTGAGATAGATAAGCAGGGCTGTTTAGCGTGCTAGCCAGTTGTGAATGGCGTTGATGTTTAAACAGTGCACTCAATGCATCAAACGCTTCTGAAATGGATAGGTAACCTTGCTGGTAAGCGAAAGACACCGAACTTGCTTTACCGTCGTTGAGGTCGTGTCTTGAGATCGCAATGCCATGGTTTTGCGCGAGTAAGAACAATGCATCAGCGTTAAGAGGCTGAGAGTCCGCGTTCTGCTGGTGACGCAACTTGTTGACGAGTGAGTGAATACGCTCGATACATTGGCTAAGTCGGTGATAGCGAGAGGTGTTGACCGTTGTCACAATATGTTGGCAAACCTTTACCAATGCCTCCATTTGATCTGTTTTCGCTGAAGACGAAACCATCTTTTCAATAACTGCATTTAGCTCGGCAAGATATTGCGTTCTAAGCTGGGGTAATACCGTCACTTCATCATCCTTAATGTATCCGCGTAGCTCCTTGCCAAGTGACTCTAGATAACCCATATCTAATTCCCAAATGGTAGACATAGTATTGACCTGAGTTGTAATTGACCGGGTCATGTTATCGATTTTGGTGATGATAAAACTAATTTTGAAGTTTTTATGTTTTTATTAAGCTATTGTATTTATTGATTTTTCATTGCATTTCATCTGCTTAATAGACGTTTCAATACCGGTGTCATCAAAGGAAAACAAAAGAGAAGATTGGCTGATGAAGAAGGGTACAGTTATGGTGGTAAACAGCGCAATTAAATCAGATTTATGTGGCTTTCATGAGGCGAGGTGAGATGCTACGAAAAGAGGTTAGCCAGTTAAAATGAGAAGGTGTGGGGCTTTTACCTTGCCAAGTGCCAAGTGCCAAGTGCCAAGTTTCAGGAACGACGAATACATCTGTTCACGGTATGGGCTCAATTCGCTAGAGCCAGTATTTAGAAAGCTGCACTTGTTGAGCTATGTTGTGGCTAATAGATTGCACCACCAAACAGCAAGCATTCTCGATGATCTGCTAAGTGTCGGCACATTTGGTCGTGTTGTGGAAAGCCGTGAGATAGGGGATTGAAGGTGTGAGAGCGTGTCGAATTGAGTTTGAGATCTTTGTATAGAGATATCTGAATATAGGGGTTTCTGTATCGCGGAATCGGTAAACATGTACCATAAAAAGAAAAAGTGATAGCGGACGCTGAGGTCACACTACCACTTTTTGATAACAATGAAGCTTAAGCTATTGAGATACTTTCGCTCAGCTTAGAGTAATGTTCATCGTTATTGTACCTACGTTATTTCTGTTGAATCGCCGTAAGAGCATGTTGGAAGTACAAGCTTGTCGCACACACATCGTGGTCATGATCATGATGGTGGTGATGACCGTGAGCGTTGTGGTATCTGTTGATTACATTCACAACTTTCATATTTTGCTCAGTCATGGCTAAACCAGAGTTACTGTTTTTTACAGGAGCAGGGATACCTTGGTAAATCGTTGCTTCAACTTTTATCTTGTTGATGTCTTCAGGTTTTACCGTGTATGGGTTGTCGTCGAGTACGGTAAAGTTGGCGGTTTTACCGATATCAATGGTACCAACTTCATTTTCTAGACGTGCTGTGTATGCTGCATCAATCGTGATTGCGCGCATTGCTTCATCAACCGTGATGCGCTCTTGAGGTCCCATTACCGTTTTGCCAGACAGACCGATTCTGTTTACAGCAGCCCAAACTAACCCTAGTGGTTGCGCTGGTGCCATTGGTGAATCTGAGTGCAATGATAAAATACCACCCGCATCGATGAATGAACGTCCACGCGCCATCACTTCCGCACGCTCTTGACCGATACCTTGTTCAGAGTAAAGCTCAGCCAGAATATGTGTGTAGTAAGGGTTTACACTAAAGTTTGCGCCAAGTTCAACGGCTTTAGGGATGTCGTCTTTATCGGTAATACCTAGGTGATGGAAGCTGGTTCTGTGATCGTCTCTGCTTTTTTCTTTGTTGAGCTTGTCGACAATGTTCAGTGCAGTCTCAAAGCCTAGATCACCATTGGCATGGATAACAATCGTGTAGTCGTCTTCCCAGTAAGGACGCATACTTGCTTCAAGATCTTTAGGCTCTTGCAACCATTCACCTGAGTGACCATCGGTGTAACCATCTTTAAGTTGCATTAACTGGCTGTACATTGCGCCGTCTGAGAACAACTTAACGAATTTAGGTAGCCATTTGATCTGTTCGCCTTGATAAGACGGGTGCTGAGTCAAACCTTCGGCAATCGCTTTACCTTTGGCAGGGTCGTTTTCTGCCATCATGTAGGTAAAGTTACCAGCTGGCATTAACCAGTAATCCATTGGGAAGTTACCGTCTTCAAGAATGTCGACTACTTGCTCGAACATCTCAGGTGTTGCAACAACACCAGGGTCAATCGCGGTAGTAATACCACCAGAGTGGATGTAATCTTTGGTTCGCTCCATCCCGGTTGCAAAAATGCCGCTATTTACCCAGAACCCCATTACATCATTGAGAAGGATTTTAGCTCCAGCTTCATAAGCATGGCCTCGTTCCCAGTCTAGCTGATCGTAGTTATAGCCTTCGCCAGTCCAATCTTCTTCAGACCAACCTAGCATTTCCATCGCTGCATCGTTGAAGAACAATTCGTGGAAGCTGCGATGCCAAATGATAATTGGTCGATCTTCAGAAATGTTATTCAGCAACTCGCGGCTCATTTCATTGCCGTGGAAATAGTGATGGTAGCCCCAGCTTACCAATGGTTCGCCTTCTGCCAGTTCACTTTCTAACTCAGTTAAACGGGCTAAGTAGTTATCATGGCCTATTACGCCTTCAACGTTGCCCCACGGTAAATCCCAATCAGCAGGAGTAATAAAGTCTGTACCGATCAATAACGCCATCAGCCAAAGGTGAACGTGAGGTTCAACGAAGCCCGGTGTAAGAACGCGATCTTCAAATGATTTATCAATCGTAAAACCATCTTTAGATTGGTACTTAGTGGTAAGTGTTTTTTGATCGCCAAGGTCGAGGATTTTACCGTCTTGGACTGCGATAGCGTCGACGTTGCTATGATCGTGATCTGAAAGAGTAATGATGTCGTTCGATACATAGAGCGTGATAGGGCTAGTAGAGGTTTCGGCGAAAGCTGGTGTGGCGACTAGGCCAGCAATAACCGTTGAGAGAAGTAGCTTTTTCATAATGGATCCTATTGCTCTCAACTAACGGCCTTGTTCTATGAGAGGATTCAGTCGACCATCGCGCTTTGGAAAATCAATCTTCCTGTGAGCGCTTAGAAAGTCAGTTCTTTGTATTCACGGATAAGTGACAAGAAAAGAGAGGCGGTAAACCCATAATTAGCAATGCGTAACTCTGTTCAAATAAGTGTGTATAGCTAACTTCTGGGCTTACTGCCAATACATAGAGAAGCGAATTTTATCGTTCAAATACAGAGTGAAAACTCTCTTCGCCTCACATTTGTGGCTAATTTAGCAGTGTTATTACGTTTCTAATAACGCATAATGATGGGTAAAACCAAACATTAATTATCTAAGGTGGTAGGGATGTTTTCTTATGAACACTTAAACTCATTCTGTGCGACGTATGACGAACAGAGCTATAGCAAGGCTGCGAGAGCGATTGGTAAAGATAGAACGACCATTCGAGAACAAGTGAAAGCGCTAGAAGACAGCTATCGAACCATTTTATTTACGATTGAAGGAAAAAAAGCAGTACCAACCAGCTTTGCACGTTCTATTTATAAGCAATCAAAATTACTGGTGCAAAACAGTGAGCGATTGCATCTAAGAATGATGAATGCTTATCAACAAGAGCTGACCCGTTTAGATTTTTATCACGATACTCTGATGCCCAATGATTTAGTGGTGGAGATAGAACAGCATGTTTTGAAGGCTCACCCTGACATGGTGCTCAATTGGCTGCATCGAAATCGAGATGAGATCTTGGTTGATGTGACACAAGCCCACAACAAAGTTGCGATCATGCAGCACCGAATGGAAAACATGTCGGAATACCCAATCAGCGCCATCAAACTTGGTGACGGTGATATTGCTGCCTACGCACGGATTGATAGTCCTTTGTTCAAAATCGGTGAGATTCGACTTGAAGATCTTCAATTAGAAACGCAATACATCAGTGAGAACCAAAGCAAAACCATGCCTGAGTGGTTGGGTATATCACCGTATTTTCGCACCGTTAGTAATAACGATATGTTATTGGAGTTAGTGAAAGTGAATGGCTGGGCGTTACTTCCAAAAAGCTTAGCGACCGAAGCGGTGAATACGAAGCAGCTACGCCGAATAGAGTTCAATGAGTTGCTTTCACACAGCGCGAAGTTCGGGCTCTCATTCTTCTATCCAACGAGTTTTGAAAATACCAATGTGTATAAAGGTTTGGTTGAAGTACTGAAGGGTTACGCAATCAAGAATCTATAGGCGAAAATTTAGATTTGGGCACATCAACGAAAAATAGAAATCGAAATAGAAACAAAAAGTGTCGTTTTGTCGTGATACCCCAGCCAAGGATAATCTCAGCTGGGGAGCTCAGTAGACTATTGGTTAACGTAAACCGTATTGCCGTCTTTGATGGTTTCTAAGATCTTGATGTCTTTGATATCCATAGGGTCAACGGTGAGTGGGTTCTCCGCTAAGATAACTAAGTCAGCACGCTTTCCAACTTCGATGCTTCCCTTAGAGTCTTCCTCAAAGTTCTGGTAAGCCGCATTGATGGTAATGGCTTCTAGTGCTTGGTATGGCTCAATTTTATGATGCTCACCTAGAGTCTCACCACTTCGTGTTACGCGATTCACATTGGTCCACATGTTCAACAGTTGATCAGGAAACAGCACAGGTGCATCCATGTGCGTTGTGAACATCAAATCATACTCATTTGCCCATCCCATTGGTGAGATGTTAGCGGCACGCCATGGGCCAAGCACAGAGCGTTTATGCCAATCTCCCCAGAAGAAGGTATGCGCGCCAAAGAAAGAAGGAATCACATCAAGTTTCGCCATTCTCTTTACTTGGTCTAATCGAATGGTTTGAGCGTGAATTGCGACTGGGCGACGATCGGCTTCACCA
Source organism: Vibrio sp. Vb339 (assembly GCF_902751245.1). Classification (NCBI taxonomy): domain Bacteria; kingdom Pseudomonadati; phylum Pseudomonadota; class Gammaproteobacteria; order Vibrionales; family Vibrionaceae; genus Vibrio; species Vibrio sp. Vb339. The sequence goes on along the minus strand of NZ_CADDIS010000001.1, from coordinate 1,640,398 downwards.
TGCTTTTCGGCTGCGTGTTCAACCGCATTAATGAAAAGATCAGCGGCAGCGTCACCATTGGTATGCGCAATCACCTGTGCGTTATGGCTGTAAGCGAGATCGACCCATTGGTTGATTTCTTCCTGAGATAAGACTGGGTAGCCATGATAGTGGTAAGCATGGCTGTGTGGCGGCTCCCAGTACGGAGTCGACAAATACGCAGTTTTACCTTGAGGTGAACCATCGGTGGTAATTTTCATCCCGCCAACTTTCACGCCGTTGTGATACTCACCGATTGGCATGACTTCGATTGAACCTTCAAACTCGCTCCACATAGGGTAAGTAATGACGTCCATGTAGAAGGCGCCTTGGTCGGCAAGGGCTTTTAGAGTGTGAGTAAGTTGAGTGTTCGATTTGCCTTCTTGCGCTGTTGTGATGCCATAAGCAAGGAACATATCCTGAGCAAGTTTCACATTGGTTAGAGCTTCTTCCATATCAGCAACCGCAATGTGTTGGAACATTGGGTAGGTTGCTGACTCATCGAGTACACCGGTTAGTACGCCATTTTCATCACGTCGTAATACGCCTCCCGGTGGGTTTTCAGACTCTTGGTTGTAACCCATAGCCTCTAAACCTTTTGAATTACAGGTTAAGAAATGCCCTGAAATATGGAGTGCACACAACTTGTATTCGCCAGTCACTTCGTCCAGTTCCCATCTTGTTGGATGGCGATTTTCTTCAACGGCTGCGTCATCGTAACCAATCGCAAAGTGAAGTCTTTCTGGGTCGAGTTTAGGGTCTGACATGTGATCTTTAATGATACGCTGAATGTCAGAAATACTGTTACCTTCGCCGAGAGGTGAAGGGTAAACGTAAGGTGAATTAATGACCGGAATATACTGTGCAAAGTGGCCATGAGAATCGATAAAGCCAGGTGTCATGGTGTTGCCCGCGAGATCGCGTATTTCAGTATTGTCGCCCTTTGAGCTTAATAGCTGCTGGGTGTCACCGACCGCGACAATCTTGCCATCTTTAACGGCTACTGCTTGAGCGCGTTCAGCGCTGCCTGTCATGGTGACGATATCACCGTTAGTAAAAATAACATCAGGGGCGGCGACTGAGAACTGACTCACTAATGCAATGCTTAATGCACTTAATGTTAGCTTTTTCATAAACGTCTCTTTGTATCGGAACAAGGTATGGCTCATATAATTAACCAGTAAACTCGAACAACAAAGTCAGTTTTGTTAGGCTTTCCCTATCAAGTGAAAGGTTGAGATCATATGCATACATTAGAACAGTTGAGTGCTTTCATTGCGGTTTATGAGCAAGGCTCTTATAGCCAAGCAGCAAAAATACTAAATAAATCAAGGACAACGGTGCGTGAGCATGTGATGGCGTACGAAGATATGGTGGGCTATCCGTTGTTTGACATACAAGGAAGAAAGGCGGTTCCGAGCGACCAAGCCAAACAATTGTATCCGCGAGCTAAAACCGTTGAACGTCAAAACCGTGATCTGTATGTGCAAAGCCAAGGCTTATTTGAGAACGACGTGCACACCATAAACTTGGTTTACGATGTGATCACACCATTGGCCTTGCTGACGTCGATTGAATCAAAGGTGCAGCAAACACTCCCGGGAGTAGTCGTTAACTGGCAACATCGCACTCGTGAGCGTGCATTAAAAATGCTTGATAACGGCGAAGCGGATATCGCGATTATGCCGAACCGTTCATCGTTGTATCCAGAGCAGCCTATTGCTTGGAAATCGATTGGGGATGTGGAACTCGCGTGTTTTGCTAGAAGTGATTCCCCGTTGGTTAGAGAGCCAAATCTAACACTGAACCACCTGCGTTTAGAGACTCAGTACATCACCGAGAATATGCTTACTTTGGATATCGCCTCTGCAAGAATATCGCCAGTTTTACATACCGTTAGTAATAGTGATCTACTTTGTGAGTTGTTGAAGTTTGGCGGTTGGGCGGTGATGCCGAAGCACTATATGAGATCCCTAGTAGAGTCGGGTAAAGTCGTTGAGTTGAAGCTTGAGGAGTTAGGACGAGGAGGGATGCTTGGTCTAAATGTGTTCTTTCCTCATGGCAAAGACAATCATCCTATATTCCAACAAATCATACGTTGGTGTGTGGATTATGGGCGAGAGAACAACCATCTGTTTGAGTAAAGAGGCTAAATAAACTTAGCCTCTTTTCTAGTCGATTATTTTGCTGATTCGAGTATCGTCTCAGTCACATCTCCAATCAAACCTGGCTGGATTAACTGGAAGTTGATCGCTTTTCCAGATTCTTGGATATCTCGCATATTGTATTGAAGCTGAGTGAAGTCATCTCCCCACTGATAGCGAAGCAACGTTTCTCCTGTTTGTAGGTGATAGTTAACCGCGTATTCCGTCGCGTAGCCAGACATCACACCATCAATGGGTGCAATTGGCGCATCATGTGGGATCTTGTAAGTAAGCGAGTCCAGTTTGACCATACCGTTGATCACGCTGCTCGGCTCCGTAAGGTGTTCCATGTAGTAACTTGAATGTACAAACCTGTCTTCTGGGTTGGCATTACCGCCAGTCCCTAAGTTGGTTTGTGAGTATTGTGCTTCTTTTGGCCCCCAACCGCGTTTAGAGCGTTTTACATTGGCCAGATGTTGGTCGTAATCGGGTTGGTTGGTCATTACTGTGTATTCCGCGCCATGCCATACTCGAGGTCCTTCTGCTCTAAATTCTATAATTGCTGAGTCACCCGATGTGTCTTGAAGGCTAATGTGCAGAGCAATTCTAACGGGAATACCGGGTACGAATTCAATGGCAGGTTGCGATTTTTCAACGAATTTAACGGCCTCTTCAACAGTACTAAACTGCGATAAAACATGTTTAAGGTAGGTCAGCGTACCTAAGTCGTCAGCTTGCGTTGAGTCATCTGTATCCATGTTTCGGTCGTACAGCACATTACCACTAAGCCCTTCACTATTCATACCATCAGTAATTTGCCCATAAGTTGTTAATCCAGTGACATCATATTTAGAGGTTACTTGGTTAGAGTTATTTAAGTGGGTAAGGTAAGCGCTGTTTTTTGGAATGTTGACGAGGTGGACGTTGGTTGGTTCTGACCAGTCCACTGTACGTGAAACGAATGTGCCTTGATCTTGTGTATCCCAAAGCAAGCGGGTACATGCTTCGGCGGCAGTAACAACGCCCATAGAGAAGGTAGCAATAATAGCGGTAGATAAAATTTTCTTATTCATGATGAATGCCTTTGTAATTTGAGAACGCAATCATCATGACATTGAATCTAGAAACGAAAAATTCGCATATGCGGGTTAAAATCCATCAATATGGCTAGATAACACGTTAATATTGTTACCTAACCCATTAATATAACTATGGGGCGAAGTGTGCTTGAGTGATTTTCTTGATTGTAGGTAGTGGTTCTTTGTTACCCATTGATACTGGGTAATACAAGGTTAGTCCAAAATTAAAATGATTTGCGACCTGTTTTACTTGGAGAGCTACCAACTCGCCGCGCTGGACTAGGGGCTTTGCTAGATCGGTACTCATGATTGCCCAACCGTCATGTTTTACCAATTCTAATAAGAGGTCGTTATTGCTGACTAGGTGGTACTGTGGGGAAATAAAATAGAGCTCTGGTAGCGTGTTGAAATGGTTTTCGCTCACATATTGCTTGTCTAACTTTAAGTCTTCAATTGATAGCGCGTTGAGGTGAGGGAGTTTGCTTCTTTTTCCTGCATACATACCTAGCTTGCCATAGCCCAAAGAGAAGAACTCGATATTTTTACTAAAACGTTGGATGTTTTTATGCTCCATAAGCGCGATGCTGTTCGATTCAGATTCAATGTTATCAAACGCGTCCTCTCGATTACGATGCAGCCAATGCACACGCAGTTCTGGGCATTTTTCTTGTAAAGCGTGCTCAATTTTGACGGCCAAATTGAGTGGCAGGGAAATATCGTGATAGATATTGAGTGTCAGCATCTCGTCCATGTAAATGTTTTCTAATGAGGTACTGAGTTTCTCGGTGTTATTTAACACAACCTTGGATCGCTGATAGATATGATCGGCGGCTTGAGTCGGTGTTGCTTTCTTTCCTATGATTTCAAATAGCGTAACGCCATATAAGTCTTCGACGGCCTTTACTTGGTCTCGTATTGTGGTGCGGTCTTTGCCTAACTTTTTGGCAGCTGCGCTGTATGAAGATGCTTCGTACGTGGTGCAAAATGCCAATAGATGTTCATAAGAAAACATGTTCAAACCTCAATAGTAAGTAAACTTAGACTTTATGATGGAAATTATCCTGCATTAATGCTGAATTCGCTAAATTTTATCGTCGGTAATGAGATGAAAATGTGATCAATACTAGGTGTTTATTTTTCGAGTTCGATTAACGCGCTTCAAGCAAATGCGGTGTGTCTATTTTTATCTGCCTTACCAAACCTATATACGGCAATTCAGTGATGATTTCATGTGAAGATACAGAGATGATTTTTCTTGGCGTTGAGAACATACGGAGGATTATATCTCTTGAGAAAGCGTGGAATTTAACTTGATCAATTTTCCTTGATGCTTCTTCTAAACGAATTGAGTCTGCAATCACATCAAACTGGATATGGTTGTTTTCAAAGCGTTGCCACTCAGTGTCGAACTTCACCGTCACCTGAGCAACGGAACCTGATGGGGCGAAAAAATTGAAGTGCATGGCGTGATAAGACTTGTCCTTAGTCATGAGGACTTCAGACTCCGTCTCGACGACGCGTATATCCCATAACTGAGCCAAGTAACCAAATTGACCTGGGTATCTTCTGTGCTTATACGACCAATACTGATCGACAAACACCGATTCTGGGCTGTATTGAGAAATGTAGATGTCTTTGATGACGTAAGACATCAGCGCCACAATAATGAAACCGCTTGTGATTATTTTAGTGGTGATAGATGACATACAAGCACCTCCTTATTGTGATCTCGCCAATACAATCTCGGCAGTGACGGGGCAGAGCTTTCTCGATGAAAGGGTAAAGTATCGAAGAGTGCACTCTGTTGAGCTTCAATCAGTAGCGATTGGCAGATTTGAATGTCTTGATCACTTGGCGTCTCAGCGTTTTGATGGATTAACATCGGGATAGGTGGCGCGATGGTCGGCTCTGCGATTAGGCGACTGAATGCGCCATTGTGGTATAAGCCGACTAAGTTCCAGCCGATAAATAGAACGCAAACTGTCCGGATAAGATTATGAATAAAAAAGGTTTTGTTATGTTGAACCCAGTTTGCTGTTTTTGACCATAACGAAGCGTGGCGAGCAATCAATGATTGGTATTCTGTTTCAGTGAGCGCTTGAGTTTCTCCGATGTAGGCGTAGCCCTTCATCACTTGAGTTTGGATGAACTTTGGTTGTTCGCTCGAATCTCCCAGTTGGGCACGCAAGTTTTTTACCGCGGTGGCGACACTCGATTTTGCACGCGTACTTTCCCAAATGGCCTCAAGAATAAATGCTGATGTGAGGTCAGAACCTGAATGTTCAATGAAAAGTGACAGCAACTTCCACTCATTGGAACGCAGTTGCGTCTCTTGCAAAGACGTCAGGTTTAACAGCTTTCCGCTTTGACTGTTAAAAAGCAGATTTTGATTTAATAGGTAGAAACTCATCGTAGCTCACTCAAGGTTAAGTCTAAATCTTACTTAAGGTGGATCGTATCGTCAGTAACTTTTGAGCCCACTTGCGACGCCGAGCAAGCTCAAGTGGACTCTCTTGTTTCGCTAATATGCGATCAGCGTGCGCTATTTTATTGGTCAGCCAAAGGCTTTGATACTGCAAAATATTTCTCACTATCGTATCAGCGGTCGCTGAGTTAGTTTTTGATTTCAACTGTTCAATGGCTTGATTTATGTTGTCGAGTTTGGCTTTTAATCGAGCTATTTGGTCTTGAGGCGAGAGTGTGGGGCGTCCTCTCTTAACGGGTTTATCTATTGCCGAGCCACTTTCAACATCGCTACTTTGGTTAGATTTTAATTTTGAACAATCGATGGTGCGCTCATTAAGCTGATGTTCTTGGCACAGTATCTGATCTTCTAATACTAGGCTCTGATTGACGAGTTTTTGCAGTTCGCTCATCGGTTTTCTACCGGCTTTTGTTTGGGTTGTTGCTTTGCTGTTTTTTTCGAGCGCCTTGGCGGCCAGTGTTTCGATGCTTAATGCTGCTTGGTTGTGTGCATGACACACCTTTCTGTATTCGAGGTACGTATCTTGAAGCGCTTGCTCTTGTCGCATTAATTGCACAGGCAAGGGGAGTGCTGGTCTGCCCGCGCTGCTTTGTGCTTGCCTTGGCAGCAATGAATCTATTTTGTTGTCAATAATATGCAGCATCAGTAAGCGAATGATCTTTCGTTGATGCTTGATGCGCTCAAGCACAAACGAGGTGTCGTCACTCCAGAAATGATTGAGACTTTCTGAACCATTCAATAAAGCTCCGTTAAGCTCTCTGATGCTTGATTTGAAGCTTTCAGTGACGGTATAGAACCAATCATCTTGTTGAAAGCCAGTCGCCTTAACTAATGTACTTTCGAGCCAAGAGGTCACTGTTTGCGAAACTAACGTTTGCGAGATTACTGTTTGAGAGATTCGCTTTTGTGAGATTCCTTTTTGCGTGACAGCCTGCTCATGGAGCCAAAGCTGATCCGCGAAATCACACACAAGTATTGACCTTGGCTGCGCCGGAAGCGATCTAATCCGAAGCTGGTACAGGCCAATAAGTTGCTGCACATTACCTAATACCTTCTCTTGGATGCTTTGCCATTGCTTGATCGGATCAGAATGACGTTGCGCAGCCAGCATTAGGTTGTCAATACTGCTCCAAATCTTATATTCCTCGGAGGCGCTGATGATGTTGGCGTTAATGAGAGCCAACTGCTCTGCGTTGTGGTCTGGGTAGTGTTGACGAAACTGAGCTTGATAACGAAGGTTAAGGCTCACGTAATCTTGGTAGTCTTTTACAACGTGTTTAGCAAGCTTCACAACTGGCGACAGCGTAGGACGACCTCGTTGATGAGTATTCATCATACTGACTCTAATCCGGAGAATGGTTTTACCAGAGGTAGCACTTTGACGGCATTCCAGTGAGGCTTACCTTTTACTTCCTCAAGCTCCATATAAACTCGCTGACCTTCCTCTAAGTTAATTTCACCATCAAATTCAATGACACTGATGTGAATGAGTACATCAATATCACCGTGATCAGGTTTAGCAAAACCAAATCCGTTTTCTAGGTGAAACCAAGTGATGTAGCCACGAGTACAAATCCAATCGGACATTTACGAGATTAACTCAGTGAATAGGTAATGACGTGATTCTATCAGTGGGTGCTATGACTAATTTTGATTTAAATCTATTTAATAAGTAATTAATTAAATCCAAATTCTATGTGGAATCCGACACAAAACCCTCGGTTTTTGCCAGTAAATCATGACTTAGAACAAGTTTGATTCCGACGGCGCTACAGCTCAACTCCCTAAATCGCAAAACTTGACTCAAAAGGGCGCAAGTCCGTTCATCCATTTGATGTGTTGGTGGGTCATTCCATGAAAAAACAAACTTCAATGCTTCCAAGTTCGGTTGCCGTTAATCGCAGAACGCCGAGATTTTCTATGAAGATCTCGGCGTTAGCTGTGCTGGTGGCCGGAGCATTAACGAGCTACGGAGCATTGGCTGAAAGTGTCAGCTTAAGCGAGCTGTATCAGCAGTCTCTCGACAATAACCCTGCGTTAAAAAGTGCAGCACTAGCCATTGATAGTGCGACCTATGGTGCAGACAAAGTAGGTGCCGCGTATTTACCTCAGGTTGATGCAAACCTTGCGTATGGTGTGCTTCGAAACAGCTACACCACACTCAACGAGATAGACACCAACGCGGCACAGGCGTCTATTTCTGTTGGGCAAAATCTTTATAACGCGAAACTGAACGCGGCAAATGAGCTAAGTAATCAACAGGTTGAGCTCAGCCAAGTCTCACACCAAGTCGCGTTAGAGAGCCTCGCTTTACAAGTCGTGGTGGGTTATTTCAATGCCCTTAAAGCGCAAGAGTCCTTAAAGCAAACCAAAGCGACACAAGAAGCGATCGAAGAGCAACTTAAGCAAACCGAACGTCAATTTTCATTGGGGATGATTCCGGAAAATGACGTGATTGATACGCGCGCTCAGTTCGATTTGGTTTCTGCATCGGTGATTGTGGCTGAAAACGAAGTTGAGAAATCATTGGACGCGCTTTACGAGCTGTCTGGCAATGAGTTTACGTCGGTTTATCCACTGAATACTGACCGTTACGACGCCAATATTCCAACGCCAGAAAATGCGCTGACATGGCAGGAAAAAGCGCAACAATTTAACCCTGAGATGCAAATTCAGAAACAGCTGGTTGAGCTAAGCAAGCAGCAGATTGAATTAGCGCAAGCTGGGCATCAACCGTCGTTAGGCTTGGTTGCTGAGTACCGTTATACGTTTGCGAGCGAGATTCGTAGAACCGAGATGGGTCAGTCAAAGCAGCAGTTTAATAGCATTGATGATAACTCAACCGTGTTTGCAGGTGTAGCAATGACCTTGCCTGTCTACCGAGGCGGGGCAACCAGCAACGAAGTACAACAAGCCAAAGTTCAATACCAACAAGCCGTTCAGCTTCAAGAGCAATCTTGGAGAAGCGTGACGCGTCAAATCCGCGGTGCAGAAAAAGACCTCAATGCCCTTATTAGTGCTCAGCAAGCCTATGCCAACTCTGTTCATTCTGCTGAACGCTCACTTGTTGCGACTCAACAAGGTTTTGAAATTGGCAGCAGAACGATTGTCGATGTGCTGAACGGAACTCGTCAGCTTTATGCGGCGAAGCAAGACCTGACTGAAGCGCAAATTGATTTCATTTTGGTGTCACTGCAGCTCAAGTTCTTAGGTGGTGAGCTTTTACCTGAAGACATCAGTGCGATTAACGCTGGTTTGAAACGCTAGTCGAAAAGCGGGTTAAAGCGCTCGCTCGAAATCATGGCGTCAACGCCGAATAGAAAATAGATCAAATGTGATGGCACCTGAGATTAAACCTCAGATTGAATCAGGATGCGGTCACTCAATGTATCGACGTATTTGTAGAGAACACACGATGAAAAAAACAATAACGTTATTAACCGCAAGTATCTTACTTGCAGGCTGTGGTGGTAATTCACAACCTACGGAGCAAACAGCTGCTCCGGTACCAAGTACACCGGTAACGGTGGTGCTTGCCGAGGAAATGGCACATTCGCCAATCCAATACCATATAGGAAGAATGGAGGCGGTTGAGTCTGCTCAACTGACACCAAGAACCAGTGGTTTCTTGTTAAATAAACTCTTTGATGACGGTGCCTTTGTCGAAGCGGGCGCTGTGCTTTTTGAAATTGACCCAACGTCATACCAAGCGGCATTTGACGCGGCAAAAGCAACCTTATCTGAAGCGCAATCGGCACTGAGCTTGACTCAGCTAAACCATGAAAGAACCACTCAGATGTTGAAGTCGGGCGGTATTTCACAGTCGCAGCTTGATTTGAGTATTGCGGAGCTAGAGATGGCGAGATCTCGATTGGTATCTGCGCGAGCAAACGTAAGAGTTCAGCAAGACAACTTAGACCAAACCCAAGTTAAAGCACCGTATTCAGGTCAGTTAGGGAAAAGTAACTTCTCTATCGGTGACATGGTAGGACCTAACTTTGGCCCATTGATTGACCTGATCAAGATGGATCCGATCGATGCCACTTTCTCGATTAAAGAAAGCGAACTGAGTCAATATCAGCTTCAAGGTAAGCAAGCAACATCAGTATTACTTGAGCGTGATGGTCAATTGACGGACTACCAAGGCAACATCGCTTTTGTTGATAACAAAGTGAATGCAGCCAGCGGTACGGTGACGGTTTCTGCCTCTTTTGATAACAGCGAAGCGGGTCTGCTGCCAAATCAATTTGTTCGTGTTGGGCTGACGAGTGCAGAACCATTAAGCGGCGTGCAAATTCCTCATAAAGCGATCCATCAAGATCAGCTCGCTCAATATGTACTTACCATCGAAGAAGGCAACGCGGTACGTCGTGATGTCGTTGTAGGTGATCGAATTGGACAAGATGTTTTCGTCGCAAATGGCTTAGGCGCCGGTGAGCAAGTGATTGTTGGTGGACTGCAACGCATTCGCCCTGGTGCTCCTGTTTCAGTTGCGGAGTAACAGATTATGATCAGTAAATTTTTTATCGACCGACCGAAATTTGCGTTTGTTATCTCGATCTTCCTGACCTTGATTGGTTTGATCGCGATTAAAACCATGCCGATTTCAGAGTACCCAAGCGTGACGCCTCCACAAGTTCGTGTCGTCGCGTTCATGCCGGGCGCCAGTGCTGAGACCGTAAAAGAGGTGATTGGTAATCCAATCGAAGAGGAAGTGAACGGTGTAGATGGCATGGTTTACATGCAGTCGCGTTCAACCAACGATGGCCGTTACTTCTTAAACATTACCTTTGATAACAGTGTTGATGCCGATATGGCGATGGTTAACGTATCTAACCGCGTTGCTGTTGCTGAAAACATGCTGCCGTTTGAAGTTCGTGCTCGTGGTGTGCGAATTCGTAAAGCCGCGCCGGATGACTTGCTCGCGATTGCTTTCTACTCTGAAGATCAATCCATGTCAGAACTAGAGCTTAATAGCTGGGTTGAAGCAAACTTCATGGAGCGTATCGCTCGTATCTCTGGCTTGGCGAGCAGTGATTTGATTGGTGCGACCTATGGCATGCGAGTGTGGCTTGATATGGACCGCATGGCGTCATTAGGTGTGACAACGTTTGATGTGAAGAACGCGATTCGTGAACAAAATGCAGTAGTGCCTGCAGGGCGAATTGGGCAAGGTCCAAGTCGTGAAAATGCCGCATTGCAGTTTAACTTGATCACTCAAGGTCGACTGTCGAGTGCAGAAGAGTTTGAACAAATCATTGTAAAAACGTTAGCAGACGGCAATCAAATCTATCTGAAAGATGTATCTAACGTAGAGATTGGCAGCCAATTCTATGATGCCTACGCAACCTACAATGGCGGAGATGCTGCTCTAGTCGCAATGCAGGCTAACCCCGATGCCAATGCTTTGGAAACAGGCGCTGCGGTTAAATCGGTATTGAAAGACATCGAAAGCATCATGCCTGCCGGTATGACTTACGCGATCCCATACGACACCACATTATCGGTTGAAGCGTCTATTCGCAGTATCGTCGAAACCTTAATTGTTGCTGTCGGGCTTGTGATTGCGGTGACTTACCTGTTCTTAGGTAATGTCAGAACAACACTTGCACCTGTGATTGCGATTCCTGTGTCTTTGATTGGTACTTTTGCTTTCATGCAAATGGGTGGCTTTAGTATCAATACCGTTACCTTATTTGGCTTGATTCTGGCGATTGGTATCGTGGTGGACAATGCCATTTTGGTGGTTGAGAACGTAGAACGTATTCTCAATGAAAACCAAACCATTGATGCCAAAGAAGCCACCAATCGAGCGATGAAAGAAGTCACCGGCCCGATTGTCGCGTCAACATTGGTCATGCTTGCGGTGTTTATTCCTGTGGCATTGCTGCCAGGTATCACGGGGCTGATGTTTGCTCAGTTCTCTATCACCATCTGTATCGCTTTGGTGCTATCGGCTATCAATGCACTCACTTTGTCACCTGCACTATGTGCAATGGTTATGAAGCGCAACCCTAAACCTGCTAAGTGGTTTGTGGCATTCAATGCAATGTTCGACAAAGTAACAGACGCGTATGGCAAAGCAGTCTCTTTATTGGTGCGCAAATCAGCAGTGCTTTTAGTTTCGTTCGCAGTGGCTATTACTGCGATGGTGACTATGAATGACAAGCTACCGACGGCATTTGTTCCAGCTGAAGACAAAGGCGTGTTGGCGCTCGCGATGTTCTTGCCTGATAACGCATCGAAAGAGCGTACTCATGACTTGATTCGTCAAGCTGAAGCGGTATTAAACCAAGACCCAGCAATTGAAGACTTCGCAGGTGCGATTGGCTTCAATGCTCTGACCGGTGGTGTTGCCGCTAACTCAGCGACCATGTTTGTTAATTTGAAAGACTGGGATGAGCGTCTTGCAATGGATGGCGACCATACACAAGCTGCGGTTGCCCAGCGCATCAACATGCAATTGTATGGCATTGATAAGTCGATGAGCATCGCTATGGGTCTACCACCTATTCCAGGTATTGGTATCGGTGATGCACTTGAGTTCATGGTGCAAGACACGTCTGGACGCACTGCTCAAGAACTCGCGCAAGTGACTTACGCAATGATGGCAGCGGCCAATCAAGCGCCAGAAATCACCAATGCGATGACGACTTATCGTGCCAATGTTCCACATTACAACGTCGAAATTGATCGCGAGAAAGCGCGTCAGTTAGGCGTCCCACTCAGTGCAATTAACGATGCGATGGCGACACATCTGGCGTCTTCATACGTTAATGACTTTGCACTAAACGGAAGAAGCTACCGAGTTTTTGTTCAAGCTAAAGGGGAACAACGAAATGATCTATCTGATGTGCTACGCATACATGTCCCGTCGGCGCTTGGCGAGCAAGTTCCGCTGTCTGCTGTCGCAACGATCGAACCGACATTAGAACCTGACCTAGTTACAAGCTACAACATGTTACCTGCGGCACGTTTGCAGCTAAATCCAGCTCCAGGTTACTCATCTGGTGAGGCGATTGATGCAATGGAGCGTATCGCCGAGGAAGTTCTTACTCAGGGTTATACCTATGAGTGGACGAACATGGCTTATCAAGAGAAGTTGGCGGGGAACACGGCTCAAATCGCTCTGGTTTTAGCACTGGTATTCATCTACTTGTTCCTTGTTGCTCAGTACGAATCATGGGCTCTGCCTGCTGCGATCATAATTGTAGCTCCAACTGCGGCTGTGGGCACCTTCGCGGCGCTATTAGCGGGTGGGCAAGCCTTGTCTATCTACGGTCAAATTGGCTTGATTCTATTGATTTCCCTTGCAGCTAAGAACGCGATTCTGATGGTCGAGTTCTCAAAGCTGAAACGTGAAACTCAAGGTTTAAGCATCGAAGAGGCAGCAATCCAAGGCGGCAAGATGCGTTTTAGAGCCGTAAACATGACGTCATGGTCATTCATCCTTGGCATCTTGCCTTTGGTGTTTGCCAATGGTGCAGGGGCTATCTCTCAGAACACCACTGGATTGGCACTACTGGGTGGCATGTTGATGGTGCTGGTGGTCGGTTCGATGATGACTCCGGGCTTCTACGCCATTTTCCAAACACTCCGTGAAAAGCTGAAAACGAAACAACAGTAACCCATAGCCTCAATAAAGTGACGGCAAAGGTGTGTCGTTGCTTTATTGATGGTTTTTACCCCTCGTTATGAGTTTTAAAGATTGTTTTTACCGTCTGATAATTGAGGGAGGCAGGGAGTATTTCTCTGACCAAGTTATTAAACATGAGCCATGTGAGTACGGAAGCGGCTATGGCTCCAATGAGAATAAGGTTTACACATGAAAAAACTATTACTGACCGCTTCAATGTTAGCTGCAATGTCTGGTACTGCTTTGGCGAATGAAGAAGAAAGCCAAGTGATTGATCCATCAGATCTAACTCGTGTTTATACACAAGCTGCTTTTTTTGTTACTTCTGACGCTGATATCCGTTTGTCTTCAATGCTAACCGGATCATGGACTGAAACGACTCAGTTCGGTGGCTTTATCGAAGGTAACTTTGGCGACTCAGATGCTAAGCCAGGCAAAGATTCAATGGGCGTTGACTACCTTGGTAGCCGAGCTCAATATTTCCAAGTATCAGCAATTGATAGCTCATTGATGCCACGTGTTGGCTTCATGGCGGACTTCATCCACACTAAGAACTCGGCATTGGGTTTGGATGACAATACGTTGATGTCTGTCGGTGCAATTGGCTTGATCAACCCTGCTTATACTGGCGGTGCAATGCTGTTTCCAAACGTAAACTACACCATTGGTGAAGTGTTTGGTGAAACGGCAGACGGCTACATGCTAAACCTGTTTGCCACCATTCCAATGGGCGATTCTGGCGCGTTTGTTCAAGCATGGCCTGAATACATGAACGTTTCTGGCGATACAGTGGAACTTGAGTCGACGTCTTTCAACATCATGATGAACGCTCCTATTAAGGAAGACCGAACTCAGTGGCTAATGACGAAACTGCAATACGCATCTGCAGATGTCACTCTACCAACAGGCATTACACTAGAAGGTGACTACGAGCTAAAAGCAGAAGTCGGCGTGAAGTGGTTCTTTTAAAACACCTGAGTGAGCTAATTGTGGTTCAACTAGCCATGGTTTAACTATCTATGGTTTAGCGACCTAACAAGCGATAACTAAGCTATGGTTTAAATAAGAAGAGAGCTAATGATGTTAGTTCTCTTCTTTTGTTTTATGGCGTTAAAGATAGTTTTAATCCAGTGAACTCGATGCTTGAAGCGTAATTCAACATGGTCATTTCGTTGTTTTAAGATTACACTGCGCCCAATATTTCAGAAGTACATATTTAGGTAGAGGTCACCATGGACCAAGAACATTACGAAGATGCTGATTACGAAGGCCAAGAGCTGGGCGAAGAAGGCGAAGAGATTGAAATTGAAGCAATTGGTATTGATGTTTCATCACAGCCAATCGAGCTCTACAAAGTGTTTAAAATTGCTAACCTAGTGAGTGGTGGCGGTGAAGCTAAACACATCATCTCTGAAGGCTACGTAGCGGTAAATGGTGAGCTGGAAACGCGTAAGCGTCGTAAAATGTACGATGGTGACTTCTTTGAATTCAACCAAGAATACTATGTAGTGGTGTGTGATCAGCCAGTACAAGAAGAATTAGAAAAGCCGAAAAAGAAAGAAGCGCCTAAAAAAGAGAACAAGGCGAAGAAAGGTCAGTCTAAAAAGGATTCTAAGAAGAAAGAATCTAAGAAAAGCAAAGCAGAAATGCTAAGCGCAAAGGCTGAACCAAAGAAAGAGAAAAAAGAGAAGAAACCGAAGAAGAAAGCGGACACGCCAAAGCCAACACGTGATGACAAAAGCGGCCGTAATTCGATTGAATTCTTCTAAGTTATAGTTCTAAAGTACAGCTCTAAACTGCTGTTCTAAAGCTATTCTTTCAAAAGGCAAGCAAGGTTAGACCTAGCTTTACGTTAAGCAGATATCAAAAGGCTCACTATTTAGTGAGCCTTTTTTGAATGAGCTAGGTTGAATTTAAATAGAACCCTAACTGACTTGTTCTACTTTGTTTGATTGCTTAGAGCGCTTGAACGCGTAAATCATATAACCGATGACGCTTGTAGCAACAATAACAGAGCAGATTCGGATAAAGTTAATCAACATCGGTGCGTTCTCAATAAACTCGTTAATTCCCCAAAGTAAAACGAGAGAGAATACAAACATGATGAGTAGCCCCCAACAAGGTGCATCGACTTTACCCGGCACAACATACCAGCCATCTTCTTTGATCGGTTTGTGCAAACGAGCATATTCTGTTTGTTGACCTTTGACGGTGTAGAGGTGCATTTCTGTCTGTTTACCGGTTAGCAACAAGCTTGCAGCGTACGCGACAGTAGCATTGACTAACACACCGATTACACAGTACCAAGGCCAAGCGATATCAGTCGCAACAGCAACATACCAAATCGCCAAGAAGCTTGCAGCAACACCGATTAATAGTCCCTTCTCTGTAATATGTTTAGAATAAAAACCAAGCACGAACATACAGAAGTTTGCACCTACAAAATAGGAACCTGCTTTACTTAATATTTCTAAAACTGAGCCGGTGCTGGTTGCAAACATGAAGGCTGGAATGATGATACATAACGCCCACATAACCGTGAAGAAACGCGATACTTTGAGGTAATGTTCCTCTGACTCGTTTTTCTTGTAAAAGCGTTTGTAGAAGTCAGAAACAGAGACGGTAGCCATAGAGTTAAAAGCGGAATCTAGACTAGACATGCTTGCTGCAAGAATAGCTGCCGCGATGATTCCCATCAGGCCTGGCATACCATATTCGCTGGCATAGTGCAGGATAATGGTGTTGCCATTTTCGAACTCTTTACCATCGTAATAAGCGTTAAATAACACGCCTAACAGGATAAATACGAAGTAGATGAAGAAAGCAACGTAACCCATCATTAGCATCGCTTTTTTCGCATCACCCATGTTTTTAGCCGCCATACAGCGTTGAACCATCATTTGGTTACCGCCATAAACAGTGGTGTGAAACATTGTCATTGCGATAACGCCAGCCCATACGGTGGTAACTTGACTCAAATCTAAATTGGTTTGTAATGCATTCGTCATGCCTTGTGACTTGAGATCTTGCATCACTTCGGTCATGGGTTGTGGCATGCCATTCCAGACGGCTTCAATGATGATAAATGCGCCAAGAAACAGAATGACCGCTTGGATTACATCTGTCCAAATAACGGCGGCAATTCCCCCCATTACGGTATAAATCAGTGCGATAACAGTGACTATGACGATGCAGTAAGTAACATCGATACCAGTAATGAACTCGAGGATTAGTGAGGTTGCATACAAGACTGCAGCTGAACTTATTGCTTGTTTAATTAAGAAGATCAAAGACAGAGTGATACGTGAGGCTTTACCAAATCGTCGTTCTTGATACTCATAAATTGAGGTTAGACCGTTGTTGTAGAAAAACGGCATAAACACAGCAACGATAAAGAAAATCACTAGCGGGTAGTTTAAGTGGATAGCGATCACTGATAAGCCTTCTTTGTAAGACCAAGCTGGTCCACCTAAGAAAGACATAGCACTGACATAGGTACACACAACAGAAATACCGATCGCCCACCATGGAATATTTTTATCGCCTAATGCAAATTGGTTAGCGGAAGTGACACGTCTACCAACGAGTGCACCCATAACTAAAGTAAGGACGATATAAGTACCAAGAATTGTCCAGTTTAAAGCGCCAAACTCATACATGCTCACGTCCTTTTAATTGTTCATCCATTTGCTCAAACAGATCGTAACCAAGCTGTTTTAATATGTGTGCTATATCGATAGCGACCCAGTTTTCCTTGAGTAATTCTCCTTCGCGTCGCCAGATATCCATAACGCGAAGCTCGATGTGCTTGCCTGTAGGTGCTAAACCTAACCAGCCACTGCTACCAGTATGTGTACCGTGCATGTGTGGCCAACCACCTGTGGATACGTAGTCATTTTTGGACAAAATGTTGAGCTCTATATCGACACTTCGATCAGGGAAGGCAAATACAAATGGTCCTTGATGGTGGTCTCGGAAACCTTGGATTCCACGTGTCGTACCGATCCCAGCTGGTCCATACCACATAAAATCGTCATGCCAGTAGTTTTCTAGATCCATTGAATCAAGGCGCTTTCCGTCAAATCGACCCAAGCAAGCCAACATATCGAGCACTAACTTTTGGCTTTTCTCACTCTCTTCAGTGTCGACGCTACCTGTATGTATACCGTCTTGAGTCGCTGGGGCAGGGACTAATCCAGCATGACCTAGGCTTTTGCGTAACGGATTAACGCCAGCTTGGTTCATTGCATCAATAAAATCAGGTATGAGATAAGATTCAACAATTTGACCTTCTTGGATACAAACCATTTCGGTGTAGCGTAAGTAGAGTGTTTTTCCTGTTGCTGGAATACCAAATAACGGTTGTGTAAATGTGCCGACAAAATAACCCGTAGAGTTTACCCAAGTGCGGCCTTCGTATTCACCTTGCATAACGATTGAAGGGCGTCGTTCAACATCAGGTAGCGAGTTTATTAGCGGTAATAGAAACGCTTGCTCAGTCGCATCGACACCAGAGATGTCGTTAATCGGATGAGCGACACACCATTTAACGTCAGCATTTAGCATCTCTTGAGCTACTTGAGTCCGTTCGGATGAGTGAGCGTTAAAATAGGTTCTGTAGAAATTTTCTATCAAGCTGTTCAACATAATACTTCCTTATATAGTTAACCGATTTGGATGAGAATCTGTTTCCAGACAGCACTTTCATCAAGTAGCGTAAATTCTCTGCGTAGACCCCAAGGTCCAAACTCTGCATGGCTGATTCCCATGATGTGAACGTCTTTTCCTGTAGGCTTTCCAAACATGCCGTAGCCTTCATGCTTGCCTTGTAGCGACCAGCGAATAGCGGCACGTGGTGACATCATTTCGTCATTGCGACCAATACGGTGATGAATCTTGAACTCAGCGTTCGGAAAGGAAGAGCGCAGTGACATCCAAAATTGGTCGATTTCATTATGAGAAAGCGCAGTTTGTCCACCTGTGTATTCACTGATACAAGCTCGGTCGTATTCTTTTGGTATGACCGAGAACTCAGCGCTCATTACACGGCGCAGTATGTCTTCATAACGCTGGCCGTATTCATTGTCATTTCCTACACCAAGGTAAGGGCCTTGAATGTCGACTTGGGGAGTGAAAGGGAAGGGGCATTGCTCAACGCCACCCTCTATTTCGATTTGTTGACGAGCGTACTCTTCTGACGTCATACCCAGTTGGTTTGCAATCGCAGCGATGTCTCGGATCATCCACTCATCATTGATTTGGTTATTGATGGCATGGCAGTCAGCGATGATTCGAAACTTAAGTGTTTTGTTTGTGGCTTTGCCAAATACACCATCATTAGTATGAGTAGCTGTAGAAATGATTCGGTGTGATGAAAGCATGCCTTGCTCAGGAGTCCCTGACCAAATAACGTCTTCACCCAATAAGGTACGGTTCGGGAACTCGGCTAGTGTGCCCATGGTCGCGCTGATGACCTTTTCGTTTCCCTTCGTGATGGAGAGTGGTGTACGGACGATAATGTCAGGTGAGTAATAGTTATGTAGGGTACTCAGACCTCGATCTTCCCAGATTTCTTTAGTGATACCTAATATGTAATCCGGAAAATCTTGCCATTTAGAATCAAAGCCAACCATAGCCATTAATCACCTCCTGATGCGTCATAAAATTAGTTATTGGATTGTTTTTGGTTACGTATCCAATATTGCCTTTTGTTATCACTGTGTCAATGAGGTGTTTTGCATATGTTTCTTTATTGTGGGTTGGATCTGTTTTTTAACAACTCTAAAAATACGGTTCTCAGTAAGATAATTGAATAATGGTTCCATATTTATCGAGTGTATATGAACAAGATAATTAGGTTTAAATGTAGTGTGTATTTATCTAAGTCATTGTATTTGTTTGCATTGTATTGAATTTGGTGAGGTGGGTATTAAACCAGAGAATGCTCTGTGACGATTTGTTATATCGAAGTCATGACGAGAGAAAATTTAGAGTAATGATTCTTATGAGATGGATATTTACTTGAGTTGTTAATTTTTTGTTTGGATTTTTTTAATTAAAAATGAATTCGAATGCAACGATAAGTTTAGGAATGGTTGGATTGAAAAAGCCACTCAAAGATGAATATTGAGTGGCCTTGTTGATGGGTGCGCTTAAGGCAATAATTCTGGAAGGAACAGTGATATCGCTGGCACAAAGGTGATGATCATCAAAGCGACGAGCATGGCACCAATCCAGCCTAAAATCTCCCGAGACAAGGATTCAATCGGCACGTTACCTACTTGGCTAGCCATAAATAAGTTGGCGCCGAGTGGGGGAGTGACAAACCCGATGGCTAAGTTCACGATCATCACGATACCAAAGTGGATTGGATCCATGCCTAATGCGGTCACGATAGGCAGCAGGATTGGCGTTAAGATAACAATGGCCGCTAATGTCTCCATGAATGTACCGACGATCAGTAGCAGTGCGGTGATACATAGCAAGATGAGCAGCTTGTTTTCCGTGATAGAGAGAATGAACTGTGCGATTTCAGTTGGAAGACGCTCAAGCGTCAGGATTCGACCAAAGGTAACTGAAGCGCCTACAATCACAAGTACTGCACCTACCAATAACGAAGATTCTAAAATGATCTTCACGACCTTTTTGTAATCCAGTTCTTTGTAAACAAACATGCCGAAAAACAAGCCGTATAACACACCAATCGCGGCTGATTCAGTTGGCGTGAATATACCAGAGTAGATACCACCAAGAATGATTACGGGTAATAGCATTGCCCAAATTGCTTCTTTAAGTGCTACCAGTCGCTCAGGCCATGTTGCTTTCTTATCGTTACCTTTGTAGCCGCGAATTTTAGATACGATCAAGCAATAACCGATAAGTACCAAGCCAACTACTAGTCCAGGTACGATACCCGCCATGAACATTTTGGTTACGGAGACTTCTGCAGTAATGGCGTACACGATCATCACAACAGACGGTGGTATAATTACCCCGATACCGCCAGAAGACGCGATCAGTGCACCGGCAAAGCTTCGGTCGTAGCCTTTTTTAACCATAGATGGAATCATGGTTAAGCCAATAGCCGCAACGGTTGCTGAACCTGTACCAGAGATGGAGGCAAAGAACATACACGCAACGATCGCCACAATCCCTAAGCCACCAGTGAAGTGACCAAAGAAGACTTCAGCAACATGAAGAAGGCGTTTGGATATGCCGCCTTGGCTCATTAAGTTACCAGCAAGCGTGAATAACACGACAGCAAGAAGAGGGAATGAATCTAGCCCTGTGACTAACCCTTGAACTAAAAACTCAACGTTTAAGAAGGGGAGGCTCAATATAGCGAGCATGCTTGCGCCAGCGAGTGCTATACCAACGGGAACCCCAATAAGAAGCAGTAATCCGAAACTACCAAATAACAAAGCAGAGGTCATAAGCTTAACTCCAACAAACGATTAGAAGTGCGATGTTTTGCTTTCAAGTGACGGTAACGATGCTGAGTGAGTCGAACGGGTTTTGGCGAGTAAGCAATGATTGAAATACGCTTGTTGATACTGACCACTAAGCGAATGGAACTCAAGATGGCACACACAAGGACTGATGCGTATAAGCATGCGATTGGGATTTCCATTGCTGGCGCTATCTGGCCCAACTTTAAACTGCGACCAATAACTTTGAAACCAAACCACGCCACAGTACAACTGAAAGCTAGGTATATAAGGTCTGAAAGGATCAAGCTGTAGTGGGTTAAGTTCCCCGGTAGTTTGTCGATGAATAGACGAATACGAATATGTCGGTCATCGCGAATACAGTAGCTGATACTTAAGTACATTGCCCAAACGAAAAGATAGCGAGCGAGCTCTTCTGCCCATGCAATTGAGGCGTCGAATAGGCGCAATGTAATCTGTAAGCATAATAAAGCGGTCATTAACGAAATAGAGAACACAATAAGTGTTGGTTCGAAGTATCGGTCGAACAGGCGAAACCATTTCATACGTCACTCCTAGGAGATGTTGAAAAGGGCATTGAATGCCAGCGAATACACGACAAAATAGGCTTTAGGGCACTCGTTTATAGAATGCCCTTAAAGACCTGGGATAACGATGGTTAGATCGTTAAAGTTATTTGTCGGTGACAGTTAATCGATGAAACGAGGCGCTATTTACAGGTGCTCAATCTCAGTAATCACGCTGTCGAATAGCTCTTCACCAGTTTTACTACGCAGTTCTTGGTAAACGGCGGCATTCATTTTTTCTTTCATCTGAGCTCGAACGTCGGTTGGTACCACATTCACCGTCATGCCTTTGGCTTCTAGTTCTTTAATGACTTCTTGATTTTGCTGCGCGGCCAATTCACGTTGCTTAGCAATTGTTTCTTGGCTAACTTCGTTGATAAGAGTTTGTTGATCGCTCGGTAGAGAATCCCAGAACTCTTTATTCATGAACAACACGTAGTTGGTGTAGATGTGATTGGTGAGTGACAGGTACTCTTGAGCTTCGTAAAAACGCTCTGCATAGATGGAGTAAACTGCACTTTCTTGTGAATTGATTAAGCCTTGCTGTAGCGAAGTGAAGATCTCACCCCAAGAGAGTGGTGTAGGTGCTGTGCCCACTGATTTCCAAGCACTGATTTGTGTTGGGTTTGACGCTGAACGAATCTTTAAGCTGTTCAAGTCTTCAATGCTGTTAATCGGTTGCTTGTTATTGGTGATGCTGCGGAAGCCAACTTCCATGAAACCTAAGCCATGAAAGCCTTTTGATTCCATTGAATTAAGAAGTGGTTTGCCGATCTTGTCGCTGTCCAATGCTTTGTGTGCTTGCGCTTCGTCTTCAAACAGGTAGAAGACATCAAGTACGTTGAACTCAGGTACGTAAGGTGAAAGTAACACCGATGCGCCAAACGTCATCTGTAAGTTACCTTGCTGAACAAGCTCTGTGGTTTCTCTTACATCGCCCAGTTGACGGGCAGGGTAGATTTCCACTTCAAGCTCTCCGTTAGAGCGAGATTCCAACTCTTTTTCGAAGTGAAGCATTGCTTTATGGACGGGTGATGTTTCTTGGCTGTCGTGAGCAAGGCGGATCACATTGCTTGCAAAGGTATTCATGCTAGACAGCGTTAAGCCGAGGGCAGTAATCGAGGTAAAGATTGCGCGTTTCATCGTTCTTCCTTGTTCATCACATGGCTTTTATGTGCATTCATTTGAGCCATGTTGTTCAGTGGGTTATTTATCCGCACTTCATATCCTAATTTTTGCATACGAATCCAAAATATAAACACACAACTAACAAGTCAATAACAAATCCGTAAAAGTGATAAAGAAGTTAATTTGAATCGATGAAATTTTAGACAAGATCACAGAAAGAAGCCCTAACATGGTATTAGGGCTTCTACTCTAAACTGAATGGGTTTTATTGATGGGAAAATAGAGACTTTCGTAAGGCTGAGTGTAGGTTATGTCAGCCAACCCCTTTATTAACTTAATGATGTACTACCGCGTTCTATGATGGTGCCGGGTTCAAGTAGGTACTCGCCCTTCGCATCTTCATTATCGTTAATTCGTTGCATCAAGTCTTCGACGGCACTTTTCACGATTTTATCGATAGGCTGGGCAATGGAGGTGAGGTCGTAGCTCGGCCAAGCTGCCATAGGGATATCATCGACACCCATGATTGCGAAGTCTTGTGGGATGTTACACCCAAGCTTTCTTAAACCATCCATAACGCCCATTGCGAGAATATCATTGGCACAGAACACGGCGTCAGGTTTTGATGTGTGTTCCATCAGCTCTTTGGCTGCTTCTAATCCTGCTTCAAAACTGTATTTTGCGTTGATGAAAATAGGGGAGGCCGCTTCACGTGTTTTTGCGGTTTCAGAGAAGCCTAACCAACGTTTGTCACTGGTCATTGATCCTGCGTCACCACTTACGTATGCCAGCTGTTGGTAGCCTTTATCAAGTAAATAATCAGCCGCTTGTGTGCCAGCTTGCTGGTTGTCTAAACCAGCGCTGTTCGCATTAATGCTTTCTGTATAGCGGTTAATCAGGCTTAAGTGAACGCCAAACTTTTCACATTGTGCAAACGCTCGGGAGGTGAGACGGCTGGTGGCGATGATTAAACCATCAACTTGATATTCAATTGCACGTGAGATAGCCAGATCGAGGTCATCTTTGTCGATAGGGCAGAGTACAACTTGACCGCCACGCTTTTGAATTTCCATCGCGAGCGCACGAGATTGCAAGTCGTACATTGGGTTCGATTCACTATCGAGTGCGATAGCTACAAGTCCTGAGCGATTAGAAATCAAGCTACGAGCAATAGCGTTGGGTGTATAGCCAAGCTTGGTAGCGGCATCCATCACCATTTTTCGCTTCTTCTCACTGATACTTGCAGTCGGGCTAAATGCCCGAGAAACGGTAGATTGAGATACGCCAAGCATCTTGGCGACATCAATAGAAGTAACTTTCGCTTTTATGGTGAATCTCCTTATAACGCGATAAATCCAAGCGCAACGTCATAGTCAATGAGTCTGGTTTGATAATTACAATACGTGTAACCGTTGAAATCACAAAGAAAAATTATGATTTCATGACGGCTTGCTCATTTCGAAAGCCATCAATGATCATTTTGTGTTCAGAACCCACACAAAAGAAGGACACGCCAAGCTCTTTCCAGTCACGCGCAGCCTGAGCATTTGCGACGAACATACCTACAGGTTTGTTTGCTTTTTTAGCCGCCTCAATGATCTTGATGCTTGCTTCACGTACGCACTCTTCGTTAACGCTCGCTGATCCGTAAGATACGGCTAAATCAACTTGACCGATGAACAATGCATCAATGCCTTCAACTTTTGCTATAGATTCAGCATTTATCACCCCCTCCGGGTCTTCTATTTGTGCAATTACAACGGTGTTATTTTGGCTATCTTCTAAGTGTTTTGCCATCGGTTTGGTTGCGTACTTTGCTGCTCGGCTTGAACCGGCATAACCTCGGCCGCCTTCACCGTAATGAGACATTTTCACCAGTTTCTCTGCTTGTTCTGCACTGCATACGTGTGGGATCTGAATTCCAGTAGCACCGCAATCTAGCGCATTCAGTATGGTCGATGGCTGGCTATCTTGGACTCGAACAACGCAAGGCAGTTGGTTGGCACGAGCAGCAAGTAGACAAGCATCCAGTGTCGATCTATCAAAAGGGGCGTGTTCCGCATCTAGCACAATGAAAGGGAGTTCTGCTAGCGCAAGCACTTCAATGATGTGTGGGTGAGGCGTTTTGACAAATGTGCCGAGCAGTTCTGCGTGGTTTAGTGTGTTTTTAAAGTTATCCATTTCTTTTATCTCTCCATTGCAAAGGTATGCAAAACTTAACATGTGTTGTTGTAAAAAAAGAGTAAAAACTATGTGATCAATGCAACATTATATGATTGTTTTTTGCGGTTAATGAATGCCATGTTGATGGTATTTTTGGTTAAAATTATTATTTAACAGAGGTTTATGTGGTTTTTGTTTAATTTTCTCTTTGATTTGCCAAGTGTTAAAAAAATGTTTATGTTTATTTTGCATTCGTATCCAAAAGTATACAAAAACAAAGAATAAACTCTGTTAAAACCAATAATCAGCAAACACTAGGCATACGCCACAAGGAGAATTACGCATGGCTCGCATTCTAAAACACGGCATCACTGAAGAAGCATCAGCATCAAACAACGCGCAAGTGCGCCAAACGGTAGAGAACATTCTTTCTGACATAGAAAAGAAAGGTGACAGTGCAGTACGTGAGCTTTCAGAAAAATTTGATAACTGGTCTCCGGAGCAGTTTCGCTTAACAGATGACCAAATTCAGGCCTGTGTGGACGCATTGGACGAATCTACTAAGCACGACATTGAATTTGCACAAACACAAGTTCGCAACTTCGCTCAGATCCAACGTGACTCAATGCACGATGTTGAGGTTGAAACGATGCCAGGTGTCGTACTGGGCCACAAAAACGTACCAGTAAACAGTGTTGGTTGTTACATCCCTGGTGGTAAGTACCCATTGGTTGCCTCTGCGCACATGAGTGTACTTACTGCAAAAGTGGCTGGCGTGAAACGTGTTATAGCTTGTGCTCCTCCTTTTAACGGCCAACCAAATGTGGCGATTGTTGCTGCAATGGCGATGGCGGGTGCGGATGAGATTTACTGCTTTGGTGGTGTTCAAGCGGTGGGTGCGATGGCGCTTGGTACCGAGACGATTGCTCCAGTCGATATGATTGTTGGCCCAGGCAATGCGTTCGTAGCAGAAGCAAAGCGTCAATTGTTTGGTCGTGTTGGTATCGACTTGTTCGCTGGTCCAACAGAAACATTGGTTATTGCTGACGAAGAGGGCTGTGACCCAGAATTAGCGGCAGCGGACTTACTTGGTCAAGCTGAGCACGGTTACAACTCTCCAGCGGTACTGCTAACCAATAGCGAAACTTTTGCAGAAGAGACAGTAAAAGAGATTGAACGTCAGCTAACGATTCTTCCTACTGCTGAAGTGGCAGGTAAGGCTTGGGAAAACTACGGTCAGGTTATTGTATGTGATAGCTACGAAGAGATGGTTGAAGTGGCCGATGATATTGCTTCTGAACACGTACAAGTAATGACAAAAGATCCTAAGTACTTCCTAGATAACATGACCAACTACGGTGCGTTATTCTTAGGTCGTGAAACCAACGTTTCTTACGGTGATAAATGTATCGGTACTAACCACACATTGCCAACGAATAAAGCAGCACGTTACACGGGCGGTCTTTGGGTCGGTAAATTCATTAAAACATGTACTTACCAGCGCGTAACGGAATCAGCTTCGTTGAAAGTCGGTGAATACTGCTCTCGCTTATGTGCATTAGAAGGCTTCGCTGGCCATAAAGAGCAAGCTGATATCCGTGTTCGTCGTTACAAAGAAAAATTGGTAGAGGCATAACATGACAAAACTCGCCTTAGTTACAGGCGGCAGTGGCGGCATTGGTGCCGCCATATGTCACAAGCTCGCGCAATCTGGTTACCGCGTTGTGTTTACCTACAACAGTAATGAAAGCGCAGCTCAAACTATCTTAGATACTTTGCAAGGCTCAGGTCATGCCATGTATCAACTCAATGTTGAAGATAGCTCTGCGATTAGCGCATTAGCGGACCAAGTAAAAGAGTCGTCAGCTTCTTTAGACTTATTAGTTAACTGTGCAGGCATGACTAAGTTTGTCGCGCACAGTGACTTAGCATCCTTGAATGATGAGTTGATAGACAAAATCTTCCGCGTCAATGTTCGTGCGCCATTCGCCATGGTTCGTGCTTTTGAATCCTTACTTCGCAGTGCTAAAGGTTGCGTGGTTAACATCACTTCAATTGCGGCGCAAACCGCAATGGGCAGTAACGTGGCTTACTGTGCGAGTAAGTCTGCAGTCGAGAATATGACACGATCTTTAGGTCGAGCATTGTCTCCTGACATTCGAGTGCTCGCTGTCGCTCCAGGCTTAGTGGATACCGAATTTGTCAAAGGGCTAGATGATGAATGGCGTAATGCACAAGAGCAATCGACGCCACTTAAGCGATTAGCCAGTGATGAAGAGGTTGCCAACGCTGTTTATGCCGCTGCGGAACTACTGACATTTTCAACGGGTAATACCATCGCAGTGGATGGTGGCAGGCCGCTAGGTTAGGTAAGAAGGAATTTAGAATGACTCTACAAAATACAATAAATAATAATCTCGTTCGTTACATGGAGCTGATCCCAGGTACAAGTGCTTTCATTGATGCACGTACTCCAGGCAGCGATCTAAAAGATAACTTCTGCATCATTGGTGCTGGTGTGGCTGAAAGCAGCCGTCAGCACGTTCATATTCGTGAAACGGCTGGTTTTAACATAGGTGCTGCTGGTCAGCCTCCTGGCATTAAGAACTCGCTGCACTCTCATCACACTGCTGAACTGTTCGTGGTCTTCAAAGGTCAGTTTAGATTCTATTGGGGTAACGAAGGTGAACACGAAGCGGTGCTTTCACACGGTGATGTCATCTCTATTCCGACCAATCTTTTTAGAGGCTTTGAGGTAGTAGGGCGTGATTACGGCTTTATGTACTCTGTTTTAGGTGGCGATAACTCTGGTGGTGGTGTGGTTTGGCACCCAAGCGTAATTACGGATAGCCAAGGTTACGGCTTATACCTAAAAGCAGACGGTACATTGGTTGATACCATTGACGGCGATGCTATTCCAAATGAGTCTGAGCTGATGCCTCTGCTAACGAGCGAAGAGTTGAGCAAATTTGATACTTACATGGCTGAGCAGATGATGCCTTTTGTTGCGCTGAAAAAGGATTACCGAGAGGTTTCTGGTGATTTTGATAAGCCGGGCGTTAAACAGTTTGCGTTAACAGGGCACCCATCATCTGACTACGACTTCCAAGTTAAAAGCGTTGATGACGTCAGTATCATGGCTTATGAGTTGACTGAAGGTGCAAGCATCCCAGTACACAAACGTAGTGAGAAGCAGGTACTGATTAACTTTGAAGGTGATACATTGTTAAACATCGTTCAAGACGGTGAGCAGGCGCAAGTCGTGCTCACCACTGGTGATGTGTTCAGTGTTCCAGATGGCGCGTCATACAGCCTTGAAAACCTGAGAGGCACTAGCTTTACTTACGTTGTTCTTGGTTCTGACCAGCCACAAACTCTATAGGGTAACGAATGATGAAACCAGAAGTACCACTGTTATGGCTACCTGGTTTGTTGTGTGATGAAACGTTGTTCCAAGACGTCAATAAAGAGCTGCCCAATTGGGTGGCTCCTTTTACTTGTGATTTAGGAACGGAAACATCCATGCAAGCCTTGGCGAGTAAAGTGTTAGAGAACGCACCGGCAACTTTCGTGCTTGGAGGTTTGTCTATGGGGGGAATTCTAGCGTTTGAAGTGTTTAGACAGGCACCACAACGCGTGAAAGGTTTGATCTTAATGGACACCAATTCCGCAGATGAAAAGTCAGAGGTATCGGAGAAAAGAAACGCCTTGGTCGATAAAGCAAAAGCAGGGGAATTTGAGTCAATAACCCCTGACATCTTAATGCCAGTGCTCATTCATCCGAACCAGTTAGCGAGCCAAGAACTGACTCAAAGAATCACACAAATGGCGAATAATATTGGTGTTGAAAGGTTTGAGGCTCACGCTCAAGCACTAGCGACTCGCCCCGATGCTAGACCATTGCTGGCCGACATTCAGATTCCGACGTTGATCATCACAGGCAAAGACGACCTGTTATGTCCAATCGATAATCACCTGTTAATGTCAAAGCACATCAAACAGGTATCGCTTCACGTCATTCCTGATTGTGGCCATTTGTCGACAATGGAGCAGCCTAAGGTGGTCGCGAAATTCATCTCTGACTGGTTGAGTGCTAACGAGTTTCCTGTAAGGAAATTTGGATAGCTAATTATTATTCAGCATTGATTAGCTTCAATGAATGAACCTAATATTTTTACTCATGTTAGGTTCACCTTTTCTTTTTCTGAATAGATTTTATTGTTGAAAAACCCTCTTATTACAATTTAAACCCTTCCTCTTCAATTCAAAATAATTTCCTCTAGATAACAATGTTTAGCAGCCTAGATTAAATCTGATAAATAAATTTATCTTGTTTTTTTACATAACTCTAATCTGCAGTTTCTCATCGATATATTAAGCTATTTCAATGATTTGTTGGAGATTAACGTCTGTCCGGAAAGGAAATTGACCGTCATCAAAAGTCCTGAGTGTGAGTAGAAAATATAATATTAGTACTTTAGTGGTATTAGCTGCTGAAGATAATAAAAATCATATCAATAAAATTTTCTCTTTATTAACGATACACTTAGGAATTAATTATGAAGGTATTTGTCCCTACCGAGCATTTCAGTCCTGTCAGTAAGTTTATACACATCGTCTCCGCCGTTGCCTTTATCGGTGCGCTGTTGATCATGCTGCTTGCGCCAGACCCTGATTCATTTGCTTTTGGTGTTCACCAATCTTTGGGCATGTTGGTTATTGTGCTGTATTTGGCTCGTATTGTTTGGATGAACTGGGCGGGAAAGCCGAATGCGCTTGGTACTAAGTTCGAAAAATTTATGGCGCACATGGCTCACTTAGCCTTATATGGCATTTTGATTCTGATGCCGTTATCTGGCCTGCTTATCGCGATGGCAAAAGCCAAAGATACCGTTGTGTTCGGTTTATTCACCATTCCTGGACTTGCGGAGCGTAATTCAGGTTTGATCGATTTTGCTTCTGGTCTCCACTCTTTCTTAGAAATCATCTGTTACCTGCTGGTCGCTATGCACGTTGGTGCAGCGCTTTATCACCACTTTATCCTTAAAGATGAAACCCTTAGCCGAATGATGGGGAAGAAATAATATGACAAAGTTCTCTATAAGAAATAGCGTTTTACTTGCTGCGTTGAGTGGTCTGTCTTTGAGTGCCAATGCTTACAATATGAGTATCTATGACACGGAATTAGACGTCGATTGGAGCGACATTCCTGTGGTTGAGAAAACCATGTTTTTCCCGGGTAAAGTGACCTTCGATTGGATCAATTCACCAGCGCATAAAGGCACGCTCAAAAAAGGCTTTGAAACCAAAACCTGTTCGAGCTGCCACCAAGGGGAGGAAGAAGGCCTTGGTGAAATGTTGGTGCAAGATGACAGGCTAGGTAACTTCCCAGATAAGAAAGGCTCGATTCCTGCCGAGTTCCAGTTTGCACACGATGATGAACATCTTTATGTGAAAGGAACGTGGAAAACGGAATCGCCTTTCCCAGCACGCTTACATGACACGCTTCTTTTCCAAGAAGGCAAATGGACAATCATTGGCGGTGACCGAGGCAAAAACCCTTACACTCCCATCTATGAAGACCGCTTCTCGTTGATGATTGACGATGGCTCTGTATTGCAGTTCCGCGAACAAGGTTGTTGGATGTCTTGCCACCGTGGTGCGCGAGACATTGGCCAAGCAACAGCGAGAGATGTTCAAGCATTGGATGTGGTTGGCGCGTTTGGCTTAGATCAGAAAGACATTCGTAAGTACCTTCCTGAGTCTCGCACTGAGCGTTACGGTGTAAACTGGGATAAAGTAAAGCCACAAGAAGAAATCGATAAACTAAAAGCTGAAGGGCAGTTTGTTGATTTGATGCAATGGCGTTCGACGCGTTCTGCACCCACCAACAGTGCTGATGATGGTTATGTGTTTGAGTATCGTTTGAACGATAAAGGCACCACTGTATTTACTTGGAACTTCGATAGGAAAACAGGCCTGCCTAAGTACATGTACGATAAGTCGGTAACCGGTTTCTACGCGTTGAATAAAGAAGACTTCAACGACCTCAACAAGAAGATTGCAATGGTCGAAGGCGTTAACGTGATGCCTTACGACGCAAGTAAAATTGAAGAAGGCCAATATCTTCAAGGTCGATTAAACCGAGAGGGTGCTGGCTCTGCAGGTGATAACAACCAAGTATTCTCTTCATGGGAAGACGGTAAATACACGGTTATCTTCAAACGTAAGTTGAACACGGGCCACCCAGAAGATGACAAAATCATGGAAATTGGCGGCACTTATGACATGAACATCGCGATTCACGATGGCGAAACAACAACACGTTTCCACTATGTCGCATTCCCATTTACGGTTGGTATTGGGGAAGGTTCCGAGGGCAGTGTTATTGCGTTGCCGATTAAGTAACGAGTAACTTCACTTTATGTGAGAAGCGAGCTTAGGCTCTTGGTTGGTGTGCGATTCGCATAATCATCAAGAGCCTTATTTGTTCTAATTCAACTAACTGCTGTTTTAACTCAACCAACTGCTGCCCTAACTTTTGCTCTACTTGTCTCTTTGGCTTTATGTTTGCTTAGCTTGATCAGCCACAAACTCTACAAATCTATCCCGGAGTGGGTTTTCACTCTCTCCATTCCATATCAACCCGACAGGCCAAGTGGCGTGTTCGCCTTCTAACGCAATGAATTCCACATCGGTGTTACTAATGAACTGCGCACTGCTGGGTACGATGGTGAAACCGATATTGGCCGAAACCAAGGCAAGCAGGGTGAGGATATCATCGGCTTCTTGTGTCTTAGATAAGTCGATTTTATTGGCAAGGCAATATTGTTGGATCTGCTTGTCTAGTCCTGGGCCGCGATGTTGAGCGAGTTTTAGGTAAGGCCATTTCGATAACTCAGAGAGAACTTGAGCTTTGCTTGGCGCTTGTTTGAGAAGGTCTTTGTGTACCGTAATCACAAGCGAATCATTGAAAAGCGTTAGGCTTTTTAAATCCGTGGAGTCGGGTATCCGATTGAAGCTGATATCGAGATCATGGCTCAATAGCTCATCTGTCTGCTGCTTGGAGGGCGTGTCATTTAAGGTGATGTGAACCTCTGGGTATTGCTGTTTATAAGCCGCAATCAGCTTGGGCGCTTCATGATAAGTGGACACGCCAAAGCCTATGTTCAAATGCCCCTGAGTTCCTTTCACCACCGAGCCTGAAAGCTGCTCAAACGCCTGCATTGAATGAACTAAACGTTGTGCTTCTGCCAGTAACGTTTTGCCTGCGTGCGTCAGCTCTGCGCCATTCCTACCACGAGAAAACAGAGATGCTCCAATATTGGATTCAAGTCGTTGAATCTTTTTAGTGAGAGCTGACTGAGTGATGTATAGCTGTTCTGACGCCAAACGGTAATTGCCCGATTTAGCCAACTGACAAAATGCTTTCAGTAAATCAAATTCCATTCCAAATGCTCATTGAATTAAGAATATCTTTCATTATATGGAATTGAATCGATTTTTTATACTGAGCTCATACCAATTCGATAAAGAGAAATTTGAGGGCAAATAATGAAGAGAGACATCAAAGTAGCGTCGGTTCAATTCAACCACCATGCAGGTGATAAGGCGTATAACTTATCGGTTATAGAGCAATACGTTCAAAAGGCTGCGGATAGTGGTGTGGAGATCGTCAGCTTCCCGGAGATGTGCATCACTGGCTACTGGCATGTGTCTGCTTTGGCGCGAGATGAAATTGAAGCGCTAGCGGAACCTGTGCCGAACGGTGAATCCACTCAACAGCTGATTGCACTGGCAACACAGTTTGGAATGAGTGTTGGGGCTGGTTTGATAGAGCAGGGCATCGATGGTGAGCTATACAACACCTATGTATTCGTCATGCCTAATGGTGAGGTACAAAAGCACCGCAAACTGCACACCTTCGTTAGCCCATATATGAGCAGCGGCGACCAATACACGGTGTTCGATACGCCTCATGGTTGCAAAGTCGGTATCTTGATTTGTTGGGATAACAACTTGGTCGAGAACGTCCGAATCACTGGATTGAAAGGCGCCGATATTTTGATTGCGCCACACCAAACGGGCGGTTGTCAGTCACGTAGCCCCAATGCGATGAAGCGAATTGCCCCAGATTTATGGTTCAACCGAGATCAAAACCCAGAGGCGATTCGTGCTGAAATGCAGGGCAAGAATGGGCGCGAATGGCTGATGCGTTGGCTGCCTGCAAGAGCGCACGATAACGGTATGTTTGTGGTGTTCAGTAATGGTGTCGGTGTTGATATGGATGAAGTGAGAACAGGCAATGCGATGATCTTAAGCCCTTATGGTGAAATCATCACCGAGACGGACAGCGTTGATAACGATATGGTGATTGCAGAGCTAAGAGCCGAAGAGTTGGAGATGTGTACTGGCAGGCGCTGGATTCGTGGTCGTAAGCCTGAGCTTTATCATTCGCTGACACAGCCTCTTGGTCATGAACTTGACCCGCACCAAGCGCGTTTTGCAAAGAAGTAATGTTGTAAGTGCGGGTGAAAAAGGATGTATTAGTAGCGGTTAGAAGGGGGGGGAAGTTGAAAGAGAGGAGGAGGATTCCTGATGTAGTCTACCCACTTAAATCATGTTTAAGTGGGTAGACTATTTACACATTAAGCACTAAGCCATAAGCACTAAGCATCTAAGTTCTATTCTCAGTGTCTTGTGTGAGAAGAGGTTAGCTCTGATGCACGTAACTGAGCAACGGCTTTCGCTAATTCTAGCTGAGCTTGTGCAAAGTTAATGTCTATGTTGCCCTTGTTGATGTTCTCTAGAGCGGCATATTTCGCTTCTTCTGCGCGAGCGCGGTCAATGTCTTTACCATGCAAGGCCGTGTCGGCTAACAGCGTTACCACATCCGGCTGAACTTCCAGCATCCCACCAGAGACATACAGCACTTGGCCTTCTGATTTAGGGTCTGTAACAAACACGGTTACGCCCGGTTTGATCTTACTGAGAAGCGGAGAGTGACCGGGGCGAATCCCCAACTCACCGTCAGCGCCAGAAACGGCTAGGGCATACGCTGGACCTGAAAACAGCGTACCTTCCGCACTTACAATATTAAGTTGAAATGTATTATCTGTAATTCCGATAGCCATGGTGCACCTACCTCTTAGAGTGATTTTGCTTTGTTAAGCACTTCGTCGATAGAGCCACAGTACAAGAACGCTTGCTCTGGGATATCGTCATATTCACCGCTTAATAGACCTTTAAAGCCTCTTAGTGTTTCGCTTAGCGGTACAAAGACACCTTTCTGACCAGTAAACACTTCGGCTACGTGGTAAGGCTGCGTTAAGAAACGTTCAATCTTACGAGCGCGAGATACGGTCTGTTTGTCTTCAGTAGACAGCTCATCCATACCAAGAATCGCGATGATGTCTTTTAGCTCTTTGTAGCGTTGCAGCGTTGTTTGTACTTTTTGTGCAATGTCGTAGTGCTCTTGGCCAACCACAAGTGGGTCCAACTGGCGAGAGGTTGAATCCAATGGATCAATCGCAGGGTAGAGGCCCAATGCCGCGATATTACGAGACAGTACAACGGTTGCATCTAAGTGAGCAAAGGTTGTTGCTGGTGATGGATCGGTCAAGTCATCCGCAGGTACGTATACCGCTTGGATAGACGTGATAGAGCCTTGTCTAGTCGAAGTGATACGCTCTTGAAGCACACCCATCTCTTCAGCCAGTGTTGGTTGGTAACCTACTGCTGAAGGCATACGACCTAACAGAGCTGATACTTCAGTCCCGGCAAGCGTGTAGCGGTAAATGTTATCAATGAACAACAGTACGTCACGACCTTCATCACGGAAGCGCTCAGCCATAGTTAGGCCTGTAAGTGCTACACGTAGACGGTTTCCCGGTGGCTCGTTCATTTGGCCGTAAACCATGGCTACTTTGTCTAGTACACCCGCTTCTTTCATCTCGTAGTAGAAGTCGTTACCTTCACGAGTACGCTCACCTACACCGGTAAATACAGAAAGACCTGAGTGGGCTTTGGCGATGTTGTTGATAAGCTCCATCATGTTGACGGTTTTACCTACGCCAGCACCACCGAACAGACCAATTTTACCACCCTTAGCGAATGGGCAGATAAGGTCGATAACCTTAACGCCTGTTTCTAGAAGCTCAGTGCTGTTTGCTTGTTCTTCATAAGAAGGGGCTTCACGGTGAATCTCGTAGTTTTCTTTCTGACCGATTTCACCACACTCATCGATAGGCTGACCAAGCACGTTCATGATACGGCCTAGTGTTTCTTCACCCACAGGAACCGTGATTGGAGAGCCTGTGTTTTCAACCGTTAGGCCACGACGTAAGCCGTCTGACGTACCCATTGCAATACAACGAACGATATTGCTACCCAATTGTTGCTGTACTTCCAATACTAACGAGCTTGCTTCGTCGCTAGTCACTTTCAATGCATCATAAACGCGTGGGCTGTTGCCGCCGCTGAACTCGACGTCAACCACCGCGCCGATTACTTTAACTATTTTTCCAACACTCATTCTTAAATCCTCAAATTCTGTTCTTGACCCAGTCTTTTCTAGCCCTAGACAGCTTGGGCACCTGAGACTATTTCACTCAGCTCTTGGGTAATGGCAGCCTGACGCGCCTTGTTGTAAACCAACTGCAAGTCATCAATGAGTTGGCCTGCGTTATCAGTCGCCGCTTTCATAGCGACCATTCGGGCTGCTTGCTCACAGGCAATGCTCTCAACAATGCCTTGATACACTTGCGATTCGATGTATCGATGTAACAGTTCTGAGAGTATGTCTTTGGGTGCTTGCTCATAGATGTAGTCCCAACGACGCGCTTTCTTAGGCTCACTACCTTCCTCTGTGTCTGAAGGGTGGGGGAGCAACTGCAAGGTCGTTGGCGCTTGAACCATGGTGTTGACGAACTGGTTGTAAACGAGATACAAGCTATCAATTTTGCCTTCGTCGTAATGCCCCAGCATCGCGTTCACCGTACCTAAGATGTCTTCTAACTTAGGGGTATCGCCAAGACCTGACGTTTGTGCAATAACGTTGCCGCCGCGGTGGAAGAACGAGATAGCCTTAGATCCCACTAAGGTTGTTTCTACCTCGACTCCCTTGGTGCGCCATTGCTCCATTTCTTCTAACACTTTCTTGAACAAGTTTGAGTTCAAGCCACCACACAAGCCGCGATCGGACGAGATAATGATGTAAGCGACACGCTTAGGTTCACGCTGTTGCAGGTAAGGGTGCTGGTATTCCAGTGAACCCGATGCAACATGAGAGATAACTTTTCGCATGTTCTCGGCGTAGGGCCGAGTTAGCGTCATGTTGTCTTGAACCTTGCGCATCTTACTTGCTGCAACCATTTCCATTGCGCTAGTGATTTTCTGAGTGTTACTAACACTGGCTATCTTGGTGCGAATTTCTTTAGTACTTGCCATAACCTGCTCCTATTTGTTTTGATTTCCAGCTAACAAACCGGAGCACTTACCAAGCTTTCATCCCAACAAAACCTTCTAGGATCTCTTTAAGAGCGCCGTCGATTTCGTCGTTGTAATCGCCTGTTGCGTTGATTTTTTCGAACAACGCAGGGTTTTGACCTTTGGCGTAAGCAATCAGCGCTTCTTCAAAACGGGCAATGTTGCTTAGCTCAACACCGACCAAGTAGCCTTTCTCTGCCGCGTAGATAACCGTTGCTTGCTCAGCGACTGACATTGGAGAGTATTGTTTTTGCTTCATTAGTTCGGTAACACGCTCACCATGGTCTAGCTGTTTGCGCGTCATTTCATCTAAGTCAGAAGAGAATTGAGCAAAGGCCGCCAGCTCGCGATATTGAGCTAATGAAGTACGGATACCACCAGACAGTTTCTTGATGATCTTGCACTGCGCCGCACCACCCACACGAGATACCGAGATACCTGGGTCTACTGCAGGACGTAAGCCTGAGTTAAACAATTGGGTTTGAAGGAAAACCTGACCGTCGGTGATTGAGATTACGTTGGTTGGTACAAACGCTGATACGTCACCCGCTTGAGTTTCAATGATCGGAAGCGCCGTTAATGAGCCTGTTTGGCCTTTCACTTCACCGTTAGTGAACTTCTCTACATACTCTGCATTCACTCGTGCTGCACGTTCTAGAAGGCGTGAGTGAAGGTAGAATACGTCGCCAGGGAAGGCTTCACGACCCGGTGGGCGTTTCAGTAGTAACGAGATTTGACGGTAAGCGACGGCTTGTTTTGATAGGTCATCATAGATGATCAGTGCATCTTCACCGCGGTCACGGAAGTATTCACCCATGGTGCAACCCGCATAAGGTGCTAGGTATTGAAGCGCTGCAGACTCTGATGCTGATGCCACAACGACGATGGTGTTTTTTAGCGCATCGTGGTCTTCAAGTTTACGAACCACGTTAGCGATAGTGGAGGCTTTTTGGCCAATCGCCACATAAACACATTTGATGCCAGAATCTTTTTGATTGATTATCGCATCGATAGCTAACGCTGTTTTACCCGTCTGACGGTCACCGATGATAAGTTCACGTTGACCACGACCAATTGGCACCATGGTATCAACCGCTTTGTAGCCAGTTTGAATAGGTTGGTCAACAGACTTACGTTCGATTACACCGGGTGCAATCACTTCTACAGGGTCGAGTCGGTCACAACTCACTGGGCCTTTGCCATCGATTGGCTCGCCTAATGTGTTTACTACACGGCCAAGAAGTCCGTTACCTACAGGTACTTCTAAGATACGACCTGTACCTTTCACGTTCATACCTTCAGAGAGGTCAGTGTAGGGGCCCATAACCACCGCACCTACTGAATGGGTATCGAGGTTAAGTGCGAGTGCGTATTTGCCACCTGGTAGCTCAATCATCTCACCTTGCATAACATCAGCAAGGCCATTGATTGTGATGATGCCATCACGAACCGATACGATAGTGCCTTCGTTGCGAGCCTCGGTGCTCACATTAAATTTCGAGATGCGTTCTTTGATTAGATCGCTGATTTCATTTGAATTTAATTGCATAATTGTTACCTATCTCGCGTGAAGTTGATGAGCCAATCGGTCAATTGATGTGTTTAAAGAACCATCGATAACGGTTTCACCCGCTTTGATGACCATTCCACCCACTAACGTGTCATCAATAACCTGCTTCATTTCAACCTGACGCTCTAATTTCTTCTCAAGTGCAGCTGTTAGTGACGTAACTTGATCTTGTGTCAGCATTTCTGAACTGGTGACAGTGACAGGCACTACACGTTCATGTTCGTCCTTTAGCTCGCAGTACAATTCAAACAGGTCTCTTACAACAGAAAGGCGGCCGTTCTCGGCCAAGACTCGAATGAGATTAATGACGTGGTCATCAACGAGTCCTTGGCAAATATGAATGATGAGGTTTGCCAGCTCTTCTGTTTGGTGTGTAGAAGCACCTTCTGCTGAAGAAATCTGACTAGCGATCGTTTCTTCTTCCGCGACAGCCACAAGAATGGACAGCATTGAGTGCCACTCTTGTAACTGGTTTTCACCTAAAGCAAATTCAAACGATGCTTTGGCGTAGGGATGAGCAATATTGGTGTAATCTGACATATTGCCTCTCCTTAGAGTTCGCTAATCATTTGGTCAACTAGCGCTCGGTTCGTTGCGGAATCTAGGTTTTTGCTAATCAGTTTCTGTGCACTTTGAATTACTGCGTCTGCCATATCTGCCTGAAGTTCACGGCGTATCTTTTGGCGTTCGCCTTCTAGCTCAGCTCTACCTTGTTCTAAGATGCGTGCCTTTTCTTGCTCGGCTTCTTGTTGCGCTAAGCTGATGATTTCATTGCGGCGTTTTCGGCCTTGTTCAACCAGTTCAGTCACATCTTTTCTTGCATCTTCGATGAGTTGCGCGCCATTTGATTTTGCTAGTTCTAGCTCTTTCGCAGCGTTCTCTGAGTGGCGTAAACCATCAGCGATTTCTTTTTGGCGCTCGTCTAACATCGCGGTGAGAGGGGGCCATACATATTTCATGCAGAGCCAAACAAAAATCACGAATGAGATTGCTTGTCCAAACATGCTTGCATTTAAGTTCATACCTTCCTCACTAAATCTTGATTATGTATAAATCGATCTTTCAAAGCGGTTTGATTAAGCCACGGCGAAGATGATGTATAGACCGATACCAACACCGATCATCGGTACCGCATCCACAAGACCCATCATGATGAAGAATTGAGTACGAAGCATTGGAGTAAGGTCTGGTTGACGCGCAACACCTTCAAGGTATTTACCTGCTAAGTTACCAATACCAGATGCTGCACCTGCTGCACCTAAACCGATCAGTAATGCACCTGCTACATATAAAACTGCGCTTACGATATCCATTTGTATCTCCGAAAATAATTTGTTAGTTAATTTTTTAGTTATTAATTAGTGGTGTTCTTCTGTTGCCATTCCTAAATAAACAACGGTCAGTACCATAAATATAAATGCTTGTAAGAATACGATTAATATGTGGAATAAGGCCCAAGGTACACTCAGTGCCCACTGCATCCACCAAGGCATTAGTGCAATAAGGATGAATATCATCTCGCCTGCATACATATTTCCGAATAATCGTAAGCCTAGTGATATTGGCTTTGAAATTAATGTTATTAATTCAAGAACTAAGTTAACAGGATATAAAAGAGGGTTATCAAATGGCTGAGTAGTTAGCTCTTTGATAAAGCCTTTCAAACCTTTATTTTTAAATGTATAGGTTAACAGTAGAATAAACACGCCGAGTGCCATCGACATTGGTATATTTACGTCTGCTGTTGGTAGGTCTCTAAAGTGCTCTAGACCCACAGCTCGAGTTAACCCCGGGATTAAATCAATGGGTAGTAGGTCGACTGCATTCATTAACAACACCCAAACAAAAGTGGTTAATGCCAGTGGCCCTATTAATTTATCTTCCGCTTGAAAAATCTCTTTGACGAGATTATTAACAAAGTCAAAGACAAGCTCGATAAAACATTGAAAACGACCTGGAACGCCGCTAGTGCCACGAGTGGCAACATAGCGAAATGCACCGATGAAAAGTAAACCTGTAATCCAAGATACCAACATCGAGTCAATGTTAAACGCCCAGAAACCATCACCTGTAGTTAAGAAGGTTAAGTGATGCTCTATGTATTCGTGAGCGGTAGTTACTTGATCCATACTACGCGTACTCCGATCTATTAGAGGCGGTAATAAACGGTGTTAAGAAGTATCCAACCATAGTAAAGATGTACGCATATAATATTACTGGGTTATCCAATTTGAAGAATTGGAACGCCAAGATAAACATCAAAAACGTATATGTTATTTTTACGACACGACTCATTTGCATTAAGTCACGTAAACTATAATTAGGATTCTTACGCACCTTTAGGCTTGCATATATAAATCCAAACAGCGGTGGCAACATTGCAATTACGATGCCCAAAGCTGATGATTCCATATCTACTTTATTACCAAAAAACACTTCATATAAAACTACACCGATGGCTAATACTATTTGGCAGAGAACAACTCTTTTAGCGGCAACAAGGATGTCGCTACTAATCCCATTAAGCCTCATAATAAAACCTTATGCTAAACAGTGTAAGTTAATATAAAACACAGTTTAAATTTAACTTGTTATTACATTTCACTTGTTAATAACACTTGATTTGCTTTAAAGAAAAACCCTTTCTGGTTTTATATCTCCTGACGAAATGAAACGAAATAAGCTAATTCACTATCGTTTCGACAAAATATAAATTACGCCTAAAATTATGTGATCAAAACGACAAATATTGACATCAATAATTCCATTTTTGAAATGAGTGTTTTTCATTTATGAAAGTAATAGTTCTATCACTTTATTCATGAATATTTAAGATGCTTTATCCTTGTGAAAAGGAGGGTCTTTTTAGAAGGGAGTAGCGAGCTAAATTTTCAACTTATGATCTTATCAATTAAGACTATTCAAACACTTAGGTTCATTTACAAGCTGAGTTGTGAAGTGTGATTTTGGCACGGGTTAAGCTTGTTTGAGGCAATGATGGAAGCTCTCATTTTTCTGGTAAATTAAACGTACGTCGCTCCTTATCAATAAGCGAATATTTTTTATATTGTTGTCAGCTTGTCACTATTTGCGTGTGTGAGAGTGAAAATTCAGCGCCTAAATGTTGATGATATAGGAGTGAAATGGGGGACTGGGTGTGTGTGAAGCATGGTGCGGAGAAGAAACACCGAGTTTTGAGGAAGTAAATGGCAGCAAAACGCTGCCTAATTTACTTAATCTAGGCTCTCTTATGACTCTTCATAACTGAGGTATTGAATACATAAGTCATGGAAAGCCTGTGCTTGTGGCGAGATCGTACGATCAGACAGTCTAAAAATGCCGATTTGTCGTTGCAAGGGTGGGTCAATTAACGGAATCCACACCAAGCGGGTTTCATTGGTTGGGAAAGCCAGCTTAGGTAGCGTGGTCACGCCTATCCCGAGCTCTAACACCGAAAACAGCGAGGTGATGTTCTCGACTGAGTACAGGGCTTGTTCACTGAGCATTCGCGCAGGTGTTGGGTCCAGTAGGGTGCAAGTCCCGTTACGAATGAAGGGCTGCTTTAACAAAGTTTGCCATTCGATTCCTTCCCGTTGAGAGGCAATAGGGTTGTCTTTGAGGCACACCACACCGATAGGGTCAGAAAGTAAAGGCGTGAAGTCGATGCTCTCTTCTTCTAAATGGGAGCTATTGCCGAGGGCAACATCCACCTCGCCAGATAATAATCTTGCTTCTACACCTGCCGCATTATCATCAATCAAACTCACTTCTACATTCGGGTACTGCTCACAAAAAGCCCCTAAAACACTAGGGATTAGTTTTGCGGCCACCGAAGGCACGCTCGCTATTCGAACTCTTCCTTGTTGTCCTGCTGCCGCTGCGCGCAAATCATTGTCTAATGCTTTGTAAACATTCAGAAATTGAATGATCTTTGGCAAGCATATTTCGCCAAAAGGCGTCAGTGTCGATTTGTTGCCTGTTTCAAACAGTGGCTGGCCGAGTATTTTTTCCAACTCTTTTATCGAAGTTGAAAGTGCCGCTTGCGATCGATTTGCACGGTGAGATGCCGCTCGAAATCCACCTTCTTCGACCACCAAAACGAAATGTTTTAACTGTTGTAGCTTAATACTCATGGCGCGAATCCTTCTCTAGCCCTTGCTATACCTTACTTTTTGCAAGGTGATAGATTTTATTTATCAAATGCACAAAATTTACCGTTAGATTTATCAGTCGTCAAGGTGCAGTATTTAACCATCTTGAAACATAGTTGTTACAAAGTTGGATGGAATCGTGAACGCACAAACTAAAAAACACCCAGTAAAAACCGAGCTTTTCGCTTCAAAAGCACCCCTAGAGTGGGCAATCGTTAATAACGGCACTCTATACACCGCGCAGATTCCAATTGATGAAACTGGCGCAGTAGTAGAAGGCGGTATTGAAGCGCAAACGCGTCAGACTTTTAACAACCTTGTTCATACGTTGGAGTGTGCAGGCGAATCTATGGATTCAGTGGTGCAAGTTCTAATTTACGTGACAGACCGTGAATACCTAAAAACGGTAAACAGCGTATATGGAGAATACTTCAATGCACCTTATCCAAACCGTGCTGCGGTCGTCGTTGCAGGGTTAGCAAGAGAAGAGATGTTGGTTGAGTTCGTGGTTTACGCATCAGCCTCTCAACCTGAATAAAGATACTGTGAACTGAGGCAATTTGCGGATTAAAGCTGTTTTGAATTAAAGCGGTTTATTGATACAAGCGACTTGGTTCAGTTTTAGATACAAGATTTAAACGTAATTACTTATATAAATTAACGTTTTATTCATTAATCAGATGGTTGCCAGACTCAACCGCAACCTAACCGTTACAAGGACAGAATGATGACTCAATTACAGAATGTTCAAGCAGAAAACGCACTTTACATTGGCGGCGAATGGCAAGCGGGTGTAAGCACCGTAGCGAACATTAACCCATCAGATATTTCTGAAAACATCGGTAACTTTGCACAAGCAAGTGCTGAACAAGTTCAACAAGCGATTTCAGCGGCAAAGCACGCTCAACCAGAGTGGGAAAAAACGCCGATTGAACGCAAGCAAGCGGTCCTTCAAGCGATTGGTGATGAGCTGATTGCACGTTGTGATGAGTTGGGTACGTTGCTTTCTCGTGAAGAAGGTAAGCCTTTTGCTGAAGGTCGTGGCGAAATTTACCGTGCAGGTCAGTTTTTCCAATACTTCGCGGCTGAAGTGCTTCGTCAAATTGGCGACAACGCAGAATCAGTTCGCCCAGGCGTTTCTGTTGAAGTGACTCGTGAAGCCGTTGGTGTTATTGGCATCATCTCTCCTTGGAACTTCCCGACGGCAACAGCGGCTTGGAAAATCGCTCCAGCACTGGCTTTCGGTAACAGCGTTATTTGGAAACCAGCAAACCTAACACCAGCAAGTGCGGTTGCGCTTACTGAAATTATCCACCGTCAAGGTATCCCAGCAGGCACGTTCAACCTTGTTCTGGGTAGCGGTTCAACAGTCGGTGATGCACTGATCAACTCTAAAGAAGTGAATGGTGTGAGCTTTACTGGTTCCGTTGATACGGGTCGTAAGGTTGCCGCTGCTACAGCGCCAAACTTCGTTCGTTGCCAACTAGAGATGGGCAGCAAGAACGCACTTGTGGTTGCTGACGATGCTGATATCCAAACAGCCGTTGATGCAACGATTGCAGGTTCGTTCTCTGGCGCAGGCCAAAAATGTACAGCATCTTCTCGTCTAGTGGTTATGGATGGCATTCACGACCAATACGTTGAAGCACTAATCAAACGTATGAGCGAGCTGAAAGTGGGTCACGCACTAGAAGACGGCGTGTTCATGGGCCCTGTTGTTGACGGCAACCAACTTGAAGCGAACCTAGGTTGGGTTGAGAAAGCACGTCAAAGCGGCGGTGAGCTAGCATTTGGTGGCGAACGCCTAAGCATGAAACACGAAGGCTTCTACATGTCTCCAACGCTGTTCTTGAACACGAAGAACGATTGGGAAGTGAACCAAGAAGAAGTGTTTGCGCCAATGGCTAGCGTGATTCGAGTGGCTGACCTAGAAGAAGCGATTGCGACAACCAACGATACTCGCTTTGGTCTAACGGGTGGCATCATTACTCAAAGCCTACGTACGAGCGCAATGTTCAAGCAACAAGCGCAAACAGGTTGTGTGATGGTGAACCTACCAACAGCGGGCACCGATTACCACGTACCATTTGGCGGCCGCAAAGAGTCTAGCTTTGGTCCTCGTGAGCAAGGTCAATACGCGAAAGAGTTCTACACAGTAGTGAAGACGGCTTACCAGCGTCCTTACTAGTCAGCTCTCTATTGATAAGAATTGGCCTGATTCACAGAGTCAGGCCAACACCCAAACCAAAGCAGCAAACGAACTTAGACAAGTGATTTAACCCATTTTTGAAAACATGTTATTTGAGCGTGTTTTCAAAACCGAGCTAGAACACTGAGCTTTCAATAGGAGTGGTTATGTACCAGCAACGGATTGTTATAGATGGATTGCAATACTGCAATTGGAACAGAGAATATTTCCAAACACTAAAGGCGAGCGGCATTACAGCAGTTCACGCTACCGCGGTTTACCACGAGACAGCTCGTGAAACCTTATCTCGCTTTGCTGAGTGGAATTTAAGATTCGAGCAGAATGCAGACATTATCATGCCGATTCATTCAATGGCGGATGTTGAAACTGCAAAAGCGACCGGCAAAGT
This sequence comes from Vibrio sp. Vb339, assembly GCF_902751245.1. Taxonomy (NCBI): domain Bacteria; kingdom Pseudomonadati; phylum Pseudomonadota; class Gammaproteobacteria; order Vibrionales; family Vibrionaceae; genus Vibrio; species Vibrio sp. Vb339. The sequence goes on along the minus strand of NZ_CADDIS010000001.1, from coordinate 1,595,926 downwards.
CGGCATTTTCCTTGGTGCTCAAAACTGTTCTCCAATCGATGATGAGATTGGTCTTATCGAAGTGATGCGCAAGCAAGGTCTTTTGATCATGCAGCTTACTTACAACAACCAGAGCTTATTGGCGACGGGTTGTTACGAGAAGAACGACACCGGTATCACACGTTTCGGTAAGCAAGCGATCGAAGAGATGAACCGAGTGGGGATGATCATCGATATGTCTCACAGTGCGGAGCGTTCAACGCTTGAAGCGATTGACCTGTCTTCTCGTCCTATTTGTATCAGCCATGCGAACCCAACGTTTGCTCATGATGCACTACGAAACAAGTCAAATGATGTGATTAAAGCTCTAACCGCACGCGGCGGCTTAATCGGATTCAGCTTATACCCATTTCACTTACCAAACGGCAGCCAATGTACGTTGGAAGACTTCTGCCAGATGGTTGCGACTACGGCTGACATGGTCGGCGTAGAGCACCTAGGAATTGGCAGTGACCTATGCTTAAACCAGCCTCAAGCGGTTCTAGAGTGGATGCGAAATGGTCGTTGGTCGAAGGCAATGGACTACGGCGAAGGTTCTGCAAACAACTCAGGTTGGCCAGATGCACTGCCTTGGTTCTGTGGTAGTTCGGGTATGGAAAATATTTATAACGGATTGATGCGTCATGGTTTCAGTGAGTCTGAAGCTGGGCAAGTCTTGGGAGAAAACTGGTTTAACTTCTTGAAAGATGGCCTAGAGCCGCAAAGCAAGGGTTAAGCGTTTCTCACTAGTCATCATCTAATAGGCAGCCTGTTAACAGACGTTCATTTAGTCAGTGCTGCTTTAATCAAATTCATTATTTAAAAGGAACAACGGTCTATTTCGCAACGCGGTAACCCAAACATGGATTAGCCTGCCCAACACAAAAATAATAGGGCGGGTGTTAAATACACCCTTGTAGTCATCATTCAAATGACAGCTGCAAAGAAACCTCTGGAGTCAGAGTATGTCTGATTTAACCAATAGCGTGAAATCTTCAAACGTAAATGCGGGTCAAGCACACACAACAAGTAATAAAACAAGTAACACAAACCAGTCTGAATCAACTTCAGACAAATTAGGACTTACCAACCCAGCACTATGGTACAGCGGCGGTTTTATCGCTCTGTTCGTAACGCTTGCTTTATTTGATGGCGAGCTGCTATCAAGCCTAGTAAACACAGGCTTTGCTTGGTCGGTAAAAGTATTCGGTCCTTATTGGCAAATGCTTCTTCTTCTGACTTTTCTTATTGGTCTTGGCCTGGCGGCAGGGCGAACAGGCAAGGTTATCCTAGGTGGTATTGCTAAACCTGAAATGGATGGCTTCCGTTGGATGGCTATCATCTTCTGTACGCTACTTGCGGGTGGCGGTGTATTTTGGGCGGCAGCAGAGCCTATCGCACACTACGTTAATCCACCACCGTTATATGGTGCTCAAGAGAACGCACAGCAAGGTGCAGTGAACGCGTTATCGCAGTCATTCATGCACTGGGGCTTCCTAGCGTGGGCAATTGTGGGCAGCTTAACGTCTATCGTAGTTATGCACCTTCACTATGACAAAGGCTTACCGCTTAAACCTCGTATTCTGCTTTACCCTGTATTAGGTGAAAGAGCACTGAAAGGCCATACAGGCGCACTGATTGATGCATGTTGTATTGTCGCTGTAGCGGCGGGCACCATCGGTCCTATCGGCTTCTTGGGCTTGCAAGTGAGCTACGCGCTGAACGAACTGTTTGGTATTCCAGATGGCTTCACAACACAGCTGATCATCATCTTGTTCGCTATCGTTCTTTACACACTGTCGGCATTAAGTGGTCTTAACCGCGGAATGCAAATGCTAAGCCGTTACAACGTAATTTTGGCGATGGCATTGATGGTTTACATCCTTATCTTTGGCCCAACGAACTTCATCTTCAATGGCTACATCCAAGGTGTAGGCAGCATGATTGATAACTTCATCCCGATGGCAACATACCGTGGTGACGAAGGTTGGTTGAGCTGGTGGACAGTATTCTTCTGGGGTTGGTTCTTAGGTTACGGCCCAATGATGGCAATCTTCATCGCACGTATTTCACGCGGTCGTAGTATTCGCCAATTGGTATCAACCATTAGCTTGATTGCACCGTTTGTTACTTGCTTCTGGTTCACGATTGTTGGCGGCTCTGGTCTTGCGTTCGAAATCGCAGATCCAGGCAGTGTAAGTAAAGCGTTTGAAGGTTTTAACTTACCAGGTGCGCTACTGGCGGTAACTCAGCAGCTACCAATGCCAATGCTTATCTCAATTCTGTTCTTGATCTTAACCACGATCTTCATCGTAACGACCGGTGACTCAATGACTTACACCATCAGTGTGGTGATCAGTGGTGAGACAGAGCCGAATGCAATTATTCGTACCTTCTGGGGTGTGATGATGGGGGTAACAGCGTTAATTCTGATTTCCCTAGGTTCTGGCGGTATTTCAGCGCTGCAATCCTTCATTGTTATTACCGCGGTACCGGTGTCCTTAATCTTGCTGCCATCACTTTGGAATGCGCCTCAAATCGCAATCAAGATGGCAAAAGATCAAGGTTTTTAGAGAGCAGGGTTTTTAAACAAAAGGGCTCTGTAAAACAAGAACGAATCAGCCTTTGAAAGAAGGCTGATGCAAGATTCCGAAAGGAACAGAAAAACCGTACTGGTGAAGATACATCGGGCGGCACGTATTTAGGTCAATCGATCTAGTCAGGACAAATAATAAGGGGTGAGATCGCTTGCCCCAAATAACGTGAAAGCTAACCAACACACTGTAACAACGAATGCTTCAAATGATGGCAACGATCGGTTCTGAATGGCTAGCAAAATCCTATAACTATAAGGTGGTGAGCAAATGGATGCACATCGTTCTACCTACACTGAATCAGCACTACGTGACGCGACTGTCGTCATGGCACCGGAAAGGCTAGGTGCAATGCACCAAACACGTATCAGCTTCGTTAGAACTCTGATTCGTAAAATGGCGCAGCAAGAATGGAAAGTGACGAAACATGAATGGCAATTAGACGCTCAAGGTTTTGGTCATGTTATCTATAAGCTTGCGACGCCAAACCATGTTTATCATTTGGTTGTTTTCTGCGATGAGATTGCAGATGACGAACGAAATGACCGTGTAATTGCTGAAAAGTGGGACGTAACGTTTGCGCTTGTTCTTGGTGATGTTGATGTCGCCCTACTTGAAAGACTTCGTGCGAATGTACCGCTTCAAGAAGCAGGCCGTAATCCAAATAACGTGCTTGTGTTGGCGCGTGCAAATAAAAGTGTACGTGTGTTTGAACATATCGTTAGTCACTTGGCTAAAGGTGTTCAACCAACGCCAAAAGAGCTGGCTGAAGTGGGTTACATCCTGCGAACGACAGCGGTATACGGTAATGGAAAATTTGGTATTGCTGACTTTAAAATCTTAGAGAAAAATGAAGATTTTAATCAGTCGTTTAGTGCGCAAATGTGTGCGGTTTATATGCTGCGTGAGTTCAGCCTAGATTGGGTTCATTACCTAGCCGAGCAACAGGGCGGTGAACAAGCAATCACTTTACACAGAGGATTACAGCGTTACCTTGGTGTTGGTAATGCGACTGGTTTAGGCATGGCGCCATACCTTATTAACCACCCAAGTATTGTTGATCAATGGATGACAACACGTGAGCATGCATTGGCGGACGTGTTGGCTAGTCAGACTGATGCGGCGTTGATCGAGCCACTACGTACATACGTTAAAAAAGCGATTTGTCATTTAGAACAAGTTGTTACCATCAATGAAAACCAACAAGAGCTGAACAAAGCCGCTGTTGATGAGTTGAAACACGCAGAACAGTCACTAGAAGCTTCTGTGAACCATTGCGAGACATGGGCGCAGTTAGTTGAACAATCTAAGCACATGAGTATGGAAGCCCAAGAAATTCTTATCTCATGCTTGATGGAATTGTACCCAGAATTAGTGGACGCCCATCAAGAGCAAATGAATTGTAGCGAAACACTGTCGCTTCCTAGTGGCAAAAAGATCCAAGACCTATTGGTTGTGTTAGAAGAAAAGTACCGTTGGGCGATCACGACTGACTTTACGAAAGCAGAAAACAACTACTGGTTCTGGTATCGCTCTCAGGACAAAGAAGAGCCAAGACTCGGTGTTCGAGGCGAGGAACTAGGCGAAGAGCGTGAACTGCCGTTAGATATCGGCCGTCAAGCTTACCGCTTGTACCATGCTTTATTGCAATTCGCGCCAGAGCTTTCATTGGCTGAATTCCTTGTTAAGCAGCCACAACACCGTGCAATTGCACGCCGTGTATGGACGTTAGGCAACAAAGCAATGGGCGACATTCAAATGAATGTGTTGCACCAAGATTCGCCACCAATGCACTTACTGCGTTGTAAGCTAGCAATGTTTGGTGCGACTAAGTTTGATCCTCGCTCAGACCGTTGGGTTCGAGTGACGTTTTTTCAAGGCGCACCGCTGCTTGATGAAATTCATCAGGACGAATGGGTGTTCCCAATCTTACCAAGTGAAGCGGAGATCGCTGACTCAAATAAAGTTCCTACACATATCAACGCTCAACATGGAGGTAAATCGTTATGATCGTTTCTCACAATGAACTGGTAGCGGCCGTTAATAAAGCCTTTTTGGGTATGCGTCGTACATGTGGTGAAGCCGATGTGATAGCGAACATGGTGGCAGATTTACAAATGGTTGGCTTGGATGGTGTTCGTCATTTTAACAACGCGAGCAACTTTATGGGGCTAGAAGACGATTGCCCTGTAGACATCCAAGTGACAAGCGACAACACAGTTGAAGTGGACCTGCATAAGGCGAGCTTAGCGTGTCATCTTCCTGTGGTGATGGATTATGCCATTGAAAAGATGGTCGGCAAAAAGACACTGAAAATCGAGCTAAATAACTGCCATAACCGCTGGTTAGCGTACAGTGAGCTTGTGAAACTCGCAGCGAAAGGCATCGCGTGTACCGCACGTTGGGATAACGGCTCAAATCCTAAGAGTACTTTGTATGTGCTTAACCGTGGTTGCGTTGCACCAGAACTGTTTTTATCAGATTCGCCACTGACATCGGACGAACATATCCACAATATGACCATCGAACTTTCCGTCCAGGATTTCGATATCGAACGTTTGTCAGATGGCTACCAAACACACATTGAGTCACAAGCGCTTTTTAAAACTCAAGAGAAAGCGTGGAACGATGGCATTGAAGTTGATGAGGCAGAGTGGGGCGCGTTGAAAGAAACCGCAACGGCCATTCTTGTCGAAAGCAGCCAGCGTTCGATTCAAGGTGCAGGGGAGCTAACGACTTCATAATTTAGTGCTTAGTGCATTGATAGCATTATTGATAACACACGCTACAACAGATAAAACCAAAGAGCTTAACGTATCCTCACCTCGTTAAGCTCTTTTTATTTGTGTTCTACTTTTGTTCTTCCTCTCAATAGATCACACCTAAACTCTCTGTTTTGACACAAGTTGTTACGCGTTGAAGGTAAATTAAGCAATTAGATGAAGCACCTTCACAATCATGTTAAACAAACGGTTTCATTTACAAGCTAGTATGCGTATCTTGCTAAGTCAGGTGCCAAAGGGCGCCATTTTTATTCGTACCGATGACTTTAGAATCAGATAAAAAAGGAATGAAGCGTGCAAGCTAACTTTATTGATGGAACCACCCTGTATCGTCAGCACTCTTTCGAGTTGCCACTTGATTATCAAGCCAAAGATGGACAACAGATCCAAGTCTTCGCACGTGAGCTGGTTGATCTCGCTAAAGATGATCAAGAGCTGCCGTGGTTGATCTACTTTCAGGGCGGCCCAGGTTTTCCTTCTCCACGCGTGAGTGGTCAATCGGGTTGGCTAAAGCGTGCATTACAAAACTACCGTGTTCTGCTTCTAGACCAACGTGGTACAGGCAACAGCACGGTTATCAGCCATGAAACCTTGGCGCATTTGTCTCCAGAACAACAAGTTGAGTACTTAACGCATTTCAGAGCGGACAACATCGTTCGTGATGCGGAAGCGATTCGTGAGCAGTTCGGTATTAAGCAATGGTCGACGATTGGTCAAAGCTTTGGTGGCTTCTGCACACTGAGCTATTTGTCACTGTTTCCACAGAGCTTGCAACGTTGCTACGTGACGGGCGGTATTCCGTCTATCGAGCGAGAAGCTGACGATGTTTATCGTGCGACATATAAGCGTGTGGAAGACAAAAACAGAGCCTTCTTTGCTCAGTTCCCACAAGCGCAAGCCACGTGCCGCGAGATCTCTGATTACCTGCTTAACAACGACGTAAGACTGCCAAACGGACAGGTGTTCACGGTTGAGCAATTTCAACTTATTGGCATTAACCTTGGTGGCGGTGAAGCGAACCTTCCTATGTACTTCACTCTGGAAAGTGCTTTTGTTGAAGTGAACGGCAACAGACAGCTGAGCTACAGCTTCCTAAACCAAATGCAGCAAGAGCAGGGTTACTTAACTAACCCAATTTACGCAATCTTGCATGAATCGATTTACTGTCAAGGTACAGCGTCTAACTGGTCTGCACATCGAGTTCGTGAGCAGTACCCACACTTCAACTACCAATCGGGCAGTGAGTTCTGGTTTACCGGAGAAATGGTCTACCCATGGATGTTCGATCAACTAGAAACGTTGAAGCCATTGCGTGAAGCAGCCAATCTATTAGCTGAAAAAGCCGATTGGGGTACTTTGTACAACGCTGAGCAGCTGAGCAAGAATACGGTTCCGATGGCGTGTGCGGTTTACGCAGATGACATGTACGTAGAGCTGGATTACAGCCGCGAAACACTGGCTAATATTCCAAACTCGAAAGCGTGGATTACCAACGAGTATGAGCACAATGGTTTGAGAGTGGATGGTGAACGAATCGTCGATAAGCTAATGGCGATGGTTGATGCATTAGAAAACTTGCCAAAATAATCAACTTCTCTGCGTAGGTTATCTAGGTTAGAAGCTATCTACGTTAGAAGCTCTTTACGTTAGAGACAAGGCACGCCAGAAACAAGAAAACGCTGCATCCGTGCAGCGTTTTTTTTATGCCATCGAACTATTCGATTTAAGGAACTAGGAGGGGTAGCCCTTGAAGCCATTAAGGTTGGATGACGATATCTTGATTTTCAGTGGTCGATAAGCTGGCGCGGTTCTGTTCGATAAGCTGAGCCGCATAAGAGGGAGTCACAGCTTGAATTTCGCCTTTTGAACGAATCGTTAATGCTTCCCACGCATGATCACGGTATTTGCCTGTCTGTGTATATTCAATAAGTACTCTCATGATTCTTCCATCCGATGTGTGGTTAACGTGCTACTAACATTAGCGCCATTATTGTGGTTACACACCTGTTAAAAATGGAACATAAGATTAACCAAATGAGAATGCGTGTAACTTGAAAAACAGACCTAATTGCACTTATCTTACTTAACCGTATTTGTCGCAATTAACAGCATTTATCGTAACCAACCTTACTTATCGTAAATAACGGCCATAAAAAAACGCTGCACGATGGCAGCGTTAAAGTTGAGATAGGTTGAAGATTGCTTAGCTGTTTTCTAAGCCAACAATCTTGCGTGCAGACATCACTGCACTATCCAAATCGGTCAATCTACCAGCACTTGCTGGACCAAGAACTGATGAATACAAAGCCAACTGCTTCTCAAATGATAAATCTAATTGGTTATATAGATTTTGGCGGATTTGAGCGTGTTGCTGTGGCTTTGCGCTCGATAGGCCTTCCAACGTATCGTAGATGAGTGTAGTTGTATCCATAACTGTCCTTAGTACATCTTTAGAAAATTTTGCATATTATGCACTTGGTGTCATCTTTGTTCTGCGAGATTGATCGCATTATGTGCAGCTCTGCTTAATTGTGTAATCAGTTAGTTACAATTGTGTTGTGCGGCAAAGTATCGAAAACTTGGGTTTGGGCAAAAGAAAAGGAGACACTGTGGTCTCCTTTTGGTTTGTTAGGCAAAGATAAAAGGTACGTGCTGTTCGCTGCGTATTGAGCCAATCGGCTACGCACAGCTACAGCGTCTATCGTATGTTAATGTTCTTATCTCGATTTTCGTACATTTCAGGCGTGGTGTGTAATCCGCCCGCATAACCTGCTGCTTCAAGTGTTTCTCGTACCTCTCTAACATGCTCAGCCGTGACCGGTTCATTTCGGTCGCCAAGGTTTAAACGCACAAACGTGATTAACTCAGCTAAGCGTTGATCCGACAATACATCTTCAAAACTTGCCATCGGCATGAAGTTTCGGTCTTTGTCGAGATAGGTGGGTTGCAAGCCACGTACGGTTACCGCAATGGTGTTGAATGGGTCGCTGTGCATGATAATACCGTTATTCAACAGAGTCGGCGCGATTGGGTCACGACCTTTACCATCGTCGCCATGACACGCCCCACAAGTTTGACGATACGTGGTGTAGATTTCACTGGCATACGCAGCTTCATCAAACCCTTTAGGCTGTAACTGAACGGCATCACTGGCAATGGTGTTGTTGGTATCCCCACTCAGTAGGTAATAGGACATCGACTCAATATCTTCACGTGTCATCAAACTTAGGCTGTTTTTCACTACATCAGCCATACCCGCAAAAGCGGTGCCTTTGTCTGAATGTCCGGTGTGTAAAAAGTCGGTAAGTGTTGCTTCATCCCAACCATCGACATAGAGCTCATTAGCTGTGATATCAGGCGCGTTCCAACCGTCAATCAAGTTACCTTGGAAAATACGTTCTGGTATCAGTGCTTGGGCAATGTTTCGTGGCGTATGGCACTCCGAACAGTGACCAAGTCCTGCGACCCAATATTTGCCTTGCTGCCACTTATCGACATTCTCAATTTCTCCTTTAAGCTCTTCTGGTACTTCGTAATCAATAGGGTCGGTATCCATGAATACGATGTTCCAGCCAAGCAAACCTAAGCGAATATTGGATGGAAACATCATGCTGTTGTCATCATTGCGTCGCGGCACGGCGGTGATTGACTGCATGTATTCCCATAAATCCACCATGTCTTGGTCGGTCAGGTATTGATAAGAGGTGTAAGGCATTGCAGGGTACAGGTAACCATTCTTGCCTTTACCTGCGACTAACGCCGCTCGGAAATCATCGAAGTCATAAGTCCCAATACCTTCGGTGGTGTGTGGCGTTATGTTGGTTGAATACACGGTGCCGAAGGGGGTAACAAAGGGCAGGCCGCCAGCAAAGGGTTCGCCACCTTCTGCACTATGACAAGCCACACAGTCACCAGCGTAAGCGAGATATTCTCCGCGCTCAAAAGATGATGCTTTCAAACTTGCGAGCCTTTGTTGCTCCACTTCACCAGCGTGTCGGATATAAGCCCCAAGCGCGAGTATCTCGTTCTCACTGAGCTGCACATCAAACGCAGGCATTAGGTTGTTCAAACCGTAATTGATGGTGTGCTGAATCTCTTCAATACTGCCGCCATGAAGCCAGATGTCGTCTGAGAGATCAGGTACGCCAATCGCTGGGTTCGCAACAGAACCATCAGCGTGACAAGACGAGCAGTATTTTACAAACAGCTCTTTGCCGACTTTAACTTTTACTTCTGGAACATCGGTATGGCGTTGGTTGAGAGACGCTAGGTAGTAAGAAACCTTAGCCACTTCGTCGGGGCGCATGATTTCGCTCCAACCTGGCATAGCACCGTTCCGACCTTTGGCGATCGAATGAATCACAGCTTCATCACTGCCCCCATAGAGCCACTCTTGGTCTATCAGGTTAGGAAAGTGCTTTTGTCCCTGAGCATTATCTCGGTGACAAGCGGCACAGTGAGTTTGGAACAGAATCTTACCGCTGTTCACGATCTCTGGGACGGCAGCTAATCCTTCTAACGTGGTTTCACTGGTTTGTGCAAATTGCTCATTGAGAGTGGTGGATGGTGAGCTGAGCTTATCGTCGCTTTGTTCCCAATCGACTAAGCCTTCCCATTCGCCAAGCCCAGGGTAGAGCACCAAATAGCCTGCAGATAAAAGAAATGCGACCGCATAGCTGACAAATAACAGCTTAGGTGGAGGCGCATCTTTCTCTTCAATCCCATCAAAGGTGCCAATGGTGTGGTCGTGATCGGCCTTATGATTGCTACGCCAATATTTAACGATAACCGATACCATCAGAACAAAGAATATTAAGGTTAAGAGTACCGCCCATAGATTCCAGAATGTGCTCATTTTGATACCTCCTGTGACGTATCTTTACCTAGGCTTTGTAAATAGCGAATCAGCGCTTCACCTTTGGTTTTGCCTCTTACTTGCAAACGGGCGTCACCAATTTCTTGATCGGTATAAGGCACTCCTAAGGTACGTAACACTTCCATTTTGGCGGTAATATCATCGCCAGTCAGAGTCTGCTCAAATAGCCACGGGTAAGAGGGCATGATCGAGGTCGGTACGACTTTTCGAGGATCAATCAAGTGAATAACATGCCACTGGTCAGAATACTTTCTACCTAAGTTAGTGAGGTCAGGGCCAGTACGTTTAGAGCCCCACAAATTAGGAAACTCATAGATATCGTCTGCTTCTTGGTTCGGGCGACCATTACGTTTCACCTCTGGCTCTAGAGGGCGAACCATTTGTGTATGGCACACATGACAGCCTTCACTGATGTAAATGTCTCGTCCTGCTAACTCAAGAGGTGTGAGTGGCATCGCTAAACTGCCTTTGGCAATGTCGTCTCCGCGGACAATACTGGGCACAACCCAAACCAACAGAGAGAAGGAAGCGACGACAACAGTGGTCAAAATTAAAATGACGATTGAATGTGTAAAGTCTTTACTCATCATTTAAGCCCCCTCATTAACGGCGTGTTTAGCGTTATGTACTACTGGCATACGAACGGTTTTAAATAAGTTAAATGCCATTAGGAATAAACCCAGAACAAACAGCGCACCACCAAAGAATCGTAAGAACAACCAAGGTGCTTTAAAGTCCATAGCCTCTACAAAGCTGTATATCAGTTCGCCATTTTCATTTTGGGCGAGCCACATATAACCTTCACCGATACCCGCGACCCAAAGCGCAATCGCATAAATGGCGACGCCGGCATGAGCAAGCCAGAAGTGCCACTTAATCAGTCGTCGTGACCAAAGATCGGTTTGGCCCCACAGGCGCGGAATGAAGTAGTAAAAAACAGCTATCCCTGACATTCCAACCCACCCGAGTGCTGCGGAATGTACGTGGCCGATGATCCATTCGGTGTTGTGTGCCACCATGTTGAACCAGCGAATAGCAAGTAGCGGGCCTTCGAATGTTGCCAAGCAGTAGTAAAGAATCGCTGAGAAAAAGAATAAAAGAATGTAGTCGGACTTCAGCTTTTCTTTGTTTTGAAGAAGGGTCATTGCGCTATTAAACGCACCCGCCCAAGAAGGGAGCCACAGGATCAATGACATCACGATGCCGATGTTCTGAATCCAGATAGGAACGGAAGAGTAAACCAAATGGTGCGTTCCGGCCCACGTGTAAAAACCGACCAAGCCCCAGAAATGGATCACAGACAAACGGTACGAGTAGATAGGTCGATCCGCCGCTTTAGGTATGAAATAGTAGTTCATACCAATCACACCAGCGGTCAGCAAGAAGCCGACAGCATTATGTCCCCACCACCATTGAACAATCGCATCTTGAGCGCCTGCAAACACAGAGTAAGACTTCATCGCCAACACAGGCATCGCAAGGTTGTTCACGATGAAAATCATTGCAACGACGATGATGAAAGCAGCAAAGAACCAATTAGCCACGAAGATATGGCTGACCTTACGCATTGCAAGGGTGCCAAAGAACAACACCGCATACAGCACCCAAACCAACACAATCATTAAGTCGATTGGCCATTCAAGCTCCGCATACTCTTTTGAGGTAGTGTGGCCTGCGGGTAAGGAAATGACCGCAAGTAACAGGATGAATTGCCAGCCCCAAAATACCATCCATGAAAGGCTTTTATTGAACAAGTCGCAATGGCCTGTTCGCTGGGCAATATACAAAGACGTCCCCATCAAGATATTCACGACGAAGCCGTAAATTACTCCAGAGGTATGTAGCGGGCGCAGTCGACCAAATTGGAAATATTGAGAATCAAAGTTTAAGACTGGCCAATATAATTGCGCGGCGAGAATCACGCCGATGATCATACCTACAATCGCCCACACTAAGGATGCGATGATGAAGTACTTCACGACCTTAATGCTGTATTGCGTTGTCACTTGTTCCATAACAAGGCTCCTTGCCTAGATATTTTGAATCGCTGACTTAATTTGAATCGCTGAGCGAGCTTGCTTCGTTGCCGAGCACTGAATAGAAATAGGAAATGTCACGAATGTCTTGGTCTGAGAGCGTGTCAGCTTGTTGTTGCATGAGAATCGCTAAGCCACTGGTTCTTTCTCGAGTCTGGTAATCTTTCAGTGAGGAGATGAGATTACCCACTTTTTGACCGCGAAGGTTCGGGTAGGGATCTTGCGTTGAGATGCCATCAGCGCCATGACAAGTCATGCACACTTTGGCTTTTTGTTTACCTAACTCGAATTGTTCTTGATTAACTTCAGCAGAAACAGGAAACATGACCAGCGTCATTACCAGGGTAGAAAGTGTCGCCATGGGGTTAAATTTTTTTATGTTCAAACTCATTCTCGATTCCCTTGATTATGAAATGAGTAAGCTTTTTAAGATCAACGCACGAGATCAACTGGTGAAGTAGAAACGACTGGAACTCGTTATTAGGTCTCTTAAAGCTGCTTACGTTCGATTAAAGGTTATGCATCAACCAGCATTCTCGCTACTTACTTACTCATATTTATTGTTAATTTTGTTGTTTGATACGTATTCATAGGGGTTATTGGATTACTTCTAACGTTCAAAATACGTGTTTTTATCGCTAGACGGTCGAGAGGTAATGTTCAGGCGGCAGCACTATTGAGCCATTGTGGAGGTCGAAGGACTAAAGGAAAGGGAGACAGAGAGCTTGATAACACTTGGTGGATGCTGGGGGCTTGGCACAAAGTGATACCGTTCAATCCGAGTGGCATCGATACAAGTTAAATGGTCATTTTAGGCTAGACTCAAATTAGTGACCTTTTTAAATGGAGTTTAGAATGAGAACTGTATTCCTGTTTGTGCTCTGGTTTTGCTCGTTTTCGATTTTTGCAGCCTCAGAGTTAACTGTGTTCGACCACTCCGGAAAAAAGCATGCATTAAGTAGAGAACAACTCCTAACACTTCCTCAGACAGAAATTACCACCATCTTGCCATGGGTTGAGGGTCTGACCGTTTATAGCGGTGTGACGTTGCAAACAGTGCTTGAAAATATTGATCTACCCATATCACCGCAAGTCACTTTCGTGGCATTGAATGACTACAAAATTGCCGTGCCCAAAGAAGATTTCGATACCTATGAACCCATCATTGCGATCAAAAAGAATGGTGAGTTTATGTCTGTGAGAGAGAAAGGCCCTTATTGGTTGATATATCCAATCTCTGCGAACCCTGAGACCAATACCCCTGATTTCCATGCCAAGATGATTTGGCAGATTCGTGATATTCACCTGTAGAGGCTAATTATGAAGAAGCTGTTGTCTATGGCCGCAATCAAAGTCGTTGTTTTGTCTTTGGCCGTGGTTGTTCTATCCGTCAATATCTACAGTGTTACTCGAATTAATGACATCAACAAGAGCTTTTCTAACCGCCAAAATGAGGCCACATGGTTTGTTTTTCAACTTGTTAAAGAGTATGCAAATTTCTTGATGGTTAGCCACGCAAAGACGATCGATTATGATGAATTGTGGTTGGCTTATGACATTACTTGGAGTCGCTTCGATATCCTGATCAACAGCACTGAATCGTCCAATTTTATTCGTTCAGCAAATTTTAAACCTTACTTTACCGCAGAGTTTGAAAAATTTAAGTCGCTAGAATCGTCAATCAAATTGGTCAGTACAGGGCAATTACCTAAAGAATCCCTACAGAAGAAAGTCGATATTTGCTACACCACCTTGGTCGAGTTCATTAACGAAAAATTTCGATTACAAAGCCCTGTTATTGAAGAAAATACGTCCATGGTAGGCAAATTTGTTGTTGTTCACCAAATCAGCAGTGCCTTCCTTGTCCTGGTTTTGCTGATGACAGGCATCATTTTCTATCTCGACTTTGCCATCAAACGAAAACTTCATTCTACCGACTTCATTACCGGCTTTCGTAATCGAGTCTCTTTAATGAAATTTGTTAAGAACAGTTATCCAACAAACAATAACTTTGATCTCTACTTTGTACGAATCAGAAACCTCAATGAGATTAACCAAAAGTACGGTCTGGAATATGGTGATCTGGTAGTGAGCTCCGCCGCTAAGTCCCTGACGGCAAAGGTTCCGGAAAGTACTATCTCGTTTCGTAGTAGTGGCAGCCAGTTTCTATTCTTCATTCCTGAGCACTTGTACACAAGTGATGAGATACAGGAAAAGTTCAATGACGTGCTTAAGGATTATATCTCTGCGGGCAATTTAGAATTGATGATTGACGCTGTAGTAAGGCATAAGAAGAATATCAGCTCTAAAGATATGATGGAGCTACTAACGACAATGCAGAGCTAATCCCCGCATTAGCCACAAATCAGAGCATTAGGTTTTACTTGCTTTCGGCTCGCCATTCTCCCGATTCATTAACATGGCTTTTTCCATCTTTTATTTGCTTCATCATTCAATGTGCAGCCAATAGAGAGCTCCTGCTCTGATGAAGATAGTTCTACTACTAGTTATAGCTATAGTGGCTTTCCGCGCTTGAATAGGAAGAGAGGCTTTGAGGTTTAGGTTTAGGTTTAGGTTTAAGGTTACTGCTTTTGAGTGAGTGCAACGATTCGCTCGTTAGATCTCGAACTGCTAACAGACTGCGGGTTTAAAATTGCTTGCGGGTTGTGGTTTCGAACAAAGTCGATGAATTCCAGATAAGTGAGTGGCTGACTGAAGAAGTAGCCTTGTATTAGGTCACAGTTGGCTTTTCTGAGGTAATGATACTGTTCTATCGACTCAACACCTTCTCCGACGACTAGCGTGTCACAAGAGTGGCCTAAGTTAACCATAGATTCGACCATCTTGCGGTCGGCCTTGTCGTCTACCATGTTATCGATGAAGCTCTTATCAATTTTGAGCTCATCCACAGGGTAGTGGAGAAGTTGGTTAAACGCTGTGTAGCCCGTACCAAAATCGTCTAGGGAGACCTTTAAACCTAAGCTTCTGAGGCTCTCGATAGTTTGCACCGTAAGCTTGGTACTTTTCACGTAACTGGTCTCGGTAATCTCTATAATAATATTGCCAGGTGGCACTTGATAACGTTCGAGTACTTTACGGATGTTGTCGGCAAAATTTCGGTTGTAGAGCTCCATCGCCGAGATATTAATCGACAGGGTGCCCTTGTATTGATGAAGTTCTGAAAGCTCTTTATAGCTTTTGATAGCGGTGCTAATGACCCACATGTCGAGCCTGGCAATAAGGTTACTCTTTTCAGCAACTGGGATAAATTCTTCTGGTCCCGCATCGATATCAAATAAGGCTGGGCAACGAATCAGGCACTCCGCGCCATCTATCTGAAGTGTCTTGGCGTTAAAAATAGGCATAAAGCGAAGTTCAAAGTTATCACTTTCGCAGCACTCTAAGAGTCTTTTCTCTACAACGTCATGACGTTCCAAGGTATGTAACAACTCTTCGCCATAAACAATACGACTTTCGCCATCACTATGAGACTTCGCATTAGCTAACATTTCATCGATGCATCGGTGCCAAATCTCATCGAATTTTGGCGTGTCGAGCGGTAAAACACCTGTTGCGAGTGATAATCGAAACCCATAGTAGTCAAGGAAGGTGGTGCCGGTCAGCGTATTGTTGATGTTCTCAATTTCTTCGTTTATCACTTGGTTCTTACCCATCTCCAAGATCGCGATAAACTGATTCCCTCCCAGTCTTGCCAAAGAATAATCACTGCAACTAAAGCCCAAAGATGCTTGTTGGTTTTGTAGTGTCTCTTTCAGTGCTTTAGCTAAGCTTATCAGTACATTATCACCAACTTTTGCACCATAGAGGTCGTTGATTTTACGAAAATCGATGATGTCCCAACAAACCACATAGCAGTGTGGGCTCATCGAGCTTTTTAGTCGTACATCAAGGTGTCTGATGAAAGAGCGTCGATTGGCTAGCTTGGTGAGTTGGTCGAATTCGGCTTCGAACTTCAATTCGGTTAGCGAGTCTATGTACGCGTTCTTTAAACCATCAATTTCACTTTGCCCTGATGAGCGTTTGAAGTATCTAAGCTTGAGCCCGCCGATCGATATCTCTTGCAGTAAGTCTTTAAGCGGACGCACGAGTTGGTAACGCACCACTAAATGCACGATCAACATGATCGTAAAGAGAGTACCAAAGCCACCTAACAAGGTTTGTTTAGCGATGATGGCTTTCTCATGGTCGAACTTTTGTTCTCGAATATTTACTTGCGCGATGAGATGTCGGCTGGTCATCTGCACATTGATATTATCTTGGGTTTGCTCAATTGATTTGATAACGAATTGGGTATTTTCAATGTTTGCAGCGTCTGAGGATGGCTCGATTAAGAACTGAATATTGTCATCGTCATTGTATTTGATTAGCAGGCTAGAGAGTTGCATCAGAGGCCCGTCAGCAATCAAGATGTAGCGATTTAAACTGTTACTTGCACGTTTGTCTTGAGGAAGGAGGTAAGGGTCAATTGCCGCGACATACGAGTATCTGAGCTCTCCACTGATCGAGATATAAGAGAAGCCTTCATAGGAGAGTTCATTTTTGCTGATTAACGAGGTGTATATATCGAAGACTCTTTCGTAAATCTTGTCAGGGATTTTTAGCCCTTCGAAAGGATCGGCTCGGAGAGTAGAAAGCGTTAATTTGAACTTAGGGTCCACGATATAGACATTGCGTTGCCCGAATTGATTGACGTGGTTCTGGCTTAATACACGAAGTACTCGTTTCTCCAATAGCGACAGAGTCGTGTAGTCGCCAGGGTTTTGAATGTAGCGGAGGAACTGCAACGAAGACCCAATATCTTTAACCAGTAAGGATAAGCCAAGTTGCTCGTACTCTGCAGCGACTAAAGCGGTGTTCACATCAGATTGCACCTTGTCTAGGTACATATGCTTAGCATGATTTGACGCGAAGTTGTATGACACGATTCCTGCGATCAGAAAGACCAACAGTAGCGTGGGTAAAAGTACGAAATAGAGCTTCTTCAAAACGGGCATGAGTTATCTCAAACTGTCGACAATACGATTGCGAATTTGAATGCTACCCGGTTCTAACGGCTGATAAAGGTAGCTGCGATCTAATACTGCTTTACTCGGGAAAAGTTCGGGATCGTTTTGATACTCCTGAGAAGTGAGTGCTTTTGCTTTTGAACTTGGTGTTGCAAACCATGAATCCATTGCGTTTTGAGCGGCTATTTCAGGTTGCGATAGGAAGGATAGGATCGTGGTTGCCTGTGGAGATAACTCTCCGTTGTTAATTGCAGCCATACACTCTAACCATAAGGTTGTTCCTTCTTGAGGCACTGTGTAGGCCCAAGACGCCTCAGGTTCGGCATCATTAAGCACATAGCTGTCACCTGAATATCCGTAGGCGAGGTCGATATTGGCTAAGCGCTCAAGCTGGTGGATGTGGTCGATGACATATTCATTGCTTTCAAGATGTGGTTTTTGCAGTTGTAGCGTTTTGTACGCAACACGAAGTTCTTGTTCATTATTAGTAAATGGGTCAAATCGATTGACCAATAACGCCGTGCTCACCAAGTCGGTGGGGTCGTAGTACATACTTATACGGCCACTGACTTTAGAGTCGGGTTCAAGAATCGCCATCCAAGATTCTGGGGCGGAGACTTTATCACTGCGATAAAGAATACCGGATGTTCCCCACGCGTAAGGAATACCATACTCACCACACCCATCCGCCCATCTGGGGTCAAAATTGCTTTCAATGGATTGTTGTAAGTCACTTAGGTTATGGAACAGGTTTTGTTTGGCTAATGCCTTAAGTTTTACGCTTTCGACGATGACCAGTTCAAAAGCGCCTCGACGCTCGCTTAATAAAACCTCATCCCTTATTGACTCATCAGAGAAGAATTGTTGCTTTAGTGAGATGCCGTAGGTATCACTTAACTGGGTAATGACGCTGTCAGATAAAAATTCATCCCAATTGTAGAGATAAATATCATGCTGCTGGCCAAATACAGGGCTAGCCAAAAAGGATGTTGACGCGAGAATTGATACACAAAACGCTTTCACTGACGGATTCCCTTTCGTACGTGATAACTAAATCGTAGCCCAAAATCTGCGACATGATTCAAATTTAGGCACTTAATGTAACTTCAACTTCATGCATTTCATGCAAATAGCAACTTGCTACTCCTAATTGAAACCGAACCTTTATCGTGTGAAGCAAGGATGATTCCGTCGTATCGTATTCAACACAAGTGCGTATCCCAGTTTATTGTCCGTGAATGGATTATTTAAATTAATATTCATCATAATATCCATTCTTACAAGTTATTATGCAAATATTAAGCATTAAATAATGATGTGGTGATTACCTTTTTCGGGTTTTCGCTCGCATTAATCGTCGTGATTCCTTTGTTTTGCCATTGCGATTTACTCTTATGCTCAATGTTCTTTTATCCCTAAAAACACTTCTATAACGTTTTGTTTATCATTTGTTTCGTTTCTCAATAAGTATCGATAAAGTTGTTGCTAAAGACTTGTAGCACAAGGTATTTGTGCTTATTGTGGTCAGCAGTATCTAGGTTATGTCCCAACGAGCCATGATTGCCGATTTGGGAAACGTTGTGCATTTTAGGAGCCATTGTGGATTTAGAGATATATCAAGTAGATTCGTTTACAACTCAAGCGTTTAAAGGGAACCCTGCCGGGGTCTGTATCTCCCAAGAGCCATTGGATGAGTCGTTAATGTTTTCAATCGCAGAAGAGATGGCGGTATCCGAAACGGCTTTTCTTGCGCTTAACACGATGACGCTTAAATGGTTCACTCCCGAAGTCGAAGTGAAGCTGTGTGGGCATGGCACACTGGCAACTGTTCATGTAATGAAAGAGCAAGGACTGCTCAATACAGGTGATAAGGTCGTGTTTAACACCTTATCCGGGGAGTTATCTGCCGCAGTTTGTGAATCGTCTATTGAGCTTGATTTTCCTAGTACACAGTTATCATTGTGTTCTGAACCCAACCTCACGCTGCTTGAACATTTAGGTTTAGAACCGCATCAAGTCGTATCATTCCAAGAATTTGACTCTAAGCAGTTAATCGAAGTTTCCAACGAACACGTGCTATTGGAGCTTTCACCAAACTTTGATGCGTTAAAAGGCAGTCAAGGGCGAGGTGTTGTGGTGACGGCACTTTCATCAAATTCTAAACTCGATTTTGTTTCTCGTTATTTTGCGCCATGGGTAGGGGTTAATGAAGATCCTGTGACTGGCTCGGCACATTGCGCATTGACGCAGTACTGGGCAGAAAAGCTCAACAAAAGCAGTTTCAGTGCTTATCAGGCGTCTCGTCGTGGTGGTTATATGTCGACAGAGCTCTTAGCCAATGGGCGAATAAAGTTAATCGGCTCTGCGACCACTGTGATTAGTGGCGTGTTGAAGCTTTAGGTCTCTATAGAAGCTTTAGAGCGCAGGTTCCCCCCTGTTTAGTTGGAACCGCCTAGTACGTTTTATTCGACTGTTGACAGTTAAAAGAGGCGGCTAGGGCGTAATGTATTATTGAAGGAATCACCGTGTCTGCCTTTTATCTTTCCCAAGTATTAGTCGCGATAGCCATTTGTTTTGATCTTCTGTCATTCCAATTCAAGGAAAGGAAGAAAATCGTCACTTGTCTGTTCTTTGCTGGCGTTCTTATTTCGAGCCACTTTATCCTTCTTGAACAATGGACAGCGGCGATCTTAATGACGATTGCCACGATTCGCTATTTGACGAGCGTATTTTCTGCCTCATCCAAATTCAAATATTTGTTCTGTTCGATGTCGGTGGTCGCAACCGCAGTGACTTACTCGGGGCTGACGAGCATATTGAGTTGCTTTGCCTCCGTATTTCAAACCTTTGCCGCCTTCAATAAAGATGACCGTCGATTAAGAGAATTGATGATCATCGGAACCAGTTTTTGGTTGGTTCACAATTACTTAGTTGGCTCGCCAACAGCGGTTGTTATGGAGGCGCTGTTTATCTGCAGTAACTTGGTGGGCTATTACCGTTTTTACTTCAGAAAGAGTGCCGCTGCTTAGGTTTACAACTGAAGCTAAGGCCCAAGTTGTTAATCAATACAATGATAGCTAGGAGAGCTTGATGCCAAATATTTACAATGATGTTCCTTCATCATTACCCAATGAGATATTCAATGACCTGATTGCCAACGACAGTGTTCGAATTGAAAGAATATTGTCGCATGGACACAGTTCACCAGAAGAGGGTTGGTATGATCAAGATGAGAATGAATGGGTAATGGTGATAGAAGGTCAAGGCGTCATCGAGTTTGAAGATGGACGCGTTGTTACCTTGTCTAAAGGGGATTACATCAACATTGCTGCGCGAGAAAAGCACAAGGTTATTGGTACGGATAAAGACATGGTGACGATCTGGTTGGCTGTGTTTTATCGTTGATATCTTGTTCTAAAGCTGAGGTTGTTGAGTGCAGGTTACAGAGCCTGTTGAGCTTGGACTTTTGAGCCTGCTGATTCAGCTGTCTATTTGCACCTCTGAAAGAACTTAAGGCAAAAAGGAGTATGTCGTGGTTAGAATTCGAAACTATCAAGCGAGTGATGATAAAGCACTGTGGGAGATCTTCTTTCATACCGTACGTAACGTGAATGTTCGAGATTATTCTCAACAGCAAGTCGAAGCTTGGGCACCCAGTAGCTTTGACTTTGCATTATGGAAAAAGCGTATGAATGGGTTACAACCCTTTGTAGCTGAGCTCGATGGCTGCGTTGTTGGCTATACTGACCTGCAACCGAACGGTTTGATTGATCACTTTTTCTGTCACCACGAATACCAAGGGAAGGGTGTAGGGAAAGCCTTGATGGAACATGTTTTCACTGTGGGGCGAGTTCGTGGCGTATCGAGATATTTCTCTGAGGTAAGTATTACCGCAAGGCCTTTTTATGAGCACCTTGGCTTTAAGGTAGTAAATGAACAGGAAGTCGAAATGCGGGGCGTAAAGCTGACCAATTACGTGATGGAAAAGATAGTTGAAGATGGACAAAGCAGTTGAATAGGTGGACTCGTGTTCTTAGGGATACAGACATCGAGTTTGAAATATTAATGAACCTTATTAAGGATAACTTTTCCTGATCTATTGATATTGTCGATGAGTTCAAATTGTGTGCAAGATAATTTGTCTAATCTAAACATTGAGTGAATACAAGGAGTGTTGTTCATGAGTCATGTGAGTAGATCTAAACTATATACATTAGTGTCGATGTTGTCCTTCGCTGTTGGCGTTCTTGCCTTAGATGCTGGGGTGTCGGGGCTATTTCCTCTCTTTGTTGTTGTCATTTCATTCTTTTCATTTGTCATCAACTCGTTTCTTTGTTTGTTCGGAGGTAAACGTGAAGATGGCTTTGATGCCTATCAAAAAGCAAATCAGACTCGTTCGGGAGCACTGGTCAAAGGCTTAGAAGACTCGAGCAAATAAACCTGTGCTTTCAGACGAACGGTAATCTCATTTTTGATACAGTTTTCACCTGCTTTTTGTTCTCTTATTCAAGAAAAATCATCACTTTAGAGATAATATTCACTTCGACTAATATCAGTGAAGGAAGAAAAGTGGGAATTGAAGCTTTAGCGTTTGTGATGGACGCACTAATCACCGCATGTTGCATGTACATCGCCTCTAAAATGTCTTTCGTGATCGCAGATTTTAAATCCCTTCTTACTATTGCTGTAATCGTTGCTTTGGTGTCATTGATTCCGACAGTGGGTTGGGTGTTAGGGTTGATTCTGTTTGTGTTCCTACTCGGGAAAGCAACGCACTCTAGTGTTGGTGATTGCATCTGGGTGGTGGTCTTCACGAAGGTGGTATCGATGGCGGCCTTTCTGATATTCGGACGCTTGTTTATGTAATGCGGGTTCTTGCTTATCTAAAGGCAGGCTCGGCTAGTTTGATACCTATCTTTACTTGGTATTTAAACATGAAAAGGGTGTGAACCTGTCACACCCTCTAGAAACCTTTGGACTGTGTTCGTCTTTGCTATTTAGGCAGTAACACACCATTGATCACATGGATGACACCATTGCTTGCTTCAACATCTGCCATCACGACCTCGGCTTTATTAATCATGACGCTGCCGTGATCCATCCCTACCATTACCGCTTCGCCTTGCACTGTTACAGCACTATCAAGTTTCATCACTTCAGACGCCATTATTTTTCCTGGTACCACATGATAGGTCAGTACTGCGATCAGCTTGTCTTTGTTTTCTGGCTTCAACAGCATATCAACCGTTCCTTCTGGTAGTGCAGCGAACGCTTCATCCGTTGGCGCAAAAACAGTGAAGGGGCCATCACCTTTCAATGTTTCAACTAAGCCTGCCGCTTTTACTGCCGCTACCAAGGTATTGAAAGAGCCGTTTTCAGCCGCTACGTCAACGATGTCTTTCTTCATTCCGTGGTGATCAGCGTGAGCAAAAGCCGTAAAAAGAAGCGTCGCAACTAGCACTGACATGGTTTTGATTACTTTATTAAACATATTGTCTTCCTTTGAGTTTTGTCCGTTATTTTCGAGAGGTATTACGAAAGCCCAATCGTGATAGATCAATTTGTTGTGTCTTTGAGTGAATGGTTAACGATATCGACTGCGGCAAGCGAATAAATTTATATTGTTAAATGCTTGTTATAATTCCATTTTGATGCTTATAGTTATTTGATGATTATTCAAATAATGGATGTGAATATGAGGTTTGTTTTACCAGTAGTCTTTTCTGCATTGGCTTCAATGCCTGCATACAGTGGCCTTGCTCCAAGTGAAGGCTTCAGCGGTAACTTCAGTGTATTAGCCGGTTTTTACTCTGACAGTAGTAATTTGAGTACTGAACAAGATTCTAATCAAGCCACCAACACCCAGGAAGGGGATAGTGAAAACCAAGGGCTACTCGGCTTTTTGGGTACTGTTCAATATACTTTTGGCGAATCGCTGACTCACCAAGTGTATGCGGGTACAACACGAGAGGATATTGCAACAGGTACCATTGCGTTTGAGATCGGTTATCGATATCAACTTTCTGGTGGCACCATATTGGATTTTTCTGTTCTTCCTACGCTTGTCTCGGGTAAGGCTTGGTCTGACCCTTACGCGGTTGGCGTTAATCGAAACGAAACCGATTTAAAAGGTAATGTTGGGCGATTGCAAATGACCAACATAGGCGGCACTGGCTTTCGAACGGATTTCGCGATTGGTGAGTCCGACGTTGATGATGAGCTGTCTGGGACTTCATTGGGGCTATCTGCTGAAGAGATAGCACTGCTTAATAGGGAACGAATCTATGTGTATGCCAAAGCAGGATACCCTTTCATCTTAGCTAACCAAGCGGGTGTGTTCGTTCCATCCATGGTGTATTTCCACTCTGATGCGGAAGGCGGAGCGTTTAGCTTTGATAGTTACGGTATTGAATTAAATTACGCCAAGAAAATGGGTCGTCACGGTTTTGTTGTCACGTTGGATGCACATGATCGCCAATACGATGAAGCCAATCCAATCTATGAAAAAGTACGTGATGAGAACGAGTATGGTGCCTTTTTAGCGTACGAGTTTGGTGGTTTGATGGGCTATAAAGACTGGTCGTTTATTTCTTTATTGGGTTTAAGAAGCATAGATTCCAATATCGATTTCTATAATTCAGAACAAGTATTAGCGAGTGTGGGTGTGGATTATAAATTCTGATATTCGCACTATGTTAAAAATACTCATCAAAGCAGAATTTTAAGTTCAGTATTTCTACTTATTTAATTATTTCGGGCACTTACAGCTTTAATGGTTGTAGGTGCCCGTTGCTATCCGTAATATGAAAATGAGCTTATGGATAGAAATAATAGGATAAGGAAGCGCTTTGGAAATACAAATTAGACATTTAGAAGCAACGGATAGCCAAGATATTTTCGATATTTATCGCCGCCCTTCAGTGTCAGAAAATACCTCACAAAAGCCTTATCTTAGTTCTGAACAAGTGGAGCGACTGTTTGGCCATTCAGACCATTTCACTTTGGTTGCGGAAGTATCCGGCAAAGTAGTGGGCCACATTACTTTATTCATGACCACCAAGGTAAGAGACAGGCATTGCGCTGGTCTTGGTATTGCGATTCACCCGGATATGCATGGTAAAGGGGTAGGTAAGACGTTAATGCAAGAAGCGATCAATCAGGCGGATAACTGGCTTAACCTCGTGCGTCTTGAGTTAGAGGTTCATGCCGATAACCACGCCGCTATTGCTTTGTACGAACGTGTAGGTTTTCAGTTAGAAGGCACAAAAAGGCTCAGTACGTTCAAAGGCGGTAAGTACATCGATATGTTACTAATGTCGAGAATACGACCAGATTGCCTTTGAAGGCGAAGTGACTCGATATAACTGAAACATTTGAAGTAAGATATTAATTAACCGGGTTATTTTAATAAAACCCTCAAACTTTATTTGCTTGAGGGTTTTGTGTTTATAAGCATTCGTCACTATCAGATCTTTTAATAAGATCGCTATGGATTATCGATGCCAAAGCCATTTCGCAGTGCAAACTGAATCAGTTCGGTATAGTTGTCGAGTTCCAAAATATCCAACATGCGGTATTTGTGTGACTCAATGGTTCTAGGGCTTAAAAAGAGGATCTCCGCACATTGCTTAGCAGTATACCCCTGTGCTAATTGAGTCAGAACCGTACATTGCTTTTTGGTCAGCAACAGTAGCTTTTCACTTTCGTTGATGTTGTCGGCTTCATCGCTGGTGACACTGCGCGTCATTTTAGAGTGCTGCCAAAAGCAGAGCCAAATGTCACTGAGCAGCTTGATTCGTGTCATGTCCGTCGTTTCAATCGGTGTGTCGTAACGGTTGAAGCGTGAGAAGCCGATAGCGCCCCATTGTTGTCCAAATAACGAAAGGCTCACAATCCCATGCCAATTTGCACCTTCTTCATAAAGTACACGTAATGGGTCGACCTTGTGGCTTTTGAGGGTTTCTTCAGGGAACAACTGCCAACACTTTTTTGAACGCAAAAGCTTAAGATAATCAAGATAATTACCTTTTAGAAAGCGTTCCATTTCAAGCGGTGGAGTATCTGTTTGGGATACGGAGATACTCTTGCCTGTGTCCAAAAGAATCATAGAGTTTGGAAAGAGGGTAAGCCTGTCGAGTTTAAACCAAGTTAACGCTTCTCTTGCCAGCAAGGCAAAAGTGCTATCGAAATCTTTGGGTTGGCATGCGGTCAAAGTGTTGGTTTGGTGAGAGAGGAGATCCTCAAAGCTCGCGAATTGGTTATCTTTCATATTGACCGTCTTTTGTGGTTTTAGACAAAATAGCGGCAATAACTAAAGTGTGTCAACCTAATTTTAGAATGGCGTTCTGAATAAAGTGTGGCGAGTATGCTTAAATGCTACTGATTAATTTATTAGTTTTATCGAGAAACGATTAGTGAAATTCACACTGAACTCTGTATAGTAGCAACCGTTTGCTTCGTATAACCCCAATGATATGGTTTGGGGGTCTCTACCAGCTCCCGCAAAGTGCTGATTACGAAGGGTTTAGATCACAATTGTGTTCTTACTCTTTGTAATGGCGTTCAAGAAAACCTCCTGTCTATTATTCAGAGTAAGTGCACACCTAAAATCCATAGTAGGTGAAATATGAACGCATTTATTCAAGGGCTTCCAAAAGTAGAGTTGCATTTGCACATTGAAGGCTCGCTTGAGCCTGAGTTACTTTTCCAGCTTGCTCAACGTAATGGCATTGATCTGCCTTATTCATCCCCAGAACAACTAAGACGCGCATACGAATTTGATGATTTGCAATCATTTTTGGATATCTATTATCAAGGTGCGGATGCATTGCGCACGGAACAAGATTTCTATGATTTAACTTGGGCGTATTTAGAGCGTTGTAAAGCCGACAATGTTATTCATACTGAGATTTTCTTTGATCCTCAAACACATACGGAGCGTGGTATTGCATTTGAAACTGTGATTAACGGGATTCATCGTGCGCTCGAAAGTGGTCAAAAACAGTTAGGTATCTCTTCTCAAATCATAGCTTGTTTCTTACGACATCTGCCTGAAGAGAGCGCAATCCAAACGTTCGCCGATGTGTTGAAGCATAAAGATAAGATCGTCGGGGTTGGGCTGGACTCTTCTGAATTAGGACACCCACCAGAGAAGTTCAAGCGTGTATTCCAACAAGCAAAACAAGCGGGCTTCTTAACGGTGGCGCATGCAGGGGAAGAGGGGCCTGCTCAAAACATTGTCGATGCGATTGAAATGCTCAGCGTGAGTCGAGTGGATCATGGCGTGCAGTGCATGACAGACGAAGCTTTAATCGAAGAACTGATTGTAACGAAAATGCCACTGACGGTGTGCCCACTATCGAATATTAAATTGCGCGTATTCGATGTGATGGAAGACCACAACATTGTCGAACTGTTGAGAAAGGGTGTGGCTGTAACGATCAATTCAGACGACCCTGCATACTTCGGTGGTTACATGTCGGATAACTTTAATGCGGTGAGCCAAGCTCATGAGATGACGCGCCAGGAGTTAGCGCAGTTTAGTTTGAATGCGATAGACGCGAGCTTTATTGAAGCGCCATTGAAGCAGCAATATCGAGAGCTTGTTCAAGGCTACCTTTCTAAAGCTGATTCTGAGTAGCCTGTCGTTTAGATTTCGACAGCTAAAACTCTTAAGCTTAGCGCCTTATAACGACCGACATATGTTGGTCGTTTTTATATTGGTTTTACGCAATTCTTAGGCTGAAAATAACCTAACTTACTAAGAGATATGATTTTATTTTGCGAAAAACATCTCGTCCTAGCGGTAATGAACTACCTTTAGAAGGAGTGTAAAATGCAGCACTAAGGCTGTATAACGAAAACATAGCGATTGTCGGAGGAGGAATACACCGTTGTTAGACCCAACAATCAGTGAACAAATAGAGTGGCCATGTGAATTGCCGCAAGGATTGATCGATAGCTTAATCGAGATTGCTGTTTTTAAAACGAGTGTTCATAGCCTCGAAATTACCCAGAAATTTCAAAACCTGCCTGGTGTTTTCTATATTCTTAGCGGCTCTGCGGGAATCTGCTTTTCTACCGAAAATATGAAAAGCATATCTGGAGGTGTGATTGGAAGGGGAGATTGGATAGGTGCTTTGTCTGTTCATGCTGACTACAACCTTTTTGCTGTAGCAGAGGAGGTCGAGCCTATCACTATGGTGCTTTTCCCCGCCGAGAAGGTGTTAGCGCTAGCAGAAGAGCAGTGCATGGTATTCAAATGGCTGCTGCATAGTGGGACCAGAGCACAATCTATTTGGATGCAGGCTTACTTATCCTCGATTCATGAAAAAGAGCAGAAAACCATTTACGTCTTGTTGGAGCTTGCGGCGCGCCAGAACAATATTGCAGGTGCGACCGTGAGTATTAATATCTCACAAACTCAATTGAGTACCATTACAGGGATCTCGAGACCCAGATTGAATGAGGTGCTCAAAGGTATAGAGCAACAAGGCTTAGTGAAGATTCAAAGAGGGAAGGTGTTTATCACCGATATTGAGGGTCTGTATGAGCGTATTTCACCAATGAATTTGATGATGCGTGATCCTGTCGCTGAGATTAAGGTGTGAACCTCTAACAGCAGAACTAACCTTTGGATGATTAAATTTTCAGTGATTAACAAACATTAAACGAAAAATTATGCACAGTGTTCTTTTAGGAACATACATCAAAAGAGAATACCTATAATGTTCACTCTAGATTTATAAATTGAATTAGAGCGAAATAGAATTGTTATGAAAATGGCTGTATTGGAATATAAAGTACTGGGACTTGGTGACTGGATTAAAACAAGAATTTCTAGCCGTTGTGCATACTTACTGGCTGAAGAATATAAAGCGTTGGGATGGCCAACCAGAGTAGATGGCAAAGTGGTATCGACTGAGTCTGCTTAGTCTATACGAGCCTAAATTACCTAGATGAAGACAAAAAAGAAGCTGGCAGTGTGCCAGCTTCTTTCATTTTAGATCAAGACAGGTGAGTTACTTGTTCACGTAGTCTTTGAATTTCTGCTTTGTTTCAGCATCTGCTTTTTCGTACCAGAAATACAACATCTCTTCAGCTGTATTTGCGGCATTTCCGTCAATCTTTGCAGGAAGCGTTACTGGCTGCGCGACAGCAGCCGCTGCGCCCGCGCTAGCACCTACTGTAAGTGCTGCGATGCCGCCTTTTTGGTTGTATTCCTTCGCTTCTTGCGGGTACTTACGACCAATCTGCATGCCATCTTTGATTAGCTTATCTTGCTTAACACTGATTGCATTTTGGTTTTCATCAACCAGTTTCCAATCTAAGTTTTGAAAGCCTTTTTTTGCTTCGTTGGTGTTGCGGAACTTAGGCATGTCGAACGTCAATGCGGTGTCTGTCGCGTCAAAAGTAGCAATAATGGTATCGCTATCGACAAACTCACGGTCGTTGCCTTGGCTGAAAGCAAGTTGATATTTGAAAACGATTTGGTTTACGCCATCTGGAACGGTGATCGTTTTGCTTGAAGAGAAGAAACCACCGTCAAGATCGGGTTTAGCCTCATTTACAGCTAAGACTTCGACTAAAGCATCTGCGCTAGAAGGAACTTCAATTGTTACGTCAGCTAACACTTGTGGTGCTGCGATAATTGTCGAAAGCAGCGCAATGGATTGTAATGTTTTCATAGTCATACAGTTATTTAGGTGAGTAGTTCTACACTCGCATGCATAAAGAAGTATTTCAAGTTGCCTTGTCTCGATTTGGTAAAATTCACCGAAACTTAACCTAAGCCTAGTTTTTGAACGTGTTTATTGTGTGGTTTCTAGTCAGGTGAGAGCGTGGACTTGGCTTATTTTCTGTTAAAGCATCTTCATCGACGTCGGTTGGCGCTTGAGGCGGTTTTAAAGAGACATAAATAGGAACGATTGCCGAAATCCAAATAGCATAGATGGTAATTACGCGATTGAAGGCGACGAACCAGGTTTCACTGCCCGTACTAGATGTGTAGTAGCCAATGAGCGTTAGCAAGGTGCAGGTGATAGCCCACATCACAGTGGAGGTTGGATCTTTCGTTGTTGCCGCAAGCAATACTATCGTAACGTAGGGAACGGCCATAGCAATGCCCAAAGGTACATGATAGTCGACTACAAAAATGATGGTTGCACCAAGAGCCAAGAACAAGTGTGGGCCGGTGCTAGGTAAGTTCAAATTCCATATCATGTGATACCTTCCTTTACCCCATTTTGCGTTGCTGGTGGAGTTTGTGTATCAATCGAGTGGCTTGATGACTATTGACCATCAATCGATTGATCAGTTGTTGAAGCAATTCTGCTTCGGGCATGATGTGCTGGTCGGCTATCTGTTCGGCTGAGCTCGCGAGTTCAAGCACTTCGTTCATTTCATATCTTGCTGCAATCTCTTTAACCGCCTTCAATGTTCTGGAGAGGTCATCCTGTTTGGCGTCCGAAAATAGCTCTATTAACTCATCGATTTCGTTTTCTAGCTCATCAACGAGAGAAGTTAAGCATTTGAGTTTCTCGTCTGTTTTAAGCTCATCGTTAGTTAAAAATTGGCTACGCGACAGTTCTTCCTCTGTGAGGGGCAATTTGTTCTTAGGGTGACGCGTTAACATCGTGATGTTACTTTTTTCCTTGTTTGGAAGATTGTGTGCGTTAACGGAGTGATGGCGGTTGACCTCAAACTGTTGGTGAAACTCGTTGATGGCGTTTTGTAAGCTGTTTTTCTGTAACGGTTTGGTGAGTACAAAGTCTGCGCCTGATTCGATGAATTCATCGTGGGCCTCTTTGAATACATCGGCGGTACATGCAAAAACAACCGTAGTCAGCTTGAGTTCGCCACGGATTTTTTGAATCGCTTCAATACCGCTCATGTTGGGCATATGGTTGTCCATTATGATCAGGTCATATTGGTTTGACGCCAACTTATCTAAGGCCTGTAAACCGTCGTAGGCATTCTCAACCGTTAAGTTTATCGACTCACAGAACTTCCTAATCACCATTGCGTTGATCTTGTTGTCTTCGACTAACAATACTGAGAAGTCATCGAGAGTCTCATTGGTTTTGGTTGGCGTTTGGTCGATGACTTGTTCTTCAAGCTCATGCATTTCCAACGGCAAAGAGATCTTAAATTGAGTGCCCAAACCAAGCTGGCTGGAAACCTTAATTGTTCCGCCCATCAGTTCGACTAACTGCTGAACAATGGAAAGCCCTAACCCTGTGCCACCAAACTTACGGGTTGTTGAGAGCTCGGCTTGTTCAAAGGCCGTAAATATATGGTCGATTTTGTCTTCTGCAATGCCAATACCGGTGTCAGTCACTAATATATTCACGCTTGGTGGGGTAGTCGGTGCAATCAAGAATTCCACTTCAACCTTTCCTGACTCAGTAAACTTGACTGCGTTGCCTGCTAAGTTAAATAAGATCTGACGGGTACGTGCAGAGTCACCAATCAACTGAATATTGGTAGGAATGTTATCTTTAATGATAAAAGCGAGGCCTTTGTCTTCTGCAAGAGGTGTCAATGTTTTATCAAGGTGTGTAACTACGTCGGTGACAGAGAACGGGCTGTATTCCAACTCCATCTTGCCTTGTTCCACCTTAGAAAAATCGAGAATGTCATTTAATATGGTGACGAGATGCTGACCAGAGTCGATGATGATTTGGACCTGTTTGCGAGTATCTAAACTTTGCGAGTCTTCCTTTATGATTTGAGCGATACCTAACACACCATTCATTGGGGTTCGTAACTCGTGGCTCATGGTCGCGAGAAAGAGAGATTTTGCTTCACTGGCTTTTTCTGCTCTGTCTGCGGCTTCTTGATAAGAGAGGTTGTTTCTCTTGAGTTCGAAGACTCGGAAGAAAAACATGGTGAATGAGAACGCTAAAGTTAGCAACGCCAAAACAATAATAAGCTTAACGATGATACTTTTAAGCTGGTCTTGCAGATCGGTAAACTCATGCTCAATATGTTCAATGTACTCCATGCTGTGTGCTGAAAGTACTTGAGATAGTAGCTGACTTTGTTGTTGGTTGAGTTCAGTAAACGTTTTATAAAGGTTCGCCAGCTCGGAGTTGACACCAGAATGGTTAATTTCGATTCCCCCAACCAACACACTCGCAAGAAGCGCGCTTTGAATGTCGATATTTGCATTGTTTATCTCAGCATCAGTTGAGCTGCTCTCTGTGAGTTGTAGAGTTAAAGATTGCAGAATAAACTGACGAGCCACACTAAGTCCTACTAGGTTGTCTAGCGTATCTAAGTTCGACATTGAAGCATCGTAAAAGCGCTCCAATAATTGCGCTGTTGGTAAGTGTTTAAAGAACGTAGAGTGGATATTCTCGCTTTGATAACTTTCTCTGAGCAGTTGTAACTCTCTTTCTAAAGCCACCAAATCTGCAGACATTTGATAAGGGTTGGAAATACCCGCAAGCGCTGCATTGGTGATGTGATCACGCATTTCTAATACTTCATGGCCTAACTCCCGAATAGGCACTCCATATTCGGTGACCTTTTCATGCTCGGAGTAGGTCAGCATAATAAAGCTAATTAAGCCGATGAAAAGCGATACAAACAGTAGAAATATGAGTCTGATCTTATTCATTTTCAAACTCCATTAACATTTGAGGGCGGTTACCGGTGAGGGATTCGAGGAAGACTTTAATATCGTTGATGGTCTGTTTTTCAAACGTTTTACCGAGTTGGCTTTCACCCATGATTTTGATCGCTTCTTCGAGTGTGGCTGTTTGCCCGTCATGAAAGTAGGGTGCAGTGATCGCCACGTTTCTTAAGCTAGCAACACGAAATAGGTGCTTGTCTTGTGGTTGAGCGGTAAACATAAAGCGACCTTGGTCTTCACTTCGCTCGGCTCCTGTTTTCGATAACCCAAAGTAACCAAATCGCATCACCATGCCTCCACCAATGTTGGTACCTTGGTGGCAACGAATACAGCCTTCTTCTTGAAAGGTTTCCCAACCTCGTTTGGCGGTTTCAGAAAGTGCTGTGTTGTCACCTTTTAAATACAGGTCGAAAGGGGCATTTGGTGTGGTCAAACCCTGCATAAATTCAATAAGAACAGCCTTAATTGAAGCTTCGTCAATGGGCGTTGATTGTTCTTGGAATAAGTCGATGTAAGTTTCCGATTGAGACACATAATCCGTAATATGTTGCCAGTTTGAATCCATTTCATCGACGTTGTGCACTGGGCCATCAATTTGATCGCCGAGATTATTCACTCGACCATCCCAGAAGAACCGATAGTTAAAGACTGCGTTAAAAACGGTGAGTGAATTTCTCATCCCTGCGCCGTTTACGCCAATCGAAACTGGAATTACCTCTGCGCCGTTAGTTTGTAGGCTATGACAACTTTCACAGCTCACACTGCGATTAGAAGAAAGGTTAGGGTCTTTAAATAGCACCCAACCAATTTTTGCCAGTTCATGATTTATCTCGGGAGAGTTTGGAATCGGAGATATGGGTTGGCTTGAAGCGACGGTTTTATGTGCGTGCTTTTCTTCTGAATGTGCGGAGTGCCCTGAAGAGTGAGAGTCATCATGATCGCTTTCATGGGCGTGATCTTCTTGGTGTTCGAACGAGGTGTGCATTTTTGAAGAGGCCGCGTCATAAACTAGCATAGCGACTGAAACGACAATGACAGTTATGCTTATTCCTGCTAAATATGGCGTTTTCATAGCATCAGTTCCATCTAGTTTAGGTTATTTGCCAGTCAGAGTCCGTCTGAGCTAGCACTTATTCACCTTATAAATGCTAGGTGTATGAATATAAACCTAGTTGCGCATGGTTAATGTTGCAAGATAAGTGGTAGGAAATTAAGTTGCGTAGGTGATTGTCTCGCGGGGATTGATCGGGAGATCTTAGTCAGAATTGAATGAAGTTCTTTCAATTCAATTTAAGCTGAATGGCGTTAAACGAAAAAAAGCCGTGGTAACTCAAGTGAGTTATCACGGCTTTCGTACTAGATTATGTATTTACTATAAATCTTAGTGCAATACACATCTATACAGTTTGCACAGTCTACACCGCCTATCTAAGCTTATTTGGCTTGCGCTGCTGCCGCCTCTAATTGCTTAAGTTTACCTTGAAGCATGTAAACGTTCTGGTTGAAGTTACCAGGGTTCAGCACTTGGCTTTGCTGCATTGGGTAGTCAGGTAGCGTGTTCATGAACTCTTGTACTTTGCCGCCTACTGGTACGAATAGCCACATGTTGTCTGCCATCCAACGTAGGTACATGCCAGATTCGTGTGGTGCTTTTTCGAATGGGTCAGCACGTAGGTGTACTACTTGAGGCCAGTTTGTTTGGAAGCGAACGGCATCTGTGATGTTACCGTCCATCACAGCGAATGAAATCTTGAAGTCATTCCAACGTACTGCGTTTAGCTCAGCGTTAGCAGAGAAGTAAAGCATGCTGTCACGAGGGCCTTTCTCTTCTTTACCTTCGAAGAAAGGTAGGAAGTTGTAACCATCTAGGTGTACACGCCAGTTTTTACCGTTGTAAGTTGCACCTTTGTCAGATGCTAGCTTCTCAACCACTTTATCATCACCAGCGGCTGCTAGTAGAGTAGGGATCCAGTCTTGGTGGCCCATGATGTCGTTGATCTTAGTTCCCGGTTTGATAGTACCAGGCCAGCGAACTAGCTGAGGAACACGCATACCGCCTTCGTAAGTTGTACCTTTCTCACCGTGGAAGTAAGTAGCACCACCATCAGGCCAAGATACGGTTTCTGCACCGTTATCGGTCGAGTAGATAACGATTGTGTTGTCTGCGATCTTAAGCTCATCAAGCTTGTCTAGAAGGATACCCACTTGGTCATCGTGCTCTAACATACCGTCAGCGTAGATGCTGATACCAGATGCGCCTTGGTATTTCTCTTGTAGACGAGTCCACACGTGCATACGAGTCGTGTTGTGCCAGATGAAGAATGGTTTGTCAGCTTTCACTGCTTTTTCCATGAACGCTAGAGATTCTTCTAGGAACTCTTCATCTGCGTGCTCCATACGCTTGCGCGTCATAGGACCGGTATCTTCAATCTTACCGTCAGAAGTCGACTTGATTACACCACGAGGGCCAAAGTTCTTACGGAACTCAGGATCTTTAGGGTAGTAGTATGTCTCTGGCTCTTCTTCCGCGTTCAGGTGGTAAAGGTTACCGAAGAACTGGTCAAAACCGTGGTTCGTTGGAAGGTGTTTATCTTGGTCACCCATGTGGTTCTTACCGAACTGAGCCGTCATGTAGCCTTGTTCTTTAAGAAGGTCAGCGATTGTTGGAGCCCAATCTGGGATACCGTGGTCAGAGCCCGGCATACCGATAGTCAGTAGACCTGTACGGAAAGGTTCTTGACCGGTTAGGAATGCAGCACGGCCAGCAGTACACGATTGTTGACCGTAGTGGTCAGTAAATAGTGCGCCTTCGTTAGCAATACGGTCGATGTTAGGTGTTTCGTAACCCATCATACCGTTGTTGTATGCACTGATGTTGAATACACCAATGTCATCACCCCAGATAGCAAGAATGTTTGGTTTTTCTGCTGCTGTTGCCGCTGAAGAAGCTGCTAATAAGCCAACACCTAATGCTAGTTTATTAATTTTAGTACCCATAAGGACTCCGATTCACTTTTAAGATTAATGCGTTAGAACAACACATCGATGAGCAAATGTTATTCCCAAAATTCCGTTCCGTCCTTTTATAGTGCTTATAACCAATCGTTATGATGCTTAGGTAACCTATTGATTAATATCAGCTCCATTAGGTGCCTAGAATAAAGCCTTAGTTTGTATGTGTGATCCTTATCATGTTTGTTGGCGTAAACCCTATCGATGATTTGTGTATCCGTATCTCAATAAAAATGACAAAAAGATTAATAGCTTAGGGAATCTCGCGCATGTGCAAAAAATGGACTATACGTTGTAGGGCAGGATGCAAATAACTTACGAAGAGGTTTCTATGACAGCGAAATATGGCGCTAAACGTCGATTAGCGATTTTGGGTACAGCAATGATGGCCGCGTCCAGCGCCACTTTTGCGGCAGAAAAGCCAAATATATTGGTCATTTGGGGGGACGATATTGGTCAATCCAATGTGAGTGCATACACCTTCGGTCTCATGGGTTACAAAACCCCGAATATTGATAGTATCGCCAAAGAAGGGATGATGTTTACGGACTACTACGCAGAGCAATCTTGTACTGCTGGTCGATCTACCTTTATTACGGGACAAAGTGTATTACGTACGGGTTTGAGTAAAGTAGGCTTGCCGGGCGCAGACATTGGCTTACAAGCGGAAGACGCTACAATCGCAGAAATGCTGAAACCCATGGGTTACATGACAGGTCAATTTGGTAAAAACCACCTTGGCGATAAAGATGAATTCCTTCCAACAGCACACGGGTTTGACGAATTTTTTGGCAACCTTTACCACCTAAATGCTGAAGAAGAACCAGAAAATGAAGATTATCCAACCGACCCAGAGTTTCGTAAGAAATTTGGCCCTCGTGGCGTTATCAAGTCATTTGCTGATGGCAAGATTGAAGATACTGGCCCACTAACGCGTAAGCGTATGGAAACGGTTGATGAAGAAACACTAGACGCGGCACTTGATTTCATGGATCGCGCAGTGAAAGCGGACAAACCATTCTTCGTTTGGTGGAACGCAACACGTATGCACTTTAGAACGCACGTGAAAGCTGATAGTAAAGGCGTAACCGGTGTTGGTAACTACGCTGATGGTATGGTTGAGCACGATCGACACGTTGGGCAACTATTGAAGCAAGTGGACGAGTTGGGAATCAAAGACAACACCATCGTTTTCTACTCAACGGATAACGGCCCTCACATGAACTCTTGGCCTGATGCGGGTACAACCCCGTTCCGTGGTGAGAAAAACACCAACTGGGAAGGCGCATACCGTGTACCAGCAATGGTTCGTTGGCCTGGTAAGATTGAACCAGGAACCGTATCCAACGAAATCATGCACCATATGGATTGGATGCCAACCTTCGTTGCCGCTGCTGGTGATGACCAAATCAAAGAGAAACTACTCAAAGGTCATACTGCCGGTGATAAAACATTTAAGGTTCACTTAGATGGTTATAACTTCCTTCCTTACTTAACCGGTGAAGAAGAGAAAGGCCGTCGTTCGGAGATCTTCTACTTTACCGATGATGGTGATTTAGCGGCGCTTCGTTACAACCAGTGGAAAGCGGTGTTCATGGAGCAGCGTGCAACGGGTACGATGCAAATCTGGGCTGAACCGTTCGTGACGTTACGTCTTCCTAAGCTGTTTAACCTGCGTATGGACCCATACGAAAACGCAGACATTACATCGAACACATACTACGACTGGTTGTTAGACCATGCTTATATGTTCGTTCCAGCACAAGCGTATGTAGGCAAGTTCCTAGAAACCTTTGCTGAATATCCGCCACGCCAAAAAGCCGCGAGCTTTAGCTTGGATCAGGTAATGGAAAAACTTCAGGAGTCTCATAACAAGTAAGTCATTGTTTGAGTCAAACTGAACAGATTGAAGAGCTCTTAGGAGCTCTTTTTTTATGCGCATATCGATGAGTAAATCCCGGTCGTGAATACGAGTCACAACTATGGAGCTCATTGCCACTAAATAATTGTAAATTCGTTGTTTTTACGTCTACCTTATTAAGCATAAGGATGTATAAAAACAAGGAATGTTATGTCTGCATGGTTGTGCTCACTGGTAAACGGATTGAAACACCAGCGAGTCGCAGTATTATCCGCAATCTTGTCTTCACTGATGTTGTCGCTGTTCAGTTTGAACGCTTATGCCAACGAGCAAGATCCTAATATCAACTCTGATATTTCAAAGACCAGTTCTGTAGCTTCACACGTTAGCTCTGACGCTTTACCTATCGGCTCTAAAGCCACGTATGTCGGTTCGGAAGCGTGTATTGATTGTCATAGTGAAGAAGTCGAAGCGTGGGAGGGCTCTCATCATGATATGGCGATGAAGCACGCTACAGACGAATCTGTATTAGGCGATTTCAACGATCAAACAGTCTCTCATGACGGTAAACCCAACCGATTTTTTCGCAAGGGCGAAGAGTTCTGGGTCAATATCGAAGGGCCAGACGGCCAGTTTAAAGATTACAAAATCAGCTATACCTTTGCCTTTGAACCACTACAACAATACATGGTTGAATTTGAAGATAGCCGTGTACAGTTGATTCCATTCGCTTGGGACTCTCGCACTGAAGGCGAAGGCGGTCAACGCTGGTTTCACCTCTATCCTGATACCACCAATACCGATGAATTCTACTGGACCAACAGCGGTCAAAACTGGAACTTCATGTGTGCTGATTGCCACTCTACGAATCTAGAGAAAAACTACGACAGCGCGAGTAATACCTACAACACTACTTGGTCTGAGATTAATGTCGGTTGTGAAGCGTGTCATGGCCCTGCGAGTGAGCACGTTGAACAGGCCCAGCTAGCAAAAGCTAACGGTGGAAAGGATGTTCAAGTTTCGGCGCATTATGGTTTTGATCGCGACTTGTCGAAGTCGGTGAAAGAGTGGATCTATCAAGAGGGTAATTCAACCCTGCAACCAAAAGACATCATCCATACCAATCAAGTTCAAACCTGTGCTCAATGCCACAGCCGACGTACTCAGTTGAATGAAACAGGCGACCACGTGAACGGGTCATTCTTTGATAAGTATCGCCTGAGCTTAATTACTCCTGAGCTTTACCACAACGATGGTCAAATCTACGATGAAGATTACGTTTACGGATCTTTCCTTCAATCCGTGATGGCTGAAAAAGGCGTCACATGTACTAACTGCCACGATCCCCACACTGCTGAACTAAAAATTGCGGAAGAAGCCGTGTGTAGCCAATGTCACATTGCATCGGAATACACGCCTGAAAAGCACACATTCCACGAAGCCAATACCGAAGCATCACAATGTACCACTTGTCACATGCCAGAGACGACTTACATGGAGGTGGATCCAAGGCGTGACCACAGTTGGCATATCCCACGTCCTGATATTAGCCAACACATTAAAACGCCGAATGTGTGCACTAGCTGTCATGAAGATCAAACCGACCAGTGGGCAGATAAGCAAATCGGTGAGTGGTTCCCTGATTCTAAGTATCGTAATCAGCAGCATTTTGCCGTGGCCTTTTATGCTGACTCAATAGGGCACCGAGGGGCAGAGGATGCGTTGGCGTATTCGGCTCAGGATTCCAGCTTAAGCAATATCATTCGAGCATCGAGCTTAGAACGTTTGGGCGGTAATACGGGTAAGAATACGCTTATCTCGCTGGCAAGAGCGGTGAAACATGATGACGAGATGATCCGTTTGGGTGTGGTGCAAGGCTCGTCTGGCTTCCCATTCACTGATCGATGGCAGATTTTAGAACCGCTACTGAAAGACCCTGTATTATCGATTCGTTCAGAAACCGCAGGCGCATTAGTGCGTTATTGGGGAGAAATGAATCCTCTGCAGAAAGACCAAATCAAGCCTGCATTGGAAGAGTACATTGAAATACAGCAATTTAATGCCGACAGAGGATTTGGGCGTACTAACCTAGGCAACGTTTACCGAGATTTAGGCCAGCACGATAAAGCGATTGAGTTCTATCAAGGTGCTATCGAGATTGAGCCTTACTTCGAAAACAGCTACGCCAACTTGGCGGATTTGTATCGAGCGCAAGGTAACGAAGCAAAAGCGTTGTCGACCTTGAAGCAAGGTATTGAAGCTCAGCCTAAATCGAGTGTTTTGCCATACAGCACAGGATTGTCTCTGCTTCGTGTGAAAGATTACGAACAAGCAACGGACTACCTTAAACAAGCCGCTGAAACTGCACAAACCGACCCTCAATATTGGTATGTGTACGGATTGGCTTTGGAGAAATCGGATGTGCTTGCGGCAAGTCAATCACTGCATAAGGCTTACCAATTTAGCCGCAACCCACAGCACCTGTATGCCCAGTGTGAAGTGTTGGCGCGAAACAGCCATATACCGGGCGTACCAAAGGCGTTTGAGCAATGTATTTCATCATTGAGCAAAGTGGCTCCGCCGGAAGCCATTAACCAATTGAAAGCTAGGTTTAAATAAAGCGATGAGGTGAGCTTGGCTATCGAGCTTATAACTAATAGTTATGGGGCTTGTGAGTAGGATGTACGCAGCCAGATTGAATTAAGGGAAGACCTATGAACCATGCGCAACAAGCAATAAACCAACTGATTGAACAAACAGAGAAAAGTGTTATCGGTCAGAGCCACGTCGTTCGGGCTCTGGTGATAGGGTTATTGACTAACGGCC
This sequence comes from Vibrio sp. Vb339, assembly GCF_902751245.1. Taxonomy (NCBI): domain Bacteria; kingdom Pseudomonadati; phylum Pseudomonadota; class Gammaproteobacteria; order Vibrionales; family Vibrionaceae; genus Vibrio; species Vibrio sp. Vb339. Next base: position 1,556,255 of record NZ_CADDIS010000001.1, on the reverse strand, counting down.
ATGTGCTTTTAGAGGGACTTCCCGGTACAGCGAAAACTCGCTCAGTAAAATCGCTGGCGAATCTACTGAACACCAGTTTTGGTCGAATTCAATTTACGCCAGACCTGCTGCCATCTGATGTGACGGGTACAGAAGTGTATCAAGAGCTTGATGGAAAGCCTCAACTGCATTTCCAACCGGGTCCTATTTTCAACAGCATTGTATTAGCCGATGAAGTCAACCGTGCGCCCGCAAAGGTACAAGCGGCTCTGCTTGAAGCGATGGCGGAAGGGACGATTACGGTGGGTGGTCAAACTCATATTCTGCCAGATCTGTTCATGGTGCTCGCTACGCAAAACCCAGTTGAGCAAGAAGGTACGTATCCACTGCCTGAAGCACAAATGGACCGTTTCATTATGAAAGTGACGGTCGACTATCCAGAAGATGAAGCGGAACGTGACATTATTCGACTAGTCCGCAGTGAAGAGTTGGGTAGCGAAACCAGTTCAGAATTAGTCACTCCGGAGCATATTGAACCTGAGTTGGTGCTTGAGGCTCGCCGCCAACTTCCAGACATTGCCGTTTCCGATTTAGTTGAGAACTACATTGTGGCCTTGGTGATGGCGACTCGTAAGCCAGAGCGTTACCCAGAATCAAACTTGTCTAAATGGATTGAGATTGGTTCAAGCCCGCGTGCTTCCATCGCGTTGGATAAATGTGCTCGCGCTTATGCATGGCTGCAAGGGCGTGACCACGTCACTTTAGACGATGTGCGTGCCATGTTACCAACCGTATTAGGTCACCGATTCTCGTTGTCTTATGATGCATTGGCTGATGGCGTTGATCATCAAAGAGTGGTTGAAGAACTGCTTGATAATGTTGAGATTGGATAACTAGGGGGCGTCATGGCGAAGCCAACACAAGCTCCCAGATCGCAAGGCCTTGATCCACGACTGTATTGTGATTACTCAAGGTTAGTGCGAATTCAGGCTCAAGCTGAGTCGTTTTCTTTACTGCCTCATCTAAAGGCGGGCAGTGTGCTGTCGGGCAGGCACAACTCATTGTTCCGTGGTCGAGGTTTGAATTTCGAGGAGTTACGTCACTACCAACTTGGTGATGACATTCGTAACCTCGATTGGAAAGTTACGATGCGAACAGGTAAACCTCATGTTCGTAGTTATACCGAAGAGAAAGACCGTAATGTGATGATCTGTGTTGATCAACGCAGCTCGATGTTCTTTGCATCTCAAAATACCATGAAATCCGTTGTGGCCGCTGAAGTCGCAGCATTGTGTGGATGGCGAGTGCTGAAAGATGGTGACCGAGTCGGCTTCGTTTTGGCTTCACACCAAAAGCTCTTTCATACCAAAGCACAGCGTTCTCAATCGGACTTATTGGCTCAGTTAAAACATCTGACCAAAGCCAATCAAAGCTTAGGCGTCAATGTAAGTGATGGCGATAATGTTGGTTTTAGCCAGTGGATTGAACTGATCAAGCGAATGAGATTGAAGCAGTCGACCTTAATCTTTATTAGTGATTGGCGAGATTGCCAAGAGCAACATCTTGACCGACTAAAACAACTGCAACAACACAACGACATCTTAGCCATTATGGTCACAGATCCATTAGAACAATCATTGCCTCAAGATCTGGCAAGCGCAAACTGGGTGGTGGGTGATGGTCGCTTTCAACTTAATCTGGATAGCCAATCTAAGGTTAACCTCGCAAGTGAAAGCCTTGCCCAAAAAGCGGCACTCCAGAAGCAGTCGCTTGCTAAATTGATGGCGATGAAAAACCTTCCTTATATCGAATTAGACACCTCGGGCAATCACATATCACAGCTGCAAAAGCTGGTGGGAGGGCGCTAGATGGCCGTTGAACATACGCCTCCAAGTACTTATATCCTTCGCGATCTGCACGATGTCGCCATTCCTGAGAGTGTGAGCTGGATGCCGCAAACCATTGGTTGGAAGATCCTCGGCGTTGCCTTGCTGTTGGTTGCCATCTACCTGGCTTATCGTTTGGCGCAGAGATGGTGGAATAACCGTTATCGTAAAGAAGCGCTTCAAGAGCTCATGGTATTGGATGCAAGAGACAAAAACTCAACCGAACGAACCTTTAAAGTCCTCAAAGTGGTGCTTCGTTATCTAGACAGCAGCAATGCTAAGTTGTTTGGGCAAGCTTATGTAAACCGTTTGAACGCTTATCTGCCCGTTAGCGCTAACACCAGTGAAAACAGCAATGCGTTCTTTGCCGATGAAGTTTCGGAATTATGGATGCAGAGCCTAATTGACCCTAATGTGCGTTTGAGCTTTGAACAGCGTTTAGAGGTGATTCAAACCGCGATGATGTGGCTAAAGCTTCATAAACCCGATGTACAAACAAAACCGAATGTACAGGTGATGGTTGAGGGGCAAGATAATGTTTGATGTTTTATCTGCCAGCTTTGAATTTGCGCACCCGCTATGGTTTATCGCGCTGCCTTTGCCGTTGTTGGTCTACTTTGCTGTGCCTGCTTATCGAACTAAGCAAATGGCGATTAAGGTCCCATTTTTCCGAGATCTGGTTGAAGCGATTGGGGAAGCTCCGTCAGAAGGTGCCAGCCAGTTAACGCCAAGCTGGTGGCAACGGACCACGCTCATTATTACTTGGGTATTGGTCGTGTGCGCGTTAGCGAAACCAACCATTCTTGGTGAGCCACAGGTTCGTGAACAATTGGGTCGTGATGTGATGGTGGTGGTCGATTTGTCTGGCTCAATGGCGGAGCAAGATTTTACCTCTAAACAAGGCGATAAAATCTCTCGTTTAGATGCGACCAAAGAGGTGTTAGCCGACTTTGCGAAAACCAGAAAAGGAGACCGACTCGGTTTGATCTTGTTTGGTGATGCAGCGTTTGTACAAACACCGTTTACCGCGGACCAAAATGTATGGCTTGAACTGCTTAATCAAACCGATGTCGCGATGGCAGGACAAAGTACGCACTTGGGCGATGCAATCGGCCTTGCGATTAAGGTGTTTGAGCAGAGTGAGAAGCAAAGTGCTGCCGTTCAAGATTCAAACGTCGACACCAACGAAAAAGAGAAAGTCGTGATCGTACTAACAGACGGTAATGATACAGGAAGTTTTGTTGAGCCTATTGATGCCGCGAAAGTCGCCAAGGCTAAAGGCGTTCGAATTCACGTTATTGCGATGGGTGATCCGCAAACTGTTGGAGAGGTTGCTCTGGATATGGAAACCATCAAGCGTGTCGCTCAAGAGTCAGGTGGCGAAGCCTTTGAAGCACTTAACCGCGACGAACTGACCAAAGCCTATGCTCAGATTGGTGAGCTAGAACCTCAGCTGTATGAGAGTACCACTTATCGCCCTAAACAGGGGCTGCACCACTACTTGATGGCGATTGTTGTAGTGATGTATTTGACCGCATTCAGCTTAGCAACGATACGCCGAAGATCGCTGCTCGCTGCTTCGGCTAAGAATTTGAAAGGAGAGAGTGATGCCTGATTCTCTCACGATACAACAGTTCTTTACCCAGTTTCATTTTATCCGACCATTGTGGTTGTTGGCCTTTATTCCAATGTTTTTTCTGTTATGGGTTCGTTGGAGAGAAGAGACAAAACCAACGTGGAAAGACATTCTACCAGCACATTTACGTGATGCATTGACGATTGGCGAAACAGGCTGGCGCAAGCAACTGCCATTGAAGCTATTGGTGGTGATTGTGACTATCGCCATCATTATCTGTTCTGGCCCAACATGGCAACGTGAAGCATCGCCATTTGGTGAAGCATCGCCATTTGGTGAAGATAAAGCGTCGATGTTGGTTGTGCTCGATAATAGTGAATCTATGCTCGCTAAGGATTTGCCTCCAAGTCGCTTGGAACGATCTAAGCAGAAAATTAGAGACTTATTGGCAGCTCGCAAAGGCGGTAATACAGGCTTAGTGGTTTACGCAGGCAGCGCACACGTCGCGATGCCCGTCACGCAGGACAGCAAGGTATTTGAACCGTTTCTTGCGGCTATCACACCCGACATCATGCCGGTTTCAGGTAAATCAGCAGAAGAAGCGCTGCCACTCATAAATCAGCAACTGTCTGGTGAGTTAGGTTCGTCAGTGCTTTTAGTCTCTGATGGTGTGAATCCAAGTACGACGCGAGCTTTTGAAACCTTTTTCAACGAAAATCCATATCAGTTGCTGATTTTGGCTGCCGGAAATAGCGATGTGGTGAGCGATAACCCTGTCGACCTCGATTCATTGCACAATTTAGCAAACAAGACAGGTGGTCGAGTAATTGAGGTGACCGTTGACGATTCGGATATTCGACAACTGAATCAAGCGGTTGAAAGAAACATGCAACTTAACGGTGAATCTTCTATGCCATGGAAAGATATGGGCTATGGCCTGCTTATTCCAATGGTGATCATCATGTTGTTGTGGTTCAGAAAAGGATGGTTGGTACAGTGGTGTGTCGTTGGCCTAGTGATTTCGGGCAGCCTGTATTCACCAAGCACTTTGGCGAAAACAGTCAACTTAACTGCTGATAAACCCGTTGTGGTGGAGTCGCTTACAGCTTGGGATAAGACCACTCAATGGTGGTGGGACTTATGGCTAACGCCCGACCAACAAGGTCAACGTTTATTGAATCAGAAGGAGTACCTTCAAGCTGCCAAACATTTTACTGACCCAATGCGAAAGGGCGCGGCTTATTACTATGCTCGTGATTTTAAGCTCGCTCACAGTGCGTTCTTGCAGACCAAAACTGACCTTGGTTTGTACAATGCAGCCAGTGCGTTAGCTAGGCAGCGTGAATACCTTGCGGCGCGAGACCTTCTAAAATCATTAAGCGAGAAAGAAGATCTTTCACCTGAACTAAGAACGGATGTGGAAAATAACCTTGCTGTGCTTAGCGGGATTGTCGAAGAGGTAAACCGAACCAGTGAAAGCCAGTCTGGAACCACAGATGGCCCTGAAGAATCTTTAGAACTCGAAGACGATCAGCCGCGAACGGGTGATGGTGCTGAAGAAGAAACGGTAGCGGAATTGATGCTTAAGGAAACGCTGAATGCCAATGAAATATTGGGCAGTCAAGAGCTTGCCGACAAGTGGTTAAAACGAGTCGAAGCGGATCCTAAATTCTTCTTGAAGTCGAAATTTCAAATTCAATTAAGAGACCCTGCACCGTCTATTGAACAGGCGCCAAAACAGGAACAAGCCTCAAAACAGGAGCAAACACAATGAGTCGATATGATTTAGCTCTTGAAGCGATTCAATCAAAGGGAGTGCGATTCACATCCCGTACATGGTTGCTGTCGATGACTCTTATGTTGAGTTGGTTTTTTCCTGCTGTTGCTTCTGCTGCCGATATCTTCGATCTGCAAAAAAGTGGTGATGTGGAACTTATCGCTTGGGTAGGGGAAAAGCCAAAGTCAGGCGACAAAATAACGCCGGCCAAAGTCAGCGTAAATGAGCAGGTCATTCTGAACATTGAGGTGGCGACACCGCGCTGGTTAACGGGCGGCACTCGAATCGGCAGTATCGAAATCCCTAACGTGATCGCTAAGCAGCGTAACCAACTCGCGACGAACTACACAGAAAGAGTTGGTGGTACTACATGGTCACGTCAGCGTTGGGAAGTGACGCTTTATCCGATGACTTCTGGCGAGTTTGTCATTCCAACCGTTCCGGTTCGTATCCAAGTTTCTGCTCCTGATGGTTCAAACGTGGGCGGTACGCTTTACACGCAGCCGATTAAATTTGAAGCTTCGTTGCCTTCAGGTTTACTCGATAATGAAACGCCTTGGTTTTCTGCGACAGAAGTAGATGTAGAGCAGCAATGGCAACGTTCGAGTGAAGAGCTAAAAGTTGGCGATGCCATTACTCGAATTATCACGATTAAGGCAAAAGACAGCCTGTCTGTGTTGCTGCCAGACGTGCTAACCAATGAGTCCACTCAGCAGTTCCAAGCTTACCCACAGCCCAACCGTTTGGATGATACACAAGAACGTGGTGATTATCGCTCAAGCCGAGTTGAAGAGACGGTATATGTAATTCAGCAGGGCGGTGAATTTACGCTCCCAGAGTTTTCATTTCAGTGGTGGGACAGCAAAAATCAACGCCTTGAAACCGTGGTGATAAAAGGAGAAGTGTTTGAAGCCAAACACACAGTCCAATCTTTCATCAAAGCTTACATGTCGGTGTTTATTACGGTTGGTTTGGCGTTATTAGTCTGCATTGCGTTGATTGTTTCCGTTAAGCGTTACTACGCAAATCGTCCAACACCAAGTTGGTTGGTATTACGTCGTTTACTCAAGCAAGGTAATTGGGCTGCATTAAGAACCTTTATCTATCGTCAATTGCGAAGTGAAACCTCTCAGCTAGAACTAAGTAAAGAGCAACTGGGTAAATCAAATGGGCAAAAGCGTTGGCTAGAAGATAGCGAAGCCCTTCAACAGGGAAGTGAAGATAAAAACGTATTCACTCGTTTATGGAAAGGGTTACGTAACTTGCCCGACGACAAATCAAGACAGAGTAAACCTCGTTCAATTGCCGCTCGCATGAAAATCCCTAAAGCCTTGCCAGACTTAAAAGATAGAACTAAGTAGCAAACTTTAGTCATTCGCATCGAACATAATCGGCAGGTTCTCTACTATGGGGAACCTGCTTCTTTAATATGGAACTGTATGAAAAGTACCGAACTAAATCTAATTCCTATATTTGTTGCTATCTATGAAGAGCAGAACTTATCTAGGGCTGCTAATCGCATGGATATAAGCCAACCAGCAGTGAGTAAAGCACTTGCAAGGTTGAGAGATATCTATGATGAACCACTGTTTCATCGCACCACATCAGGCGTAGAGCCAACCACATTCGCTATTGATATCTATCCTGCAATGGCTGCCGCGCTTAAAAACTTTACTTCTACCTTATCCGCATCAAGAGACTTCGATCCTAAAACATCTGGCCGTGTGTTTTCCATTGCCTGCGTCTCGGCAGCGAGCTACGAAATGATGCCAAAAGTCATGCAGTTAATCAGCCAAGTAGCGCCAGGTATCGCGTTAGAGGTTCATCCTCTGTTTACGGAAGATTATGAGTCCGACTTAAGGCTTCAAAGACACGACGTGATTGTTGATATGACGCCTAAAGGAAGAACCATGCTTAAGCACGAGGTGATTTCTACAGAAGAGCTGGTCGTGGTGTGTAGTAGTGATCATCCTACGGTTGGCGATACGATCGATATGGAACAGTTCTTAGCACTCGAACATGTGGTTGTATCAAGGTGGCATGCGCGCAAAAGCTTATTGAGCTCTGAACACTACAGTGACCTTGAGAAACGTAGAATCGTGTATCGCGCAGCGGGCGTTGTAGAGATGCTGCCTGTTATCGAAGGCTCTGAGTACATCGGTGTAATGCCTATTTCATCGGTGCGTTGTTTTGCTGAAAAGTACGCGGTAAAAACACTGCCATTACCCTTTGAGTTGGAAGACCTCGATATGTGTATGATTTGGCATCCAAGCCGAACTAATGAACCAAGCCATAAGTGGTTACGAGCTAAGATCAAAGCGGCAGCAAAAGAATTATCAAGTTAGCTTATACAAGGACATAGCCATGGAAATCATTCGCGCGATTTTAAACGGAAAGAAAGCCAATATCCCGGAATTAAGGCAAGCCATCTTTGCGGCGAGGGACAACGATATTGACCTGCAAGTTAGAGTGACTTGGGAATCGTCGGATATGTTCCGTTTGGTAAGCGAGGCTATATGCGATGGTGTTAAGCGTCTGATTGTGGCGGGTGGCGATGGAACGGTGAATGAAGCCGTTAACGCGCTCAACCAGTTCCGTGCCAGTGAAAGACCACAACTGGCGATTATCCCGATGGGTACTGCGAATGATTTTGCTACCGCAACGGGAATACCTAATGATATTTCGGGTGCTTTCGAACTAGCGCTGGAAGGCAAGGCGTTTGCGGTGGATAGCGTGCGTGCGAATGACCGCTACTTTATGAATATCGCTGCGGCGGGTTTTGGTGCTGAAGTCACAGCCGAAACGCCAGTCGAGCTTAAAGATTTTCTCGGTGGCGGTGCGTATACACTAACAGGTGTGGTGAAAGCACTCGGCTTTAAGCCTTACAGTGGCACGTTGACCATAGACAAAGGCAGCTTTACCGGCGAGATCCTTGTTGGTGCTTTTTGTAATGGTCGCTTAGCGGGTGGAGGACAAGAGTTAGCGCCTAATGCATTGATTGATGACGGCTTGATGGATCTTACTTTGGTCAAAACCTTTGTGGCTTCTGATTTGCCAAAAGTCATCGAAGAGCTCAAGCATCCAGCCGACGACGGCAAATACATTGTCCATACTCAAGCTCGCTGGTTAGAGATCGATTTCCCTCAGTCACTGCCCATTAACCTTGATGGTGAACCTTATCGTTCCAACCAAATACGTTTTGAAGTCATGCCATCCAGCATTTGTTTGGTGTTGCCAGAAAACAGTCCTTGTTTGGTGAAAAACCGGTAAACCACTTCGATTGGGTAAACGGAGTGATCGACCGATAGGGTCATTCACTCCGCTAAGATTCGTTATGCCTCTTTTTGCGTTTGCTCTGAATTAAGCAAGAAGTAAGACAATCAGTCATCAATTGGCAGAGGACGCGCAAAGAAATAGCCTTGAGCGTATTTACAACCGATCTGGCGCAGTGTCTTCACATGACTCTGGGTTTCAAGGCCCTCTGCAATCACTGAAAAGTCGAGTATTTGCGCGAGTTTAAGCACCGCACAAGTAATCTCGTAATCAACCTTTGATGAGTTAATATCTTCAATAAAGCTTCGATCTAACTTTACGCAATCAGCCGAAAGGTTCTTCAATACCGACAGTGAAGAGTAACCCGTACCAAAATCATCGATAGCGATCTTATAACCTTTAGAATGAAGTACCTCAATGGTTCTCGAACAGGTTTCAAAATCACGCATCATGTCTCTTTCGGTAATCTCAAGCAGCAATTGGTGAGGTTGGCAATCCGTTTCATCCAGTATCACTTGTAGCTGCTCGGCGAGGTCGGTCATATAGAACATTCTCGCTGAGAAATTGATTGAGAAAATCACGCCTTGTAGGTCTATTCCCGCACGTTGCCATTCAGTGATCAAGTTTGCCACTTTCTTGAACACCCATTTATCGATATCGATAATGAGGTCACTTTTCTCCGCCACTTCAAGGAAATCAATCGGTGGCAGTAAGCCCAATTTAGGGTGTCGCCAGCGAATAAGTGCTTCGGCGCCAATGATGCCCTGTGAGTCTAAGTCGACTTTGGGTTGGAAGAACACTTCAAGCTCGTCGTTAGCTATCGCTTGATGAAGCCCGATGTTGGTTTCGATTAAGTCGTTCACTTCATGGGTCATTTTATCCGCATAGACTCTGTATTGATCTCTACCATTACGTTTGGCGTGATACATGGCGGTATCCGCGTTGCGAATTAGGGTTTCACGATCCAAACCATGAGTAGGGTATTCACAAACACCAATACTCGCGGAGACGAAGATAGAATTATCATCGATGTAATACGGCTTTCTTAATGCTTGGTTCAAGCGATCAGCGATCGGTTCACCTTCTTCTAAGCCAATGTTGGAATAAACAACCAAGAACTCGTCGCCACCCATTCGAGCAACAAAGCCTTTATCGCCGACTAGGCCACTCAAGATGTCAGAGACATTGACTAATAAGTTGTCCCCGGGTGCATGGCCTAAGGAGTCGTTAATGGTCTTAAATTCATCAATATCGAGATAAAACAGTAAGAAAGAGGCGTTGTTCTCACTGGATTTTTTGATCTCTTCATCCAATTGTTTGGTGGCCAACAGTCGGTTAGCCAAATTCGTCAGTGGATCATGGTGCGCGAGAAAGTCGAAGTTCTTCTTCTCTTCAGTGAGGTCGAGGTAGGCCTCAGACAGCCTTAAAGCCATGTCGTTATAAGCTTTTTCTAAGTGAGACCATTCGTCACTTCTGCCCAAGTTGATCGGGTTTTTGAGGCTACCGGATTCTAAACGGTCGAAGCCATGTCTAAGTGCATTGAGTGGCTTTCGAATGTGATGTCTAACAACGTGGCTAACCAGCAACATCGATAGCACGACGGCTGAAATGCTGATAACAATCGCATTGAGCCTTGATAGACCAATCTCTTTTTCAAGCTGGTCTGTCAGTTCTAAGGCTTGGCTTTGTACGCGTGATTCGGTTTTTTCTACCATTTCCAACAAGTCACTTTGAGCAACTAGCAGTGATGCCATCACCAACCAACGCTGTTCCAGATTCGCTCGAATGCGTTTTAAAGCCGCGTTGTATCGTTTTACCGTTCGATGAATTCTTTTCTTTTCAGCAATCACCGCTGAGGTTTCGATATCAACGTTTTCTAAATGGAGTAAGAATATATCGAGTTCTTTCTCGACCTCGATAAGCAGGACTTTCTCCGTTTCTGGCGTGATACGGCTGTGAATGTCACCGACCATTTTCCCCGAAGTGAGAAACGACTCTCGTAGCATGTTGATGAGATCTAATTCATTGTTATAACGGATGAAATTAGGTTGGTCTAAGTGCCTTAGCTTACTGTCGGCGATCGCAAATTCGAGTTGATCAAGTTGCTCGGCTAATGCTGCGTCGATTTGATTTGTCTGCTTGAGGATTCGATTAAGTGCTAATGAACTGCCCAAGAAACGGTGGAAGTTATCGATAAAGGCGTCGATCTTCTGCGAGAATCCTTCGTTGGTCGAGAGATCTCTCAGCCGTTGCAGTTGGAAGTCAACATTGAACGCTTCTTCAGACAGTGTGGTTTCACTGAACAAAAAGGTCTGCTCCAGCAGCTTAACGCGAGAGGTTAAAGTGAATACGCGTCGGCTGATCTCAGAGTTAACAATCAAATCTGATACGTGTGTTGAGGTTTCCGTTTTGAGCGTCGACTCGACGTAATAGAGTGAGCGGATCACCATGATGACGGCAAGGCTCACAATCAATAGCGAAACCAGGTTCGAAATAATGAGCCGTTGAGTTATGTTTATCTGAGGTAGTTTCATTGTGGCTTCCAAATTTTCAGATATGCTTCACGGTAGCCATTTTTAGGGTCGTAGATTCCTTTGTCTGACTGGCTGATGAGTTCTTCAACATTATCGGGCGTGACGAGATGTACAGGGGCAGAGTAGCCACTTGGAGGCATCTGGTTGAATGCTCGGTTGAGCTCGTCGACAATTTGCCAGCCTTGTAGGTATAAGGGTTCAGGTACAGTCGCCAGTTGGAATTGACCGCTATTGATTCTTTTGTACGCGGCTTTGCTGCCGTCACCCGCTGAAATGTTTTGTGGTATTAACCGATACTCTTCGAGATTAGATTCCAAAGAAGGGATCGCGTAATCAATGTAGAGGTCGTTGATGGCTAAGATGTGAGTGATTTTCTCGTCATATTTTTCATCAAGGCTCTTCAATGTTGCAGGCATCTGCTCGGCAATTTTATCGAGCGGTAAGTAGTTCAACTCAAGTACATCACAGGTACCGCAACGCTTGATGGTGTTGACCATCGCGTTGGCTTTGATCATCGCAATTTCATAGTTCGGGTCGGTAAACACCACGGTTTTTGCTCGCCCGTTTGAGTTAACAATCGCGAGTAGCGCGGCCACTTCCGCCACATCGAGAGGGTCGGTGGTGATGTTGGTATATAAGCCGATTTCAGGGTTGCCACCGACAAGTTCAGTCGCGTGCCAGCCAATAACAACGATTCCGAGGTCTTCCGCTTGTTTCAAAATGGTTTTGTGTCGAACAGCGTCAATGCCACCAAGAACAATGGCATCGGGTTCAAAGCCAATCGCTTTTCGGATAGCCGCACCTTGGCGCACTTCTGAGCCTAAGCCATCAATGAACCTCAGATGCCAATTGATGTTTGAAATGGCCTCAGAGATGCCTTTACCCACCCCGTAAACGCCACCATTACGTAAATCAGACGCGACAAAAATAACGTTTTTTTCATGACGCACCGCAGGGCCTTGCATTGGGCCATCCCAAGTTCTCTGGTTGGAAACCGCTCGCATCACTTTTTCTTCAGCATATTGGAAGAAATCGTCTTCATGATTACCCGCAAAACTCTGAGAGTAGCAAGTAGTAGCGAGCAACAAACTCGCAAAATTTAATCTCTTATTCATATGGCTTATAAAACGCTTTAACTTATAATCGCCCTATATTTATAATATTGTTAATAAACATTCAAACATTTGGTAACAGTTATGCCGGGTCAACTTTATAAAAATATTTTACCAACCCTACTGACAGCGTGTTTTTGCCTCCCTTTGTACGTCAATGCTGACGGGGTAAGGTCGGAGGCTGATGTAAAGAAACTTGAAAAATTTCAAGAGACTGTAAGTGGCGAGCCAATTTCATTAGCTCCGATGTCGGTAGAAAAACCGGTAAGAATTGCACTGATTTATCCAAGTGCAGATATTTCTGACTTTTGGACAAGAAATTACACCGCATTGAAGGAAAGGCTCATCGCTTTGGAGCTGCCTTTTGAGATCAGTGAGTTTACCTCAAGGCAAATTGAGCACTCATTACAGACCCAATACACCGAGCAAGTCCTGAATTCTGAGACGCCTTATGACTTCGTCATTTTTGGTCCTTCTGAATTGGGTATCCAAGCCAGTAATATCCAAAAACTGTCCGCTTCCAAAGATTTCAATACCTTTATTTGGGCGTTTCACACACCTAATGAGCAATGGAAACATCAACCAGACAGCTGGTTTGATTTCTCAAGCGCGATGGGGGCAGAGGTGCTTTGTGACCATGTGGTGAAAGAGCTGGGAAATGAAGTCGAGTTTTCAGCAAATCGAGGGATCCCGGGAATAACAGATACTCAACGTTCACAAGGCTTCATCGATTGTGTAGAGAAAAAAGGTGATTGGTTAACGGTATATGAGCACTTTGGGCAATACCAGAAGATAGGTGGCGCCGATGGGATTCGTTTGGTGCTCGGTAACTTCCCTGAAGTGACCATGGTTCACAATGCCAATACTGCGATGACCATGGGAGCGGTGGATGCTTTAAACAAGGCTGACATGTTGTCTGAAATCTATGTAACGGGTTGGGGCGGTACTGCAAAAGAGATAGAAAAGATTCGTTCAGATGAATTAGACGCGACGCCTATGCGAATGAGCGATGACCTTGGTGTGGCAACGGCCGAAGCGATTAAGTTCCACTTGGAAGAGCGAGAGGCAGAAGTCCCGTTGGTTTACTTAGGTCGTATCACCGTTGTGCACAATAAGATGAATGACGACCAATTAAATCAGCTAACCAGAGAAGCGTTTCGTTACTCGGGTAAGAATTAGGTTCGATCCATCTAGCCTTTATCAATCGAAAAGAGCCACTTATCTGTTTCGACCTAGTGAGTCAGAAACAGATAAACGGCTCTTTTATTGAGTGGGTGCTGGATTCGAAATCTAGCTCACGAAACCTTAGAGATTGAGTCTACTCAGTGATCTCTTGTAGCACTTCTCCGATTGACCCGCTTGGTTGGGTGATTCCCAGTTTGTTCGAAAGCGTTGGCGCAATATCATATGGTGTCACTGCTCGCGATACCTTCTTAGCTTCAACATCGTAACCTGCAAAGATCACAGGCACATGTGTGTCGTACTTCCACGGAGAACCATGTGTAGAGGCAATTTGAAGGCCTTCCATGTCGTTAATGTAGCTGCGCGGTGCAAATACTACGTATACATCGCCAGAGCGAGCAGGGTGGTAGTTGTTTTTAATTAGCTGCATCACATGCGTGTCCGGTACTCGGTTAGCCGCAATGTCACTGCTTGATACAGCAAACGCAACACCTTTCACTTTTGCAATTTCATCCGCAATAGCTTCTTGGACCTTAGCCAGATCAAGCTTCTTCTCAGCGATCAGATCATGATTCAGATAGATGTAAGGTTGTGCGTACAAGCGAATCGCGTCTTTGGTTAAACCAAATTCATCCTTCAATCGTTTCTCAACACCACTCGAGAGTAGTGTGTCTTTATTGAAGTATTGAGCTTGATTGAAACCAAGCGCATTTGCCGCAGGTGAAGATTCAGGTACACCGTGGTCGGCAGACAGCACAATCAATGTGTTTTCTAGCCCGACTTGGTTATCCACGGTTTTGAAAAGCTTAGCGAGAGTCTTATCTAGTCGGATAAGGTTGTCTTCTGTTTCTAGGCTTTCAGGGCCGTAAAGGTGCACCACGTAGTCGTTTGAAGAGAAACTCACTGACAGATAATCAGTCACGTCGCCTTGACCAAGCTTCTCTTGCATCAACAAGGTGCTAGCGAAGTTTTCCGTGATCTCGTCACCAGCAGGGCTCACGGTTAGGGTGGTGCTGTAGTACTTGTAACTTGCCGGGCCGTATGGGTGAGGGAAGGTGCGTTGGAAATCACCGAGTTTCACTTTGTGTTCGGTATCGTGTTCTTGCAACGTGTATTTCTCACGCGGTAATGAGAGCTCCCATTTTTGTTTGGAATACTGAGCAGCAATCGCTTTCTCGTTCCAGCGTGATACCCAATCTGGATACTCGTCGTAATAATAGTTACTGGTGACAAACTCAGATTGTGCTTTGGAGAACCAGAAGGCTTTACCACTATGTCCTGCCAATGAGATTGCGCCGCGGTCTTTCACTGAAACACCGAACACTTTTGATTTTCCACTATTGGAAATCGTCAGTTCGTCACCAAACGTGGTGGAGAGTATTGGCTCTGGAGAGCGGCCATCGCCTTGTGCTGTCTTCTGCGTTGGGTCGATCTCTGTTGCTTTATCGACACCTGCACCAGAGGTCAGCATTTGGTAGTTACCGTCTTCTACGTTATACACCAAACGTTCTTCGCTACGGTCATACCAAACATTACCTACCATGCCGTGTACGCTCGGTGGAGCACCTGTTGCAAGCGACACATGGCCCACGATCGTTTCCGTGTTGCCATGTTGGTAGTTTGCGTTGGTGTAGTAGGTACCATCATCCATTAAGTACCGGAAACCGCCTTCACCGAAGTTGTGCTTATATCGTTCGATCAGATCTGCGCGCAGGCCATCTACCGTGATTTGAAGGACTAGATTTGGCTTTTCCTCAGCTGAAGCTGGGAGAGCGCAGAGTAACGCGAGGGTTAGTCCTGAAAGCTTGGTGTATTGCATAGAGTTTCCTTATTCACTGTTGCCGCTGAGTTCTAATGTTTGGTCAGGTTTCCAACGTTTGGCCAGACTTGTAACGTGTGTGCAGTGCGAATCGTATTTTTAGTATTGTTGGTGACGATTAGTGAACCATAACCTTCGGCATCTTTAGTTAGTTCGCTTCGTTAGCTAGTTCACAGCTTTAGTTCGTATCCTTAACTAAACGCAGGCCCATGTCCGACATCGTGATCGATTGGCTTGCGAAGTCACGACGGTAACTTTCAGATTCATTTTCGTCATAAGCAAAGCTGCCACCGCGAACCGATTTGTGTGATAAACCAACGTCGCTGTGTTTTGCGTTGTTAGGGTTGTCTGTTGGACCAAATCGGTAGAAGGTGTCATCGAAGGCATCGATAACAAACTCGCCCACGTTTCCTGTCATGTCATATAAGCCTAGTTCATTTGGTTTCTTTAGCCCGACAGGATGAGCGCTATTTTTAGAATTTGCTGAGTACCACGCAACATCATCTAAGTTATTGGAACCACTGTAAGTATAGCCTTTACTTTTGTTGCCACCTTTGGCTGCAAATTCCCATTCAGCTTCAGTAGGCAAACGGTATTCTTCGCCTGTAAGTTCGTTCAATTGCTCGACGAAGTAGTTCGCTTGTTGCCAGCTAAGGTTATTGACCGGGACTTGTGGGTTTTGGAAATAACTGAGAGATGAACCCATCACCGATTCGAACAATTCTTGAGTCACCTCAAACTTCGCAATATAGAAACTATCTACAGTTACATTACGTGCAGGACGCTCTGCTTTGGTCGCTTCTGGATCGTTCGACCCCATGGTGAATGTGCCGCCTTCAACCAACACCATCTCTTGGTCAATTTGTTGGGCGATGGGGTGTGTAGGCACGCTTGCACAGCCACTCAGAAGAATAGTCATGGTGACGCTGCTAATTGTTGCTAACTGTTTGTAATTAAGAAATTTCATCACGTGCCTCAGATGTTCGAAATAGGGTCTAATTCTAACGTTTAAGGTCATTCCTATTGGTTATAAAGGGTATAACATGTCACCTGATCGAATAGGAATTATGATGGGTCCAGAATACTAAAATAGGTAGGTAAATCATGCATATTACTCAAGGTCCCCAATATAACGGTAAAGCGTCTAAGCGCTTGCATGTCATGGCTAAGCCAATTGGCGCAGCGTGCAACATTGACTGTAAATATTGTTACTACCTAAGTAAGCAAGATTTGTTGGAGTACAAGAAAGGCAGTTCTCCAAGAATGGATGATGAGACGTTAGAAACCTACATCCGACAATACATCGAAGGTCAAAACACACCAGAAATCATCTTCTCATGGCAGGGCGGTGAACCGACCATGCTGGGTTTGGCGTATTTTGAACGCGTGGTTGAGTTACAGAAAAAGTACCAACCTAAAGGCGTATTGATTTCAAACGATTTGCAAACCAATGGTACTTTGCTGAATGATGATTGGGCTGAGTTTCTTGCGAAGAATAACTTCCTGATCGGTTTGAGTATTGATGGCCCTGAAATGCTGCACAATGCCTATCGTGTCAACAGAGCTGGCCGTGGCACATTCAAACAAGTGATGGCGGCTGTGGAACTACTCCACAAACACCAAGTGAAGTTCGCAACGCTAACTTGTGTGAATAACCTCACCAGTCAAAATGCACTTGAGGTCTATCGCTTCCTACGTGATGTGGTCAAGTCACCGCAAATGCAGTTTATTCCTATCGTTGAACAGAAAACGTTCCGAACGGTTGCACCACAAACATCCCAAGTGAGCGAGCAGCTCAAACAAGGCGACAAACGCCTGATCCCCGGCCATAAAGATTCGATCATGGAATCGTGGTGTGTGTCGGATTTGGCTTGGGGTAATTTCCTTATTTCTGTATTTGATGAGTGGGCTAAGAATGACATCGGTAAGGTGTTTGTTCAGTATTTTGAAGCGAGCGTAGAAACATGGATTGGGCGTCCGAACCCATTGTGTACCTTGAACGAGATATGCGGAAAGGGTTTGGCAATGGAGCCAAATGGCGACGTGTTTTCATGCGACCACTATGTTTACCCTGAATACAAGATTGGCAATATTCATCACGAGAAGCTTGATGACTTAGCGTACAGCGCACCACAGCAAAAGTTTGGTTTTGCTAAATCACGCACACTGACGAGTCAATGTCAGCAGTGTGATTACAAGTTCGCTTGTCATGGTGAGTGTCCTAAGAACCGCTTTATCAAAACTCGTGCAGGCGAACCGGGCTTGAACTACTTATGTGCAGGTTGGCATAAGTTCTTTTCTCATGTCGATAAGTCGATGGCTTACATCGCTCGTGCAATGGGGCATCCAGTAGCTCACGGCAAATTCAGCGACTCAGTATTGATGGCGCATCGAGCAAAACAGGCGCAACAAGCCACGTTTGAGACCAAGTTTTAACTTGTTCTTTGGATCAACAGGTCCAAGATAAATTTAATCAGATACGAGTCTAAGGACAGGCTAAGTTCTCCGGTTTAAGGTAATACTATGATGAAGAAGAGTTTAGCGACGGCTGTTGCTTTATTGGTTTCAACGTCCGCATTGATTTCAACGTCTGCGATGGCTGCGAATAGCGTTCAACAAACGGTTGACGCGCCAGCACAAAATATCAATCAAGTGCTTGAAATGACGGACACTCAAATCCGCATTCAACAGTTGTCTTACATGGCACAAGATCAGAATCAATCTGTTGAAAATAGAACTGGAGCACTGCAAGAGCTTGCTTCATACCCAAGCCAAAATGCGCTGGTGGCGGTGGCAAGAGGCTTAAAAGATCAAAACCCTGAAGTGCGTGAAGCGGCGGTTATCGGTTCTGAACCTTACCAACTTGAACATCGTTGGGCATTAGTTTCACCTCTGCTAAAAGACAGCGATACCATGGTTCGCCATACGGCAACGTCAAACCTAGTCCGTGACTTCAATGCATTAGATGATGAACAGAAAGCACAAATTGAACCACCAGTCACAGAGTTGATTAGCTTCTTGGAAACGCAAGAAGCTGAAAAGTACCAATTACTGTTTGCTGATGTGCTTCGTTGGCACAACGATTGGGATAAGGCGGAAACGGTTTATCTAGAGCTGATCAATACGCATCCAAAAGAAGCGCAAGTTTGGTTGAGCTACGCAGATAATTTTCGAGCTCAGAACAAAGATAAGCAAGCAGTCGAAGTATTAGATCGTGGTTTGGAGAGCGTGCCAAACAACGCCGCTCTGCATTATTCGAAATCGTTGACTCTGGTTCGCCTTGAAGACAAAACTGCGGCAGCCAAAGAGATTGAAGTGGCTGCGAAGCTAGCGAAAGATAACAGCTACTACTGGTACCTAAATGGGGTATTACAAGAAGAGTTGGATATCGACAAGTCGACTAAATCGTTCGAGAAAGCATATTTGATCTCTGGTTCTCCAGAGCAGTTATACGCGGTCTGCGATATCTACGTACGCTACGGTAATGAAAAGACCGATGATTGCTTGGGTGAGCTAGGTAAAGTGGCTCCTGATTATGTTATTGAGCAGTTGAAAGAGAAACGAGTAGCGCCAAGCTCATAATATCCAAATGAGTAAATAGCGAAGCCGATAATGAAAAGCCAGTCGACACGTTCGACTGGCTTTTTCGTGTCCATGAACTGCTTAGACAAGGTTCAAGCAACTAAAGACAAAATAAGGGCAAGCCTGTTACTTGCCCATTTCGTTTTATTATTCACCCATAGAGCTTGATGCACGGCGTCTGTCGGTCGCGCCATAGATCTTGCCATCTTTGACTTCAATGGCATTCAAGCCACTGACGACTGGAATGACATGCACCAGATAACCGAGTTGCATGAACTCTGGTACTAACATTTCGGCGTAGGTTTTCTTCTCGACGAGTAAACCTGTTGGGTCATAAGGCTTGGTGCGATCAATCTTGGTGCCATATTGAATGTTTGGAAGGTCAATGGCTTCTTGCGCAGACAGATCCCAATCGAGAACACCTACCACGGCTTTCAACACGTAACCCGGAATTTGCGAACTGCCTGGAGAGCCGACAACTAAACGCAGGTCGTCTTTTTTATCCATAACCATTAATGGTGTGATTGCAGAGCGTGGTCGCTTACCCGCTTCGATGGCATTTTGAGTCGGTTTACCGTTTATGGTGGGTTTAGTGGAGAAGTTCGCCATTTGTGCGTTAAGAATTACACCATCGACCATTACTCCAGAGCCCATGCCCGTGCCGACGGTGCTGGTCATAGCAATGGCATTACCGTCTTTGTCGATAATGGATATGTGCCCAGTATCTTGACTCTCAAAACCTTGATGCTGAGCGTAATCAGTATCGGATAGCTTGCCTGCTTTCGGGTTTGTTTTCGCAATGCCACTCTCAGGAATGAGCTTACGTCGCTCGTCGATGTAAGCTTTGTCGAGTAGGGCAGCAACGGGCGCTTCGATGTAATCTGGGTCACCGGCATAAGCGATGCGATCGGCCTTAGCGATTCTCATGGCTTCGGTCATCAAGCGCCAAGGTTCAACATCGGTTTTAGACATGTCTGCTAAGTCATAGGCCTCTAACATTTCGAGGCTTTGAGCAACCATCACGCCACCAGAGGCTGGATAACCGAACGAGACAATCTTGTTGCCTCGGTAGTCGCTTTCGATAACCTCACGTTGTTTCACTTGGTACTGTTCAAAATCTTCAAGAGAGAGCTTAGCGTGGTCGGCGTCGATTCGGCTGTTAACCGTTTCAACGATGTGCTTACCAAACTCGCCACCATAAAGGTACTTATCGCCTTGTTGGGCAATGTTGCTAAGAGTGTCAGCAAGCTTAGGGTTTTTCATCAATGTGCCGGTTGGTTTGATTTGGTCGCCATTCCAATACAGGGCTTCGATTTCTGGATCTTCAATCAATCGTTCTTGTTCACGAACCACGATGTCGTAGGTGTAGCTGTTCATCGCATAGCCCTTGCTTGCCAGTTCAATTGCGGGTTGAACGAGCTCAGACCATGGCAGTTTTCCGTATTGTTGATGAGTGCTATAGAGCAAACGAAGTGTGCCGGGAACCGCTACAGAACGAGCCCCTAAAATCTCGTTTCGACTTAGCGCTTCTCCGTTTTCCATGAACATGTCTGGAGTGGCAGTTGAAGGGGCTTCATCTCGTCCATCAAGTGCGAGGAATTGATCTTTGTCTTTTTGGTAAAACAGCGCAAAAGTACCACCGCCGATACCTGTCATATCCGGTTCAACCACAGACATTGTCATCTGCATCGCCACCATTGCATCGACTGCATTACCGCCTTTTTTGAGTATTGAATACCCAGTGCTGCTTACGTATGGATTTGTTGCACTTACCATAAACTCTTCGCCAGTTTCGTCTGGCTTAATTGGAAAAGGATTTGGCTCAGCCGCGAAACCGACCGCTGAAACCAAACTTAAAGATAAAGTAGCTATTCGCATGCGTTCTCCGTTTAAGGTAACTGTTTATTCGCTCTTAGGTTGACCAAATTAAGGTAGTGAAGTTCGTGAGTTTACAGCCTTCTTACACAATGCTGACGGCTCTGACATTAGTGACTAAATCACCTAAATGTTTCTGTATTAAAGGATAGTTAAGATCAATGTTATGGCTTGTTAAGCATGACAATTCAAAGACATAAAAAAGCCCAGACTGTTTGATTAGCTTGGGCTTTTATTTCTATTGACGATGATTTTTACGCATGATTAGAAAACGAAACTCAGCATGATGGTGTAAAGGACGGCATCTTTGTCATCAAAGCCAGTGAGCGCGTTAAAATCTTCGACAAACGCACCGTTTGACTTGCGAGCTTCGAAGTATTGCACTTCACCATTGATAGAGACGTTTGGTAACACATCGTAATCCACACCAATTAGGTAGCTGTTTCCTGTTAGGTGTTCGTGAGAATCAAACTCTGCTCCGTAAACGATGTATGGAGTGAATAAATCTAGTCTATAGCCCAAACTCGCGTACATCGAGGACGAGAAGTCACTGATCTGTCCTTCACTTGCAAGCACCGCTTGACCTAATTCATACTCAGCACCTAACGACCAAAGTTGAATGTGTTGGTTGTCTTGTTTGCTACTGAATGGAGCTGTTATCGAAGTTCCAGGGATTGTAATCGTGCCAGAAACGGTTTGATCAAAATTGGAGTCGAGGAATGACAAGTTCCAACGATAGTTTTCACCGCTCAATTGAAGATTGGCACCGAACATTCGGTTGGTTTCAAATTCCAGCTCTGTACTCGAATTAAAGTCGACTTTGTTTTTGTCTTTTACACCGAAGAAAGGTGAGAGCAATAGCGTTGCTTCATCACTGACATCATGAGTCAAACTCACTTTAATACCATTGAACGCAGTAATGCCTAAGACGGAATTGTATACCTCTGTCGGTGGCCTTGCTGTCATATAGGCTTGGCCCACATAGTAGTACTCAGAAGCAAGGAATAATGGTAGTCGTAATCGACCAACGCTGACATCAAAGTCATTAAATTCATAACCTAAGTAAGCCCACTCTAGCTGCGGCTCACTCCAATCATATTGGGGTGGCTTTACAACTTGCACGGAAGCTTTGAATGAATTGTAGAAGTAATCGAGTTGAACACCAAATGTGGTATCACAGTCGTAACAGCTCTCATCAGTAAAACCGCGGTTGATGATTAATGGATTATCGTTATCCGATGTTGCCCAAGACGTTGAGCCAAAGCCACTGAGGGATAAATTATCGGTAAGTTCGATATTCGCAAAAGCCGGAGAGGCCATTGAGGCACATAACACTGACGTAATTATTCTTTTCATATTATTTCTCCGAACTTATAACGTAGAGAACGTTGGCATTTTGAGGAACCGAAGAGAGTGGGGAGTAACCAATACGGTTTGGTTTGTCATCAAGCCAGTCCACTAAGCTGTCGGTTGATGCCGTTTTGATTTCTCTTGGATAACGCGCTTTTCCTGAAAAAGATAACCCAGCCCAATGAGCATTCATTTGAGCGGCATTTTTTCCAAGTAAAAGCTGATAAAATTGTTCTCTCTCGGCGCTGTTCTCAGGCCAGTCTGATAGTTCTACACGTTTGCCATTGAGGCGCTTGGTTTTTCCTCGGTATAGCTTTCTCGCTTTGTTTATCGATATCTCTTCAAACCCAGAGTCTAAAGAGAATATGGCGTAATCTTCTGCGGCATGAGCGGGGCTGAGAAGGAGTAAGCTTCCTAACAACCCTATCACTGCGGGTAGCAGCGCTCTGCACGAGAGTGTTTTAATTGTTTTGATCCAATCCATTGGTTTCTCCTAACAAGTCGCACTTTCTATTTGGTGGAACAGTTTTTCTTTTCTTACAGGCTTCGCTACGTACCCATCCATTCCGGAATCAAAGCACTTTTGAATATCATCATCGATAACACTGGCGGTTAACGCGATAATAGGAGTTTTGCTTAAGCCTTGGTTTTTCTCGTGTTCTCGAATCTCCTTAGTTGCGGTGAAACCGTCCATAACAGGCATCATGCAATCCATCAAAATAATGTCGAAGCTACTGTCGTTCTGGTACATATCAACGGCAATTTGTCCGTTGTCTGCTATTTCAAAGGCGTAGCCGGCTTTTTTAAGCATCACTGAAGCGACTTTCTGGTTCACGCGATTATCTTCAACCAAGAGAATCTTCTCAGATTTGCTTGGTACCGTGTTCAACTCAGGTTGCTCTGGCAATGTTTGTTTGGCTGTTTGTACGCTATGAATAGGTGTGACCGTTGAGTTTGAAGGTGTTACAGATGCGTTTTGCGTCGTCGGCAGTGGCATCGCCTCTACTGCTGCGAGAACCTTCTCTTTCAACATCTCGAATTTGAATGGTTTAGGCACGTAATCGTCCATGCCTACGTCGAAACATTTTTGAATATCATCATCAATCACACTGGCTGTAAGAGCGATGATAGGAATACGACGAGCGGAATTGGCCTCTTTTTCAACGCGGCGAATATTAGCTGTTGCTTCAAAGCCATCCATCACTGGCATCATGCAGTCCATAAGAATTGCGGCGTAATGCGGGTTGGCGGTAAACATGTCGACCGCTTCTTGTCCGTTATTAGCGAACTCGAATTCGAAACCGCTTTTTCCAACGTGAAGACCCGCGATTTTCTGATTGATCTTGTTGTCCTCGACGATAAGAATCTTGTGCTGAATTGCCTGACCTTGTTGATTGGCTTCTGACAGCTCAACTAGACCTTGTGAGTCACAAAGTTCAATGGCTTTTATTAAGCGCAAGCCGAGTAGGGGTTGTGATACTTGAGCGGTAATACAGTGCCCAATATCTGCGGGGTCACTTAGGAATGAACGAATCAAACAAATCGTTGCGCCATTCTTGTGGAGTTTGTCTAGGTTGTCTGAATAGTCACTCGCTTGGAATGAATCGTCTTCAGCAAAAATAACGGTGGTTGGTTTGTCGTGTTTTTTCGCAGAAATTTGCTCGTTAATGGTATCCGCGCTGTTGGTTTGCTGAGTAACTTTCAAGCCATAGAGATTCAGGTCGCTTTCTATACGTTCAGAAAGCATGTTCTCGTTACCTAGAATATAGATATTTGCGGAGGCAGTGCTTGGTTTCGGTAACATCAAATCAACGGCCAATGCTAGGTCGAAGTAGAAACAACTGCCTTCACCTTTAACTGAATCAAGTTGTATCTGGCCACCCATTAATTCAACCAACTGAGTACTAATAGCAAGGCCAAGACCGGTACCACCGAATTGTCTGGTTGTTGAATCATCCTCTTGAGCGAAGGGTTCAAATATTTGTTTTTGTTGCTTTGAATCGATACCAATACCTGTGTCGCGAACGGCAAATCGAATGGTGACATTATCGTCCGATTGCTCGAGTGTTTTGATCGACAGTGTTACACCACCTTCAGCCGTGAACTTAACCGCGTTCGACATAAAGTTCATCAAGATCTGTCTTAAACGGTGATCGTCTATCATCACGCGTGCCGGTGTCTCAGGGCTGATATCGACGTTAACCGATATTTTTTGCTCTTTGGCTTTAGGTGCAACAATAGATGCTATGTCGTAAATCGATTCTCGAATTGATGCTGAATGAGGGCTGATCAACAGCATGCCAGATTCGATCTTAGAGAAGTCCAAAATGTCGTTGATAAGGCTTAATAGCAATTGAGAAGAGGTCTCAATGGTATCGACATAATCGCGTTGTGTTGGTGTCAGCGGTGTATCAGACAAGATCTCAGAAATACCAATAACCCCATTCAATGGAGTACGAATCTCGTGTGACATGTTTGCCAAGAAGCTACTTTTGGCCTTACTGGCTTGTATCGCGTGATCTTTTGCTTCTTCAGCGTCTTCTTTAGCTCGCTCGGCGTCTTCTTTTGCTACTGTCAGTCTATCTTTCGCGAGTTCTCGTTCGATGGTCAATCGTTCAACTTGTTGAGCAAACAGACTGAGTTCATCTTTACCTTGGATTAATTTATCTAAAGAAGGGCGCGTGTCATCATTTTCGCTTTTTAAGAAGGCTAACACCAAATTCAGGTTGTTAGTGACTTGTCTCGCTAAGCTAAGGGTTAAACCCATAACAATCGCTGCCAACAAAGCGACGATTGAAATAAACAGGGTTCGCTGTATTTGCGCGTCATAGATGGCTTGCTCAACTTCTTGTTGAAACTCTTGCTTGATTACGCTGCCAAGGCTTTGTAATAGGTTGAGCCGTGCGCTCATCGCTTCCAAGCCGACAGACACTTCTTGTGGCGTCAGTTGGCTGATTGCATTTAGGTCGAGTAGCGCGCTTCTTATCTCTTGGCTTTGAGCAAACACATCATTTCGAAACACTTCAACCATCAAAGACACTTGATGTTCGTTGGCGTTCAATGAAACAAAGCGCTCTAAGAACAATTGTTGTCTTTCACTCAAGGTTTCGATCTGTTCTGCGAGTTCTGGGTCGTACTCTTGGCTGCTTTGGAATATCTCAATTAGTGAACTACCAAGCTTGAACTCTTCATTCGACCAAAACATCAACCACTCAAGTTGTTGAAGGGCAGTGAGGTGCTGTTGAATTTCACGTTTAGTGTTTTCAAAAGGGACCTTCTCTACTTCAAGTAACAGTTGCTTGTATAAATCGCTCTGCCATTCGAGGGCATCCAATTTATCGTAAGTGTCAGTCGCTTGCATCGTCGATAAGGTCGCTTCGCTGAAATCGGCAACAAGTTGATTCATTTCATCAGATGCGTCTAAAAAAATGATGGGAGACAGGTTTTTGAGTTCTGCCTTTACTTGATTGCTTTGAGTCGCAAACTCTTCAGGGCTAGACGCCAAGGTACTTCTATACAAGACAGAAATATCTTGAAGATACACAGATAACTGATTGGTTCGTTCAAAATCGGTTAACTGAGTCGTTAATATATAAGCCTGTCTACCTGCTAGGAAGAGTAATAATGAAATGGGAAGTAGAACTAAGCCAAAGAGTTTATGTTTGACTGAAAGGTTATTCCAGACCGTAATCGCCATATAAGGATCCATCCAACTGTCGTTATATAAAAACAGTAGAATAAAAATGCAGATATGGAAACTTTGAAACAGTAAATTTTAAGTAAGTGTGGGAGGGGTATAAGTTCTTGTGATTCCAGAGCTTATTTTGAAATGCATTCTTTTATTAGTAATTTATAGCGTTTGGTAGTTTGTTTAACTTTATGCTTATTGATGAATAGCTTAAAAAGCGCACTAATGAGGACGATTGTTATCGAGGCTTAATTCGAAAAGAAGTTGCTCTAAAACCGTTTTTGCAGAGGGTTCTAATGTCCAAATACCGAGCATTCTGTTTAGTGCTGCGCGATACACTCTGTTCTTGAGTAGGAAGGCAAGTGTGCTCGTATCGTTGTTAAAAACGTGTGTTTGTATGATTGTGAGCTCTGGTTTATTTGCGATCTCAATTTTCTGTAGGTTGAAAGCAGGCAGGAATGAACACTCGTACCAAATCTCAATGATCTCTCGAAGTTCGATTTCTTCTTCAGGCACGTCACAGCCCTGAAATATGTGATTCTCAGGAATTGCGGATAAGTAAGCTACATCAAGCTTGTCTGCAACGAATGTGTACATTTTCTTCCTTGTTACCTGTGGTATTGGGGCGAATCATCTCTCTCACTTATTAATTTGTCAATTACATCCATTTCCCTAAATCGCGAATTGTGATTAAGCGTTGAGGTTTTAGCTTAAGCTGTTTAAGTATTTGTCTGTTAAGCCAAAATATTTCAAATTCCCATCCGGCTCTAACACTAAACTCATGTTTGATGTTGCGATCAAACCAGGGTCATTAGTCGAAAAAATCACGGTTTTATTCAACAATTTATCGGAGAACAGGCGATTAAAGTATTGAGCGTTTTCTTGCTCTGCACCGTTGAACGGTTCATCAATGATAATCAGAGATTGCTCACAGTTACCTAGGCCAAGTGCCAAACGCAATTTTTGTTGAATTCCATTCGGGAGACTTTTGCATTTATCCACGCTTAACTGAGTAGCCAAGCCTTCAGGAAGCCATTCATCTAATTCGAAGAAGCTGATCATCTCTTGCATCTTTTCGGTAGGTATCAAGCCATTGTGTAGAATGAAGTTGGTCTCAAGTGAGCCTTCAAAAATATGCAAATTAAAAGGGATGTAGTTAATCGAGGTGCGATAACGGTAGCTATTGAACTGTTTAATGTTGTAACCATCGACAGATACAGCGCCTTGATAGCGGTCTTCTAACCCAGCAATGATTGAAATTAAGGTGGTTTTGCCGCAGCCCGTAGGGCCACAAATGACCACTTTGGCACTGGGTGGCACTTTGAAACCAAGGTTGGTTAAGCCGGTCGCCGCTCCTGCATATCGGTGACTGACACCGCTGCCCACAATGCTGCCTTGGAACAGGCGAATAGGTGGGCTTTTTTCTAAGGTCAATTTGTCGTCATTCATCGACATCAGGTTGTTTATCTGTGCTGATGAAGCCTTGATCGATTGGAACTTGGAAATTGAGTTATAGATACCCATGATTGGGCCTAACGCTTTCCAAACCAAAATTACGGTCGCGAGCATGGCACCCGCATCAGAAGTGCCTTCCATCACGCCGATTACCGCGGTCACGATACTTGCTGTACCAATCACTTGAATCAAACTGCCGCCAGCGGCCTGAATCTTACTGTTAGTCACGGCAACGTTCTCTGCATCGCTGGTGCTTTGCATATGCGATGCACTGAATCGAGATTGAACGACACGAAGTAAAGGCAGGCCTTGGATAGTCTTGATACCACGAAGGATTTCGTTCCATTGATACGAGACCATCGCATTGGCGCGCGAACTTTTGGATGTGGCTTGCGAGTAGATATAGCGTGAGTAAATACAGAACACTAACATCAGGATTAAACCACCCATCACCACTAATGCCGCTGTACCAGACATCAGAGCAATGGCGATGATAAATACTATCACAAACGGCATATCAAAATAGCTGAGCGTCGATTCGGCAGTCACTAAGCGTCGGAACGTATCGATATCTTTCAAACGAGCTAACTGGGAAGAGACCCCAGCTGTAGATGTCATCGCATAAGGTAGCCACAGCAGCTTAGATATAACGGCTTGCGAGATGTGCACGGCGAGATCTTTACCGGACGTGGCAATGATATTTACCCGCATCTTTTTAAAGAAATATTCCGAGAAGCCAACAATAATGGCGAATAAGGTTAACCAATAGAGTGTGGCTTCGGAGCTCGAAGTCAGTGCGAAGTTATATACACTCATAATAAAGAATGGCTGCAATGCACCGAGAATACTGATGACGAAGCTGAGAATGATCAGGCTTTTAAGTTCATTGTTGTAACGATAGAAAGCATATTTAATCCAATTGCTTCTGTCTTGCGATTCCGGAGGTGGTTCGCGGAACAGACGAGAATATTCGCTAATAGAAATCAGCAAGCATGGCTTTTGACACATTGGATATTCAATAGTGTTGTTGTTCGTGTAATCAAACAGCAGCAATTTTCCATCTTTAGTACCTAAGAAGATCGCACTTAGATTCTCTATTTCAATAAAGCATGGGTGAGGGTGCTTATCGATATTCTCGAGTGTCTTTAGCTTAGTCACATCACAGCGATACCCAAGACGCTCGATGGTTGCCGTAAAACTGTCGCTGTCTTTTGGTTTAGGAATAAAAGCGTCACTGAGGATGGCCGGTGTACCTTCCCATTCCAATGCTATCAAGGTGTAAGCTAAGCCGCGAATCAGCGGCGACTGACCGTAACGTTCATCATAACCACTTGCTTCAAAGTCCAAAACTCGCTGCGGAACATTGTTGAAGTCAACTAGGATACTCATTGATCACCTCCGGTAAGTTTTACGCGTTTGAGGCGATGGTTAAGTTTGTCCATTTTATTGCTGGCGATGATTAGGATTTTGTCATTGGCACGATAAGCTGTGCTGGTGAGAACCATTCGCGCGAACTCCTCATCAAACACACAGTCGATGTCATCAAATATCAATACACGTTTACTGGCGAGCAGAGCGCGAACCAATAATAAGGCATAGCCAACTTGGCGTGAAAATGGGTTACGCATATGGCCTTTGAGTTCTGTATAAAAACCGGCAGGAAGCCCATCAATTTGAGCTTTGATGTTCATGGTTTCACAAAGTGCAAACGCCGTGTTATTCAAGCTTGGGCGGAAACAGGTGAGGTTATCGATAATCGTCCCTTCTACGAACGAACTGGTCTTATCAACCATCAGAACACTGTTACGCCAAACGTTGTAATTGACGTCATCCAAAGGCGTGTCGTTAATCATGATATCGAGTTTGGTATCACTGTTCTGACGCGTAATACAGTTAGCGAGGTGGGTCTTACCTGAACCACTTTTCCCTGTCAGCAAATAGGCTTGGCCTAGTTCGAACTCGATGCGCTGCTTTTCAGAATACTTAACCGAAATACGTTCTACTTCTGTTGTTTCATGTTGGTGCTCGACAGAGGCTGCTAATTCAAGGAGATCAGCGATACGTTGGATATGGAGTTTGTTTAACTCCCAGCGGCTAGCGGTGCGCATTACTTGCTGGTAAGGCGCAAAATAACGGTTGGTTAGCATGATGATGGCGGCCATGATGCCTTGGCTCGATTCCATATTGATTACTGCAGTCGCCAATACCACAACGACACAAGCAATGGAGAGCTGTTGGATGAGCGCCAATATTAGGCTGAAGTTCGATTCAATCTGCTCATATTTGATGTTCTCCACTTCGCGCTCTTCAACCATTTGTGTCATCAGGCTTTCAACTCGGTACTCCATGTTTCGAGCTTTGATATCAAGTGGGCTAGAGATGATCTCAATGATTTTGGAGGTGGTTAACCCTTCGATGTCTGACTTATTCTGTAAGCTACCAATCTTTTGTTTGGAAAGGCTCCACGCAAAAATAGCCAAGATGACAGAGGCAATCAGAAGGGTAATGCCAGCCCATATGTTGATGAGGCCGATGATGAGGATCGTTATCACACTGACGGCAAGGTTGATAAGCGCTCGAACCGATTCTCCACCAAAGAAGGTCTTAAGTTCAGGAATGGTTGAGATTCGTTCTAGGTATTCGCCCGGTTCTAAACGGCGGAATTTAGAGATCTCAGCCAAACAGATGGATTGAAATACCTTATTGGTTAAGTTGGTCTCAAACTGCCTCATGATGACAGAGGAAATCTTCTCTTCCTGATTTTTTAAGTGATAGTCGAGGAAGATAGAAATCAAGATAATCGCGAACAATAAGAACAGAGTATCTTGGGCTTGGTTGGGTAACACTCGGTCAAAAATGATCAGAATAGAGAAGGGCAGTACCAAGCCAAACAGGGTCGATATTATCGTTGAGAAAGTCAGATAACACTTATCTGCCATGTTGATCTTTTGCGAAAACTGCTCAGTTTGCATTGCGACCTCCTTTCCTCAATGACTCCGTTGAGAGAAGGTGTTTAGGCACCAAATCTTGATTGTCTCGTCCCTCAATATCGCTCATCAATTGCATGATGCTCTCTATCGATTGAATTGAGAGTATGCCTTTAGTTTGCTCAAGCTTGATGGTCTCGATGATGTAGTCGTATCGTGCGCTTTCATAGTCTCTCAAAGCGCTGAACAATTTACTTTCCGCCGCCAGCAAGTCGGTGATGGTACGCGTGCCTAATTGGTAGGCTCTTTGGATCCCTTTATAAGAGGCGTAGTTGGCGCGAATGATGTTTTCGTAACTGCTTATAGACTGCGAGAAATCGTTAATGTTGAGAACTGAGGTATTCACGCTGTTACGTGTGGTGTAAAGCGAATCTTGGTAAAGCAGCTCAGTACGTTCGATGGCCGTCGATGATTTTTGATAACCATAGTAATCAGAACCACCAGACAAGATAGGCACGGCGAGGTTTAAGCCAACACTGGTTGAGTTACTTTCACCTGTCGCTGTAATGTCGGTTTTATCGTAGTTATTGGCGTTATCGTGTCGATAGCTGGCTGAAAGCGACACGGTCGGTAAGAAATTCGAACCGCTCTCTTTCAAGCTTCTGCGGCTTCTTTCTACGTTTTTCTTTGCTACCAACAAGTCGTTATTCAGCTTTAATGCCTGATCCATAATTGCGCGTTGTTCGGTTTCGTTGATCTCTTTTAAAGGCACGCTTTCGTATATGTCTTGCGACGGAGTAATAGGGTATTGAATTTGAATAGAGAGCCCGTTGAGAATGACACGTCGATCTTTCTGCAAGGTTCTTAATCGGTTCGACACACCTTCTTTCTGAGCAATCACTTCGTACAGCTCACTGGCTGCGGTGTTACCCAGCTCTACATTGCGTCGCATTTGGTGTTCACGCGTTTCGGACGATTTAAGTTCAACCTTAGTCGCTTTAATTTGGGCGTTATTTTTCAAATACTCAAAGTATTGAGAACCGATTTCCGAAATGGTGCTTTGAACTTTGTTCTCGTGTTTAATCTCTTCAATATTGAAGTCGAGTTTTGCCGTCCCATATTTAAAAATGTCACCAAGATTGAATATGGATTGGGATAAAGAAAGACTGTAGCTATTTGAGTTATAGCTAGAGGTTTCATCGGGCACGCTCGATAGCAAGGTTTCATTCTCGTTCCATGTGGTATCGGCAGCACCATTGAATGAAGGCAGAAATTTAGAGCGACTAATACCAATGTTGTACTCGTTTTCTTCCACGCCCTTATCACTCGCGCGAAGAGACAGGCTGTTTTGCAGGCCGAGTTCTACCGCCTCAAGCAGGGTAGTCGCCGATGCTGAAGGTGTCGTGCTGAATGCGAGTGCAGCTATGATGCTGCTAATTAAGTTTCTGTACCGCCACATACTTGTTGATCACCTTGATGATTTGGTCGCTTTTATAAGGTTTGCTGATCACGTAATCCATTCCGGCCTCAATACAAGCCTGGTGTTCGTTACTGCTGGTCAATGCGGTTGCACCTATGATGGTACAAGGGTTCTTCTCGTTTTCTTGTTCGAATTGGCGAATGCGTTTTGTGGCTTCAATGCCGCCCATACCCGGCATGATGCAATCCATAAAGATGATGTCAGAACGTTTATTCATGAAGTGCTTCACGGCATCGGCACCATCGCCAACGGTGTCTGGTTCATACTCTTGCTTGGTAAGAATTCGTTTCAGTAAGATCTGCTGAACTCGGTCATCCTCAACGATAAGGAATGAGCTGTTCTCCATCTGTTCTTCCGATGCTTCCGCTTCCATAATGGTGAGTAGGTTTGGAATGAACTCGTAAGGGATAGCAGGGGCGTTGATGATCTTGTCGACGAAGCTATGACACTCTTGTGCTTGCTGAGTGTTGGTCACTGACAACAGTAACTTGGTATTTGGGTGGTTCTTAAGTTGGGATTTGACCGTTTTACTCAACGACGGCAGCTTATTGGGTTCAAAGGTATCGGTCAGCATAATCGCATCGTATTCGCCGAACGTTTTCGCCGCTGAGAAAAGCTCATTTGCAGTGCGAATCTCGGTGATGTCTAGCCCCAAATTGCTGAGCATCTTCTTCATCACATCGATACGGATTTGAGTATTGGCACACAAGAGTAAACGCTTGCCATCAAAGCGCGTTTTCTCTGTGTGGAAGTTCTTAGCCTTAAGATCCAGTTCAATCTGGAAACGTTCCTGAGCCCCTGACTGGAACCAGTGACTCTCGTAATATCCGTAATCCTTCAGAACGCTTTTCGCTAAGTCATCTGTGCTGGCTGTATGGTCTTTGTGGGCGCTCCAGTGGAGTTTGTTGAGCTTGGCAACAGAGACATCCAGCGTTGATAAGAAGTTGAGGTTGATAGTGACACGGGTATTTTCCATGTCTGACGCCGCACCCGATTCAATCGTTACAAACAGTTTCTTATTTGATTTGAGTTGAATGGCATTGGAAAGCTGCAGGAACAATATCCAGAACAAGCTGGTGGATTGACCTTCTACGCGATTGGGTAAGTTGTCAGAGATAAAGCAGTCAAGTTCGCCTTCATTTCGTTGAATTTTGGCGCTGATATGAATCATCAATTCCGACAGTACGTTAAGTAATGAAAATTCTTTCGATTTACTTTCCGTACCCTGTGAAATCAAGCGATTATAGTTTTCTGCTAACTCAGATAAAGTGCTACATGCAGAGGTAATATCCTTCGCCATCAATACGCCGTTTTCATCGGTTTCTTGAACCAGATATTGGACGCCACCGTTGATGGTATTGGTGATTCCGCGAATCTCATAACCTATTAATGCATACAACTGTTTGTAGAGATCGTTATTGCGCTTTTGGTCTTCCAATTTACCGAAGATTAGCTTCAAGTGAGAGTAAATCTGGCGTTGCTTAGGGTTGATGCTCACTTCGTTAAGAAGCTCTTCAAGCCGTTGTAAATCGAGTTGCTTCAGTTCTTGATACAGGGCATCGAATTCATAGTCGATTTCGCGTTCGTTAGAGCTGGATTTCTTGAGTTTCAACATAGCAACTGAGTTGGATAAAATCGTAATCACAGCCAATATCACGACTACCATAAACAACCAGATGAAGAACTCGTTCTTCTCTGACATTAAGTCATTCGCATAGTTGTTAAACATGGTGCGATAGTTGTCGTCCATCTGCAGATAGTTATTGGTCAATGAAAGGTACAAGCCTAATACGTCGTTACGTGTTTTTGGGCTATCGGAGAAACGATTAATCGCTAATTCCAGTTGTGTGTATTCAGTTGCCCCAACCAAGCTGAACTCGGTTTTGTTCAAAGAGGCTAAAGAGCGAAATTCATCAATCTCACGCTTCAAGTTAACTAGGTTGAATTCGTTAGTACCGCAAGTGTTGGTACTTAAACACTGTTGCAGAGTTTGAATATCTTGTTCTATGGTCTGATTAAGCTTCTGAGCTTGTATGAGCAGTGGGGCGCTTTGCACTTGTGCGACTGAGTCTACTTTTGACCAAGAAAAGTATAAATAGAAAGCGAGCGCAGCTAATACCACGCTAAATAGTATGCTTAGACGTAGAGCGGGTACGGAAATATTGTACGAAGGTTTACCGCTCATTGATTATCTCTCATCGAAAGCATCCTCGATGGCTGACATCACAGGTTTCGCAGCGTATTCGATCACGCGACGCGAGCCTGTTTTCACATCGGCGGTAAATTCCATGTAAGGTGATAACTTGTATTGAGTGCCTCCTCGCTCAAGAAAGTTTCGGTCAATTTCAATCTCTGCTAAATAGAACTCAGCGTCTTCTTCTTCGTATGATGAACGGCTGATTGAGGCGATGGTTCCCTCAACAAATCCGTATTTTGCAAAGTTATAGGTATCCATTTTCACTTTCACTGCTTGACCAATTTCGACAAATCCCATGTCTTTACGTGGGATCTTCGCTTCACCGTGAAGGGAGTTATTGATCGGTGCAATATCGGCGATACTTTCTCCTGGCGGAATCACAGCAGAACGGAAATTGAAATGCAGTTTATCGACCACACCATCGACTGGCGAGTAGACCACTAGGCGATCAACCTTGTCGGAATGCTGTGGTTGTAAGATTCGCTTCAGCTTAAGATCTTTATTCGCTTGAATGATTTGTGCTTGGTACTCAGAGTTTCGATTCTCAACCAAGTCACGATGTTGCTTTTCAAGCTTGTCGAGTTGGAAGCGCTCATTCATCACAGATTCGTCAAGGTTCTCAATCTCACGCACCATATTCGACTCTTGTACTTTCATGTTAAGAACGTCGACATAAGACGCCATCTCTTCTTTATAGAGGGTGTTTTTGATGTTGAGCTGCTTACGTATCAGAGAGAGTTGATTCTCTGAACTTTTTCGGCGCTTTAACATTGAGCTGATTAACGAGTTTTTGTGCTTAATATCGTGAGTGATGAGCTCTTCATTTGAACGGTTTTTAGAGAACTCTTGCCTCCAGGTATTCATGTTGACCTGAACCTGCTCAGGGTATTCCTCAATAAAGGCATCGAAGTTAGGTTCTTCCATGTCGCGTAAGCTTTCATAACGAATCTTATCGAGCTCTATCTGAATAATTTCAGTATTGACGGTATCAAGTTGAGTGTTACGGTCGAGTGAGCGTATTCGAGCGATAGGTTGGCCCTCATAAACGACTTCCCCTTTTCTGACTAACAATTCTTCTAATATCCCGCCTTCTAAATGTTGAACCTTCTCAACATCCGATTCCAATAGCAGTTCGCCACGTACAGAAACAACAATGTCGATACGTGCTTGTGACGCCACCGCAATAGCGACCAAAGCGAGCAAGAATATAATGAGCAACGTTTTGTGAACGCTGGTCATGGCACTAGCAAGCACAATAGTGTCATCAGCTGTGACCTTAGAAGCCTCGTTATTGGAAACAAGTGCTTTTCTGAGGTGATGTTCTATTTGGTTATTGCTCATGACTGACCTCGGTTACTTGCCATCTATTACTTCCTTAATATCCAACAAGTGGTTGATTTGTCGATTGACGTTGTGCAATTCAGTTTTTACATCCTCTATTAGATCTTCCGGCGCAGGGAACTCGTGTCTACTCAAGTGTTCCAATTTGGCCATTTTGGGCGGAAGGTCTTGGTCGCAAAGCAACGTTAAGATGGTCTTCAACTTTTTTGAGTAACTATTGAGTTCATCAAAACGATTACTCTTATGAAGCTCTTCTATATTTAGGGCTGCGTCAGAAAAGTCATTGTAAAAGTCGCCTAATAGCAATTGCAGCCCTTTGTGGTTGTTGTCGACCGAGCGCAACAAATTCGTCATGTCTATCATCGCTCCACTGCCTTAATTGCTTTAATCACAATAACTAAGGATCTTTAAAGGCAGTTTTCAAATTTTTTTTGATTCTTTCTCTTTAAAAAGAAATTATGAAAAATGTTGTATAAAAAATTGGTTTTTCAAAATGATGTCCTTTAATGCTTCTAAATACGATCAGTTAGCTAGTAGCAACGGAGGCTGTAATGGCAGGCGAAAATAACCAAAACAACCAAAATGAAGATCTAAACGACGCGGTAGAACAAACGGACATGAACGACGCGGGTACGCCCTCCCAACAGCAGAATCAACAAAATCAACAAAATACGATTGCGTCGACAATAGCGACGGGTGCTGAAAATGCGGATGCGGCAGATGAAGTTAACCAGGCTTTAGACGAAAATCCGAGTGGTGCAGGTAATGCTGAAGATGCCTCGGCTTCTGGTGCGGCTGTGCAAGAAGAGACGCCAGAAAGTGGTAGTGATTCAGACGCAGCACAATCCAATGTAGTTGGTGGGGCCGCTTCTGAAGCTGGTTCGGATAACGCAGCTGGCAGTGGTGGCGGAGCTGGAGCGGGCGCACAAGCTGTAGGTGGTGATAACGCAGAGGCTGCGACAGGTGGCGCAGACGCAGAAGGTAATGAAGAACAAGGCCAAGCTGCGCGTACATCAGCAGCGCCGAGTGCGACATCTTCAGAGTCAGGTGACCAACAAGTTGGTGATGAGCTAGATTCACAAACAGTAGAAGAGACATTTGCAGTTGATGTTCAAGCTTCTGACGAAGAGACCATCAGCGAAGTAGAAGATGACTTTGATTCTGAAACGGTAAGCGAAACGTTTAAAATCAAAGTCGAAAGTGAAAATGATGCACCAGAAGCTGAACAAGATCTGGCTTACATCATGGATGAAGATGGCTCCATAACATTCACTCAAGAACAATTACTCGAATACGCAAGTGATGTAGATGGGGACGAGCTTGTTGCTTCTAACGTTCAAGTTGGTGCTGATGCAACTGTTCAAGACAATGGTGATGGTACTTTCACCGTTGTTCCTTCAGCTGACTTTAATGGTGAACTTGACCTTACTTTCGACATCAGTGACGGCCAAGAAACGATTAGTAGCGCAATTGATTTAACGGTACGTCCGATTAATGACGCGCCTGTTCCTGAAGATAAAACGTTTGAAATTGAGGAAGACGGCACGCTCATCTTCACCGATGCCGACCTGTTAACAGGTGCAACAGACATTGAAGGTGACAACCTAACGGTTGAAGGTGTGACCTACGATGGCGGTGACGGTATCTTGACCGACAACGGTAATGGTACGTACACCTTCGCTCCAAATGAAAACTTTAATGGCGACGTAAACTTCGGTTTTGATGTGTCTGACGGCACCGATACGGTGTCTGCGAACATTGATGTGAGCGTTACGGCGGTAGATGATGCTCCTGTATCGGGTGACTTAGCTTACTCAATCGATGAAGACGGTTCGATTCGTCTAAGCCAAGAGCAGCTTCTATCCCAAGCGTCTGACGTAGAGGGCGATGACCTGACGGCCAGCGGCCTAACGGTTGGTGGTGATGCAACGGTCGTAGCTAACGATGATGGCAGTTTCACCATCACGCCAGATGAGAACTTCAACGGTGACATCGATATCAGCTTCGATATCTCAGATGGCACCAATACCGTTCAAGCCTCTGCAGACTTAACCGTTAACCCAGTAAACGACCTGCCAGTGCCTCAAGATCAACAGTTCAGCATGGAAGAAGATGGCACACTCATCTTTACCGATGCAGACCTGTTAACAGGCGCAACGGACATTGAAGGTGACAACCTAACGGTTGAAGGTGTGACCTACGACGGTGGCGACGGTATTCTGACTGACAACGGTAATGGTACGTACACCTTTGCTCCAAACGAAAACTTCAATGGCGACGTAAACTTCGGTTTTGATGTCTCTGACGGTACCGATACGGTGTCAGCGAACATCGACGTAAGCGTAACTGCCGTTGATGATGCGCCTGTGTCTGGTGACCTAGCGTACTCAATTGACGAAGACGGTTCGATTCGTCTAAGCCAAGAGCAGCTGCTTTCTCAAGCGTTTGACGTGGAAGGCGATGACTTGACGGCCAGCAGCCTAACGGTTGGCGGTGATGCAACGGTTACTCAAAACGATGATGGCAGCTTCACGATTACGCCAGATGAGAACTTCAATGGCGACATTGATATCAGCTTCGATATCTCAGATGGCACCAATACCGTTCAAGCTTCTGCAGACCTGACGGTTAACCCAGTAAACGACCTACCAGTCCCTCAAGATCAACAGTTCAGCGTTGAAGAAGATGGCACGTTAATCTTCACCGATGCAGACCTGTTAACCGGTGCTACCGACCTTGAAGGTGACAACCTAACGGTTGAAGGTGTGACCTACGACGGTGGCGACGGTATTCTTACTGATAACGGTAACGGCACGTACACCTTCGCTCCGAATGAAAACTTCAATGGTGACGTAAACTTCGGTTTTGATGTCTCTGACGGTACCGACACGGTCTCTGCCAACATCGATGTAAGTGTGACTGCGGTTGATGATGCACCTGTATCGGGTGACCTAGCGTACTCAATCGACGAAGATGGTTCGATTCGTTTGAGCCAAGAGCAGCTGCTTTCTCAAGCCTCTGATGTGGAAGGCGATGACTTGACTGCCAGCAGCCTAACGGTTGGCGGTGATGCTACAGTCGTTGCTAACGATGATGGCAGTTTCACCATTACGCCAGATGAAAACTTTAATGGTGATATCGATATCAGCTTTGATATCTCAGATGGCACCAATACGGTTCAAGCATCGGCTGACCTTACGGTTAACCCAGTAAATGATTTACCAGTCCCTCAAGATCAACAATTCAGCGTTGAAGAAGACGGCACGCTCCTCTTTACTGATGCAGACCTGTTAACCGGTGCAACGGACATCGAAGGTGACAACCTTACTGTTGAAGGTGTGACCTACGATGGTGGCGACGGCATCCTTACTGATAACGGTAATGGTACTTACACCTTCGCACCAAATGAAAACTTCAATGGCGACGTAAACTTCGGTTTTGATGTATCAGATGGCACCGATACAGTCTCTGCAAACATCGACGTAAGCGTAACTGCCGTTGATGACGCGCCTGTATCGGGCGACCTCGCATACTCAATTGACGAAGACGGTTCTATCCGTTTAAGCCAAGAGCAGCTTCTATCGCAAGCGTCTGACGTAGAGGGCGATGACCTTACGGCCAGCGACCTAACGGTTGGTGGTGATGCAACGGTTGTAGCTAACGATGACGGCAGCTTCACCATCACGCCAGATGAGAACTTCAACGGTGACATCGATATCAGCTTTGATATCTCAGATGGTACCAATACCGTTCAAGCATCGGCTGACCTAACCGTTAACCCAGTTAATGACCTGCCAGTCCCTCAAGATCAACAATTCAGCGTTGAAGAAGACGGCACGCTCCTCTTTACTGATGCAGACCTGTTAACCGGTGCAACGGACATCGAAGGTGACAACCTTACTGTTGAAGGTGTGACCTACGATGGTGGCGACGGCATCCTTACTGATAACGGTAATGGTACATACACCTTTGCTCCGAATGAAAACTTTAACGGCGACGTAAACTTCGGTTTTGATGTATCAGATGGCACCGATACAGTCTCTGCCAACATCGACGTAAGCGTAACTGCCGTTGATGATGCACCTGTGTCAGGCGACCTAGCGTACTCAATCGATGAAGACGGTTCTATCCGTTTAAGCCAAGAGCAGCTTCTATCGCAAGCGTCTGACGTAGAGGGCGATGACCTTACGGC
The DNA here is from genome assembly GCF_902751245.1 of Vibrio sp. Vb339. Classification (NCBI taxonomy): domain Bacteria; kingdom Pseudomonadati; phylum Pseudomonadota; class Gammaproteobacteria; order Vibrionales; family Vibrionaceae; genus Vibrio; species Vibrio sp. Vb339. Next base: position 1,517,030 of record NZ_CADDIS010000001.1, on the reverse strand, counting down.
CAGCGACCTAACGGTTGGTGGTGATGCAACGGTTGTAGCTAACGATGACGGCAGCTTCACCATCACGCCAGATGAGAACTTCAACGGTGACATCGATATCAGCTTTGATATCTCAGATGGTACCAATACCGTTCAAGCTTCAGCAGACCTTACGGTTAACCCAGTTAATGACCTGCCAGTGCCTCAAGATCAACAGTTCAGCGTTGAAGAAGATGGCACACTCATCTTTACTGATGCAGACCTGTTAACAGGTGCAACGGACATTGAAGGCGATAACCTAACGGTTGAAGGTGTGACCTACGACGGTGGCGACGGTATTCTTACCGACAACGGCAATGGTACATACACCTTCGCTCCAAATGAGAACTTCAATGGCGATGTAAACTTCGGTTTCGATGTATCTGACGGTACCGATACGGTGTCAGCGAACATCGATGTGAGCGTTACGGCGGTTGATGATGCACCTGTGTCTGGTGACCTAGCGTATTCAATGGATGAAGACGGTTCGATTCGTCTAAGTCAAGAGCAGCTTCTATCGCAAGCGTCTGATGTGGAAGGCGATGATCTAACCGCAAGCGACTTAACGGTCGGCGGTGATGCAACGGTTGTAGCTAACGACGATGGCAGTTTCACGATTACGCCAGATGAGAACTTCAACGGTGACATCGATATCAGTTTCGATATCTCTGATGGCACCAATACCGTTCAAGCTTCGGCTGACCTGACGGTTAACCCAGTTAACGACCTGCCAGTGCCTCAAGATCAACAGTTCAGCGCTGAAGAAGATGGCACGCTCATCTTTACAGATGCTGACCTGTTAACTGGTGCGACTGACATTGAAGGTGACAACCTAACGGTTGAAGGTGTGACCTACGATGGTGGCGACGGTATCTTGACTGACAACGGCAACGGTACGTACACTTTCGCTCCGAATGAAAACTTTAATGGCGACGTAAACTTCGGCTTCGACGTGTCTGACGGCACCGATACGGTGTCAGCGAACATCGATGTGAGCGTAACTGCCGTTGATGACGCGCCTGTATCGGGTGACCTAGCGTACTCAATCGATGAAGACGGTTCTATCCGTTTAAGCCAAGAGCAGCTGCTATCACAAGCATCAGATGTGGAAGGCGATGACCTTACTGCCAGCGACCTAACGGTTGACGGTGATGCAACGGTTGTGGCTAACGACGATGGCAGTTTCACGATTACGCCAGATGAGAACTTCAATGGTGACATCGATATCAGCTTTGATATCTCAGATGGTACCAATACCGTTCAAGCTTCAGCAGACCTTACGGTTAACCCAGTAAATGATTTACCAGTCCCTCAAGATCAACAGTTCAGCGTTGAAGAAGATGGCACGTTAATCTTTACCGACGCCGACCTATTAACCGGTGCTACAGACATTGAAGGCGACAACCTAACGGTTGAAGGTGTGACCTACGATGGTGGCGACGGTATCCTTACTGATAACGGTAACGGCACGTACACCTTTGCTCCGAATGAAAACTTCAATGGCGATGTAAACTTCGGTTTTGATGTATCTGACGGTACCGATACGGTGTCAGCGAACATCGACGTAAGCGTAACAGCCGTTGATGATGCGCCAGTGTCAGGCGACCTAGCTTACTCAATCGATGAAGACGGTTCGATTCGTCTAAGCCAAGAGCAGCTTCTATCGCAAGCATCTGACGTGGAAGGCGATGACCTTACAGCTAGCGGCCTAACGGTTGGCGCTGATGCAACCGTTACTCAGAACGATGACGGCAGTTTCACCATCACGCCAGATGAGAACTTCAACGGTGACGTCGATATCAGCTTTGATATCTCTGATGGCACTAACACCGTTCAAGCTTCAGCTGACCTAACCGTTAACCCAGTTAACGACCTGCCAGTGCCTCAAGACCAACAGTTCAGCGTTGAAGAAGACGGCACGTTAATCTTCACCGATGCAGACCTATTAACAGGCGCAACGGACATTGAAGGTGACAACCTGACGGTTGAAGGTGTGACCTACGATGGCGGTGACGGTATCCTTACTGATAACGGCAACGGGACTTACACCTTTGCTCCGAATGAAAACTTCAACGGCGATGTAAACTTCGGCTTCGATGTATCTGACGGTACCGATACGGTGTCAGCAAACATCGATGTGAGCGTTACGGCGGTTGATGATGCACCTGTGTCTGGTGACCTAGCGTACTCAATCGACGAAGACGGTTCTATCCGCTTAAGCCAAGAGCAACTGCTTTCTCAAGCATCAGATGTTGAAGGCGATGATCTAACAGCGAGCGACCTAACCGTGGATGGTGACGCAACAGTCGTTGCTAACGATGATGGCAGTTTCACGATTACGCCAGATGAGAACTTCAACGGTGACATCGATATCAGCTTCGATATCTCAGATGGTACTAATACGGTTCAAGCATCAGCTGACCTAACCGTTAACCCAGTTAATGACCTGCCAGTACCTCAAGATCAACAGTTCAGCGTTGAAGAAGATGGCACGCTCATTTTCACCGATGCAGATCTGTTAACCGGTGCTACTGACATTGAAGGCGACAACCTGACGGTTGAAGGTGTGACCTACGATGGTGGCGACGGTATCCTGACCGACAACGGTAATGGTACATACACCTTTGCTCCGAATGAAAACTTTAACGGCGATGTAAACTTCGGCTTCGATGTGTCTGACGGTACCGATACGGTATCAGCGAACATTGATGTGAGCGTTACAGCGGTTGATGATGCGCCTGTATCAGGTGACCTAGCGTACTCAATCGACGAAGACGGTTCGATTCGCCTAAGCCAAGAGCAGTTGCTTTCTCAAGCATCTGATGTGGAAGGCGATGACCTGACAGCGAGCGGCCTAACGGTTGACGGTGATGCAACAGTCGTTGCCAACGATGATGGCAGTTTCACGATTACGCCAGATGAGAACTTCAACGGTGACATCGATATCAGCTTCGATATCTCAGATGGTACTAATACGGTTCAAGCATCAGCTGACCTAACCGTTAACCCAGTTAATGACCTGCCAGTACCTCAAGATCAACAGTTCAGCGTTGAAGAAGATGGCACGCTCATTTTCACCGATGCAGATCTGTTAACCGGTGCTACTGACATTGAAGGCGACAACCTGACGGTTGAAGGTATCACTTATGAAGGCACTGATGGCGTACTGACTGACTTAGGTGAGGGCTCATATAGCTTTGCTCCAAACGAAAACTTTAATGGAGATGTGAGCTTTAGCTTCGATGTGTCAGACGGTACAGATACCGTGTCTGCAAACATTGATGTTAGCGTGACTCCTGAGAACGATCCGCCAGTTGCGGGTTCTACTTCTTACACGGTGAATGAAGACAATTCGATTACCATTTCTGATGCACAACTATTGGCAACATCTTCAGATATTGAAGGTGATGTATCGATAGACAGCGTGACTTACTCTGGTAGCGACGGTGTCCTCGAAATCAATGGTAACGGCACTTACACCTTCTCACCAAATGAGAACTTCAGCGGTGAAATTGCACTGGATGTGGCTGTTGCTGATGAAGAGGGTGCGACCGACGCGACGACTGCGGGTATCAATGTTCTTGAAGTGAACGATCCGCCAGTTGCAGGCCCAACGTCTTACACCATTGATGAAGACTCAGTACTGACCTTCAGTGAGTCTCAAGTGTTGCTTAATGCCTCTGATGTAGAAGGGGATGTTGAGCTAGTTGGTATTAGTTACGATGGCCCTGATGGTATCTTCTCAGTAAATGGTGATGGCACTTGTAGCTTCGCTCCGAATGAGAACTTTAATGGCCAAGTTCAGCTTGATGTCACTATTCGTGATGAAGACGGTGCAGAAGTTGAAACCGTCATCAATGTTGACGTATTACCAATCAATGATGCGCCAGTGTCTGGTGATTTGGCTTACAACGTTAATGAAGATGGTTCAATCACACTGAGCCAAGATCAGCTGTTGTCTCAAGCGTCCGATGTTGAAGGCGAAGACCTAACCGCAAGCGACTTAACGGTTGGTGGTGATGCGACGGTTGTAGCTAACGACGATGGCAGTTTCACGATTACGCCAGATGCGAACTTCAATGGTGACATTGATATTCAATTCAACATCACTGATGGTACTGACACGGTTCAAGCAACCGCCGATCTTACTGTTAACCCAGTTAATGACTTGCCGGTTCCTCAAGACCAACAATTCAGTATTGCAGAAGACGGTACGCTTCAATTTACAGATGCCGACTTACTTACCGGTGCCACCGATATTGATGGCGACGACTTAACCGTTGAAGGTATTAGCTATACAGGTGGTGATGGCGTACTGACCGACCACGGTGATGGTACTTATACCTTTGCGCCAAATGAAAACTTCAATGGCGATGTGAACTTCAGTTTCGATGTGTCTGATGGCACAGAAACAGTCAGCGCTAACATTGATGTGAGTGTGACACCTGAGAACGATCCGCCAGTTGCGGGTTCAACCTCATACATGGTCAATGAAGACAATGCCATCACAATCTCTGATGAACAGTTGCTAGCAAACTCTTCTGATGTAGAAGGTGCAGTGTCGGTTGACAGCGTAACTTACAGCGGCACAGATGGTGTGTTCCAAGATAATGGTGACGGCAGTTACACCTTCCTTCCTAATGAAAACTTCAGTGGCGATATCAGCCTTGACGTTATTGTTGCCGATGAAGACGGTTCGATTGATGAAACCACGGCGGGCATCACCGTTCTAGAAGTGAATGATCCACCGGTTGCGGGTCCAACGTCATACACCATTGACGAAGATTCGGTTCTGACGTTTAGTGAATCTCAGATTCTTGTGAACGCTTCGGATGTTGAAGGCGATGTAGAACTTGTTGGCATTAACTACGATGGCTCTGACGGTATCTTCACTGTAAATGGTGATGGTACATGCAGCTTTGCACCCAACGAAAACTTCAATGGTCAGGTTCAACTGGGTGTGACCATTCAAGATGAAGATGGCGCAACGGTTGAAACACACATTAACGTTGATGTATTGCCAATCAATGATGCGCCAGTATCGGGCGATTTGGCTTACACCATCAATGAAGATAGCTCCATCACGCTAAGCCAAGAGCAATTGCTAGCACGAGCAGGTGATATTGATAGCGACAACTTAGAAGCTATCAATCTATCTACTGATGAAAATGCGACCATCCAACACAATGATGATGGCAGCTACACCATTACACCTAACGCCGACTACAACGGTGACCTAGACCTGAACTTCGATATCATCGATAACGATGGTGGTTCAGTTCAAGTTGGCCTAGACATTACCGTGAATCCGGTTAATGACTTGCCACAAGCGCAAGATCAACAGTTCACGATTGAAGAAGACGGTACGTTACTCTTCACCGATGCTGACCTGCTTGCCGGCGCGTCAGATATTGATGGTGACGAGCTGTCGATTGAAAACGTGCTCTACACGGGTGCAGATGGTGTTCTTAGCGATAATGGCGACGGCACATACAGCTTTGCGCCAAACGAGAACTTCAATGGTGATGTTCAATTCTCGTTCGATGTCTCTGACGGTACTGATTCAACATCAGCTGTTATTGATGTCAGCGTAACGCCTGAGAATGATCCACCGGTAGCGGGCTCGACATCTTACACAATCCAAGAAGATGGCCAAATCACGATCAGTGATGAGCAACTATTGGCAAACTCTTCCGATGTAGAAGGTGATGTTTCACTGTCTGGAGTATCGTACTCCGGTGATGACGGCTCTTTTGTTGATAATGGCAATGGTACTTACACCTTTACGCCAAATGAAAACTTCGATGGTGATATTTCACTAGACGTTGTTGTCGTTGACGAAGACGGTGCAACCGCAACCACAACCGCTGGCATCGATGTTATTGCTGTGAATGATGGGCCTGAAACTTCGGGCATTCAGGCTGAAGTCGATGAAGATAATTCAATCACCATTACTCAAGAGCAGTTGCTTGCAAACGCAACCGACATTGAAGGTGATGATCTAACGGCATCTAACCTACAAACCAACGATCCAGATGCGACAATTGTTACTAATGACGATGGTTCATTCACCATCACGCACACAGAAAACTTCAATGGCGAGTTGGACTTCACATACAACATCAGTGATGGTGAGAATGAAGTTCTGACGACACTCGACTTGACGGTTAACCCTGTCAACGATGCGCCGGAAGCGGGCGATGAAATCTTCATCCAAGCGCAAGAAGACCAAACAGTTGGTGTGACACTTCGTGAAGAACCAGCACTACGTTTAGACCAAGCGCCAGAAAACGGCATCATTGAAGCAAATGTGAATGACGAATGGGTGGTACTGGAAGTAGGACAAGAAGTTCCTGCAGATACCGAAGTGCGCTTTGTCCCAAGTGAAGATGCTCTTGCTGAAGGTACACACACCACACAAATCGGTACGTTTGACGATAACGCGAGTGTGGATGATTGGGGTACAGAAGTTGACCCTTATACGCGTGAGTTCTCAGATGGTGACTTAACGGTAACTGTTCAAAGTAACGATGACCCTCTTGGTGCCTGGAATGGTAACACCCACATTGGTCATGGTATCGGTGATACTGACCGCCAAGGCTTAAGTGGTGATGAGAAACTGACGGTTTCAGTTGAAGGTCAAGACATCAATGAAATCAGTTTCCACCTAGATGGTTTGGGTGGCTGGTTCATGGAAGAGTCTCGTCACTTTACCGAAGTAGAAATCAAAGCGTTCAATGAGGATGGCGACCTAATTGACTCGATGACTTACCACAAAGAAGACCGTGGTACTTTCGAGACAGATTACACGCTAACGGTTGATCAACCAGTGTCTTACTTTGAGCTTGGTACCGTGCAAGGTAATGGTACTTACGTCGTTCAAAACATGACAGTGTCACAAACTTGTCATGATGAAGCTGTGTTTACATCGATTGGTGTTGATGGTTCAGAGATCACCGAAACGGTTGAGTTGAATATCCATGCGGGTGACAACGAAATCGAGCTAACGGCTGAACTTCCGAATATTACTGTCGATACCGATGGTTCTGCACAGTTTGCTTCGGTTGTGATTACCGAAGAACAACTACTGGCGCAAGCATCGGATATTGATGGTGATGACCTCGATATTCAAAATCTCGAGCTAGTGGGTGAAAACTCAGAGCATGCAACACTTACCGATAATGGTGATGGTACTTGGACGGTAACACCGGATGAAAACTTCCATGGTGAAATCGAACTCGGTTACCAAGTTACGGATGGTGAGCTGACAGATAGCAACATCATCAACATCAACTTCGAATCAGTAAATGATGCGCCAATCGTTTCTGGCCCGATTGTTCTATCGACAGACGAAGATGAAGGCATCACGTTCAGTGCGGATGACTTGCTAGCGAACACCACAGATGTGGAAGGCGATACGCTGTCTATTTCTGACATCACTTACGGTGGTGACAACGGTGAGCTAGTTGATAACGGCGATGGTACGTTTACCTTCATGCCGAATGAAAACTTCAATGGTGAAATCGACATCGACTACAAGGTGTTTGATGGTACTGATGAAGTTGCAACGCACCTAGATCTAACGGTTGTACCGGTCAATGATGTGCCAGTTCCGGGCGAACCATTACATACCCAAATGCTTGAAAATGGCTCTATGATCATCGAAGCGAAAGACCTATTGTCTGGCGCGACCGATGTTGATGGCGACATTCTTCATGTCGAAAACCTATTACTTGCAGACCAAACGCAAGGTACCTTAACGGATAACGGTGATAATACCTTTACCTTCGAACCTGCAGAAGACTTCTACGGTGAAGTGAATCTGACTTTCGACATCAGTGACGGGCAAGCAAGCGCACCAAGTACAGCAAGAGTCGACGTTGAAATTGTCAATGAAGGCCCTGAGGTGAGTGGTCCAATTGAAGCCGCTGTTGATGAAGATGGTTCAATCACTATTACTCAAGAGGATCTGTTAGCGAACGCAACCGATGTAGATGGCGATAACCTTGAAGCGGTTAACTTTGCGACCAACGATCCAAATGCGGTTGTTGTCGAAAATCCAGACGGTAGCTTCACGATTACACCAAGTGCAGATTTCTTTGGTGAGATTGAATTTACTTACGATGTCACTGACGCGATCGAAACTGTTGCCGCTGACCTCAACCTAACCGTAAATCCAATCAATGATGCGCCAGACGTGCCTGACATGTCTTTCACTACGGAAGATGGTCAAGCGATTACTATTACCGAAGCTGAGTTACTGGCACAAGCGACAGACGTTGAAGGTGATGAACTGTCAGTTGTGAATGTGACGAGCGCAAGCGACACGGTAGAAGTCACAGACAATGGCGATGGAACATACACATTAACCCCAGAGCAAGGCTTCTTCGGTAACGTTGACTTAGCGTTTGATGTGAGCGATGGCACTGATGTGGTTGCTGCAAACATCGACCTAAAAGTTGAGTTCGTCAACGATGCACCAGAAGCGACGCCAATGGTGGCAGATGTCGACGAAGATGGTTCAATCCTCGTTACACAAGAAATGTTGTTGGAGAACGCGAGCGACCAAGATGGCGATGAGTTGTTTGCAAGCGCGCTTGAAACTAACGATCCAAATGCCAGCATTGTAGACAATGGTGATGGCACGTACACAGTGACACCTTCTGAAAACTTCAACGGTGATATTGCATTCACTTATGAGGTGAGCGACGGTGAGCTGAGCAAGGCCAATGACATGACATTGACCGTTAATCCGGTGAATGACATTCCAATTGTTGCTCCAGGCATGTACCACATTGAAGAAGATGGCAGCATCCTGTTCACTCAAGAGGATCTGTTGAGTGGTGCGATTGATATTGATGGCGATGACCTAAGTGTTACTAGCATCAATTACTCTGGCGATGAAGGCACAGTCACCGATAACGGCGATGGCACGTTCAGCTTCGTTCCGGAAGAGCATTTCAGTGGTGATCTGCAGTTCAGCTTTACGGTGACAGACGGCACGGATGAGGTTGAACAAGACATTAATGTTCACATTGAAGCAGTTGCTGATGCGCCTGACTTAGTTATCACGGATGGCGACGGCGTTAACGTTGATGATGAAGCAATTCTGGTTGAGCCAGGCGGCATTGTTGAACTGAACATTGCAGCGGCACTTGTCGACCAAGACTTGTCTGAAACACTCACTGTTACAGTAGACGGTGTGCCAGAAGGTTCGGTTATTCAATACGATAACGAAGGCGTGCTGAATGACCAAGAAAACGGTATCACCAGTTACAACGATACTGAAATCACAGTAACGTTTGAAGGTGAGACGGCTGGTTTCCAAAATGCGGCCGGTTACTACAAAGTTGATGAAGACGGCAACATTACAGGCGTTGAGGTGGTGTATGAGAATGCATCACAAGTTGGCGGCGGTGGCGACCTTGTTCCTGGGCAAGATCAATTCAGCTTCCAAGTCGAGGAAGGTGAGAGCTTTAACCTGTTCTTAATTCCAAACGGACATCAGCACAACGACTTTGATGCGATGCAAGACGGTCAGTACGAGTTCCGTGCTGAGGATGGTTCGCCTGCGAACATGGATACGGTTGATCCTCAACTTGTCTTTGTGGCTGCTGATGGAACCGAAACCGTGGTTCAAGGGCAGAATGGTGACGCGATCTTCCATGGTGGTTCAAGCTCTCAGCTAAACCAAGATGGTATCGAACATACTCGTACTACGGTTAATGAAGACGGCGAGCTAGTTTACGGCTTTGAAGATCTGTATGGCGGCGGTGACGCTGACTACACAGATTTCAACTTCACAATCGATGTGGGTGAAGTGAACAGCCAAATCTACAGCGGTGAAGTGACGGTTGGCCCTGATGGTACGGTGAACTTACCAACAACGGCTATCGAAAATTCACTACAAATCCAGTTACCAGAAGACTTCAACGAACAGCTTGAAGTTCATGTAACTGCAACCGCAACAGAGCTATCGAATGATGATTCTGAAACGGTCTCTCAAACCATCTACATTAACGCGACAGGCGCGCACATTGAGCACGCACCTGAAGCACTACCTGTTGCTGCAACAGTAGAAGAAGATGGTTCAATCATCATTACGCAAGAAGACCTATTAGCTAATGCGCGTGATTTAGATGGCGATCAGTTGACGGCTCTGAATTTAGCAACCGATGATGAGAGCGTTACGATTACCGATAACGGTGATGGTACGTACACATTAACGCCAGATGCTGATTTCAATGGTGATGTAAGCTTTACGTTTGATGTGTCTGATGGTGATGATGTTGTCTCTACCAACCTAGAGCTAACGGTTTCACCTGTGAACGACGGTCCAGAAGCACAAGACCAGACATTCACAGTCGGCGAAGATGGCGTGTTAACTTTTAATGACCAAGACCTATTAACAGGTGCGACGGACATTGAGGGAGACGACCTAAGTGTTGAAGGTGTAACGTACACTGGAACAGACGGTGTCCTAACCGATAATGGCGATGGTACATACAGCTTCGCACCAAATGAAAACTTCAATGGCGATGTGAACTTCTCGTTCAATGTATCAGATGGTACCGATACGGTAACCGCTAACATTGATGTGAGCGTGACGCCAGAGAATGATCCACCGGTTGCGGGTAGCACGTCTTACACGGTTCATGAAGACAACTCTATTACGATCAGTAACGAACAATTGCTAGCGAACTCTTCGGATATCGAAGGTGAAGTGGCGATTGATAGCGTGACTTACAGTGGTAGTGACGGTGTTCTAGAAATCAACGGTGACGGCACATATACCTTCTCTCCAAACGAGAACTTCAATGGCGAAGTTAGCCTTGATGTGGTTGTTGTGGATGAAGACGATGCAGCCGTATCGACTACAGCGGGCATTACGGTTCTAGAAGTGAACGATCCGCCAGTTGCTGGCCCAACGTCATACACTATCGATGAAGATTCAGTACTGACTTTCAGTGAGTCACAAGTTCTGCTGAACGCATCTGATATTGAAGGTGATGTTGAGCTTGTTGAGATCAACTACGATGGCCCAGACGGTATCTTCTCTATCAATGGTGACGGTACATGTAGCTTCGCTCCGAATGAAAACTTCAACGGCCAAGTGCAGTTGGATGTGACCATTCAAGATGAAGACGGCGCTCAAGTTGATACGTTTATTACGGTTGATGTATTACCAATCAACGACGTACCAGTATCAGGCGACCTGGCATACAGTGTTGAGGAAGATGGTTCGATTACCTTGAGCCAAGAGCAGCTTCTTTCTCAAGCTAGTGATGTAGATGGCGACGACCTTACTGCTTCTAACTTGATTGTCGATGGGGACGCGACGGTTGTTGCTAACGATGACGGCAGCTTTACCATTACGCCTGATGCGAACTTCAATGGTGACATTGACCTAACGTTCGACATTAGCGACGGTACAGATACGCTGGTTGCGACGGCTGACCTAACCGTTAACCCAGTCAATGACCTTCCACAACCACAAGATCAAACGTTCAGCATCGGCGAAGACGGCATCTTGAACTTCACTGATGAAGACTTGCTGACAGGTGCGACTGACATTGATGGGGATGACCTGTCGGTTGAAGGCGTTACTTACACAGGTGCGGATGGTGTTCTTACTGAAAATGGCGATGGAAGCTACAGCTTTGCGCCAAACGAAAACTTCAATGGTGATGTGAACTTCAACTTTGATGTGTCAGATGGCACGGATACGGTTCAAGCCAACATTGATGTCAGCGTGACACCAGAGAACGATCCACCGGTTGCAGGTAGCACGTCTTATACCGTTCATGAAGACAACTCCATTACTATCAGCGACGAACAGTTACTTGCTAACTCTTCTGACATTGAAGGTGATGTGGCAGTCGATAGCGTGACTTACACTGGCGCTGACGGTGTCTTTGAAGACAACGGTGACGGTACTTACACCTTCTCACCAAACGAAAATTTCAACGGCGAAGTTAGCCTTGATGTCGTCGTTACTGATGAAGAGGGCGCAACTGAAGCGACCACCGCGGGTATTACTGTACTTGAGGTGAACGATCCACCAATCGCAGGCTCAACGAGCTACTCAGTCAACGAGGACGAAGTTATCACCATCAGTTCAGAGCAACTGTTGGCGAACGCTTCTGATATCGAAGGTGAAGTGGCGATTGATAGCGTTAACTACACAGGTTCAGACGGTATCTTTACCGACAATGGTGACGGAACATTCAGCTTCGCACCTAACGCTAACTTCGATGGCGATGTAAGCCTTGATGTTGTCGTTACTGATGAAGAAGGCGCAACCGTAGCGACCAACGCAAGCATTGATGTTCTGCCTGTTAACGATGCTCCGGTATCGGGCGACTTGGCGTACAGCGTGGATGAAGATGGTTCAATTACCTTGAGCCAAGAGCAATTACTTGCTCAAGCGAGTGATGTTGACGGCGATGACTTAACAGCGGCTAACCTAACCGTTGGTGGTGATGCGACAGTTACAGCAAACGATGATGGTAGTTTCACTATCACGCCAGATGCTAACTTCAATGGCGACATTGATTTGAACTTCGACATTACCGATGGTGATGCGACGCTTCAAGCAACGGCTGACCTAACGGTTAACCCAGTTAATGACTTGCCAACAGTCGGTGAGCCACAATTTGTGACTCAAGAAGACACCAGCTTTACCTTCACAGAAGAGCAACTGCTGCAAAATGCGGGCGACATTGATGGCGATAACCTATCGGTTGAAAATGTGGCTTCAGATAGCGGTACTTTGGTTGATAACGGTGACGGCACTTACACATTCGCTCCGAATGAAAACTTCGACGGCAATGTGAATGTGACGTTCGACGTGAATGACGGAACCGCGACAGTACCAGCAGAAGCGACGATTGATGTCCAATCTGTGGTTGATATGCCAGAGCTGTCGATTGCTTCTGACCTAGTGATTGCTTCAGACAACTTCGAGTCTGGCTCAAACGGTTGGAATACCGGTACTGAAAGCTCACAAGGCTTCGAATCAGGTGACATGCTAGGTCGTATTGGTGGCACTGGTGGCGAGGAGGCCGTAAGCAAAACTTACGACATTCCAAGTGATGTGAGCGAAGTTAATATCTCGTTCAGCTTCTATGAAATTGACTCTTGGGATGGTGAGTCGTTCCAAATCTTTGTCGGTGGCGAAGAGCTTACCTCGTTAGATAACTCTGCGTTCCGTACTCAAGATGGCACAACAACGCTTTACGATTCAGAAGGAAATGAAGTCGGCGAAGTGGTTCACGGCGTATCGCAAGGTGAGGGCTTCAGTGGTTGGAATGACCAAGCACACCAAATCAACGTAACGGTACCAGTAGAAGACGGCCAACTTGAACTTGGCTTCGGTTCAACCCTGAATCAAAGCGTTAATGACGAATCGTTTGGTATCGACAACATCGAAATCACAGTGTCTGACGCGGAATACCAAATCATTGGTACCGAAGATACACCTGTACCACTCGATATTGATGCAGCTCTAACCGATACCGATGGCTCAGAAAACCTTGCTATCTTGATTGAAGACGTGCCAGAAGGCAGCTCACTTTCTGCAGGTACCGATAACGGTGATGGCACATGGTCATTGCAACCAGGTGAGCTAGAAGGGCTAGAGTTTATCCCTTCAGGTGACTTCAATGGTGATGTGGTTCTAACTGTGAATGCAACATCAACAGATGTTGATACGGGCACTACCGCAACGGCATCGCAAGATGTGACGATTCATATCTCTCCAGCGAACGATGCTCCAGAAGTTGATGGTGATATCAGTGCCGTTACAGCCGAAGATAACAGCATCACGCTAACTCAAGAGCAGTTGCTAGAGCACGCTGTCGACATTGATGGTGATGACCTATCAGCAATCAACCTAACCACCAATGATGAAAATGCGACCGTTCAAATGAACGACGATGGCAGTTTCACCATTATACCGAGTGAAAACTTCAACGGTAATATCGAATTTAGTTACGATGTCACCGATGGAGAGGGCATGGTCGCTGCTGGCCTAGACTTGACGGTAACACCTGTCAATGATGCGCCAGAGCCACAAGAACAAGCATTCACTATCGGTGAAGATGGGGTTCTTAACTTCTCTGACGCTGACCTGTTAACGGGTGCAACGGATGTTGAAGGTGATGACCTAACAGTCGAAGGTGTGACATACACGGGTGCTGATGGTGTGCTTACCGACAATGGTGACGGAAGCTACAGCTTTGCGCCAAACGAGAACTTCAATGGTGATGTGAACTTCAGCTTTGATGTGTCAGATGGCACGGATACGGTTCAAGCCAACATTGATGTGAGCGTGACGCCTGAGAACGATCCACCAGTGGCGGGCAGCACGTCTTACACTGTGCATGAAGACAACTCAATCACGATCAGTAACGAACAGCTATTAGCCAACTCTTCAGATATTGAAGGTGAGGTTGCGATTGATAGCGTGACTTACACTGGCAGTGACGGTGTGTTCGAAGACAACGGTGACGGCACTTACACCTTCTCGCCAAACGAGAACTTCAATGGTGATGTGAGCTTAGCAGTTGTTGTTACCGATGAAGAAGGGGCAACAGAAGCGACCACCGCGGGAATCACCGTACTTGAGGTGAACGATCCGCCAATCGCAGGCTCAACCAGCTACTCAGTCAACGAAGATGAAGTGATCACCATCAGTGCAGAGCAACTGTTGGCGAACTCTTCTGATATTGAAGGTGAAGTGGCGATTGATAGCGTTACTTACACAGGCGCTGACGGTATCTTTACTGACAACGGTAACGGCACATTCAGCTTTGCACCGAACGCAAACTTCGATGGCGATGTTAGCCTCGATGTCGTGGTGACAGATGAAGACGGTGCGACAGTAGCCACCAGCGCAAGTATTGATGTTCTTCCAATTAACGATCCACCAGTATCGGGTGACTTGGCATACAGCATTGATGAAGATGGTTCGATTACTCTGACTCAAGAGCAGTTGCTATCTCAAGCCTCTGATGTGGATGGCGATGACCTGACCGCAAGCAATTTAAGCGCAGGCGATAATGCAACCGTTGTTGATAATGGCGATGGCACCTTTACGGTAACGCCGGATGCTAACTTCAATGGTGATATCGACCTAAGCTTTGATATTTCGGACGGTACTGAGTCAATTGTGGCGAACGCCGATCTGACGGTAAACCCAGTCAATGACTTGCCAACGACATCTGATGTTTACGCGAACGTTGATGAAGATAATGTCATCACTATCACGCAGGAGCAGCTACTTGCGAATGCCGCTGATATTGAGGGCGATGATCTTGTCGCTTCCGACTTAACCTTAGTGGGTGACGATGCAACGATAGTCGATAATGGCGATGGTACGTTCTCAATCACTCCAAGCGAAAACTTCAATGGCTACATCGATGTTGCCTACAGTATCAGCGATGGCGACACTCCAATTGCCGCTAACTTAGGCTTAACCGTTGACCCAGTGAACGACGCTCCGATTGTTTCTGCTGATGTGGCGATAACCATTGAAGAAGATGGTTCATACACCATTACTCAAGAAGAGCTCCTACAATTTGCAACTGACATCGAAGACGATGACATGACCGCAATTATCGGAGAGCCGGGTGATGAAACAACCGTAACCGGTACCGTGTTGGATGCTGAAACCGGCAACCCAATCGCAGGTGCGGATGTGACGTTAACCGACAACGCGGGTCACTCTTACACCGCGGTGACGGATCAATCCGGTAACTACTCTGTGAGCGGACCTGTTGTTGACCAAGGTACCGTTACTATTGAACAAGACGGCTCTATTACTAGCAGTTTCCTAGTTCCAGCTGGTGAAGATACCAACGGTGGCGTAACTGCAATATCTGAAGTACTTGAAGAAACAGATATGCGTATCGTGGTGACTTGGGGTGAAAGCCCTCGAGATATGGATAACCACTTATGGTTGTACGATACAGAGAATGGCAATGAGCTAGACCATATTTACTACCGCGACATGAGCCATGATCTTGGTGAAGGTAACGTTGTTCAACAAGATGTGGATGATGTAAATGGCCATGGTCCTGAAACTATTACCATTCCAAACTACCAAGATGCTGACATGCACTATTCAGTACACAACTACACCAACAGAAGTTGGGATGTAGATGGTGTTGAAGATGTACAAGTTCAGGTGTTTGTAGGCGATACATTGGTTGAAACCTTCAGCCCGGATTTATCTGATAACCCATCAGGTGACCACTGGCATGTATTCGATATCGTGAATGGCATCATTGTTCCAAGCCAAGATGTGGGCACTCAAAATGCGTTCGACTTGCCAACGGCAGAAGAAGCGCTTGCGAATGAAAACGGCATTGATATCTCTGAATTGCTAACCGGCGATGAAGGTGATGACTCTGGTGATACGGGCGGAAACGAACCAAGTGTTGGAGATGTTTCCATTGAGAACGCTCTTATCACTGACAATGGTGACGGTACTTACACCATTACACCGGAGGAGAACTTCAACGGTGAATTCTCGATTAGCTACAACGTAGACGATGGTAACGGTGGGGTTACTCCAGCGGAACTAGACGTGACCGTAACAGCAGTGAACGACCTTTCTGTAATTTACGACCACGACTACACCATTAATGAAGATGGCTCGCTGACCTTTACCGATGAACAGCTATTGGCTGGTGCAACGGATATTGACGGCGATGATCTTTCTGTCGAGTCGGTTAACTACGAAGGCACAGACGGTGTGTTCACAGATAATGGCGATGGTACATACACCTTTGCGCCAAACGAGAACTTCAATGGCAATGTCGACCTTACTTACGATGTGAGTGATGGTACTGATGTTGTATCGGCGAATATTGATGTTCAAGTTGTTCCAATCAATGACGTACCGGTAGCGGGTTCTACAACTTACAGCGTTGAAGAAGACGGCAGTATCACCCTAAGCGATGCACAGCTTCTAGCGAATAGCTCGGATGTTGAAGGGGAAGTGTTTGTCAGCGATGTAAGCTACAGCGGCACTGATGGTGTATTCACTGATAATGGTGATGGTACTTACACCTTTGCTCCAAACGAAAACTTTAACGGTGACATCAGTCTTGATGTCTCTGTTATGGATGAAGATGGCGCAACCGCTGAAACAACCGCTGGTATCGACGTCATTGCTGTTAATGACTTGCCAGTTGCAGGTTCAACGACTTACAGCGTTGACGAAGATAACGTGATTACCATCAATGAGGCGCAGCTTCTTGCGAACAGCTCAGATATTGAAGGTGATGTATCCGTTAGCGACGTTTCCTACTCAGGCGCAGACGGTATCTTCACTGACAATGGTGATGGTACTTACAGCTTCGCACCAAATGAAAACTTCAACGGCAATGTCAGCCTAGATGTCACCGTTGCAGATGAAGACGGTGCAACCGCTCAAACGACGGCGGGTATTGATGTTATCGCAGTCAACGATGCACCAGTATCGGGTGACTTGGCTTACTCAGTGGATGAAGATGGTTCAATCACGCTAAGCCAAGAGCAACTGCTTGCTCAAGCATCGGATGTGGACGGCGATGATCTTACCGCTGCCAACCTAACCGCGGGTGATAACGTGACGGTTACGGCAAACGATGATGGTTCATTTACCATTACTCCAGATGCCGACTTCAATGGCGATATTGACCTAAGCTTCGACCTTTCTGATGGTACTGAAACGGTTGTTGCAACGGCCGACCTTACTGTGAATCCAGTGAATGACATCGCAGTTGTAGAAGATGTCGCTTACACCATTGAAGAAGATGGTTCGCTTACCTTTACTGACGAGCAACTGCTAGCGGGTGCTTCTGATATTGATGGTGATGAGCTTTCAGTTGCCGACGTGTCTTACACTGGCGCAGAGGGTGTTTTCACCGACAATGGCGATGGCACTTACACCTTTGCACCGAACGAGAACTTCAATGGTGACGTAAGTCTGGACTTCTCAGTATCTGACGGTACAGAGACGGTCGATGCAAACATCGACGTAACGGTAACAGACGTTAACGATGCACCTGTGGCAGGCGCAACGTCTTACCAAATGAACGAAGATGGCACCATCACATTGAGCCCTGAGCAGTTGATTGCTAATAGCTCCGATGTGGACGGGGAAGTGTCTCTTGATAGCGTGAGCTATTCAGGTGCAGACGGTATCTTGGTTCAAAATGAAGATGGTTCGGTAACGTTCGCACCAAACGAAAACTTTAACGGCGACATCAACCTTGATGTGACGGTTATTGATGACGACGGTGCAACGGCTCAAACCACCGCTGGTATTGAAGTTATTGCAGTTAACGACGCACCAGTGGCCGGAAACGTGGCTTACTCGGTTGATGAAGATGGTTCAATTACGCTATCTCAAGAGCAGTTGTTGGCTAACGCATCCGATGTTGATGGTGATGCACTGACCGCAAGCAACCTATCCGCGGGTGACAATGCAACCGTAACAGCAAACGAAGATGGTTCATTTACTATCATGCCGGATGCTGATTTCAACGGTGACATTGATTTGAGCTTCGATGTGTCAGATGGCCTTGAAACTGTTCAAGCTGGCGTCGACCTAACGGTTAACCCAGTCAATGACCTACCAACAGCAGAAGACCAAAACTTTACCGTTGAGGAAGATGGAACGCTAATCTTCACGGATGCAGACCTACTAGCAGGTGCTGCAGACATTGACGGCGATGACTTGTCTATCACAGATGTGTCTTACACGGGCGCAGAAGGTGTATTCACGGATAACGGTGATGGCACTTATAGCTTTGCTCCGAACGAGAACTTCAATGGCGATGTAAATCTTGGCTTCACAGTGACTGATGGCACTGAGACAGTCGATGCCAATATTGGTGTGACGGTAACGGATGTTAACGATGCGCCGGTAGCGGGTTCTACGTCTTACCAAATGAACGAAGATGGCACCATCACAATCAGCCCTGAGCAGTTAATTGCTAATAGTTCTGACGTTGATGGTGAAGTGTCGCTTGAAAGCGTGACTTACTCAGGCTCTGACGGCACCTTGGTTCAAAACGATAATGGGTCTGTGAGCTTCACGCCAAACGAGAACTTTAATGGTGATATCAGCCTATATGTGGTCGTGACCGATGATGACGGTGCAACTGCAACAACAACGGCAGGAATCGAAGTTCTGGCTGTGAACGATGGACCTGAATCTGAGGATGTGAAACTAACCACAGCCGAAGATAGCACCATTCTTATCACACAAGACATGTTGTTAGCTCAAGCTACCGACATCGATAACACCGCAGACGAGCTGTCAGCTTCTGGTCTACAAATCGACCCTAGCTTGGGTGAGTTGCTAGACAACGAAGATGGTACTTGGTCATTTACGCCAAACGAAAACTTCAATGGCGATGTGCCGATGACGTTTAACGTTAGCGACGGTCAAGAGACTATTTCAGTCGACGGCAACATCGATGTTACGCCAGTCAATGATGCACCTGAAGCGCCAACCATTGAGATGCAAGGCGAAGAAGATGTGGTCATGGTGATTGACCCTGCTTACATCGCGGGTCAAGTTACAGACCTTGATGGCGACGAAATCAGCATTGAAAGCATCACAGTTCGAGCTCCAGCGAACGCGACCTTAACTCAGCAACCAGACGGCATGTATCACTTGGTGACTACTCAAGACTTCAATGGCTTAGTGGAACTCGGTTATCAAGCTACTGACGGTGAAGAAATGGTTGATGGCTCGCTGAATGTGGATGTCATTCCGGTTAACGACGCACCATTCAACGTCGGCAACGCAATGATGACCACAAACGAAGATGGCGCGTTCACCTTCGATGCTGGCGACTTGATGAACTTGTTCGGTGACATTGATACCGCTGACCTTGTTGTTTCTCGCATTATCACCGCAGACGGTGAAGATGGCGGAGAAGTAACAGACAACGGTGATGGCACTTGGACATTCACACCAACAGGCGACTTCTCAGGCGTTTCTGACCTGCAAGTTGTCGTGAGTGACGGTGAGTTTGAAACGGTTCTTGATGTTCCTGTGTTCGTACGTCCTGTCGCAGATGGCGCGGTAATTACCACCGACCATGACGGTCCATTAGTCTTCGGTGAAGATGAAACAGGTCACTTGGGACTGAACGTTGGCCTAGTCGATGATTCAGAAACACTAAGTAACTTGGTGATGACAGGTTTCCCTGTTGGATTCGAGGTAACAGATGGTGTGAATACCGTGATGATCACCGAACCGGGTCAATACATCGACCTGTTCGACTGGGATATCTCAAACATTCAAATGACGCCTCCTGAAGACTTCCATGGTGAGTTCTTCGTAACCGTAAGTGCAACAACCGTTGATTACGGAGATGAGCCAGAAGCGTTTGATGATGGCATCGATACGGGTGATTTCGAGACCGTAGCGGGTGATTCCATCATCCTGACGGCGGACGACCTAATTGGTTTGGCAGAGAATGTGGATGCAGACAGCGATGATGAAGTGAAACTGGTTCATCTTGCCGACCGCAGCCAAGGTGAGATTGTCGATAATGGCGATGGCACTTGGACGTTCACACCAGCACCAGGCTTTACTGGCGAAGCAGACATTGCTTACGTGGTTGATAAAGATGGCGTGCTTCATGATGAGCAAACTGGCGTAGTCGTGAAAGAAGGCGACTCACAAGAGAATGCAGCACCAGAAGTTAACAGCATCACAACGACGGAAATCGCAGCGGATGCCACCTTATCGTTCACTGACGAAGACATGTTAGCGAACCTGAGCGATGCAGAAGGCGATAGCTTGAGCATTGAGTCAGTAAGCTTGATGGAAGGTCAGGGCGTAATTGAGAGCGATAACCAAGGTAACTATCAATTCACTCCTGCTGAAGACTACACCGGCGATGTTCAAGTTGGATTTATAGCGACCGATGGCGAGAATCGCATCGAAAGCTTCTTCAATGTGGATATCCAAAGTGGCGATGAAGCAGCGGCGAGCGAAGGTTATGCCTTAGCTGATGATGGTTCATTAACTATCACGGATGCACAGCTGGTGGATGAGTTGGGCGTGAGTGATTCTGCACAAGTTGTTGATGTTGCAGACGCGAACGATGCTGGCTTCTTTGCCCAATCAGGCGAAGGTGAGTGGACTTACTGGCCGAACGAAGACTTCGATGGCAATTTAGCGATGAATGTTGAAGTTAACGACGGCGGTGAAGTATCAAGTCACAGCTTAAGTATCCAAGTTGAGGATGATTCAGTACAAAGTGATGAACCACAAGTCCAAGCTGCTCAAGCAACAGAAGAGCAACAAGTGGAAGTGGCTCAACAAGCTAATGACCAAGCTCAAGATGCTGAAACTGAAGACAGTACAGCAGATGTAACCGCGGCACCGGGCGATACCATCTCTATCTCGATTCCTGATGAGGTGAGTGGTAACGAATCGGTTGATTACGCTGATATGTCTGGCTTACCTGAGGGCGCTACTGTGAGTAACGCACTGGATAACGGTGATGGTAGCTTCACAATCAGTGGCAACCTAGAGCAGCCTGTATCTGTCGAACTACCAGAAGGTTACGAAGGTACTAGCGAGATCCAATTCCAAGGTTACGACGAATTGGGTAGCTCAATAGACGGAGCTAGCGGTTCTGTTGAAGTTGAGGTCGATGATCAATACACCATGCAAGGTTCTACGCAAGAACAGCAACCGGACATGGCGGGTATGGAATCTGGTGGCAGCGACTGGACAAGTGCGGGAGGTCAAGACCAAGGTGTTGACTTCACGGACGACTCTGGAAGCTTC
Source organism: Vibrio sp. Vb339 (assembly GCF_902751245.1). Lineage (NCBI taxonomy): Bacteria > Pseudomonadati > Pseudomonadota > Gammaproteobacteria > Vibrionales > Vibrionaceae > Vibrio > Vibrio sp. Vb339. The sequence continues at coordinate 1,495,201 of NZ_CADDIS010000001.1, read as the reverse complement.
GATTCAGATTCTCAAACTGGAACTGATCAAGGCAACGACTTCGACCAAAGCTCGATTTAATCGAGAGAGCTTAGTTTTAGTCTGAACCGACATTTAGTCTAAGCCAACAAGTAGATAGGGCAGCGTAAAGTTGCCCTGAGCAAAGCCATGTAGAGTGACCTTTGCATGGCTTTCTTATTTGTCCCTGAGATTCATTCTTTGGCTTCAAAAAACTTGAGAATCCACAAGAATGTTCTTAGTTACTATAGAGAGAGTTAAAAAGGAGTGAGGGCATGTATCGTTATGTCAGTTCACCGCAAGCGTCGAAGTACATAGTGCCACCGCCTCAACATCGAGAATTGTCGAGTGTGGATGTGCCTGAGTCTGAATTAGAGATGCGAGAAATATTGAATAATTGGTTTGCTGATGGTTTAGCACCCATTATTGAAAGTGAAGATGACTACATCTCTGCGAGCGATCACGTTCGATTTGAAAAGCTTAGCCGCACCGTTGGGATGCTGTTGAGAAACAAAGATTATTATTTTGCGGCCAAACGGATTTTATCAGTGTGGGAACAAGATTGTCTTGAAACCACTTATATCAATTATCTCATTTTGCGCAGTGAGCGAGTCAATTCTCTAAGGTAAGTTAATGCTGTGGCAATTTTCCTTCGCCATTAGGCATTAGCGACTTTGGGTTTGTGTGCTTAAGATCTTTCTGTTTTTCTAGCAAATTAGGCAAACAAAAAGGGCAAGCTTTGAGGCTCACCCTTAAGGTTCTTTGTTTTACTTCCGTTGTTTTTTTAATTACGTTGCTGTTTTGGTTTAACGCTATTTTCAACTGGGTTACGACTTACACCCAACCATCAAATTTGAGTCGTTTTTGAATTCTCTCGACTGCTTCTTTCTGCATTTGTCTAACACGCTCGTTAGAAACGTTTACATCCAACATTTGTCCGACCTCAGACAGCGTTTTCACGTTGTTATCAAAGAAACCAAAACGGTGGATTAGCACCTTTTGTAATTTTGGAGGAAGTGTATGGATGATTTGTTCTAGAGCTTGGGTAAAGGATTGATCTTCACAATCTTGTTGAGGGTCGGGGATATATTCACTTTCGCATTGATCAAGCACCATAGGCGCATGGCTAGTTCCAACCGTTGTCGTCACGTCAATAAACCCGCTTAACGCCACCAATTGATCGACGCGTTCGGCCTTAACACCTGAACTGTCTGATAGCTCAGAAATTGAAACCTCTTTACTCATTTTTTTGCTTACATCGAGCTTTTTTGAGGCGAGGCTGTTTATTTCTTTACACACGTGGGCTGGCAATCGAACGGTTCGACCCGTGTTCATCAGTGCGGCTTCAATGTTTTCGCGGATCCACCACACAGCATAGGTTGAAAAACGATAACCTGGTTCTGGATCGTATTTGTCGATGGCCTTAATCAAGCCAATGTTGCCTTCCTCGATCAGGTCGAGCAGGGTGAAATTATTGCCTTTACGTTTTAGGTAACTCTTTGCGATTTTCACAACAAGGCGCAGGTTTGATTCGATCATGACATCACGCGCTTTTTTATCACCCGCGCGATTCAATTTTGCGTAATACACCTCATCTTCACGTGACAGCAGATCAATGCCAACAATATCTTTCAGATAATGAGCATAAGGGTCTGCACTGGTAGAAAATGATTCGGTAATGGGTGTTTCATCCGTGAGCCCCTGAAACGCAGCAAAACTATCGTTGTTCATTTCCTTGTCCTTATCTAGCCGACTGAACGTTTTATTTTATTATTATGCCACCAAGTGATTAACGCTTGGTTTCATTAGAGTGTAGATAACAGTTTCTTCTTTACCAATAAATAAAATGCAATTTCGTATGTTTATGTCACAAAAAGATCTACAAATATTTAACTATTTTGCATCTCATCCAGTGTGTTGGTTTTTCATTTAAAACATCAAGATGGCTGGTTTATAAAGCATGTGTTATGCATTGCTTTGTCTAGATAAATACCGTGAATTTATAGGTATGGGTTAGATCTATAATTGAGAGGGGATATGATGAAAAGAATGGTAAGAGTCGAGGTTCAATGTTTCCAAGTACCTCAACTCTTTTAGCTGTATCGGCTATTAAGTATCGCCACGAACGTCTTAATTCTATCGACTAATAAGTGCTAAGAACCTCATCAATTTGTTGATTAATGATCTTCATTTCGCTGTAGATAACGGAAAGATCATCAGCCTGCGGAGCAAGCTTATTAAGTGTGTTTTGCTCTACTCTTTCCAATGCAACAGTCGCCGTTTCTTCCCCAAAACTGGCTAGAATGCCTTTTAAGGTATGCACAGTAAAATGAAGCTTGCCCCAATCTTGTTGTTGAACCAACTCTTCGATTTCTTGTAGCGAATTGCCATGGTCTTCTTGATATGTAGACAAAACGGCGTAAATGACTTCTCTGTCGTTGTCTAAATAGGCGTTTAAAGCATCAAAGTCTAGCATGTGGACTCCTGTCGGCTGCATGTTGAAAATGGGCTAGGCGGCTTAGTGGAAAAACCATACCGTGATGAATCACTAATCCATTGGTTCCATTTTGGAGGAAGTTCTAATTGTAAGATTTCTTCTAAATAGTCGTCGCTAAGTTTTTCATCTATATGAGCTTTATGGACGGCATATATATAGTCAAGTTTGGCGGCAACTGAATATGGGTAACTGTGAATGTAGTCTTTTATTTCTTGGATCGACCCCAAGTTTTCAATGTTTATACACGTTGAAGGGTCGATGTTTTTGGACTCAAGTTGGTGGTTTACGACTTCTCCGCGAGATTTGAGACATTCCACTGCTAAATGATAAAGAGAGTACTCACCAAAGTGGGCCAGCATTGGTAATAACTGAGTGAGCAAATAAGTTGGTTGGCTGTGGAAATTGTTCGCTAACAGTGTCGAAGCTCTAATCACTTTTTTGTGGGCAAGCTGAGGGCTATTTTCGATGAGCAATATGCTGCCCTGAAATAGGGCAAGGCTGGCCAAAACTTGCTGCTGTTGTTTTACCGGAAGTTTCAGGTTTACCAACTCAGTGAATTGGTTGGCGTGCTCAAGCAAAATACGTTTGTACTTTAGCTGCGTCTCGCGCTGATACGTTGCTTTTAACGAATTAAAGTGCGCACCAATAGAATGGATGACATCAATGTCAGCAGCTGAAATGTGGGTAGCATACATTTCACCTAACTTTATGATCATGTGTGTGTTATCTGCGTTCTCAGCTAAGTCGATGGCCCTGATTGCACGATGGCTGATACTCGGTGTCATCTCAAATGCACGAATCGCCAATTTAAGAGCAGGCAGCAGCATTTTGTGTTTTTCATAGATACAGCTTAAGCAATCAATAACGCTTAATGAGAGTGGCTGCGCTATCAGAAAATTGTGGAGCTTATCTATGGCTAAATTGGGTTTACCTAAGCTGTCGAGAATTAGCGCCTCAGCCACCAATTTTGTTGGGTGCATGTTGGTTTTCGAGTTGTTAATGACGCTAGAGAGTAACTGCCATTTCTTACCTGCAATTAAATGTTCAATCAATGTCGCCTCGAACTGGACGCTAGTGCCATTAGGGGAGATCGCCAAAGCTTGAGTTAATCTTTCTTGACTGGAAATTGGATATAAATCATTCAGTTGCGTGAGTTTCTTTGAAACAGACACAGCACTTTGGATCTTTTTACCCAACGTTTGAGTATTAATCGGTTTAGAAACGAAGTGGTGTGCTTCACCTGAAAGGGCGGTTAATACTGTTTCCTGACGCATATCCCCAGAGAGTAAGATTGTCGCCACCGTATGATCGATGAGGCGATTTCGATACAGAATCCCCAACAGCTCAAAGCCAGTAAAAGACTGTTCTAAGTGGTAATCGATGAGGAGTACATGAAAAGAGTGTGTCTCGACTGCTTTAATGGCTTGTCGATAGTCGGTCGCAATAAAGATGCAATCATGTGAAATGCCCAAGCTCGAGAGTTGCTGCTTTATAAGAATAGTTGCACTCTTGGAGTCGTCGACAATTAAAACTCGTAGATCAGGTGGTAAGGTCAAATCCATTTTCCTCAATACCAAATGTTATTTTTAATCTAGGTGTCAAGTTGCACATTGTCAAGGTGCCTATATCACATACAAACACTCAATAAACTATTGGTAATTAAAACATTTATGAAATCCTTCAAACGCAGGTTACTTTTACCTGATTTTTGTGGGGTTATACGTGTTTTAGAAATAAAAAAGAGGCAAACCGATAAGCTCACCTCTCTGTTTTATTATTCGAGTTTTTATTCGAAATGTTGTTCTTTGCTTGAAGCTTTATTTACCGAAACTCCAGCGCTAATCACGCATGTTTAGAATCAACACCGCGGCTAGGGCCAAGAACGCCGTCATCATTAAGAACACATCGTTGTAAGCCATGATGGCAGCGTCACGTTGCATTGTGCCGAGCAAGCTTGCTTGCGCTTGTTGCATTGCAGTTGCCGCATCACTTCCTGACTGAATGAAAAACGCTTGTTGTTGCTGAAGCGTCTGCCAACCAAGTTGACTCACGGAAGGTAACGATTCCTTGATGTGTGCCAAGTGCTCACGGGTTTTGTTATCCAATAGCGTAGCGATAATCGCGATGCTGAAAGCACCACCTAAGTTTCGCATCACGTTGGTTAACGTTGATGCATCTGGTGTATCCATTTTACTGATGTTTTTCATGGCAACCAAAGACAGCGGAACCATGATAAACGGACTACCAATAGCACGCAGAACCATGGATAAAATCAGTTGTTGCCCGCCAAAGTCGATTGTCATGTGTGTATTTACGTAACAACTTAATCCGAACATCGCGAAGCCAAAGGTAACCAAGTACTTAGGCTTAATGATCTGTGTTAGCTTAGGCACAATTGGGAATATCAGAAGCTGTGGGAAACCCATCCACATTAACACTTCACCAATTTCCATCGCATTATATTGCTGAATTTGAGTGAGATACATCGGCAGAACATAGATAGAACCAAGCAATGCCATCCCTAGAATCAAATAGGCGATACAGGACATCGCAAACTGCCCATCCCGCAATAGCCGCAGGTTAACCAATGGCTTCTTGTGTTGAAGTTCGTTTATCACGAAGTAAACCAAACTCACAGCAGAGACGATACTCAAGCCAACAATAAAGCTCGAACTGAACCACTCTTCACGGTTACCTTCTTCTAGTACCACTTCCAAACAACCTAGCCCTAATGCCATGGTGGCGATACCAAACCAGTCTGCTTTTTTAAGCGTGCCAAGGTCGAGCTTTTCATCGTCCAAGCCATATCTGATCATGGTGATCACAAGCAAAGCAGGCGGAATATTGATGTAGAAAATATAGTGCCACGAGAAATTCTCCGTCAGCCAGCCACCAAAGGTAGGGCCGATCGATGGAGCAAAGGTCGCGGTTACACCAAACAGTGCCATACCCACAGCGCGCTTGTTGACCGGCAATAACTGAATCACTAGCGAGAAAGCAAGCGGGATCAAAGCACCACCACTGAAGCCTTGCATCGCGCGGAATACAATCATCGAGGTCATGTTCCAAGAGAACGAACACAACAAAGATGAAATGGTGAAAATGGCCGTCGTCCACGTGATATAACGGCGTTTACCGAGCGCTTTAGAAAGCCAACCGCTGAGTGGGATAGCGATCATCTCTGCGACTAGGTAAGACGTAGAAATCCACGAGCTTTCATCCAAGGTGGCAGACAGAGCACCTTGAATGTCTTTGAGAGACGAGTTGGTGATCTGAATATCCAAGATCGCCATAAACGCGCCAATCAAGCCGCCAAATAGGGCGATCCAATGGCGTCTCGAAACCTCTCCATCATCATTCGTTTGGGTAACAACACCAGCGTTACTCATGGTCTAGCCTCGTTTATCGATGGTCGCTACCACAGACAAACCAGGAAGCAGTCGACCTTTCAACTCTTGCTGATCTGGAATCGTAATTTTCACCGGTACACGTTGAACAATTTTAGTGAAGTTACCGGTCGCGTTTTCTGGTGGTAGGAGCGCAAACTTAGCGCCAGTCGCAGGGGAGAAGCTGTCTACCACGCCCTCAAGCGGTTGCCCCGGAAACGCATCCAGCTCTACTTCAACCGTCTGACCTTTGTGAATACCACTTAGCTGTGTCTCTTTGAAGTTGGCTTCAATCCACACTTGGTTGTTTGGTACCAAGCTCATCAGTGGTGCGCCTGCTTGAATCAGCAAGCCTTCACGTACGCTGCGTTTACCAATCACGCCATCTGCTGGCGCGTAAACTTTGGTGTAATCAAGGTTAAGCTGTGCTTGATCTCTTTGGGCTTGAGCTTCGGTCACGGATGCATTTGCTTGCTCAATCTCACTAGCGATAACGGTTAATTGGTCATTGGTTGCAACGAGGTTTGCTTTTGCTTCTTCTAAATCTGCCTGAGTCACTTTTTGTTGTGCGACCATGCTGTCGACTTCATCTTGAGACGCGTAGTTACGCTTTAGTAAGCTACGAGAACGCACCACTTGTTGAATCGCGCGTTCGTATTCAGCTTGTGCAGAATCAACGCGGCTCTCTGCTTGATTAATCTTGCTACGTTGTAACGTTTGTTGTGCCACCAGATTTTTGACGTCTGACTGCACGACGCTTAAATGGGCGTTTGCTTGAGCGAGTGCTGATTGGTAATCACGGTCATCGATTTGAACCAGCAAATCACCTTCTTTAACCGATTGGTTATCACTCACGTAAGACTTGACAATATAGCCAGACACCTTAGGGCTAATATTCGTGATGTCGCCTTGTAGGTAGGCATTGTCGGTAGATTCAAAGTACTGGCCATAGCCGTACCAGTATCCAGCGCCGGCTAAACCCAATGACAGCATGATCGCAGTAGCAATAAGCGGAGCTTTTTTACGTTTTTTTGTGCTTACTGTTTGCGAAGCGTTGTTGTTCTCTGTCATTTTTTATTTCTCATTTTGTTTTTATTTAGATGTAACGAATTGTAAATGAATTCGATTGATTGATAAGATAGGAAAAAAGGGAAACACTGTTGCAAAAATCTAACTAATGGCGCTTTGGGAGAAGTACGATGGACTTAAATGCTGTGACTGTTTTTACACAAGTTGTTGATTGTGGGAGTTTCACGCACGCAGCTGAAGCATTGAACATGACCAAGTCGACCGTCAGCCGAAAGCTTGACGAGCTGGAACAGCATCTTGGTGTGAGGTTGATCACTCGTTCGACACGAAGTTTAGTCTTAACGCCAGAGGGGGAGCGCTTTTATCAGTCGAGCATGCAGATGCAAGAGATCATGAACCAAGCTGAGTTAGAGGTTTCTGCCAATCAGGATTTGATCCGAGGGCAGTTGAATGTTGTGTTGCCTGTCGAATTGGGGCATCAAGTATTAGCCCAATACATCCACAGCTTCCTAAAAGAGCACCCAAACGTGACTTTGAACTTAGAACTGTCGAATCGAGAAGTCGACATTATTGCGGAGGGGATCGATCTTTACGCACAAATTGGTGAGCTAGTGGACTCGAGCTTGGTTTCTCGCTACCTAACAACATCAAAGCGTGTATTGGCAGCCAGCCCTGAGTATTTAGAACAGTTCGATGAAATCTCTTCGCCCAATGATCTTAAACCGCCATTCAGATTGATTGAGGTAGTGAATAAGGCCGCGCGTCTACCCAAATGGCATTTACAATTAGAAGGTGGAGAGTCGATTTTGATCGATCTGCCGTGTCAGTTGCGGGTGAATACCATCACGGCATGCCTAACAGCGTGTGTAGATGGGCTCGGCTTGGCGGTGCTTCCTGAATTCATTTGTCGTGAGCACTTCAAGACAGGTAAGCTGATTCGTTTGTTACCTGAATATGAGATGCCGGAAGTTTCAGTAAGCCTAGTGTATGCAGACAGGCAGTTGATGCCGAAACGTAAGAAGGTCTTTATCGACTATCTACTGACTGCCTTTCAAAATAGGAAGCAAAAGTAACGGGGTAAACCTTAGCGGTTAAGTGCTTAGGCTTCCTATTATTCGTTATTGTCTAAACCGTATCGAAGCTAACTATGATCGGGCTGCCAGTCGACGACTTGCCCATTCGCCAATATAGCTTTGATCGATAGGCCAGCAATATCGATACCGTTGTGACGAAATGCCTTGCTGGAGAAGTTGGCAATGATCTTACTCCCGTCACTGAACTTCGTTTGTTGAACATCGCCGTTTTTGTCTAACCATTCGAAATCGACCAACTGTTTATCCCATAACTGTTCGTGCATCGGTTCAAAGCCGTCTTGATAGTGTTTGAGTGCTTTGATTCTCGGGCTTGAACTTGATAAAGCTTCATCTCTGGTCAAGTGAACCATCGGTGGTGTGTTGTACAGCATGGCGGTTAAATCACGTTCTGCTCGTACATTAGTGAACTTGAGGCTGTCTGAGTGCCAATGGTGTGTATTGATTACTTCATCATGGAAAACGGCTTGGTAAAGTGGAATTCGATATTGAGGCGAAAACAGTAGCGACTTATAGGGCTCTTTAACCTCGGCCGGCTTAAAGAAGAAGTCGGGCTTGTGGTCTGGGTACCAACGACCTAAGTAATAGGGAGATTGGCGGTTCTCTTTCATGTCTTTGTCTGTCCAACCAAAACCAACCGTTTCTAAGCCGTGTGCAAACGCGATGCCTTTTGTTGCTAGGCCGTTGCCATCTTCAGATCCTAATAGTAACGATGGTTGCTCGCTAAGCCACTGCATTCGGTTATTGAAGGCAGAAAGCATGTCTGATTCGTTTGTATTGCCATTGCCATTGCTGTTGCTTTGACTGTCTATAGAGCCGCTGTAATCTTCACGTGCCATGGCGGTTGCATCAACATCTAAGAACAAGCTGTTGAAGTTGCCGAATCTCATAATGTCTTGAGCACGCTGTTTTACGTATTCTAAATGGCAGTTCGGATTGAGATAGAATCCGTTACCTCGAAACCCTTTTTTTAGGTTGCCATCTGCCAGTTCAATGGCACAACTCTGACGCATCGGCTCTGGCAATTGAGCGGTTAGCCAGTTGTCATTGAGCTTCGCGGGAATGGCTGTGTTGTAGGAATCGTAAGTACCGACCAGATATCCGGACTGTTTTGCCATAGCCACGGCGTTAGGTTGATAGAATGCTGGCGTCCAATTGTCGAATCCAAGCCACAGTTTGTTTAAACCTGCCTTATTTAGATTAGCGACCATGTTTGAAGACAATGCTTGTCCCCAAGTCTCTGACGAGTTTAGGTAGGGGGAAGCGTGCTCAACTAACCAATCTTTCTTATTCTGCGCTGCCACGTATTGAGCTTTGATCGTATTGTTTTCGAGTGTCGGATTACCAACAGGATATAACACCTGCAACGATTGGCTAATAGAGCCCAATAATAGTTGTTTGTGGTACTGACTGAACCAATCTTCCCCCTTGGAGAGTGATGACAGCTCTCTTTTCGCTTCCCCAGAAACGCCGAGTTTAGAGCCCTCTAGATACCATGTTTTCAATCCCCACCAGTCACTCACATCTTGGATGCTCAATGGGTCTTTGCCAAATAGGTAAACGTGGCTTGCACCGATTAGCTTACTCACATCCGGATTACGCTTTTGTTTAGCAACCAGTGTTTCAGAAAGGCCATTTTCGATGCGCCAATCGCGGTAGTGTTTCGCTCCATCTAACCACGAGTCTCCAAGGGTGATACGAACAATAAATGGCTGTGATTGATTGAGCATCGTAAATTGGTGTGATGCCTTCATATCAATTTTGGTCTTTGAATTAGAGGATGCATCTGAAAAGAGCAGTTGATTATTGGTTGCATTAACCATTTGATAGCTAATGAAATGATTGTTTTGCTGTACTGTCCAAAAAGGCATCTTCAAGTCTTGAGTAGTGTTACTTCCAGAATGGTTGCCGACGAGATAACTTGCCCAAAGCTTGTTGTCAGTAGGCACGCGCATGCCTTCACTAAAGGGTAGAAATAGTGTCTGAGTTTGTTGTTCTGCAAGATCAAACCACGCCAACTCGATGGGACCGTGTCGTTTCACCTGAATATTTGAAGGCAAGCTGAACTGAAAAGTGAGCTGGTTTTGATTAAGCTCTGCCTCAACGTTTATCCCGCTGGGTACTAAGGTCCAAGTGGCGATTTTTACTGAGTCAGCTTTATCGGAAAAGCCAATGACCAGATTGGTCGCTTTCTGTGGTTGGCTATCAACGGTGAGAGCAGCGCTGTTAACGCTTAAGCCGTTCCAATCTATCTCTAGAGTATTCGATGATATAGAGACGGTATTGTTGGTAGCACTGTTAGCGTTGTCGCGAATACTGCTGTCGCTAACGCTGCTATTACTGGTGAGCGTTATTTGGCTCCCTTGTGCATTGGATGAAAACAGACAAGCTGTTGTTAAAGCCACAATGGCACAAGTAGAAAGATTGAGTGGGTGACGAACGCTGAGCATATTTAGATTCCGTAAAGGGTAAGTACGGTTATTACACCTAAGTAGCGCTAGTGCTTTGTCACCTATATGTCTCTATTTTCTGTTTGGCTTTAGTGGTATTCCATTAGAAAGGCACGGCGACGCGCTGCACATATTGGACTTCAATAGCGCCTTGGTATTCAAACATTTCAACCGAAGCACTTAAGTGCTTGGCTTTGGTTCCAAGTGGACCTTCTGTGGGAACGGGTGCTTGCGCTGTTTTGATTGGCACTTTGTAACCTAACAGGTTGTAGTTTTCATCAAACCATTGCCAACTCACATTGGCGTCAGGGCAGTTGTCGATCACTTTTGGAGGCGAGAGCACAATATGTGGTTCGCTGAGTTTACTTTCTAGCGTCAGCCATCGATTACTGTCATTTAAAGAAACAATAATAGGGTAGTGGTTTGAACCTATCTTTAGTTGATAAACACCAGATTCGGGTTTGATGAACATTTCATTGGTTTCAATCTCCTGATACTCATTATTGGAAGCGAGTTGCCCATCAAGAAGGACTTTGCCTTTAGGCGATACCAAAGAAAGAGTTTGGGTTTCTAAGCCTTTGTTGAGTTGCTCGGCAGAGACTTTGATTTGATAACCGTGTGACGACAGGCCATAGCGTCGAATGAAGCTGACTTGGATGTGGTGTTTCGGCTCAGCACTTTGTTTTAGTGAGGTTCCACATTGAGTCTGGCTTAATATCTCTTGTTTGACTGGCAGCCAAAGCTCAATATCGAGTGTTTGTTGATCGAGTGCGATTTGCAGCTCTTGCCACGCAACTTGAGGTTGGTCATCAAGCAGAGATTGGTAGGTGTGCTGTAATGGCGTGTCAGTAAACCATGCTGCATGACTTGCGAACGGCAAGGTGCAGAGCAGTGCAGTTAACGAAGTGACTTTCATTATGACTCCCCAGCCAAGCGGTAACCAACGCCGCGATGTGTTTCTATATTCAATGTGTGCAGCTTCTGGCGTAAGCGCAGTATGTGATTATCAATAGTTCGGGTACTAGGAAAGGCCTGATACCCCCAAATTTTGTTGAGTAACTCATCTCGGTGAAACACACGACTTTGGTTCTGAACAAACAGTACCAATAGCTGAAACTCTTTAGGTTTTAGTGTTACTGGGCTTTCATCCAGATAAGCGCTCCGTTCCGATAAGTTGATTTGGATATTTGCGTAATTTAAGAGGCTCACACCTAACGGACGAAGCTGGGTAATGACTCGAGCAAGTAATTCGTCGTTAGAAAATGGCTTAGTCACGTAATCTTTGGCACCCGCCATTAAACCTTCAACACGTTGTTGAACTTCTACTTTAGCGGTCAGCACAATTACAGGAAGCGCTTTGAGGAGTAACCAGTTTGGAAGGTGTTGCAAGCTGTCACCATCTTCAAGCTGTCGATCCAGTATCACAAGATCGGCTCGAAACCATTGCTTACTGGCACTCTCTGAATCCTTCGCCCAAAGGCATTGGTAACCATTGGATTCAAAGAAGCTGACGAGGCCTTGTCCAAGCAGTTGGTCGTCTTCAATCAGCAGTAGGGTGTTCATGAGCAATTTCCAAAATACAGCGGGTTGGGTTACGAAGAATAATGAGGCGGCCATTCGCTTGCTTCATCAAGTGCTCGACAATAGTCAAGCCAATGCCCATGTTATCCAGTTTGTGCGTTTCACTTGGCGTGACACGAGACATGAGTCGTTGTATCGGCGAAGGGAAGTGCCCCTCGTCTTGTACCTCAATCGTCAGCTTGTCTCCGAGTTCGACCTTTACCAACACCTTACCTTTACCGTGTTGTTTGGCATTCTTGATTAGATTATCCAAGCAGATGGTTAGCCAGTAATAGGGAAGGTTCAGTTCAACTTCACGCGCTTCACATTGATAAGAAATATTGTGCTTTTCACAGACATGATCGAGCCACTCTTCTAATGATGCATTTTGCTTTAACAAAGGCTCTGACTGATCAGAACTTAGGTACACTTTGCTGTTTTCGGTGAGTTGAGAGAGTCTTTGATAATCAGATATTAAACGCCAAACCGCACTTTGAGTTTCATCCGAAAAGTCATCGTAGCGATTTCTGAACATCTCGACGGTTAGACCTAGGCTAGTAATGGGCGTGCGTAGTTCATGAGTAAGAAGCTGTAAAACGAACTGCCTCTCTTTTCGTTGTTTTGTTCTTAGGTATAAGACTCTAGCGAGGCCGGAAAGCAACGTTAACAGTAATGAAAATATCAAGGTTTTCATGATCAGGTTGTCATTGCTAGGCTCGCTTAAGCACACGTTGCTGTAACGAAAAGTACAGGTATCACCTGCCAAAGATATCTCTTGTTGTTCTGCGATAGGTTGCCAAACATCTAAGGGAATGGCTTTCCAGCCTTGTTCGCCACTTAACCAAAGTACATCATCTTGTTGCCAAGCGCGATATCCATTGAGCAGAGCTTCTCTGCCTTGTGCAGTGAGAGCCTCTAGCTTGGTATATAAAGGGTGCTGTGGGTTGGTAATATTCAAAAATGGACGTATTTGCTCGCTTACGTCTGGGTAAGCTGCCAAATAACGATCAGCAAAGCTGCCACCGGCAGGGTGACGTTTGGAGTGTGCTGCAAACCAAATCGAATCCAATGCTTGTTGCTGACACAGAGCGAGCTCGAACTCGATCGCGTCATGTAATGAAGGGTTACTGCTTTCAATTGCTTGGCAGTGATCTTGTATTGACGCTAACGCTGCGATGTCGTCCCAACTGAATTGGTTGAAATCAGGATAGCGGCTACGTTCATGGAGCAGAACTTTCGGATACTGAGCCAACTCTTGTTGAGATACTAAGATTGGAGATGATTGCCAGCTCAGTTGATACAGGGTTTGCCACTTATCTTGCAAACTTTGGGCATTGGCTAGAGTTGGGAGCCAAAAGATCAAGCAAAGAGCTAATGTAAACCTGCGCATCCAATCATTCTCGTTAAAAGTCGTGGGGCGAGTCTAAAGAGTTTTGGGCGCGATTTGTAACCTGAATGTCAACAAGTGTTCCTTTAACAACAAATTGTCGAGTGGGTCATGCTTTTAAATAATAAATTAAAAATACAGTAAGTATCATTTATTTGAAATAAACTAGATAATTGTGTACTTACTGTCATTATTGGACGGATTGAGGGGACTATACTGGGCTCATACCTAATAAGAGGAACCATTATGAAACTCATCATCAAATCAGTATTGGCAATCAGTATTTTGGCTGCAGGCTCTGCTCAGGCGTTCGAATTAACCAGCAACGATATTCAAGAAGGTCACCCAATGGCGAAGACTTTTGAATACTCAAGTTGGGGTTGTGACGGCGATAACCTATCACCACAATTAATGTGGAAAGATGCACCAGCAGGCACCAAAAGCTTTGCTATCACAGCTTATGATCCAGATGCACCGACTGAAAGTGGCTTCTGGCATTGGGTTGCGTTTGATATCCCTGCAAATGTGAACGAGCTACCTCGCGGTGTCGACATGTCTAAAGTCGGTGGCAAAGAAGGTCGCATTGATTACGGTACAGTTGGCTACGGTGGCGTTTGTCCTCCAGAAAACGATGGCATGCACCGTTACCAGTTCACAGTTTGGGCGTTGCCAACGGACAAACTTAACCTCGACGAAAACACGCCGTCGGCAGTGGTTGGATTCACGTTGAACAGCATGGCTTTAGACAAAGCGAAACTGACCGCAACTTATACACGTTAAAAGCTTATACACGTACATAATAAGTAAACAAGGGGATGAGATGAATCATCAATATCAAGTGACGATCTTTCGTGCAGAGCAGTTACAAAAGCTGCGTAATGTGAGGATTCTATCCCCTAGTATCATTCAGATCATTACAGGCAGTAAGCGCCTGTTTTGGAAAGATTCAGCGGTAGAGCTCTCACATTCTGAGCTGTTGTTGTGTGAGGCATCAGCTTCACTCAGTTTTGAGAACATGCCTCACAAAGGGCGCTTCTTGTCGCGAGTGTTCAGCTTTCAATTCCAACCTTCTCAGGCAATGCTTGATTTAAGTGAGGAACGGTCTAATGATCTGGGACTTCCTACAGTGAAAGCGGATCGAAACTTACAAGACTCACTCAATGCTCTGTTCTCGTTTGATACACAGAGCATGAGCAAAGAGACTCAACAGTATTGGTTGCAGGGCTTGTACCAGCAATTGGCCGAAAAAGGGGTGTTGCATCGACTGTTTGCCAGTGCCAACGTCTCGTTTAGCCAAAAGCTTAGCCATTATCTTTCACATTCACCAGATGAGAAGCATCCATTAGAGTCGGTGGCGGAGCGTTTTGCGATGAGCCGAGCCACGCTGATCCGAAAGCTTAAACTGGAAGGTATGCAATATCGTGAGGTATTAGCTGAAGTTCGCTTGAGTCACGCGCTTTATCTGATGCAAAACGGACAGCAGAATGTGGCGATGTTGGCTCAGTCTTGCGGTTACCAATCGGAAGGGCGTTTTAGTCAGCGCTTTAAAGGCAAATTTGGTTTGTCGCCAAGTGAATACATCAAGACCGTCGTCAGCCATAGAGTCGCGAGCAAATAAAGTTGCAACGCCATAATCATTCTGTTTGGCCTAAACGCTAACTTTCTTATCTCGTGCTGCCAATGCCGCGAAAATCGTGCACGCAAAGGCAACAGATGCGATCAGCAGAATCGGCACACTCCAAGAATCTGTCTGAGCATGAAGTTTACCCACCAGCGTTGGACCAGTGGCTGCCAACGCATAACCGATTCCCTGAGCCATACCCGACAATGATGCAGCTTGGCTACTATTCGAAGTACGCAAGCCAACAAAAGAGAGCGCGATAATAAACGTCGAGCAGTTGGTTAATCCAAACAGTCCCACCCAAAAGATCGCAAACTCAGGCAAATACAGAAGACCAATCAATCCAACAAATACACTCGATGCACACAGAGTGATGAGCCATTGTTGATTGTCACTTTTGGCTAAGAATGGCAGTAACAAAAGCCCTGGAACCATAGTCGAAAATTGAAGGAAGCCGTAGATGTAGCCTGCATCGATCTCGCTGTAACCAAGATCGTTCAATATCTGTGGCAGCCAGCCTGCCAAAGAGTAGAAGGTAAATGAGTTAAGCCCTAGCGCTAAGGTTACTTGCCACGCGACACCACTCTTAATCATCTTTTTCATCGGCAGAGGTTTGTCTTGCTGCTTGTTATTGTTGGCCGAAGATGAGCGTTTTCTGATTTTAGGCAACCAGATCATCAAAGCTAATATTGGAAATACCAAGTTCATTAACAGCGCTAATTGCCAACCAGTCATGGTGAACACGGTGAGTTGTGAAAATGGCACCATCAAACTTGAGCCTAACGTCGAGCCGATGCCCATCGTAAAGATGTACAAAGAAGTCACAGTAGCGATGCGTGTCGGGAAGCTAATTTTCACTACTACAGGTAACAACACATTACCAATCGCGATACCAAGCCCAATCATCACCGTGCCGATATACAAGGTTGGAATTAAACCAGCAGAGCGCAGTGTAATCCCTGTCGTGATCAGAACTAAGCCTAATAACAGGCTAGGCTCTAGACCAATTCGTTGGGATATCTTGGTGACTAATGGTGAGAATAAGGCGAAGGTAAGAAGTGGTAAAGCCGTTAAGAAGCCAGCAGCCGACGACGTAAGGTTGAGGCTTTCCATAACCTGAGAAAGCACAGGAGCCAAGCTCGTAAAAGGCCCACGAAGGTTAAGTGCTAGGAATAAAATCCCTAACATGACGAAAATGCTATTACGAAGAGAGGCGCGCATAGGTTGTTCTACTGTTTGCTTATGAGAAGACAGGCTAGCCTACAGATCATTGAATATATAAACAATTACCGTTGCTAAAAAGTTCTGGCTGAGCCAAGACTTCCTTTCTTCCACAAAATCTGCATCATTCACACGATCCGAGCATACACACCTACATCTGATCTCTTTGCGCTAAAGCCCATTCAATAAACATTTTAACTTTTGGTGATTGGTGTTCTGAAGGCGTCGCGAAATAGTACTGCTGTTTGCACGTCACGGGTGGTTCGTTAAATGGCGCGATAAGCGTATTGTCTTCAAGATATTTGGATACAACGCTATATCGCCCAATCGCAATACCGGCATTGTTTATGGCTGCCAGTATCGCGAGATCTGAACGGTCAAATTCCATATTTGAATTGGACTGTACAGTACCGAGTTGGTTCGCTTGTGCCCACACTTCCCATTCATTGCGGTTTGAGTCGTAGTTCCATGCTTGGTTGTCGTGAAGTAACGTTGCTCGATTGAGGTTCTCTGGCTGTTGATTAAGCCCATGTAACTCAGCGTATTGAGCGGTACAAACCGGAGTCATGCTCTCGCGCATGAAAGCTTGGCAGAAAAGCTTATCGGGGAACAGATCATCGAAATAGATAGCAATATCGATACCGTGTCCTTGAAAGCTGATATTTTCATTGCCAGTGAGCAGTTTCAATGTGATTGATGGGTAACGTTGTTTGAAGTTCGCTATCCGAGGTACTAGCCAACTCTGTGCAAATGTCGGTCGTGAATAGATCGTGAGTGTGCCCGATATTTCTTCGTTCTTAACATCTAAAATCTCTTGGTTTAGATCAATCAAGGTGCGGCTCAATGCGGCATAGATGCGTTTGCCTTCGCTTGTCAGTGTGATTCTGCGGTGCGCACGTTCAAACAGCTGTATATCCATCTCTCTTTCGAGCTTGTTGATACGATGAGAAACCGCACTTGGTGTCATCGATAGCTCTTGGGCTGCAAGCGAAAAAGAACCATGTCGAGCTGCCACTTCAAACGTGTGCAGTTTTGACAGCTGGTGGCTGTTTAAGCGTTGATTTCTAGAGTACAGGCTGTCTTCGCTATACATTTCGTTAAGGGCACCTTGATTCAAGCAAGAGGATTTCGATACACATCGTCAATGTCATATCATAGCTCTATCTATGACTCATAGTTAATCATAAGTTACTTTGGTTGCGTTAATTTCCTAAATTTTAATTAATAGATGAATTCAGTTCATGCAAGTGTGATTTTTCGTCGGTTGAACAAACACCAAAATCCCGTTTAAATAGGTTTACTAATGACTGAACCTGCGCAGTACGCGCTTTGCCAGAGAAGCTCAACCATGACTGTTTTAAATATCGACAAGCTCATCTCAGATTTCCCACTGCTACAACAATTAGTGAGTCTCGAAGAAGTGACTTGGTTTAACCCAAACATCACGACTTTGGAGCAAGGTTTACCCTATGTGGAATTAGGCGAACAAGATATTCACGATGCGAGCATGAGGCTACAAAGGTTTGCTCCTTATCTAGCTAAAGCGTTTCCGGAAACTCAAATGAACAATGGCATCATCGAGTCAGAGCTTGTTGACATTCCATCTATGAAATCAGCATTGGAAGCGCATTATCAGCAACCTATTAAAGGGCGTTTGATGATGAAGAAAGACAGCCATTTACCGATTTCAGGTTCAATCAAAGCTCGCGGTGGTATTTATGAAGTACTAACGCATGCCGAGAAGCTTGCCATTGAAGCCGGGCTACTGTGTGAGAGCGATGACTACAGTAAGTTGCTCGAACCTGAGTTTCGTGACTTCTTCCAACAATACAGCATTGCGGTAGGCTCCACAGGTAATCTAGGCATGTCGATCGGTATCATGAGTGCCAAATTGGGCTTTACTGTCTCTGTTCATATGTCGGCAGATGCGAGAGCTTGGAAGAGAAACAAACTTCGTGAGCATGGCGTCAACGTTGTTGAATATGAACAAGATTATGGCGTTGCAGTGGAACAAGGACGTAAAGAGGCAGAACAAGATCCTCGATGCTTTTTCATTGATGATGAAAACTCGCAAACCCTGTTCCTTGGTTATTCGGTGGCAGGGCAAAGGCTCAAACAACAATTTGAGCAACAACATATTTCAGTAGATAAAGAACACCCATTATTTGTTTACTTGCCGTGTGGAGTAGGTGGTGGCCCCGGTGGTGTGGCATTTGGCTTGAAGATGGCCTTTGGTGATCATGTCCATTGTATTTTTGCTGAACCGACTCATTCACCTTGCATGTTGCTTGGTGTTCATACGGGATTGCATGATGAGATTGCGGTGCAAGATCTTGGTATCGACAACCTGACAGCTGCGGATGGTTTGGCGGTGGGTCGAGCATCTGGCTTTGTCGGTCGCGCGATGGAGCGTTTGCTTGATGGTTATTACACATTAACCGATGAACGCATGTACCAATTGCTAGGTGAGCTGAATCAAGCTGAGGGCATTCAACTTGAGCCTTCAGCGCTAGCGGGTATGCCGGGTGCGATTCATGTTGAGCAAAATAGTGAGTACCTTGCACGACTAGAAATTGATGAGTCGACGCTAGCGAATGCAACACACCTTGTGTGGGCGACAGGCGGAGGCATGGTGCCACCACAAGAAATGACAGCGTATTTAGCCAAGTCTTCGATGTAAATCGGATAGAAAGTCGGACTCTGGTGGATGATTTATGAGTTTAAACGAAGCAATAACTTGCGCAGATCGTTATCCAAAACACACATTTTATAAATTAGGCTTCTTAGATGTTCTAACTATCAGTTAGGTTGAGTAGCATTCAACTTGATAGGGATTGGGCAATGCAAACGGATAAAGTGATGCAGACAAGACACAAAAACACACCAGAAAAATTACTACAGCGTTTAGATGCGATTGGGGAGTCTTTGGAAGCATCGGGTAAGGCTCATGCTTTGCTGGGATTGGGCTCAGTAGGCATCGAAACAGAGCGACTTGATCAGTATTCAGATGTCGATTTTTTCGCGATAGTACAAACTGGGCACAAGCAGTATTTCATAGACAGTCTGCATTGGCTATCAGATATTCACCCAATCGACTACGCGGTGAGAAATACCGTCGATGGTTATAAAGTTCTGTACGCTGACGGAATCTTTTGTGAGTTTGCAGTGTTTGAACCCCACGAGTTAGCGCATATCCCATTTGCTGAAGGGCGCATTGTTTGGCAACAACCTCAATTTGATACGCAGTGTTGTGTTCCACCAGCAAAAGGTGAGGCACACGCAAACTCCCAAGAGTGGATCATTGGTGAGGCACTAACCAATCTTTATGTCGGTATGTCTCGTTATAACCGAGGCGAAAAGCTGTCGGGCAGTCGGTTCGTTCAATCTTACGCACTCGATCGTTTGATCGATCTTGTGGATCAAACTGAACAATCTGAGCCTGAATTCGTTGATGAATTTATGTCGGATAGAAGGCTAGAAGCACGCTTTCCTAAGTTTGCCCAATTGCTACCAACCTTTACCCAAGGCTACGAGCGCACCGCAGAATCAGCACTTGCCCAACTAGCATTCCTCAACACCCATTTCACAGTCAACCAAGCCATGTGTGACCGAATCACTGAACTGTGTTCCAGTAAAGATTAAGCCTATAACCTTTTAATCTTAAAGCCTATTTTTTGGTGCGCGTAAATAACAGTTGTCGCTCGCCTGTATTGTTGATAGGTTTTAACCATGAAATTTAATTCTGCTTCAACTTCAATTTTCTTTTGGTGGTGCTCTTAACAGAGCAGCACGGAATACGCATATTCTTTAGCTGCTGGACGGTAGCTAAGAATGTCATCAAAAATGTCGCCTCTTTTTATCTCCAGTAGCCTTTCTAACTTGGAGATACACCATGAATACCAACTCAAACAGCCATATCGACAGCAACAGCCATACCAACAAGCCTGAGATTATTCTGACTGGCGATAGAGCAACTGGGCCTTTGCATTTGGGTCATTATGTCGGTTCACTTAAACAAAGAGTCTCTTTGCAACATGTTCACGACCAAACGATATTGGTTGCCGACATGCAAGGGCTTACCGACAATGCCCATAATCCTTCGAAGGTTTCGTCCAATATTCTTAATGTGGTCGCTGATTATCTTGCGGTGGGTATCGACCCGACCAAGACCACGATTTGTCTGCAATCACAGTTGCCGGTGTTAGCTGAGCTCACCATGTTTTACAGCAATCTTGTTTCTATCGCTCGCTTAGAACGAAATCCAACAGTCAAAAGCGAAATTCAGAACAAAGAGTTTGGACGTTCAATTCCAGCAGGCTTCCTCACTTATCCCATCTCACAGGCGGCAGACATCACCGCTTTCAACGCGACTTTAGTGCCTGTCGGTGATGATCAACTGCCGATGTTAGAACAAACCAATGAGATTGTAAGAAAGGTTAACTCGCTCGCTGGCAAACCAATCTTGAATGAATGCACACCGCTTCTCAGCAATGCATCTCGCCTCCCTAGTACCGATGGTAAAAGTAAGATGTCTAAATCGATGAGCAACGCCATTAATTTGGGTGCAACAGAGAAAGAGATCAGAGCTGCCGTTAAATCCATGTATACCGATCCAAATCATCTACGAATTGAAGACCCAGGTAAGGTAGAAGGCAATATCGTGTTCACTTATCTTGATGCTTTTCACACAGACGCTAACTATGTCAGTCAACTAAAAGAGCATTACCAAAGAGGTGGACTAGGCGATGGACAAACTAAGAAAGTATTGGAAGAGTGCTTACAAGAGATGCTTCGCCCTATTCGTGAAAGAAGATCAGAGTTACTGAATGATAAAGCGCAACTCATCGAAATTTTACGCAATGGCACTCAAGTCTCTAGGGCAAGAACGCAAAAGGTACTGTTCGATGTAAAAGACGTCTTTGGTCTGAATATTATCTAGCACTGGCTGCATCTTTGGCTGGCTAAATGGCGGGAGAGTGAATAACGATCTGGATGCAAATACTTCACAAGGAAGCTTCATTATCAAAGAGCCTGCATTGTCTGAACTTATTGGCAAATTAAAGCCGACGGAATCAACCAATCAATTTCAATTTGTAGATGGCGAGAATGTTTGGGTGTTCAAGGTAGGTGATGATAGTTTAGTTTCCTACACGCTCAGTAAGCGCGAAGGCTAAGTTCAGTAATTCCAACCTACATGTCTGTTATGAGTTATGTGGGTTGTCGAATGACATTGCTCACCTAACTAAGCTTAGTCACCGCCAATAAGCCCTTATCACTCTTAGTTACAGGAAGGTAATGATGGAAATCAGTCAGTTGGATCATTTGGTATTAACCGTGAGTGATTTACAAGTTACGGTCGACTTTTACCAACGGGTGCTTGGAATGAAGCCCATCGAATTTGGCGAGGGCAGGTTAGCGTTGTCATTTGGGACGCAGAAGATCAATTTACACCTCAGTGGTAGCGAGTTCGAGCCAAAGGCAAGGCGTGTTATGGTCGGAAGTGCAGACCTCTGCTTTGTTACCAATACACCAATTGCTGAAGTTGTCGAACATATCCAAGCGCAAGGCGTCGTGATAGAAGAAGGGCCCGTACCACGAACCGGTGCAATAGGAAAAATTGTATCTGTTTATATTCGAGATCCTGATGGCAACCTGATTGAGCTCTCGAATTATTAGTCTTAAGTACTAAACCCGTACGCTTTTGTTTACTCTTCAAGAATGCGACTTTTCGTGTTTACTCCGCTTATCACTGGATGTCGTCAGCCAAATAAAATACAATCGAACAATGTTTTATTAATTCGTACTTTATCATTATGATGAGAAACTTACTCATATTCATCGTTAGCCTGTTCCTCTTAACAGCCTGTTCTTCAACGAGTAATGATCAGCTAGACGACGAGATATTAAGCAACGAAGATGCTATGTCGAAAAGCGTAGAGGGAGAGAGTAATCTCGAGACTTCAAAGGATACAAACGCTGAGACCAGCGTTGATTCTTCCCATGATTCAATCGTTAATCATCAACCACTCACTAACCTTGATTCAAGTAAAAACACGATAACTCAAGCTAATGCAGAGCCAGAATCAGTGCAGTCTTCTCAAGTAGCAGTGACAGAAACAACGGAAAGCGATGCTAAGAGTGGCAGTGAAAAAGGCATCGGAAGCTATTTTATTCGTCATAACCAACCGACTAAGACCGTGATTAAATCACTAGAGGGCGTGACAGATGCATTGAACGTCATGACGTTTGGGATATTTGCCACCGGTAATGGTTAAACCGCCATCCAAGAACACAAACCTAATAGATAGAATGAGACGTGAAGGCGAGCCAAGTGGTTCGCCTTTTTTGATCTTCTAAATCTGGCTACCGTTCTTCCTAAGAATCGTGTTCACTTATCTGAGCGCTGAGTCAGGCGACGGTTAACGAAAATAGGAAATTATTAGTTCTGGAAGGGAGTCGCCGAATTTACCCTGTTTGACTTGTTATATGCATCAAGGGTTCTAATACTCATCCCAAAGTAAGCAATGAAATCTAATCTTACAAAGACAAGTCTTATATTCACTTACGAGCATAGTAAGATGTTTGCTGTTAAGTAGGTTTAGTTATCAATATTCTAGGGAAGAAAAATGAAGAATAAGAGTGTGTTTTTAAGTGTCGCGATGGTGATGTTGTCAGCTCATGCAAATGCATCAGATGCGAACCATGAGTCTGTATCAGATGGTGTTATCGCAGAACAAAGAGCGAAGCTTTCTGAAAATACCCAAGGACAAGGTTTTGGACCGCAAGCTCCACGAGATTTGGGTTCATTAGAAGGAACAAATACCAGGTTGTTCTCGGATGCTCCTGATTCAACAGCGATGAACTTATGTAATATTCACTTCCATAAAAATGCTGAGCATAAAGGCGGTGAGTTTACTCAATACGCTGGCAACGGTGATGGTAAGGGATTCCAGAGTGGCTTTAAATACACAGGAAAACTGAGTTCTGCTGAGCTGAAACCATTTGAGGGCAAGGTTTGTCCGAGCGATCATGGTTCTTTGCATTCGGGTGACACCATTGAAGTTCACTATGTTTATTCAACGGCGCAAGTTGAACCGGGTGAAACATTGGGTGCTTGTTTTAACGACGCGATCACCAACCCGCAACTGCGTGTAGAAACCCAAGTTTACGTATTAGTGAATGACGACAAAGCACTCGACTTTGAAGCGCTCGCTAAACATTCAAAAGTGAACGGCTTACACCAAGCACCAAACATCCCACAAGATACGGGCTCAGCGATTCAATACGCAGGCTCTACAACGGGTCCTGGTTATAATGAGCAAGGTTCACCTTTCCAAGTAACATGGAGCGTTCGTCCACAAGTAGCGAAAGTAAACATCGCGACAGTGGGGAACTGGTGTGAAGGCAATGACTTTAACGAAGACCACGCCCACGGTGTGAGAAACTTGGTGGTTAACCCTGAGCTGTTATCACCTATTCGTAATGACTAAACGATTCTGACGAATAAAATGATTAAGGCGAGCCAATAGGTTCGCCTTTTTGTTTGGCTCAGTATTTTGTGCATGACATGCCCTGTTATGTATTGGGTAACCGCCTAGCTATATCCTTTCTTTTTCTCTCTTCTTATCTGACTTGCTTCTTGAGTTCCAACTCGTCTTCGCTATAAGCATGTTCTCTGATCTCATGTACTCGTACTTATATATTTGGATGAGTTTCGTCCGTCATATCGAATTGTTGGTATTTAAAAATCGTCCATATAATGAGCCCATCTTAAAGAAACAAACCAACTTACTTAGATAAATAGAGGTCATTATGAACACTTCAAAACTTACTACTAAAGCACAATTCGAAAACGGCACAATGTTTGAAACTGGCGAGGAAATGCTTTACGTCCTGCAGCTTAACGGCAGCTGGTATGAAATGGGCAAGCAGTACGGAAACTTGTCAAAAGAGCACATGCAAGCGATGTACGACGTTATCGTTCAGCCTGAATTTGATAAAGGGCTAATCAGCCAAAAAGAAGCATATGAATTGTTTGGCACTCGCGTTTTCGCAGCGCTTTCTTTACGTCGCAAGCAATACTTCCAAGGTGTAGCAGATGGTCTAGGCTGGCCACTGGAAAAAGTCATCGTGCTAGACCAAAGCGGTCCAATGGCGATTTACCTTGGAAAGCTTCACTCATTCTCTGGTTGTTCTTCGTTAGCGACTTGGGGTGAAAGCACGGTCGATGGTCATTCGGTTGTTGGTCGTAATATGGACTGGAGTGATCTGTTCCTAGACTTCCCAATCTATACAACGGTTTATAACCCAACAGATGGTTCAAACGCATTAGTGAATGTGAGCTGGCCGGGTTGGCAGTGGATGGTTACTGGTTTTAACGACAAGGGTGTGTATACCGATCTGCATGACGGTACATCAATGGGCGGCAATATTGTATCGGTTGAGAAGCCATCTTTCTTAAACTCAGTGGTCGATTACATGGCGGAATCTGATTCGATCGAAGCTCTTAGCTCACGCTTCCAAGCGTCACGTACTGATATTGCTTCAATCTGGATGTTAGCGGATAAAAGCGGTCAGGCTTGTGCTTACGAGAACACAATCCAAGAAAACAGAAAACGCGTCAGCGATAAAGACGCTAGCTCGTTTGCGACGGTTAATACGTTCTTAAACCCAGATTGGGGTTTGGGTATCCGTGAAACTCAAAGCTTTTCACTAAAACGTTTTGATAACTTAAATGCACGCCATGATGACCTGTGCGGTCACATTGATGCTGAGGCAATGCGTAACATCTTTGACTTACCACTGTATAACGAAGATGGCAGCTTCAAAGAAAATGGTGGTGTGACTAAGCCAACCAATCAAGATGTGGATCTAACTAACTACCAAGTCGTCGCTGACTTAAATGAACTGCAAATGTGGGTGAAACTTCCGGCGCTTGGCAGCGACACCAACTGGACTCATATTGATGTGAAGTCTTTGTTTAACAACAAGTAACATTATCACTCAGTGAGTAGGGCTAATGTGTTTGTATAAGCACATAGCCTTCCTCTTTTTGTAGGCTCACCTCGTAACCAGCCTCAAGAAAACGTCATCAATTGCTTATCAAACTTCTCGTCGGACTTTAATAGACGAATCCGATCATTGCATGGAAGCTTAACCAGCAGGCGCCTCTTCCTATCGATATCAAGGGGGTCAGAATACCACTTTCCAATCATAAGTTAGTATGCATCAATGCCATGTTTGCTTTAGCGCTTTTAATTCAATGGGTTCTGCAATGCAATAAAGCGTTCAACATAGGCATCTGTCGCTGTCATGATCGACTTTTTCACTTCCATGATCTGTTTTGAGTGTGGATTCCATAGGGCAAACGAGAATTTCATTCCCATCTTCAGTTGGTCTAACTCCAGAGCTTCCAAACTTTCAGTTACATAGGATGATTCTGACAACACCTTAGGTAACCACGCCCAACCGAGCTCGTCCTGAACCAGCTTTATAACCAAGGCAAGCTGATCAACTTCTTCATGTATCGCTGATACCAAGAGCTTGTCTTTGAGGCCTTCATCTTTAAACGCACTCAAAACGAACTGACGTGTGCTGCGTAAAGCGGTTAATGCTTCTGTTGGCGAAAGCTGAGAGAGCTTGCCTCCTTTTTTCACAAACGGCAAAAACTCGATATGGCCAATAAAGGTCGAGTCCTTACTGTACATACCTTTGCCTTTGTCGATCATCACCAAGCCAAAGTGAATATCACCACTTGCTAAGCCTTGTTCAATCTGGCTCTTTGTTCTCACCAGAAAGTTAACCTTCATATTCGGAAAGTCTTGGTCGAGTTGAGCTCGTATGGAAGAGAGTAGGCGATGTGGAGTCATACTTGGATAGGCAAAGTTGATGCTTTCCAGTCCACCGTAAGAGAGGCTTAGCGCGATATTATCGAAGATACGAGACTGCTCTATCGCAGACTTAGCGTAGTGGTAAAGAAGCTTACCATCTTCAGTCGGTTCTACTGTGCGACCTATTCGCTCAAATAGCTCAACAGCTAGCACGTCTTCAAGGTTATTGATGACTTGGCCTGTGGTTGTACGGTGTTTGTTTAATCGGGCAGCAGCCTTGCTGAATGAACGCTCTTCGTAAACGGTCACAAAGGCGAGTAACTGTTCAATACTAAAATTCATACGTTGTACTCAATTGTTACTCTATTAAGTATAACGTATCAGATATTCGTAGGATTAGGTAATTCATATGTCCAACTATGATGTACGTCGTAATTGGGCAGAATAGGCATTTGGAGGAGGTTGGAGCGCAGCGGTACAGGAGTTTGTTATTGATAGGGTGCGATTTCGATATTAATCATTTGATAACCCGTATCGGCAACGTCTGTCGAGGTATCTTTCGTTCTCAGGGTTCCCGTCAAATACACCGTATCCCATAACCCTTGTGCGCTGACATCTTTTGGAGAGTTTACATAGATGATTTGATTGGTTGGCGGTGGCGGTACGTGTATGCAGGCACCGTAATAAGGAACCAACAAAAACTCAGTAGCAAGCTCGTCGTCACCTTCAAGTTGAATGATAAACACAGGATCTTAACACTCTACCCATTAAGTCCTTTTCTATTGCGCCTAACTTATTTTGTTTGCGGTGTGACCAATTGCCTCGCTTAACCCGCTAACTTTCACACAAATTTAAGAAAATTAAATAATTTTAAAAATACTATCAGCAAAGTAAGCAGTGTTTAGATATGGGTTATTAACAATATCAATCACTTATTCTACCTGATGAAGTTTGGATGTGTTGAGTCCGTCTTATGTGATTTATCAGACTGACAAAGCTCATCAATAATGCGAATCAAAGAGGCGGACAACGCTGACTTAATTTACTTATTTAACTTTGGAATCAACATTATGAACAAGCAAATCAAAGCTACTCAAATCAAACGTACGGCCATAGCAATGCTGGTGGCAATGTCACCAAGTGTCTTCGCTTACGATCTCGTTATCATGAATGGTCGAGTTATGGACCCTGAAACGGGCTATGACCAAGTTGCCAATGTCGCAGTTGAAGATGGAAAGATCGTTGCTATAACTGGCGATGCTATTGAAGGCGATAAAATGATTGATGCTGAAGGTCTGGTTGTTGCACCTGGATTTATTGATACTCACTCACACGTTGTTGCGATTCCTGTCATGCAAAAGCTACAGCTACGTAGTGGTGTTACTACGCCATTGGCTCTAGAAGTTGGCGCTTATCCAGTGAGTGATTGGTATCAACGGTTGGAAGGCCGTTCACAAACGAACTTTGGTGCAAGCGTGTCATCTGCGGGTATTCGTACCAAAGTCTTTAACGACGATTACCACACACGCACGGGTACAATGATTAACGATATTTTTGATACCGAAGAGGCAAAAGCGTCGAAGATTTCAGGTGACTCAATGACTAAGATTGCATCAAGAGAGCAAATAGAAACGATTTCTGAAATGGTCGATAAAGAGCTAAAAGATGGCGGTTTAGGTATCGGTGTTCCAGTGGGTTACATGTCTAAAGCGGCAACGACCATCGAAACTAAAGAATGGCAGAGACTTGCGGGTGAATACGGTGTTCCAACGTTTTTGCACGGTCGATTCTCAAGCCAACTTCCACCAACATCAGGCTTAATTGGTATTGAAGAGATGCTGTCTGGAGTGGGTATTTATGGTGGTGGTTTGTTGGTTCAGCACATGCACCAGCAAACTCTCAATGAAACACCAGTCGCACTTAAGATGCTGGACGATGCAAAAGCCAAAGGCATGAACGTTGCAGCAGAGATCTACCCATATAACTATGGTGCAACCATTGCAGCGGCTGACTACCTAGAGCCAGAAAACTACCAGCGCAATATGGCACGAGATTACTCAGACATTATTGAAACAGAAACAATGAAACCTCTAACCAAAGAGCGATACGAGCAGTTGCTAAAAGAGAACCCTCAAGCGAGTGTTATGTTCTACGGTGCAACGGATCAAGACCTTAAAAACGCGCTCGCTCATGAGTCTACAATTGTCGGTAGTGATGCTTTCCCACTGATGAAAGAGGACGGAATGATGGCTTACAGCTGGAATACGTCTTATGAAGGTCTACAAGGACACCCAAGAGCCGCTGGTACTCAAGCTCGAGTATTGAAAATGGTTCGTGAGGACAACCTGATGCCATTGATGTCTGCGGTTTCTAAAATGTCTTACATGCCAGCTAAGTTCTTGCAAGACAATGGTATTAACCAAATGAGCCAAAAGGGTCGTATTCAAGTAGGCGCTGATGCTGACATCACGATGTTTGATCCTGAAACGGTAACGGACAACTCGACACTTAAAGAACCAGGTTTGCCATCAACAGGTATCCCTTATGTTGTGGTTAACGGTACAGTAGTCGTAGAAGACTCTAAAGTGCTGCCAAATGTTTACCCAGGTAAAGCGGTGCGTAATAGCGTTACTAAATAAAGCTACCTAAACAAACGTTAATAGAAGCAGACGCGACAACTTCGGTTTCACGTCTGTTTTTTTATCACCAAATTAGCATCTAAAGGGTCATCAAATGTTCGTAACAACCACGGAACTCATAAATACTATCTCTGTCGTTGGCACTGCTGCTTTCGCGTTCTCTGCGGTATTGGCAGCGAGTGAAAAAAAGACGGATATTTTCACGGTGGTGGTATTGGGTGTAATCACAGCTGTAGGGGGAGGGAGCACACGTGATGTATTGCTCGATGTGACCGTGTTTTGGTCAAAGGAACTGTATTATGTCTGGATTGCGGTTGTGAGTAGCTTAATCGGCTTTATCTGTGTTTCGTTTTTGAAGAAACGTTGGTTTCATACGATCAACCTTTATGTCGATGCGATTGCTATCGCCATGTTTGCGATTCAAGGGACTGAAAAAGCATGGAGCTTAGGTTTCGGGCTACCGCTAGGTCCAATCATATTGGGTATTATTACGGCCGTGGGAGGAGGGGTTATAAGGGACGTTTTGATTCAACGTCCGACGCTACTGTTATCAAAAAAGCTTTACGCAATCCCTGTTGCATTAGGCTGTACATTACATGCGACTATACTGGCGTTGCTTCCACAATATACCGATGTGAGTGCGATTGTTTCTATTGCCCTTGTGATTTACATACGCCACCTGTCGATTAGTAAACAACTTGCTGTTCCAAAGTGGGCGACATTGAATCCAGTTTAAAACCAGTTTCCGTTTTATTTCACTGGCATTGATCGTTTTCTTTACTCGACTCAAGACAGCATGATACGTTCATGATCAATTATGTTGGGTTATAGAAAAGGACAGTCCAATGTCATTAGAAAGTGCGATTACATTCTTTATTGCCATGTTTATATTTGGTATCACTCCGGGGCCTGGCGTATTTGCCATTTTAGCTCGTGCTATGGTTCAAGGATGGCGAAAGTGCGTCACGCTTTCGTTAGGTATGATATGCAGTGATCTTATTTATCTTGCACTTGCCTGTTTCGGTCTAGCAACGATTGCCGAGAACTGGTCGATTGCGTTTGAGGTGATTCGCTATGTTGGTGCAGCTTATTTGATTTACTTGGGCTACAAGATGTTTAAGAGCCTGCCTGAAGTGCAAGGCTCTGCGGAACTTGCGGCCAAACAGAGTCAGAAATCCGAACTCGCGAGTTTCGCGCAAGGCTTTTTGATTTCAGCATCAAACCCTAAAGTGATTCTGTTTTATATTTCGTTCTTGCCGACTTTCATTGATCTGACTGTTCTGCGCTCACAAGATATTGTCTTGGTTTCTGCGCTAGCATCTGTTGCTTTAATGTCCGGTTTAATGCTTATCGCTGTAGGCGCGGGCAGAATGGCAGGTTTGTTGAAAACGCCACGCGCACATAAAAGGTTAAACCAAAGTGCTGGTGGAATCATGATTGCTGCTGGCTCATATTTGGCGATAAATCGATAAACAAGTTTCATTAAGCAGAAAGGCGAACCGTTGGGTTCGCCTTTTTAGTTGGATATAAGTGACATCGTTTAAACAGAGACTTGTTTGTTAGTCACAATGGTGCAATTATTTAAAGAGTGATATTACTCGGATGCATGTCTTATGATGACTATCGAACAACAGCTTTCTCGGTTGGACCTAAACTTATTGGTGTCGTTAAGTGTTTTAATCAAAGAGAGGAACGTAACGCGATCTGCCAATACCTTGTATCTGTCTCAGCCTGCGATGAGTCGTACCTTAAGTCGTTTGCGAGAGTTGTTTGATGACCCACTGTTTTATCGAGAGTCGAATGGCTTAGTGCCCACGCAAAAAGCGTTAGAACTGCAAGCACCTTTAGAAGAGTTGCTATTGGCGATGCGAAGCCTAGTAACGAAATCTGCGTTTGATCCTGCTGAATGTGTTCAAACCTTTGTTGTCTCTGTACCGCCATTAATGAGTCGGATGCTTTCTGTGCCCCTTGCTGAACGCTTCATGCACGATGCGCCAAACGCCAGTCTTATCGAATATCCGATTGCAAAAACGCCTACTAGCCAACTGCTGTCACGAGATGTGGATTTTACCATTCACATCGAAGCCCCGAGTAATCCAATCGAATTTCCATACGTGAGTCTTGGCCAGATCTATCCGGTATTTTATGTTTCTGAACATCACCCTTTAGCGAAAGCGAAAAATGTCACTCTTGAGCAGTGCCTCGAATCTCGTTTTGTCGATCTCACGCTCGATATTCGCTCGAATTACGGGCTGCAACACCCGGTAGATACTTACTTAGTCAAGAATGGAATGCAGAGAGATATTGCATTTAAAAGCGGACAGCTTCTTACTTTGGTGGAAGTGATGCAGAGTTCGAATACAATTTTGGTTGCGACCCATAAATTGACGGAACTAGAGGGAATAGGCGACAAGATAGTGCCAATATTCTCTCTAGATAATATTCCCGAGTTAATATTCGAGCTGTTTTTGATTGAGCATAAAAGAACCGTTACCAGCCCAGCACATCAATGGTTCAAGAACTTAGTCGTGTCCGTTATTGAAGACGTTGTTTGTGAAAGTTGACCCCAACGTCTTTGCTAACACCGCAGCCTAGTTATATTGACCGCTTAGTTCAGATTCCAGTTAAACCTAAACGGTGCTCTTCGGGTTTTGGGCGAGTCATTTATGGCTTTTAACAGTGTTTTGGCTTCTGCTAGTGAAACTGAGAGGGAAGCTGAAACTGGCCCTTCAGTATTTTTTGCGTAGCCAAGCTTCAATAGCTTCTTCCAAATGTCGTTTGATTCAGAATCTAGAGGCAGTTGAAGCGTGCCTTTCACAAAGGTTTTTCGCCCCGTAATCTCATAAATAGTTTGCACTGCTTTGCTGTATTGCTTTTCTTCAACGTGTCGACAGAATTGAATATTCAACTTTTTGGTATTCAATTGCTGGCGTGCGACAAAATAACGCGTTAAATCAATGAAGTGATTTCCGATCAGGCGAGCAATCGCAGCAAGGAATACTCCCGCAATGACCAAGTAATGCCAATATTGACTCAACCAATTCGATAAGGTCTGAGCCCCGTCGCTCGATCCTAAAGTGTTGCTTAGTGAGTCTAATAACTTTGCGTCACCGACTTGAAGCGTTTGCTGATCTACAGTTAACGACTCCAGCTGATTGGTCTTTGTGTTCCACCATGTCATGGTCTGTTTTGGTAAGACGACTTTCCCTTGTTCTTGCAGGATTAACGTTACCTGTTGTGTGAGTGTCGCGGTATTGCTTTTATTCAGGCGATTAAACACGTTTTCTTTGACTGCTGGCTTGCGATACATCTCAACGCCGGAAATGTCTGGGATATTGATCTCCGGCAGCAACATCATGTGTGAGTTTGCCACGCTCAATGTATACGTTGCAGTGACAGCGTGGCCCACTTCGAATTCGTCTGTTAACGGACGATCGGTTGATATTGAAAGCTCAGCATTTGGGCTAACAATCAACGCGTCTGTATCAATGTTGCTCACGGGTATTTTGGATGTAAAGTTAATGGGTTGCGATTGAATCTCACCTTCAACAACGTTTTCGCTGGCAAGCTCTACGCTAACGGGGATGCTCAATTCAGGAACAGTAAACTCGCCAGTTTGCATTGGGTACAAGTAGTAACGTGCTTTTTGTGTAAACCACTTGGTGCCCTCAATTGTGCGTGCTGAACGCGCGACTTTCTGCTCATCTTTCTTGACGACTGTGTTGGGTATATCTAAGTAAGGTAATGCCAACTCTTCTTTGAAGGGGCGGGTACTTAATACCTCAACGTCGAGTGCGACTTGTTGTTTCACTGCGACATCTTGAGCGTTAATTTCAACATTCAGCTTCAACTCACCGTCACTGACAAACTGGTCTAGGTTAGTAGCACTGGCAGGCATTGAAATTAAAAGCATCATCGCGGATAAGACAGCAAACCAATATTTCAGAAGGTCGAATGCCCGGACGGTCGATTTAGTTTTGTTCATTGCTGTATTCCTGCTGAAATTTTTGTCTTAGAAACTTAGATGGATTTTGTCTGACCTGTTTTAGCCAGACTTGGTCAGAGATCACGAGCTCCTTCTGACTCCCTTCTTTTGGTTTGTCGTCGACCAATTTCCTATCATCAATGACTTTTTCTGAATCTTGTTTTGTCGGTGGTGTGTTCTTGATTTTCTCTATCGCAGCTTCCACAACGGCGAGGTTGTTGGTCGCTTGTTCTGAATACGTTTCGTTGTTCAACAGTTCGTTGTAAAGCGCCGTGGCTTTATCAAATTGAGCTGTATGAGCGTAGCTGTTTGCGACGATTAACTTAGCGAAATCAGTCAGCGCTGCCGGTTCGCCACCTTGTTCGCTCTTTTGTGGGCTTAATTGGTCAATCGCGCCAAGGAAATCACCTGACAAATAACGACTATAGGCTTTCCATGTTGGATCATCGAACAGAACGGCACTTTGCGCGTAGTTGCCTTGATTGAATTCAACATAAGCGTGTTGATCGTTGGATAGCCAAAAATCAAAAAATGAGTGCTTATCGACAATTCCCCAAGTCAGATTTCCTGCAATAAGCACAAGCAACACGTGCATTGGCTTAAGTTTGGATAACCAAGCTAAACGACTGGATTGGTTCGGAGTCGAAGAGGTTGGCTTCGTCAGATTTCCGAACTCATGATTCACTACCTGTTTATTATTTACCACTGTAGCGTCCACCCTTTTCTAAACCACATCAATTGAATCGGCAGCAACAAGAACAGCAACCAATAGCCCGCGTCTAACCAAGGTAGGGCGTTATCGCTGACCGCAAACAGGTTGTTTTGAATGCCTTGATAAACTGCTTCTACATCGCTAGCGTTGTGGGTGAATGAAACCATGTTTCCATGACCGGCTTGCGCCAGTTGTGACAGTGAAGCGAGTTGAATTTCTGTTAAACCTGCCGTGCTATTTCCGCCACTTTGTGGGTTTTCACCCATCGCCCAAACGATCACTTGATGTTGCTGTTGTTCAAACGCTTTAGTGAATTCTTCTATCGCTTGGTCGTTGGTCTTGTCCGTCAGTATCAAAACCGTTGATGGTGCTTTTGCTTGTGAGATTAGCTCGAGCGTTGGCTTTAACACCGAAGCCGGTTTGCTCTCGTTATCTGGCAACAAGCTTCCATCCAATACATCGAGGAAGTATCGCGTTAACTCTTTGTCTTTGGTGACAGGCATAGCGACATGCGCACTGCCGCCGTATATGACTAAACCAGTTTTTGCGTCGCCGCGCAGTTCGACAAGCTGATTGATCTTCTGTTTAGCGCGCTCTAATCGTGACGGCTGAATGTCGGTTTTATTCATTGAATCAGAGACATCCAAGGCGATCACCAGCTCGGAATTGTCTTCAAAAAATGGTGAAGGTTGCTGCTGCCACGTTGGACCCGCCATAATGAGCGTGGCTAGAACCGCAAACACCAAAAACAATCGATTAGGAGAAACCATACGCGTTCGATTTTGGTTGAGAGACAGATGTTCCACCATGTTTTTAGACATCACAGGTTGCCACTGCGCGACCAAATCGTCTTGTTGAACGAGTGCACGATAAAACAACACGAACGGGACCAGTGCAAACAACCATAATGGGCGCATGAAATGAAACAGGGTGATATCGCCACCAAACAATGTATTGAAATCAGTCATTGGTGAGCTCCTCTCTACGGCGAATAACGCGCTTTATTTGTTTTTTACGACGCAGATTTGCACCAAACACGATTAAGGCGGCGAGTAGGTTGCTCATCAAACACACGCCAAACGCATAGTGGTGCAAGCTGTGTTTAGGACGGTGAGATAAAAGTTCGAACTCTTGCTGTTCTAGTTCGTCGATCGTTGCGTAAGCTTGTTCGAGTTGCTTTCGGTCCATGGCATGAAACATCTGCCCGCCAGTAGCTGCTGATACCTTCTCCAATGTTGGAAGATCCATCTTGTAGCGACCTTTGGTAGTCGGGTCACCAATTGCAATGGTGTAAATCTTCACGCCATATTTGGCGGCGATTTCCGCGGCTTTGACAGGAGGCATTTTCGAACTGGTGTCATCACCATCGGTTAGCAAAATCATCACTCTTTGACGGCTCTGTTCTTGTTCGAATACGGCAATTGATAAGCCAATTGCATCGCCAAAAGCGGTTTGAAATCCAGCGTAGCCAAGCTCAACGTTTTCAAGTAGCGATTGCCACACGTTAATATCTTCCGTAAATGGCGCTTGAACATAAGCTGAGTCTGCAAACAATATTAACCCTAAGCGGTCATGTTCTCGTTGGGCAGCGAACTCACGCAATACCTGCTTTGCAATGGTTAAACGGTCGTGTTTGTTGCCTTGCTTATCGGCAAAATCCTCTTCTGACATCGAACCTGACAGATCAAGTGCGACCATAATTTCACGAGCGGATTTCTTTTGTTCAATGGGTTCGCCTACCCACATCGGTTTAGCAATCGCGATGACTAAAGCAAGATAGCTGATAATGACCAATAGCCATTGCACTTTACGACGGCTCATCTTGACCGCGGTTTCAGAGGGCTCTTGTGAAGACACGGCAATCAGGCGTTCAAAAAAGGGCACTTGAATCGCGCTTTTTGACTCTTTGTAAACAGGCAATAACCAATACACGGCAAAGGGTAAACAAAGCAATGCAAACGCTATTGGGTATTCAAATTCAATCATGTGACACCTCGTGATGCTTTATCCAAAGTGCAACGTTCTCCATGATGGCGTTTCGTTTTTCTTCCGTTAATTTCGCTGCTGAAGAGTAGGCGAGTTGAGCAAGTACGCCTGAGAGTTCTGATGTAGAGAATTCGGATGAAAATTGGCGATTAGTGCAATGGTCATCTAACCACTTTTCCCAATCTGTGCCGGTTAAAGGGGCGACCTCTGTACGAGGGAAGGCGTACAATGCGGTTCGTCGTAGCAGTTGTGGTAGCTTTTGAAATGATGAAATGTCACCGGATTGAGCCTCTAAAGAGAGTTGCTCTAACTCCAATAAGGCAGCGCGTCGGTATGTGTTTGCTAGGTACTTTTTAATCACTAAATAGACACGATATAAAGCGAAGCAAAACAGCAACAAGAGTAGCCAGTACCAGCCTGGTGCATTCGGTAGCCACGAGATACTTTCTGGCAAAGAAGGCTCAGACAAAGAGGCCATCAATGGATTCACATTTTCTGGCTGTAAAGTCTCAAGCCCAGTGTTAGTCGTCATAGTCTGCATTCTCAGTTATTTAACTCGCGCCGAGTGCTTTTCTAAGCTGAACATCGGTTGGATCGACTGTGTTGAAAGGCAATACAGGGATTCGATATTTCTTCGCCACTGCCGTGAAATTATCTATGGCTTGAACCACGTCTTTAGCAAATGCATCGCGTAACTGTGCTTCTTGGCCTGATACGGACAACTGCAATTGCCCGTCGCTGAGTACCATCTTATTTAGCGTGGCTAAATCATGCTCTAGTGGGTCGGTAACATGACACAACACCACATCGTTGTGCTGACACAAAGCCTTGATTTGCTCTTCGCTACGCTCGTTATAACCGTAGCCATCCGTAATCAAGATCACTAACCCATCATGCTTAACCAACCTCTGCGCCTGATGAAACAATTTGGCGAACGAATTGGATTGTGTGTCTTGCGCCTTTCCCGCTTTGAGCTGCTGATTCTTACTCGCAATTTCATTGAGTATTTTGAGTACGTGATTTGCGCTGCGTTGCGGTGAAATAGGCAGAGCAGTGCTGTCGTTATAAACAATGGCACCAACACGATCGGTACTGTCTATGACTTTCCAAGCGATCAAAGCTGCGATTTCTGCAGCAACTACAGATTTCATTCGACCTGTGCTGCCAAAGAACATGCTCGTGCGCTGATCGACCATGACATAAACGTTACGCTCGCGCTCTTCAGAGAATATTTTAACGTGTGGCTTGCCCGTTCTATTGGTCACTTTCCAATCCATGGTGCGAATATCGTCACCAATCTGGTAGTGACGCATCTCTTCAAAGTTCAACCCACGTCCACGTAGCTTCGATACATGACGACCCGTTAACGCACTGTTGATTGGCTGATTCGGTAGAAAGTCAAAGCCATGCGCCTTGTATTTCAACAATCGCAATGCCTTTAGATTGGTATAGATATCGGGATCAAGTGTTGGTTTCGTCTCCATGGTGACCTCTCGCGTTACGCAACTGCAACTTGAGACAAAATCTCATCGATAACTCGGTCTGAACTGACGCCTTCAGCAAGTGCATCGTAAGATAGAATCAGGCGGTGACGCAGCACCCCATAAACCACTTTACGAACATCATCAGGGTCAACAAAGTCTTTACCGTTTAGCCATGCCATCGCTCGTGAACACTTGTCTAATGCGATGGTTGCACGCGGGCTTGAACCAACACCAATCCATTGTGAAAGGGGTGACTCTGGGTACAACTCGGGTTGTCTGGTAGCCACCACAATCGCAACAATGTATTTAAGAACCGCGTCGCTACAATGAATGTCGCGCAATTGATCACGAGCATCAAAAATGCATTGAGGATCAATGGGTGCAGGCTTGTCTGTGCTTGGTTTTTCCTCACTGCGAACCATTTTAATGATCTGCTCTTCGGCATCCGCATCTGGATAATCGAGATTTATTTTCATGATAAATCTGTCCATTTGCGCTTCTGGCAGTGGGTAAGTGCCTTCTTGTTCAACCGGGTTTTGTGTTGCTAAAACCATGAATAGATCAGGCAGTTTGTAAGTCTTACCAGCAACAGTGATTTGTCGCTCTTCCATTGCTTCTAACAACGCAGCTTGTACCTTTGCTGGAGATCGGTTGATCTCATCGGCCAGTAATAGGTTGTTGAAAACTGGGCCCGGTTGGAAGGTAAGCGTCGGTTTGCCGTCTACATCTTGATACACCTCTGTGCCTGTTACGTCCGAAGGCAGAAGATCCGGCGTAAATTGAACACGACCAAGGTCAACTTCTAGGGCAGAAGCCAATGATTTGATAGAACGAGTCTTAGCTGTTCCGGGTAATCCTTCAAGCAGAACATTACCATTTGTAAGGAGCGCAACCAGTAATGTGTCGACCATATGCTGCTGGCCAATTACCGAGGATTCCATCTGCTGCTTTAGTTGGTTTATAGAGTCTAAAGTTGGGTTCATTTGCTTACCTATTGACTAATTAATCAAGTGAGATTCAGGTCACCAGATGGCGAAAAGATAAATATTGTTAGTTAAAGCAACTATTTAAATCACCTTTGCTAAGGGTAGTCGAAAATAATTTCGACATACGCGATCAACATATCTTTGTTAAAGATTCACCTTGGAAATACTGAATTGTATGGTCTATAAATAGGCTACTGTATTGTTTGTATTTTAATCAAGAATAAAGATTGATAAGTAACATTACTTCTCTGCATATCTCTTATGCGGTGATGTCATTTGTGAATTTATGCTGCCTTGATAACATTGTTCACAAGTTGAGCGGTTAACGAACTAACTGCTCGAACAAAAACAAATGGACTATGTATTGATTTAGCGTTATCGATTTTATTAGAGGTCAACAATGAAAAAATTAGCATTAGTAGTTTTAGGTTTAAGCGCAGTTTCTCTTTCTTCTTACGCAGCTGAAGAAGTTTCAACTCTGACAGAGTTCTTCAATGTCGATGGTGAAGTGACTACCGTCGACAATTACGCGGTGTACGAAACGTCACGCCAATATTTGAAAAACCAAGAGCTTGTTGGCGTTAATAAATTCCTACACAAACGCGAACTCACGCCAACCGATAAACAGCCTGTGGTTCGAATGAACCGAGACACGTACTACTCAATGGCTGTGATTAACGTTTCACAAGGCGCGACGATTACGCTACCTGAGATTCCTGAAGGCAAATACATGTCGATGGAGGTGATTACAGAAGACCACCGCATTCAGCCAATGCAATACGGTTCTGGTACGTTTGATCTTTCTACTCACAGTGGCGACCACGTGTATGTCATCGTTCGTACTGATGCGACGTTCACCAAAGATGAAGTTCATAAAATCCAAGATCAGATGAGCATTGATGCAAAAGCAGACGGCGAATTCATGGCAATGCAAGTGGATGAGAAATCATTCGATGAGGTAGAGAAAAACCTTAAGATGGAAATGCCAAAACTACTAAAACGCGATGGTGCTCAGGCGACGTTTGGTATGTTTACTAGCCCTGAAGATGCTTCAAAAGAGATGTTTACCAAAGAGAAGTACGCAGTGGGTGCGGCTATCGGTTGGGGTGGAGCGCAGTTAGATGACAATATTTATGAAGTCTCTGGCAACTTCCCGGCAGACACTTGTCATCAGGCAACCTTTGATGACCCTAAAAACCAAGCGTTTTGGTCGGTAACTGTCTACAACAAGCAAGGTTTCATGTTTGGTGAAGTGGCGAACGTAAGCTCAAACACGGCTGAGAAAAATGCAGATGGCACTTACACAGTAAGCTTTGGTTGTGGTGATGATGCAGTCAACAACATCAAAACAGAGAACGATTCTGGTGTGTTTAACTTAGCTTTCCGCCATTACATTCCGAGCCAAAAAGTACGTGATGGATTCCGAGTACTTCCTTACGTTAAAGCGGTGAACTAATGTTGCGATAGTCGCACAACGATTGATAGATACGCGCTATTACCCGTGGTAGTAGCGCGTTTTTTTATGGGGTCTATTTCATTTCTTGATTTCTTAAGTGGAGAAACACAAAGGCCGAGTCAAAAAATGGTCTAACTTTGGTTATACGCAGCGTGCCTCAGTTCAAATAAATCAATTAAACCTTCTTCCATCGATACTTTGAGTTGCACCACGCATTTGTTCGAATTTAAACCCGCTGACACCTTATGTGACAACGCTTCCAGTTATCTTTACTGCCTCTAAAGGGAACAATTACCACATACCAGCGTTATAAAAACCGATAGCCGTGGAGTGTTATGAGTCCTATTTGAGGTGTATAGTTATAGTTAATTCATTGGGTTATCGAATATTTAAGTTATCAAAAGATGTGTATGTCATGAAGAAAAACGGATTTACTTTAATGGAATTAATTATCGTGATCGTGATACTTGGAGTGTTGGCCGTTACAGCTGCCCCGAGGTTCCTTGGTATTCAAGAATCTGCAAGAGAAGCGGTACTTGAAGGTGTTGCGGGTGCGATGGAAGGGGTGATCACGCAAGTAACTTCTAAAGCGATTATTGTTGGATTAGATCCGGCTGCTAGCAACCCAAGTGATCAGAGCAACTATGTTATCGATTTTGGTATCGGCAGTGTTGAAGTTGACTGGGGAACTCTTTGCCCGGAAAGCCGAGGGGAATCAGGGGATAAATTGAACATGCTCGATTTCCTTACCTTGTCAGACGATGACAGCTTAACCTCTGATTTTGCTAATAGGTATACAGTAGTTGGTTATGAATACCCGTTTACCACTGGAGATCTTGGCGGCGCGATAATAGACGATCTTCCATCTGGTTGTTATGTTCTCTATGACTCTTTTGGTGGTAGAACAAGTGGAGATACATGCCCAGCTGATGGTTGTGTATGTACAGTTGAAGTAGTTAACGACGAGTGTTAAAACCGAACACATCAACTGATTTATAGACATTCAATAAAAAAGCGCGTTATTACCAAATGGCAATAACGCGCTTATTTGTCTATCTTAGCTTGCTATTGCAACATCTGTTGGTGGCAAGTCACGCTTCTTAATTACGTATCGCAAGCGAAGCAACATCAACGCAGCTGATACGCTTAATCCCGTTAGAATGCCAATCCAAAAGCCTTCTTCACCCATTGCAGGAACAATGTGGTCTGTTAAGCCCAACACCATGCCCAGTGGAAGTGCTAAGCCCCAGTATGAAGCGATAGCTAAGATCATCGGGATCTTGGTATCTTTATAGCCACGTAGTGCACCGTTAGCAGACGTTTGCAATGCATCGCTGAATTGGTACATAGCCGTAAACGTCAACAATACTGCTGCCGTTGCACTTATCGCAGGGTCGGTCGTGTAAAGCCTAATGATCCACTCAGGGAACAAAAGGAACATCGCAACCGAAAGCAATGAAATTAACGCTGCAACCAAGATACCGACTTTGCTGCGCTCAATCGTTCCGAGTTCGTCTTTTTCACCCAAAGCATGCCCAACACGAATCGTAATGCCAAACGAGATGCTCATAGGAATCACGTAAGTTAGGCTTGAGATGTTAAGTGCAATTTGTGCGGCTGCCACGTTCTCTGCACCAATACGGCCAATCATCAATGCGATTACCGCAAAGATACTGCCACATACCGCGATATTCATCCCGATAGGTAAACCTAATCTTAGAAGGTGAAGCATCTCTTTTTCTTTTGGCTTCGCATCTGAAAAGTTGATGATGGTCTTGTAATGGTGATGACCTTTAATGTAGGAATACAGCATTCCCGACATTAACCAGTACACCAAGCTTGTCGCCCAACCACAACCCACAGCGCCCATTTCAGGGAAGCCGAACTTACCGTAGATAAGCACGTAGTTGACTGGAATATTCACCAACAAACCAACCACCGAAATGATCATTGGTACTTTGGTGTTGTTCATACCTTCACAGAAGCCGTTCAAGGTGTAGAACAGGGCAATCCCCGGCACTCCGAATGCTAGGGCAAAGGCATAGTCACTGCCGATAGGGATGATCTCAGCGGCTACGCCAATCCATTCTAAAATCGGTTTCGCACTCACCAAGTAAGCGATAAGCAGCACGCTAGCAATTAATGCGAGCCAAACCATCTGGAAGAATTCAACAGAGATACTTTGAAAGTCACGTGCGCCTCGGTGGTATGCGACAACAGGCGTTAACGCCATAATCACGCCACGCAGTAGCAGCAACACAGGAATCCAAAGGCTAGTGCCGAGAGCAATAGCGGCGAGATCGGCAGGGCTTACTTGGCCAGCCATCGTCGTATCGACAAATCCCATCGCTTGGGTAGCTATTTGAGTCAAAATGATTGGAACCGAAAGATGCATAAGCGCACCCGATTCACGAGTAAAAGGACGAAGTTTCGTTAGCATGGAAGTTCACAACACCAATATAAATACACGAATGATGGCAGGATGGCCGGTGTGTATTTTAGGATGTGCCCCGTTGGGCGGGCGACAATATAAACACCTTACCGTATAGGGTCAAGCATTGGATTTATAGAGTTTCACTTACTATGAGATAGGGATAGGTTCTAATGGTTAAAATACTAGTTTAATGTCTATAAGTAGATGATTTTACTAGAAATGAAACTGGATAATAAATTTCGACATTTACCTATTAAATTTTCAAATGGGCATCACAAATTACGGTTATATCTCTTACCTAGAATTTATTCTTTAACTGTCTGATAATAGGGCGATATATTTCTATTAAAGGTATAGATATGGAATCGAAAGTTGAGTTGTTGGCATTACTCGCTCAAGAATATTGTGATTATTGCGAAATACCAGTGAGTGAAGTCCAGAAAAAGCGTGAAAAGAAGTCATTTATTAATGGTCTTATGACGGCATCGAGAGTCATCGGGGTTAGCTTTGATGAGCTAAACGAGATTGTTGGCGCTAATACCGAGTCAAAATTTGAAAGTCTAGACGACAAGCTCGCTATCCCTACTTACATACGAAACAAAATTGAGCTTGAGAGATAGCCAGCAGATCGGCGACGCGCATAGTTAATTTGAACGCTATGTACCATATTCTGTTTGATTGGGTTTAGAGAGATTTCTACTGCCACAACGCCAGCAGAAACACAAAAAGACCAATCCCAAGCGTGACCTTTAGAAGTAAGCCAAGAGGGGCACCACCTTTTGGTGCTTTGTTACAACATCCCATAATTAATTCCTAATTCAGTGTTGGTTTAGATCAACCTTAAACCTTTCCCTTACGGTAAGGTCAATGCTTTATTAGCCATATAATCTGGAATCCGAAAAACAAAAAAGCGAACCAAGTGGTTCGCTTTTGTTTATTTAAAATCTACAAAATTAGTCTTCGTAGTTGTCGATGCTTGGGCAAGAACAGATTAGGTTACGGTCGCCGTATACGTTGTCTACACGGTTAACAGTAGGCCAGTACTTCGAGTTCTTCGTTGCTTTCGATGGGAAGCAAGCCAGTTCGCGAGAGTAAGGGCGATCCCATTCTGCGCCTGAAAGGTCAACTTGTGTGTGCGGTGCGTTCACTAGAGGGTTGTTGTCTAGTGGCCATTCACCCGCTTTCACTGCTGCCATTTCGTGACGGATTGCGATCATCGCTTCACAGAAACGGTCTAGCTCTTCTAAATCTTCTGATTCAGTTGGCTCTACCATTAGTGTGCCAGCTACTGGGAAAGACATCGTAGGCGCGTGGAAACCGAAGTCCATTAGACGCTTAGCAATATCTTCTTCGCTGATGCCTGTATCTTCTTTAAGCGGGCGAATATCGATAATACATTCGTGCGCTACGCGGCCGTTGGTGCCACGGTAAAGAACAGGGTAGTGAGGACGTAGTTTCTCCATCACGTAGTTCGCGTTCAGAATCGCTACTTTCGTTGCGTCTGTTAGGCCAGGTTCGCCCATCATTGCGATGTAAGCCCAAGAGATAGGTAGGATTGAAGCACTACCTAGATCAGCAGCTGATACCGCGTAGTCTGAACCTTGTACACCATTTTCGATGTGACCTGGTAGGAAAGGTGCTAGGTGCGATTTAACGCCGATAGGACCCATACCCGGACCGCCACCACCGTGTGGGATACAGAATGTTTTGTGTAGGTTCAAGTGAGATACGTCTGAACCAATGAAGCCAGGTGAAGTTAGGCCTACTTGAGCGTTCATGTTCGCGCCGTCTAGGTAAACCTGACCGCCCGCTGCGTGTACTTGTTCACACACTTCTTTCACTTGCTCTTCGTATACGCCGTGCGTAGAAGGGTAAGTGATCATGATGCTTGATAGGTTTTCTTTGTGCTTCTCGATTTTCGCTGCTAGGTCTGTCATGTCGATGTTGCCATCTTCATCACACTTAACAACCACTACCTTCATAGAAACCATTGATGCTGTTGCAGGGTTAGTACCGTGCGCAGAGCTTGGAATCAGACAAACGTTACGGTGAGCTTCACCGCGGCTTGCGTGGTAACGTTGAATCGCGATTAGACCTGCATATTCGCCAGATGCACCAGAGTTAGGCTGTAGTGAGAAATCGTCGTAACCAGTGATTTCACATAGCTTCTCTTTAAGATCTTTTGCTAGTGCTGTGTAACCCGCCGCTTGCTCTAGAGGTGCGAATGGGTGAATAGAACCAAACTCAGGCCATGTTACTGGAATCATCTCAGCAGCAGCGTTCAGCTTCATCGTACAGCTGCCCAGTGGGATCATGCCATGCGTTAGTGAGAAGTCTTTGTTCTCAAGTTGTTTTAGGTAACGCATCATTTGCGTTTCGCTGTGGTGCGTGTTGAATACTGGGTGAGTTAGGAACTCTGATTCACGACGGCAGTTTTCTGGAATTGCTGCAAACTCGTTGGATGCAATGTCAGAAGATAGCGCTTGAACGTCTTCTTTGACGTCGAAGATTGCGAATAGGGCATTCACGTCGTCGACTGTGGTTGTTTCATCTAAGCTGATACCGATTTTACCAACAAGTCGACGAAGGTTGATGTCTGCTGCTTGCGCTTTTGCGTACAGTGCATCTGTCTTGTCTTCTGTGT
Organism: Vibrio sp. Vb339; assembly: GCF_902751245.1. NCBI lineage: Bacteria > Pseudomonadati > Pseudomonadota > Gammaproteobacteria > Vibrionales > Vibrionaceae > Vibrio > Vibrio sp. Vb339. The sequence goes on along the minus strand of NZ_CADDIS010000001.1, from coordinate 1,450,806 downwards.
TCAGCGTGATGGTATCAAAGAAGCTGTTATTCGTTAGCTCGTAACCCGCTTTAGTCAGGCCAGCCGCTAGGATAGCTGTCATGTGGTGTGTACGACGAGCAATTGTACGTAGGCCTTCTGCACCGTGGTAAACCGCGTAGAAAGACGCCATGTTTGCTAGAAGTGCTTGAGCTGTACAGATGTTCGATGTCGCTTTCTCGCGGCGGATGTGTTGCTCACGAGTTTGCATTGCCATACGTAGTGCTTGGTTACCATGAGTATCGATTGAAACACCGATTACACGACCTGGCATTGTACGCTTATGCTTTTCACGAGTACCCATGAATGCAGCGTGTGGACCGCCGTAACCCATAGGAACACCGAAACGTTGCGCTGAACCGATTACTACGTCTGCGCCCATTTCGCCAGCTGGCTTAAGTAGAGCAGAAGCAAGTAGGTCAGTTGCAACCGTTACAAGAGTCTTGTTTGCTTGAGCTTTCGCAATGATGTCTGTTAGGTCGCGAACTTCACCTGTTGTACCAGGGTATTGAACCAACGCACTAAATACGTCTTGCTCTGGAAGTGTTTCAAGAGCACCAACCATTACTTCAAAACCGATGTACTCGGCACGAGTTTTAACAACTTCTAGTGTTTGAGGGTGAACATCGTCAGCAACGAAGAATACTTTGCTCTTGCTTTTGCCAGCACGCTTACACAGTGTCATAGCTTCGCCAGCCGCTGTCGCTTCATCAAGAAGAGACGCGTTCGCGATTTCCATACCAGTTAAGTCCATTACCATTTGTTGGTAATTCAGTAGAGCTTCAAGACGACCTTGAGAAATCTCTGGTTGGTATGGTGTGTAAGCTGTGTACCAGCCTGGATTCTCTAAAACGTTACGTAGAATAACGTTTGGAGTGAATGTGTTGTAGTAGCCTTGGCCAATGAAAGTACGTTTCACTTGGTTTAGGTTAGCGATCTCTTTAAGAGAGGTCAGCATGTCCATTTCGCTCAGTGGCGCAGCAAGTGTCATTGGTTTTTCAAGACGGATTTGTGCAGGAACCGTTTCGTCGATCAGTGCTTCTAAGCTAGTCGCGTTGATCGCTTCAAGCATTTTTTGCTGGTCTGCTTTATTAGGGCCGTTATGACGAGCAACAAACTCGTTTTGCGTGCCCAAGTCTTTCAGTAATTGGCTTTGAAGTAATTCAGTCATGATATGTTCTACTTTCTCTCTGGAGCCGTGAGCTAGCCCCTAAAATTAAGCTGCTCCAAAAGAGCAGCTTTATCGTAATGAGGTTACCTATTAGTCTTCTTCGATAGAGCTTAGGTATTCTTCCGCATCTTTAAGGTTGTTTAGTTCAGACGCATCAGACATCTTCACTTTAACAATCCAACCACCTTCATAAGGTTCTTCGTTGATTAGCTCTGGGCTATCTTCTAATTCTTCGTTGATTTCTACGATTTCGCCAGAGATTGGTGCGTAGATATCAGAAGCAGCTTTCACTGATTCAACTAGAGAGAAGCTTTCGCCAGCTTCAATTTCGTCATCAGTGTCAGGCAGGTCAACAAACACAACGTCACCTAGCATCTCTTGAGCGTGCTCAGAAATACCGATAGTCACAGTACCGTCACCGTTGTCTTTTACCCACTCGTGGCTGTCTGCAAACTTTAGTGTATTGTCCATTGCTTATTCTCCAAAAATTTATGAGGTTTTAATTTAAATCTTAAAAACGGTTTAACGGTAAAGAGGGAAGCGTTTGCAAAGCTCTTTAACTTGCTTGCGAACACGTTGCTCAACTTCAGCGTTGCCTTCAGGGCTTTCAACTAAGCCGTCAAGAACATCACCGATCCATTCACCGATAAGTTTGAATTCTTCAGTGCCAAAACCACGACTGGTTCCAGCTGGCGTACCTAAACGAATGCCAGAAGTAATCATAGGCTTCTCTGAGTCGAATGGTATGCCATTTTTGTTACATGTGATCCCTGCACGCTCTAATGCTTCTTCAGTTACGTTACCTTTCAAGCCCTTAGGACGAAGGTCAACCAGCATTAGGTGCGTGTCTGTTCCGCCAGTCACAATGTCACAACCGCGAGTTTGCAACACTTCAGCAAGAACTTTTGCGTTGTCGATCACTGAATCAATATAAGTATTAAATTCTGGGCCAAGTGCTTCGCCAAACGCCACTGCTTTAGCCGCGATAACGTGCATTAATGGGCCACCTTGAAGGCCAGGGAACACTGCAGAGTTGATCTTTTTGTTGATGTCTTCGTGGTTAGTAAGAATCATGCCGCCGCGTGGGCCACGAAGTGTTTTGTGCGTTGTTGTAGTCACAACGTGTGCGTGTGGTAGTGGGCTAGGGTGAGCACCTGTCGCAATAAGACCCGCGATGTGTGCCATATCGACCATTAGGATAGCGCCAACTTCGTCAGCGATTTCACGGAACTTAGCGAAATCAATAACGCGTGGGATAGCACTACCACCAGCAATAATCATTTTAGGTTGGCTTTCGATTGCTAAAGCGCGAACCGCTTCGTAATCGAGTTCAAGAGTGTCGCGGTCTACGCCATATTGAACTGCGTTGAACCACTTACCTGACATTGCAGGGCGCGCACCATGAGTAAGGTGGCCACCAGCGTCTAGAGACATTCCTAGGATAGTGTCGCCAGGTTGAAGTAGGGCAAGTTTAACTGCGCCGTTCGCTTGAGCACCTGAGTGAGGCTGTACGTTTACGTATTCGCATTTGAACAGCTGTTTAGCGCGTTCAATCGCGATAGCTTCAACTGTATCTACGTGCTCACAACCACCGTAGTAGCGACGGCCTGGGTAGCCTTCTGCGTATTTGTTGGTTAGGCAAGTGCCTTGAGCTTGCATTACTGCTTTAGAAACGATGTTCTCAGAAGCAATAAGTTCGATTTGTTCGTTTTGACGAGTGTTCTCTGCTTGGATTCCAGCAAATACTGCGTCGTCAGTCGCAGATAGGTTCGTAGAGAAAAAACTGTCTAAGCTATGGTTTTGGTAAGCGTTCATTGTCGAGACCTTTCATTAAGCTAATGGTGATTGTTTTTATAGTCCATTAGGTCTTACGTTGATTTCTGCATCGGTATCGTTTGCGCTATATAGGTATAGATAAACGTGAATTGCGTTATAAATATACTCTTACAGCGTCTAAGCGATCGTTGTAGGGTCAATGCAGCACGAATTGTTTCCCAAAAAGTTCGGGTAAAAAACAGCTCTTACAAATGTTAAATCTATCATTTGCTGCAAGCTGAAGTAGCATCTCTTCATCTAACAAGTCGATAACATAGCTCCGATAAGATCAATTTTCAACAATAATTTCCAATAGGAAACAACTTTTCTTGTTTTGCTACGGGGAGCACGCTTTATTTCTCTGTGTGCTCTTTAATCAACAAAGCGCTTCATGCAACAATGAAATTAATAGACAGGAAGCAAGAAATTAATGAGGGACCTATGTCAGAAGACATTTATGATGAGTACCCATCTTTAACGTTGGCGAAGGAAACGTTAGACCAGAATATCGAACCACTTAGGCTTGGCCAGCGTATTAAAGATATCCGCGGCAAGCTTGGGATTACGCTAGAAGAAGCAAGCCAAAGAACAGGCTTGGCGCGTTCTACGCTCAGCAAAATCGAGAACGAACAGATCTCACCAACGTTTCAAGCAATGCAAAAATTGGCGATGGGTTTGCAAATAGACATGCCGCAACTCTTTGAGCCACCAAGGAAAAAAGTGGCAACAGGACGTCGCGACTTAACCAAGGCAGGCCAAGGTAAACCACACCCAACACCGACTTATGAACATGAGCTGCTTGCGACTGAGCTTTCTAATAAGAAGATGATGCCGTTTAAGAGCCGCGTGAGAGCACGTACTTTTGAAGAGTATAATGATTGGGTGCGTCATGACGGTGAAGAGTTCTTAATGATCATCTCTGGCGATGTGATGTTCTACTCAGAATTCTACGAACCTGTGCCAATGAGCGAAGGCGATAGCATGTATTACGATGCCAATATGGGCCACATGCTGATTTCGACCAGTACAGAAGATGCACTCATTTTGTGGGTGACTGCAAAATAAGTTAACAAACTTAGAATTTCTTATAGTGAATGCAAACGTTTGCTTTTGTTTCGAACGTTAGCCAACAGACGCGATATTGATGTGAAAATCATCAATATCGCGTTTTTGTATGTATCTATAAATTGTTTTTAAATTGTTAAATGTCACATTTTGAGCTGTTTTAATCTTGTTAAGGGTGTAAAACTCACTCAGGCTTGTTTATTATAGTGAACACGGTTTACTCATGTTGATTGAAGTTTACTGAAGTGAATTCTTAGAAAGTGAGTTGTATGGGATTTGTACAGCCATTCAGATTTATAAAGCTAACAATATAAGCCTATATAAAAGACATCACTTTTTACTATCTACTGTTTCTAACGTTAATCCGTATCGTTAGAGGCGACTCTAAATAGAGATATAAGCGGCAGACTCGATTTTGGACAGCCTGCAACGCTTCATGGAGAATAAAATGACTCAAGAACACGCTAATCAAGACCTACTAAAAACACCACTGCATGCACTTCACGTTGAAGAAGGCGCAAAGATGGTTCCTTTCGCTGGCTATGATATGCCAGTTCAGTACCCACTAGGTGTAAAGAAAGAGCACTTGCACACTCGTGACGCTGCCGGTCTTTTTGATGTTTCTCACATGGGGCAACTTCGTCTACATGGTGCAAACGCAGCTGCTGTCTTAGAATCTTTGGTTCCTGTAGATATTATCGACCTTCCTTCTGGTAAACAGCGTTACGCGTTCTTTACTAATGAGCAGGGCGGCATCATGGATGACCTTATGGTTGCAAACCTAGGCGATCACCTATTTGTTGTTGTGAACGCGGCTTGTAAGACACAAGATATCGACCACCTTACTGCGCACCTACCAGCTGACGTAGAGATGGAAGTGATTGATGACCGCGCTCTATTAGCACTTCAAGGCCCTAAAGCGTCTGAAGTTCTGGCTCGTTTCCAACCAAGCGTTGCAGACATGCTGTTCATGGACGTTCAAAAAGTCGATATCGATGGCGTTGAATGCATCGTGAGCCGCAGCGGTTACACGGGTGAAGATGGCTACGAGATCTCTGTACCGAACGATCACGCTGAAGCTCTAGCACGTAAGCTGACTTCAGAAGCTGAAGTTGAGTGGATTGGCCTTGGTGCTCGTGACTCACTTCGTCTTGAGTGTGGTCTATGTCTGTACGGTCACGATCTAGATACAACAACAACGCCGGTAGAAGCTAGCCTTCTATGGGGCATTCAAAAAGTGCGTCGTACTGACGGTGAACGTGCAGGCGGTTTCCCTGGCGCTGATATCATCCTTGAGCAAATCGCGACAAAAGACGTTCAACGTAAGCGTGTTGGTCTTGTTGGTCAAACTAAAGCACCAGTACGTGAAGGCGCTGAGCTGTTCGATGCTGAAGACAACAAGATTGGCGTTGTAACAAGCGGTACAGCGGGCCCTAACGCGGGCAAGCCTGTTTCTATGGCTTACGTTCGTACTGACCTAGCGGTTATTGGCACTGAAGTATTCGCTGAAGTTCGTGGCAAGAAGCTACCTATGACAGTAGAAAAAATGCCATTCGTACCTCAACGTTACTACCGTGGCTAATCTCTTTTAAGAGAAACCACTAAGCTAAATGAAAGCCTATTGTTTGCTTCTCTTTACTGGGAAGCCTAACGGTAGGCTTTTTTGTTTTTGGTGCGTATGTTTTTGTGAACATATAAGGTTTAGCGTTAACCACTAACAACGGTTACTTAAAATTCGTTTATAAAATGAGATATGTGGCGATATCGTTACAAATACTTACTATAATCACGGTTGTGACGTGTTATGGTGGCGATTCATCATTTTTGTAAATAAGTAGTAGGGGTTACAAGGAGTTAACTATGAACGTAAACCATACAATGAGCCCGGTTCGTAAAGCCGTTTTAGGGCTTTTAGCGCCATTGATTTACACATCAAGTGTTATGGCAACGGAAAACACGGACGAAAGTACTCCTGATGTGGGTGTAACACCTTATATTGTGAATGGTAGCGGTGCTTCGGTAACTGAATTCCCTTCAATGGCGAGCTTGTTCATTGATCGTATTGATTATGACGGTGTTTACTCTACAGGCCCTTACTGTGGTGCGACTATCTTAGATAATTACCATGTATTGACAGCAGCGCACTGTATTTACGGTGATGAAAGTGTACAACTGTTTACCGTGGTTGTACCTCAATTGGAAGATACTTCTTTGTTCCCTAACGGAAACATTCCTAAAGTACGAGTATCAGAGGTGTATTATCGAACTGATTATTCAAATAGTATCAATCAGCTGTTAAGAAATGACATTGCGATTTTAAAGTTAGAAGCTTCTCTCAACCTTCCGTCTTCTGCTGAAACTGCTATTCCCCAATTTGATACATATCTTAATGTCGCGAATGATTTCGTTGCTGTTGGTCATGGTGACATAGAAACTGATGTTGAGGGTACAACATTGCTACAACAAGTTGATTTGACTTACGTAGACACTGCGAACTGTAAAGCTGTCTTTGGTCCGTTAGTCACAGACAAACAAATTTGTTTTAATGGTGATGGACCGGATAACGGTTTATATGGTGGTACATGCCAAGGTGATTCTGGCGGACCGGTGTTTTGGAAAAACGGCTCAACTTATGAGCAGGTTGGCATAACAAGCTTTGGGCCGACTACTTGTGGTGCGGGCATCGGTGTTACATCGGTCTTTACCGAGATATTTGATTATAAAGATTGGATTACGGATGTAACTAACGGTGTAATCGATAGCACAGAAACTGTCCAGTTTACCGCGACAGAGGCAAAACGAGTTGCTGTTGCTGGTACAAGCTCATCTGGTTCAGGCGGCAGTGGAGGCAGTGTGTCGTTTGGCTTGCTAGGCGCGTTGATGTTACTCGGTGGGTTTAGAAGAGCGATGTCTCGTTAGATACCCACGTCTTCATGTTAGCTAAACAAACGGCCAGTCATTCAACTATGACTGGCCGTTTTTGTTTTTTTGTTTAAGCCGTTCAGAGGTTGGCGCTACTCGTTGATATTAATAGATTAGGCACAGAATTCAGTAGACGCTTTTCTACTGTATCTTTCGACAATCACATCCATCTCTTTTATTGCGTCGTTGATGCTTTGAATACCGCTTTGTGCGACACCTTTTTCATTTTGGTTCAGAGCAGAAAAAGCCTGCTTCAATTCTTTCTCTTCCAACATACTTCCGTGCAACAGCACTTCTTTGTAAGTCAGTAGCCTATGCTGCACTGCAATAATTTCTGAGCGGGTATTGTCCGTTTCTAATGCGTGCTTAATGCAAGGAAATGCCAATTTATAACGATTCGCAATTTCCAATATGACGTCTTTCTTATTCGCAATTTGCAATTTTTCTAATTTCCCAACACTTGAATACTCAAGTTACCTAGCCTGTACGTTCACAACTGATATCAGTGTGAAGGTTTATGAAACGTAACGGTTTTTATCAAGCGAATAATATGCCTTTGATGGCTTATGTAAACCATCACAAGTCAATATGGTCTGCTTCTTGCTGAATTTAGGACATAACTGTCTTTTGAGGATGAGCTTATGTCACAAGAACCCATAATAATGGCGCTGATTGAGCGTAGGAAACAAGCCAACTTGTCTCAAGAAAAGTTAGCCTCGAGTGCAGGAATGAGTTTAAAAACTTATCAACGGATTGAACGCGGCGAGGCGGACATCAAGATGTCTCAGTATCGTTCAATCACCAGAACCTTAAAAGTGACGGATTTGGATGTGGTACTTGATATTGTTGGTGCATCACAAGCGACAGCGGAAGATGTAGCGGCGGTCAGTCGTCTGCTGACCAGCGAAGAGCGCCTGTTGTTGATCAAGCTGATTTTGTCGGTCAAAAAGAAGCAGTAGTCTTTCTTTCAAATAAACAGCGTAATGGATCTATTCGTTAGTTAAATTGACAGATATTTCTAGGGTAATGTGTTATCTGAGGGAATGAAGCCATCAGCTCACTCTTCCACGCAGCTGTTTGGTGGTGCTTCTCTGTTTCTTGCTTTCTAAACGTCTTTTCTGAGAGCCACGTGTTGGCTTAGTCGCTCGTCTGACTTTTTGAACTTTTGTTGCTTCCAAGATAAGTTCTTTCAAACGCACTAAAGCATCATCTCGGTTTTGTTCCTGCGTTCTATATTGCTGTGCCTTAATGATAATCACGCCATCTTTAGTGATACGGCTATCTTTGTGTGCGAGAAGCTTTTCTTTATAGAAGTCAGGTAGGGTAGAGTGCTTGATATCAAAACGTAAATGTATCGCGCTCGATACTTTATTGACGTTCTGACCGCCGGCTCCTTGTGCTCTGATCGCTGTTAACTGGAGTTCCCAGTCTTGAATCGAAACAGAGTTAGATATTTGTAACATAAACATCCATTTTGAACGGTAATATGGCGCCATGATACTGAATATTGGTTATGGTATCAGTAACTTTATTAAAGAGTGGTAGTAGTGATGAAAATAGATTTAACGGCATATGAAGGATTAATCTTTGATATGGACGGTACGTTGATCGATACAATGCCTGCACATGTAAAGGCTTGGCAGCAAACGGCGGAAGAGTTTGGCTTTCATTTCGAAGCGTCTTGGCTGCATAGCTTGGGTGGCATGCCGAGCTACAAGATAGCCGGTGAGGTGAACAGCAAATACGGTTTATCGCTCGACCCACAAGCGGTCTCTACGTTTAAGATGGCGTCGTTTGCGGCTATTGAAGACAAAGGAGACGTTATCCCTTGTACCCATTCTCTGTTGTTAGAGCATCTAGGTAGCAAGAAGATTGCAGTCGGAACGGGCAGTCAACGTAAAAGTGCCGAACAGTTACTGGATAAGACAGATATCTTGAGTAAGCTCGATATCCTAGTGACAGCAACTGACGTTAAGAATCACAAACCAAATCCGGATACTTTCTTGGATGCGTGTTTTGGTATGGGTTTGCAGCCAAAGCAGTGTGTTGTGTTTGAAGATACCAACCTAGGTAAGCAGGCTGCTCATGCTGCGAACATGGATTGCATTCTGGTGGTAGAAGGGGACAAACTAGAGTTCTATCCTGCACCGAGCTGATAGAAAACAGCTGGGGTGTTCAACCGCCAAACTGATAGCCTAGCGGAACAATATTGATTTTCTGTTAGGCAATTTCGCTCATTTCGCTGTCTAGGAACAGGCACACACTGTTTCGACCTGCTGCCTTGGCTTCGTAGAGTGCTAGATCGGCGCACTTGTAGTTAAGAGCAGGGTCGTTAGTCAGGTTGGTGATTCCGCCACTGACCGTCACCACGTTGTCGAGCTCAATACTGACTGCGATTCTCAATCTGTTAAGCACATATTCGGCTTCTTCAGTTGTGGTATGAGGCAGAATAACGCCAAATTCTTCACCACCAATACGAGCCACAAAATCAGTTTCACGACACTCTCGTTGTAATACCTGAGCAACGGTTTGAATGACGCGATCACCATAATCGTGACCAAATCTGTCGTTGATGCGTTTGAAGTGGTCTATGTCCAAAATCGCTAAGCAAGACTGTTCGCGAGTAGGGTAACGATTCATACGAGAGCACTCATCTCGCAGCTCAAGATCGAACTTACGGCGGTTCCAACACCCAGCTAAGGCATCTTTTTCGCTCAGGTTTCTCAGTTTGTTTTCTAGCTCTTTGTGTTTACTGATATCCACAAATGAAGCGACATAAAACTGAATCACGTCTTTCGAGTCTTTAATGGTTTGGATTCGCAATATTTCCGTGATCAAAGACCCGTCTTTACGACGATTAACCACTTCGCCTTCCCACATGCCTTTCTCTTTGATGATGCTCCACATCTTGATGTAGAACTCTTCGTTGTAGCGACCAGAAGCAAACATGGACGGTTGGCGGCCTTTTACGTCTTCTAACTCGTAGCCGCTAACACGGGTGAACTCTTGGTTTACCTTGATGATTCGGTTGTTTCTGTCGGTAATCACCAAGGCAGACATACCATTCATCGCGGCCTTAGCAAGTTGGCTCTCGATACTGTTCTTCTTGTGGTTGCTGTTCCACAATACGAAGCCAGCGGAGATCATCGAAATCAAGAAAGATAAGGTGATGATCTGAACGACAATCGCTTGTTTTTCTTGTCGGTATTGACTGCTGAAATGCTGATTTTCAATGTGAAGAACCATGTAAATAGGGCCTGCAAACTGCTTTATCTTTGGGCTGATGTCAGAGTGGAAATACCAGTTCTTACCATCGAAATAGCTAGACGAAGAGTTGGATTGAATGTCTTTCCAAAGCGCCGGATATAGCTTTGCGTATGTATTGTCTGAACGTGACTCTAAAACATGTCCAAATGATTCAGCCGGGTCGGGGCCCATGATGACATGGCCAGTTTTATTGAGAATGACCGGGACTGCGGCTGACGCGCCGATTTGGTAATGAAGACGCTTGTAAATCTCAAGCATGTTTAGATTTGCAATGAAGTAACCAATAATTCGATTCCCTTCAGCGACTGGCGTCATAATGCGAAGCGCCGGCGTTAATGGGTGGATGATTTCTCCATTTTCCATTTCTAAGTCAATGCCTCTAGAGCTGACATCGCCAATCTCTAACTTCTGTAGCATCTTGTAGTAATCTCGAGAGGATTTGTTTTGCAGTTCGTTCTCTGGGACGACAGTTGCTTTACCGTCTTTGTAGTTAACGCGGAACACTTCGTTTCCAGCTAGATCGAGATAACGAAGCTGAGAATAGTATTTTTGGCCACGAGCTAACATCACCCAAAGATCTTGCAGGGTTTCTTTATGGATAATAGAAGGTTCTTGAATCGCTCGGAGTAGTGTTTGAGAGTCAGCGATAGAAGGAACAGAGTTAGATATTTGCTCAACAATAACAGCGAGCTCATGAAAGCTGTATTCGATCTGGTTCTGACTGGACTGTTTGATATTTAGCGTGTGCTGAGCTTCAACCCTGTCAAATTCAGAGTTTATGTAGAGGGCAGGGACTAGTCCTAGGGCAAAGATGGTACATAGAAATTGGCTGACTAGTTTTTTTATACTTGTATTCATCACTGTCCTCAAAGAATCAGCGCAATACTATATATTTTATAAGGTTTTTAATGTGATCTTGACCCAGAAGTTAAGACAAGATTCGCATATAACTACGATTTTAGTGCAACTTTTTGCACTTAAGCTTGATTGTTGAGCAATCACTTCGTAAGGGAATGATTGCTCAATATAGAACACCGGTCTGAAAATTGAGCCAAATTAATCGCGATTAATTGCCATTTATCTAGCTAAGAGCATCTAGCTTAGGCCGACGATATTTCCATTACTATCAATATCTAACGACATGAACGCCGGTTTGTCAGGCAAGCCTGGCATGGTCATCACATTGCCGCACAACGCGTAAATAAAGCCAGCACCAGCACACAGTTTTAGTTCTCTAACAGGCACGTCAAATTGGGTGGGTGCACCTTTTACGTGTGCTTCTGTCGAGATCGATAGTGGTGTTTTTGCCAAACAAACCGATAGGTCGCTATAGCCATGCAGTTTGAATTCAGCCAGTTGTTTTTTAGCCAGTGGAGATAGCGAAATACTTGCCGCGCCATAACCAACTTCAGCGACTGCCATTAGCTTTTCTTCTAGGCTTTGCTCTGAGTGATACAAAGGCTTAAATTCACTCTGTTTTTGGCAAGCTTTTACTACAGCGTGAGCCAGTTGAGTCGCCCCTTCGCCACCTTGACCAAATGCTTCACTTACTTCAACGCTAACGCTTGGATCGAAGTCGGTGATCATCTGTTTCAAAGCATCGAGCTCTTGAGCTGAGTCTTGTGGGAATCGGTTAATCGCAACTACTGTAGGCACTTGGTATTGCTTAACGTTATTGATGTGCCATTTAAGGTTCTCAAAGCCTGCAATTAGTGCGTCTTGGTCATCATTAAAAATAGAATCTGGTAATGGAGTGCCCGGTCTCAAATCGTATAAACCAGAGTTGGCCTTTAATCCACGTAATGTTGCAACAACCACAGCGCAATCGGGCTTTTTGTTTGACGCTTTCGCTTTTATGTTGCACGCTTTCTCAAAGCCCATGTCTGACCCGAAACCGCCTTCGGTCACAACAAAGTCACTCAGTTTTAACGCTATCTTATCGGCAATAATTGAAGAGTTACCATGTGCAATGTTCGCGAAAGGCCCGGCGTGAATTAGGGTCGGAACGCCTTCAAGGGTTTGCATCAATGTTGGTTCAATAGAATCCTTCATGGTTACGGTCATTGCGCCTGCAACGTTGAAGTCATCTGCGGTTAACGGCAAGCCTTGTTTGTTGTAAGCAAGTACCACTCGTCCGATGCGTTTTCTCAAATCTTGAAGGTCATCAGCTAGAGCAAGAATGGCCATTAGCTCTGAAGCGGCTGAGATATCAAATCCATCTTCGCGTTCAAAGCCATTAATCGTTTTGTCTGCTTCGTTCTTGCCAACCGTGATCATGCGTAATGCGCGATCATTATGGTCAAGTACACGTCGCCAAACGATTCTGCTTGGGTCTATATTCAGTGCTTTTAAGCCTGAGCGCGTTTCAAAGGCTTCTAACCCTTCACGCTGTTCATGATACAAACGTGCATCAATGGCGGCAGAGGCGAGGTTGTGAGCGGCCGTAACAGCATGAATATCGCCCGTCAGATGCAGGTTTAATTGTTCCATAGGGGCAACTTGAGAGTAACCACCACCCGCAGCGCCGCCTTTTACACCAAATACCGGGCCCATTGAAGGCTGACGAATGCAGGCCATTGCAGATTGGTTAATCTTTGCGAGGCCTTGTGCTAATCCGATAGTAGTGACGGTTTTGCCTTCACCAAGAGGTGTCGGTGTGATCGCCGTGACTACGACTAATTTACCATCTTGTTGGTTGGCGAGGCGTTCAAGTGATGTGAGAGACACTTTAGATTTGAATTGCCCTAATGGCTGATGTTCGTTGTGGTGCAGGCCAGCTTGCTTGGCAACCTCACTGATGTTTTTAAGGGGAGTAGAGCGACAAATATCAATATCAGACAGCATATTTGATCCTTATATCAGAACCGAAAGGTGGCACGTAAACGTTTGCGTGGCGATATTACTGTATAAATTTGCCAAGTAAAGGCAAACCACACGAATTATGTGCTGGAAGATAACAGATCTAAAGAGTCATTGCGCGAGATCAAATCTTAAACGAGCAAAATATTCGATCTGATTACCTTGAGCTGCAGTTATATTGGCGTTGAATACAAAAAGGGCTGCATATAGCAGCCCTTCAAGGAATGGGTAATCTCACTTGGCGTTAACCTCTAAGAGGTAACTACCTAATATGGTCGATTAACGATCCCAGTATGTTTCTTCTAAGCTATCTTCGCGTTCAGGTAATGCACGAGAAAGGCGAGGAGAGTGCTGAGTCAACACTTCGTAGCTTACACGGTTTGCGTACTTACAAATTTGAGACAGTGAAGAGTACGTCAGACAAGCGTGCTCGTGTTTCTCCGAGTTTGGTACATTCACGTGGTGGTAGCTGTTTGCTGCCATGTCGTGAAGTAGTGCTGAAAGTGCACCATCGCCAGCGCCATTGGTGTTCTTAATCTCAAGTGGGCCGCCTAGGTAAGGGCCAATGTGAGAGTACACTTTTACTGGGTCTTTACAGTCTTGCTTACGCATCGCACGGCTGAATTCGTATTTATTGAACTCAGGGATGTTACCCGGTAACAATGGCAGTGTGGTTTCGCGTTTCGCTGGTTCGTCAGTGTAACCTGCCATGTATAGACCAATAGGGCCAGCAGTACATAGAACGAGGTCAACCCACTCAAGTGCTTTGTTAGCAGCCAATAGAGGATCTTTTTCACCCGTTAGCGCTTCACCTTCGTCTTCGTTCATCGCGACGATGGTTACGTTTTCTTTCAGGTATTCTTGCCACCATTCAGCGTTGCCTTCGATCACATACTTAGTACCAAGTGTTAGTACAACAGGCACATTGTGCGCTTTCGCGTATTCAATCGCTTTTTGTACCGCTTTTGGCATCGGATCTTCAGGTTTGCCACGCATTAAGTATGACGACACAACCAATGCAGAAGCTTTCTCGAACACTTTTTCAGGAATGCTTTCTGGAAGAAGTTGGTTCATGTGGCCTTCGTTGATTGCAAACGTGCGTTCGCCATCTTCAGAAATCAGCGTGTAACAACGACCAATTGGACCATCAACAGTTTGAAGGTGGTTTAGATTCATACGAGAAGAAGTGCGGCAAAGGTAACGATAACCAAATGAGCCAACTTCAATCTTCTTAGACATTACGCCAAGCAGGACAGATTTACTGTCTGCAAGTACGGAATAGTTGTGCAGTGTGTTGCCGATAGTATCGCCAGGGTATTGATGCGTGATCAAACCGCGCTCAACTAACTCTTCATACAGCGCATCTGCTTTACTTTCTTCCAATACCAGTGAGTGACCTTTACTCAGCTCGTACTTTTCTAGGAACTCGTTATCAACACGGGCTTCGATGTCAACAATCGTTTGACCTATACCGACCACTGTCGCGCGGTGTAGTTTAGGTGTTTGTTGAATTTGGTTGACCAACGGATCACGTGCGTGAGTTGGAAAGTAGTGCTTAGATTTACGCTGTCCAGGAAACTTCATATGAAAAATACAGTGAAAAAATTTTGCCGCATGATATCACATTTTGTTTCTGTTTCTTTCATTTTTATTACATTTTGAATCACCTGCACAATGTCTGTACAGGTGAATCGTCTTACTTTGGCTTGAAGCTATTCCGCTGGAACAAGTGTTGCTGGATCTACGTAAGCCTCTGTACCCCAAAGCGGAACGGTTGAAAGGCTATGCTTGAAACTGCCTTCCGTTTCTTTGGTGGTGTAAGACAAGTAAAGCAGCGACTGATTCTCTGCATCGTAGATACGACGAACCTTCATTGTTTTAAAGAAGATACTTTTCGATTGCTTGAATACCACTTCGCCAGACTTACTCTTGTCTATTTGAGCAATCATTTCTGGTGTGATTTCACCTGTTTGACGACAAGAGATAGAGCTATCACTTGGATCTGAAAGGCTAAGGTTTGCTTCGATTGATGCGATATGACAGGTAACACCTGCGATCTTATCGTCATCTAATGAAGACATCTTGATATCCTTCATTGTGAAGAAACCCAGTGAGACGTCGCCAACCTCGTTGTCCGAACAGCCAGCTAACATTGTGACGATACCTGCTGCTATTAAGGCTTTTTTCATAAGAAGTCCTTTTTATTTATATAGTTCTGTTTACTATAAGGATATTGAAAGCTTGAATACGAGTGTAGAGCTTTTCGTTAAGTTCTTAAAGGATGTTGTTGGATAATGAAAAATATGAAGCATTTAAAGTACTTGTTGGCCTTGGTCATGCTCTGTATGCTCTCTGCTTGTAGCTCGGCACCTCAGCCGACCATATGTCTTCCAAATAACTGCGATATTTGGGGATACTAACCGTAGGTACTAAAAGAATGAATAACGAAATACCTGAAATTGCACACAAGAAAAACCAATGGCTGTTTAGCCAGCTCGATATTGCTTACCCCGCAAAAGATAGTCTTCTCGGCCGTGAACTTTATCAAAGCAAACTCCCATCCAAGACATACCAACTCCTAGCACAAGATCAAACTCCTTCCCAAATTGATGAACTTCATAAAGTCGATTTCCATAAATTGACCGTGCTTTTTTCACTTAACCAAGCAAGCGTTTACCAAGATGAAACGGAAAGGGCACACATGCTTGAGTTCCTGAGCCAAATTATGCTTTCTGACGATCATGTCTTATATATTGGTACTCAAAATGGTGACGTTGTGGCGAGCGCTATCGTCACAGAAGCAGATGGTTCCCTATTGATCTCGGATGTCGTTGCTGGAAGTGGCCAAAGTATCAACAACTTTGCTAAGCAGTTATACGATTTTTGGGCACAAGATCATGCTTCTTGCGATAAAGTGTGGATCGAGAACTAAAGATTCTTTGACAAAGCGTTAATCTAAGTACAATACCCCGTCTTATTTAAAGGGTATTGTATGTACAAGCTATTGATATCAATCGCTGTATTGTGTGTTAGCGCTTATTCTTCACTCAGCGTTGCTAACGACTGGGATATTAAACGCATCCTAGTTTTACACTCATACGAACCTTCTTATCAATGGACTGCTGACTTCCAAAAAGGGATAGACAGTGCGTTCAGCCAGTCTCAAACCGAAGTTAAACTCTCAATAGAGTATTTGGATTCAAAGCGTGTCCACAGCCCAGAGTATTACGACTCTCTCGCGAACTACTTACGTGCGAAATATGCGGGTTATAAATTTGATGGCGTAATTGCGACGGACGATAACGCGGCCAATTTTCTTGAATCTTTGCCTAATTTGATTGACCGCTCCACACCTGTCGTTGCAGTCGGCATCAATGATTTCAGCACCGATATGTACGCGGTGTCTGACAGAGCAACCGTGCTTTATGAGAACGATCAGATAGACGTTAATATTAAGCTGATCTCCAAATTAAGACCCAATCTAAAGAACCTCTATTTTGTAAATGATTACAGTGTCACGTCTGAGCTGATTCACAAAGAAATGAACAGAATGATGGCTGAGTTTCCGAATATCAATCTCGTAGAAATTCGCGATTTGTCGCTTGTACATACAAGCCAGTTTTTGGAAGGGATCTCTGCGGACGATGCGGTATTGCTCAGTCATTACAACACCGAGTTGAAGCAAGGGGTTTACCACACTTACCAAGAGATTGCGGATACGTTGTCAAAAGCAAGTGCTGCTCCGGTGTTTGCTTTGTGGCAGTTCTATATTTCGGGTGATGTACTCGGTGGCTACGTTAATCACTCACAAAGCATGGGTGAAGAGGCTGTCGATGCATTGGATAAATATCTTCCTCTTGGTTTTACGACACCGCTAACTCCAGGAGACAACAAGCGTTTTGTATTTAATTACCCTGCAATGAAACGATACGGGATTAGTGCAAACGCGTTACCTGACGAAGCAGTTTTCATTAACGAGCCTTCGTCCTTTATTCGCAAAAACTTCCAGTTGTTATTGGGGCTGTCGATGGTGATTGCGGGTTTAAGCCTGATCATCTTGATGCAATTCGTTACTCTGCGCCAAAAGAAAGAGTTGGCGAATAAGAACAAACGCATCTTAAAGCTTCAGAAACAGACCTTGAATATTCAAAAGGATATGATTCATGTTCTTGGAGAAGCAATTGAAACCCGCTCTGGCGAAACAGGTAATCACGTTAAGCGTGTAGCCAAGTTGTCTGCACTGCTTGCTAAGTATCGTGGCTTGAGCCATCGCGAGGTCGAGATGATTGAGATCATCAGCCCAATGCACGATGTGGGTAAGATTTCTGTCCCTGAATCAATCTTGGATAAACCTGGGAAATTAACCGACCAAGAGTGGGAGGTGATGAAGCTTCATACTACGGCTGGCTATAACTTGTTGAAGAGCGGATCTGGTGATATTACCAACCTCGCGGCAATCATTGCTCACGAACATCACGAGCGTTGGGATGGTGCTGGATACCCGAATGGCAAAGTGGGGGATGAAATACACTTGTTTGCTCGTATCACAGCCGTAGCCGATGTATTTGATGCGCTGCTTAGTGCACGTTGCTACAAAGAACCATGGCCGTTAGATATGGTGGTCGATTTGTTCGAGCGAGAGTGTGGCTACCAGTTTGATCCTCAGTTAACTAAATTGCTACTGAAACACTTACCCGAGTTTGTCGCTATCCGAGATTCGTATCCCGATACTGGAACCGTGGAATATACGTTTTCACCTTCGATTGAAGCTAAAGTCTTAGAAGAGTCGGTTGTTAGCTAACTGTCGCTCTATCTGAGTAGCCTATAAGCCGTATTTTTTATCGATTCACCACGATCCGGCTAGGAAGTGGTGATTTATATTTTCCCCTGAAATTGAGTCACTTATGTAAACCTCGCAGTATTTGGTTTCGTAGAATCTGGGTTAATTTGATGAAAACTGTTGCTTATGCCGAGCGATAAAGTGATCAACTCCATATTTCGCGAAGAGAAATAAGCCTGTATCCGCAAACTGTTACCTCAATCATCTCGCCCATTGAAAGAACACTATAGGATAAAACTTGGATTCAATCTAAGTGAGATACCTATGCGGTTAGAACAGACTAAATGTGTGATTTTCGATTGTGACGGAACACTTATCGATAGTGAAAAGCTGTGCTGCCAAGCTTTGGTGAACGTTTTCACTGGCTTTGGAGCGGAGCTCAACGTCAACGACTGCTATGCGCATTTCCAAGGTGGGAAGCTAGCCGACATCTTAATGGATACACAAGAACGTCTTGGGCTATCTATCTCGATTGATACACTTGAACCGTTATACCGTACTGAATTAGAAGCACTGTTCCAACGTCATTTAAAACCGATGGAAGGCGCTATCGAACTTATTGAATTCCTCAAACAACAAGACATTGAGTTTTGTATCGCTTCCAATGCACCGAAATCTAGAGTTGAATCTTCATTGGCGATGACAGGCATGCTAGACGACTTCAAAGGCAAAGTGTTCTCTGCTTTTGATGCTAACAGTTGGAAGCCAGAGCCAGATCTAATCATGTACACGGCCATGAACATGGGTTTTCTACCGAATGAGTGCATCTATGTGGATGATACGTTGAAAGGGATTGAGGCTGGTGTTCGCGCGGGTATCCAATCGTTTCGATTACGCCCGAGTATTGATGAAGCAATCGTAGATCCCGAAGCCGACTCAGCAGAACTCGCGGCTCAGGATATCTATAGTTTAGAAGAAATTTCAGTTTGGATTAATGGCAAGCACTGCTCAAATGGTGGTATATCGAATTCTGCAGCTTTGGTGGGGTAGAGCTTAATTGAAGGCTGACTACCTTACTAAATTGTTTGGTATGGAAACCGCAAGATGCACAAGTAAACTTCTCTCCACTTTCTGAAAGAAGATACTCGTCGTGTTGGCATAAAGGGCATGTAATGTCGTCGGTGTTTGGTGTTTCTGTTTTATTCATTATGTGTCACCTGCAGCAAGAGGGTAAGCGAAAAAAGACCCGTTCAATTAGATTACTCCTAAGCTCGAATATTAGACAGTTCTGACACTTCTTAATCTCTCCTTTGCGACTTGCTTCATGGTAATTGATAATGTCATCGTTATTGACCATGCCTCTTGTAATGTTATTAAACAAAAGCCAAAAAAAAGGACCCATTACGAGTCCTCATTAGTTTGTTTTCAATTCGCGCCGCTAGTTCGACAGTTGAGTCTTAAGTGCGGTAGCGTGCCAACGTCTGAGACAGAGAAACTGATGCTTCTGTTAGCCTAGAGACGCCATTTGAAGAATTCTGAGCCACGTCTTTAATCACATCGGATTGGCTGCGAATATCGTTAAGTTCAGCTGCAATCGTATTGGCAACGTTACTTTGCTCGTCTGCCGATGTTGCGATTTGGATACTCATGTCCATCAGTGCTTGAGCTGAATCTGCAATCGAGTTTACGTCGTGACCAATGTCCGAAATTAGTTGGCTACTGGTTTGCGCTTGATCAACCGTCTGTTCGGTGATCTTCGCGATATTTTGGCTCTCTTGTTGTAAGCGCTCAATCATCGCTTGGATTTCTACCGTAGCTGACTGAGTGCGGCTTGCCAGTGTTCTTACTTCATCAGCAACAACAGCGAAACCACGGCCTTGTTCGCCCGCACGAGCGGCTTCAATCGCGGCATTCAAAGCAAGTAAGTTAGTTTGCTCTGAAATAGCATTGATCGTCGTGATGACTTCGTTAATTTGGCTCGTGTTCACATTCAAGCTAGTAACAGAAGATGAGGTTTGCTCAATCAAAGAAGAAAGGGTGGTGATTTCCGAGATTGCTTGTTGAACTTTTGCGTGGCTATCGTTGATTTGCTGCGCGTCTTGCTCTGTTTGTTCCGTTGAACGTGCAGAGATGTTAGAGACTTCATTCGCCGAAGCTGTCATTTGGTCCATTGCTGTCGCAACAGAGTCTAGAGAGGCGTTTTGGCTCATGATTTGTGTTTCGCTGCGCTTCATCTCTGTTTCGAAAGAAGCCGACGTTTCACTTAGCGTTGCTGCACTGTGGTTTACGTTGTTAACTAACTCACTAAGCGTGTCCATTGAGCGGTCAAGCGCACAACCAATCGTGCCAAACTCGTCACGGCCAGGGTGGAAGCCAAGGCGTGATGTTAAGTCCCCATCCCCAATCTTTTGAGTGGTTGAGTAAAGAACCCAAAGTGCGCCGCCTAGGAAAGTCGCTACCCAGTAACAGAAAAGACCAAAAGGCACACACCACAAAAAGCTCAGTAATAAAGTGTACAGTGCTTGCTGCTTTTGGTTCTGTATATCGTTAGTTGAAACGGTAAGTGAGTAGTAGTTGCCATCTTGTGCGAGTGCTGTGGCAATCACCGAACCATTGTTTGAAATAGTGGTTTGTTGAGCGCGAGTTTGTTGGCTAACAGAGCGAACAGAAGCAGGGGAATCTGATGCTGATAAAATACCTTGCAGTTGATACTCGACCTGCTGTTTTGCAGTTACGTCAATGTGTTCCATTTTGTTGACGTAGTTCAGTCCAGCTAGGCTTGCCAAAGCGGCAAAAAAGATTAAGAAAATGACCCAAAACTTGTCGTTGATCGACATCTTGATAAACAGTTTGTCTATCGTTCGAAATTGTACTTCTTTCATAAAAACTCCACGGTAAATCCTTTACCGTGGACTCTAAATAACCGACCTCAATAAAAATGTGACTTCAATCGACTAATTGTGAAAATTAATGATAGTGACATGTTATTTATGAGATCTGTATCAAGTAAATTAGTTCTGTATAGGTTTATTAGCCCAAAGAAGGCAGTAACCCTACTGAAATAAGAACTTGAATGGCAATGATAAATACGCCAATGCTACCTGCTAAAAACAACGCTTTGCTACCGCCTAACACTTGGTAACTGGCTTCTGCAGATTGAGGTTTGACAGAGAAATCAGTGTAACGAACCTTGTAGACCATCACTGTTGGTAACAGAATCGCGAGCACTGAAAGTGCAATGGCTGCATAGCCTAAAGCCATGATGAAGCCTTGTGGGTAAAATAAGGCAAAACCCAGTGGCGGTAAGAAGGTGATAGCAGCTGTCTTAACACGTTTTGCGTCACCTAGTTTCTTGCTCAGTGAGTCGCCCATGAATTCAAATAAGCCCAAGCTCACACCAATAAAAGATGTCAGCAGTGCTAGGTCCGCGAATACACCGACGATCACGCTTAGGTTGGATTGATGAACAGTCTGCGATAGTGAGACTAATAGCGCGCCTAAACTTGTATCAGACAATAATTGCTCTTGGCTAATCACACCCAAAGTAACACTTTGCCAGAAAACGTAGATAACCAGAGGCAGTGCCGAGCCAATAATCATTACCTTACGTAAAGAACGAACGTCACCATCTAGGTATCGAACGATTGATGGGATGCTTCCGTGGAAACCAAAAGAGGTAAACACAACCGGAATCGCCGCCACAATCAGGCCTTGCTGTAAAGTCATGCTCATTAAGTATTGAGAGGTAATGTTTGGAGCTAGGAAGCTAAGTACCAACATCATTGCGATAAGCTTTAAGCCAAACAAAACGCGGTTAACTTTATCAACACTGTGTGTACCAATCGTCACAACGCCAGCAACTAATAGGGTAAATAGAAGCGTGGTGATTTGAGCGTTGAGTTCGATACCCGCGATATCCGAAATTCGTTGGTTAAATTGCGCACCGCCGCCAGCTATGTATGCCGCACACAGAGCGTAGAAAAGAAACATCACCGCGAAGCTCGCAATCCACTTTCCTTTTGTCCCTAAAATGGTGTGAGCTAACGTGTGTAGGGTAGCGTCAGATTCTGCGAATTGGTGAAGCTCTACCATTAATAGAGCCGTAAAGGCCATTAACGCCCATAAACCCAGCATCAAGAAAAGTGAAGTTGAAAAGCCAATACCTGCAGAAGCAAGTGGAAGAGCGAGCATGCCAGCACCAATGGTTGTGCCTGCAATGATCAAAGTACTACCAAAAACCTTTGATTTATTTATTGTATATAATTCTTTACGTTAGGGTGTGTTTTCATTGTAATTCTTCTAGCTTAAGCGCATAAACCCAAAGAATATCTCGATTTTGAAGTATTCTGATTGAGTTTAATTCCAAATGCAATACTTAATGTAATTAAAAATATCCACTGTAAATTAATATTTACACTCAGGGACGTAGCAGCATTCAAATGAGCAAAGCAAACGTTTGACCATGACCGGCTTCAAAATTTATAGAGTAATTTGTTGTACTTGGTGTAAGGTGGCAGTACATATGTCGTTCGCGTATACCCCTTTAGCGTAAAAAAGCGTTAATGATCGCGAGTAGCTTTAAGCTATGAATATGGAATGGGTAGAGTAGAGTGCGTTCATCAAAGTGACATAATATAAGTCCAAGATGGTGCACTAGTTAATAGGACATCATGTCCACATCAAGGAATAGAGGGGGCACAATGAGTGACCAATCTTATAATGACGAAAGTCTAGAGTTGTTAGATGCTATGGAAATTGGCATTGATTTGTCTGACTATGAACAGACAGTGAAACAGTTAGCAGAAGAGCTTTTCAAGTCTTCGAACTAAGCTTTTAAGATCTTTAGTAGAGTTTCAACTGAAACGTTTAAAGCTAAAAGTTTTCTTAGCTAAAGCTTCTCAAAGCAAACAATTCTAAACTGAGCAAATCTTATTCGCTCACACGTCATACCAAAACTATCCTCATTAAAGTTCGCGAAGATAAACGAGTACGTTTACCATGTTACTTAGTTCTCGATACTTTAATGAGGTTCAATGAACTTTCTCGCACACCTTCACATCGCCAAGCACTGTAACAGCAACTTAGCAGGTAACCTGTTAGGTGATTTTGTTAAAGGCGACCCTAATAAACACTATTCTGATTCCCTTTCTGACGGTATTAGGCTTCATCGATTTGTTGATAGCTATACTGATCGTCATGATGTATCTCGTTCTGCAAAATCACTTTTCTCAGACCAAACACGACGCTTTGCGCCTATCGCACTCGATGTATTTTGGGATCACTGCTTAGCCAATCATTGGGCTCAGTTTTCACAGCAGACATTAGAGCGTTTTTGTTTCGATAGCCATGAGCAGATCTTTGAACATCAAGAGCCACACTGGCCAGAAAATTTCGTTATGGTTCATCAGAAAATGGCTGAACACAGATGGTTAGAGAGTTATCAAGACATGTCGTCTATAGAGGTGGTATTGCAGCGAATGGCGATGAGAAGGCCCAAGCTCGGTATGCTCGAAGCATGTTACGATGACCTCGAACGTCACTACGATACGTTGCAGTGTCACTTTAATGAGCTTTATCCCAACGTCTTAGAAGAAGCGAAGCAGTTTAATGCGCTTCAAATGAAGAAAAATCAAAAGGAAAGGTAAACAGCGTAATGCAGGTTTGCTACAATCCGCGCCTATTTAATCTTTGAGCATCATACTATGTCTGAATCTACAAAATCTTTTAACCAACTAGGATTATCTGAGCATCTTCTTGCCACGCTGTCTGAGCTTAATTTTACGGCTCCTACCAGTGTTCAAGAACAAGCGATTCCATTGGTATTAGAAGGCAAAGATGTACTGGCTGGTGCTCAAACGGGTACAGGTAAAACGGCTGCGTTTGGTTTACCGATTATTCAAAGATTAATCGAGACGAAAGACAACGTTATTCCGAACCCTAAGCTCGTTCGTGCTCTTGTTTTAGTGCCAACTCGTGAATTGGCACAACAGGTTTTCGATAACTTAACTAGCTACGCAAAGGGCACCGACATTAAAGTCGTGGTGGCTTACGGCGGCGTCAGCATGAAGGTACAAACTGATAACTTACGCGGTGGCGCAGATATTCTTGTCGCGACGCCTGGTCGTCTTATTGATCACATGTTCACTAGAAACATCATGTTGAGCCAAACGGAAGTACTGGTACTGGATGAAGCTGACCGTATGTTAGATATGGGCTTCATGCCTGACATCAAGCGTATTCTTTCTCGCATGAACGAAGTGCGTCAAACTCTGTTCTTCTCTGCAACGTTTGATAACAAAATCAAAGCGATTGCACACCGTATGATGCAGAAGCCGAGTGAAATTCAAGTTACGCCAAAAAACAGCACCGCTGAAACCGTAACACAGATGGTTTACCCGGTAGATAAGTCGCGTAAAAGTGAATTATTAGCGTATTTGATTGGCTCAAAAAACTGGCAACAAGTGTTGGTGTTCACTAAGACTAAGCAGGGCACTGATGCTCTCGTTAAAGAGCTTAAGTTAGACGGCATTAAAGCGGCATCAATCAATGGCGATAAGAGCCAAGGTGCGCGTCAAAAAGCCCTAGACGATTTCAAGTCAGGTAAAGTTCGCGCGTTGATCGCGACTGACGTTGCAGCCCGTGGTATCGATATTCAGCAGCTAGAACAAGTTGTGAATTATGACATGCCATTCAAAGCAGAAGATTACGTTCACCGCATCGGACGAACTGGCCGTGCGGGCAACAGTGGTTTAGCGATCTCTTTGATGAGTCAGGACGAAGCTTACCTATTGGGTGATATTGAGCGATTACTTGATACTCGCTTGCCTCAAGAGTGGCTAGAGGGCTTTGAACCAAGCTTAGAAAAAGATCTAGCGCCCGATCGTGGTGGTCGCAGCAAAAGCCGTTCATCAGAAAAACGTAAGATGAAAGCGAAGCTTAAGGTTCATCAAAATCGCGGTAAAGCCCGTCGCTAATAAGCTGTACAAAGCTCCAGTTTAAAGATCTCTACATATAAAAACGCGCCGTTACAGTGACTTCTGTAACGGCGCGTTTTTGTATCTTATAAGCTCATAATGGTTATGAACCCGATTAAGCTTTGTGTTCCTGGTTACACTTCCATTCACATGGCACTTCATAAATCAGCTCTTCAATCGAGGTTGGGTTTAGAACCCACTCTTCATCAATATTGAACTTGCTGACCATCTGCGTGTTGAAAAGCTGCCAATGCTTAAGTAGGGCATCTTCAGGAGAGGTGACCATATCGCCTTCATTCCAAGTGCTTTCCATAAAGGGAGTGAGGCATACAGCGCCGTTTGCGTACATGATCATTTGCCATTTAACTTCGTAAATGTTGATCATTTTGTCTGGGTTAGCTGCATTGTACTCAGCGGCAAGGCCGTTAATCTCTTTTTCAACATCGCCGACATTGTCGATGAAGTAATCAACAAGGTTGTCTTCTTGGCGAACAGAGTCTGAAATAAGCTGCATTGGCCTACGTGAGTGAATCATGTTGGTGAACAGACGCATGCTAAACAGGTAGATAGCGATATTTGGCGCAACATCTTTTGGCAGCTCTTCCATAATCTTACTGATGTAAGACTGAAAATAATCATGTAAACAATCACTTATCGCATGCCAAATCTTTTCTTTACTACCAAAGTGGTGGCGGATAAGGCTATGTGATACGCCTGCCTTTTCACTGATGTTTCGCAGTGATACACGATCGTAGCCAAAGTCACAGAACATGTCTGCGGCAACGCTCATGATCAAAAAACGCGTCTCTTCGGCGTCTTTTGCACTTCTTCTACCTTGCTTTTTTTCGGTCATCTTCATTTCACATAATTACCTGATTACCACATTCTACACTGTTTTTACTGAAATAAAAAATACTGCACAGGTGGAAAGTAAAGCTTGAGAATTATTTAATATTAAATATACTGCCCACCTGTGTAATAAATCATAATAATTAAATGGAGAGACATCATGCAGTCCAATTTGTCTATCAATGCCATATCGAGCAAGCGCATGGGAGCTGTTATTGCAGCACTATTGCTCGCAGGTTCTCTAACTGGATGTGACAAAGTTCAGTCAGAGGAAAATGAGCAGGTAATCAAGCCTGTAAAGCTGTTCGAAATCCCGCAACAGACTGATATCGATCTTGATAGCTTCATTGCAAAGGTTGATGCAACCGACCGTGCGGCACTTTCTTTCCAAGTGGGTGGTGATATAGAAACCTTCGATGTTCGTATGGGACAAGAAGTGAAGAAAGGTCAGGTGTTAGCCGTATTAGACGCAACGGATTACCGTATTGCCGTTGACGCAGCCCAAGCTAAATTTGATCTGGCGAACAGCCAATACAAACAAGCTTCTGAGTTGTATGCGAAAAAACTGGTCAGTACCGATTACTACGACCAAGCCGTCAACACCTTTACTGCCGCTGAAGTTGAGTTGGACCAAGCAAAAACAAACCTTGGCTACACTACCTTAGTTGCTCCATTCGATGGCGTGGTATCGATGGTGTTTGGAAAGCAATATCAATTGATCGCAGAAAAGCAGCCTGTACTGAATATCTTGAATCACAGTGAAATGGATGTGACGTTTTCAATTCCAGTATCAAAGCTTGAAGACCGTTCTATTCAAGACCTAACGAGCTCAAACATGTGGGTTGTGATGGACAGCCACCGCGGCATTCGTATCCCGACTCGCTTTAAAGAAATCTCTACGCAACCAGATGAAGACACCAACAGCTACCAAGCGGTTGTGTCTATCGAAAAGCCAGAAGGCATCAATCTACTTTCTGGTATGACAGCGCAAGTTGAAGTTCAGAAAAGTAAATCTGACTACGGCATTGGTATTGTGGATTCAGCTTGGTTAAACAAAGACGCAGGCCATGGTGAACTATGGCGTTATAACCCTGACTCTCAACTGATTTCTAAAGTACAAGTCCTTCTAGATGAGCAAGGCAAGGTTATCGACGGATTGTCGTCTGGCGACCTTATCGTTGAAGCGGGTGTGGATGTGTTATCAGACGGACAACAAGTAAAAGCTTGGCTTCGTGAAGGCGGTATTTAATGAACCTTTCAAAATTATCAGTTGTTGTCGCGTCGGCTCTGTTACTTCAAGCCTGTAACAATGAAGCTGTGCACCGTGAGCAACCGCCTTTGTTGGTTTCTACCTTTGAAGTTGGCGCACCGCTGACTAATCAGTTCAGAAGTTTTAATGGACAGGTGATGCCAGCTGAATTGACTCCCTTGGCATTTAAGCTAGCAGGCGAGATTCAACAAGTATTAGTAGAAGCGGGCGATAACGTCGAAAAAGGGCAGTTATTAGCCACCTTAGATAACGCAACGTACGTACAAGATCTGACTGATGCTCATTCTCAATTCAAACTGGCGAGCAAACAGTTGGCCCGTGGAACGGAGATGTTTGGCAGCGAAATGTTATCGCAATCAGAACACGACCAATTGACGGCTAACTACAAGCTCGCATCGGCGAATTTGGCGGCGGCGAAACGCAAGCTAAGTTACACAGAACTTTTAGCGCCGTTCTCAGGAACAGTTTCAACTGTCGATAAGCAACGGTTCGAAAACACGACGCCTGGAGAAACACTACTGAGTGTGTACCAGAACGACAAAGTGTATGTGCGAATTCAAGTATCAGATTCGATCTTGGCATCAATTAGCCCAGACATGCGTTCAAATAGCTATCGTCCTGAGGCGACCTTTGGCGGTCACACAGGCCAATACCCACTGACGTATCTAGAGCACACCAGTGAACTACACCCGCAATCACGTACCTACGAATTTTGGATGCAGATGCAGCAGCCTGAAAGTGAAATTCTGCCGGGCACGAGCGTTACGGTCAATGTGGATATGGCGAAAGCGGGCCTGAGTGATGTTCAAGGCTATCAGCTACCAATGACAACGCTAGAAGCGGGCTCTGAAGCGAATCAGTTCTATGTGTGGAAAATGGAAGACGGACAAGCATTCAAAAGCGAAGTAGAAGTCGACAAGATCAGTGGCCAAGGCGCATTAATCGCTCATGGCGTTGAGCAAGGTGATCGACTCGTAAACTCGAATCTAAGAAAACTCCGTGACGGAATCCAATTGTCAGGAAAAGCAGAATGAACATCGCAGAATATTCAATAAAAAACAAAGTAATCAGCTGGCTGTTTCTAGTCATTTTAGCCATTGGCGGTGTGTCGTCTTTTGGCAACCTATCCCGTTTAGAAGACCCGGCTTTTACTATTAAAGATGCCATGATTATTTCAACTTACCCTGGCGCTACGTCAATGGAAGTTGAAGAGGAGTTGACGTATCCACTTGAAAAAGAGATACGACAGCTGCCTTATATCGACAAGATTACCTCAACCTCATCGAATGGCATGTCTCAAATTATGGTGAGCATGAAGATGGACTATGGTCCGGATGAGCTACCTCAAATCTGGGATGAAATGCGTCGTAAGATCAACGACCTACAGCCAACGCTGCCTAGTGGTGTTAATTCTGTTCAGATCATCGATGATTTTGGTGATGTGTTTGGTGTAATGATCATGCTGACGGGTGATGGTTACGATTATGTCGAGCTCAAGCAGTATGCTGATTATCTCACACGTGAAATCGAACTGGTTGAAGGCGTAGGCAAGGTAAGTATCGCAGGCGACCAACAAGAGCAATTGTTCGTTGAGATGTCACTTGAGCGTTTAGCGGCGTTAAACCTAGACATGTCGACAGTGACATCATTGCTCGCACAGCAAAATAGTGTGGTATCGGCTGGCGAGGTCATGCTCAATGGTCAAAGCCTAACCATCAAACCTAACGGCACGCTGAGCACGGTTGAAGAATTAGAAAACTTAATTATTCATGGTCGCGATACGGGTAACCTAATTCGCTTGAAAGATGTCGCTGAGGTTACTCGCGGAATCCAAGAAAAGCCAGGTAACGTATTAACTTACAATGGCAAACCAGCAATCAACCTAGGCATTGCGTTCTCATCGGGCGTAAACGTGGTGGAAATCGGTAATGCGCTTGATGCAGAACTTGATCGTTTAGAAAGCATTAAGCCAGCCGGTGTTGAGTTGAATTACTTCTACAACCAAGCACAAGAAGTGGACAAGTCTGTTGCTGATTTCTTGATCAGCCTAGTGGAAGCGGTTGCAATTGTTATCATCGTACTTCTGTTCGCGATGGGCTTACGCAGTGGTTTAATCATCGGTTTAGTACTGCTACTGACGGTGTTCGGTACGTTCATTTTGATGGACTACAACGATGTTGAACTGCACCGTATCTCGCTGGGTGCTTTAATCATCGCACTGGGTATGCTGGTGGATAACGCGATTGTTGTCGTTGAAGGTATTTTGGTTGGCTTGAAGAAAGGCAAAACCAAGCTTCAAGCAGCGAAAGACATCGTGAAGCAAACGCAATGGCCACTATTAGGTGCGACCATAATCGCTATCACAGCGTTTGCACCGATTGGTTTGTCGAAAGATGCGACAGGCGAATTCATGGGTTCGTTGTTCTGGGTACTGTGTTTCTCACTGTTTTTGAGTTGGGTAACAGCACTAACACTAACGCCTTTCCTTGCCGAGATGTTGCTTAAAGAAGAAGACAAGGTTGATGAAAACGAAGACCCATACAAAGGCATCCTGTTTGTGGTATTCGGTGCGTGTCTGAAAGTAGCACTTCGATTTAGATGGCTTACTGTAGTTAGCATGGTCGCGCTATTAGCAGTTTCTGTGGTCGGTTTTGGTATGGTGAAGCAGCAGTTCTTCCCACCGTCAAATACGCCAATGTTTTACGTAGACATGTGGATGCCAGAAGGCACCGATGTTCGTGAAACGATCAAGCAGACAGAAAAAGTTGAAAGCTACATTCGCCAGCAAGACGATGTAGAGTTCGTGACAACAACGGTTGGACAGGGCATGCAACGTTTTGCGCTGACATACCAACCCGAGAAAAGTTACGAAGCGTACAGTCAGCTACAGGTACGAACGACTGACCGAGACACCATGTTTAAAGTCCTAGAAGGGCTAGACAAGGACTTGGCCAATAAATTTGAACAACCTACGTTCCAATTTAAACTGATTGAGTTTGGCCCGTCGCCAGCTTCAAAAATCGAAGCTCGTATTAGCGGTGCCGACCCGCAGATTCTTCGCAGCATTGCGGTTGAGGTAGAAGATATCCTGTTGGCGGACCCTGGCTCTCGAAATGTGCGTCACGATTGGCGTGAACGTACCAAAGAGCTCGTGCCACTGTTTAACGAATCAAAAGCACGTCGCCTTGGCATTTCAAAGACAGATCTGTCTGAGACACTACAGATGGCGTTTGGTGGTTACAACATCGGCTTACTGCGCGATGGTACGCACATGTTACCTATCGTGGCACGCCTGCCTGAAGAAGAGCGTTTTGATTTTGAATCACTAAACAATGTGAAGATCTGGAGCCCATCACTGCAAACCTACATTCCTGTAGAACAAGTGATCGATGGAGTTGAGCTTCAATGGTCTGAGCCACTGATTCAACGTCGTGACAGAAAGCGTACGTTAACGGTTCTGGCTGATCACGATGTATTGGGTGATGAAACACCAGCTAGCTTGTTTGCTCGCGTAAAACCAAAGGTTGAAGCACTCGATTTACCAGCAGGTTACAACATTAGTTGGGGCGGTGAGTACGAGAGTTCTAAAGATGCACAAGAATCTCTATTTGGTTCACTGCCAATGGGTTACTTGCTGATGTTTATCATCACTATGCTTCTGTTTAACTCGGTTCGTAAGCCACTTGTGATTTGGTTTACGGTGCCACTCTCTATCATTGGTGTTTCGATTGGTCTGTTAGGTACTAATATGCCATTCAGCTTCACTGCGTTCTTAGGTCTATTGAGTCTAAGTGGCATGATTTTGAAGAACGGTATCGTACTGCTTGACCAGATCAACAGTGAGCTACAAACAGGTAAAGACCCATATTTAGCGGTTGTCGACAGTGCGATCAGTCGTGTGCGACCGGTATCTATGGCAGCATTAACAACTATCTTGGGCATGATTCCCTTGGTATTCGATGCATTTTTCGGCTCGATGGCGATTACCATCATGGCAGGCTTAGGCTTTGCTACCGTACTAACGCTAATAGTAGTACCAGTGATGTTCGCTATTCTATATAGAATCAAACCGTCCACTGCGGGTTATTAGGGATTGATATAAACCAGATTCTTTTAAGCCAGCCCAGTCAAATTTGACTGGGCTTTTTTATACGTATTGTCCCGTCCTGAAATGTCTTAACAAGTGAAAGTGGTAAGAGGGTACGAATAGATAAGCATTAAAAAAGCCGCTACCCAATGGGCAAGCGGCTTTAAGTAAGTTGAGGGGAGGCTCTAGATTGCTAGGCGTATGTCCAACTCAATCGGCTTTGGCATGGCTAAGTGGTAGCCTTGATACATATTGAAGCCTAAGCCTTGCATCGCTTCGAGTTGTTGTTGGGTTTCTATGCCTTCAATCACAGTCTTTGCGCCAATTTGGTTTGCAAGATCAAGCACTAACTCCATTTCTCGAGTGTCGCCTTTTTCAAAGTCCAACATAACCGAGCGGTCTATCTTGATGATATGAGGGTTAATGTGACGAACGCGCTGTTCGGTTGATGCTTGTGTTCCAAAATCATCGACCGCTATTTGAAAGCCATTATCCGCAAGCGAAAGGGCGGCATCCTTCAAACGCTCTTCACTTTCTGCATTCAACTCTACCAACTCCATCACTATCTGTTCGCATGAAAGGTTAAGCTCGTGAAGGCGTCTAGCTAACAAGCTATCGCTGACCTTTTCTGCAGCAAACAACTCACCCACGTTTGGAAGAACGTTCAAAAATAGATGTAAATGACGGATTGTCGATTGTGCGAAGTTACGGATATGAATGGCTCGACTCAGCCTCTCGACATTGATTTTGTCTGTGCTTGAGGTTTCGTCGGAATGGAAGAAGTGATCAGGACGAACAATATCACCTTTGTTATTTGAAATGCGCACCAAAGCCTCAACACCTATTTGAGTCATAGAAGAGTCGAATATAGGTTGATAGACGCTTCTAAGCGTCAGGTCTTGGTATTTCGCAATAAACTGCATATCAGCATCTACGGATATACAGCTAATAAATTCACTTCTGTCTGATAAAATCATAGTCGCTAGTAAAGAGGGCTTATTCAATGGCGGACGTACATGTCGCGGCTGTCACAATATTGACAGGTGTAAGTAAATTGTCAATTAATAAAAACTCATTTGTAGAGCCATTATTTAAATAAATATAATTAACGAAAAAACAGCATGATAATTGATATTAGTCATTAAAATTACTTATCATTCACCATTAATAATGACTATTGTGAATTTAATCTCTGAGTAATCTATCTCATATCAACACCAATCAATATAAGCTTTCAACGCCAATACACCAGGTGAAAGTAAGGATAAAGCCTCAGGTTATGGGGGAATGTCAAAGTTACATTATTAACAAACAACTCTGTTTGCATATAAATGATATCTACTTCTCAAAATATGAACGATGAGCTGATAAGTTATTATTTTATCGAAGATAAACTTTGATTGACTATTGGGTATGGCTTGAGTTAGGTTTTATAAAATATTGGGATGGAGGTCTAACTATTTACTTTCAAGACTGATTAAAAAAGTTGACCCGTATTCTTACTGCCATTGAAGTACTGCGTAAAGTTGCAGGTATTTACGAACCAGTTGTTGATTTCCTGACCGCTTTAAAGGGTGTCCAAATTTAATGAAGCAAGGGCTGATTTTAAAATTATTATTTAAGTCAGTAGCGAATTGAGAATCACTCTCTCTTAGCGTGATACCTTGTTGGCTATATTCAGTGATCTCGTCTGGGAGTTCACCCATCCACCAATGTAATAATTCGCCACTATTTTTACTTCGGCTAATCCAATGGTCGGAGACAATGATCAAAACGTCATTGGGTTGAATTGAAAATCCATACTCTTGTTGCCAATTATGGATGTCCAACATCAACTTTCTACGACAGGTTTTCCCGGCGCTCACCATATGATGACTGATCATCCAAACGGTACCAATTTCGGAAGATATTCGGAAGTGACGAGGCGTTTCGCCAGAAGAAAGCATTTCAAGTGGGCTGATGTTGCTTGCATGATTAAAGCTAACGAAGGTGTGCTCCATTCGGCGAGCAAATGCCTTTCCTATATGGTGCTCACTGATCCCTTGATTGTGCACCGTAGGGTAGTGGCGTTCACAGAGCTTTAGGCAATCGTCTTGAAACTGATTAACGCTTTTAATCACTAGATCTAATAACAATGAAGTCCCTTATACACAGCTACTATCTTATTGATGGGCAATAGTACGGTAATTGCGGTTCCGTTACCTATCGTCAAAGTGCGAGTTCTTGATCTCTCTATCAAAATTAACCATTGCTGAGTGATTTTATGGATAGCACTGGCGCTCTACTGGTCTGTATTCTAAATTATGAGGAATTCTAGCTAGTTACCTCGACTATAGTCTAGTCAGCAAATCACAATTGATCTACTTACTCTTTATTTGGAAACATTCATGACCATTCAATTAGATTCGAAACAAAAATCTGAGCTTACTCATACGCTCCAAAAGTACCTGCAAGATGAACTTGATGTGGAGCTTGGTCAGTTCGACACGGAATTCTTGGTCGACTTCATTAGCAAAAAGTTTGGTGCTGTTTACTACAACAAGGGGATAGAAGACGCTCAGAAAGTGATGGAACGCAAAATGTTAGACATCTCAGATGAGCTCTACGAGATCGAGCAAATTGTTGAAATTTAACGTTTAGCCCAAACTTGTTCAAATAATTTGAATAACTCGTTTAATTTGCAATGATGTAACTATTGTAAAGCTTGGTAAATAATATGTTACACAAACTTAGTGTAGGGTACGCTTGTCAAAACTACACGATTCGTTAACATTCGGAAGAGATGCATGGACAACAACGTTAGAAATTACAACCCTTTAGCTAGAGCGATGCATTGGATTTCAGCTCTCGCAGTATTTGGCTTATTTGGTGTAGGCCTGTGGATGGTTGATCTTTCATATTACAGCGAGTGGTACAAAACAGCGCCAGACTATCACCGCTCGGTAGGCATTCTTTTGGCTACTGTTACTGTTATCCGCTTGGTTTGGAAACTAGTTACCGTGTCACCTAAAGTAGAAGGTAAAAGCTATGAAGTTGCAGCAGCGAAGATCGCTCACGGCTTTATGTACATTAACTTAGCGGTTTTATTTATTTCAGGTTATTTGATTTCAACATCAGATGGCCGCGGGATCGACGTGTTCAACTGGTTCACTGTACCAAGTATGGGTGAACTGTTTGCAAACCAATCTGATCTCGCAGGAACGATTCACTACTATGCTGCATGGGTACTGATCATCATGGCATCAGTACACGCCTTAGCGGCGATAAAACACCACGTTATCGACAAAGACGATACGCTACGAAAAATGATAGGAGCTTCAAAATGAAAAAGTCAATTATCGCTACAGGATTAGCATTTGCAATGGCAATGCCTTTCGCTGCGAACGCCGCTGATTACGTGATTGATACAAAAGGTGCGCATGCTTCAGTTAACTTTAAAGTTAGCCACCTAGGTTACAGCTTTATCCAAGGTCGTTTTAACACATTCTCAGGTGACTTCTCATTTGATGAAAGCAACGTTGAAGCGTCTACAGTAAACGTAACGGTTGATACTACAAGCCTTGATTCAAACCACGCAGAGCGCGATAAGCATATCCGTAGCGGTGATTTCATCGACGCTGGTAAGTTCTCTGATGCGACATTCAACAGCACAAAAGTGGTTGATAAAGGTGACGGCAAACTTGAAGTTATGGGTGATCTGAAACTTCACGGTGTAACTAAGCCTATCGTTATCGAAGCTGAATTCATCGGTGCTGGTCAAGACCCATGGGGCGGTGAGCGTGCAGGTTTCGTTGGTACAACTCGTCTAGAGCTTGCTGACTTCAACATTCCAGTAATGGGCGCTTCAAGCTATGTAGATATGGATCTACACGTTGAAGGCGTAAAGAAGTAATCTAGCTTTCTAGCTTTCTAGCTTTCTAGCTCTCTGACAGGTATCAACATTTTTTAGAGACATCATCGATACTAAATAGGTCAACAGTTAGAAATAGAGAAAGGCGCAAAGTTTTCACTTTGCGCCTTTTTTATTGAGAGAAATGGCAACGTGTTTAGGTCTGTTTTGTGTCAAACCGTTTAGTACGTTAAAAGCCACCATTTACCTCTAGCCAGTCAACGTTGCCATGACTGAGTTATCTAATTGAACTACTAATCCCTAATAGTTCAACTTAAGATTAGTTAAGCTGTTTCTAGTTCAGCTTTAGGAACCACGTTTAGTCGGTCACCGTAGATTGGACGCAGTGCTTGCATCACTTCAATGCGAGTCAATACACCCGCCATTACGCCATTTTCTAACACTGGAAGCATATGTGGTTGGCTTACTTTCATCGCTTTTGCACGCTCTTCTAGAGAAAGAGATGTCAGGCGAGTAGCGAAGCCCATGCTTGTCGTCGGGTACAATTGCTCTTTGTCGATGCATAGGAACTCAGCAACATCTACTAGCTTGTCGTTTGCATCAATTGCCACAACGTCACGGCTCATTAGGTCTACGACTTTCTGGCCTTTAGTTGGGATGTAATCTTGGCACCAAAGGTCAACCATTACGTCATGAACAGAGAAGATACCCACTAGACGGCCTTCAACATCGCAAACAGGAGCGCTAACAAGTTGCGCGTCTAAAAGTGTATCAATCGCGACTGATGTTGGCATTTCTACGCTCAGTGTAATTGGTTGAGTGTTCATGATTTGCTTGATAGTAGTTGCTGTGTTCATAGTAATTTCCTTAACTGACGTAATTTCTGTTGTTTGTGTAATAGCGGTAATTTTTGCTGCTTTAAGTTGTGGGCGACGGTAGATACTCCAGTTGGCTAAGCCGACCAATACTGAACCACCTACGATGTTGCCGATTGTCACTGGTATTAAGTTTGCTGTGACAAATTGCATGACGTTTAAGTCTGCGTACTGCGCTGGTGTTGCACCGATTTGCATCCAGAAGCTTTCCGGGGCGAATGTTTGAATCGTGATGCCTAGCGGAACCATGAACATATTCGCCACACAGTGTTCAAAGCCTGAGCTTACGAACATTGCAACGGGTAACACGGTCATCATTGCTTTGGTCATTGCGTTAGCAGAGCTGAACGTTAACCAAATCGCTAAACACACCAACAAGTTACAAAGCACACCCAAAGCAAACGCTTGAACAGGGCTGTGGTGTAGCTTGTGTTGAGCAATGTTTAGAGCGTTTAAGCCCCATTGCCCGCCATCCAGTTGATATAAGCCTGCTGCGCTTACCAAAGCCAATAGGAACATGGCACCGATAAAGTTGCCGACATACACCTTGCCCCAGATAGACAGCATCTTCGTAAAGGTGATTTGCTTGTTAGCCCATGAGATGCTTGATAACACTGAGCTGGTAAATAGCTCACCACCGCAAATCACAATCAAGATCAAACCCATACTGAAGGCAAGACCGCCGGCTAAGCGACTTAATCCCCATCCAGCATCTGCGCTGCCCGTGGTTACCGTGATGTAGAATAGAAAAGCAAGCCCGATGAATGCGCCAGCCATGATTGCCAAACTCAATGTCATGCTGCTGGTTTTATTTGCTTTACTTAATGCAAACTTCTCTGCTTCCGCCATCATTTCTGTTGGTGAGAACAGTTGATGATTTTCAGAAGTGCTGGTTGCCATATCCCCCCCTTGAACAATCCGTCATGTGTAATTCCTAGTGTTAATGACCTGGTTAATCCGTAATGGTTAATCAGTAATGTTTTGCAGGGCTCGTTGTGTCCTGCCATTTCAGATTAGGGCGTTGAGGGGTAGAGGTAAAATTGATAATTTTTAGAAACCACATCAAATTTATTGATATAGATTTGGTTACGCGTAGAATGAAATTGATTGCTCATCGGCTTTATAAAAAACGAGCATCAGGACACAAATAATTAAAAGCATTAAGGATGAATTTTGCGTTATTCATTAAAGCAACTCGCGGTATTTGATGCAGTAGCAGACTCCGGGAGCGTTAGTCAGGCAGCAGACAAATTGGCGTTGACTCAGTCGGCGACAAGTATGTCTCTTGCACAGTTGGAAAAAATGCTCGGCAGGCCTTTGTTTGAAAGGCAGGGAAAGCAAATGGCCCTGACTCATTGGGGCATGTGGCTAAGACCAAAAGCGAAGCGTTTACTGCAAGATGCGCAGCAAATTGAGATGGGTTTTTACGAGCAGCATTTGTTGAGTGGCGAACTCAAATTAGGTGCTAGCCAAACTCCAGCGGAACACCTCGTTCCGGATCTCATCAGTATTATTGATAACGACTTTCCTGAGATGCGAATCTCGCTTGGCGTGCAAAGTACCGACGCAGTCATTGATGGTGTATTAGATTATCAATATGACTTGGGTGTTATCGAAGGTCGTTGTGATGACAACCGAGTACACCAAGAAGTGTGGTGTACTGACCATTTAACGGTGGTTGCATCGGCTCATCACCCGTTTGCGAAGCGTGAACGAGTCAGCTTGGCGCAATTAGAACAAGCAAAGTGGGTATTACGCGAACATGGTTCGGGTACTCGCAAAGTTTTTGATAGCTCTATTCACCATTTAATTGGCGATCTCGATGTTTGGCGAGAGTATGAACACGTTCCTGTTTTAAGAAGTTTGGTTGCAAACGGTCCATATTTAACGTGTTTACCTTATCTAGATGTCGAACAGTTTGTTGAGTCAGGTCAACTGGTGACGTTGAATGTTCCTGAGCTTGAAATGGAAAGAACCTTGTCCTTTATTTGGCGAGCTGACATGGCTGAGAACCCACTTGCTGAATGTATCAAGCGTGAAGGTAAGCGTATGATGAAAGGCAAGCCATCGGTTCTGTAAGGTAGATTTGATAAAATACTAATAACTAATCGTGTTGAATAAGCGATTCCGGTCTCTATCTAGTGATAAATGCACAACTGCATACATTATTAATGTGATCGTGATCGGCTAAATAAGGGCTATCTTCCCATAGTATACTTACTTGATTTTAAGTGAGGCTAAATCCGGTTGCGGACAATTACGTAATTAGGCTTTAGAAATAGTATGAGTACATTAGTCGCGATTTCATTAACAACAGGTATTTTGTCAGGTCTATGGGGATGGATTGCTATCTCTTTCGGCTTGTTGTCATGGGCAGGTTTCTTAGGTTGCACCAGTTACTTTGCTTCGCCAACTGGCGGCGTTAAAGGACTAGCCGGTAGCTTATTGACCAACATGACAGGCGTATTCTGGGCAATGGTGATTATCGAAAGCTCAACCTTCGCAGGGTTAGAGATTTTAGGCTACATGATTACTGCTATTGTGGCTTTCTTTATGTGTATTCAAGCGAAACAAGCGTGGCTAGGTTATATCCCAGGAACCTTCATTGGTTGCTGTGCGACGTTTGCTGCAGGTGGCGATTGGCAACTTGTAGTACCATCTTTGCTGCTTGGTGGTGTATTTGGGTACTTGATGAAAGCAACGGGGCTATGGCTTCACGAGAAATCGACTCAATCTTCGGAAGTTGTTGAACAACACGCTAAACAGGCAAAGGCTTAATTCGTTAACCTAACCTTAGTTAGTCACTGTGAACTCTTGCAAGATAACCCCCAATTAATTTGTATATCGATTTATACAGGCACACCATTTGGTGTGCCTTTTTTGGTTAAGGTGACTAGCTAAAAATTTCATCAGTAGAGCAACTGATAGCATCTATAAAACAAATTATGCTTAGGTATTTCCGTTCGCCATGGTGATCACGCGTTTTAATGTCCACCTTAATAAAAGCGGAATACATTCTTGTCCTTGATTCTCGCAATGAGAAACAATGGCGAGTGCAAGGTCGGGTTTTGCATGTTTCTTCAATACCTTGGCAACCACTTTCTTTGGAGGGATAGGGTGATCGTAGGGAATCTTAACCATGTCACGGAAAAAGCTCTCAAACCCATTCATATATAGGTAATGCTCGATATCTTTATCTGGCAGTTCGGTGAGTCGATGTCTTTCCTGATCATTACCGAGTTTCGATAACACCGTTGCTGCGTATTTTTTACCCGCCGCATCGCCGTCAGTCACCACATGCCAATCAATGCCAAACTCTTGCGCGACCTTAATCAGCGCCTTAAGTCCTGATTGGGCGAACTCAATAATCTGCACACCTTCCGCTGCCAGGTTATAGCCACATTGGTTGGCAAGTTCATTGAACAACCAAACCTCGGTTTCACCTTCGACTAATAGCCAACAGCGAGCAAACAATGCCCCTGAGCGGTGGAAGCGGATATGAAAACCAATTCGACGAAGTTCATCCTTACTGAAGTGGTTCATGTTGAGTTGATTGGCAATGGTTTTGTCTGACTGACGAACCAAGCGACGAATCGATTGAAGTGGAACAGCTGCAAGTAAGTCGCCACTGTTGGTGGTGAGGATTTTCTGCATGGGCAACTTCTGCATCAAGCTCCAAGCCCTTGCCAAGTGTGTTGGGTGCAATCGACCTTCTGGATCTTCAAGGATCAAAAGAGGGCGCGCACATCGCCTTAAGTCGTTTGGCCCTTTAGCTTGTAGATAAGCGTTAAGTAACCCCATGAATAATAAGCGAGTTTGCTTATTTTTGGTCTCTTCGACAAGTTGATGAATACTCTGGTCGTTGGCGCCAGCAGAATAAAGCAATCCGTCTCGCTGTTTTCTAGGATTACGACGAGAAGTACTTTTGAAAGAAAAATAGTGTTCAATCAAACTTTGCATCGACTCTAGGCTACTGCGCATTTCCCCTTTATTAACGTGACCGGGAATCGCCATTAGACGACGGCAGGTGTTGTCGATTCGTTTTTCTATTCTTGCTTGGCGACCATTACCGTTATTGGCGCCGTTTCCGTTTGTGCCATTGCTTGCGTGATGATTCCCGTTCCCGTTTGAATTTGCATGATTAGCGTGACCATTGCTAGGAAGGTGAGCATTGTGGTTAAGGGACTTGCCGTTGAAAGGACGATCAAAGTGCCTTGCATCACGCAAACGGATGACGGGATGTAAGGTCATTAATTCTTGAGCAAGCTTTTCAGAATGATGAAGCTTGAGCGGATTACCGTCCAAACCGAGAAATGCATAGTGTGTGGTTGTCTCATACTGTTCTAACGTCGCGCTGATTCGGTAATAGATGCGAAATACGCCAAACTCATCTTGAACCCAAATAGGTTTGAGTTTGCGATAACGACCTGCGTTAAGTTCGCTCTTATCGTTAGCTTTTAATGCGAGAACAATTTGAAGATGTTGAGACTGCGGGTGTGAAACAGAGTAATCGACATGAAAATCGGTCATTTCAAAGTGATATGGCACACCGTCTGAGGGCAGAACGACGGAAAGGGCATCCAATAATGAAGACTTACCCCAAGTATTTTCGCCAATAAGCGTGGTTAGCTCGTCAAACGCGAGTGACATGCGCTTGATACCTCGAAAGCCAGAAATCTCGATTCTTTCTAGTTGCATAGGCTTACTCCTAACGGAAGGCTCTGCTAATTATTTGAAAGCTAACAGATATCTTTAATCATAATCGAAAAATCCAAATCCGGTGTGCTCACCTGTCACAAAACCCGTTGTTTATTGATACGGTGCAAAATGAGATTTTTGATCTATCTCGAGTATTTTTTTGTAGTGCAGTTTCATAAAATTCACGATTCTGTCATGATTCTCGACCTAGTATGAAGGGACAAAGAGAGAAGAAAATATGACTAAAAAGAATAAGCCAGCAAAAATAGTGTTGGCACACATCAACGACACCCACTCATACTTTGAACCAACCTCGTTACAGCTATCACTTAAAATGAACAACCACATCATTGAACCTTATGTCAGTGCTGGTGGCTTTGCTCGAATTTCAACACGCTTCAAACAAATAGAACAAGATGCCCAGCGTCAGAAGGTTGGAACCTTGTTCCTACACGCTGGCGACTGCTTCCAGGGCACGTTGTACTTTTCTTTATTCAAGGGAAAAGCCAACGCCGATTTGTTGAATGCCCTTAATATAGATGCCATGACGCTCGGTAATCACGAGTTAGACATGGGTAATGAGCCCGTTGCGATTTTCGCGAAAAGAATCAAATTCCCACTGTTGGCCGGTAACTGGAATCTATCGAATGAGGATATCAATAAAACTCATACGCTAGCGGACAACGACATTGTTAAGCCTTATCTGCCTGAAACACGAAGTGCTTCTTTTATAACGAAAGAGTTTGATGGCGAGAAGATCGCAATATTCGGCTTAAGCATCGATAAGATGGCAGGCATCGCTAACCCAGATATCGATACACCGTTTGAAAATGCTTTGGAAACAGCAAAAGCGACCATTGAGCAAATCCATCAAGCAGGCATCAACAAGATTGTGTTACTTAGCCATCTTGGTTACGAAGCTGATTTAGAGTTAGCAGCTAACGTATCTGGTATTGGCGTCATCGTTGGTGGTCATAGTCATCGCTTACAAGGTGATTTCTCTGATATCGGCTTAGTTAAAGATGATGAATACGGTGTGAAAATTGGCGATACCTATGTTGTGCAAGCGGGTTTCCACGCCATGAGCTTAGGACACTGCGAAATCGAGTTCGATTCTCAAGGTAAAGTGACGCAATTCAATGGTAAGAATGAACTGCTATTAGGCCGTCGACTCTTTATAGACGCGAAACTGAGTGAAGTAGGGCAAGACGATGCCCACGATATGGCGTGTGAGTTTTTAAACAATCACCCCAATATCGCAGTGTGTAAGAAAGATCCTGAGCTGCAGAGCATTCTGACGGATAAATACCAGCCGCGAGTTCGAAAGCTTCAGCAACAAGTGATTGCTCATGCAGAGACTAAACTTCGCCATGTACGTATTCCAGATGATAAGGGCCCGAGCCAACTCGCGCCGTTGGTTGCTCAATCATTTCACCATCTAATGAACAAGAAAGGGCATCACGTTGACTTTGCTATTCACAACGCAGGTGGTGTTAGAAATTCACTGAATAGCGGCGATGTTTCAGTTGCCGATATTGCCGGAAAACTACTACCGTTTGCCGTACCCATTGGTGTGTATGAAGTAAAAGGTGAAACGATCGCTGGCATGCTTGAAGGTGCAATCAATAACGCGATTGATAATGGTGTTGTGGGCACAGGTTCAGGTAGCTTTCCTTATACGCATAATTTGAGGTTTTGTTACCATAAAGAAGCGCCTTTAGGACACAGGATTCACCATCTAGAAATCCACTCTGATGAATTGGGTTGGCAGACTGTTTCTCGCAACCGTATTTACCGTGGCGCGTCGTCAGCCTACACAATGAAAGGGAAAGAGGGTTATAACGCTGTGTTGGATATGATAGGTGATGGCACGGTAACCACTGACTCTATGGCAGACTGCTTCATCGAGTTTCTGCAAGACCACCCAGAGTCGCTTCAACACAATGAACCGTTGAATTGCATGGAGTGTTTTAGATAACCACAGCTGACGCTGATGCTTAATGTTATTACTTTGGGTTATTTATAAAATTGGCATTGTTTATGCTTCATCTCTGCAGGTCGCCTTCTTGTGGAGATATGCATGGATAAGAAAGATTGGTTAGATGCGGTAGCGGTTGTCGGTTGGGTATCAGTTTGGTCAGCATTAGTGTATTTGGTGCCTACTACAGGTTTGTAATGGTTCTGCGCGCCGGATAAGACTAGCTTTTGAACAGTCGCAGTATTCTTATTATCAATACACGCTATACCAAGCGTAAGTGAAAGAAATAAAAAGGAGCAGATTGCTCCTTTTTTGCTTTTTCCGTGCAAATTTATATAGACGAAACACAATCAGAGGATTATTATCCACGCGTTTGGGGAGTAGTTAGCGCAAGTTTACATATCGTCATCTCGTTAGGCCAAGAGTCTATCCGGTATGTAAAGGTGAAATCCCATATTTCACTTCAACGAGACCAACGCAATCACAGTCAAGATCCGTTATGGAGCTTGATATGCTTTGTTTGCGGAAGGTCTTTGTACAGTTCTTCCGCCCGGAGGAATAATGAACTCAACTCAATCTCTATTATCTACAAATAGTGAATCCTTTTTTTCATCGCCAATCATGACGACTTATGCGGGCTTTTTCCTGCTGACGGTTATTCTCGTCTCTATTGATATCTATCAGACTCGTGGCGGTAACGTTACTATCAAGAAAGCGGCAATCTGGAGTGTATTCTGGTTTGTACTTGCGTTTTTGTTTGCTGGCTCTATTTACCTGTTTTGGGACATTTATGCGCCGAACAGTGACTACACAGCGCAAAAAGCAACCGTGTCATTCATTACAGGTTACTTGTTAGAAAAATCCCTTAGCGTAGACAACTTGTTTGTTTTTGCGATGATCTTTGCTCAATACCAAGTTCCTGAGCATCTAAGACCTCGTGCGCTTCTTTGGGGGGTAATTGGTGCATTGGTGCTTCGTGCAATTATGATCGCACTAGGCGCACAGTTATTGGCGGAATACCACTGGGTACTTTACGTGTTCGCAGCGTTCTTGATTGGTACAGGTATTAAGCTGGCATTAGACAAGGGCGAAGAGGAGAGTGTGAATACACTGCCTGAAAAGCTACTTCGTAAAGTGATGCCGGTAACCGAAGATTTCCATGGCCCTGCGTTAATGGTTAAACAGGGTGCTAAATGGGCATTCACTCCAATGATGTTGGTCATCGGTGCGATCGCATTGATGGACGTGATGTTTGCATTGGACTCTATCCCTGCGATCTTTGCGGTAACACAAGAACCGTTCTTGGTATTAGCGGCAAACGTATTTGCGTTACTTGGCCTTCGTTCGTTGTATTTTGTACTGCAAGGTATGATGGATAAGTTCATCTACTTGAAACCGGCATTGGCATTCATCATGGTGTTTATCGGTGTGAAAATGCTATTGGTTGACAGTGAGTGGGCTATCCCAACTTATTGGTCGCTTGCTGTGCTGATTTCGACTATGACGATTGCGGTTATAGCGTCGGTTTATGCGAAGAAGCCAGGCATTGAACAAGTAAATTAAAAACAAATATAACTTATCGAAAAGTCGATAATGAACACGTGGCTGATGAAGTGGAAAATTTATTTGTGTAAATTTTCTGTGACATCGGCCACTGTTGTTTGCGGGGTATTTGTACTAAATGCATGATTTAAACACTATGTCGAATTTATATTCACATAGTGTGCATATCTATTTTGTGGTGTTGTTAATGGTTTGTTTTATTAGAAAAACTAATCCCAAAATCTAATTTTAGTCATTTTTTAACCTGCAAAAGATCACCTATTATTCTTGTCATCAGAACGAAACACATTAATAAATTTATAGAGAGGCAATCATGGCTCAAGCAGTACAAATGAATACTATCGCTGTTCCTAACTCTATGGATAAGAAGACCTACTCGGTTAACTTCAAAGGATTGATTGCACACATTTTCGATATTCTTTTCATAGACAACTCTCCACGTAGTTACTACGCAAGCGACCTATCTGGTCACATGCAACGCGATATCGGTATTAACCGTTAATCTCAGCGTTAACATGTAAATATAGAATTTTAAGAAAACGCCAGCTTCTAAAGCTGGCGTTTTTGTATCTGAAATAAACTCTATCTCTTCGTAAACTAAGCACCTGAAAGAAAAACCTAGGCATAACGGTCTGTATTTGAGCGCCATTCAATTTGCTTTGTACAAGGATCTCGGTATGTCACACGCCAAACGCAATTCATCATTGATTAAACTCTGTTTATTTGCCTTACCGATCGGCTTCTATTCCCCA
This sequence comes from Vibrio sp. Vb339, assembly GCF_902751245.1. Taxonomy (NCBI): domain Bacteria; kingdom Pseudomonadati; phylum Pseudomonadota; class Gammaproteobacteria; order Vibrionales; family Vibrionaceae; genus Vibrio; species Vibrio sp. Vb339. Next base: position 1,406,013 of record NZ_CADDIS010000001.1, on the reverse strand, counting down.
GTGTCACTTGCACAAACCTGGAGTAATGAAGGCCAGCCCGCACAGGTTATCGAGCTTTTCACCTCTGAAGGTTGTTCAAGTTGTCCACCTGCAGATCAATACCTCAGTACTTTTGAAGACCATCCAAAACTGTGGACACAAATCATTCCGCTTGCCTATCACGTCGATTATTGGGATTACCTAGGTTGGGGCGATAAGTTCGCGAGTAAGGCGTTCAGTCAGAAGCAACGACTGTATAAAGCTTACGGCTTAACAAGTGGGGTTTATACACCGGGCTTTGTTGTCGATGGAAAAGAGTGGCGCGGTTACTTTAACTGGTTAGACAGAACGTTACCTTCGCTTAAACAACAAAATAACCCCAAGCTAACGGTCAACCATAAAGGCGATACGTTCAGCGTAAGTTACGAAGGCAAAGGGGATTATGTTGCTCATATAGCTTTACTGGCGATGAACGAAGTCACCAGTGTTAAGGCGGGCGAGAACAGGGGTAAGAAACTCGAGCATGATTTTGTTGTGGTTTACGACGGTTACCAACGTGGTGAGTCTGAATGGCAATTTAACATCAATTTTGAGCCACTCGTCGCTACACCAGATGCAGTAGCCGTTTGGTTAACCGAACCGAATTCGTATGCACCGGAACAAACGGTAGCAGGATGGCTGAACTAACTGCCACCCACGACAATTGAGTAGCTGGAATACTCTTAGACGAAGTTGGTACGGCGAGTATCGAGGTTCTCACATAGATAACTTCATTTCTGATGGGTATTAATCGGTGAAATAGAAGCGAAAAGGCGATTTAGTTACGTAATACTGCTGAAATACGTTAATATAGCGCGCTATTATTTTAGCTTTGAGTTCCCGCAATTAATGACTAACACCACGACACCAACCAACTTCTCTGATCTTGGCTTAATCTCTCCTTTGATGGCTCGTTTATCTGAGCTTGAATACCAACAGCCAACGCCTATCCAAGCGCAAGTTATTCCAAGTGTGTTAGCAGGACGCGATTTAATTGCAGGCGCAAATACCGGTTCAGGTAAAACCGCAGCATTTGCACTTCCACTGTTACAAACGATTCATGAAGATGCCCCTCTGGACCGTCGTTCAGGTAAAGGTAACTTTGTTTCTGGCCTTATCTTGGTTCCTACTCGTGAACTTGCTAAGCAGGTGGCTGACAGCGTTAAGTCTTACGCTGTGCATTTCAATGGCGCGATTAAAACGGTTTGTGTGTTTGGTGGTGTATCGGTAAACACTCAGATGCAGGCGCTACGTGGCGGCACTGATATCTTGGTGGCAACACCGGGTCGTCTGCTTGACCTTATTTCAAGCAACGCTATAAAGCTAGACAAAGTAAAAACGTTAGTGCTTGATGAAGCTGACCGAATGCTAAGCCTAGGTTTTACCGAAGAACTTGATGCAATCTTGAAGCTCTTACCGAGCAAGAAACAAACTTTGTTGTTCTCTGCAACTTTCCCTGAGCAAGTTAAAACGCTGACTCACGAACTACTAAGCGATTCAATTGAAGTTCAACTTCAAAGTGCCAATGCGAGCACACTGGTTCAACGTGTATTTGAAGTAGAAAAAGGTCGCAAGACAGCGTTACTCGCACACCTAATTCAACAACACGAATGGCGCCAAGCTCTGATCTTCGTTAATGCGAAGAACAGCTGTGAGCACCTAGCAGACAAGCTTTACAAGCGCGGGATCATCGCTGAAGTGTTCCACGGTGATAAAGGGCAAGGTTCACGTACTCGCATCCTAGAAGATTTCAAATCTGGCGAGATCGACGTTCTTATCGCGACTGACATCGCGGCACGTGGTCTGGATATTGAGAAGCTTCCTGTGGTAATCAACTTTGACTTGCCGCGTAGCCCATCAGACTACATGCACCGTATCGGCCGAAGTGGTCGTGCAGGCGAGGTTGGTCTTGCACTATCTCTGATCGATCACGAAGATTACCATCACTTCAAAATCATCGAGAAGAAGAACAAGATTCGTCTTGAGCGTGAGCAGATTGAAGGCTTTGAAGTGGATGAAGAAGCGACAGCTGAACTTATCGCAGCACTAAAGCCTGTTGCGCCACCGGCTGGTACAGGCAAGAAGAAAAAGAAGAAGAAAGCTCCACAAAACCAAGATGTGTGGCTGAACAACAACTGATCTTGAGTCAGCAAGCCATATAAATCAGTAAGTAATAGACATTCAAAAGGCGCTTAATTGCGCCTTTTTTCATTTTCTTATCTCAAGTTAAGCGATTCCGCGTAACGAGACTAAGCGATACTCTTGACCCTAAAGAGGTCTGTGAATAATTTTCCTATCATCAAAATGATGAGCAGTGTGGTTAACATTAGCAATGGTGTTTGAATCTGATAAACCGGTGTTAGATTAAGCGCGCCAGATGTCAGTACGACCAGCAGGTTTATACCAAGTATTCGATGCACCATAAGTTTAGGTGTCGCAAACACTTTCCATATCACTATGCTGTTGATGAAATAGAACAACGCCAATTGCCACAATTCAGTCATCATCGGCATGATAAAGATATATTGAAGCAAGATAACCGTGCCCGTTCCAATGACACCAAAAAACGCATCCTTAATAACACTTGGCGGCATAGTTGGAAGCATTGAAGAAAATATGCCAGCAATCATCGGGAAAATAAAGCCACCCGGTACAGGCAGGTATATCCAAACCAATAACGACGTGACGAACATCGAGACACCTTGTAAGACTTTTCTCCCATCTTCATTAAGGTGTTGAACAAACGTACGGTGCTCATGGTGCCAAGAAACGTTATTCTTCTCACTCATCACAAATGGCACATCATCAATTAGTGATGTGTTTGGCGCCATTAACTCGAGTTTTTCCATTTTTTGGGTGAGAGCGACCCAATCAATAGCTTGAGTCAGTTCACCCGAGGCGATCTCAAGCAGACGCTCTTGAATATGCGCCATTTCGTTGATTCGTAAACGCCATGCGTGAATATTTTCTTTTAGGTGATAACTCCCAGCGAGCGGCAAATCCAACAGTTGATAGAGCTTTTCAATATTAGCGGTATTGGACTCTAAGGCTTCTATATCAAGGTTGTTGGTATCGCTCATTGCTGTTATCAGCGTTTCTCTGCTTGTTTCAAATCGTTGTACAAAGTTCTGCTCAGTGTTTACAGGCCAGATCAGACGATAAACAATCGAGAAGGTGATAACACCTAATAGAGTTTCTTGTATTCGAAGCACTGCAAAATAGAATGTAATTTGGTTATCGAATCCACCCATACAAGAGATGATCGAGCAAACTGCAAAGCCTATAGAAAAGACATAACCGTATTTTTCATCACTCGACATGAAGATGCATGTACCGAGAAATAAAGTGAAAAACATCAAAAACAGAAAGCGATCCTGAGAAAACATCGCAATCAAGAAAAAGGCATAACCCGTCCCTAATAAGGTGCCCATTAATCGGTTGTGGCCTTTGTTTATTGAATGAGCAAAGCTCTCGTTCAGTGCCATGACCGCAACCGCAATTGCCGCCCAATAAGGTTTCTCCCATTGAAACCACAACGCAACACAGATAGAGATAACAATAGCGAGAGCCGCTTTAATGGCTTCTTTGGTTGATGCACTGAACATAAAAGCCATCCAACTATTTGATTATTTTGAGTGAAGCTGTCATGCCAACACGAAGTTGTAAGTCTTCAGGCACGTTATCAAGCTCTACTTTGACTGGTATACGTTGAGCAAGACGAATCCATTGAAAGTTTGGGTTCACGTTAGGAAGAAGGTCATTACCTGTGCTGCCGTCTTGTGTTGCAATACCAAAGCCAATGCTTTTGATATGGCCTTCTAATTGAATATTGTTGTGCATCATAAGAGTGACAAGCGCTTTGTCGTTAGGGCCAACATTCACCAGATCAGTTTCTTTGAAATAGCCTTCGATCCAGAAACTGTCTTCATCGATCAATGCAACTACCGGTGTATTGGCTACGACTTGAGAGCCTTCTCGTAGGTTTAAGTTCGTGATGTAACCGTTGGTTGGCGCGTACACTTTGGTGTATTCAAGATTTAAATGCGCTTCTTCAACGTTGGCTTTTGCTAGTGCAACGTTAGCTGCATTTGTCTCAACCGCGTTATTCAGGTTATTCAATGTCAGCACTGGCATAGCGCCAGGTGTTCTCTTTTCTAAGTTCAATGCGCGTTGCTCTTCGTTTTTAGCTTTTGCTAAGAGCGCGCGAGCCTGTTTCTGTGTCGCCAGCGCTTTATTGTAGGCCGCTTGATAAATGCTTGGGTCGATCTCAAACAGCAAGTCGCCTTTCGCCACCTGTGAGTTGTCTTCAATATGGACTTTAGTCACTTGCCCTGTAACTCGGGGAGTAATTGAAACTATGTAAGCGCTGACCTGACCATCTCTAGTCCAGGGATTACTCGAATAAGATTGGTAATAGCTATAAACAACAGAGCTTGCGGCAATGACCAGTAGTAGCGTGATGAGATAACGTTTAATCAAGGTGAATGCCTCAGAAGATGGTAATGAATTGACCGATAACGCCGACGAAAATCACGATTAGGCTTAATTCGGCAATTGCAGGAAAAGCGACATATTTATGTAGCCCAAGTTTTGTCGCGATTGAGCCAGTCAATATCGTCAATACATAAGCTAACGCGATAACCAATAGCAAAGGAGGGAAGTAGATCTCACCCCACACGAGTTCATGTGGCATTGTGTTCATGGGTCTGTCTCTATCGTTTTAAGAAGGTAACGATAAAGGAACTATGGCAATGTTAATAATCGTATATAGAGGATCAGATCCATCAAATACAGACAGGTTTAGGTATATACTAGGAAGGATAGGCAGCAAAGGTACAAATCAGTAGTTACGTTTGCGCTGTATTTTTATCATTATTATTCTGTTGCAGTAGATGTTTTTCTATCTCGTATGCATGACTAAGAAAGTAAGTACATCAAAATGAACTTTAGTATTGAACAACTTCTCGCGTTTGTGACTGTCTATGAACAGCGGTCATTTAGCAAGGCGGCGGTAAAGCTTAACAAGCACAGAACGACCGTGGGTCAGGTGATTACAAACTTGGAAGATCATCTTGCGGTGAGTCTTTTTGAAAGGGTCGGGCGCTCTGTTGAACCAACGGAGGACGGGCACCTCCTTTATCACTACGCAAAACAGACGATTGAACAAGCTCGTACTTTTGACAAAGTGGCGTTGAGCCTCTCTTATGGTGGGTTAGAGAAAATAACAATCGCGTATTCTAGTTTCGTTCCACAACGTGTTTTGGTCGATATACGAAAACGACTTAAGCACGATTTCCCAATGATGCGAGTGAACTTTCTGGTTAGGAATAAGAACGAAATTAAACAAGGAATACAAAGTGGGGAATATCACTTTGGACTTGTGAACGCCCATAATAGCCGAGCGATGCACAGTTTTGATTCTACTTTCCTTGGGCATTTTGAGTTCTATCCATTCGGACAGAGAGGGGGAGAACTCTCACATATCGATAAAGACGAAGTATTAGTCGCACTTAGGAACTCTAAACAGTTCGTATTGAAGTCTCTGATTGATGAAGGTATGTCTGAAAAGATTATCGTGAGCTCTGACTATGAAGAGATCGATCAGCTTTCGTTAATGATCAAAATGCTTGAAGAGGGTTTTGGATGGGCACTTCTTCCTAAGGCCTTTTTTACCGACTCTGAATTTTCAAAACATTCAATAGAGCCCATTCACTCTGCGCAAATGGTGGAAGGATTCAAATTTGGATTCGCGTTGTGGTGTCCGCACTCGAAACAAGTCAGTGGTATCAAAGGCTCTTTGGTGTCGGTCATTAAAGAGTACCGTGAGCAACTTATTGATAGTTTTAAGTCGTGAAAATTTGAGATATTAAAAAGGCGCTAATTATTCATTAGCGCCTTTTTAGATTTTGTTCAGCGAAAAGAAGAATTACTTCTTACGGCAGAACTCAGCGATTACGTACATTGATTGACCGCCGTTTGTTTTACCAGAAACAAGCTTAGGATCGTCACCAACGCTGATACCACGGATAACAGTACCTTGCTTAATCACTTGGTTAGTACCTTTGATTGGCAGGTCTTTGATTACTGTTACGTCGTCACCTTTCTTAAGTTCAACGCCGTTCACGTCAAGAGGTTTGTCATCAGCAGACATACCGATTTGTGCCCAAACTGATGTTTCTTCTTCAAGGTACATCATGTCTAGCGCGTCTTGAGCCCAGATTTCAGAGTTCAGACGAGTAAGTTGACGCCATGCCGTTACTTGAACTGGCGCTTCCTGGCTCCACATACTGTCAGTCAGACAACGCCAGTGGTTGATATCTTTAGGATCGTCAATCTCACCAAGACATTTGTCACATACCATGATGCCGTGATCCACTGTTACGTGGCTGTGTGGCGGCACTGCGTATGCAGTAAGAGAAGAATCAGAACCACATAGTTCACATTTAGATTGGCAGCGTTCTAGCATAGTAGCTTCAGAAGACATAATGGACTCACATTTATTAGGTATTAAATTACGGGGCTATTATCCACTTTATTTACAATAAAGAAAGAGGTCGTACGGTATTCTGTCTTGATTAATTTTAGCTGAGATCAACCATTTGTGTTTTAAAGTTTTATGCAAACGGTTAACTAGGGAAGGTTGGCTAGTCACAGGAACAAAAATGCCAGCGGTTAGGCTGGCATTTGATGTAACCATTAATCAATGGCTAATTTATTATTCAAGTAAAGATGTGTCAGTTACTGCGGTGGTTACGCTATCATTATCTAAGAAGTCAGCTGCTTGTGATCGCATTGATAATGTATGGTCTTTATCAGATAGATCGGCTTGTGGACCAATAATTGTAGAGTGCTGAGCTGTTTCGTTGTACTGAACGAACAAGCGGTTACCAGTTGTAGGACTCGCTTTTGTAGAGTCGCTCAACCCTAACGTTGTACCTAAGCCTTCAGAACCAACAAATGAAGCAGTAAAAGACGTTGCAATTCCGGTATTTGGAACTGTTTTGTCATTTTGTGACTGGAGCAACAACGTTGGGTAGCTAGATCTAAATGATGTCAGATCTTCAGTGTTTGCAAGTGAATGTGGATCAACGGTGTCAATAAGGGTTTGAGCTGCGACTTTAAATGCAACCAGCTCAGTTTCAATCGCTGCGGCGCTAGTTGGATTCCCAGTTGCAAAAGCGGTGTAACAGTCACCATCTTCAATGTTGTTGGTCGTACAAGCTGTAGCGACTGAGTCCTTGTAAGACGTATTCAGTTGTTTAGCTAGATTGTGTTTGATTTCAGGACCAAAGGTTTCCGATGCGAAGAGTAATTCAGCAATGTGCCCACCTGAATTAGCATATACCGCCGAGCCAAATTTATGTGTACCAGCAATTTCAGATGTAGCTACTGACGTAAATCCAGTAATACCGCCCAGTGAATGGCCCATAAATTTGACCGTTGCATCGTTTACGTTCACTCCGGCCAATGGTGTCCCAGTAAAGTCATTGCCCACTTTTTCAAGAGCCATACGAAGACCTATCACATCAAGTACACTTTGACGGATGTTGTCACGCGCAACGGGCAAAGCGCTTAGATTCAAGTAGTACAGAGCATTATCGTTAGTTGATATAGCACCGCCTGCAAGTGAACGCGAGCCATGAATAGGGTGATCAATGGCTATTACTGCAAGACCCTCGACTGTTAAATTAGCAGCGAATGCATACGCGTTTTCTTTTACAGAGGTAATACCGTGCTGATAAATGACTACACCTGAAGGCGTGCCAGTTGTGGGGGTAAACAAAAGCACATCAACAGCTTCGAGTGATTTAATTTGTGGTATTGGTGAATATTGAGTGACAAGACGTTCACTATCTAGAGCTGTTCCACTTGCGTCCTTTGTGAGTGTTTTTCCCATTAAAGTCGTCACATCAGCTGCGCTAAGGTTTGTTGGGTCTAATCCTAATTTAACCAACTCTCCACCAACGAAAGAACTTGTAGAGCTATCCGTTAGTGCGCTTTTGATAACCGCTATACTGTCCAATGCTGATGCAAATGGGGTTGTAGAGAACTTAGTTGAATCAGTTTCTAAGAAGTAGGGAAGCTGAATGGTACCTTTGGTTACATTTACATTAGCTCGGATAATAGCAGGGGTGTTTAAGGCGTAAATACCTTGGATCCCACCAATTAATGTTGCGGTTTCCGAATCACTGTCATTTCCGAGATATTTTTTGAAGTTGGCATCAGCAGCGATCGCGACGTCAAATAGTGCTGTTGATGACGTATCTAAACTAAGATTGTAAGCGTTTGTCAGATCAACATTATTTGGGTTTGCGCTGCCATTCCAATAAGTCGAAAGTGGGGCTCCAGCATCAATCATTCCACCAATCAACGATGCAGTAGAGGCAAGAACATCACCCACGGAAGTTGTAGTAAACCAAGCTGAATACACAATCTTTTCCGCATCGACACCAACAGCCGCAGCTATAGCTTCTTGACCTTTAATTAAAGTTTGCGCACTGGCTAAGTCACCTGTTGAATAAGTTTTCGTGTCTGTTTTTAGACCGGCATAGCTTTGAGATGTGCCTACTGGATTGCCATTTACATCGGTAACGTCATCAGTAATGACAAGCAAATATTCAGATTTTTCGTCAAACGGAGTGTTTGGGGTAACTGCTAGGTTTGAACCTACTTTGTAAACTGTGTATTCCGAACTGGCTACAGGTGTTGGTATTTGAGCCGTTGCAGACGTGTCGGTTAACTTCTTAGTGAGTTTTAATAATGTTACGCCAGAAGTAACAACTCCAGGAGTATCACCAAAACCGTCGCCTTCAAACTCGATGTAAATTGGCATGCTGGTCGAAAAACCATCGGCATAATTTAACGCTGCTTTTGGGTTGGAAATGCTATCGTCGCCACCTGTTGGGATCGCTAACGTGCCATCTGTAGAGTCAAATAATAGGTTATTACTTAAAGGAACTGATGCATTACTACCTTGCAAGAGCATTTTTTGAGTTGTCGCTCTTGCCAAAGACGTTTCTAGATAGGCTTCAAGTTGTTGGTTACTTGTTCCCGAACTTTCAGTGTTGTCGCCACAACCTGCTAGCAGGATCGCTGAACATAGTAGAGAAATCTTAAAGTTACGTTTCATGATACGATCCTGATTTAGTTAAAAGTGTAGTTAAGCTGAACTGAAGAAAGGTAAGCGGTACCTTCTGCTTCGAAAGTCCTTTCTTGCTGGGCGCCATTTGTCTCAGTGAACTCACCGTCATCACTTACAACAAGTGCGAATCCGGCATCGACAGTCATATTTTCGCTCCAAACATAAGTGAAGCCAGCGCTGTACCACATACGATCACTATCAGGAATACTTAAAGTTGCTTCACCAGCTTGTTCGTCATAAGCGTAACCAGCTCTTAATGTCCACTTGCTGTTTAGTTGGTACGTCGCGCCTAGTGAATATCGATTGTTGTCTTCATATTTTTCAGGTTTGTAGAAGCACTGACCAGCTACACCGTTGTCAGTACAATCTGGACTTGTTGCTTTTAACTCCTTAAAAGTACTCCAATCAGTTTGTTGCCAACCGTAGTGAATTGCCCATTGTTCGTTAAGTTGGTGAAATGCTGAAAGCTCCAGAATAGAAGGAAGCTCGATTTGAAGACGACCATCAACTTTGGGAGATGTTGCTCTACCTGAGTCGTAGCTGGTAAATTCACCGTCATCGAAATCAAGATCAACAGAAGAGCGATAAGCAATACTAAAGCGATTGTTTTCGTTCAGCTCATACATCGCGCCAACATTCCAACCATAGGCAAATGTTTCACCGGTCATACCTATAAGTTTGTCAGATGAATTTCCACCAACAAAGTTAGCGAGCTCGCCTTTATGGCGAGTAAGTTCAGCTTCCGCATACACAAGGTTAAAACCTGCACCAACGCTAAATGATTCATTCACGCGATACGCAATATTTGGATTTAGATTGACAGATAGAAGCGACGTATCACCAGCCATATCACCTGCCGAGATGTCATCAGGATAATCCGTAGCAACACCATAATTGGTGAACATACCGATACCCCAAGCCCACTTATCGTTGATTGGGCTGATGTAATATGCAGCTGGTACTACTTGCAACGGCGCAACATCTTTTGAATGCTCGTTAGCGTCAACGTCGTAAACGTTAACCTCTGGATCAACGATAGAAACCGCGCCTGAAAATTGGGCTGTATCAAATAGGGTCATTGCGGCGGGGTTTCTCGCTAGTACACTCGCGTTATCGGCTACAGCGCCTTCACCTGAGAATGCGCGACCAAGACCTGAGGCAGAATGCTCAGCAACTTGGAAGCCAGCCGCAAGTGAATTGCATGCAAATAGCACAGAAAGCGAAACGAGAGAGCGTTGTATTGTTTTCATCCTTGACCCTCCTAGGGCATCGAATTTCATTATTATTGTTTGAAAACACACTGAGCATTGTTGGTGTTGAAGCTCTAATGTAAACAGTATGTTAAATTCATGTTTTATATAAAGTCAAAGAAATAGTTGTTATTTTGAGAGGTTATATTTTTGAGGGGCGGCACTCTAACACTAATAATATAATTACAATCAATGCTTTATCCGTGGTTGGAGGTGTGACCAGAATGTTTATGTTAGCTATTGGTACAAAAAGTGTTCAATTGCTCAATATGTAACAACTTTGTTTATGTTTACCGCCGATCGCTAAATCGGCATAATATCGACACTCGTTAGAAGTCTTTAAATTGGAATTTAAGTTTGGAATTACTCGCGATAGAGTTTCTTGGTAAACCGCTTCGTTTAGAAGGGTCAATGGCAGGGTGGCAACAGTTGTATTGGGACAACACTCTGGTATCTCAATTAGATGCGACCACAGATCAAGAAGACGCACGAAAACACGAATTTACACTACGCGCTGGAGATGAAACGTTGCAGTGTCACGTTGAGTCGACCGTTCAGTGGCAACCGTTTGAAATGACGTATAAAGCGTCGGTGAATGGCCAAACCATTACCGAAGGCAATCGAAACACCAAAGATATCGAACAACAAACTCCTGTTATCGCTCCTAAACCAGAGAAGCGTTTTAGCCTAATTGGGTTGGTGTCGCTTGGTATGAAAGCGCTAAAAAGCGCCAAGCTAATCAAGGTCGTACTTGCTTCTGCGAGTTTAGCGGCCTATTCATGGTTGTTTTCAATTCAGTTCGCTTTGGCCTTAATCGCTTGTTTAATGTTCCATGAGTACGGTCATATTAGAGCGATGAAATACTTCGGCATGAAGACCAAAGGCATTTATTTGATACCATTTCTTGGTGGTTTAGCGTTATCCGATGAAAAGATTAATACGCGCTGGCAAGATGTGGTTATCTCAATAATGGGGCCATTGTTCGGCCTGATATTGTCGTTAGTATTTATGGTGCTGTATTGGGCTACTGGAGAAATGTTCTTTGCCGGCCTTGCGGTATTTAATGCTCTATTAAACCTGTTCAACCTATTGCCGATTTTGCCTCTCGATGGCGGACATGTTCTTAAAAGTATCAGCTTCTCGATGAACAGTGTGCTTGGTATTGTGTTGTGTGTCGCGGCTGCCGTTGCTGGCGTGGTATTGAGTTATCAGTTGAATTTAACCCTGTTTGGTTTCTTATTGATTATGGGCAGTGTTGAAATACTGTTCGAATGGAAAGGACGTCATCACAGTCACTTGTTACCGTTAGACAAATACGGGCAAGTCGTGTCGTTCGTTTGGTATGTGGGTTTAGTGAGCAGTTTGATCGGTGTTATCTGGTATTTTGCATCGACCGGTGACCAGCTATTAAGCCTACCATTACAAATTCTTGGTACTTAACCAGTGACTTTCTGTTGTTGGAATTATCCAGCTGCTTAGCGCACTTGAACTGTTAGAAAGCAAGAAACTAAAAATGCCCTAACCAATATGGATAGGGCATTTTTGTATTTACACCAGCTAGGCGATTCTTACTTAGATTACGCTTTGCAATTTGGTTTTGGTGACCCTGATTGAGGAAGCGTTTTTATCGTTGCTTGTAGATCTTTAATACGCGTACTGTGGGAAGGGTGCGTAGAAAGCAATTCTGGCGGTTGATTACCGCTTGATGCTTTCGCCATGTTTTGCCACAAGTTGACACTTTGGTTTGGATCGAACCCTGCTTGAGCCATATACTCTAAACCAACAACATCGGCTTCAGACTCTTGAGTTCGCCCATACGGCAGAATAACGCCATATTGAACGCCTAATCCTAACGCGGCCATCGTCATACCTTGATACTGTTTGTACTCAGATGCGCCTAACGCGACGTTAGTAATAGATAAGCCAGTATTAGCGATTTGAGACTGAGACAGGCGCTCATTACTGTGGTCCGCTAGAACGTGTGCCACTTCGTGACCAATAACCGTTGCGAGTTGGTCTTGATTGACTGCAACCTTAAGTAACCCTGTGTATACACCGATTTTTCCGCCAGGTAGGGCGAATGCATTAACTTGGTCACTATCAAACACAACAACTTCCCATTCACTAAAACCTTGTTTAGGAATATATTGAGTGATGCTGTTCGCTACGCATTGTACATAAGCGTTAGTTTTGGCATCTTTACTGATGGGTTGTTCTTTCTTCATTTGTTCAAAAGATTGTGCTCCGAGCTGAGACATGTCTTTATCTGAAAAAAGCAGCAATTGGTTTCTGCCTGTCGGAGAAGCGCTACACGCGGTTAGGCCTGCAAGTGTGAGAAGCGAGGCAAACTTCATCCATGACGTCATACAATATCCTCTGTGTATTCGGTTTTTATGCATGTTAACATCAACTTGCGTAATAGCTAAGGGCTGTAAGATAACTAACAGCGGTAATATAGAAAAAAGCTATGCACGCGATAACAAGATCAATAATTAAGGAACCTATATGAGTATTTGGAAAAAGCCCGTTGACCTAGATACCTTCAACGCGACCTCAAAAAATACCTTAATTGAACACCTCAACATTGTTTACACCGAAGTAAATGACAATTCTTTGGTAGCAACCATGCCGGTTTGTCACTTTACGCACCAACCACTGGGTATGCTTCATGGCGGCGCATCGGTTGTGCTAGCAGAAACGCTTGGCTCATTGGCTGCAAACTTCTGCGTACCAGAAGGCTATTATTGCGTTGGGCTCGATATCAATGCGAACCACGTAAGGTCAATGCGTGAAGGGCATGTCATTGGTACTGCTGAGCCTATTCACTTGGGCGTCTCTACTCAAGTATGGCAGATCAATATCACTGATGATCGTCAACGCTTAGTTTGTACCAGCCGTTTAACCATTGCCGTTAAGAAACATAAGCGATAACAGACTAGGCAGTCGTACGCTGGTTTTGTCTTTAGAAGAAGTAATCAGTACTTAGAACAAGCAATCAGTATTTAAAGAAGTAACCCGAGAAGCCCATGGTCATAACGTTTAAAAGTGGAAAAGTCATCGCAACCGCACATGAATTGGTTGTTCGTTTAGATGGTGAGCATAGAGTCACGCTGCAAGCCCAAGTCGATGCAATTCAATTGATCGGAAAAGGGGCAAATGTCATTTCAGCTAACGGTTCTGAGTGTAAATGGTCGATAAAATTAGACGATGAACAGCAGCTCCGTGAAATCGCTAATGAAATTGGCTGCGATGTAATGTAATCCTTTACGGTAAAAGCACTTAACCCTTAAGATTGAATAACATCTTAGGATGTCGTACTCATAATTCACAATAAAATTGTGTCAGTAATATTGATTTTACGCCATAAAATAGGGAAACTGAATTCAATGTCCTTTGAATAAGTTTTCCTCTTTATGAGCAGCCCAAGACTTCGCGTTCAATTTGAAACCCTGTTTGAATACTTCGATGGTAAAGATTCTGATGTTCAACTCGACGACATCACGGATGTGCTTTGTTGTACCCGTCGTAATGCCCGAATGGTACTCAACAAGCTTGAAGAAGAAGGGTGGGTAGAATGGTTACCTGCAGCTGGTCGAGGGAAGTTATCTCAACTTATCTTTAAACAGAATCGTTGTGATGTCAGTGAAAACTTAGCAAGACGCTATTTACAAGAAGGCAAAATTGGGCAGGCGCTGTCAGTGCTTGATCACAATGCTGCCAAACTCACCCAAGTTATTCAAAACTACTTGGGTGTACAGTATCAAGAGGGCGAACAAGTTATTCGTTTGCCTTATTACCGTCCGCTATCCACGCTTAATCCGACAAAGTCTATGCGTCGTTCAGAGCAACACATCGCCTGCCAAGTCTTCAGTGGTCTAACGCGTTTGGATGAAAACGATCAGCTCCAGCCTGATCTTGCGCACTCGTGGCAGCAGATTAGTGACTATCAATGGCGGTTCTTCTTGAGGCCCGGTGTTCGTTTTCATAACGGGGAACCTCTGTTAACCAACCATGTTGTGGATACACTTCTTGCCCTCGAACCTCTCAACATGTTTTCGCATATCAAAGATGTCTCTTCACCTGCAAATTGTGTCGTAGATGTCTTTCTCACACGTCCAGACAAGTATTTTCCGCTCGCATTAACGGAGTCGGTCGCTAAAGTCACGTTACCGATCACTTTACGTGGTGAAGATTACGATATTCGACCGATTGGAACAGGACCTTATCGCATTGAAAAGAACGACGAGAAACAACTCGTGTTAACCGCTTTTAATGGGTACTTTGGTTTTAGACCGTTAATTGATCGCGTTGAAGTTTGGGTGGTGGATGAAGCTTATTCTTCAATGGTTTACCCAAGCCTATCTAAGCCTGTTATGGCCGACCGTGGCGATAGCGATGAAGTAGAACTCGATCCTGGCTGCACGTATTTACTGCTTAATAGAAAGAAAGGTATTGCACAAGATCCTGCTTGGGCACAGTTTTTATCTAACGCGTTGAATGCGGCGGATCTGTTTGTTCATATTCCAAAAGAGACCGTTATCGATTTGGGCGTGTTACACGCTTATGGCATCAAGCCTGGTTGGTACGATATCAAGTTAAAGATTCCGGAATGTCCACCAGCCGATAGTAAGCCTGCAATAAAGTTAGCTTACCAATGCCAACATCCAATGTTTCCTACGCTCGCGAAGGCCATTGTTACTGTGCTTAAGCAATATAATGTTGATGTTGAGCTTTTGGGTTACGAAACCGATCCACCGCATGCTGATGATGTGGACATCTGGATTAACCCTATGGGAATTGCGAATAACAGAGACGACGCTTTAGCCGGTTGGCTAATGGACTACAGTTTTCTTGATGAATCTAGCCCGGCAGAAGACTTCGACCAATGGTGTCACATGATTGACCGTTGGCGTTCGGGGGAATTCGAGCAATTCCCAGCAAGACAACTCGGTAAACAACTTGTCCAAAGTAATCAATTGATTCCAATGTTCCATTGCTGGTTAGGCGTCAATAAAGATCAATGTGGTACGTTGCAAAACGCGAAATGTAATGCATTAGGTTGGTTCGACTTTAGCCAAGTTTGGGTGAAGCCTGACGTTGATTGAAATCCAAGAAAACTCAGTTAGGACCAAATAACTCATTTAGGAAAAAACGATGCAAACTCTGATGGTTACATTTATTACGCTGGTGGCATTTGCTGCTAATTCAGTTTTGTGTCGCTGGGCCTTAATGGATCAAACGATTGATCCTTTGAGCTTTTCGATCGTTCGCATCTTATCTGGTGCGCTTACGCTTCTAATTTTATTAGCTTTATCTTCCCAATCTAAAGCTAAAAGTGAGTTAGCAAGCAACACCTCGCTATACACAAAGCTCAAATCACAGTTTCAATTCACGTCAATACTGTCACTGCTCGTGTATATGTTTGGTTTTTCGTTTGCTTACTTAGAGCTCGGCGCAGGTCTTGGTGCTCTGGTGTTGTTTGTCGCGGTGCAATTTACGATGATTGCCGCGCACTTGTTTTCTGGCAACAGAATGTCACTCATTGAGTGGGGCGGATGTTTGTTGTCTGTCGCAGGGCTTGTTTACTTGTTAATGCCAACAGAATCAACTCAAGCACCCGACTTAGTTTCTATTATCTTGATGTCTCTGGCCGGAATTGGGTGGGGCATTTACACATTGGCAGGAAAGAAATCGTCAAACGCACTGCAATCTACGACCGCTAACTTTGGATTCAGTTCGCTAGTTATCCTTTTGGCATTAAGCTTGTTAGTTTTGATTCCTAATGCGTTAACGCAAGTGTCTATCACTGAGCAAGGTTTGATTTACGCGGTTATATCGGGCTCTGTGGCTTCAGGTGTGGGTTATAGTTTGTGGTATTACGTAGTGAAAAAAC
Source organism: Vibrio sp. Vb339 (assembly GCF_902751245.1). Lineage (NCBI taxonomy): Bacteria > Pseudomonadati > Pseudomonadota > Gammaproteobacteria > Vibrionales > Vibrionaceae > Vibrio > Vibrio sp. Vb339. The sequence goes on along the minus strand of NZ_CADDIS010000001.1, from coordinate 1,389,710 downwards.
TGAATACCGTGGTCGCGTCTATTGCACAGCTTTCTGTTCCAGTTATCGCAACACTTGGTGGTGTATTACTGTTATCTGAACCTGTCACTATGCAATTTATAGTCTCAACAACCGTTATACTTCTAGGGATAAGCTTGGTTCTTGTCGCCCCTAAACTTAAGAAATAAAGAGTTCAATCATTAACTTCTATGGCTAAACCAAACAAGAAACAACCGACCAAGACGGTTCAGATTTTCTGTGCCAAATGTAAAACGCAACTTTTTAAGTATCGGAAAGGCGGTAAAGGTGCACTCGTGAAATGTTTTAAGGAGCGTATCGTTGAAGATTTCACGACAAAGCCATGTGTGTGCCCTGAATGCGGAATTGAATTTGCGCGAGATACTTTGGTTCGAGGTACACCAGCCTACAAGTTTGTTGGTGGCAAGGTAACGATGAAATAACCTGTCACGATGAAACGACCAGTCATATTAAAACGAGCAAACAATGCTGAAACTAAAAATGCCACAGCACGGTTTGTGTGTGGCATTTCAACGTTGCTTTTGATACTCAGAGTAAATAATTGAGCTTAGTAAGCTTTGACACGCCCTTGAAGCTTAAGAAGTAATAGCGAGACAATTGCGCCAGTGGTGTCACACAGCATATCTTTCTGTGCATCCCAAATATCGCCTTGTGAGCCAAGGAACGCGATACCTTCATCACCACCTGCAATCTCCGCGTACCACCACTCGATAATTTCATAACCCGCAGCAACACTCATGATCGCAAATAGCGCAAAGAAACATGCCAGTACCGGTTGAGCCAGTTTTTTACGAATCAAGAACTCAGCGAGTGGGTAAGCATAAAGGCCAATAGAGAAATGCGCGACACGGTCAAAGTTATTCCGTTCAGAACCTATCATGTTGTTGAACCAATCAAATGGCACTTCCGCGAAGGTGTATTTCGCGCCTATCGTATGCAAAATCAGCCAGATAAACATCAAAACGTAGGCTGTCTTAGTGAAGGTGAGCTTGGTTGATAACCACCAGATTCCCACCAATATCGCAAGCGCTGGGACAATTTCGGCAATCCATACCGCTCTTGAAGAGGGAGCAAACGCTGAAAATAGAAATACAATCAGATACAGCGTCGTCAATGACAGTAATGGTCGATTTTGAGCAAGTGGCGTGATTGTCATATCAAGATCTCTCGTCGAAGTTTTTATTAGTGTTACACAATAATGAACAGTGTTCAATTGGGCTTTAATCACCAGATTTGTTGAAAAGTAGCGTTATCGCCCAGTATCTAGACAAACGGTTGCTAGAGTTTCACAAAAGTTTGATTTACAACAAAGCGATCCTTAAAATCGCTCTATTACTACATAACAAGAAAGAAAGTCATGAAACTGGAAACTGTCGATTACCTTGCTGACGACGCAGCAGAACAATTCGTTCGCTCTCTACGTGAAACTGGTTTTGGTGTTCTTAAGAACCACCCAATCCCGAAAGAGCTTGTTGAGTCAATTTACGAAAACTGGTATCAATTCTTCATCTCTGAAGAAAAAGAGAACTTCCACTTTAATGTTGAAACACAAGATGGATATTTTCCACCTTCAGTGTCTGAAGTTGCTAAGGGCCACACTGTAAAAGACATCAAAGAGTACTTTCACGTATACCCTTGGGGCCAAATCCCTGAGCAGCTGAAAGAACAGATTCTAGATTACTACCAACGTGCGAATGCTTTTGCTCAAGAGCTGTTAGGTTGGGTTGAAGCTCATGCTCCTAAAGAAGTACAAGAGAAATTCTCTATTGCGTTATCAGAAATGATCAACGGCAGTGAACAGACTCTGCTTCGTGTTCTTCACTACCCACCAATGCAAGGTGATGAAGAGCCAGGTGCAATCCGCGCTGCGGCACACGAAGACATCAACTTACTGACAGTTCTTCCTGCTGCAAACGAACCGGGCCTTCAAGTTAAAGCGCAAAATAACGAGTGGTTAGATGTTCCATGTGACTTCGGTAACATGATCATCAACATCGGTGACATGCTTCAAGAAGCGTCAGGTGGTTACTTCCCATCGACAACTCACCGTGTAATCAACCCATCAGGTGAACGCCAAGAGAAGTCTCGTATCTCTTTGCCTCTATTCCTTCACCCGAAACCAGAAGTAGTGCTGTCTGAAAAGTACACAGCAAACGAATACCTAATGGAACGTCTGAGAGAGCTTGGCGTTATCTAGTGAGTTCAATGCTTCGTCCCTAAAATTGGGATAGATGTGAAAGGTCAGCTAAATCGCTGACCTTTTTTGTATTTGGACCAAAAAGAGCGGCTTTGTTACTAGGGCGTGTTGATCTTTCGAGCTGATTTTTGCAGCGAGTTGCTGGGTATTTATACAAGGCAGAGGCATCGATGTGTAGCTAGCCTACATGAGAAGCCGATAACGTAGTAGGAATGACCAACAAACGCTGCCCGAAGGGTTCGGCTAAAAGCGTTTTACTCTTTGTTGAGGGAGATTTGCTTAGAATGACTAGGCTACTTCTCCCTCGCCGCGATTAAAACGCTTTTATCTCGAACAAAATTTAACCGCGAAAGGTCAACACGCCCTAATGGTTGCATTCAACGAAATGGTACTCGGTTTTGACGATGAAAGGTGTCTTTAAGCCAAGCGATAGAAAGTTGTTTGTCCTTAAGCTCGACAAATCGTAGAAAATCGCTTTCAATTAAAGTAGATACGCAACGGATGCGAAACAGGTTACTTATAGTATCCACTGTTCTAGAAATCCATTAATTCAGAGAAGCTAACTGAGTCAACTATGTCGAATCATCAAGACGTTAGAGCAAACTTTCATTGCCATATGGAAAACCCATTGCTTTGGCCGATAATGGAAGTGCTCAAGCAAAAGCCAAGCGGATGGAAAGTACATACATTGGCGGCTCATCTGAACGACCTTGGGTTTGTGCCAGTGTTAGATGCGGTGCCTGAGAAAGAGTTGTTTAAAAAAAACTTCCTTATCATGAATGCGCTTTATCAGCTTCAAGAAACCTTACACCCTGATGGTTGGCTACAAGTCCAAGCGATGGACATTGAATTGATGAATGGTCGTTATCACGGAAGCAGTCACAGCATCGATCATCAAGACCCACTTCGAGAGTACTACATTAATTGGGTTAACTATGAAGCGGACGAGGGCGAAGTCAAAAGGCTGTTGAACGAGTTTTGGACTCGGTACAGAAAGTTTGTGGGTGGTGATGAGATCGATATGGACCGAAGCCGAGCATTGAACTTGTTTGAGTTACCTTTAGACGCCACTCACCATGAGATTAGAAAGCGTTGGCGACAACTGGCGTTGAGATGGCATCCAGACAGAGATGAGGGCAACACCGCAAAATTCCAGACGCTCTGTGAAGCATGGCATGTATTAAGAAGCTCATAATCGACCGGCATTTTTAGTTGCCTAGTTGAGTAGAACCATAAAACAGAAAGCCCCACATTGTGAGTGACACAAGTGGGGCTTTGTCGTCATTACGTTATGCGTTGTAGCGACTTGAGTTGTTGGTGCTAGGAATGATCTTTGCTCTCGCCACTATTATGCTCAAAGGCATAGTCGAATACTTTACGGATATAAGGCGCACCGACTTTTGAACCACCGTTACCGTGTTCAATAACCACAGTTGCGACATATTCAGGGTGCTCATACGGTGCGAAAGCCGTGTAAAGCGCGTGGTCAAGTAAATGCCTAGCGAGTTTCTTCGAGTTGTAGACCTGATCTTTCGCAAGATCAAAGACTTGTGCAGTTCCTGATTTACCGCCGCTCGTGTAGTCAGTTCCCTTAAATGCACGTCTACCGCTGCCTCGACTACCGTGGTTTACGAGTCGCATCGCGTTGATTGGCACATCCCAAATTCTATCCGGTACTTCGGTGATTGAAGGCATTGGCTCCGGTTCGACAAGTTGTTGCGTACTGAAATCTTCACCGTGATCTAAGGTGGCTCTCAAGATATGAGGTGGCATCACCTTACCATGATTAACCAATACTGATGTTGCTTTAGCAAGCTGCATTGGAGTGGATGTCCAATAACCTTGGCCAATACCAATCGGAACTGTGTCACCCTGATACCAAGGAGTGCGATAACGCATCATCTTCCATTCTCGAGTCGGCATGTTGGCAGTGCTTTCTTCATAGATATCGATGCCTGTCGGTTCACCAAACCCAAATCGGTTCATCCAACTTGAAATTCGGTCAATACCCAAATCAAAAGCGGTTTGATAGAAGAATGAATCTACCGACTCTTCAATCGCTTGGGTGACATCCACAGGTCCGTGACCCCAACGTTTCCAGTCACGCCACGATTTAGAGTTTCGTTTAGAGCCAGGAATTCTCCAAACGCCGTGGTCGTTACGAATGGTATCTTCAGAGATGACATGTTCTTGTAGTCCTGCCACAGCCATAAATGGTTTAACGGTTGATGCCGGAGGATAAACGCCTAAAGTCGTGCGGTTTACCAACGGGTGAGCAGGGTCATTCAATAAGCGTTGATAGTTCTTACTCGAAATGCCGTCGACAAATAGGTTAGGGTCGTAACTCGGGCTTGATGCCATTGCCAACACGCTGTTGTCTTTCGGATCGAGAATAATCGCGCTTCCGGTGCGGTGATCAAGTTGTTCAAAAACGTATTTTTGCAGCTCAAGGTCAATATTTAACACGATATCTTTGCCGGCTACTGGCGGCACGTACTCAATGGTTCGGACTATTCGGCCACGGCTGTTTACTTCAACTTCTTGATAACCTTTGGTGCCGTGCAGAATACCTTCGTAATAACGTTCAACCCCCAGTTTTCCTATGATTGTCGTGGCTTGATAATTCGCTTCTATACCTTGTTCTTCAAGCTTTCTGAGATCGCTATCATTGATGTGCGCCACGTAACCAAGAACATGGGTAAGCACCTCACCATTTGGGTAAAAACGCTTTAAGCTGGTATCGATAGATAAACCGGGGAACTGGTACTGATGCACAGAGAACTTAGCAATCTCTTCTTCTGTTAAGTTCTCTAGAATAGTCACAGATTTAAATCGGCGGGTGTTGTGATAGCGTTTTTTGAAACGAGCGATCTGCTCAGCATCACGGGGCACATATTTGTCTAGCTTGGCGAGCATTGCATCGACATCATCGGTTTGCTCTGGAATCATCGTCAGATCAAAGACAAGCTTGTTTTCTGCAAGCAACACACCGTTACGGTCGTAAATAAGTCCACGAGTAGGGGCGATAGGTAATACTTTGATTCTGTTGCCATCGGCACGAGTTTGATAGCTTTTAAAATTTTCAACTTGAAGTCGGTATAGATTACCGACTAAGACAAGAGTGAACATCAAGATCCCACAAAACGCGACGATTACGCGGTTTTTGAATAGGTTCACTTCGATTTTATGGTCACGCATCTTAACGCGTTTATGGTTCATTGAAGCCTCAAGAGATTGTTACATTTGGTTACACTTGTCGAATCGGGACTTTATCTGAATATCACTAGGGTTTTGTAAAAGCTATGTCATGATTTTTGGGATCGACAGTATTAGGTGGCGGTAAACAACGTGTCTAATTTTATTATTGCACAATATGATAAGTAATTGATGTAAATATTGGTTTTATGAATTTATAGCGTTGGAGAGTCTTGATAACAATAGAGGTTAGGTAAATAGAGATTAGATAAATTTACGGCCCTCAGAATGAGAGCCGTAGACAGTTAATTTGCTTAGTTAGTAGCTAGTGACTTAGAAGCTTTAGTAAACTAAAAGCTTAGAACTTCAAAAGCCTAGAAGCACAATAAATCCGATAGTTAACGAAATCAGTTCGAAGGCTTGAACTGAGATTTACGCATACGGTTCAGAGCAGCCATCACATCTAATGTTCTTGGTTTCGCTAGGTCACCGTAGTTAGGCATGTTAGCGTGCCATTCGTTTTCTAAAATAACGTTGAACTCTTTCGCAGGGTTGCTTGACCAACCTGGAGTTTGCGCGAATTGGAACCAAGCCCAACCGATCGCGTTCACTTCAGACGGCGATTCTAATTGCTCAAGCGCAGAAAGGTCCGCAAACTCCTTACCAAAACGCAGTGACTCTTTACCCTTCGCGTTAACACGGAACTTACCGTCAGTAAGAATGTTCATGAGTGAAGCACGGTTCAATGAACGCGGGACAAACGTTTCTAAAGCAGTTTCACATTCGTTAGTACGCTGAGTAGGGTGCTGAGCAATCACGTCCTTTGCTTTTTCAGTCACATCTACCGCTTGGTAGTCGTGCATTTGAATCACAGTGTTCGCGACATCTAGGTAATCACCAGAGCCGCCCATTACAACAATGGTAGAGATGTCCATCTCTTCACGAAGCTGACCAATGCGGTCGACAAGTGGTGTGATTGGCTCATCGCCTTTTGACACTAGTGCTTGCATACGCTCGTCACGAATCATGAAGTTAGTCGCTGACGTATCTTCATCAATAAGTAGAGTTTGAACGCCGGCTTCAATCGATTCTTGTAACCAAGCCGCTTGAGACGTAGAGCCTGACGCATCTTGTGTGCTGAAATCAGACGTGTCTTTCTGCATTGGTAAATGGTTGATGTAGTTTGACAGGTTCAAGCTGTGTACACATCGGCCATCTTCAGCGCGAATCTTCATCGTATCAATTGCAGTTACAATGCCTTCGCGACCGTCACCAGGAATATGGTTGTAGATAGAACGTTCAACGGCGTTCAACAGCGTCGATTTACCATGGAAACCACCACCAACGATCAGCGTTATGCCTTTTGGAATACCTAGGCCTGTCACGTCGCCTTGGTTTGGAGTGTTTAAAGTAACACTCAGCGATTCTGGAGCTGCGAAAGGTACCGCGTCTTTCATTGGAAGGTCGCAGTTACCTGCGATACGCGGTAACACACTGCCGTTTGCAACGAATGCCGCTAGGTTGTTTTCATCCAATTGAGCACGCAGCGCTTCTTGGTCTTCAATCGTTTCACAATGTTTGATCATTGCATCGATGTTTAACTCACGCTCAAGCGTCGCGCGACGAATAAACTTCGGTAAGTAGAAAGTGATGATGTTGTTCGCTTTCTTAGCAAGAATGCTACGACCATCAGCTGGTAGATTAATACGGAAACGAATTTCGATGCCGTGTTCTGTGAATACAACGGCTGTGTTGTCTAATACCGTTTGACCCGTCAGGGCGATAGAAACGGTCGATTCTTGTTTCGCGAACTCAGAGAAGCTACGTGCGATAAAGTCACGAGCGGCTACTTGGTATTCGTAAGATTTTTCTTTCAGCCAATCTAACCCGGTCAAAGACCACGCGCGCGTTGCACGAAAACGAGAAGCTGACGCGTATGGGTCACCTTGGATGTGGTCGATGTGTAATTCAAAATCAGCAAAGTCGTATTGACCTTTAATTTGTTGATATGCACGGTAGTTTTGTTTTTCGAGCTTTTTAAGCTTTGCAGTCAACTGATCCATAACGAGGAATGCCTATATAAGGGGAAAGATAAAAACAGAAAGGCGGCGATTATAAAAATCACCACCTTTAGAGTAAAGAGAAAGTAGGCCTAAATCCAAAACTAACTGCTCTTTTTCGCTTTAAGCGTAACGAGTTGTCCCCAAATAGTTTTGATTGATTAAGCTGTGTTCGAATTCTTGGCTCGGCATTGGCCTTCCATAAAGGTAACCTTGGCCCACATCGCAGCCTTCATTGATAATAAATTGCTCCTGAACCTCCGATTCTATGCCTTCAATCGTCACTTTTAGGTCGAGCTTTTTGGCAATTTGAACAATAGAACGAACAATTTCCGAGTCTTCGTGTGAGTTAAGCATTTGGTCGATGAAGCTCTTATCAATCTTAATAGTATCGAATGGGAATTTCTTCAGGTAACTGAAAGAGGCGTAGCCCGTACCAAAGTCATCCAGTGACAATGTAACGCCAATATCGTGCAAAGATTCCAAGGTATTCTTGGCAACCACTTCGTCGGCAATCAGGCCGCTCTCGGTGACTTCAAGTTCTAAGAAACGAGGCTCTAGATGATAGGTTTCGAGTAGGTGAACCACTTGTTCCGCAAAGTGTACGTTCTTGAGTTGAATCGCAGACACATTCACCGCCATTTTGAAATCGTCGACGTATTCGGACCACTCTTTGGCTGTTTCAATCGCATTGCGCAGCACAAAGCTGCCCACTTCGAAAATCAAACCGTTTTGCTCAGCCATGTGGATCAGGGTTTCGTTAGAGATGTCGCCCAAAACAGGATGTCGCCAACGAAGCAAAGCTTCTGCACCCACCCAACGATGCGTCAACGGACAGACTTTGGGTTGAAAGTAGAGCATAAGGTCATCATTACGAACGGCTTGAAGCAAATAGCCTTCAATCTTATTGATGTGGGTTTGTTCTTCAGTATGAGATTGAGAGTAGTAAGCGAACTTTTGTCCTGAATCTTTACAGGCTAACATCGCTTCAGAAGATTTCTGCAGAATGCTTTCCGCGTCATCTTCGTCGTTTGTAATTGCAATGCCTATAAAGGCGTGCAGATGCACTTTGTCACTTTCGATATCGAATTCTGAATGCCCAACTTTAACAAGCGTCTGGCAAAGCTCTTCAAGGCGATGGTGCAAATCTTTAACGCTAAACGCCAACACGAGATCGACCGAAGTAGGGCGTGCAGTTAATACATCGATATCAGAAATACTGTCGATACGTTTTCGGTATTCAACAAGCACTTGGTCTAACGCGTTATAGCCGTATCGAGCCTGAATACGTCTGCCGTTGGTAAAACCAATATGAACGACTGCAAATGAGCTGTCTGTCAGCCTTCTCTGTGACAGTAGCTTGTGGTTTAAGCGAGATTCAAATGCGTTTCGGTTTAAAAAACCGGTACCAAGATCGTGATTCTTTTGGAAATTGATCTTTTGCTCTGCTGCTTTTCGCTTATCAATCTCTTGATTTAATGAATAATTAAGACTCGCAAGATCTTTAGTCCGAGTGTAAACACGATTTTTTAAGTCTCTATTGATTTGAGTGAGCTTGGCATGCTGAAACAGGGTTTTAAGCTGAGACTCTATCGAGGTACGAAAGCTCTGTAAAAGCTTGATATAGGTGGGTGTGTAGTGGTTTTCTTTCGAGTCTAAAATGCAGATAGTGCCAAATAATTCACCATTCGGCCAAAGCAGCGGAATGCCACAATAAGAGACTAAACCGAGCTTTATGTCTGGGTTGTTTTCCCAGGCAGGATCAGCGAGGGCATTGGGCACAACAAGTTGTTGTTGAGACTCCATCACCGTTTCACAATAAAGCCCATTGCCTAAAGTTTCAGAATCACCTTTGTTGTATGGATTGTTTTTACTGCGACTAGTAGAGAATACTTCAATGTAGTTGGCGTGAACACGCATGATGAGCGCGGCAGGCACTTGAGTGATTTGAGCTAAGAGGTCAACAATGTTCTGCCAACCGGACTCCATATCGTCTGGAATATCTAAGTCTATCGTTTTTATTTTCTTCATATGACTCCGAGTCAATTATGCTAAATGCATCAACACATCCTGTGTTAATTATGATGAACCGAATAAACTGTGAACCTTGCGTTAATTAAGTATAAGAAATGTTGCACAAAAAAACCTCCGCAATTTTGCAGAGGTTTTCAAATGTGAATCCGGGTCTCAGTAATGAGATAATTTCAGATTAAGGCTTTAACTTTATAAAATCTTCTGTATTAAGTTTCTGGCTATAATCTACCGATGGTTGAGCAAACCCATTTAATTGCAGAAATTCCTCTTTAAACCCTTGGTAATCGCCTAAAGTTTGGAAGTTGTTTTCATCCATCTGTTTTAGTAGTTCAGTTACGTGCGCTTGGGTTTCTGGGTCTAGTTCCCAGTCATCCATACGGATCAATCGCTCACCATCAAGTGGTACTTTTGATTGACCATAGAGTTTACTGCTAAACAGACGCTGCATTTGCTGGATACAACCTTCGTGGGTCTCTTTCTCTTTCATCACTTTATACAAAGCAAGCAGGTAAGGGCTGAGTCCCGGAATGAACACACTCGCTTTGGTCACTAATGCTTTACACACGGTCGCGTAAGCATTACCGCCAAAGTTTGCTAGTTCAAGGTTAAGTGCGTGGCTGGTTTGATGAAGGTCTATTTTAGCGCGGCCCAAAGTACCGTCTAAGTAGATAGGGTGCGTGACTTCTGGACCAACGTAAGAAAAAGCAATGGTTTTGCAACCCGGAGCAATAGATTCAGCGTTGATGAGTTCATCTATCCATTGTTCCCAATCTTCGCCTCCCATCACTTTGAGTGTGCTTTCGGCTTCTTCTTCCGTCGCGGCTTCAAGCGTGTTGGTGACCCAGTTGTCGTGTTCCAGAGAAATAGTCGCGCCAGTCACGCTTTCACCAATGGGCTTGATGGCAGAGCGCCAAAACTCATCGGAATCTGGTTTAGGACGAACGCCTGCAGCTAAGCTATAGATAATTAGATCCACTTCACCTTCGAAATAGGTTTCAATGGCTTCGACAACTTGTGAACGTGTTTCTTGCGAAAATGCGTCGCCAACGATGTTAATAGCAGTGCGTTGCTCTCGTTCGGCTTCTTTTTTGAAGTAGATGTTGTTATACCAACCAGCACTACCTAGGGATTTTTCGTTTGGACCGCGCTCGAATGAGACGCCGATCGTGTCAGCTTTTGCGCCGCCAAAGGTAAGGGCAATACGAGCGGCAAGGCCAAAGCCTGAGGAAGCGCCGATAATCAGTACTCGTTTAGGGCCATCTTTGATTTGCGGCGCACTCTTAACAAACTTGATTTGTTGCTTTACGGCTTCTTGACAGCCAAGAGGGTGAGCGCTTTTGGCTACCACACCCTTGATAACAGGTTCGACAAGCATAAATAACCTTACAGTTAACGATGATATGCACTCAGGCTAACGTAAAGCTGTGTAAAATTTATTGAGCTAGACCATTAAAACTTAAAGATACTGATATAATTCTTCGGCGACAAATTCAGCAATCCAAGGTTGAGCTTCTGGTTTTGGATGCAGTCCATCGTTCATCATCCACTCAGGTTTGAGGATGATGTGCTCAAGGAAAAAGGGCAAAAGTGGTACGTTTTGTTGATCAGCAAGCGCTGCAAAAACGTATTCAAACTGTTGGTTATAACGCTTTCCGTAGTTCGGTGGGATTTTAATCTGCATCATTATAGGTTCGGCTCCCGCAGCTTTTATCTGCTCAATGATTTGATCAAGATTCGCAGACATCAGCTTAGGTGGGAATCCACGAAGTCCATCATTCGCACCAAGTTCAATAAGAACGGTGTCTGGAGCATGTTCTTCAAGCAATTGTGGTAAGCGAGCTAAACCATTGCCCGTTGTATCACCAGAAATACTTCCGTTAACCACGGTTACCATTTTGTCATGCTTTGCTAACGCGTCTGGTAACAGGCTTGGCCAACTCTGTTTGATGTCCATGTTGTAACCAGCACTCAAGCTATCACCAAGGACCAGTAACTTAGAATCTAAGTCGGTATCTTGAGCCAAAGAAGCGGTTGAAAATAAAATAAAGAATAAAAAGGAAATTAGTCGAGTCATGCATACATCCATCATTAAAGCAGAAGCTGTTTCGAAGACAGTGTCTACTAATCAAGAACATTTAACAATCCTAGAGCACGTCGATATCGATATTCGTGAAGGCGAAACTGTCGCGATTGTCGGCACGTCTGGCGCCGGTAAGTCGACCCTAATGACGCTGCTTGCTGGTCTTGATGTACCAACGAAAGGCGAAATCAGTTTATTAGGACAGCCACTTTCACAGCTTGATGATGAGGCAAGGGCTAAGATTCGCAGTGAGTCGGTAGGGTTTGTATTTCAAAGCTTCTTATTAATTCCAAGCCTTTCTGCGCTGCAAAATGTCACGTTGCCTTGTTTGCTGAAGGGAGACGACGAAGACATCGAACGCGCTACTGCTCTGCTTGAATCTGTAGGCTTGAAAGACAGGCTTGATCACTTGCCATCTCAGCTGTCTGGTGGTGAGCAACAAAGGGTAGCGTTGGCGCGTGCATTTATGATTAAGCCAAAAATCCTTTTTGCCGATGAACCCACAGGTAATCTAGACCAACAAACGGCAGCCAAAATTGTTGAGTTGTTGTTTGAATTGAACTCATCCCACGGCACAACGTTAGTGTTGGTGACACACGATCCTAAGCTTGCACAACGTTGCCAAAGAACACTTAAGATGCATGTCGGTCAGATAGAGGAAGTCTAAATTGAATTCATCAAACGGACTGAATAAACGCCTGTTTTCATGGAGTATCGAAGAGATTCGACACGGTCAATTGTGGCCAGTTTCAATCGCTTTAACGCTTATTATTGCTTGTGTGTTTGCATTGTCGGCGTTGGCCGAACGTATGGAGCAGGTAATTGTTAAGCAGGGCAAAGATGCACTTACTGCCGATAGCGTGTTTATCTCAGCAAACCCAGTACCACAATCCTTGTTAGACCTCACTCAAGTTGAACAATTAGAAAGCTCTCAGTTGACTCGTTTTTCAACCATGGCATTCAGTGACAACTCGATGCAGTTAGTGACGGTGAAAGCGGTTGAAAGTAATTACCCGTTACGCGGTGAAATGATCTTAGAGGGCGCTGACAAAGCATCAAGTAACCATGTTAAGCCGGGTGAACTTTGGCTAGACGAGCGCATATTCGCACAGTTAGAGGTTGAGATTGGTGACAATGTCACTATTGGCGATGCCGATCTAGCGATAACTGGACGAATCACTCAAGAACCAGGCTTAAGCTTTAACCCATTCCAACAGATGCCAGCCGTGCTGATTCATACAAGCGATATCGATGCCACGGGAGCGATTCAACCGGGCAGTCGTGTTAGTTTTAGGCTGTTTCTAAACGGTGATGATACAAAACTGCAAGCCGCGCAAGACAGCGTAGAATTAACGCCAAGTGATCGCTGGCGTACTCAAGATTCTGCAAGTCGCACTAATGATATGTTCGAGAGCACGACTCAATATCTGTCGTTAACTTTGGCTATTGTTGTGATCATGGCTGCGACCACTTTGGTACTCACGTGCCAACATTATGTTGCGAGTCGTCACAAAACCATCGCGATGCTTAAGAGTTTAGGTGCAAGCAAGCAGTGGATCGTTAAATGGTTGTCTGTACAGGTATCTCTATTAGTGGTTATCGGTGCAGTACTGGGAATAACCATCGGTATCGGCTTAGAGTTTTTGCTTCGTATACCTTTGGGCGACTTATTACCAACGCCACTTCCTAGCTATGGTATTGAACCTGCAATCTTGGCGATTTTATCAAGCATCTTAATTGGTGTTCCTGCTCTTGGTATCCCGTTAATTGGCTTGGTCAACACCTCGGCAATCAGCGTTATCCAATCAAGTCACCAGTCCAATGAAAGCTTCAAGAAATACCTGTTGTTACTGGTTCCTATTATTCCAATGATGCTGATGTATGGCGATAATCTATTGGTATGGATAGTTCTAGCAGGTATCGCTTGCTTGTTCTTAGTGCTCGCAATTGTCAGTACGCTTGTTCTGCGTTTGGTTGGCAAGTTACCGACATCTACGTCCATGCGTTTAGCATTGAGTCGAATTAATCGCACACCTTTAGCAACTGGGATTCAATTTGGCTCTTTAGCGCTTTCACTGATGTTGCTGTCTATCATCTGGTTGGTAAGAAGTGATTTACTGTCAGATTGGCAGCAAACCTTGCCAGAGAACGCACCAAATGCGTTTGCACTTAACATTGCAAGCTATGAAAAAGACAGTTATCTCGAGACGATTGATGCAAACGAAGTAGAGCGTACTCAAGCGTTTCCAATAATCCGAGGAAGACTGACGACGATAAACGGTGTTGAAGCGTCGGAATACAGCGATACCTCAGGCGAAACAGACGCACTAAGTCGAGAGATCAACTTCACTTGGGGAGACAGTTTGCCTGAGTACAATGAAGTGCTAGAAGGCAGCTGGACACAAGAGCAGGGCGTATCTGTGGAATCGGATGTCGCGGAGCAATTGGATCTAAAGATTGGCGATGAGCTGTCATTCACAATCAACAGCCAGAATGTCTCGGCCAAGGTGAATAGCATCCGCAAAGTAGAGTGGCGTGAAATGAAGCCGAACTTCTACTTCATCTTTACTCCAGATGTCTTGAGCTCAATTCCATCTACTTGGCTCGTGAGCTTCAGATTAGAAGAACAACACAATCAGATGCTCAACGAACTCTCTCGAAATCACCCAACCGTGAGTTTGATGGATATTCGTAAGATGGGTAGCAAGATCCAAGAGCTGCTCAAACAGATTGTTTGGTCGATTACCGTACTTGCGGCGTTAGGTGTGGTGGCGGGGCTGTTGCTTATCTTCACTCTATTGCGATTGAGCTTATCTCAAAGACAACAAGAGATACGCTTGTATCGAACATTAGGCGCGAGTAAGAAGCGAATTCTCAATACTATTTGGTGTGAGTACGGGTTAATGGCGTTAGTCGCAGGCTCAATTGCAGCGCTCGGTTCTGAACTCAGCGTGGCAGGCGTGATGAACTTTGGCTTCGAGTTACAACCTTCACTTCACCCGATGCTGTGGATAGCGCTACCCGTGCTAACGTTTATCACATTGGCCGCGGTAGTGAATAGCTTAATCAAACGTTTGTTGGCACCAGTAAACAAGGATTTTGGCTAGTCGCTAGCGAGATCTAGCCAAGCGCTTAAAACGGTCTAAAAGTGATATTATTTATACTTAGTCATGCACTATTTATAATACATCGCTTTAGACCGTTTTTTATTTAACCAACCGGTAGCATAAATAAAAAATATCGCACCTTAGATTCCACTGTTTTTAGCATTTTTTAAAACTAATTGTCCAATAATGCCGATTTAATGAACAGCGGTTAGTCCCTGTAAACAAAGGGTTTGCGCAACTTAGCAAGAACGTTATCAACAGTTATCCACAAAAACGGTGGATAACTTTAGGGATAAGTTAACCTCTATGTTTTAAGAGTACTGAGGCAGCCTTTATGTGGCGTCACTTAGGACAAATTTGACTGTTAGAATAACCTTTAAAACTCTATCTGGAGTTATTGAGTCAAGAGATTATTTATGTTTTTTACATAGATATTAAATCCCGCCTATCTAAGACCTTGATAAAAATGTGTTTTAATTCATCGCAGAACAAAAGTAGAATAGCGGCAGTTAATCTTATTCTACAGAACACGATGAACCACAACAAAATGGATACAAATCAACCTTCTATTGCCATTGTTGGTGGTGGTATTGCCGGAACAACGAGCGCGATTCACTTTAGTGAGTTGGGTTTTAAGGTCACTATCTTAGAAAAAGGGCCGAGTTTGGTTAATGGTCCACCAATTTGCCACCTGCACGCTGGCGGCAATTTGTATCGAGATATTTCTGTAGAGCAGTGTCTTCAGTTGCTCACGCAGTCAATTGATACCGTCCGCTTATTCCCTCATACGATCAATATTCGTCCGACAATCATCGCCGTTCCGCACAGTGATGGTGGAGAGCCGTTGGATCTGCTTCCTCGTCTCAAGATAATTAAAAGCGCTTATGCCGATCTTGTTAAACAAGATAAAAGCAACCAAGTGCTCGGTGATCCGGAAGAGTATTACAAGCTGTACAGCAAAGAAGATTTATTAGCGCTTTCTGCGAAAACACAGCCTCTGAAACCAACATCGCTTGATGACTGGTGTATTCCTTTTGCGAAACACACGGATTTAGAGACTCTTAAGTATCCTGTTGCGATGGTTCAAGAATATGGTTGGAGCGTATTCCGACTTTCTGCGACCGCTCAATTGTCTTTAGGGCAACAAACTAACTGTACTGTGTTAACCAGCAGCCGATTACAATCTGTTGAGTCGACAGGTCAAGGTTGGTCTTTGACTTATACCGATGCCGAAAACCAAAGCTGCCAACTAACGACCGATTACTTGATCAATGCGAGTGGGTTTGAAACGGGTATCGTGGACGACTTTGTTGGCTCTAAGCAGCAAAGACTTGTTGAATTTAAAGCGGCATACGTTACAGAGTGGCCATATTCGCAAGAATGTAAGGAAGAGTGGCCAGAGGTTATCTTCCATGGTCCGAGAGGCACACCGCAAGGCATGGCGCAATTGACGCCATATGCTGATGGTGTGTTCCAACTTCACGGTATGACAGAAGGGATTACTCTGTTTGAGGGTGGGCTTGTTTCATCGTCAACAGACTCGTCACAGCCACAGTTACCTTCGAAGCTTCTTAAGAAAATCGTATCGGGTTGGAGTGAAGAGCAGCTTGAATTAAGAACTCGCGCGGCAATAACGCATATGTCTCAGTTTATCCCAAGTTTCAGCTCTGCATTGGTCGGTGGTAAACCTTTGTTTGGTGCACAACAGATTCCGGGAACCGATCCAAGCTTAAGAGCGTCAGACGTTTCATTCTGTGGTGAACGCTATGCTCGACTTGAAGTAGTAAAAGCTTCTTCAACATTAGAAGCGGCACAAAAGGTTGCTGAGCAATGGTTTGATGTATCAGAAGCGGTATCTATTGAAGATACGCACTCGGTGACAATGTCACTTGATCTGAATGATATTGAAAACAGAGCGATAGATTTGACGCAAGAACGTGGATACCCAGAAGCGCTTGCAAAGGTGTCAGGTCAAGATCACGCTTAATAGCCAATCATCATCGACTGCGCTTAACTTCTTCAATTCGGCTTACTGTAATAGGTAAGCCGAATCTTCATTCAAACGCCAACTTAGATACCGAGACTCATCCAAACGACATCTTCCTAGTTGATTATTCTTAGCTACATAGCAATTAGCACATAACACATCGCAAAAACTAATAGCCGAAAAACTGAGCCCATTGGCACCAAACATCTTGTAAGCCTAAGCGATCACCCTTGCTGAACGATATCGCATGTCCAGGTTTTGCTTGTGCCAAGCGTGGTAAATCGATTCTTGCGACACATCCAATCTTCGGATACCCCCCAATGGTCTGTCTGTCATTAAGCAGCACGATAGGTTGTCCATCTTGTGGAATTTGAATCGCACCTAGGGCAATGCCTTCTGACAATAGCGAAATGTCAGGCGAGTCTACGGGCTCGCCACTGAGTCGATAACCCATCCGATTTGAGTTTTGGTCAACGTGATACTGCGCGTTATACAACGTCTCTCTTGCTGACGCGGAGAATAGCTCGCTTTGATAGCCCTCAATCACTCGTAGGTTCACGGGTAGATTGTAATCAGGCGTGTATCGGAAGGTAACACTCAACGCTTTAAACGGGCGCGAGAGTTGATGTTGGGTAAAAGCTATTTGTTGCCCTTGCTGGCATGGCTCTCCATCTTGCGTTAATCCACCAATCTTTTCACGAGTTACTGTAGAGCAGCTATTGAGAGTTGATGGAACATCGAAGCCACCCTTAACCGCTAAATACGCCCTTAGGCCATTTTTAGGTAAACCAAATGAGAGAACTTGCCCTTTAAAAGCTTGAAAAGTGCGCCAGTTAGGCTGTGGTTTACCATCGAGCTTCGCTTGTAAATCACCCCCGCATAGCGCCATCTCACAATCAAAATCGATTCGTAACGCACATTGCCCAAGCGTGATTTCCAACGCTGCTTGGTTTACTGGGTTACCCAATAGATGATTGGCCCAGCTATAAGAGTAATCATCAACCGGCCCACCTTGCGTTAATCCAAGATGAGCAACACCAAATCGCCCGAAGTCTTGAATCAAACTTAACGGGCCGGGCTTAATCACTGTCAGTGTTGGTTTAGCTTTTGTCTTAGCCATTAACAACGCCTTCACTAAGCTCTACAAACTCTTGTTTTGAAATCGCGATGAAACGGACTGTGTCACCAACATTAAGTAGAGACAGCGGTCTTTGCATGATGTCGGCGTTCTTCAATTGGCTATGATCGAACAACGAAAGCGGGCAATTGCCAATAATATTCCAGCCGCCCGGTGAATCCGAAGGGTACACCGCTGTTTTAGTATCCGCGATGGCGATACTGCCTTTGGGCACATTTAAACGGGGTGTGGAGTGGCGGGGTAAAGCAAGCTCATTAACCACATCAGACATAAATGCAAAGCCAGGTGTAAACCCAATCGCATTGACGCTGTATGTCTGTGAGGTGTGATATTGAATAATATCGTCCAGAGATAAGCCTTTGTCTTGATATCGGTCTAAATCGAGCGCCGTTTCTGGTGAGTAATAGGCAGGAAGCTCAATCGTATTACGAGTTTTACTAACACTAGAAAAGGACGACAGAGCGTGACTCAACAAATTATTGAGCTGTTCAATGAGCTGCTGTTCTGATATTCGATAAGGGAGGTAGTCGACCAATATTGTTTGGTAAGCCGGGGTCACATTCATCAACACCGATGCGAAATTTTGGCGAATAGCATCGGAAAAGTGAGCCATGTAATGCGCATATTCGGCGCTAGATTGATTATTTGAAGGCGATAGTGTCAAAGTCACTAAAACGCTGCATTCCGCGACTGGCGCTATATTGAATTCAATCTGATTCGTCGTCATTTCGTTTCCATACGTTTGTTATCTTGCCTTTTATTAGCTTACTTGGCGTGTCTCACTTCCGTGTCCAGACCAATACAAAACAATTAGATCTAGATCTTACGAGCAATTGGTTAGGTGCTCGATTGGGCGAGCGATTAGACCATGCGTCATACTAATTAAAAGCGTTGAGGTCTTGTCTGATTTTTCTAATTAATGCGATGGATTGAGGGTTATCACCATGAACACAGATAGTATCAGCTTCAATAGGCAGTCTTTCGCCCTCTAAAGTCGTGACCGAGCCATAGTTAATGATTTGCATGACTTGGTTATAGATATCGTCTTGATTGACGTAAACCGAGCCTTTTTGAGTACGTGGCGCTAATTGTCCGTTATTTAAATAAGCACGGTCGGCAAACGCTTCAAACAAGAGAGGCAAGTCATGATCGTCAGCAATATCCAAATACTGTTGATTGTCTGATGAAGAGAGAATCATCAACGGGATGTTAAATTCAGCGACGGCTTGGGCTACCGCATTAAACACATCGATGTTTGCCATCATATCGTTGTAAAGGGCGCCATGAGGTTTCACATAGCCAACAGAGGTGTGGTGATAGCGGCAAAGGGCTTGTAATGCACCGACTTGATAGCACACCAGTTCACTGATCTCGTCCATGGTGTGTGGAATAGACCGACGACCAAAACCAATGAGATCTTGATAACCGGGATGAGCACCAATTTGGGTGTGATAGTGCTGCGCCAGTTTTATCGTCTTGGACATAACGTGCGGATCAGACGCGTGGAAGCCACAAGCGATGTTTGCCATATCGACCCATTCCATGACCGACTCGTCATCGCCCATCTTCCAATTGCCGAAACTTTCTCCCATGTCGCAATTAAGCAAAATCTTCGTTGTCACGTGGTGCTAATCCTTTACGTTGAGGTAAGTAATGACGGTCTTATAAATAAGTGACCTAACTCAAACTTTCGACACCGTAGATTTACCAGTATGGCATTTCATATATAGTTGAACTATTGATTAAAGGATTAATATCTATCTGTATATTAGGTGAGCACATGATATCCCGCCAGGTTTGCTTAGGACTAGCATTAACGACACCTGTTTTTGTCTCTGCTCAAGAAAACTCTCTAGACCAGCTCATGTCGATGAGCCTTGAAGAGTTGTCTATGTTAGATGTCGAAATGGAAACGGCTTCGAAAGTGACACAAAAACTCACTGACATTCCTTCGTCGGTGTATGTGCTTTCTAATGAGCGAATTCAGCGTAGTGGGGCGAAAACCATTGCGGAAGTCCTAACGCTTGTCCCTGGACTCAAAGTAACTAAGTTTAACGAAACCTCATGGTTTGTTTCTGCCCGTGGTTTTCATGATGGGCTGTATAACAAGATGCTCGTGATGATGGATGGACGAAGCTTGTTTAGCCCAGTCTATGGCGGTACGTATTGGAGCGACGTTGATTATGTACTTGCCGACATCGAACGCATCGAAGTACTAAAAGGTCCCGGCGGAACAATTTGGGGAGGCAACGCGGTTAATGGTGTTGTCAATATCATTACTAAGTCTGCCAATGATACGCAGGGGACTTATCTCTCAGGTGTCGCTTCTAATACTGATAACTATGAATTTAGTGTTCGTCAGGGATTAAGCCTCAACGACAGTGTGAATGCTCGTGCCTTTTATAAGTACCGAGAAGAACCCACATATCGCACAAACGAATCTGAAAAATGGAAAGCACAAACGGCAGGGATGGTATTTCAGCCAAGTAATGCTGAAGAAAGTTGGTCATTACGTATTGGTGGTGAGAAAAGCTTTTATAAGTCGGATTTGTATACGTTCCAATATGATAATTCAGGATCGTTTGTCGGATCACAAGCCAACGATTTTGATAATAAAAGCCAATCTGTTTATATCCAGTTCAACGATTCTCGCCATTTTGATGAAAGTTCGACACTCTCATATTCGTTATGGGGTGAATATAATGAGGATAACGCGCCAGACGCTCCGGGAAGCTATTCGACCATCGATTTTGACTCTACTTATATCAACCAACTATCGGTAAACCATCAGCTAACACTCGGGGGGGGGCCTGCGATATATGTACCTTGATTTCTCCTCTAGCCAAGTTTCGGACGTGGATTGGTACAATCCCGATTACTACGGTAGAGCCTACAATATCCAATCTGCTAACGATTATATTGCGAACGCATTTGTACAGTCTCAAATTCAAATGACAGAAGCGCTATCGATAACTCTTGGCTTCAAGGCAGAACACTTTACACAGAATGACTCGACAGAACTTTCACCTCAACTACGCGGTTTATATCAGCTAAATCAACGCCATTCTGTTTGGGCTGGCTTGAGTCGTGCGGTGGTTGCTCCTTCTTATATGGATTCAAACTCCACATATTACTTCATCAGTTACTATGCTGATTCTAACGACAGCTACCTTGATGTCTATAAATCGAATTCTGACCTGGAAACAGAGAGCGTCGTAACGGCGGAAATGGGTTATCGCTACTCAAACAATTCAAATTTCGAACTCGATGCGACGATATATCTGAGTGAACATGACAACCTTCGCTTCCACAGTTATGACCCAAATGATATCCCCGCGAATCATGTCTATGTCGGTGTGCTGTCTGATGATTATAAAGCGAAAACATATGGCTTGGAGTTAGGCGCAAGCTATCAGCTCACTCAAGATATCACCAGTTACTTGAGCTATGCCTACACAACATTAGAGGGAAAAAACAAAGGTGATGACCCTAAATCTAGTCCTCAAACGAGTGTTTATTACGATATTGATAATGAACATTTAGCCACGGCACAGTTGATGTGGAATATCACAGAAAGTTGGCAATTCGATGTGATTGGCCAGTACATTGAATTGCCCAGACTATTGGGTAGCAGGCGATGGCACTCAATATGAATGGCAGTCTTACCCACATGAAATAACCTTTGATGCGCGTCTCGCATGGAAAAAGTCGTCCGCAGCGCCTTTAGTTGAAGTGGTTGTTGAAAACATAGGTAAGAGTGACGGCTATCAAGCTGAATTCACATCTCAGAAAAGCGTCAATCAAGAGTCGGTGTATGTGAGGATCTCTCATGAATTCTAAATGGCTTAAGCTCGGCTTCTCTAAACTAGCCTTATCGGCTTTAACGATGCTTATTGTGCCGTTGAACACCTCAGCGGCTAGCTTCAAACCTTATGAAGTGAAAGCGGTGTACCTTTTTAGAATTGCGAATTTTATACGTTGGAATGATGAAAGCTCGATGAACGCTGTGAACTTTTGTGTGATTGGCGATGAAAAGGTAAGCCAAGTGCTGACGTCAATTACAGAGGGAAAATCTATTCGTTCACTCGATATCCAAGTTCAACAGTCGATTACTTCTAAGTGCGATATTACGTATTTGTCTGACCGTGAAAATAACCAATTCCGTAGTCAAGAGCACTCGCCACACACAGTGACAATCAGTGATATCTCTAATTTTACAGACCTAGGTGGAGTCATTGAACTCACGCATATCGATAATAAGCTCAAACCTAAGATCAATCTAGAAAACGCAAGACGCGGTGACTACGTCATTGGCTCAAACCTGTTACGAATCGCTATAGTGGAGGGCCAATAATGTTGTCTTTCATTAATAACATATCGATTAAAAACAAGCTGATATTACCCATTATCATCTTCATCGCAGTCACATTTGTCACGATTCAATCGGTAAATTACACTGTCACGTTTAAGAGGGAGAAAGAGAGCCTTATTCAGCGTGTTAAAGTGCTGGCACACGGTGTTGCTTATAACCTACAAGCTGCGATTTTATTTGAAGACAAGTCATCGGCTCAGGAAATCTTGTCAGCTTTCGTCGCAGATAAAGATATTGTTAGAGTGAAGCTCTATGACATTAACGAGCAGCTTTTTGCCAGCTATCAGGTGAGCAACACTCTGGTTCCAAGGCCAAACGCAGAAGAATTAGAAGATATCGCCGATCATCAATTTGCCATCTCTGAGCATTTCATCTTCTTGCTCGTTCCAGTGACACTGGATGGCGCAGTGATCGCGAATTTGAGAGTAACAATATCGAAAGAGACGTTTAATTCGATCTTAACGAATATTTTCAAGGTTGCGGTCGTCTACCTGTTGTTTCTGGTGATGTTAGGCGGAGTACTGGTCAAATTGGTGCAACGCTTGATTATCGAACCGATGTTTGACCTCAATGAGGCGATGCAAGCCTTTGTTGAGCGTCGTTCGAAGCAGCCTAAATTAGTCGTAACGAACCGCGATGAAATCGGTGATCTGGTTCGAGCTTTCAATACCATGTTAGAAAGGCTTCAACATCGCGATAACCAAATCAATTTTACGTTAGACAAGTTACAAGAAGAAAAATCATTCGCAAATGAGGTCATTGAAACCGTTCAGCACTCTTTGTTGGTGGTAGATGAAAAAGGACTCATTCTTCATGCGAACGCAGCTACTCGGGATATTTTTAAATGCTCGGAAGCCTTTCTTGAGAACATGTTGATCCAAGAGTTGATCGCGACCAAGAAAACGGGTTACTTACAAGATGTTATTGATGCCAATATTGAACTTAATGACGAATTGCTAGAAACCACCGATCTCTTTCAATCAAAACGCTGGCTTCGTGTGAGCAGTCGTTCTCTGACAAAACATGGTCGTATTCTTTATGCAATCCAAGATGTCACCGACATAGAAACGGCCATGAGTCGCCAACGTATTGCTGCGGGTGTTTTCGAAAACAGTAAAGACGGTTTGATCGTGCTGAACTCGTCAAACGTGATAACCATGGTTAACCCGGCGATCACACAACTTCTCGGTTATCACTCTGATCTGCTGGTGGGCAAAACACCATTTGAAGTATTTTCGTGGCAGCAATTTTCATCATTGATGCCGACAATTCGCAGTTCGTTAGACAACTATGGTCAATGGCAGGGCGAAGTGTGGGAGAAGAGCGCGTCCGGCACGTTGGTTCCAATGTTTGTCAAAGTGAATCGAGTTGCCTCGGACAACGAGAAAGACGAGTTTGATATGGTATTAACGCTGTCAGATTTATCCAACGTTAAAGAGATGGAAAGACTCGAACACTTGGCTCATCACGATGCGTTAACCGGATTAGCGAATAGAGCGCAGCTGTATAAGGTTATGGATGATGTTGTCACGTCGAGCCACTATTCGAATCAGCATTTCGCGGTTATTTACTTGGATTTGGATGGCTTCAAAGAAGTGAATGACAATTATGGACACGATGCGGGTGACGAAATCCTTAAACAAGTGTCAAACCGTTTGTTATCTCAGGTAAGAGCGGGGGATTTGGTTGCACGTTTGTCGGGTGATGAATTTGTTCTTATTATTAAACAGACAAACAAAGTCTTGTTAGCTAAGTTAGCCGAGCGATTGTTGGATCTGATCGGGCAACAAGTAAACTACAAACAGCGTTCACTTCATGTTGGAGCGAGCTTAGGTATCCATTTAGTTGATGGCTCAGAGCGTGATATTGACGTGATTCTAAAAGTTGCTGATGAGGCGATGTACCAAGCGAAACGCAAAGGAAAAGGTCAGTTTGTGTTCTCTCGTGAGGGTAAATAGGCACCGGTGTTTGTGAGCTCACCCTAAGTTGTTGTATCATAAGTGATAGGTTGAATATTTTTAATTAAAAGGTCTGCTAAGCATGAATGTTTTAGTTACAGGTGGCATGGGTTACATTGGTAGCCATACAAGTATCCAGATGATCAACGCAGGTATGACACCTGTACTTTTTGATAGCTTGTACAACAGTAAACCAAGCGTTCTAGAGCGTATCGAAAAAGTCTCGGGCGTTCGTCCCAACTTCATTGAAGGTGACGTTCGTGATAAAGCGCTTTTGACTGAAACCATGAAGCAACACAACATCGAAGCGGTTATCCACTTTGCTGGTCTGAAAGCCGTCGGAGAGTCTGTGGAAAAGCCTCTTGAATACTACGACAACAACGTAAACGGCACTTTAGTTCTTGTTGATGCAATGCGTGATGCGGGTGTAAAAACCTTGGTATTCAGCTCTTCAGCAACGGTATACGGCGATCCTGCAAGTGTGCCAATTACTGAAGACTTCCCAACCAGCGCAACCAACCCATATGGTCGTAGTAAACTAATGGTTGAAGAGTGTTTAACCGATTTCCAAAAAGCCAATCCGGATTGGAGCATTACACTGCTGCGTTACTTTAACCCTGTAGGTTCACATCCAAGTGGTGAGCTAGGTGAAGATCCGCAAGGTATCCCAAATAACCTAATGCCATTTGTCTCTCAAGTAGCAGTAGGCCGCCGTGAATTCCTATCTGTATTTGGTAGCGATTATCCAACAAAAGATGGTACTGGCGTTCGCGATTACATCCACGTAATGGATCTGTCTGATGGCCACATCGCAGCGCTTGAAAAAGTAGGGCGCAAAGATGGTCTTCATATCTACAACCTTGGCACTGGTAACGGTTCAAGTGTATTAGACATGGTTAAAGCGTTTGAGAAAGCGAGCGGTAAAGATATCCCTTATAAGCTTGTCGAGCGCCGCCCGGGTGACATCGCAGAATGTTGGGCAGATCCTGCTAAAGCTCAGAAAGAGCTTGGTTGGAATGCAACACGTACACTGACTGAAATGACTGAAGATACATGGCGCTGGCAGTCAACCAATCCTGATGGTTTCCCTGGTTGATCTAGTTATTTCATGAATAGTTAACTTACAAAAAGATGCTTTACGGCATCTTTTTTGATCTAAATCGAATAAAAAGTAAATTAGTGGTTAAAAAGTATCATTCTGTATCTGTTGTGTTATCATCCACGCGAATTATATGTTTAATGTTAATTTTCTTTGGAGTTAATCATGGAACTAGGCCTAATCATCACTTTCATCGTTGCTGCTGCAGTAATGGTTAAGAAAGAAATGGCAGAGAAGTAATTTCACTTTATCCCTTTTTGATACAATTTTTAGTGAAATAATAAAAGCCAGCATTTAGCTGGCTTTTTAGTATCTGCAATTCAGGTTTTAAACGAATTAGAATTCGTATTTAGCTGAAATACCGTAGTTTCTTTCTGCTTGAGAGTTCTCTTTGTAAAGCTCATCATCGCCGCGAATGTCATTCCAACGGTAGTACTCTTCGTTAGTTAAGTTGAATACTCCACCACGAATAGTAAGATCTTTCATTGGCTTGTAGTAAGCCGTCAAGTCAACAACCGTTGCACTCGGAAGCTCAGCTTGACCAGCGTTACCGCCGCTTTCGTCATCGAAGTTGATGTCTGAACCAGACTTGTTAGCCGTGTAGTTTAACTTAAGGCTAGTACCCCAGTTTTGGTTTGGAGCATCGTAGTTAAGACCTAATACAGCATTCCAAGGATTAACACTATTCAGTGCATTACCGTTTCCATCTTCACCTTCTGTGTATGAAGCAACGAAGTGGGTTGAAATACCCTTAGGTGCACCAACCAAAACATCCCATAGTAACGTGTTAGAGAATTCAACACCCTTAATTGTTGCCGAATCTAGGTTAACGTTAGAGTAGTGTGTAGTCCCGCCAACTTTTTTCGTTACCACTGTTTCGATGAAGTCATCGTAATCACTGTAGTAAGCCGCAATTTCAGACGATGAAGCCTGTGTATTATGACGGTAACCTAGCTCGTAAGAGATACTGGTTTCTGACTTAAGGTCCGGGTTTGGGTCGTTTACGTAACCATGTCCTGGGTTGTCGTACGTGTAGTACAGTTCATCGAAAGAAGGGGCTCTAAAGCCTTGGCTAATCTGGCCAAAAATGGTGCCTGTATCAGTAAGTTTGTATGTTGATCCTAAACGTCCAGTTACCGCAGAATCAGAGAAGTCCGTAAGTGACTCACCCGTATTTTTACCAGGGTCTGTAGAGAAGTAATCGAAACGAACACCTGGAGTAACAACAAGTTTGTCGTTCATTAGGCTAATTTCGTCTTGTACAAACAGACCAAACTTCTGCTCTTTAGCATCAGGAGTGTATACATAAAGCTGATCATCAGTATCAGGATCCGAGTTGTACTCCATGTTTGTATTGCTAATATCACTATGTGTGTATGTTGCACCATAAACTAGGTAATGGTTGTTAATCTCTTTGTCTAGCTGAGTTTCGATCTCAAGCTTATCTTCGGTGTATTCATAGTCCTTTGTTTGAAGATTGTCATTGTTAGCAGGGACATAAGGTGGGAAACCAGGACCTGCTGGTTTAAAGCGCTTCGTCACCCCATTTTCTTCTTTAGAGATGTATGACACTTTGCTCGTTACTGTGTCAGCGATAGCGCCATCAGCGAACCAAATGTGTTTAATCGCAAATCGATTTTGCTCTGTATCATCTGCACCCGTGTAACTATCGTAGCTTGAGTGATAAATGTCAGAGTCAGAAGTATCTTTGATTAGCTCAGCTAAAAACTCAATACGATGGCTTTCGTTCAATTGGTATTGCAATTTTACTAAAAGGTTATCTGCAGATGTGTCTTGATCTTCTACTGCGTAATTCTCTAAGTTATTAGAGTCGCGGAAGTTTTGAAGCTCTTCACCGTCACGGCGAGTGTAGGCAACCAATGTTTCTAAATCACCAAATCGATTAGCTAATGCAACGTGCTCACTGAAAGAGTTATCTTCTGAAGAGTAAGACAGTTTCGCTTGGCCACCGAAGTCTTCGCCATCTTTCAAGAAATCAGAAGGGTCTTTAGTTTCGAAAGCAACAACACCACCAATAGCGTCACTTCCGTGTAAACTTGAAGCCGCGCCTTTGATGATTTCAACGCTTTTCAACATATCTGGGTCGATTGAGATACCGCTAGAGTTAATAAATGCATAAGGGCCACCATCAAATGAACCTGGTTGCGATGAGCCATCTACTAAGATCTTAACGCGCTTACCTTCCATGCCACGAATATTGATAGTTTGTGCACCTTGGCGGGAGCTTGAGTTCATCGTTACACCTGGAGTGTATTCGAAGATTTCATTCACGTCTTTCGCCATATTCTCTTCAATTTGCTTATCCGATATAACAGTAACAGAAGCCGCTGTATTGATAAGTGTTTGATTAGTACGAGTCGAAGATACAACAACCTCGTCAAATAGGGCATAATCTTCAGCAAAGGCTGATGTTGATGAAAGCGCTAAAACGATTGACGCAGAGAGTAGGGATTGCTTATACATCTGATAGTTACCTTAATTCCATAGTATTATCTTGATTTGCGAAAGATAATATTGGATCTAAATGATAATTACTATTATTTGCATTTAAATTTATTTGTACTTTTGTCATTAAAACACGCCCAAATCGTATAACCCATTGTATTAAAAGACCTTTAATGGTTCCATTTATCTGGTGAATGCTTCCATTTTTGTGATTAACCTCTCATTTATAAAGTAGGAAACTGATGCATAGTCCAATAACACTTGAAGCGTTACACATATTAGATGCCATCGACCGACGTGGAAGCTTCGCCGCTGCGGCCAATGAAATGGACAGAGCGCCTTCATCACTCAGTTATCAAATACAGAAGCTTGAACAAGATCTGGACATCATGATTTTTGACCGTTCTGGACATCGTGCAAACTTCACAGAAGCGGGCCAGTTGATACTTGAGCAAGGTAGGGTAATTCTTGGGGCAACAGAACGCCTTGTTAACGAGGCAAGCATTCTAGCCAATGGTTGGGAGCTCGATTTGACCATCGCCTTTGATGGTATTATCCCGATTGCTAACTTTTTCCCTCTGGTAGATGAACTAGGAAAAATCAGTAAAACACGTGTTCGTTTGCAAGAAGAGATCTTAGCAGGGTGTTGGGAATCCCTTTCAGACGGCCGAGCAGATTTACTGGTGTGCCCAAAGGTTGACACTATCCCAAACGACATGAAAAGTGACGTTGTCGGTAAAATGGAAATGGTTTGGGTAGCGGCATCGAACCACTATGTTCACAAACGTTCTGGTGAATTCGACCAAAAGGCGAGAGAAAGTTACAGGGTTGTTGCTATTGCAGATACCGCGCGCGATCAGCCTGCACTAAGTATCAATATTCTAGAAAAACAGCCACGATTAACTGTGACAAGTTTTCCAGCAAAAGTAGAGGCTTTGACATCAGGACTAGGGATTGGCACCTTGCCGAATAGTGTCGCTAAACCTTTGATTGAATCTGGCGTACTACAGCAGATCTCAGGTACCGAGCCGCAGCCTATTGACATCGTAATGGCTTGGCGACGCAACAAAATGGGCGACGCCAAGTCTTGGTGTATCCAACATCTTAAAAAGACATGGGCGTTAAAGTAACGGTAACACCATATCTGCAGTACCGTCTTCAAAACTGATATCTAGCTTAAAACCGAGCTTTTGAGCTAGTGTTAGCATCCCTCTATTGGTTGGCATCGTCATACCCGACATCTGTTTAGTCTGCTTCGCTCGGCAGTAATCTATAACCTTAGTCATCAGAATGCGACCTAGACCAACACCTTTAAGGTCAGAACGAATCAATATTGCGAATTCGGCGTCCGTGTTCTCAGGGTTAATCAGCGCACGGGACACGCCGATGATCGCTGGAACGCCTTGCTCCTCGCGAACGACCACAAAGGCGATTTCTCTATCAAAATCAATCTGAGTGAAATTCGCCAACGCCTCATGATTAAATTCACCGACATCACTAAAGAAACGCTTATAGAGATCTTCTTTAGACACTCGGTTAATGAAGTCAGCATGAAGCGGTTCATCTTCGGGAAGAATAGGGCGTAGCAACACTTCTGTCCCATCTTTTAACTGGATGCGTTCTTCAAGCTCGACTGGGTAAGGGCGAATTGCCAACCTTTCTTGCGGATCCCCCTCGTAGGCTTTCAATATGATATCGGCGTCTAATATCGTGAACTTGTCTCCGTTGGCCAGCACTGGATGGATATCCAAATCATGTATTTCAGGGCAATCAACCACCATCTGCGATATACGAACCAATAATTCAGAAAGGCCCTCTATATCAATCGGGTTAGGGAGTTTTTGTAGACGAATCTTGCCGCTTTTTATCGCTCGAATAATCAAGTAACGTGCCAGTGTCATGTTGAGCGGAGGAAAAGCAGCGGCGGCATCAATCGATTCATCCCATTCCGAACCACCTTGTCCAAGTAAAATGATTGGGCCGAAGGTTTCGTCTGTTGTAACCTTAATACGCAGTTCTTGGCCACCCGCGAGCTTGGCCATACCTTGAATCAACAAGCCATGGATGTGCGCTGTAGGGAAGGATAATTGAGAACGATCGAGAATTGCCTGAGCCGCATTGGCAACTTCACTGCTGTTTCGCAAATTGAGCATCACGCCTTGTACGTCTGACTTATGTGCAATATCCGGCGAACGTAATTTTACTGCGACGGGATAACCAATCGTTTCAGCGATGTGTACTGCTTCACTTGGGTCAGAAGCGATCCAAGTTGGTAACACATCGAGGTTGAAGCTCTTGAAAAACTGGCTATTTTGGTGAGTATCAAGACTCACTGTATCTTTACCCAGTAGTTGTCGTTCTATCCAATTTTTCGCATCTGCTAGATCTTCAATGTGTACTTTTTCTGCAGTAGTCGGCGTTTCCATTAACTGACGTTGGTTACGTCTGTACTCGACTAAGTGCATGAATGCGACCACTGAGCTTTCAGGGGTTCGATAGGTAGGGAAACCCGCTTCGGTAAACAGCTTTCGTGCAGGCCTTGCTGTTAGCTCACCAGACCAATTCGTCAGGATGTTAAAGCGCTTGTGGCGAGGGTGCTTTTTAATCGCTTCAATAATTCGCTCTGCCGTTTTGGCTGAATGTGCGACCGCAGAAGGGCTGTGCATGATAAGAATCGCGTCCGCTTCGTCGCCATCGAGTAAGATGTTTATGGTGTCGATATAACGCTGATCACCAGCGTCGCCGACAATATCGATAGGATTGCTATGAGACCAACTCGATGGCAAAACCTTGTTCAACTTATCAAGTGTCTCTTCTGAAAACTCTGCGAGCTTACCACCGCGGTCAAATAGGGTATCCACCGCCATAATCGCAGGGCCGCCACCATTAGTAACAATAGCCAAGCGCTCGCCACGTAAGGGGACTGAATGAGTCAGTGTTTCTACCGCAGCAAACAGTTCATGTAAGTTCTTAACTCGTAGCATGCCGCTGCGTCGAATTGCAGAGTCGTAAATGATATCTAACGTGTCGGCGCCGCCAGTGTGTGCCATTGCTGCGGCTCTGCCTTTCGCCGTTCGACCGCCTTTCAACACCAAAATTCGTCTGTTACGCGAAGCCGCACGCGCTGCAGAAATAAAGCGCCTCGCATCAGTAATGCTGTCTACATAAAGCAATATCGCTTCGGTGTGAGAGTCGGTACTGAGATAATCCAATAACTCCGAGAATTCGATATCGCTACCATTGCCTATAGAGATAAACGCCGAAAAACCGATCTCTTTGTCATTAGCCCAATCGAGAATAGTGGTACACACAGCTGCCGACTGAGAAACAAAGGCGATCTTACCGGGTAATGCTGTCACTGGAGAGAATGAGGCGTTCAAATTTAACCAAGGGACAATCACTCCCAAACTATTAGAACCCAACACTCGAATGTTGTGTTTTTTTGCAATCGCTAGGCATCGTTCATCATACGTCTCACCATTGTCGCTTTCTTGCTGCATGTCGGAAGAAAGCACAATCACAGACGCAATCCCTTTCTCAGCCAGCTCTTCAAAAATAGCGACATTACGGGTCGCATTGGTACACAAGATTGCGAGATCAGGAACAATCGGTAACGACAAAATGTTCTTGTAAGAAAGCACACCGGCCACTGAATCATATTTCGGCGTAACCGGCATCACCGCACCTTTGAAATCCCCGTGCAATAAGTTGTTCATAACAATATACCCTGCGCGCGTTTCTCGTTGAGAAGCACCAACAACAGCGATTGAACGGGGTTTAAGTAGGGGATCAAGATGATTCATAGACATATCCTAGCAATGCACGTAAGTTCATCGTAACTTACTTTGCACTTACGGGTTGATGGCAAATTCACCGAATTCAGATGAATAAGCAAACACTGCATAAAGTTTGTGAAATAGGTCACCCACTAATGGTGTATAATCTCAAAGTTAACTTGATTCTAAACCGACGTATCGGCATGATTTATAGTAATTATTATTAAGGATATAGAGCTTTCCATGAAAAAATTTGCAATTGTGACTTTGCCACTGCTCTTGGCTGCATGTGTATCTGACGACTACGTTACCAATGTCACTTCAGATAGTTATCAAGAAGAGTACAAAACGGCAAAAGTTGAAGCTCCAGTTGTATCTCAATCTGAGCAAACAAGCGTTGTTGAAGAAAATGTTGTCAACGTTATCAGAACCGAACCTGTTGAACAGAAAGTCGCTCAAACGACTAAAACTAAGCCAGTTGCAGTAGTGACAGGCCCAACCAAGAAACAACAAGACATGAACCAACGTTTTGGTTACACAGTTCAAGTTGTTGCTGTTGGCAGCCAAAGTAAAGTCGATTCTTTCGTGAAAATGCTACCTACGACTTCTCAACCAGTTTGGGAAAACTACAAAATGGTTAACGGCACTAAGTGGTTCACGGTACTTTATGGTGACTACGCAACGCGCTTAGAAGCTAAAAAGGCAATCTCAACACTGCCGAACACTTTCCAAAACTTGAAGCCGTTCGTTAAGAGCATTGATGACATCAAGAACTCTGAATACCCAACGCTTAACAAGTTGAACTAAGTTTTGATTCATAAAGAAGGGGCAAGTGCTCCTTCTTTTGTTTTAAGACTCGCTGTTTTGTTTAATAGTTAATCGCTCGATCTTTCGAACGCAATTTTAACAGTCAAAACACTGTACCTATCTCGACTTTTGTTTATCATTGAAGTCAGTACTCCTAGTTTCAAGGACCGAATTTACCCATGAACACCACAAACATCCTTCTACTTTGCGGCGGTGGATCTTCAGAGCATGAAGTGTCTTTAGTTTCAGCCAACTACCTTTTTGAACAACTCAATACCGTTGCAGATTTTAACGTTGTGAGAGTTGAAATTAAAAACGAAGGCTGGTGTCTTGATTCTGGTGAATTGGTTTATCTTGATATTAATGACCAAACCTTACGCGGTGACAATTTAGCATCTAAAGTGGATTTCATTGTGCCTTGCATCCACGGCTTCCCAGGTGAAACAGGTGACATTCAATCACTGTTTGAAATGGCTAAAATTCCATACCTAGGTTGTGGTTCAGAAGCGAGTAACAACAGCTTTAACAAAATCACGTCAAAGCTTTGGTACGACGCACTCGGTATTCCAAACACGCCGTACCTGTTCTTATCAGACAACAATGACCAAGCTCACTCACAAGCAATTCAAGCATTTGAAAATTGGGATAAAGTGTTTGTGAAAGCGGCTCGTCAAGGTTCTTCTGTAGGTTGTTACCAAGTTAACCAAGTAGAAGATTTAAGCGAGGCTATCAACAAGGCGTTTACTTTCTCGGACCAAGTATTGGTTGAGAAATCAGTGGTGCCTAGAGAGCTAGAAGTTGCTGCTTATGAAATCGATGGCGAGCTGCATATCAGCAAGCCGGGCGAGGTGATTGCACCTAATGGCGCATTTTACTCTTACGAAGAGAAGTACAGTGCGGACAGTCACTCGATCACTGAAGTTGAAGCAAGTAACTTAACAGACGAACAGCGTGAATTGATTGCAGACAGCGCACGAAAAGTCTTCACTCAGATGAAGCTTCGCCATTTGTCTCGTATCGACTTCTTCTTAACGCAAGACAACGAAATCTACCTGAACGAAGTCAACACCTTCCCAGGTATGACGCCAATCTCCATGTTCCCTAAAATGGTTGAGCATGACGGCCACAAATTCAGCCAGTTCTTGGAGAACTGCGTGAGAACTAGCCTTTCTTAGGTTTCTAACTCGTTTTCGTTCACTTAGAGCGGAAGCCAAAAGTGCCTTAAGCTTTCGCCAAGGCACTTTTTGTTTTTAAAGCCAGCCGTTTTTACGAATCTATCATTTTAGCCACAACTTATATCAACGTAGTAATATCCAAATTATCTAGGAACCGTCATTGCCAAGGTATTAACGCCTTAAACTTCATTTTTTCACTCTCAGCCGTTCCCGTGAAACCGACATATTGGGCTGGCATTGCCGGGCTAAGCCAACGACCAAAGTCCTGAATCTCTCTAACCTTAAGACCTTGTTTCGACAACTCTTGTGCAGCACCAACACGAATCGAATTTCCAGAGAAATGGAGATTTTCTGGCAGTTGAAGTAAGTCGCTAGCTCTTCTCAATATCCTATAGATGGACGAATCATCTAAAGGTTGCAAACCAATATTCTCATGCTTGTCTATCGCACGAAATACTGGCAACTCATCTTGTATACCAGTAAACGAAAGCCAACGTTGAAGTGCAACACTGGCTATTTGTGACAACTGATAAGCCGAATCTTTGACTGTTACTTGGTAATGATCTTGAACGTACTCAACATCACTCATCGATAACACCTTAAGCTCTGAGCGTTTTAAAGCACACTCGAACATCACGTTATAAATAGCGATGTCTCTGATCTCTTTCAAGTTTGCTTTCTCATGGGAGAGTAACGTATTCAAATCAGTGAGATGCACAGATGTCATAGCACTAGTTTGTTTAGCGTCACCGGCCATATGAGATTGTAAGTGGAGTAGGGTAAAGCGAACTTGCCTGTGCTTGATCGGGTTAGCAAAGCTCAACACAGTATGTAACATGCTAAGCGTTGCAGTGTAACGTTTTAGCGATGCGTATTTTCTATCGTTGGACTCCGTTTCAAGAAAACGACGAACAGCAGTTATAGATGCGGGAAGTGTGTTAATACGATGTTTGGTACAGAACGCATGATAGCGATTCCAATCACTATAAATGCCCAACAGTGAATTGCGAGAGTATTGAAATCCTGTCAACTCATCTATAATTTCTATTGTCGCGTTGCTGTTTAATTTTTCAACAAATGAATTAATTATCACAGAGTCGGTTAAAATAGGGACTTTTTTTCTCAAATTACCATACCTCGACAGGTGTTTTTACCATATTATGCTTGATATCATTATTAGTATACTTATGATTAATGCAGTGAAAACAGAAAGATGATTAATAGATATGGCTAATTCAATTTACCGAAGCGTCCATCTTCAATCGATAGATGCTAACAACACAGTTTGGCGTGCTAAGTTAAAAAACAACGTTATTCAGGGCAACCTAGCTGCCGTGAAAAAAAGTATTGATTGGTGGATTGATACCGCATCTATTATTGATCCAAAAGAATTCATGTCATTAAATAAGTCGAGAGGAACTGGTGGCTCTACTGAAAACTTCAACGGCTACCAAATCAAGAATGACACCGGTGAGCCTAATGCGTGGTATTGCATGTTTAACGGTCGCTTAATCAAAGGCGGCAAGATTGCAATTCAACGCCATATAGAAGCTTACTTACTCGCAAAACAAAAAGCAGAGCAACAAAAGAAGTAAATTATGAGCCTAGTATATTCAACAGAAACAGGTCGTATTAAGCCTGAAGAAGAGAAAGTCCAACGCCCTAAAGGCGATGGGATCGTTCGAATCCAAAAAGAAACCAAAGGCCGTAAAGGCAAAGGCGTTTCTGTCGTAACTGGCTTAGACCTAGATGACGCACCATTAAAACTAATGGCAGCAGAACTCAAGAAAGTTTGCGGCTGCGGTGGCTCAGTAAA
This sequence comes from Vibrio sp. Vb339, assembly GCF_902751245.1. Lineage (NCBI taxonomy): Bacteria > Pseudomonadati > Pseudomonadota > Gammaproteobacteria > Vibrionales > Vibrionaceae > Vibrio > Vibrio sp. Vb339. The sequence continues at coordinate 1,354,425 of NZ_CADDIS010000001.1, read as the reverse complement.
AGATGGCAACATCGAAATTCAAGGTGATGCTCGAGACAAGATCAAAGCGCACCTTGAAAAGAAAGGCTACAAAGTTAAATTTGCTGGCGGTTAATCTCTAACTAATACCAGGGCTAAAATCGAAGATTATTATCACTGGTTATTAGGTATTTTATGGTAAATAGCCAGTATGGTTAAATACACAGTATAAATAAGAGACTATCGACACAATACAAAGGCAGGGCATCACACAAAGATACCTGCCTTATAAACACCAAAACTAATTTAACATAACGTACATAATACGCAGTCACGTATAGTTAATTCTAAAGGTAGTATTCTCATCTTTTGTTCTTAAACCCTTGTTCCGACTGACTCTCACGCTTCTTGCGCCGTTCAGAGTTTTCTTAGCGCATTTGAATTCTAATAATTATATGTACGGCCAGCGTCTACACAATTCAATCTTCATTCAGAAAATCTAATTGACGAGAAACTTTGTCCGTCTGGGTTTGCATTCATGGTTCGCAGCGCTGTGTGCAATTCTTGTGAGCATTGTTGTTGTTTCTTTTTCAGATTTCACACACGCGACCAATGTTTCCTATCAACTGCACATGCTGAGCTTTCGTTTAAATCCATCAACTAATCAAGTTCGTCTTTACATAGATTCGCACACAGATTTGTCAAACCTTCCTAACGACACTCTAGCGTTAGTACTTTGTGTTTAGCGAGATTATTAAACGGCAATGCTTGTCCTATGTTGTTTGAAACACCATGCCGAACAAGCGCAAACATGTTTGCATAGATTCATTACACTTATTGCTGGTACACAACACCGATACTTGGGAGATCCATAATCACGGTTTGCCCTGAAATTACGTTCAATGGAATTTAGGTAGCTTTGGTAATAAACCTAAGAGTTGCTTGAAACCCATTGCTCTTTGTTTTGCTTTACCTGTTTTCTCTAGCTGATATGCCCGCTTTTGAAGTCGCAATGGTGTTACCGCCTGAGATTAGAAAACTTAGAAAGCGTTTATTGGTTTATCGACACATGTAATTAACAAATAAAGTGACACTGTAGCTAGCTGTACTGGTAAAGCTTAGTCCTATGGAACACAAAATAAAGAACCCAAACAAATACTGTTTATTTATACAGTTGCATTATTAACCCCTTAAAACGGCACCTTTCGTATAAATACCGAACAAAAACAACGCTATTTAGGCATATATCGATCGCTGGGCGTGTATTTTTTGGTGAAGAACGACTGTATCTGGCTTGTTAACCAAACGATATTAGCCATACTCAATCCAAAATCGAATCCCTAGTTGCGCCTGCATACTCCATCACGCATAATGTTACAGGTTTACGTACGAAATATATTATGAGCGACAAAGCATTCAGACAACTCAACATCTTCTTCTCTGTTTTTTGCCTGGCAATGACCGTGCTGTCGCTGATCTCTTTCCATACCATCATGGATAAGAATTACATAATCACACCAGACAGATACCCTACACGCGTAAACACAGATAGAGACCATGATGGCGGCACTATAGGGTCATTACACAAGTCAAAGGACAAAATTGAGTTACAGTGTGACTTTAATCGTACCTATAGTTCACCTTTCTGTGAGGTTGAATTTGTTCTTTCAACTGAAGGTAAAGGCTTAGATCTCTCCAGATTTGATTCTGTGACCATCAATATGGAATATGAAGGTCAAGAGGATCCAAGGTTTCGATTCTACATACGTAACCACGACGAAAACTACAGCGTCCAAGGCGACCCTATTTCTAACAAGTTCAATCGCTTAGATTTCTCATTTCCGGATAGAAAACACATCGACTTAGACTACTTCAATGTACCTTTATGGTGGATTGACTACTACAACCACCCGATAACCAACAGCGGAGTCGATATTACTAACGCTGTTTCAGTTGAATTGGGGCTGGGAGCTAGCACGCTCGATGGCCACCATACTCTGACGGTCGAGAGCATCGTTTTCCACGGTAAGATTATGGACAAGGTTATGCTATGGAAGATCTTGACCAGCTTATGGGTAATCTACGCGGTCTGCTATGTCTGTGGGGCGTCATACGTGGCTAGACGAGCGAGACTGTTTTCTGTAAACCAACAGCATTTGTTAGCCCAAGAAATCGAAGAGTTAAAGATAAAGGCGACTACCGACCCTCTAACTGGCTGCCGTAACAGAACCGAAGCGTTAGATACCTTTTATGATTTTGAGCGTCTTGCACAACAAGGAAAGACAATCCATATAGCTCTGTTTGATTTGGACCATTTTAAGCAGGTCAACGACCATTACGGTCATGAAACCGGTGATCAAGTTCTTATTTTGTTTGTCTCAACAGTGATCGACAACCTTGGTGAGCAATACTTATTGTATCGCTGGGGCGGCGAGGAGTTCTTATTAGTTTGTATAGAACAAACAACGCTACAGTGTAACGAAACTATTGCCAAACTATACTCTTCAATGGACGAAACCACTTGGCCCAAAGGGCTTCACATCACCGCATCGGGTGGTTTTACCCAACTTACACAGAATGAATCGATTCGTGCAGCCATAAAGCGTGCAGACAAGGCACTCTACCAAGCTAAAGATAACGGGCGAAACCAAGTCGTTACTTTTGACTAAGCCTCGCGAGACTGGCCTGCATCTAAATATTAAACGCTCTATCAACACGCATCAACACCCTGTCGATATCTACTCTCTATTTAGTCAGCAATTACATATTTAACGACTGACTAAACAAGCCCATAAGCTTTGCTCTCTCATCAGAATTCTAATCGATTCGCACACACTATCAGTAATAGCGCCATCATTAGCATTCTCAAATTGATACGCGTCGTTTCTTAATCGACTTCTACACAACTCCTTTACGCCTCGTAAGCTACCTAAATATTTGTTCTGTAAAGCACATATGTGGCAACGAAGCTCACTCTAAGCGGTGGTAAGTCATTCGCGGTATCGGTTTTGGACATTACCGCGGTGGCTTGTCTCGCCCTGTTCTTCGATGAACTACTCATTTGTCTTCTTCTGAACATTCATGGATTCTCATCCGTTCAAAATACAAGTCACAACGTCACTAGCCATAAAAAACGCCATATATTTAACCACTTAGATGTGGTGACATAAATGCTGACACCTATAATGGCAATTGTTTTACTTTCATATCTTACTGTAATTTAATTACAACTCAAAACCAAGAAAGGCCTGAAAAGTGGATCACTCTGACGTAACTAATTGAATAAATGGTATTTAAGGGTTTTGGGTAGAGCGGGGGTTAGGCTAACTAAAGAGTTGGGATGTACGAGATAATATATTAGAGGGTAAAATATTTAGTTATAGTGCACTAAGGTGTTAAAAAAGAAGGGCTGATGCCCTACTCTTCTTTATTACTCATTTCTTCACGAATTTGCTCAGCAACGATTTTGATAGCTTGTGCTGTGCTGATGCCTTGGGTCATCATTTCTTGAATTCGTTCAACAGCTTTCTGTTGTTCTTCGTGAGAAAGGGTTGGTAAGTCGTTTAGCATGTTCTGCTCCTTTATTTAGGAGCAGAACTATATAAGGACTGTTAGTAACTAGCAAGGAAATTGATTGATGCACCCATTGCATTTTCGTTTGTGTAGTTCGCACTTAGATCTAGCTGAAACAGGTTCAATGGTGAGATACCAATACCAGCTGTCACTGTTCCTTCTGAATCAGAGTAAGCCAGGTTCTTGTAATACCCTCCCCTTAGCTTAAGCTGACGTAACAGGTCGACTTCAGTACCAACACGAATCATCTGTTCGTTGTCTTCGAACGAAGTAAACTTCTCTGTCTCGTTTAGGTCGTAATCAACACTCAACGTAAAGTAATCAGAAACGATACCTGCACCCACTGTGTATACCGGCTCTAGTTGGTAAGTGTATTTACCACCAACTTGGTGGGTCGCGCTACTTGTGCTGCTGGTAAGTGTTCTTGTTGTATCTTTGGTTTCGATATCTCTAGAGATCAAGTTAGTTGCTGCAACACCCACTCGGAACGGGCCGAAAAACCAAAGTGCACCGGCATCCATGTTGAACGCAGTGTCGCCATCGCTGTTTTCTCTAACGTCAGACAAATCGTAATCATTAACCGACGCAACATAGTTGTACGTGTAAATACGTTGGATCTTAGGTGTGATACCAAATGAGATGTGTTGCCCCATAAAGGTTTGGTATTTTGCTAGAGAAAGGCCAACTTCTGCTACACCGATTGAAACCGCTTCAACAGTAGACAATTCTACTTTGTCTTCATCTGAACCTGTCGTGTAAACGTTAGGAGTCGCAAATGATTCTGTATAGGCTTTAGCGAAAAGGTTTGCCGCGACAAACTGATTAGGAAGCGCAAACGCGACAACACCACCCAATTCTACATTAGCTTGGTTGCCATCAAGTTTATTAAGCGCTGCATCTAAGTCTGCGGTGTTTGACGCATCAACGACACTATCGATATTCGATTTCATGTCGTTAGGGTCATTATAGTTACCGCCGAAACTTGGCGTGATCATTCCCATGTCATCATTACGACGATAAATCGCAACAAGTGCGGGGTTATAGAATGGAGCTGTTAGGAAGTTTGCTGAAACAACACCAACACCACCCATCGCATCACCACGCGCTTCAATGGCGTAGTTTGCTGCTGAAAGAGGAAGACTGGCGAATGCAATTGACGCTGCGAGTAGTTTTGTAGTTTTTTTCATGCCGTTTATCTTTGTTAGATCCCTTACATAGTTAACGGCACAATTTTAAATTACTTTAACTCTTCTTCGCTAGAAATATCATAAGTTTTACTGATAGTTTGTGCTTGTTCTATCGCTATGTCGCCTTGCCAGCGTGAATGCACCATTGAAACCGTTAAAACATAGCGATCATTGGGAAGTTCTTCGCCAGTAAGGTTCATTGGATAATCAGATTCGTAGCTCTTTCCCCACACTTGTTCATAGTGTTCATCAACGTAATCGTACAAACCGATTTCGAGCTTAGGGAGCGGACAATAAGGATTGAGTAGTTCTTTTTTATCGATTCGCCACGTGTCTTTTGATGCCCAGCGAACTTGTTGACGCATGGCCACTTCACCCAGAACAACCCAAGTGCTCCAAGACTTTCCGCCATCATCTTTTACGCTTAAACGATATAAACCGGATTCAAGTTGAGAGGCTAAATTGTAACGCTTGCGGTATAGACTCACCGATGCGTTGTTTACCACTTCACTGTCTTTGGTTAACTCACTATCCGAAGAAACGATCTTATCGACCCACTTCTCGAAGGTAATGTCTTGAATGTTGTTTTCGGATTCGACATTAATCGATACACGAAAGGTGTCTCGGCCAGGGCTTTGAATGATGTGTCTTTTTACGACGACTGAACTGATCCAGTCTGGAAGTGTTTTTCTGGTGAGGGTTTTACCACAATCTTTGTTCAATGCTTGATCGAACAGTTCATTGAGGTGATCTTCTCGTGATTGAGAAGAGTTGATTTGCCAAACTTCCACTAATGAATCAAACATCTGAGGTAAATCATTATCTAGCAGATGTTTATGAACTTGGGTCAGGGCATCGCTGCTCTTAAACCAATCCGTTGCTTGCGCGGTATTCGCTACGCAAGAAAACAGTAATAGTGGAAGTAAGGCTATTCTCATTACGCTTTCATCTTGTAACCAACGCCACGCAGCGTTTCAATTTCTAGACCCGGCAGTTTCTGTCTTAGTTGCAGAACATGCGTGTCTACCGTACGTGTTGTTGGGAAATGGTTGTAACCCCATACATGGTCAAGCAGTTCATCACGTGTAAATACACGTCCAAGGTTACTTGCCAAGAACAGTAATAGATCAAATTCAGTGCGCGTTAACGTCACTTCCTGTTCATTGAAAAACACTTCACGTGTCGCTTTATCGATAATAAGATTCTGAGCGATAACTTTTGATGCATCTTGTTCTTCTGAATCTGGTAGGCGAAGTTGAGCACGAATTCGAGCAAATAGCTCAGCCTCTGCGAATGGCTTTGTTAAGTAGTCGTTTGCACCTGAATCTAGGCCCGCTACTTTGTCTTTTACTGTCACGAGAGCCGTCAGCAAAATAACAGGGATATCTTTCTTTTTCTTCCAACCTGGAAGCGAATCTACTGAGTCGCCATCAGGAAGTTGACGGTCTAGAATCACTAGATCCGCTTGTTCCCAGTAGCCTTCAACTTCAGAGATCAGTTCTGCATGCAAACATTCATATCCAGCTTGCTCAAGGCTAACTAATAAACCGTCAGCTAAATTTTTATCATCTTCAACGAGAAGCAATGTCTGTTTCACAAGGTATCTCCAAAATAAATGTTGTTGGGGGGCCGATAAGCGTCATGTGACCGCCCATTTTTCCAACCATAGATTCCACTATCGTCAGACCTAAACCGAGTCCACTCTTACTTACGAATGGCTTTCTTAGTTGCCCCCAATCTTTGCGAGACAAGTCTCCATTATCTATAACTTTGAATGTCAGCTTCTTGTCAGAAGTATTCAGTTCTAGAATTACTGGAGCCACACCGTATTTCACGGCATTTCTGATTAGGTTATCGATGCACGTTCCTAACCAATATACGTTCACTTTTGCAGCTATATCTTTGTTTACGCGGAGTTCAATCCCCGGTGCAAAGTCTTCTTCAACTTTGTATTGGAGCCACTCTTCAACACTTGGTACCCACTCTGTCGCGAGCGGTTGGTTGTCTGATTGCAGGTAATCTTTACTTGCTTCCGCCAACTGTCTTAAACGGCGTGTATCTTCACACAGCCTACGGAACTCATCATATACTGATTCTGGCAAGTGTTCGAACTCACGCCTGAACCCTTCCACCGTCAATGATAAACTCGCAATCGGCGTTCTTAATTCGTGCGTTAGGATTTGAAGAACCAGCATACGACTCTTCATCTCTTGTTTCTTACTGTTCCAGCGGTAAATCGCCCAACCTAAGACAAGCATGATGTTGGCAATAACCAAGATAAACATGGCGACTTGCAGAAGCTCTGAATGATCTTCTATTTCCCAACACACGTTACCACGCTGGACAAAACAGCTATTGCCTTCTGAAGACAAACTAAACGATAACCCAGCAAGCGTGGCGTTTTCATTCCAGACTGATTCTTTATACAGGTAATATCTGTCGCCACGTTTTACCCACATCTCATCGAGCTCAACAAACATACTCGCACCCGCTAACAGCGCGGTAATGGCTTCACTATCCATTTGTTGCAAGCGAGACAGCAGTTCGTCGTGTTCGGTGTTTGGTCGCTCTTGAATATGCATAAAGCGCTTCAGAGAGTCGAACTTTTCTGGGTACTTCTCAACGTATCGTGCAGCATAAGAACCACCACCAGGGTGAATCAAACCACTGCGGCTAAACCAACGGTCAGAAAGCTTGGTCCCTTTACACATTGCACGAGTAAAAACTAAAGGCTCAGTAATCAACGGGCTTAACGGCAGTTTACCGCTACAGGTTTTTGATAACTGGTATAAGCGCTGGATGTCTTTTAATGGATACTCTGCTGTTTGTGGCAGCATAGAAGACGGCATGATCAAACGTGTTGGATAATCAGCCTGTAGCACTCGAATATCGTAAGATTCGATTGCCGTTTCATGATCAAAGAGTTTGGTGAAATTATCGATACGCTCAGGTAAAGAGTCAGCAAATGCGTTTGCAGACACAGACAACGTAGCGATAAGAAGAGTAAATGTTCTTTTGATGATCACAAACCAACGCAAATTCATATAGATCAACCAAATATATACCATTCGCTATCAAAGATAAATTTTTAACCGCATGAAAAACAGTGAGAATGGCGAGTTACAGAGATAAAGTCCGATATATTACGGCCATACTGTACAGACGTACTAGTAGATTGATTGACCAGCCCAGCCTAAATTCGAACAAGTTTTGCATAAGCTTGACCAGTATCGTAGCAACTGAGCCCACACATAGCATCGCTTTCGTAAGATAAAAAAAGGAGCTCAAATGAGCTCCTTATCGAGTTGTTACAGATTACTTAGAGGTGATCTCTATAGATGCTCTAAGATGCTTAGGCAGCTCTTTTTAGCGTCGCCAAACAGCATCTGCGTGTTCTCTTTGAAGAACAGTGGGTTTTGCACACCGGCGTAACCTGTGTTCATCGAACGTTTGAATACTATCACATTCTGAGCATTCCAAACTTCAAGTACTGGCATACCAGCAATTGGGCTGTTTGGATCTTCAAGTGCTGCAGGGTTTACGGTGTCATTCGCACCGATAACCAATACAGTATCTGTCTCATCGAAGTCATCGTTGATTTCGTCCATTTCCAGAACGATATCGTAAGGCACTTTAGCTTCAGCAAGCAGTACGTTCATGTGACCCGGTAACCTACCCGCTACAGGGTGGATACCAAATCGAACATTAATGCCCTGCGCTCGTAGTTTCTCAGTGATTTCATGTACTGGGTATTGTGCTTGAGCTACTGCCATGCCGTATCCAGGAGTGATGATTACTGACTTAGAGTTTTTCAGCATATCAGCCACATCTTCAGCTGATGTTTCGCGGTGTTCACCCTGCTCTTCATCGCCATCAGACACAACCACTTCTTGGCCGAATCCACCAGCAATAACGCTGATGAAAGAGCGGTTCATCGCCTTACACATAATGTAAGACAGAATCGCACCCGACGAACCAACCAATGCACCAGTTACGATAAGCAGATCGTTTGCAAGCATGAAACCTGCCGCTGCTGCTGCCCAACCAGAGTACGAGTTAAGCATAGAGACAACTACTGGCATATCTGCGCCGCCAATCGATGCCACTAGGTGGTAACCGAATGCGAATGCGATAAGTGTCATCACCATTAGCGCGAACATGCTGCCGTCCGCTTTAACGAACATGATCATCAGTAGCGTAGAAACTACGATAGCCGCTAGATTCCACTTGTGCTTATGAGGGATGTTCAATGCAGACGAAGAGATAACTCCGCGAAGTTTACCAAACGCAACAATAGAGCCCGTGAACGTCACCGCACCGATAAACACGCCAAGGAACACTTCCACTAGGTGGATAACGTGCTCTGCATGAATATCTGCAGGGTTGATAGAAACAGCAGCAGGTGGATCGATGTAGCTGTTGTAACCTACAAGTACCGCCGCCATACCTACGAAGCTGTGCAGAATCGCCACCAGCTCAGGCATTTCAGTCATTTCTACTTTTCTTGCGTAGTGGATACCAATACCACCACCGATCACCATAGCAATGATGATCCACACAATACCTGCAGAGTGAGGGCCAAAGATCGTTGCGATCAACGCGATTGCCATACCCGTGATACCGTAATAGTTACCTGCACGCGCAGATTCCTGTTTCGATAACCCAGCCAAGCTCATAATAAAGAATACAGCAGCAACAATATAAGCTGCTTGTACTAATCCTTCAGACATCTGTTACTCCTTAGTCTTTACGGAACATTTCAAGCATACGTTTGGTTACAGTAAAGCCACCAAAGATATTGATACTTGCAATTAATACGGCAATAAATGATAAGAACGTGACGACGCCACTTCCTTGTCCTATCTGTAACAGTGCACCTACTACAATGATCCCTGAGATCGCATTAGTCACGGACATCAAAGGCGTATGCAGAGAATGGCTTACATTCCAAACTACGTAATAACCCACCACACAAGCGAGAACAAAAACGGTAAAGTGAGATAAGAACGCAGCAGGAGCAACCGAAGCTACCCAAGCGAATGCACCAACAGCTACCGCCATACCCGCCGCTTTCTTAATTGGAGAAACAGGTTCTTCAACTTTAGGCTCTGGTTTGGCCGCTTTTGGCTTAGCTTGTTGTGGTTGAGCTGAAACTTGAATTGGTGGAGCTGGCCAAGTGACCTCACCCTCTTTAACGACAGTAACACCACGCAAAACAACATCTTCAAAGTCGATATTGATGTTGCCATCTTTCTCTTTGCAAAGCAGTTTCAGCAGGTTAACTAGGTTCGTTGCATACAGTTGAGATGATTGAGTCGGCAGTCGGCCAACCATATCAGTGTAACCAACCACCTTCACGCCGTTAGCCGTTGTAATGACTTGATCCGCAACCGTGTATTCACAGTTACCGCCATTGGCCGCCGCAAGGTCTACTATCACACTACCTGCACTCATACTGTCTACCATCTCTTTGGTAATCAGCTTAGGAGCCGGGCGACCTGGAATCAGGGCCGTTGTAATGATGATATCGACGTCTTTTGCTTGAGCTGCATAAAGTTCTTCCGCTTTCTTATTGAATGCGTCAGACATCTCTTTTGCGTAGCCGTCACCAGCACTGGTATCTTCCTTGAAATCCACTTCCAAGAATTCAGCGCCCATCGACTCAACTTGTTCTTTAACTTCAGGACGAACATCGAATGAACGAACGATCGCACCTAAGCTACCCGCAGCACCAATTGCTGCTAGACCAGCAACACCTGCACCAGCAACCAGTACTTTTGCTGGTGGAACTTTACCCGCTGCCGTAATCTGACCCGTGAAGAATCGACCAAACTCGTGCGCCGCTTCAACAACAGCACGATAACCCGCGATGTTTGCCATAGAACTCAATGCATCTAACGCCTGAGCTCTTGAAATTCGTGGTACAGAATCCATCGCCATCACGTTGATGTTACGACTGGACAATTGTTCCATTAATTCTGGATTTTGAGCAGGCCAAATAAAACTGACCAATGTTGCGCCATCTTTAAGAAGATCGATTTCATTTTTAGACTCGTCAACGATCGGAGCGTTAACTTTAAAGATAATATCGGATTTCCAAGCTTCATCTGCGGTGACAACTTTTGCTCCAGCTTGTTCATAAGCTGCATCTTCAAAACTTGCTAACGCACCTGCTTGTGATTCAACACAAACTTCAAATCCTAATTTTAGAAGCTGTTCTACCGATTTCGGTGAAGCAGCAACTCGCGTTTCACCTGCGAGCGTTTCTCTTGGTACACCAATTTGCATAGCTATTCCTTGACTATTGGCACGAATGACTTATTCGTTTGTATCTAACGACAACTAATACTTCAAGCGTTTTGTTCAAAGAACAGGAAAAGTTATTACTTATAACGATTTGGATGGAATTTGAGCGCTTCATTTGGATAAATGACGACCGTCTCGAACGAAGAGGTCAAACCACTTGCAAATAATCCTTTTAATAACAACCTACTAGCTGTTCTTTGTCCCTAAAACTAAAAAGAGCTTTCAGCATATACACTGAAAGCTCTCTAAATTATGACCAACATCAATTCTAACCCTAATTGGTTAGCTAAATATATTGTCGCCCATTTGGTCGATGAACATCTGCGATTTTTTGAGCATCAATTCATCGGCATCTTGTTTGTTTGAAACAACATCTGAACGAATAAAACGGTGAGTTTTGATTTCACCATCGAATTCTTTCTCGATTCGCCCAGCAACACGGTATTGACCAGATTCTGCAATGGCATCTTGATAGATATTGAAACCCTTATATTCGACTGGCTCAATCTCTACTTTTTGTTCGGTTTTTTCTTTGCCACCAAATAATCTAGAAAAGAATCCCACGTTTTTTACTCCTTAAATGACCGTATTCACCCTAAACTATCATGACTGTTTACGGTTCAACAACGGCTTTTCATACCATTGCAATTCTACGTCATCATCAAAATTGTGTTGACTAAATATAACAGGCACATTGTCGTCACGTTCGCGTCTTCGATCGTCAATAATCATACTTTCAGCATTTTTGACCGCGATCTCACTATTGCGTTTATAGAGCACCAATTTGTCTTCTGGTAGTGCTGACAGAAAATCGATATCAAAACGAATATAGATAGGTTTTAGCTGACCTAAAGCCAAGCACGCGAGATCGGCCAACTGTTCGTTGGTATAACTAGATACATATTCCTCGGTAGCCAATACATGACCTACCAGAGTTTCCATATAGTTATGTACATCAACACTAATTTGCATACCACACCTCCATTTGTAGCGGTTTTTTCTCGTCGCAGTCGTTTCTAAAGTTACTTGAGACCATGCAATTCCTAAATGCTCTTTATAACTCAGTTATAGGTTTTACTGTCCATAGTTAAAACTAAGGCGTTACTTAATTTTACTCTAACTTCATTACAAATCTTACGTCGCTTAATGATAAGTGATCATCAAGCCCTTTAAGTGACAGCGCCAACGTAAGAGCCGCAGAATAGATTTTGTTAAGTATCTATAACGACTAATTAATTTCTCATATATACTATGTAGTTCGTTCTATGGTTAATAGCAACTCAAATACATATAAAAATGATTGCACTAATAGCGACCTATGACTATGTTTTTGCTCTAATTTAGGCAAAAAGCTTGGCAATCGCTTGTTTAACCGTATCCTACGCATAGTATTAAATAATAAGATCATCAATATAGTTAGGCTCACCACATAAATGGCATCATCTTTTGTAACGTCGAGCATGTTTCGATTTTGCTTCCCTTTAGTCCTGTTAACAATCCTGCTCGTTGGTATGGACAACGTCATTCTCGTGACGGACTCAAATTTAGGGTTTGCTAGCAACCTTCCTTACATTTTATTGAGCGTTGCGGTTCTGCTATGCCACACATTCAGACAAGGACGAATGGCGATGGTATCGGTGACCATGCTTGTCGCTTATCTGATCATCCAGGTTCGCTTACAAACACCTCTCAATACTGGCACAACGCTATTAGAGCTCTCGTTACTTGCGGCATTAGTACCTGTCACTTGCTTACTTGTTTATGCCTTCCCTGATAACGGCGTAAACTCAAAGTCGATGCTGCTCTACGCCATCGTTCTCATTCTATTTATGGTGTGGGCGCAATTGATCGTCTCTCACTTCCATGCCGGCGGTTTTGAATCATGGAGTGAAGGTCTTTTATTTATTGTCAGAGACTTCTCCAAACTGCCTTTTGTTTTGGTGTTGTATAGCCTTTGCTTACTTGGCCTTACTGCCATTCTAGTGTTGGTGTATAACCGCTCTATCGATGTTGTGGTTTACAGCGCTATCCTGCTTTCTTCTTGTACGTTCATCTTCTTCGATATTCAGTACATCTCGAGCACCATGTTCTCACTGTCAGGCACACTGATCATCGTCTATGTGATGTCTGCTAGTCATGATATGGCCTTTAATGACCAACTGACTAACATCCCCGGTCGACACGCCTTAGAAGTCGATATGAAGCACTTGGGGCGTAAGTATTCGATGGCGATGGTCGATATTGATCACTTTAAACAATTCAACGATACCTACGGCCATGATATTGGCGACGATGTGTTAAAACTGGTGGCGCGCATTCTGAGGGAAACCACAGGCGGCGCTAAAGCTTATCGCTATGGTGGAGAAGAGTTCACGATTATCTTCAAAGGCAAACATTCGGAACAAGTTAAAGAGCACCTTCAAGCCCTGATTTCCGAGGTTCAAAACTACGACATGACGATTCGGAATAGTCACGAGCGCCCTGACGATCATGAAGTGGGTATGAAAAAGCGTGGTAAGAACGGCAAACCATCGGAAGTGGTGAATGTGACGGTGAGTATTGGACTTTCCGATAGCACAACCACCAGACATCCTGAAGAGGTGTTGAAGCTTGCTGACCAAGCGCTGTATAAAGCGAAAGAAACCGGTCGAAATAAGCTGTGTATTGACCGTTAACGATGGTTAAAAGCTAAAGATATTGAGTACTAGAGAGCTAAATAACTTAAGCCATTAATAGCGAACTGCTTCAATAACTATCACTTCCAAGTTCAACGAGCCTCATTGATTTGAGGCCGTATAGCTCAAGTGGAAGAAGAGAGCTTAATCTTGGTTGAAGAAGATAACCAAGCTGCCACCTTTTAAGCTACTTCCGTAGTTAATCGTAAAACCTATTCCCACGTTATCGACCCACTCATTAAACAGGTTTGGGTTAAGCAACCAGCCAACACTACCCTCGTAGTAAGATGTGGTGCCCATAGACGCCACCGTGTCACCACCAATATCAATTCGTCTTATGCTCGAGTACATCGATGTGATGTTCTTATCCCAACGCACGAGATCATAGAAAACCTTGGCTTCATTGGCGATATACCACCCTTCTGGGTGACCGACATTGCCATTATTCGCCTCGCCCCAGCCGATGCCATTAAAGTAATGCCAACTGGTGCTCAATTTATACTTTCCCCAGTCATTCTTATCTTCGTACATCAGCTTGATTTTAGGCTCGATGATGTAAGCCCAAGCATCAGTATTGAGGTATACGCCATCCAGTTGGTCTTGAATAGGCTTTAGCAATGAAGCGCGATATTCATAATCATTGCGGTAGTAAGAGATGTGGTTACCGATTGCAGAGCTGAAGCTCCAATATTCATCTAACTGGGACACATTCGCGAATTCGACGTAGCCAGACACTACCGACTCTTTTTGAAAATCGTTTCTGTTTGCTGCAGCATACTCAACATCGTTCTCGATCCGCAATGCAGACAAGCGCAGCGTCACCTCTTGATGGTTGTCTTCAATGTAACTGGGTAGTTCAAATGTGTAAGGCAAACTCAGGGAGGTAATGTTTTGTCGACGACTCACCGAATCATTCGAACCGATGTCTTCATTGTCCAAACTAAATACTTTATTGGGATCAAAGTTATTGATACCAAATGTGAAAACATCGGTGTCGTTGAGCAATACACTGGTGGCAAAACTCTGCTCTAGATCCTTTCGAAAAAGATCAGACAGCGAATTGGCATTAACCGTGGTCGGCAAAGCGGTAAAAAAGAGAGGAACCGCAAGCGTCCAAGATGTGTTAGTCATAGAAAATGACTTCGAATGTGGCATTTCTTTTATCACTTAAAGCACTTCCTAGCTCAAACGCTATTAGAAGTATAAATTCAAATATCTAAAAGAGCTCGCCAACTAACGAGCAAGCTCCAAAATGTTGCGTTGTACAAAGGTATTTCTACCACTTTGCTTCGCTTGATAAAGCGCTTGATCGACCTTTTCATAAATAGAGGCAATAGATTCGCCACCTTCTGGCACAAATGACAACACACCTTGTGACGCTGTCACTCTATCCGATACCGTTGAGTGGTCATGAGCGTAGTTCATCTCGTGCAGTGCTTCTTTAACTCGAGTCGCGTGTACCTTAGCGCCTTCACTGTCTGTATCGCTAAGAATCAAAACAAACTCTTCACCGCCATAACGACCGACAAATTCTCCCGCACGAACAAACAGCTGTTTCAAGGTATTAGCAAGCCCTTGTAAGCACTTATCCCCTTGAATATGTCCATAATTATCGTTGTAAGGCTTAAAGAAGTCTACATCTAGAAGTATGACTGTCATGGATATATTACGTCTTCCGTGCCACGCTATGCTCTCTTCAAGCTTAGTATCCATATATCGACGGTTATACAATTTGGTCAGGCCATCTTCGTTGGCTTGTTGCTGCAGAAGGATGTTCAGTTCTTCGAGTTTGGCTGTGCTTTGTTTTAGCTCTCGTCTCATGTGCGCGATACGTTGCATCGCAATCAACTTAGAATTTAAAACGACCTTGTTTACTGGCTTGATCAGGTAATCGTCGCCACCAGCGTCAATCGCTTTAGCGATCATCTCAGGTTCTTCGTGACCACTAAGAAAGATGATGGGAACCCATTCTGGAAATCGGCTTCGAACCTCATTAGCGACTTCAAAACCATCCATCTCTGGCATGCTGATATCAAGTAACACGAGTTCAGGATCAAAATCAGAATAAACACTCAGGGCTTCTTTTCCGCTACCGACAGCTTCTACAATATGACCCAGTTGCTTGAGTCGGATAGCAAGTTGCATCCTATCTAGTTGAACGTCATCAACCAGCAATATGCGCATCGAAGATCCCTTTTCTATCATCACATCACCTTTATCTAGTGTTGAATATTCAAAGTAGCTCAAATTTGGGCTTAAATCATGCCCTAATCTCTATATTATATTGACTTTTTTACAGATCTTTTTAGCATTGTTTCTTTTTAAAGAGAAATACTATGTCAGACGCTACAAACAACGAACAACAAGAAATCGATTTAACCACCATCTCACCAGAACTTCGTCAAGTTATCGAATTTGATGGCGTGCCAAAAGAGATGCACTTTATGGTTACTTCTATTCACGAAGTGTCTGAAGAAGCAGTACGCGAAGCTTGGGACAGCCTTCCAGCAAGCGCACAAAATGTTTTAGACAACTTCGAGCAGTTCCACGCTCTAATCTCAGTTAGCCAAGCTTTCGCTGGTGTTAACGTGATGGAAGAGTTCCCTACTCTTAAACTTCCAGAAGACATGACTGACGAAGAAAAAGAAGAGTACCGTGCTCAGCTGCTAGACCAAGTTCTACACAACTGTGTAAAAGACATGGTTAAACAAATCAAGAAAGCTCGTCGTGATGCAATCTTGAAGCGTGATTTCAAAGAAGTTTTTACTAAGTAAGTCGCTCGTTGCCTAAAACTAGGCTAAGCGCTAACAGTAATACTTAAGATTAAGCCGCATGTTGCTTTAAACACGCGGCTTTTTTATATCCGCTATTTTCTGTTCGTCGATCGTTACGTCTGCTTGTTCGTGTGACTAATGTTCATATGATTCGACAAATAATATGCTTTAACACTCATACAGTTTGGCGCAAAACTGGCAGTTATACCGTATAAAAATGACGCATGTATCCATTCATGGAATCAAGATCGAATTTTCAGAACCTATAACAGGCAGTATCGCGACAATATCGAAAAGCTGACCTTGTCAGGTTTAATGCGTTACCGCGATATCTCTTTGAGCGACACTCACACCTTTAATTTGAGCGTAAACACGCTGCCCGATTTCTAGATTCAATTCATCCAGCGCCCACAATGTAATGGTTGCCCATAGGTAACACCCGGACTCTAACTCTAGCTCGACAGCGACACTCTGCTTATTTGTGCCTTGCTGGTGCGTCTCTACGCTTTTAATGGTAACAGGAAGGATATTACGTATCGAAGTTCCTTTCGGCTGTTCTAGCGTGATAGAGACATCATTTGCCCTAACTTGTAGCCTCACTGTCGTTCCAAGCTCACTCGACACTTTCTGAACCCATAACGACGTCGACTTTCCTAACATCAGGCGAGACAGCGCATAGTCGTCATTGTGTTCCGCTAATGTCGCTTCAAACAACGAGCTTTGTTCTGAGAAAGATTGCCAAGGTTGCATAGCTCTCGATGCCCACACCTCTTCCGTCACGCCCGACGAAATAACTTTGCCTTGGTCAATAATCACAAGGTGATTTGCCAAGCGTAAAATTTCATTGAGGCTATGAGTGACATAAATGATCGGGATTTGGACGGTTTCGGATAAGTTTTCCAGAAATGGCATCACTTCGCGCTTACGAGGCAAGTCGAGAGACGCTAAAGGCTCATCCATCAACAAAATGCTCGGCTTGGATAACAACGCGCGGCCAATCGCCACACGTTGCTTCTCACCGCCAGACAAACGAGCTGGGTATCGGTCAAGCAATGAACCCAAAGACAGCAGCGAGACTATTTGCTCAAAGTGTGCTTTATCGACGCTTTTCATGCCGTATTTAAGGTTCGTTGCCACCTTCATGTGTGGAAACAATCGCGACTCTTGGAACACGTAACCGACGTTGCGTTTGTGAGTCGGCAAATTAATGCCATTTTCACTATCGAACAGTGTCGTTCCAGATACGCTGATCAAACCTTTATCGGGCTGTTTAAGGCCACTGATCGCATTGATAAGTGAGGTTTTACCCGCGCCAGAACGACCAAAAATTGCCGTAATGCCACTACTTGGTAATTCCAAGTCGATATCAAAGAAGGTTTCACCGAGTTGTTGTTGATATTGGAGGATCAAAGCACTCATGCATTGCCTCCCAAACGTTGTGCTGACTTTTTGTTGAGCCACTCAGAAAGCATCAATGATCCCAGAGCTATCACAATAGAAA
Source organism: Vibrio sp. Vb339 (assembly GCF_902751245.1). Taxonomy (NCBI): domain Bacteria; kingdom Pseudomonadati; phylum Pseudomonadota; class Gammaproteobacteria; order Vibrionales; family Vibrionaceae; genus Vibrio; species Vibrio sp. Vb339. Next base: position 1,336,451 of record NZ_CADDIS010000001.1, on the reverse strand, counting down.
TGACACACAAACGCGCAGCTTCCATTTCCGCACCAGGGGTTTCAATAAAGGTATACATAGCCAAAGGAATGGTTTGCGTTTCACCGGGGATATTTGAAACGAAGCTGATGGTCGCGCCAAACTCCCCTAAGCTTCTTGCGAATGAAAGCATGGTGCCGGTGATGATCCCTGGGATCATCAAGGGTAAAGTGATCGTGAAAAACACACGAACAGGTGAAGCGCCTAATGTTGCAGCCGCCTCTTCAAGCTTACTGTCTACGGTCTCTAGGCTCAGTCGGATAGAGCGAACCATCAGCGGCAGCGCCACAACCACACAAGCGAGTGCCGCGCCCTTCCAGCTAAAGCTAAATACAATACCAAACACGTCATTGAGCCACGAGCCTATAATGCCTTGCCTGCCCATCATCACTAGCAGTAAATAGCCGATGACCACAGGTGGAAGTACCAAGGGTAAATGGACAATGCTCTCTACAATGCTTTTGCCTACAAATTGTTTCTTAGCAAGCAGCCATGCTAAACCAATGCCGATAGGAATAAGCCATAATATGGCAAACCCAGCGACTTTTAAGCTCAGCATTAAGGCTTGGTATTCGTATTCCGATAAATACATCATCTAACGCACTTCAAATCCAAAACTGTTCAAGGTGTCTTTCGCTTTTTCGCTCTTTAGGAAAGTATAGAACTCTTCTGCCACAACTTTATCACTCAACTTAGCTACAGGGTAACGTATTGGTGTGTGCAGTTCTGATGGGAAGGTCGACACTAGGTTTACTTCTTTAGAAAGCAACGCATCCGTTTTGTAGACAATGCCAAGCTTAGCTTCACTGCGCTCGACTAAGGCTAAGGCCATACGAACATTGTTACTTGGAGCTAATCGAGTCTTCACATCATCCCATACACCCAACGTTTCTAACGCTTCTTTCGCATAGATACCAGCAGGAACCGACATGGTGTTACCCACTGCAAGCCTCTCATTAGTAAGCAGTTCAGCCCATTGTTTACCTTTTGATAGGTCTAATGTTACCGATGTCTCGTTCGGTGAAATCAGTACCAATTCGTTTTCACATAGATTTGTGACATTGTCACTAGAAACCAATTTGCGATCGACTAAATGCGTCATCCATTTTTCATTTGCCGAGATAAAAATGTCTGCTGGTGCTCCTCTTTCGATTTGTCGCACCAAAGACGACGTACTCGCATACACAGGAATCACATCGACAGAATGGTCTTTCTCAAATTCTTCAACCAGCAAATTAACCGCATTGGTCATCGACGATGCAGCGTAAACTCGTAGCTTTTCGGCAGCAAAAAGATGAGTAGAAGTCAGTGCCGAAGTTAAGGCCATGGTTAAAAGGAAGACTCGCTTTTTCATTGTTATCACTTATCTATTGTTCGTTTAGTTTCTTTAGCTAACTTCTAAATGGCGGCTTAAGCAGTTAATTCAGGCCAAAGCAGGTCAAGATTTAAGTACTCTTCGATGGCATCAGCGATTCGATTAATACCCAGCTCTTTAAGCTGTTCGTGCTCAATCGCGGTCACATCGTAGGCTCCTGCCCATTCGCAAATAAGCGATAACGCATCACTGTTATCGAATACGCCATGCAGGTAAGTACCAAAAATCGAGTTATCTTGATTCACAGCGCCATCTAGGCTGCCAGATTCTAACTGAACCGGTAAGGCTGTTTCTTTGACATCAGTCTTACCTACGTGGATTTCATACCCTTTTACCTCTGCTGTTTTGCCACCCAGCGTCATGGTGCCGCGTACGTTAGTTAAGGTTTTCTGCTGTGTAAGGGTCGTTTCAGTATCCAGATACCCTAACCCTTCGCTGCTGCCGGGTTCCCCTTCAACGCCATCAGGATCGTGAATAATGTTACCTAACATTTGATAGCCGCCGCAGATACCCATCACTTTGCCGCCTAAGCGCAAGTGGCGTTGAATATCTTTATCCCAGCCTTGTTGTTTTAGGTAATCCAAATCTGCTCTTACCGACTTTGTACCCGGCAAGATAATTAAATCAGCGTTGTTTACACGTTCACCTTTACCGACATAACGTAAATCAATCGAAGGATTCAGTCTTAACGCGTCAAAATCTGTATGGTTGCTGATTCGGGTTAGCACTGGCACCACCACCTTAAGCTTAGCTTCTCCGTCAGACTCTTGAGCAGAGGTAATGGCATCTTCCGCTTCTAAGTTAAAACCATGCAGATATGGCAAAACACCAATGACTGGCTTTCCGGTTTTTTCCTCTAGCCAATCAAGGCCAGATTGAAGAAGTGCGATATCGCCTCTAAAACGATTTATCACAAAGCCTTTTACACGAGCTTGTTCAGATTCAGACAATAGAGCTAATGTCCCGTAGAGGTGCGCAAAAACACCACCACGGTCAATATCAGCAACGATGATGACTGGGATGTCCGCTTTCTCAGCAAAACCCATGTTAGCGATATCATTTTCGCGAAGATTGATTTCGGCTGGGCTACCCGCACCTTCAATCATCACGCTTTCATATTCTTCAGAAAGTCGGTCAAACGAATCGATAACCGTATCCATCGCAACTTTCTTGTAATCATGATAACCCGTCGCTTCCATGTTACTCAGCGCTCGGCCTTGCAGAATCACTTGCGCGCCGGTATCTGAATTAGGCTTTAGCAATACAGGGTTCATGTGAACGGTTGGCTCAATATTACAAGCTTGCGCCTGAACCGCTTGAGCACGGCCAATTTCGCCTCCATCTTTTGTCACAGCACTGTTTAACGCCATGTTTTGTGGCTTGAAAGGTGCCACTTTGATTCCTTTCCTTGCCAAAACACGGCATAAACCTGCCACCAAAACACTTTTTCCGGCATCTGACGTTGTCCCTTGAACCATAAGGGCACTTAATGGTGCTCGCATTTGTACTTAAATCCTTAATTTCTTAATTTCTTAATTTCTTAATTTTCAATTTAAAGCTATGGGCAATCTCTCTCTGCAACCATCTTAACGTCATTGCCGAGTAGATGCTCAATAAAATGAATGGAAAATGAATGTGTTACTCACTCTGGATTCAACCCCAGTGTTGTTTAATAGCTCCATCGAAACGAAGCTTGTGAACGATAACAGGCGACTCAACAAAAAACGTACTAACGAAAAGAAACGCTTCAAATTTAGAAAAACGTTTCTACTAAAAACAACATTAAAGGATTCACCATGAAAAAGACTGTATTAGCTATCGCATCTACTATTATCCTTGCTCCTACTTTCGCAATGGCTAGTGATCACAACAGCAACAAGCACGAAAGCGCGATTGCTTACACTGGACCGATTGAAACCGTTTCTGTTGCGACACTGCTTGCCGACACAAGCATGTTCGCAGAGCAAGAAGCAATTGTGGATGGCAAGATTGTTCGTCAACTAAAGAATGACACGTTTGTCTTCTCTGATGGCCAGAGTGAGATTCAAATCGAACTGGATGATGATATCCGCCTAGCACAACCACTGACCGCTGATACAAAAGTTCGTATCTTCGGCGAATATGAAGGCGGCAAGACACCGGAAATCGAAGTGGACCACATCCAGGTTCTATAAGCGATTAATATAAAAATACTGACTTCAAATAATTGGCCTGCATATTGCAGGCTTTTTTGTATTATACTGCCGAAAAATACAATTTATATGGAGTCACCATGCTAGGTTGCACGAATAAGACTGTCCTTTTAGGACTCGCTGCACTGTGTTCATTCTCTGCGTCTGCAAACAACTTTAACTACAACACATTCGAGCTGCGCATGGGTACTAGCCCAAGTACTTTCGGTGGTGAAGTCACAACAATGTTCACTCAGAACTCTCACTTTGTTGCTCGTATCGATTCAGAATTTGAAAGTGATTGGGATGCAGCGGTAGGTATGGGATTCAACGGTCCAATCAGTCAATTTGCTGACGTTACTGGCCAAATGTTGCTGCACAACATTGAACGTAATGACGACAACCACATCAAAACAGAAATTAACCTTGGCTTGAGAGCTTGGTTAATGGCAAACGTTGAAGTTAACGCACGCCTTGGTCAACTGATCGACAACGATGACACTCGTTCTATTGTTGGTATCGGTGCTCGTTTCCATTCAACTGATCAACTGTCTGTTGGTCTTGATATGCGCAATAACGGCACATACGGCCACCAAATCTTAATGTCGGCTCGATTCGGATTCTAATCTAGATTTCGTACCTAGATTTTATTGATAAGCTTATGTTTGGTTACTGAGTAATAAATAGCTGAACATATTACATAGAAAAGCCCCGAACATATTACATAGAAAAGCCCCGAACATATTAATGTTCGGGGCTTTTTTGTTTGTTAGTTTCGCTGGCTGTTAGTCGTTCAACAGCCTAAGCCAGCGACTTGCTTTATAAATTAACCATCAGCATCTTTTTCTGGTGGTCTAAGTACTCTTCATAAGTACCTTGGAAGCTCACTAGCTGTTGGTCTTTTACATCAATGATGTGTGTTGCCAGTGAAGAAACGAACTCACGGTCATGACTTACGAAGATAAGCGTGCCCGTGTAAACCTTCAACGCGTCGTTCAGGGCTTGGATTGCTTCCATGTCCATGTGGTTGGTTGGTTCGTCCATTACCAGCACGTTGATGTCTTGCATCATTAGCTTGCCGAATAACAGGCGGTTCTTCTCACCACCAGAACAGTTTCGCGCTTTTTTGTTCGCATCGTCAGCAGTGAACAATAGACGACCTAGAATGCCACGTACCATAAGGTCATCGTGCTTCACTGTGCGCCATTGTGAGATCCAATCGAAGATGCTCAGGTCGTTATCAAAATCCTTAGTGCTGTCTTGTGGGCAGTAGCCTACTGATGCGTTTTCAGACCATTTAACGATGCCTTCGTTTTGCTCTAGCTCTTGAACTAGGCAACGTAGCAGCGTGGTTTTACCCACACCGTTCTCACCGATAACCGCAAGACGAGTACCGGCTTCAAGCAGCAAGTTACCACCAGCAAACAATGTTTCGCCATCGAAGCCGTGACCAAGGTCTTGAAGTTCAAGCGCTTGACGGTGCAGTTTCTTACCTTCGCCAAAATCAATAGATGGGCTCATACGGCTCGATGATTTAACTTCATCAAGCGTGATTTTGTCCATTTTCTTAGCACGAGAGCTTGCTTGTTTTGCTTTAGATGCGTTAGCACCAAAACGGTTTACGAAATCTTGAAGCTCGCTGATTTCAGCCGCTTTCTTAGCATTGCTTGCTAGAAGCTGCTCACGAATCAAGCCAGATGCTTCTAGGAAGTACTCGTAGTTACCAGGGTAAACACGTAGCTCACCGTAGTCGATATCTGCCATGTGCGTACACACAGAGTTCAGGAAGTGTCTATCGTGCGAAATGATGATCATTGTACATTTACGCTGGTTTAGCTCTTCAGCGAGCCAGTTGATCGTGTGAATGTCCAAGTTGTTGGTTGGTTCATCAAGAAGCAGGATGTCTGGATTTGCAAACAGAGCTTGCGCCAATAGCACACGCAGTTTCCAACCTGGAGCGACTTGCTGCATCAAGCCGAAATGGAACTCTTCTTCAATACCCGCTTGGATTAGGATATCGCCAGCACGGCTTTCTGCAGTGTAACCATCCATTTCAGCGAATTCGCTTTCAAGTTCCGCAACTTTCATGCCGTCGTCTTCGCTCATTTCTGGCAAAGAGTAAATGCGGTCACGTTCTTGTTTTACTTCCCACAGTTTTCTGTCGCCCATGATCACAACGTCGATAACGCTGTATTGTTCGAAAGCGAACTGATCTTGGCTTAGCACACCCAGTTTTTCTCCTGGAGTGATAGAAACGTTGCCCGAGCTTGGCGTTAATGCGCCACTTAGGATTTTCATGAACGTTGATTTGCCGCAACCATTAGCGCCGATCAAACCATAACGGTTGCCGTTACCAAATTTAGCAGAGATGTTTTCAAACAGCGGCTCTGCGCCAAATTGCATTGTGATGTTCGCGGTAGATATCAAAGAACTAATTCCTAAGCGTGTACTGACAGATAATTATTAGGCTATTTCAAGAACCTAAATAAGAAGTACGAAAGTATGGATTAAACAAAAATCGAAGCGCGGATTATATAGAGATCTCGATCACGTTGTCGAGGCTAAACAGTAAACGAACAGTAAACATAGACCATTTAGATGCTTTTCATGCGTTATTGGGGTGTAAATAGAAAAATCCCCACCAGCAGAACTGGCAGGGATTTCATTTATCAACACTAAAAGTCTTTTAAACTCGTCACCTTTGAACTATCGCTCTTCAAAACGAAAAGCTTTGATGACGAGCAGAATTGTTATTTAGTGATTTTCTTTTGAACGTATTTTTGGCTTACATCTACTACCGCAACATCTCTAAAGAAGCTTCTACCCAACAGAAGTGGGAAAGAAAGATGCGTTCGGTCCGCTAGAGTAAACTCAGTTTTGTCTTTCAGATCACCGATTTGAATTGAAGCGACAACCACAGCACGTCGTTGTGTACCTTCCGCGCTCGACTGCTTGATCTTAACCCAACGCTCTACCGGTAAGCTGACCTCTTCCGTTGTGATGCCGTCATGTTCAATTTTGAACTTAACCCAATCTTTTCCGTCACGTTCAAAATCAACAATATCAACCGCACTGATTGAAGATGTTGTTGCACCTGTATCTACACGTGCTTTAAACGCTTCTTTCAAACCAGGAACATACACCCACTCTTCTTCACCAAGAATTAATTTACCATCGCTTGTTTTAGTCGGCTTTGGAGCTGGCTTTTCTTCAGGCTTTGGTTTCGCTTCTGGCTCAGTCGGTTTTACTTCTTCAGGCTTTTCCGTAGGTTCCGTTACTTTCTCGCCTTCAGTTGCGTCAGTCTTTGAAGAGTCATCCACAACAGGTTGTTCTACTTGAGGCTTTTGCTCTGGCTCGACAGGAACTTGAGTCGTCGTCGAACAAGCAAACAGGCCACCACTTAGCATTAAAACTACAATCGCTTTCCAGTTATACATTCAGTCACCTTCTATTTTGAAACGTTGGCTATCGCTTTAGCTACATAAGGAATATGAGATTCGGAAAGGCCTGCGATATTGATGCGTCCGTCACCAACACCATAGACTCCATATTCTTCACGTAATTGATTCATTTGAGTTTCTTTAAAGCCTAGTACACTAAACATGCCTTTATGGCTTTCAATGAAGTCAAATTGTGACGTGTTATAAGTATTTCGCAATTCATCACATAAACTTTGGCGCAGATTTAACAAACGTTGCTGCATTTCACTCAATTCTTGCTTCCAAATCGAGGTTAGCTCTTGATTCTGTAGAATTGTTTTAACCAAAGCTGCACCATGATCTGGCGGCATTGTGTAAGTTGAACGAGCAAGCGTTAGAAGCTTACCTTTAGCATTGCCAACGTGTTCGCTGTTCTTGCCAATCACGATAGCAGCGCCCGTTCTTTCACGGTATAAACCGAAGTTCTTCGAGCAAGATGTCGTAATCAACATCTCTTCAACGTTGTTAGCCATGTGTTGAAGACCTTTTGCGTCTTCTTCTAGGCCATCACCAAAGCCTTGGTAGGCAATATCAACGAACGGCAAGAAACCATTCTTCTGAGATAATTTGGTGATTTCCTGCCACGCTTCAAAGTCGATATCAGCACCCGTTGGGTTATGACAGCAACCGTGCAGCAGTACCACGTCTGATGGACCCGCTTTTGAAAGGTCATCCAACATTCTTGCAGTATCAACTTGCTTCGTTTCAGGACTGAAGTAATTGTAGTATCGAACTTTTAAGCCTGCCGCTTCCATCACCGGTTTATGGTTAACGTAGCTTGGGTTTGAAATCCAAACCGTGGTGTCTGGTTGAGAAACTTTCATTAAATCACCCAACATACGAAGTGCACCACTTGCACCCGGTGTTTGAATCGCAGCAACGCGATCCATTGCAGAAGTCCCTTTAAGCAGCAGATCAACCATGCTCTGGTTGAACTCTTCACAGCCTGCTAGGCCAACGTAAGCTTTGGTTTTCTGCGTTTCAACAACGATATCTTGAGCCATAGAAACGGCTTTCATGATCGGAGTTTCGCCTTGATCGTTTTTGTAAACGCCAATGCCTAAGTCGACTTTATCAGTACGAGTATCGCCGCGGTAAGCAACAGAAAGAGATAGAATTGGATCTAAAGTTGGTTTTGGTAGATGTGAAAACATGAAAGTCACAACCCTTTGAAATTCAAGTAATGAGTTTCACGTTAACATTATCGTAGACAAATCAGAAACATTTTTTAATAGAAGCGCTTAGTTAGAATAAGTAATCAGAGATTGGTCATTTTACGTCATGAAACAGCGCAAATTTCGAACACTTTTAGTGCTTTATCAGAAGATCAGTAGCTTGTTTAAGAAGTACCTTGTTGATTCTCAGCTAAATACCTTGTTTGAATTGCCTTGGTGTCATTCCCGACCAAGCCTTAAATCGAGTACTAAAGTTAGCCGCATTCGGGTAACCCACGATCTCGCCAATATGTTGAATCGACCAATCACTCGATTTCAACAAACGAGCTGCGTATTCCATTCTCATACGCATGATATGACTCATTGGGCTATGTGAATAATAGCGCTGGCACAAACGATGGAAATGCGGCTCTGAGCACGGGAACAAGCTCGCAAGCTCATGAACGTTCCACTCTTTATGGAGTTGTTTTTGTACGTTGTCGAACACGTGTCTTAAACGAATCAAATTGCGTGATTGCTGCTGCGGGACTGGCGCATTAATCATGAACTCTATTTGAGCCACACTGTGATTGGCGATCGCTCCTCCCAAATCAATGGGTAAGGCAATGCTCCTCAATAGAGTATGAATGCACGACGACACCACCTCTGCTGCTGGCGAAAGCGTGTAGCTAACTTCATCACTCACCACTTTATCCCATTGCTTATCTGGCGAGAGAAAAATCCATGCGATTTGCCATGTTTCTTCTTCAATCCCAAAGCCATTCTCAGTGCCCGCGGGAACTGTAATGCATGATCCTGGCTCTAGAATATAGCGACACGCGCCACTTTCTAACCACCCTTTGCCCCTAATCGTGTATAGCAGCATGTGTTTCTGGGGATTCTTCCGATGTACCGAAAAGAAATCTCGGCACGACGCCGTCCCACACTGAACGATACCCAATTCTTCGAATGCCAATACATGGCTTTGATCGACAAACTCTTGATGTGTCTTATCTGAGATCTCGTAGCGTTCGTGTTTCTCACTCATTTCACTGGTCGCTCATTAGGTTTGCCCGCAATTAAATCGCCACATTAGTCATTCGATAGTTTTGAAATAGATGATTTTGAAAACAGATCGTTTTGACAAATAGATCGTTTTGACAAATAGATCGCTTTTGAAAATAGATAGCTTTTGAAAATAGATAGCTTGGCAAAAGTTTTTGATGAACCTGAACAATACAGCCAAAACAAATGCCGATAAACTTCTCGCATATTAACCACAGGGGAAATGCGATGCGCTCGACATATCGTCATCTAGACAAAGATTTTTGGCAAAAGCTGTTACACATCGGTTTGCCTGTATCGCTTCAAACCATGTTGTTTTCATTACTCGGAGTGGTCGATATTTTTATGGTTAACCAACTGGGTGACTCTGCAACCGCAGCGGTTGGTGTGGGTAACCGTATATTTTTCTTCAACCTAATCATGGTATCCGGGATTAGCGGCGCCGTCAGTGTGCTAGCTTCACAATATTTCGGTGCGGGAGATTTCAACGGAATTAGACGCACATTAGCGCAATCATGGGCATTGTCTGTCTTTGCCATCATCCCCTTTGTGTTGATTTATACACTGGCTCCTGAATCAGTCGTGTCTGTGGTGGCCTCAGACCCTGATTACGTCCGCTTGGCGACGGATTACCTTTGGATAACAGGAGCCAGCCTTATTGGTACCGCTATAGTTGTGCCGCTAGAGAGTGCACTTCGATCTGTCGGTGAAGCCAAGCTACCAACCAAAATCAGTATTTGGGCGATCATCGTTAATGCGATTCTCAATGCATTGCTGATATTCGGCTTATTTGGCTTCCCAGAACTGGGCATAGTTGGTGCAGCAATTGGCACCACTGTCTCTCGATTCTTTCAAACGATTGCCCTACTTGTGATGGCGAAGAGACACTACGCTCACCTGTTTCCAACACTGAGTAATTGGTGCGATGCGATATTGCCGAAGCATAGAAAGAAGTATTTCAAGATAGCAATTCCGATGTTGGTTCATGATACGGCTTGGGCGGGTGGAATACTGATTTATAACGTTATTGTTGGTCAGATGGGCGTTGGAGAGCTTGCGATAATCTCACTGTTATCGCCAGTAGAAAGCATCTTGATCTCGGCGTTCATGGGGGTTGCGGTCGCGGCTTCAATCATTTTAGGCAACGAGATCGGCGCGAAAAACTATCAACGTGTTGAGAACACCGCTTGGGGTTATGTATTGGTCAGCTGTGGGCTCGCCGCTCTATTAGCCTTGTTATGCTGGTTTGCTAAACCCGCGATCGTATACATGATCGGTCTTACTCACTTAGAGCTCAAAGACACGGCCGTTAACGTCACCTTAGTTATGGCACTCGGCATGATACTAAGAGTCTTCAATATGGTTGGCATTGGTGGTGTGCTGAAAAGCGGTGGAGACATCAACTACAGCATCTTCATCGACCTGTTTGGCCAATGGGCGATTGGTATTCCCCTTGCCTACTTTACTGCGCTGGTATTGGTTTGGCCGCTAGAATGGGTTTTGATGATTGTACTGCTGGAAGAGCTCGCCAAAATAGTTCTGACCAGTCATAGGATTCAATCTAAGAAATGGATAAACAACCTAATCGACGAGCCTGAGCACATTCCTATTTAAGTAAGCGCCAAACTGACACTGACGTGCAGGCGATAGATTCAAAGAACTCACACCCAAGGGCTGATTTGTAGCATTGCGCTAACGATGAAGCCCTTTTTTCTGTTTCTTATACGAGAGTCCTGAATCAGAACACGCTTATAAGTCAGTAAATCGATGGATGATTTGGTTTGAACTACCACGCCAATCTAACATCGGATCCGCTTTATCTTGTTCAAAGCGACCGTCAATTAAGGTATCAACGTATTCAAGCACTTGCTTCTGCTTATCATCGAGTTCGTCGAGTTCGTAACCCGTCCACATCCAGATGTCTTTGCCTTCACATTCTGCTTTTACACGCTGAACAAGCTTAAGCACTTCTGACACGTTTGCAGGATGCAGAGGATCACCACCAGAAAGCGACAAGCCACGACGCTTAATTCGCGGATCATTGAGATCAGCGATAATGTGGTCTTGCAGTTCTTGAGTAAACAAATGCCCTGAGTCCAACCTTTGCGTCGATTGGTTATAACACCCGCGACACTGGTGCACACAACCCGACACAAACAAAGTGCAGCGTGTTCCTGGGCCATTGACAACGTCGATTGGGTGATATTGGTGATAATTCATAAGGCAGTATTGAGAACTCGTGATGGCTTAATGGTTTAACTCGAAAAGTAGCGAGAGTTGAAACAAATGAATTGGTATCGACATAGCGCCGATACCAATCCTATTTCTTGAAACGTAGCTCTTCTAAGTAAGCTAGCTAATAATCTTAGAGCTTACTAAAGATGCTTCACTCGGCGTTTAACTTCTTCTTGCTTACCGAAGTTAAATGGTCGTGCATCAGGGCTACCAAGGTAACCACAAACACGGCGTGTTACCGATACTTTGGTTGAGTCGTGGTTGCCACACTTAGGACACGTAAAGCCCTTACTGGTACAGTCAAACTCACCGTTGTAACCACACTCGTAACACTCATCAATCGGTGTATTCGTACCGTAGTAAGGAACGCGTGTATAGCTGTAATCCCAGACGTTTTCTAGCGCTTCGATGTTCTTCTGCATATTCGGGAATTCGCCGTAACAGATGAAACCACCGCTAGAGATTTCTGGATAAGGCATCTCAAAATCGATCTTGTCGTATGGGTTCACCTTCTTCTGCACATCTAGGTGGAAGCTGTTGGTGTAGTAACCACGATCTGTTACACCATCAATCACACCAAATTCTTTAGTGTCGATGCTGCAGAAACGGCTACATAGGTTTTCACTTGGTGTGCCGTATAAGCTGAATGCGTAACCTGTCTCTTTCGTCCAAGATTCCACTTCACGCTTCATGTATTCCACCAGCTCAAGCGCTTTAGCACGCATTTGGCCGTCGTCGTACAAGTGAACGTCTGTGCCGTAAAGCGCAGTCATTGCTTCGTGGATACCGATGTAACCAAGAGAAACAGACGCACGGCCGTTCTTGAAAATATCAGCAATAGAGTCGTCTGCTTTCAAGCGAACGCCACATGCACCTTCCATGTATAGGATTGGAGCAACACGCGCTTTCACGTTTTCTAGACGAGAAATACGAGTTTCTAGCGCACGACGAGCCAGCTTCAGTTTTTCATCAAGCAGTTCGTAGAACTTAGTCATATCTTGTTTTGCATTAATCGCAATACGCGGCAAGTTCAAGCTAACAACACCTAAGTTGTTACGGCCTTCATGAATCAACTCACCGTTTTCTTCGTAAGTATTCAAGAAGCTACGGCAGCCCATAGGCGTTTTAAATGACCCTGTCACTTCTACTACTTTGTCGTAGTTAAGAATGTCTGGGTACATACGCTTAGACGCACACTCAAGCGCTAATTGCTTGATGTCGTAGTTTGGATCTTGCTTCTGGTGGTTCAAACCATCTTTGATTGCGAACACCAGTTTAGGGAATACCGCTGTTTTGCGGTTCTTACCCAAACCTGCGATGCGGTTTTTCAAGATAGATTGCTGAATCAGTTTTGAACCCCAGCTTTCGCCTAGACCAAAACCAAACGTAACGAATGGTGTTTGACCGTTAGCCGTGTGTAGCGTGTTTACTTCGTATTCCAAAGATTGGAACGCGTCGTAACACTCTTTCTCGGTACGAGAGATAGCAAAAGCTTCTGGGCTATGAATGTCCCACTCTTTCGCTAGCGATAAGTGCTTTTCGTAGCTCGCCATCACGTAAGGTTCTAGAACCTCGTCGATACGGTTAATCGTTGTACCGCCGTAAATGTGGCTCGCCACTTGCGCGATGATTTGCGCCGTTACCGCTGTCGCTGTAGAAATCGACTTAGGTGTATCGATTTCCGCGTTACCCATCTTGAAGCCATGCGTTAACATGCCTTTCAAATCGATAAGCATACAGTTAAACATTGGGAAGAACGGTGCGTAGTCTAGATCGTGGTAGTGAATGTCACCACACTCGTGAGCTTGTACGATGTCACGCGGCAAAATGTGAGTTTTTGCATAGTGTTTAGCCACGATACCCGCCAGCAAGTCACGCTGAGTTGGGATAACTTTACCGTCTTTGTTGGCATTCTCATTGATCAGATCAACATTGCTTTCTTCGATCAAACCTTCGATCTCGCGAGTTAAAGCGCTTTGCTTCTCACGTGCGATGTCGCGGTCGTGACGATATTCAATGTAGGCACGAGCCAGAGACTTGTATGGCCCCTGCATTAGCTCGTTCTCGACCATGGTTTGAATTTCAGAGATATGAACTTCATCGTAGTCTTCGAGCTTCAACTCAACTGCTAATGCCACATTCAGTGCATAAATAGCAATTTCCTTATCGGCTTTGTCTGATGCTGCTTCCACTGCAGCTTGGATGCGATCTCTACTGAATGGAGCTCTTGAGCCATCACGCTTGATTACGATTGATTTCACCACTTCTCCTTACTCTTGAGGTATTCACAGACTTATCCACAAACACACTATATAGAGCGATTTATCGTTTAACTAACACTAGATATTGTGGCGTATTTAACGAGAACCACCAACTTCGAGTATTGATTTGGATCAATAAAACTCTCACGCTGACTAAGATCAATTCAATATTATTACGTGAGTTCTCAAGTCAAAAAGAAACAATGTAACAATAAAAAAACTGCTAAAAAGAGTTGAATTTTTGGTAAGTGTTGTAGGATAAAGGCTCAACTATATTGGACGACAAAATTAGGGATATTTGGGATGAAACGACTTCAAAACTGGATAATGTTGGGTTGCTTACTCAGTAGCCAGACATTTGCTGAACCTTTGAGCATATCCAGTTGGAATATCGAATGGTTATCAACCAACGAGGCTGTGAATAAGTTTTCTGCCCAACGTGATCAAGCTGATTTCGACAAACTTGAAGAATACTTTCAATCTTTAAATGCGGATGTGGTCGCCTTTCAAGAAGTCGACGACGTAAATGCCATTCAGCGCATCGCCGGCGATCAATACAAGATATTGATGTCTGACCGAGCATTACCAGAAAACAGTAACCATCAGTTCAAAGAAGTGAACCAATACACAGGGTTCGCGGTTCGTAAAGGAATCACACTCACCGACCACGCCGACTTCCCTCTGGAATCGAGCGCTAACAGTAAGCTTAGGTTTGCCAGTTACATGGTTGTAGAAACGGAAAGCAAGCCTATTCACATGTTGTCTGTGCATTTAAAGGCGGGTTGCAGCGGCGCTTACAAGTCGAACCGCGATTGTTCAAGGCTCAAAGACCAAGCACAGCAACTTAATAAGTGGATTCAGCAAAGAGAAAGAAACGGTCAGGATTACGCGATACTAGGCGACTTCAACCATAACCTATCCTACTCAAGAGATTGGATGTGGAAAGATATGACGCAAAATACCGATGCTCAGTTGGCAACAAGAAAAACGCGAGCAGATTGTAAGGTGCGATCTAACCGCAATAACCATCGCACGCACCAGTTCCGCTCTGTGATTGATCATATTGTAGTGAGTAAGTCGCTAAATGCTTCTCCTGCAAAGCAGAAGGTATTTGAAACGCAGGATGTGCTTGATTACAAACTTAGCGACCATTGCCCAGTTTCAACGACTATCAGATAGATATAAAAAAGAGGTGACTGGCTTTTTCTGAAAGCGAGTCAACCTCTAGACTTGGTCAGCTCAGAGCGAATGACGTCAAAGCCACTTTAATCAGCGTTAAGCTTTCTACTAACAGGTTTTATTCGCTCGTCCCGCCAGCCACATTCCCACCAGCATACTTAAGACGAACAGCCAAACCGTAGGGTTGCCGCCACTAAGGCTGGTTACTGCTGGGCCCGGGCAAAAGCCTGCAATCCCCCAGCCCAAACCAAAAGCAGTTGAACCTAGAATCAGCTTTCTGTCGATTAGCGGGTTGTTACGGCTATCTAACGGCTCGCCATTGACCGCTTTAGCACGCTTTTTAATGACCAGATGATAAAACGGTGCGAAGACCAATAACGCGCCACCCATCACGAATGCCAAGCTGATATCCCAGTCGCCAATAATGTCTAAAAAGCCAAGTACTTTGTTTGGATCAACCATGCCTGAAATGATCATGCCAGAGCCGAAAAGAAGACCTGCGAGCAAGCCAATAACGATAGTAAATGAAGAGTTTTTCATTGCGCCCCCAAACCAATCATATTCTTAACCAACACAGTTGCCATTGCCACACCCATAAACACACAAGTGGCGACAATTGAACGTTTAGACAAGCGAGCCATTCCCACAATACCATGGCCACTCGTACAGCCATTTGCGACCTTGGTGCCGAAGCCCACCAATAGTCCGGCTATGATAACCACTGCGAAATTGATCTCTTCTAACTGAGGAAGTTGATAGCCTGTTGGAATCAACAACCAACCGCTCACAACCATTCCGACAACAAAGGCAAGTCGCCAATGTTTCTCGGTTTTCTCAATACGCGTGTCCGAGCTGGATTCAGATCCTGATTCTAAGCTTTTATTCTTTCTAGACGGTAATAAACGACTAACGATTCCGCTGATTCCTGCTACTCGCCCGATGCCCAACATCAGAATAATTGCCGACGCGCCCAGCAGCATGCCGCCGAAAAACGCATCCCAAGGTATAAAACTAATCACTGACCTCTCCTATCCACAAACTCTAATCTAACTCACCACAAGTTAAATTAGAGTTTACTAATAAATATAAATTAGTCAATGCTAATGTAATGACACTATGTTTCGGTTTGCAAGTCTAGTGTCTAAAGCCAAAAGCCAACAAGCTTCACCCATGAAAAAAGCCCCTAGGCGTTAACCTAAGGGCTTAATATTTATTCTGTCTTTGGTAAAGAACAGCTATTTGATCTTGTTCTTCTCAGCAATCCACTGCGACATGTACTTAGTGCTCGCCATGCTGTGGTGCTTCAGCATAGAGCCAAAGAAGTTATCCAGCCGGTGAGACTCAAGCTCAGCATCTAGCGCAATCAATCGCTCGATCAATTTATCGCCCAGTTGATTCTGTTCATAGTGCGCTTCAAGAATTGAATGACACTGACTTTGAGCCTTAAGCCACTTCTCTTCCTCTTTATAAAGAGCAACAGCTTGTTCAACAAACTCGTCGATATCGTCTGCAACTGCGCCAGGCCATTGCAACTCACCTTGCGGTAACATGCCTTCACTACCAATTTCGCTCGTCACATTCGGAGTTTGTAGCTTCATCGCATCAAGCAATTTACCTTTAATGCCCGCGCCAAATCGCAGTGGTGCAACACACACACGAGCTTGCTCCATCACTTCTTGCGCGTCTTTCGCCCAACCTTTGATATGGAAACCGGTTTTAGGGTTATGCAAAGCCGTTGCTTTTGGCGGCGGGTAAGATCCATAAATATGAAGTTCAGTGTCAGGTAACTGCTTGCGAATCTTCGGCCAAATCTTCTGTAACTGAAGCACAGCATCCCAATTCGGGGCATGTCTAAAGTTACCTATCGTCATGAAATGCTTACGTTCTTCAAAGCCTTTCGTACTTTCAGGCAACGTATTAAGATCAACCATGAACGGCAAATGATGAAGCAGTTTGGGATCGATATTGAACTCGGATTGAAGCAGTTCTATCTCGTAGCTTGAGATGATCAACGAAAGATCACAGCGCAGAATCGCGGCAATTTCACGCTTAGCTAAATCACTGTATAAATGTGCTTTGGTCAGTTCCGTCTCTTTCTTAACGGCTTCATGGCGCGCATTACGCAGGAACTGCAAGTCTTCAGTATCCAACAACTTAAACGCGTTCGGACATACCTTCTCGACACGCCAACCAAATTGTTCTTCCATCATAAAACGGTCAAACATCACGACATCGGGCTGCAGCTCTTCAATGTACTGATCAAAGCTATCGCAATTTAATTGTATAGATTGGCTCGTGATGCCCTCTTCAGAGAGATCAATCATGTGCTCGGTTTCTTGAGCGGGTGTTGCAAATTCAACTGACCAACCTTGTCTCTTAAATAGACGTAAAAGAGACATCATGTGGCTGCCAGCCGCCGATGAATTCGGTTCTGGCCAAACGTAGCCAATTGCTAAAACTTTCTTCAAAACACTTCCTAAGAAATAACAAAAGGGACTAACTTAGCCCCTAATAAAACGTTTATCGATCGTGGTCGACTTATATCGCTGATTATAATGAGTTCTAATCATTCAGCGATCAGATTCGCTCACCTACATTGCGAGCTATCATAAGCACTTCATCAGCAGAGTACAGGTTTGAAATCGTGGTTTCGACTTCTGCGCCTAATGTCGACTGATAGAGCTTTTGTGCAAAGTTATCCGCTCTGGTCGTCACTAGCACATGTTTTAGTGTCGAACCTTGCTCTGCTAGCTTCTGTTTCACTTGCGGCAAAGAGTCCAGAATCAGCTTTTTACCCAATCCTTTGCCCTGCGCAGTTGTTAACACGGCAAGTTGCTCTAGTTCTAAAACAGCTTCAGGCCTAAACCCGCTTTTCTGCACCCAAATAATGTAGCCAACAACTTCACCTTCGCTTTCAACAACAAAGTTAAGAAAGCGAGGTGAAGCGTTTAAGTTACATTGTAACCAATCTCGTGAGTTTTTCTGTCGAACAAAGGTTGATTGATGAACCAAAGCCGCCCCGTTGAGGTCGGCTTCTGTCATAAAACGAACTTGCGGCATGCTGCTACTCGTTCTCAGAATTAGGACGCGTTTTACAGTGTAAAATGGCTCTTTCTAAAAGCTCTAAAGCAGACTTATCCGCTTCTGGAAGCTTAGCATCCGATTGGCCTAGCGGTTCAACGCGGCTGCCCCACTTAATATGGCCAGCACCCCAAGTTAAACCAGCGCCAAATGCTGCGACAAGAATGTTTGAGTTAGGTTTAACAAAGCCTTGCTCTAGCGATTCACACAGTGCAATAGGTACGGTTGCAGCCGATGTGTTGCCGTAGTTTTGGATGTTCACGAACGCTTTCTCGCGCTCAATACCCGCCATATCACACAAAGTTTGAATGATTCGGATGTTCGCTTGATGCGGAATCACAACATCGATGTTTTCAGTTGAGATGCCAGTGCGGCTCAATACTGTATGTGCTGCAGCGCCCATGCCTTTTACTGCACGCTTGAAGATCTCTTTGCCTACGAAATCAAAATCCCAGTAGCCGTTATCAGCAGCAAAGCGGTCCATAGAAGTACCGAATTTTGGTACTGCTAGAATGTCACGGCCCTCTGCGTCACAACCTATTTGAGCTTCTTGCAGACCCACTTGCTCTTCAGTACGTGATAGAACCACAGCGCCAGCACCGTCACCGAAAAGAACCGCCGTATCGCGCTTGGTCCAGTCGATGAAGAATGAAAGACGTTCTGCACCCACTACGATGGCATTACGGTAGTTGCCCGCTTGAATCAGTCGAGTTGCTGTTTCAACGCCATAGATGAAGCCAGTACACGCGGCGTTAAGGTCGAAAGCCGCTGCACTTTTAATGCCTAGGTTCTGTTGAACCTTAGATGCGGTATTTGGGATAAGAGAATCAGGGCTGCACGTCGCGATGATAACGAGGTCAATGTCTTCAGCCGTTAGACCAGCACACGCCATGGCATGTTTCGCAGCAACAGTCGCTAGCTCAGAGGTATTTACATGACTGATACGACGGTTTTCGATACCAGTTCGAGTTCGAATCCACTCGTCAGACGTATCAATGAAAGTGCTTAGATCATCATTGGACAGCACGGCTGGTGGCAGACACTTTCCCCAGCCAGTAATTTCGGCGTAAAATTTTGTCATCATTTACCTGTTTATTGTTTGTTTTTATTTAAGTATCGTATTCTTGTTTTAAACAGTATAAGCGCTCTGTGCGTGATTCGTAAATCGCGTTAGCCACGGAGTTGCAATAAAAAGAGAAAGTTATGTCTACATTCAACACACGCTGCCCTTCTTGCAATGGCGTAAACCGAGTTCCTTCAGAAAGAATTTCAGAAAGCCCAACTTGTGGTAAGTGCAAAACAGCACTGCTCGATGGCGCTCCTATCGAGGGAACGTCACTTAATTTCCAATCTATCTTGAACAGTTCACAACCTGTAGTTGTCGATTTCTGGGCAACATGGTGTAACCCATGTGTGGGCTTCGCGCCTGTGTTCAGCGACGTTGCAAAAGAGCGTTCTGGAGATGTTCGATTCGTTAAGATTGATACTGAAGCTCAGCAGCAGCTCGCGGCAATGTATCAAATCAGAAGCATTCCGACCGTGATGGTGTTTAAAGACGGTAAACGTGTCGATACGATTAACGGTGCACTGCCAAAAGGTCAATTTGATCAGTGGCTTAATCAAGCACTAACTAAGTAATCACACAAAAATAGGTTAGAGAGCCTTACCAAATCAAGACTCTCTAACCTACTGTTTTATTTATGGTTATCACTTAATTCTTTGAATCAAACTACAGCTTCGCCTTTCGCTTGAATGCCAGCTTCTTGCTTGCCAAACCCGTATTGCTGTTTGATCTGGGCTGCGACTTTCTCGGCAATCATAATGGTTGGCGCATTGGTGTTCGCCCCAATCAGTGTCGGCATCACAGAAGCATCAATGACTCTCAAGTTATCCAATCCATAAACTTTGAGATCTTTATTCACCACGGCTAATGAATCACTATTAGGTCCCATTTTACAGGTACCCACCGGGTGATACTGAGTGTCTGCACGATTGCGAATATCTTGCTCGATAGCCTTGTCATCACTGGCGTCCACAGGGTAAAAAGCATTGCCACGGATATCATCAAACGCGGAACTTTCTAACATTTGATACTGCTTCTTCCAACCCTTAATCATGATCTCCATATCTTCAGGATGACTGAAAAACGCAGGATCGATCTTAGGCGGATCATAGGGATCATCACTATTCAGCGTTACGGTGCCATGGCTCTTCGGTCGCAACAAAGTGACATGAGAGGTAAAACCATGACTGGTATGGATTTTTCTTGCATGGTCATCAACCACAGCGACCACAAATACAAACTCTAGATCCGGCACAGCGATATGATCTTCTGAACAGAGAAAACCTATCCCCTCTGCAAAATTACTGCTCATCTTACCGCGGCGTTCTTTGTGCCAGAGCGGCAAGGCTTTGGTCATTTCAGAGGCCATTTGCAGCGAGATACCAAAAGTTTCACGCTTTTCACTGCATTTATACGAATGTACTAAATCGATATGGTCTTGCAGGTTCTTGCCCACTCCAGGTAATTCATGAACTTGTTCGATGCCATGCACCTCTAGTTCAGTTTGAGCACCGACACCAGACAGTAGTAGCAATTGCGGAGAACCAAACGCGCCAGCAGATAGAATCACCTCTTTGTTGCATTGGATCTGATAACGCTTGCCGTTAGATCCATATTCAACGCCAACCGCTTTCTTTCCTTCAAATAAGACCTTATGTGTGGTGGCTTTAGTCACGACCGTGAGGTTCGATCGTGAAAGGTTTGGCGTTAAGTAAGCCTTAGCAGCACTGCATCGTTCGCCATTCAACTGTGTTACCTGCGTCGGCATCGCCCCAAACTGCGCAGCGCCGTTAATATCCTCATTGCGAGGTACACCTATCGATTCACACGCAGTTAAGTAGCGTTCCAACATAGGGCTTGGCGATCTAAGATTGGCCACATTAAGAGGACCACCTTGGCCATGAAATTCATCTTGGTGAACTTCGTTGTGTTCTGCTTTCTTAAAGTAAGGCAGACACGAATCATAGCTCCAACCTGCATTACCCAAGCTTTCCCATGTATCGTAGTCGGAACGGTGTCCACGTGCGTACATCATGGCATTGATAGAGCTAGACCCACCAAGTGTCTTACCTCTTGGCTGATAGCCTTTACGACCATTCAAACCTGGCTGTTCAACGGTTTCGAATGCCCAATTGTTGAGCTTGGTTGGCATCATCGCAACAACGCCAACAGGTGTGTGAATGAATGGGCTCGTGTCCTTACCGCCCGCTTCTAACAAGCAAACCGTCACATTAGGATCTTCCGATAGCCGAGAAGCCATCACACACCCAGCTGAACCACCGCCAACAACAATAAAATCATAATTATCCATTTGCCATCTCCGCTATTTCTAGTGGGTGTAACTCACGCTTCAAGATTTTTCCGGTTGCTGTCATGGGTAAGGCTTTACGAATGAATACCTTACGCGGGTATTTGTAGTCGGCGAGTTGCTCACGACACCATGCTATCAAGGCTGCGCTATTAGATTGCGTATGTTCGTGAAGCACCACATGCGCGTGGATCTCCTCGCCTAAATGATCATGATGCTCGCCTACCACCGCGACCATTTCGACATCGGGGTGACACATCAACACTTCTTCAACTTCACGTGGATAAACGTTATATCCACCACGAATAATCATGTCTTTCACACGGTCAACAATGAACAAATTGCCGTGCTCATCAACGCGTCCAATATCTCCCGTTAAGAACCAACCGTCACGAATAGATTCAGCTGTCGCCTCTGGCCTTTGATAATAGCCTTTCATCACACTTGGACTTTTAATGCAGACTTCGCCCAGTTCACCCATAGCGACAGAGTTGCCTTGTATATCAGTAATCTTGATGAGGTGGCCACATAAAGGCTGACCGACACTACCTGATAAACGATCGCCATCAATATGATTAAAGGTCGCAACCGGCGCCGTTTCCGAGAGCCCATACCCTTCTAAGACTGGTAATTCAAAACGAGACTCAAACTGTCGTATGACCTCAAGCGGCATAGAAGCACCACCAGAAACACCTAACCTCAAGCTGTGTTTAACTTGTTCAGAGCGCTCTAATGACTCTTCTCCGGCTCTAAGAAGCGCGATGTACATGGTAGGAACGCCAGCAAAGACACTGACTTTATGGCTAATGATCTGTTCAATAACCAGTGATGGTTCAAAACGAGGAATCAACACCATGGTAGAGCCCGTTAACACACTCGCGTTCATCATCACTGTCTGGCCAAAACTGTGGAACAAAGGAAGCGTAGCCATCGTGGTATCGCTGTATTCCAATCTCATTAGATACTGTGACGACATCGCATTGGTCTGCATGTTGGTGTGGGAAAGCTCAGCTCCTTTGGGTTGACCCGTCGTGCCAGAGGTATAAAGGATCACAGCGGTATCATCACCATGGCAAGCCACAGATTCAAACGGAGTAAAAGGTTGTGCCAACCAGTCAGCTATTGATTCATACTGCTCATTACTTTCTAAAGTAGTGTCTGCACTTGTTAGAATAGGCATCTCGACAAAGTGTTCACAGTGGTTTGCCTGCTCAAAACCTTGTAAACCATAGCGACCAATTGGAAGCTCTTCACTGCCTTCAAAACATAAATAGGCTTTCGCGTCAGAGTCATTAAGGTGATAAGCGATCTCTCTGGCCTTAAATAGCACGTTCAAAGGCACGACTACACAGCCCGCTTTTAGAATCCCGTAGTAGGCTATCGGAAAGTAAGTGACGTTCGGACATGACAATGCGACCTTATCTCCTTTCTGCAACCCAAGTCTTTTCAAGTTAGCAGCCACGTTTCCAGAAAGTTGTTCTAACTGAGAAAAGCTGATTTCATCTGATCCCATACGCAGAGCGGCTTTAGTTGGAAAAAGCGAAGCGCTACGCTCCAAATTAACAGCAAGATTGTGCATCCATGATCTCCTTATGCGGCTTAGACCTGTTTGTGACGGTCACCGTAGACGTTCTAATCGTTGTAATAAGTGTCATTCTTGTCATCACGAGCCTGCACATTGGTGTGTCATGTAGATAAGAGTCGTTATTGAGCAAAATGTTGGTGACGCTCCAATGTGCAACCCAATAAATTACAACATTTTGATAACATTCCGAACAGGTTTCAAAAAGACAAAAACCGATGATATTCGGACATGACCTGCGCAAGCCCAATAAAACCTTGCACACATAAACTAAAATTTGGAACAAGCTTGCGAAAGTGAGAACAAGCAACAGGCATAAATGTTAAAAGTTCGGTTAAGATACCGATATTCAACAAGAGGCAGCTTATGGAATACACCGCAGTTTACGAACCCGACATGCAAGCATTCGGCATTCTGGATCTTCAGTTGCTGCATCGTTACCTGTCGCCTGTTCTTAGTATTGAAGAGTTGCTCGAAGGCAGTAACATCGATGCTCTCCAACTCAACACTCCTGATACACACATCACTTTGGCGCAAAAGCTTGCTGTGTTCAGTAATGCGTTAGCGAATTCCAACGAAGACGGTTTGGGGCTTAAAGTCGGCCAACAAGCGAGGTTCAGCGACTTCGGCGTGCTCGGTTATGCGGTGTTTAGTAGCGAAACACTACTCGATGCCTTTTTAATCGGGTTCAAGTACCTGCAACTTGCTGGCCCTGTCCTCAGGAAAACCATGTCTGTAGAAGACAACATTGGTTACTTTCGCGCAGAGCAACTGATCGAACTCGATTCTTTACTGCCCTTTTGTTGTGAATACTGGTTTGCGGCGATACACAGTTTATGTGAAGAAGTTTTGCAACAGCCCTTTCCCTCTCAAGTGATCCGCTTCCCTTACCCAAAACCTGAATACGGCGATCTATACACAGAGATTTTCCGCTGCCCGGTTGAATTCAATAGTGACCGTCTTGAATGGGAGTTCGACGCAACCACCTTGTATTCGTCTCTTCCTACCGCCAACCCCATCACTTTACAGATGTGTTTAAAATCGTGTGATGACATGTTGGCAAAAGTAAGTGCTCCGACTAGCCTCAAAGAGAAAGTCTCTCAGATGCTGATAGAAAGGCCAGGATGTTACCCATCGATAGAATCCATTTCTTCAGAACTGGGCATGTCTTCTCGAACACTGCGTCGTCACCTGAAAGCAGCGGATACGAGCTATCAGAAGATACTGGATCATGTGCGTTTTCACCTTTCCCGGCACTACCTTTCTTCAACTCGAATGAGTATTGAAGAGATATCTGAACGCGTTGGTTTTTCTGATAGCGCTAACTTTCGTCATGCCTTTCGTAAGTGGAGTGGTAACTCGCCACGCCAATACCGTAAAGAAACGGCCTAACACTTAAACTCCCATTCAATCCAAATTAGAAACAGACAATCACGCTGCAATCTTTTTCTAAATTAAACTACCAATGAACAAGGGCTTAACGACTTTTTGACCGCATAAAATCTCGTCAAACCACCAAATATCGCAACCGTATTTTAGTTTCGTTAGTCGATAAATTTCTTTTATCTTAACGACCATTTTTATTCGTTTTACCCAATTCAGTTTCTCCCCCATAGTCGCGGAAAATTCATCGTTTCTTTTACTATCAGAGGCTCCTGCATTGGACAACATCCAACCAACAACTCGCATAACGGTTCCTGTTATTGCATTGTCTTTTTACGCGATCGCTTCAGGCTACTTAATGAGTTCATTACCATTAATGCTGTCTGAGTATGGCTTAGACAAAGACCTATCGAGTTGGTTGGCGAGTGCATTCTATGCAGGGCTACTGGCTGGTACATTATTGATTGAACGTGCCATTGCGCGTGTTGGTCACAAAGACGCTTTCGTCATCGCATTGAGTGTGTTCATCGCAACGATCCTTGTATTGCCATTGATCCCACATCAAGCAGTATGGCTGTTAGCTCGCTTTGTGGCTGGTGTGGCGGTTGCAGGTATCTTCGTGATTGTAGAGTCTTGGCTAATGAGCGGTGACGAGTCACAACGCGCAAAACGTCTCGCTATCTACATGTGTTCACTTTACGGCGGTTCAGCAGTTGGTCAGCTTGGTATCGGTTACTTAGGTATTACTGGTGGCGTACCTTTCATCGCAATGTTCACCCTTCTGTTTGGTGCGATCATTGTTTTGATGTACGGACAAGCAACACCACCACAGATCCACGATGCGCAATCTTTGTCTTTAAAGCAGATCAGCAAATTAAGCCACAGCGCGCTAATTGGCTGCATTGTGTCTGGATTAACGCTAGGTGCGATTTACGGCTTGATGCCAGTTGAACTTGCTCAACGTAACATTGCACACGAAGACATTGGTGGTTTGATGGCTTTGGTTATCATGGGTGGCATGGCTGTACAGCCGATGGTGACTTGGTTATCTCACCACGTAGGACAAGTGCTATTAATGGCTTTGTTCTGCCTGCTAGGGGTTGCAAGCATTGGTGTGCTGACGATCAATCACGATTTCTACGTACTAGGTATGAGCTTGTTCGTATTAGGCATGGCGACATTTGCGCTATACCCAATCGCGATTAACTTAGGTTGCCGTAACCTTGACCCAAGCTACTTGGTGTCAGTGACTCAAATCATGCTACTTTGCTACAGCATCGGTTCTGTTGCGGGACCAATCGTTGCAGACAGCTTTATGGATTCACAAGCGGGATTGTTCACTTACCTGTTTGCGTCTCTACTTGCTACAACGATCTACATGTTGATTGCTAGCCTAAAGCGCTCTCACCTACAGATTGCAGGCGAGTAAGCTTAAGCGTGTCATTAGGGCTCCGAGTTAAGATTTTATATCTAAACGAAGGGCCCTTTTTGTTTATGTCGTCTGGAGGAAATAACGACAATAAACATCAACAATCAGAAAATAAAATCGATTACCTCTGAACGTTAAGGTTGAAATACATAACCTTCACCAGTAATGGTAATGATTAGTCCATCTCCGAATAATGATCTTATTTCAGATATAGCAACAATCACAGAAGAGTTAGTTACTTTTTCACTTTCCCAGCCAATCTTCTTTAATTGGCCAACGCTGAACAATTCACCTCGATGTCGATTCATAAATAAAATGATCTTTCGGTACGCCAAAGGCATGGTAGCCAGTACGTAGCCATTCTCTACATTGCGAATAAGTTTAGTGTTGAGTTCAACAATTTTTCCGTTTAATTCAAGTATTACGTTGTTTTCAGAGTGGTTCGTTTCTATTACAGGATAAGAGTCCATTTTTGTATCATTCCCTTACTATATAGCCAGCGACAAAGTCAGATTCAGTCGTATTTATATAACGTCGCTTATAACTGGACGTTTTAGATTTGACGATAATCAATGGAATTCGTACGGTAAAGAGATTAAATTTTTATTATTAAGATATTAACAGGATATAAATAGAGGATTATTTAGTCCGCCATAACATACCCTTCGTTAGAAACGGTTTGAATACAACGACAATCAAGAACTCTTCTGATCTCGTAAATAGCCACCAATACAGAAGCACATGTCACCGCTTTACCGGCCCAACCTACACGCTTCAAAATTTGCTTACTGACTACTTGGCCTTTGTTCTGGTAAAGATAAAAAAGTACTTTACGGTGAGGCCCTGAAAGCGTTCCTACAATCGAACCACAGCCCTGCTTACGTACGATTTTAGTGCCTGAACGAAACTCTTTGTTGTTTAAAATGAGCTTTGACGGGAGATCTAAATCATCCGTCTCGCTGATAACTTGTTGCATTAATTCCTCATGTTGCATAAGCAGTCGTCTTCTGAGATATTTCCAATACTATCGAATAGAGCAAAAATACTAAATTGATCGATAGCTCAATACAGTAATATTACTGAAAAGTTTGATCTTGCGTAATTGATCGAGGAAACATGTAAGGCTAACCAGGAAGTCGATGGCTCTTTCGATATTGACTGGGTGACAAACCGAAATGCTTTTTGAAACGATGCGAAAAGTTATAGGGATCTTTGTAGCCTAAGCGATTAGCAATCATAGAGACTGACCAATCTTGATATTTCAGCAGACTGGTGGCTTTATCCATGCGTAATTGAATCAATTTACTGCGTGGTGAGAGGTTGAATAGCGTCTTGGTGACTCTATTGAGTTGCTCTTCACTGATGAACACTCTTTCGGCCATCCCTGCCACTGTCCATGGCTGGTGCAGACTACTTTCAATCTCATTATAGAGCGCTTGAACACGTGCTGTGGTACTGGTCGACTTAGGCTCAAACCCCGTCAATGTTCGGATAATTTCACTCAAGAGTAACTTACGGTAACTGGCTCTGCCGCCTATCTCAAAGTAAACCAAGTTCATTAATGACCAGATCTGCTCACACTCTCCAAAAGGCACAATCCCCTTTCCTAAACTTGCTATGTGCTGCCATTGCTTAGTGTCAGGCGTCAACATCCACGCCATTTTCCAATAATTATATTGAGGATCGAGTTCAAAACGAAATGGGGTTTCAGCAGGAAGCACCACGAGTGTATAAGGTGTAATCGCTTGGACCGATGTTGCGGTTGTTAGAATGCCGCCACCTTCCATAGTGAAAATCAACGTATGAACATTAACCGATTCGCGCTCAACCCAGTAGCCATCATATAGCTTCGCCATGCCGCCCATATAGACACCAAAGCTTTTCATCTCTGGAATATCTTCAACGGTCAAAAAACGTTCTTTGCACTGTTCAGCGAGAAAAACATCATCATGCCACGTTGATTTTGGTCTCATTGAATCAATGACGGATTCGCACAGGTTTTGTTGTTTTTTAAACATGTTGTTACTTCGCTCAAATCACTATAGTTCTGCCATAAATCGGAGAGCTTATGACAACTAACATCAACCCTAACTCATCTATGAATAACAAGCCAGAGAGCATCTTACCTCGTATCGTTAAACTTGGTTTACCTGTTGCTTTACAAAGTGCGCTTGTCGCTATTCTTGCCCTTGCTGACGTATTAATGGTCAGTGATTATGGTATGGAAGCAGCTGCGGCTGTGGGAATTGCATCAAAATGGCACTTCGTTGCTATTATGATTATGGCAGGGTTGGCCTCAGCAAACGGAACATTGGTTGCTCAATACTGGGGAAAGAATGACCGAAAAAGCGCGCGAACGGTATCATCTATCGCGATGGTGTTTGGCTTAAAAGTTCTGTTGCCTGTTACTGCAATCATCACTCTTGGTTCTCAGTTTTTAATGATGTTGCAAACCAGCGATCAAACCGTGATTGAACTTGGCGCGACTTACCTATGGTATGGCTTCCCTGTTCTACTTCTGACTCACATTGTCGTCGTGGTGGAAGCCAGCATGCGCTCATCAGGTGACACCGTAACTCCGCTACTATTAGGCGCGGTGACCATTGCACTCAACATTGCACTTAACTTCGTTCTAATCAAAGGTGCTTTTGGTATTCCTGCTATGGGCGTCGCCGGTGCAGCACTGGCGACAACACTCGCTCGCGCAATTCAAGTGGGCTTGATGTACGGCTACATGCGCATGCGTAAACACTGGTTGTTAACCACGCCTAGCTCACCACATCGTCCGTCATTATGGTTGTCTTACCGTCGTATTGCTTTGCCACTAACGATGAATGCGGTGTTATGGGCAATGGGCACTATGGCGTACCAAATGATCTTCGGCCACATGGGCACAACGGAGCTCGCAGTCTTCTCAATGCTCGCGCCTTTTGAGTCGCTGTGTTACTCGATATTCTTTGGTATCTCGGTTGCGTGTTCCGTGTTGCTTGGTCACTCACTCGGTCGTGATGAGTTTGATGACGCTATGAGTATGGGTCTGACGTTCATCAAAGCCGTGGTTGGTTTTGGTGCGGTTGTAGGCTTGCTATTGTTTATGGGTAAAGAGCACGTTCTGTCATGGCTAAACCTGACCACAGACGCTTTATACCCGCTTGCTTCACCTGCGATGATGATCATGTGCTTTGCGGTCGTGATTCGCATGCTCAACATGGTGATCATTAACGGTATTATTCGTGCTGGTGGTGATAACGCGTTCTGCCTTCGCATGGATTTCATCGCAATGTGGATGGTGGGCATTCCAGTATGTGTTTATGGCGCGTTTGTCGCTGGATGGGACTTCAAATACATCTATGGTCTGATGTTGGTAGAAGAAGTGGTGAAATTGGCCATCTGTTCACACCGTTACCTGAGCAGACGCTGGATCAACAACCTAACGGTGACTTACGAAGAGCCTCAAGCGGCGTAAGTTTCAGTTACCTGGCTATATTCAAACTTAGATAAAACGTATCTACATCAAAAAGGTCTGAGCAATCAGATCTTTTTCGTTTCTTCAGCAACCACTTTAAAACGCCAGTTACTTCTTATTCATTCGGATATGGCGGTTCGACACATTCGGCAGCGGCTTCTCAGGCACTTTTCGCTTTTCATGTATCAAATGTCTGATCGCTAAAATCGGATGCTTGAGTAACATTCTTGGCCCAGCATAGCGCATCACTAAACGCATCTGCTCTTTCGGATCGGGCTTATAGCAATGGATCGGACACTTATTGCAGGTCGGTTTGGCTTCACCATAAGGGCAACGGTCAAGTCGTGTTTCGGCATAGCGTAACAGTTGATCACACTCCTGACATAACGCGCCATTCTGACGCACTGCACCGTGGTGATCTTTACAGTAGATGTGCACCATCGCAATCACGGTTTTGTACTCCGTTGCGAGTTCGCCTTGTAGAATGTTGTTATGTTGAAACATGATTAATTGCCCAGAGATAAACCGTACAGGTTGAGATTGACGCTTTCACTTAATACGTCTTCGATTCGCTCAAACACAAAACCCAACTTAGTCAGTAATGCGATACTTCGAATGTTATCAGAGGTGGTGATGGCAACTAAATGATCGATATCAGCATTCTGCTTAGCTTGTTCAACTATTGCTTGTGCCGCTTCTTGAGCAAAACCTGCCCATACACCTCCGGAACAAAGCCATAGCCAATATCATGCGAGTCTAAGGTATCTCTTTTAATTAACCCGCAAATACCAATTGGCGTTAATGAGCCCTTCATTTCGACCATCAATAGGCAAACACCCTTCTCTTCATGCATCTTAAGAATGTTGTTTTTGATGTATTCAACGGCCTTGTCTGTGTCGCTGATTTCCTTATCACCAATGTAACGCAGGAAATCTTCTGAGCTGTATAATCGCTGAATAAACGCCGCATCTTGAGGCGTGATCATTCTTAATCGTAAACGTTCGGTCTCGACGGCCTGCATAGTGATCTTTTCCTTGCTGAATACCATGTAAATATTGAGTTCTAGAGCTAAAATGATTATCCTCCACCGCCTAAACTAAATACAAGGCTATGCAGCAATGAACCGTAAGAAAAAAATCAATCAAATTCTAAAAAAGAAGCAGAAACAGGCGAATTCTAAACTGCATAGTAGCAACAAGCCTCGCTATATTTCTAAAGCTGACCGTGCAAAAATGGAAGCTGAAGAACAGGCTAAAGCCGCTCAAGAGCAAGCTGAAGGCACAGTTGAAGCGACTGTTGAAGCCGAAGAGACAAAAGCTGCAGAGTAAGTTTTTAACTCTCGATACTCTTGCTCAGCACTCTTGCCCTAAACTCTGACCAGAGCCAACGGACAAGAACAAAAAAAGCAGCCTCTACTTGGGCTGCTTTTTTGATCCGACCGTTTTAATCTAACGACTTGGCTATTTTATTAACCTTTGAAGGGTTCAACTTCCCAACGTGCGAACGGCGCTTTTGCGTTAATCCCCGCTCGTCCCCAACGGTCAACGGAATCAACCACTAAGATACGCTCGTTAGGTACTAAAGACTTAATTAAGTTAGTTGGCTTTTTTGCTGTGACTAACCATAGTGCATCGTCTTCTGAAAACGTCGCTTTGAGTTTGGCTTTGTCTTGTTCTGTCCATTCCAGTTCAGCTTTGAACATACGCTCTTCAACAAACAGTTGAGTACCTGAAGCGAAATCTTCCAAGCTTTCTGAAAGCAACAAGACTGAATCTACGTCGTTATCCAATAACACCGCTTGTTGTTTGTTAATCAGTTCACGCACATCAAGCATTACACGCTGTAGGTTGCTATCAATGGTTTCAGCTTGCGCTGGCCACAATAACTTAAAGTCGTCAGCCACAATCGCTGCCATGCGCGTTAAGTTGGTTGGGTTTAACCATGCGTATTTAGACACATCGCCATTTGATAACGTCAGCGCTGCAACACCTTGAGCACGCGGTGTGATCGCTTGAGCAGCATCCACTTCAACCAAACGGATATTGCCCTGTCTTGCGTAAACAAAAGTTGGGTCAGCTTGCCAGATGGATGACAACGTTAATGCTACGGTCGCCTTTTTGCCGGATTGAAGGACTTTACTTGCGCCCTTGGTACCAAACCAGTTTGGCAGACGATCAATGCCGTAACGCTTGGGTGGCAGATATTCGGTGGTAATGTCTGTGCCTTTAGTTAGCTCTGTCGCTAATGCATAAGTCACTGGTGTACTGGTTAGAATGTCTTCAGCATTAACGTTCAGTGACATCACAGAACCAGCCATTAATACACTACCAAGTACACTCACTTGAGCCGTTGCTTTTACTGAGCTCGCGATACGATTCATTAAACAAGTCATGATTACGCCTTTCTTACAATTCGGTATAGCGTTGCTGCTAGGAAAAACGTTGCAGAAACGATGATGATTGACGCGCCCGATGGCACTGGCAGTTTGAGTTCCATAGGCAACACGGTTCCAACCAAACATGCGATGGTTGCGAGTAATGCCGACAAGAGAACAAAGCTCCCCATACGTTTAGTTAACAATCGAGCTGTCGCACCTGGAATCAGCAATAACGCGCCAACCAGAACCGCACCTACGATCTTCACGGCCGCAATTGTCACTAAGGTGATCATCATGACAAACAAGTAATCGTAAAAGCTGGTGTTGTAACCACGAACCTTCGCAATATCCGGGCTGATACAAGTCAGGAGAATGCGGTTGAATGTCGGTATCAAGAGCAAGATGATGATCGCGCAACTACCTGCGAGAATCGCTAAGTCTTGGTCTGTTACGGTAAGAATCGAGCCAAACAATACGTTTTCAAGCATGTGGATGTTGATCTTACGAGCAACGTACATCAGTAACGCCGCACCCACAGCCAACGCTAGCGCAAGGAAAACACCCACTAAGGTATCGTATGGAACGTTGGTCCTGTTTCTTACAAAGTGAAGAAGCAGAGCGAAGATCATACAGAAGCTAAACAAACCAATAATTGGGTTTTCTGGTGGCTCGCCAAGCAAAACACCAATAGCGATACCGGTTAACGCTGCGTGACCGACGGCTTCTGAGAAGAAAGCCAGACGCTTGGCAATCACCAAAGTACCCAGACCACCTAACAGAGGACCAAGTAGTAACGCTGCAACCAAAGCATTGACCATGAAGGCATACATGAAGCTGTCTGATAACCAACCCGCTTCCACGCCACTAATGGCAAGTTGTCGTAACCAATCCATTACGCAACCTCCTTCGATTTGGTCATGGCAGAGCCACTGCTGTAGTGCTGAAACAAGCTCTCAATTTTGCTCGGATGTAAAACTTTTTCGTGTGGGCCACTATCAACCAAGAATCGATTCACAACATGTACGTTCGCTTCGAGTCGACGCACTGCCGTGACATCGTGGTGTACCGCAAGAATCGTACGACCTTCATTAACACATTCACGAATCAGCGATTCAAGATAACGAACGCCCTGCTCGTCCATACCCGTGGTTGGTTCATCCAACACCAGTAGACTTGGGTTATCTAATAGCGCTTGGGCAAACAGCACGCGTTGCTGCTCACCACCCGATAACTGTCCCATGCGGCGGTCACTACGAGTCGCCATACCAACGCGATCTAATTGTGCGAGTGCAAGATCCAATTGCTTAGATTTACGACGCCAAAACAATGGGATTCGCGTTTGGTTAAGCAGTACGAAATCCATTACCGTCAGGGGTAAGCTCGATTCGAAAGTCGCTTTTTGTGGAACGTAACCAATACTTGGCTTTTCTGGCCAATGAATATTGATTTGCCCAGAGAAAGGCGTCAATCCAAGAACAGAGCGCAGCAAAGAGGTTTTACCACCGCCGTTTGGCCCCATGATTACATGGCACTCACCCGCTTTAAACTCTAGTGAGATATCGTCAAGAATGACGTTGTTGTCGTATTGCAGACCAAGTTGATTGATTGAAATCGATGGACCTAACATTATGCGTTCCCGCTTTTAGCTTGATTCGCAGCCGCAAATTTCATTGCTTCGATCAGCGTTTCTAGGTTCTTCTTCATCTCAACTTGTACTTTGTCATCTTCATACTCGCCATGCGTCATGTGAGAGAAACGGTAAAGCTGAACACCCGTTTCCGCTTCAATCGTGTCAACAAAACGGTTTGGCATGTTTAGCTCGTAGAACAGAACATCAATGCCCGATGCGCGGATCTTTTCGATCGTCTCTTGCAGCTGGCTCGCACTTGGTTCAACACCGTGTGCAGGCTCAATCACCGCCGCTACATCCACACCAAACTCTTGAAGGATGTAGCCATAAGCATTGTGCGTGGTCGCCACCTTCATACCTGATGTATCTAACTCACCTAAGGACAACATCGCATCACGCTTCATAAAACGGAATTGCTTAGCGTACTTACGTGCGTTCTTGCGATAAAACGCAGCGTTGTCTGGGTCGAGCTTAGACACTTCACTAGCGATGGTGTAAACCTTTTGAATCGTTGTTGAAAGCCCAACAAAGGTATGTGGGTTTACGGCACCTTGACCAACAGACTGACCAAGTGCAGGAAGTAGAGGCACTTCTTTATTTGCTTCGATCACCACTAAGTCATCACGTTGCGCAGCTGAAATCACTTTAAGCGCGAAGTCATCGTGACCAATACCGTTTACTACGATTGCATCCATCTGGCTCAATCGTTTTAAATCATTTGGTTGTGGTAAATAGTTATGTGGGTTGAAACCTGCGTCAACCAAAGGAAGAATGTTCACTTTGTCACCTACTACAGCTTTCACGTAGCTGTAGTAAGGTTGAAGCGTGATACCAATCGTCAGTTTATCGCTGTCAACCTTATATTCTTTTGCCAATGCAATGGGTGCCATGAACACCGCTAATAACGACATGAACAGAGTCATAATTCGCATAGTAATTCTCTTATTATTAGTGAGCATCGATTTCATGATGCTGTTCAATTTCTGATTCATTGACGACCATTTTCCAGCCAGCAGATTCGAGTGTGTTCTCATCAAAATTAGTCGGTTGACTTGCTACGCCACCCAGGTAAATCCAGATTTCAGGAGAAACGCTGTTGGCGTTCAAAATAAAGGAATCAGCGAAGCCGTGTTCGGTTGGCGTAGCTTGTTCACTTGGTGCAGTATCTTCACTTGGCGTAGAAAAGTAATAACCACGCTCGTCCAATAACCAAGTATGAGAACCTTTGCGCTTCCAACTCTGGTCTTCAACAAATGGCGCGACCCATTCATCTTTCAGTGACGCAACACTTGGCCATTCGCCGTCAGAGTCCATATGCAGGTCGCGAATCTCTTCATGAGCCAAGCGAAGCTCTGATAACATTGCCAAGTTTTCTTGCTCGACATCGGTCACTAAGATTTGATGATCAAGTACCGCTTTGATATGCGATTCTGCTTGATGAAATGGGATAGCAACCGTGGCAAAGCTCAGAATGAACACAATGATCAGCCCTACCCATTTGCCTTCTCTGCCGCCCGTGTCAGCACGTACGCCTTGAATCATCATTTTTCGCTGATCTCAACAACGTCTACTTCAACAGGAAACTCGTGGCCTGAATCAAACACAAGGTAGAACTCAGTGTCAGGGTTTGGAAACTCAACAATGGAGCGCTTATCCGTCATCTCTTTTGCAATCAAGTTGTCTTCGTAGTCATACATCTCAACCGCGTAATCAATCGCTTTACTACCGTCTGAATAGCCCGCTTCGCAAGCCACAGTTTTGCCTTCAAACCAGCAGCTCATCAATGGAAAGTGTGCTTGCGCAGGTAATGCAGCGAAACCAAGTCCCAGAGCCAAGCATGGAGTGATTATCGATTTTAGTTTTGTTTTTATTGTCATGGTTCGTACCCTAGCCACATTGCAAATTCTCAGTAGTAAACTGAGCGATAAAGGGCTCAAATGAGCCCTTAAGTTTTTTGGTTGCTTAATCAGGGATCTAGCCCCGACATCACAGACTATTGAAGCAGTGCTTCGAACGTTAGGTGAACGTTCGCGCTTGCTTTGTCTGCCAGTGGGTTGTCAATCAACTCACCTTTGTAGTTCGCTTTCATTACGTAACGACCCGCTACATCTGGAGTGAACGTGATTTCGCCGTTCTCGTCGCTCACTACATCAATCTGTTCTTGGTGGTTGCGGTAAAGCGTGCCTTCACGAGTGATCTCAGCTTTCACGTCTTTTTGAATTTCACCGTTGTAGAAGAATTGGAACGTGACTGGTTCGCCTTCAACGATGTCTGAAGGGTGTGTCACAGGCTTCATTTCTAGAAGCTTCCCTTCAATTTTGAATACTGAATCCGTTGGCTTACCTACTGTGATGTAGCTTTCAGCACGAGTGAAGCTGATTTGTGTTACCACGTCACGTGATTTTTCAGGAAGTACAGAGTCACGTTCCGCTTTGTTTGCTTTGATCCATTTCACAGTGTCACGACGGCCCGCTTTGTACTGTGTGTAGTAAGATGGCTGGTTGTTAATCGCAACTTTGTGTGTACCTTCTTCTTCGAAGTAGAAATCGAAGATTGAACGACGTTTACCGCGAACAACAAAGTTTGGACGCTCGCTACGGCCATCAGGCATGATGACATGTGCATTTTCGCTGCCTGCAGGCTTATCAAAAACAAACGTACCGTGAGACGCAGTCACGTCGAACGTTAGCCAATCACCGCCTTCTTTCGATACGGTAAAGTGTGATGGCAAAATCCAGCGTGGGTGGGCTTGTGCTGTTGTCGTAGCCGCTAGGCCGAACGCCATAACACCCGCTAGAGCAAGTGCCTTTATTTTTGTCTGTTTCATCATGTTCATTCCATTATTTATAATTGTTAGCCGTGTCGCTCAATCTGAGCCTACGATGACTACTATCGATTCTGTTCTGATTCTTAAACCAATCGGTGTTCACTACTGCGTTGTCTATTTAGCGACGTAATTCAGTGTGATTTCACCCGTCTCTTCTGTTGCCTTTAGCTCATAAGAAGCGTTTGAATCTGTGAGTGAGACTTTTTGACGAAGATAGTTACGGCCGCCGTGTTCACGAACAACTTCGATATGAACCGTGTATTCGCCTTGCTCTAGTGCTTGGCCATCATCACTCTTACCATCCCAAACGAAACGGTACTTGCCAGCTGGACGCGTAGCGGATGTTACAGCGTCAACGAGCTCACGATCGTAACGTCCAACTTTTCTCCACCAGCTGCGTAGATCTTTCAGCCATTCATCTTTACCGACCCAAAGCTCAATAGTTTTCACTGATTTTCGTTCGCTGTTCTCGACCCACACCGCCACATAAGGACGCGCATACATAGAGGTATCAATCTTTGGAAGCTCGAAGCTCACATCAAGTTTTGCCGTATCAGAAATCGCTTGTGCCATACCTAGGCTTGGCAAAAGTGATAAAGCAAGAAGCGCCTTGCTCCAGTTTATTTTTTTCATGTTTAACAACCTTTTAAATCCGTTTAACCTTTAATTCGTTCTTCAAGCTGATTCATCAAACCGCTTCATCAAACTAATTAAGGGTTAAGGTACGGCGACAAAATAGATAGCAAGTGAGATTGCAGACCCAAACACCGTCCATTTAATGGAGGTATTGAGTGTTTTTTTCTTAGGTAACAGTAAGCACACGCCGGTAAGTACAAAGAAGACCATCAGTAGTGCAGTGATATCGATGAACCATTTCCAGACCTCACCGCTGTTACGACCTTTGTGTAGGTCGTTCAACAGGGCAATCACGCCGTAATTAGTGGTTTCGACTTCTACAAATTCAGACGTGACGTCAACAAACACGGAAGCGTTGTAGCCTGGTCCTTTGAAGTCCATAGACACTTCACCGATGAGCAACTCACCGTCTTCAATCTCTGCGTAGATGTCCAAGCCTGAAGGAACACCAGACAGATTGGCTTCTTCAAACAGAAACGTTTCAAAGGCTGTCTCGTCAGCTTTTAAACGTCCGTCTTGGACCGTAAATAAACTTGTAGGAAGCGTTAGCGTAGAGCGTTGGATATTGGGTTGGCTTGATTCAAATAACTCAGGTCGGTTCAGGGTGATACCTGTGACTGAGAAAAAAAGAACTACGAACAGAAGCGCCATAGAAATATAAACATGAAGTCGACGAGCCCATGACTGAACCGCCCTACTTTTTAACGACATACAAACCAATACCTATAAATTTTATGGCGACAATTTAGTTGATAATCATTCGTATTGGCATTCAATTTACATTGTTTACGTTTGCCGAGTGGCGTAAGGAAATTTACATAACATTACATGGGAAGTAATCGAACTGTATGCATATTCTTGCTAACGTGTACTAAAGGGATTTGATTCGTTCTATTAGAGGTTATCGATAACAGGGGCAAAGCTCAAAAAAACTCAATCTCAACACGCTTGATTGAGATGGGTTTAAGGTAACAGTCGTAGCTTTATGGATAGAAAGTTGGGACTATTTGATCACTGGTTTGATGATAGCTAATTAAGCTTAAAAGGATTTGAAATGCGTATTTTTGTTTTAGCTTTTGCTGCGCTAGCGACGGCGTGTACCAGCCAAGTAATCAGCACGGAAGAACATATTCAAGAATACATCGGTTCAGACATAACCGATGTACAAGAACGTTATCTCACCGAACGGTCACGCCCTATCAGTTTTTGGGCATCTCGAAACTATGCTTGGATTGAGACAAAGAAGCCGTTAGACAATGGTTATACAGTGCATGCCTTCAAAAACCCCTACCGTGATTGCACTATTAACTGGGTTGCTGATACCAGTGGCGTAATCCAAAACGCAACGTCTACAGGCACAATGTGCGAGCCTTAATTGACGCACTGGAACGATAAAGATCAAAAAACCTTAACCGCCAAAAATTAAAAAAGGGTGTCATTTGAACCATCAAATGACACCCTTTTCTCTTGATTATTTTCTCTTGTCTTCTGTTTTGTTAATAGCAGTTAAACGTTGCCGTTATCACTCACTGTTCTTAACTGAGTCAGATATTTAATCCAACCTTTTGCTTCAGAAGAAGGCTCAATGTTGTTCGCACGTTTCGCTTGAGCAAGAGCATTATCAAGATTCTTTAGCTTGTACCATGAACGTACTTTCGCTAAAGCAACATCGGCTTGCTTGTTCTTGTCTTTCACTTTATCCAAAACAACCAAAGCACGATCGTAGTAACCTTGTTGAACCAGTAACTGGGCCACGTTCCAGTGATATTGCGTGTCTTTTTTAGACGCTAACGTCCACACTTCAATAGCACTGTCCCACTCTTTCGCTAACTGCCAGTAGGTTGCTTGCTCAGCCAGAAGTTGAACATCGCTGTTCGCGTCATCTAACTTAGCGATCTCTTGTGCCGCACGCTCTGGAATGCCGCGTTTCGCGTAAAGCTGTGCTAACAAGCGGCGATCTGAGTTCTTCAGATCAACACCTTGTAAATCAGCCAGTGCTAACGTGTTCAATGCATCGCGATTACGTTCTAGTCTTAACTGAATACCCACAAGTTGACGCCACCAGTTGTCTTTTTCTGGTTGAAGTTCAATGAGGCTTTCCAGTGTAGGAATCGACTGTTTCCATTGCTTTAACTGAAGCTGTGCACCCAGTTTTAGCGATAGGGGCGACAGTTCTGATTTTGCATTGAACTTGTCACGATTACCAATCGCTACGAGTACTTTTGACCAGTTTTCAATTTGGTATTCCGCTTGTGCAATTCGCATCCAAAGCACGTCTTTCTTTTCCTTTTCAGGCGCTGTTTTCACTAACTCGTAGTAGTGCGGAAGCGCGTTTTTGAACTGCTGATCATTTAATAACAAATCAGCAAGCATGCGCTTCGTTATCCAAGCTTGTTCATCTACCAATAAATCGGTATCGACGGCGTATGTAAGCTGCTTAATCGCCTTATCGGTTTTACCGTCTTGCCAGTAAAACACACCCAACATACGAGCTACATACGCTTTGTCGTAGCCTTTAGAAAGCTCCAAGCCTGCAAGTACATCAATCGCCTGCTTAACCTGCTCATCTTGAGCAAGCTTATGCGCCTTTTGAACACGAATGGCAGTATATTGAGATAGCTCTTGCGCTTGTGTTGTAAGGGGCATTAACAACAAGCCCACTAATATCCATATCTGTTTCATCATTTTGCCAACTTAAACTCTAGTTTCACGGTTTGACCAACCTGAGCTATCGCTTTTCCATCGACGACTTTCGGTTGATATTTCCATTTTTTAAGTGCTCTCATCGCTTCACGTTCAAACATACGACGTGGGTTTGCGTCAGTGACTTGAATGTCAATTGGGCGTCCCGTTTCGTCGATGGTAAAAGACATAATGACATGGCCTTCAGCGCCACGCTTCAACGCTTTAGCTGGGTAACGAGGTTCTACTCGATACAAAGGCATTGCCTGTTGGTTTGACCCAAAATCAGAAAATGTCGGTGCGTTAATCGCTAGGCCATCAATCGATGTATTCAAATCCAAAGAAGGCAGTGAAGACATCGAATTCAGAGGCGTAACTTCAGCTTGTGACTGAGACGTTTGCGCTTCCGGTGGCGGCTCTGGCATTTCTGGTTTTTCAGGGACTGCACGTTGTCTTCTTTGAACTTCTTGTTCTTGTTCCACCATTACCATGTTGAAACTTAACGTCTCGCTATCATCTGGTGAACGTTGGTGGCCATTATCGACCATCCAAGCCATGAAAGAAAACAGAGCTAAACCCAATACACCAGCTAGCGGTAAAGCAAGAAATAGGCGAATCATTTATGAAGATCCTCCAAGATCATAGCTTATCAGCAGCAAGCGCAATGTTTTTAACACCTGCACCTTTCGCGGCATCCATCACTTTAACAACCGTACCGTTGTAAGCGTGTTCATCCGCTTGAATAACCAAAGGAGCATCAGGTTGTTCTAGCAACAAGTGTTCTAATGTCGCTTGAACA
Source organism: Vibrio sp. Vb339 (assembly GCF_902751245.1). Lineage (NCBI taxonomy): Bacteria > Pseudomonadati > Pseudomonadota > Gammaproteobacteria > Vibrionales > Vibrionaceae > Vibrio > Vibrio sp. Vb339. The sequence goes on along the minus strand of NZ_CADDIS010000001.1, from coordinate 1,296,251 downwards.
CGCTCAACATCAACAACACGTTTATCGATGAAGATGTCATTCGCAGAAGTAATCGCAACAAAGATGCCCGCATCCTTTTGGCTTACTACGTTAGACGCTTGTGGGCGATTGACTTCAACCCCTGATTCACGAACAAATGAACTGGTCACAATAAAGAAAATAAGCATGATAAATACAATATCAAGCATCGAAGTAAGGTCTATTTGGGCCTCTTCGTTTTTAGAATGACGTCGACCGAGTCTCATCGTTGACTCCTTAAAGATTTTTCTAATTTCAATTCTAAGCGGTTACACACTTTCGCTAAACGAGCGTGAACAAACATGCCCGCTAATGCAGCAACCATACCCGCCATGGTTGGCAGTGTTGCCAACGAGATACCTGAAGCCATACCCGCCATGGTTGGCAGTGTTGCCAACGAGATACCTGAAGCCATCAATTTAGGGTCACTGCTTCCTTGAGTCGCCATGACATCAAAAACAGAGATCATACCGGTGACGGTACCTAACAAACCCAACATCGGACAAATAGCGACTAACAGCTTAATAAAGTTCAAGTTTTGGTTAAGTAAGATACTCGCTTGCCCCAACCAACCTTCACGAATGGCTTTGGCATGCCAAGAAGAGTGATCTTCTCTTTCATGCCACTTAGTAATCCAAGCTTGGCGCTGCTTTGGAAAGTAGAACGCAAGATAAAGCACGCGTTCAACCACAAGCACCCAATAAACTAGGACGACAGCCGCTAGCCACCACAGGACGAAACCGCCCTGCTCCATAAAGCTTGATAAAGACAGCAGCCAGTCACTCGTTAACCAACTCGCTGGTAATAGAGAACCCGACAAAATATCCATTACGCAGCAGTCCCAACTGGTGAAACCACAGCTTTTGATTCAACCGTTTTTTCTGCCTGCTCAGCAACAAGGCCAATACCTTGTTTCTCAAGAATATTGCGAATATTTTCAGCCTGAGTGCTAAGAATGTTGTGTGCTAATAGAAGAGGCATTGCTGCAACAAGACCAAGTACGGTTGTTACCAGTGCCATCGAAATACCACCCGCCATCACTTTAGGGTCGCCATTACCAAACTGTGTGATCACTTGGAATGTTTCGATCATGCCGGTTACAGTACCTAGAAGACCTAACATTGGTGCAAGTGCCGCTAGAAGTTTTAGCATCGATAAACCTTTCTCTAGGTGAGTTTGTTCATCCACTACCGCTTCTAAAAGTCGTAGTTCTAGTGCTTCAACGGTTTGGTTTTGCTCTTTGTTGTAAACCGCAAGAACACGACCTAGAGGGTTATCACCCGCTTGCTCTGGGTTCTTAAGTTGAGCGCGAATTTTCTGGCGAGCGATAGCCAAAGAAATACCACGAACTAATGCGATGATTAAGCCAATTGCAAGCAAGCCAAGAATCACTTTACCAACCACACCACCCGCTTGAAGGCGATCAGTTAGGCTTGGTGTTAGCGCTAGTTGCTCTAGCATGAACCCACGAGAAGGATCGACAACCACGTTAGACACGTCGCCATTCGCTAATGTAGATAGCGATGCTAAAGTTGGACCATTCGATGGCTGTTTCAGATACGCAATCGCATCTTCACGCTGAGTGTTCCAGCTAACATAGCCTTGGTCTGTTACTAGGCCGATTGAACCTAAACGATAAGCGTCGACAGTTTGTGTGTTGCCTTCACCATTGATAAATGCAATTTGAGATTTGCTAAGCTCAGAACTCGCTTGAATCTGCTCAACCATGCTCATCCACAAACCGGTCAGCTGTGGCATTGAAGGCAGTGATTTAGCATCAATGATTTGATCAACAGTTGCAGTGTGTTCAGCACGATCAACACTATTCACGGTTGAGCTAAACTCTGCGCCGAGTTCTTTTGCGTTTTGACGAACGACACCGAACAGTTCGCCTAAGCTACCGGTTTCTAAACGCAGCTTCTCTTCTAAGCGAGCAAGCTTGTTTTCGTTATCACTGAAGGTTTGAGTCAGAACATCTGTCGCACCTTGGATAGAGGTACGTTTCGCTTCAAGCTGAGCTTTGATCGCTTTCAGTTCTTGTTCTGTCTTTTTGAAATCAGCTTCACGCACTACGTTGTGAGAAGCTTGAGTTCGGCTCTCTGATTTTGCTTTATTAACTAGCTGAGCCGTCGTGTCTGATGCAGAGAAAGCAGAAAATGAAATAGACGTAATGCAAAGCAATGCTGCTAATGGTTTTAAGTTCATTACTTAACCTCCGCAACAGTTAGAGAAACAGGTAAAGTAATTAGGCTTGGCGCCGCTTGTTGGCTTGCAATGTCGTAAGCTTTATCTAGCTCAGATTTCATTGAAGAATCTAGCTCTTGCCACTGATTTTGTGTTTGATTCCAAGACCAGTATTGGCTGCCATTTAGGTTACGAGCCACCAAAGAGATACGACCTAGGTGCAACACGTCAGCTTCAATCGTCCTGTCGTTGCTCAATGCAACACGACCTTGGTAAGCACCGAGCTTGATGCCGTAGTCCATCTCGATTTGGTAAGCTTCTAGGATACGACGATATTTCTCAGCATCACTCACATCAGCACGAGTCATCATTGCTTGCAGCTTTTCAACTCTTTCTAGACGCTGCTCTTTCCTGATTGGCACATCTTGCTCAACTAACTGCTGAAGGCCATCAATCATCTGATACATCAGAGGCACAACACCTTGACGTGTGTATTTGATTTCGTCGATCTGCCCTTCAATGCTCTGAGCTTCTTGATTCTGGCTTTCAACCAATGCAGCAAGGTGATCGTGATAGATTTCTAGATTTTTCACTTCTTCTTGCAGACGCTCAATCTCAGCTTGCAGCATTAAAGTCGCTTGTGAGCTTTTATCAATAACCTTTTGGCTCGAAGCCGACGCGTTATTGGTCTTGTTTTGAATTGATTGAGCTTGATCCAAGCTGTTTGCCATAGAAGACGTTGCAACCAAACTGATGGCAAGCGCTAGGCTAGTTTTTAAAAGATTCATAATTGTAGTCATTTACTATAGAAGAAGGTCAAATGAATTTTATTGATAAGCACTCTCATTATCATTAAAAGTCACTCGCATTACTAGGGATATTTTTACTGAATAGCAGAATCACGAAAGGGGAAAGCCGAAACTTTCCCCTTAGTATTTAGGCTAACAATAGTACCCTACTAACAAATTAGTATTTTACCTGTAAAGTCGCCATGTAGTTACGGCCTTCGCCAATTACTACGTTTTTAGCGCCGTCTTGGCTTGAGCTTGTTGAGCCACCGCCTGCAAAGTATTCTGTATCGAATATATTTTCTACATTCAAACGAGCAACAATGTCTAAGTCTTCATTGTATTTATGTGTGTATGAAGCACCCATATCAAATCGTGCATAGCCGTCTTTCTTGAAAGTATTTGCAGCATCACCATAACGCTCACCTTCATAGATTAGACCAAAGTTAACACCTGTACTTTCGATGATTTTGTAAGTAGACCAAAGGCTTGCAGATAACTCTGGAACATCTGCAGGTTTGTTACCTTGATAAGTGTCGTCCTTAGTAATCTCAGCATCCAGATACATAGTTGATGCACTAAGAGAAAACTTTTCGGTTACAAAACCTTGAGCTAAGAGTTCAACACCACGATGTTGTTGCTCACCTCCCTGAGTCTTGTTATATAAAGTATCACCATTACCGTCGACACCAACTTCTACATCAAGAGTAATATTTTCTTTGGTAATGTCGAATAATGCACCACTTAGGAACAATCTCTCATCAAGTAATTCCCACTTCGTACCCACTTCGTAAGAGATGCCACGCTCCGCGTCTAGCTCTTCCCCATCATTTACGTACTCATCACCATTAACAGTACCTTGAGGCATAAAACTCTCTGAGTACTGTACATAAATCGAGCCGTTTTCCGCTGGAAGGTAAATAACACCAAGCTTTGGAGAAACTTGGTTCTCTTTAAGATCATCAGTTTTCTTTTCATCAAAGCGTAAACCAACGAGTACTTGCCATTGGTCATTTATAGTCATCATATTCTGAAGATAAACACCGTATGCTTCATATTCAGAATCAGATTCTTTCACTTTTCCTGAGTAGCCTGGTTTACCAACAGTTTCACTAGGAGCTTTAGATACTGAGTTATAGTAAGTTTGATGACGATCGTAAGAGTAACCTAACCAGTTACCACCTATTAGCAAGGTATTCTCAGTTCCCAGTAGCTTAAAGTCCTTGGTTAAATCAACATATGCTGTATCGAACACCCATTTATCTGAACGCTCATTACCCGAGTGCTTGATAAGGCCTGTCTCTTCATAGTCAGAAAAACTTGGGTATGATTCCACATCAAAACGTTCAAAGTTCTGGCGGTTATACCCTACTTTCAAACCAACTGTATCGGTAATCAGAGCATCAACTGCAACTCCATAATTCTCTACATCGTTTTCAATTTTTGACCATTCCGCATCCCAAATGTGTGTATCCCCAAGAACTGGCTTCCCGTTCACAACATATGCACCAGAATCGACGCTACCGTGATCTTCTGTTTTGTCGTAATGTGCAGAGATCATTACTCGATCTGTAATGTCATATTCGACAAATAAGCCACCTACAAAACGGTCTGTATCTGGCTCTGTTCCATCACCATAAGAACGGTATGAACCGTATGTTTCTTTAGAAAGCACTGTACGAGCACGAAGTGTCTCATCTGAGTTTAGAGAACCGCTTACATCGAGTGTCGTACGATAATGGTCATCAGAACCCACATCTTGGCTTAATGACATCTGAGTATTCGTAGTCGGTTTTTTTGTAACCATGTTTACAAGGCCACCCGGTTCCGACTTACCGTAAAGTAAGCCAGATGGACCTTTTAAAACCTCAACACGCTCTAAAAGCTCAATAGGTTGGCGGTAATGAGACCAGTGTTGATGTCCATCACGTAAAAAACCATCAGAACTGCTCAATTCAAAACCACGTAGAGAGAAACGCTCACGGTTACGGCTTGTACCACCAGCACTAACACTCGCATCGTTTTGTAAAACTTCGCCTAGTGTACTAGCACGTTGCTCATCGATAAGCTGCTCATCAATGATCGAAACTTGTCCCGGAGTCTCTAATTGAGTCGCCTCCATGCGCATTGCTGTTGTGTTCGTGTCGGCTTTGTAACCGTAGTCACGACCTTCAACAACCATATGCTCGTCTGTTTTTACTGTTTCTGCCAATACTACTGGTGAAGTTAATACTGCGCCGATCACTAAAGCCAATGGGCTCTTTGAAAACATGTCCTTTACTCCGTTTTTATTCTTTTAGACGAGCACTTTGTTATTTATTCGATGTGCTCGCTGAACCGTTTCCGGTACCACTGAATTATTCCGAGAGAGAATATAAGTGATAACTATTACCATTTGCATTAAATTTACATTCTTTGCATTCGTAAAGTTTTGTAAAGGCGTGTCGGGGAGTCGTTTCTATAAAGTTAAACAAAACCAATTTAATACAAATGGTTAGAGAGCATTTACGCTAATAAGTGGTTATCGATGTCAAATCTTTTGAAACAGCGTTATTAGCCCGGCCTATTTAAGGTGGCCAGATTGATAAGAAAATTATCTCTTCTTATTTACTACCTTTGAAACGGCAGTCTTATGTATAAAACTCTCGATAAATGTAAATTTATGGTGAATTATTTTGTTTAATTTTGTTTAATTGACGAAATTATCAGTGATTTTGATCACATCTATAATTCCAAACTCATTTTTTGTTTTTCGATTTGAACAACCGACTGCTAATCTCCTGCTCACTTTGAAAAGGTATCAAAGTTATAAATAATAAGGAGTGTTCTAAATGAATACCAAGAAACCTATGTCTCTGACTGGTCGAGTAATCCTCGGTATGGTCGTAGGTATATTAACGGGATTCGCCATTCAATCCCTTTTTGCAGACAGCGGATTTGTTAACAACTACATCGTTAACGGACTCTTTGAAGTAGGCGGGCAAATCTTTGTCGCCAGTTTAAAAATGCTTGTTGTGCCACTCGTCTTCGTTTCACTAGTGTGCGGTACAAGTTCTCTTAAAGACTTATCAACTCTTGGCCGTATGGGTGGAAAAACGCTTGCACTTTATATCGGTACTACTGCCGTTGCCATCACTCTAGCATTAACTATCGGTAACCTGTTCCAACCTGGAGCTGGTGCAGATCTTACTGCTGCGAGCTCTTTCAAATCAGCGGATGCCCCTTCTCTGGGCCAAGTAATCATCGACATGTTCCCAACCAACCCTATTCAGGCGATGGCTGAGGGCAAAACGTTACAAGTTATCGTATTTGCAGTGTTGTTTGGTATCGCAATCAGTGCAGCGGGCAAACCCGGTGAACGTATCGCTGCCGTTTTCTCTGATCTAAACGAAGTGATCATGAAGCTAGTTGCGCTACTAATGAACCTTGCTCCTTACGGCGTATTCTTCTTGATGGCGAAACTGTTCTCTGGCCTTGGCTTAGGTGCAATTTGGAACCTAGCAGAATACTTCTTAGTGCTTGCTGGTACCCTGCTGTTGCATGGTTTGGTGACTTATAGTGCGATGCTTAAAGGATTCACAGGTCTTAGTCCGATTACGTTCCTACGTAAGATGGAAGATGCAATCATGTTTGCATTCTCAACAGCATCTTCGAACGCAACAATTCCAGTAACTATGGAAACGGCTAAGAACCGTATGGGCGTAGACAACAAAGTCGCTTCTTTCACTGTACCACTAGGTGCAACTGTGAACATGGACGGCACTGCGATCATGCAAGGTGTTGCGACTGCATTTATCGCGCAAGCGTACAACATCGACCTTTCAATGGGTGATTACCTAATGGTTATCCTAACGGCGACACTGGCGTCTGTTGGTACTGCAGGTGTCCCTGGTGTTGGTCTTGTTATGCTAGCAATGGTATTGAACCAAGTGGGTCTACCGCTTGAAGGTATTGCTCTAATCATGGGTGTTGACCGCCTTCTTGATATGATTCGTACCGCTGTAAACATCACAGGTGATAGTGCCGTATCTATCATCGTTGCTAAGTCTGAAGGCGCTCTAGACGAGTCTCGCTTCAACGACCCAGCAGCAGGTGAGAAAGAAGAAGAAGTTAAGCTAGCTCGCCAACAGGCATAGTCTAGCTTATCTGATGCTCTTGTCTTCAAGCTCAGGCGTAATTAATGGCTACGCCTAGCCCATACCAAAGCGCATAAAGAAAAACGCCACTGCAGATGTAGTGGCGTTTTTTATTGGGTATCGCTTAAGTCAGTACAACTGAGTTGGGACAATTATTTGTTTAGCGTTCTTCTCAATAGAGAAAGCTAATCACCGATTGGGAACATCAAGTTCACTCTCAGTCCCCCACCTTCTCTATTCTCAGCGGTTACATGTCCATTCATCACACCCATCGCTTCTTTAACAATCGCAAGGCCTAGACCGTAACCGCCAGACTGTTTGTCTCGGGCTGATTCTATTCGTGTAAACGGGTCGAATATACCTGCAATCTTGTTATGAGGAATGCCATCACCGTCATCTTCTACAGATATGACACTGTAACGTTTATCTGTGACCTGTTCGTATGTCGTCACGACAACATGAGCGTTCTCACCCGCGTATTTAATGGCATTCCCGACCAAGTTACCAATGACTCGAAGCAGTAGCCTCTCATCAACGTTCACCATTGATGTCGGTGTCTCTAGAGAGCCAATCAAAGTTTGATTCGGTTTTAAATCGTTTTGCATCTGCGCGATCAACATCGAGCAATAGTGCTCTAGGTGCATCAAGCTTAACTTAGAGTCATAGCGAGAGGTTTCCAAGCGGCTAAATTCAAGTATCTCACCCACCAGCTTGTTCATCTCTTCTGTTTCATTTTCCATTCGTTCTAGCAAACCAATGCTTTTATCATCAACCTTGCTGCGCAGCAGGTGTAGTGCGAGGTTTTGCCTTGCTAACGGTGTTCTTAACTCGTGTGAGACATCACGAATCAAACGACGTTGCTTTTCAGCCAGAGATTTAATCTCAAAGGTCATATGATCAAAATCGTGTGCAAGCTCGTTGAATTCACGCGTGGTGGAGTTCAACTCCGACACCACACTGACCGTGAAGTCACCTTGAGCCAGTCTGCGGCTCGCTTCTCTCAATCTATCCAACGGTTGCTGAAGGCTTTTGGCCATGATAATCGAGAACAGAGACAATACGACCAATGCAATCAATGCTTTAAGCATATAGGAGTATGGCGCAAAAGATTTAGCGGGATGAAATTGGTGCGGTAGTTGGATAACCAGTGTTTTACCGTTATCCAGTGGTAGACCGAAGATGGGCTTACTCACACGATCACTAAGTTGGTGATCTAACGTTCTTAAGTATTTGAGCTTAAATTCAAAATGTGGGTGCATGTGACGATGTGTGATCGGGCGATTGTCTTTGTCGATGACGAACAGATAATACTGCTGAGCATTACCCCAGTCCGCGAGTTCATCCATGTCCCCTTCTTCAATCAACACATTCGCTTGGTAAGCAAGGTCGAGCATTTCCGCTTTTACCGATTCTGGCACTTTAAGCAGCGCTTTCATCAAGGCTCTTTCAGCAACACCTTGCAGGATCAAAATACTCACCAAAATGACGGTCAGGTAACTGAACAATTGGAAAGTGAGTCCGTCTTTACGTTTAGTAATAAAATCAGGGCATCGCAGCAGTTTTTTACTCATGCTCCTGCCAACTCTAGGTAACTGTAACCTTTACCACGAACGGTTTTAATATGTTGTTTAGACAACCCCGCCTGAACGAGCTTTCTACGTATATTGCTGATATGCATATCTAAATTACGATCGAAGGGGCACAATTCTTTCTTGAGTACATGGATTTGCAGATCAGATTTTGAGACGACAATACCGTCATTTTTGACCAAATAATCAAGCAAGTCTTTTTCAGTGCCAGTTAATGGCAAACGAGAGAGTTGTTCACACAAGCCGTGATTAGACGAAGCTAAAGATTGTCTTTGGCGTTCAAAACCCACTCGGCGCAAGATCACCTTAATACGGGTTAAGAGTTCTGGAACATTGAAAGGTTTGGCGATGTACTGGTCGGCGCCTGCTTGGTAGCCATCGAGCATTGAGGCATCGTCGTTAAGTGCGGTTAGCATAAGAATAGGAGTAGCAAAACGCTGACAAATGCGTCTTGCTACTTGAATGCCGCTTAAGTTAGGAAGCATTACATCGAGTAGAACCAAATCGACAGGATGAGTTTGAATAAACTCAAGCGCGGATTCACCGCAATGAACAGTATCAACGTGATACCCCTCATTTTCTAACACTTCACCCAGTAATTCACACAACTGAATATCATCATCAACAACTAAAACGCGAGACATTACACATACCGATAAATAAGAACTGTTTGCATTCTAATTATCGTTATTATTGATTTCAATTATAAAGTGCCCGATTTCCTCTATAGAAGAAAATCTTTTTCAATCGGTACAAATTTTGAGGCAGAATCGATAAGATTTTGAGCAGTTAACCCCGGAACACCATACACTTCAACAGGTTTGCCAAAGCGCTCTTTGATTCGCTCTACAAGGATTTCGAAATCACCATCGCCAGAGACTAAAACAATCGTATCGACTGTCTCAGCAAGCTCTATCGCGTCTAGTGCTATACCTACATCCCAGTCACCTTTTGCACTACCATCTCGACGCTGAATAAACGGTTTTAGCTTCACATTAAAGCCAACACCACGCAGGATGTGATGAAATTGGCGCTGCTTAGGGTCTTGGCTTGAGATTGCGTATGCATTAGCTGCAATAACGTTACGCCCTTCCGTGGCAACATACCAAAACTGGTTATAGTCGAAGTTAGAACGGTATTTGTCGCGCGTCGTGTAGTAAACGTTCTGAACGTCGACCAAAATTGCTATGTTTTCCATAAATTCATACCTTTAGATTTTCCGTATACCCTATTCTATTCACTTATAAAATGCGAGTCGCTTTACTCAATAAAAATGAACTTGTTCCCTTCCGTTAACGTAAATCTCCGTATGTTTAGCGTAATCCTAACTATGCTTAATGTAGGTTGATTTGTGTCGTACGTTTATCGAATGGTTCTGAGCTTCACTTTCTTCTCTACGTAACTTTCAAATCATTCTCAGACTTTGAGTTTTCAAGGGAGGTTGGCCATGCTACACCGACAAATACACAAATCGTGCGTAAGCATCGACACAGCCAAAGCAGCGAAATCAATGAATTATTCAGCACGTTTTCGCGTCTGGTTTAGCTTGATTAAACTACTGACTATCAGCACAGTATTGGTCATGAGCTCAACCATTCACTCGGTACTTGCCTACCCTGCCTATTCACATTCAAAACCGTTACCGCACCGTAGCGTGATCTACTTTGCACCAAAGGAAGATTCCGTCGTCAAAGAGTTTCTCAATGAAGTGTTGATCAACAACTGTCAATTGGATGAAAGAGACGTAGTTATCATTGTCATTGCGGAGAGCGGCTACACAGTCCCTACTTGGCTTGAAGAAGAATTTAACCTAGAAGCCGTAACCGATAGCTATGGAATACCAAAAGGTTCACATACTGCTGTTTTGATAGGTAAAGACGGAAAAGAGAAGCACAGGTGGAGCGGTAAGACAGACTGGCAGAAAATCACCAATATCATCGATGAAATGCCGATGCGCCAACAAGAAATGCAGCGACAAGGAAGCCGCTGCAGTATTTGATTCTTGCTGAGCTCAGTAGTGGCTTAGAGAGCTAACTAGAAGGTCAAACGATTAAGCTTGTTTGTTAAACCAAGCCAGTTTTTCATGGAGCTGAGCCACGCTGCCTACAACAATCAACGCTGGGCTCTTTGCGACACTAGCAAGGTCAGCCAAATCACGTAACCCACCTCTAAACACCTTTTGGTCTTGGCGAGTACCGTTTTCGATGATCGCAACCGGCATGTCCGCTCGCATACCGTTATCCAGTAAGTTTTTCTGAATGTTTGGACTCTCTTTCAAGCCCATGTAAAACACGATGGTATGGTTGTGCTGAGCAAGAGATTGCCAGTCAATATCTTCGCCATCTTTCTTCAAGTGGCCGGTAATAAACTGCACGCTTTGTGCATGATCACGGTGCGTCAACGGAATGCCCGCATATGCCGTTGCGCCTGCAGCTGCTGTGATGCCCGGAATCACTTCAAATCTCACATCATTCTCAGCTAACGTTTCACACTCTTCGCCACCACGGCCAAAGATAAACGAGTCACCACCTTTTAAGCGTACTACGTGCTTGTTCTCTTGCGCTTTAGTGACCAACAGTTGGTTGATCTGATCTTGCGGTACACAGTGATGATCAAGCTTTTTGCCCACATACAGCATTTCTGCTTCTGGATTAGCCATCGCCAAAATATCTTTTGATACCAAGCGGTCATAAACCAACACGTCTGCTTGTTGAATCACTCGTGCAGCTTTTAGCGTAAGTAAGTCTGGGTCGCCCGGACCTGCACCTACCAATGAAACAAATCCTTTGTTTACTTCTTTAACATTCGATGACGATACTTCTGACATGCTGCGCTCCGAAGGTTTGCTTGTTATATTTCAAGCTTAATTCTGTATGACGATTCATCGTTGTATGAATCACCAATATCCCTACTTCTTAGACTATCAGTTGTTGCCATAAAACTTTACGATTAATTCTAATCAAGATAGAAGTTTATATAACAAAACAATCTATTACGTTGGAAAACCCTGACATTTGCACCATCATCAAGCACACATTGCTCGCCTTAGGTGCACGGTTATCAAAGTAGAGAGTGTTAAGATCAAAAAAGCCCCAAATCAACAGCTTGGGGCTTAACACACATTATTAGTTGCTCATTAACCTAGAACTATCTAATTACTTAGCGCCTAGAGAAGGAGCTGTTTTAGCGTGAGTTAGGTATAGAGGAACACACGTCATTAATAGACCACCAACGATGTTACCTAGGATTGTTGGGATAAGGTTGAAGTTCAACCATGTCGCGATACCAAAATCAGCGCCAAGAATCATACCTAGTGGGAATAGGAACATGTTTACCACTGTGTGCTCAAATACGAGTGCGAAGAAGATGAAGATTGGGAACCACATCATTGCTACACGGCCTGACACTGTACGAGCAGTCATGTTGCCAATCACACCTAGACATACCATAAGGTTACAGAAGATGCCGCGTACGAAACACGTGATCCATCCGTCCATTCCCATATTTTCAAAACCTAGGCTACGGCCCGTAGAAACAGCAATGAACTTTTGAGCAACAGCGTTTGGTTCTAGAGAGAAGTTACCTGTTAAAGAAACAGCAACTAGGAAAGCAACAATAAGAGAACCGATAAGGTTACCAAGACCAACAATACCCCAACAACGTAGGATACGGCCCCAAGTGATACCTGGGCGGTTGTCGAATTTCGCTAAAGGTGCAAGGCCGAATACGCCAGTTACTAGGTCATAACCCATTACACTTAGAATGACGAAGCCAACTGGGAACACAAGTGCGCCAACAAGGCCAATACCTGTTTGAACCATTGCTGTAATAGCAACAACAACCGCTAGAGAAAGGATGATACCAGCCATAGTGCTTCGAATCAGAAGATCGCGAGTACTTGTTTTCGTTTTCGCTTCACCCACATCAATCATCGTTTGAACGAATTCAGCTGGTTTGTAATCAGGAGACATAAGGTTGTCCTTAAAAAGTTTAAATTAAAAGTTAAAATTGGATAGGAAAAGGCTCTAGTTGCCGAGTTAAGGCAATATCGAGAACTAGAACCCTTGAACTATCAAATCTTACTCATCCGAAGATTAAGCAGAGATTTCTACAGCGCCTTTGGCAACACGAGCTTTATACGCTTTCACGTTGAAGTTCTCGTCTTCCATGCACACACCTGTTGCTAGGTTAAAGCGTTGCTTCTTAAGTGGACTTGCCACCCAAAGCTCTTCTTTGTGCTCAACAATCAAACCGCGTGATAACACGTTAGATTGGAAGTATGGGTCTGTGTTGCTAATCGCGAATACTTCTTCAGCCTTAGTTGGGCGGAAGATAGCCACTTGCTCACCACCAACCAACGCACAAACACCTGTACCTGGGATAATGTCTTCGATCTTACAAACTTTGGTAAATGCCATAATGTCGTCTCCCAATTAAACCAGTTCAACGTGAAGGATATCGCCCTTCGCTTCAGGGTGTTTCTCGGTGAATGTTGCTGGACGGTGTTGTTCACGGCCATCTTCAACAAACACAACGTTATCATCACGGTCATCAGCATTGATGAAGTGTGCAAAGCGCTTAAGTTGAGCTTCGTCGTTGATTGTATCTGTCCATTCACAAGCGAAGTTATCAACTAGGCCAGCGATGTCAGTTTCAAGTTGGTCATTGATACCAAGCTTGTTGTCTACAATCACTTCACGTAGGTAATCAACACCACCTTCTAGGTTGTCCATCCATACCGAAGTACGTTGTAGTGGCGCAGCCGTGCGGATGTAGAACATCATGAAACGGTCGATGTACTTGATTAGCGTTTCTTGGTCTAGGTCGCTTGCCAGTAAGTCTGCGTGACGAGGTTTCATACCACCGTTACCACATACATACATGTTCCAACCTGCGTCAGTCGCGATAATACCTAAGTCTTTACCTTGAGCTTCAGCACACTCACGAGTACAGCCAGACACACCAAACTTCATCTTATGAGGAGTACGGATGCCTTTGTAACGGTTCTCGATCATCACGCCTAGGCCAACTGAATCTTGAACGCCGTAACGACACCAAGTAGAACCTACACATGTTTTCGCCATACGAAGTGCTTTTGCGTAAGCTTGACCCGTTTCGTAGCCTGCTGCGATTAACTTCTTCCAGATTGCTGGTAAGTCATCTTTCTGAGCACCGAAAAGACCGATACGCTGTGCACCCGTAATCTTGGTGTACAAGTTGTATTCAGCAGCAACATCAGCAAGAACACTTAGCGCTTGTGGTGTTACTTCACCACCCGCCATACGAGGGATAACAGAGTAAGTACCGTCTTTTTGCATGTTACCTAGGAAGTTATCGTTGGTATCGTGCAGCTTCACTAGCTCAGGCTTAAGGATGTGCTCACCCCAGCAAGAAGCAAGGATAGAACCCGCTAGAGGCTTACATACTTCACAGCCGTAGCCTTTACCGTATTTCTCTAGTAGCTCATCGAACGTTTTGATTTCTTCAATACGAATCAGGTGGAAAAGCTCTTGGCGAGAGTAAGCAAAGTGCTCACACACGTCGTTCTTCACTTCAACACCGGCTTTAGCAAGTTCAGCGTTCAGTACTGAAGTCACAAGTGGAATACAACCACCACAGCCCGTACCTGCGCCTGTTACTGCTTTGATATCACCAATGGTGTGGTGACCTTCAGCAACGGCTTGTGCAATCTTGCCTTTAGTTACATCGAAACAAGAACAAATAACAGCAGACTCAGGAAGAGAATCCGCGCCAAGTGTTGGCTTTTCAGCACCAGCGTGAGCAGGAAGAATCAATGCATCTGGATGTTCTGGTAGGTCGATTTCGTTCAGCATTAACTGAAGAAGATCACCATAATCAGACGTATCACCAACCATCACTGCACCAATAAGCTTCTTATTGTCTTCAGAAACGATGATACGCTTATAAACTTCTTGCTCTTCGTTTTGGTAAACGTAGCTCTTACAACCAGGAGTACGACCGTTTGCATCACCGATAGAACCTACTTTCACGCCCAGAAGTTTAAGCTTCGCAGACATGTCCGCACCTTCAAATGTGCTTTCGTTACCGACAACGTGGTCAACAGCAACTGTCGCCATTTTGTAACCAGGAGCAACAAGGCCGTAGAACGTTTGGTTCCAAGACGCACACTCACCGATAGCGTAGATATCTTTATCAGTCGTTTGACAGTGATCGTTAATCTCGATACCGCCACGAGGCGCGATACCTAGACCCATTTGACGAGCAAGTTTGTCTTGTGGGCGAATACCAGCAGAGAATACGATGAAATCAGTTTCTAGCTCTGTACCGTCTGCAAAACGCATTACGTTACGAGCTTCAGTGCCTTCAGGAGCAATCTCAAGCGTGTTCTTACTTGTATGTACGTTTACGCCCATACGTTCGATTTTTTGACGAAGTTGGTTACCACCCGCTTGGTCAAGTTGCTCAGCCATTAGCTTAGGAGCGAACTCAACAACGTGTGTTGTCACGCCAAGTGCTTTTAGTGCGCCTGCCGCTTCAAGACCAAGTAGACCGCCACCCACAACAACACCAGACTTTGAGTTCTTAGCGGTTGCTTCGATAGCTTTCAGATCTTCGATTGTGCGGTAAACGAAACAGTCTTTACCCTCGTTGCCTTTAATTGGCGGTACGAATGGGAAAGAACCGGTAGCAAGGATAAGTTTGTCGTATTGAATTTCACGACCAGTGCTTGAGTAAACTGTTTTCTTTTCACGGTTAACGTTAATTGCACGTTCGCCGATCAGCATATTGATGCCGTGTTTCTCGTAGAAGCCTTCTTTAACTAAAGAAAGTTCGTCTGCAGTGTGGTGTGA
Source organism: Vibrio sp. Vb339 (assembly GCF_902751245.1). Classification (NCBI taxonomy): domain Bacteria; kingdom Pseudomonadati; phylum Pseudomonadota; class Gammaproteobacteria; order Vibrionales; family Vibrionaceae; genus Vibrio; species Vibrio sp. Vb339. The sequence goes on along the minus strand of NZ_CADDIS010000001.1, from coordinate 1,280,703 downwards.
AAAGTAAGAAGAAAGGTGTACACGGTCATAGGCTACACGTGGTTCTTCACAGAACACCGTGATGTCCATGTTTGCAACATCTGTCTTCTCGACTAAATCTTCGATATAGCGATGGCCGACCATCCCGTTACCGATTACGACTAGCTTCATCTTGCTCATAAGAATTCCTGAAGGTTATATATTTCTTAACTGAGCGAATAATGAATTATGAAAGAAAATGAAAATATGATGTAAATCAATTACGAAATCGAACTACCCTAAAGGGGTAGAACAAAAGAGGTAGATCTGCTGATTTATCATACGAAGCAAACGAATAACCGTAGGTTTAATAAGGTTTAGCGGGGTTTTATATACACTTTCGTGCAGTAGATAAGATGTTGTAAATTTTCACAATAGGTTAGCAGCAACGTAGTTAAATGACAATCATTTTCATTTGTAGTCATAATAAGTGTAATAACTCATGAAAGCGTTACAGGATCATGAGCAACTATGTATAAATATGAAGAACTTAATGACGCAAAAGACAGTCGCCCTTTTCCATTCCCCACTAATTCCACTCACAAACGGCACAATTGGTTAACAGATGCTGTTGGTTATTTAGTGAATGATAGATTTATACAAGGAAAAGACCGGCACAAAAGTGATCTGATATGGCTTGTTCCTAGAGGTGCTACTGATTAGAGAGCATACGTGGGAGTTTGGAGATAGCATGAGGGTTTAGAATTTCAGATAGCAAAAAGGCCAGCATTTCTGCTGGCCTTTCAACTTTGAATAGTGGAGGCGCCTCCCGGAGTCGAACCGAGGTCCACGGATTTGCAATCCGCTGCATAGCCACTCTGCCAAGGCGCCTTCAATAGTGTTTAAAGAGAACAACTCTTTTGATTAATACCAAGTAAGGTAACAATCATATAGATGGTGCCCCGGGCCGGACTTGAACCGGCACAACGCGAACGTCGAGGGATTTTAAATCCCTTGTGTCTACCAATTCCACCACCAGGGCACGCAATTCTTTATTGCGATGCCGATTACTGAAAAGTAAAACACCATCTTAATGTCGAAATGAATCAACATTACAAAATTTGGAGCGATACATCGGGTTCGAACCGATGACCTCAACCTTGGCAAGGTTGCGCTCTACCAACTGAGCTAGTATCGCATTTTCATTCTTATTATCTCTTACTTATCAAACTAAGAGAAAGAATGGAGGCGCCTCCCGGAGTCGAACCGAGGTCCACGGATTTGCAATCCGCTGCATAGCCACTCTGCCAAGGCGCCTTTAATAGTGATTTAAGAGAACAACTCTTTGTTCATCACTCTACTCAAAAAGTAGAAGCTAGATAGATGGTGCCCCGGGCCGGACTTGAACCGGCACAGCGCGAACGCCGAGGGATTTTAAATCCCTTGTGTCTACCAATTCCACCACCAGGGCAACGCAATCTTGCGAGGCCGATTACTGAAAAGTAAAAACACCATCTCTCAGCGACCTAAGCCGTGAGAACGAGGTGTACTTTAACGGAAGGAAAAAATTCGTCAACAATAAATTTTATCTTTTAATTCAAGTGATTAATTATCGAACTTTGACGGTTGAATTTACTACTGATTGCGCAAATGGCAAACACAATCTCCTCCTCCAAAGCCGGTTCAAAATCATTCATAATACATGGAAACGCGAAAACTCGAATAAAAATGCCAGTCGAAGGACTGGTTTTACCAGTAATTCTGGAAACCTCGAACCTAATTAATAATTTTCTTTCAAAAATTGATATGTCGGCTTTGGCACTATTGCTTCTATACTGCTGAAATCTCGGCTTGCTAAGAACTCCCTTACTTTAGAAGCACTGATCACATCACCGTTTGTTGAAATACGTTCAATGATTTCAACTTCAATATCATATGTAGGGAGTAGCTCCTGCATTTTTTCGTTATATTGTTGGGTGATTTGACACTTTGGCTCATTTCCAAGGAATATCTTACTAATATTCAGCGCCTTAGCTATGTATTCACAGAAAAACCATGCTTCCATTGATGCATCAGCTTTAGCTTCAGAAGTTTCTTTATCGAAGTAATCTGGGTAAGTCAATTCAGTACAAATAAACTTTCCGCCTCGAATAACGGTTACGTTGCCAATATGTTTCGTGCTTTCAAAGACTAACTTAAATCGGTCTTCGAATTTAAAGAAAGATTTATCTTCTTCAATAACAAAAATGAACAACTTATCGACACTTCTTGCAGCGTGCTCTATTAGGTGCAAGTGCCCTTTAGTAATTGGGTTACAATTGACTGCTACGCTACCTATAACACCTTCATTATCTGTAGCATGTTGATCTAATAGTTCTAAGTACGACTGCATTTCACAAGATTCAAGCGCCTGAGCAGTGTGTCTAAATAAGAAATACTTGAACTTTTCTAGGACACACAACATTCTATTATCTAAATCGAATTGAGGCGGTACAGGCTCACTTTTACTTTTCAACATAGATATTAACTTATTTGTTACAATCTCTCCCATTGCCTTATTTCCCTTAGGAGAGTAATGACAATGACGCGCGTTTAGATCAATGAAAAAGTCGCCACCTCGGTCAACATCATTAAGATCAATCGATAGTACATCCGCATCTTCAACATTTTTGAATTCATCAAAGTTGAAAAAAACAATGACATCACCCTGCTTGATCTCAGTTTGTACCAAATTATTCATTGCTAGAAGCAAATTCATCCCTAGTACGCCATGATTTTCAACTCTAACATTATCGGTTACTTTATTAATGTTTTTCTGAACCTGACTGACAATCGTATTTTTGTCGCTCATACCATACGAAAAAGTTGTTGATGCTCCGAAGAAAAGCACTCGGCGATCTGATGTTTCTGGTTGACCTATGGTTGCTCTAAACCCATTTTTTACTGATATAACTGAGCTGCCATGATCAGATAAAGATACTTTGGTCGCTCTTACAATAGGCAGCACATCACTAAACAACTCATCAAATTTGTTCTGCTCATCTTTGCTATAGAGCGACTTGATATAAGTCGGTGGACTATTCCTACGACTCCAATCTCTTCGCTGCTTTAGATAGAGCTTTGTGTTGTTAATAAGGTCCCTTTCCTCTTTAGACAACTTAGTTAAATGTTCTCCTCCACTTTTAACATCAATGAGAACTGAAGATGCTCCTTTGGTCGCAATGTACGATTTGATAAAGGCCACTTTATCAGAGTCGTTCACACTTGAATTTAGGATATCCAAACTCTTTACAAGATTAGTACTTTCACTTGTGGAATCTAATGAAACTTGAAGCTCTTTTGATTTTTCTGAGTCACCATTCATTAAATATAAATTCAATAACATAAAACAAAATTCATTTTTTTTGAATTTGTAGACTAACTCTTCTATAAGATTAGTCGCTTCTTTATAGTCTTTATTTTGTACATATAGCTCAGCAAGCCTAAGGTTTTTAGATATCTTGATTTTTGAAGGTAGTATAGGAAGTAATCTATATAAGCTTTTTAATACCCAGTAAAACGTTAACTTATACGATTGACTTTTTGATAGCATGAATAGAGCCTTTTACATTATCTTTATAACTTATAAATTTAGAAGATACTATCATATTAAATTTTCAATAATGTAAGGTTAAGTAAGACATTGTATTCATCTTAGTTACAAACTGTATTGCATAAAAAAAGCTTACTTATTAGACAAAGTCCAGATTATTATTAAAAGATATTAGCCAATGTTACAAGTTAATGTTATATAGTTTATTTAGAACGGATTTGATACAAACTGAATGTCATTCCATCGTTTATTCCTTCCTTCATCTCTATTTCACAATCTAAGACTATAGTATTTAAAATACTGTCAAAACCATGAGTACCCGTGAAACCACTAAAACGATATCAATATGAGCGCTATGCCGTTCTTTGTAACCTCGCCTACCCTAGGGTTTTTAAACAAACTCGCTATGGTTTTGACCCTAATGGACAACGCATCATCAAGAACCAGTTTGGTAAAACTATGATTCGAGTGTTGTGGAGTAGCGACAAAGATGAAGTGGTTGTGGTTATCAAAGGATCGCACAGTATCTCAGATTGGCTACTGACCTTTGCTCTATGGACAAGAAGCTGTAAGAGAATTGGGCTCAATTATCGTGTGCATGCGGGCTTCTACCATCTGATGTTTCAAGAGAGTCAGCCAAGTCGTAATGAAGATAAGCTTGGTTTAACCGTTATTGAGCGCTTAGAAGCCACGCTCACACCTCTCATCGAACAAGGCAAAAGAGTGTCTATTACTGGCCACTCTTCTGGAGGCGCGATCGGTTGTGTCTTCGCTGATTACTTTGATCAAAAGTACCCTGGCTGTATTAAGCGAATAGTGACCTTTGGCCAACCCGCCATTGGTGACTGGAGCTTTCGAAAGCACTATCGCATGAGTAAGAAAACCTACCGAATTTGCTGTGACATCGACGTCGTGACCTTCATGCCACCGGTACCCTTACTCTATTGGCATGTAGGCAAAGTGCTTTGGCTTTATAACGGACGAATCTACGAGAACACCCCAACCTTAATCCGCCTTGGTCGCTCTATCTTTAGTTGGTTGATAAGACCTTTCTCTTACCACTTAATGAGCAAGTATATCCGTAACAAAGATTTCTTTGATAAGCATTGAAATGGGTGCGTAGGAAGCTTTTAGCGGGGCCAGAAACGAAAAAACCAGTCACTAGGACTGGTTTTTCTGAATGATGGAGGCGCCTCCCGGAGTCGAACCGAGGTCCACGGATTTGCAATCCGCTGCATAGCCACTCTGCCAAGGCGCCTTCAATAGTGTTTTAAGAGAACAACTCTTTTGAGTATTACCAAGTAAGAGGTAACAATCAAATAGATGGTGCCCCGGGCCGGACTTGAACCGGCACAACGCGAACGTCGAGGGATTTTAAATCCCTTGTGTCTACCAATTCCACCACCAGGGCACGCAATTCTTTATTGCGATGCCGATTACTGAAAAGTAAAACACCATCTTAATGTCGAAATGAATCAACATTACAAAATTTGGAGCGATACATCGGGTTCGAACCGATGACCTCAACCTTGGCAAGGTTGCGCTCTACCAACTGAGCTAGTATCGCATTGTCATTCTTAATATCTCTTACTTATAAAACTAAGAGAAAGAATGGAGGCGCCTCCCGGAGTCGAACCGAGGTCCACGGATTTGCAATCCGCTGCATAGCCACTCTGCCAAGGCGCCTTTTTAATTCAACACTTTAGGGACTTAAGTAAGCAGCACCGCTGTGTTCGGGTGCCTACTTTACGGATTGAGGGGAGATAGTCAAACAAAAAAGTGAATTTAAATTCCGTTTGCTGACATTTAAATCAAATTGCTGCATGTTCGATCTCTTCAATCAAAAAACACACAGCAAAATCGAGTTAAACAAGATGTTCTAGAGCTACCACTTTTTCATGAAACGACCGACAAGACTCGGATGATATGCCCAGCAGTGGTCAAACATCGTCATAAGTTGAGGGTTACCATACTTAGAAAGACTAACCGCATGAAAACGGTTTTTGTGTTCTTTCAACTTTTCAACCTGAGCAATCATTTCGTCAGATTGTTTAGGTGCAATAAAGTCAGAAAGTACGATTAAATCGGCATTCTTGTATTTATCACCCGTCATCAAGTCAATCGACTTCATAAGAACAGGTTCTAAATCCGTACCGCCGTGAAATGAGTAACTTAAGAAGTCGCTCGCTTCACGTAAGCCATCTTGCCTTGTTAACTCATAGGTAATCTGCTCAGAAGAGAACAAAATCACGTAACAGTCCCTCTCTTCTGCAAGAGCGATTTGCATTAAGGCATAAGCCATAGCTTTAGCTGACTGCTCAGGGAAGCCACTCATAGAGCCCGAAGCGTCCACACAGACGATAAACGGACCCTTTTCAATATCGATGTTCTTGCTATCTGGTTTTTGCGCTTTCACTTTGCGTAACGTGCGTGATTTACCTTGCGAACGATAGCTAAGTAAACGCTTGTCGGCCAAGTGCTTGTAAAAGATAACCTCAAGTTCAGGATAAGCTAGGAACATGGTTTCGTTTGGCAGCATTTTGTTCAGGTCATCACTTTCATGAATCCCTACAATATCATCAACCGCTTCATCACTTTTCTCTTCAACCATCTGCAATTCTTCTACAGGGGCTTTGTGTAGCGAAGGATCGTCTTCCTCACCAGCCATACGGCCTAGCTTTTCAGCAATCTCTTGCAAGCCCTTGTGCTTATTCAAGAACTCAGCATGACGCTTCATTATGGTAAGGTCTGTTTTGCTTAACTTGGCAGATGCCATGTCCCACAAGCGCCCTACACTGCCTTCATCCCCCGATTCCGTGACTTTGTCCATGTTTTTCATGGTTTCCATGCGCTGATAAAGATCGGCTAAGACTTTTTCTTTGCTTGTTTCAAGCTCGGTTACTTGAGCTTGTTTAATCGCATCTGATAGTGATTGGTACCATTGGTCGCAAAAGTAGTGTGGAAACATCGCGTTATAAACACCCTTATTGTTCTCCATAAGGCGTCTAGCTTGTAGATAAAACGCTGAGTGCCACTCCAGCTTTTTGATAACACTGTCAATCTCATCAAAGAACTTAGGTTCATCCCAATAAATCACTTCTTGGTAAAGGGCGATTTCCTCTTGGAATCGATCAGTTTCACATACCTTAGTAACGCGTTTTTTAACTTTACCGCGCCATTTAACTAAGTGGTTTTTCACTGATGTTTTCACACCTTTGTTCTCAGCAGCCATCATGACTTGAGAACGAGCGATGAGATCGTTCATCGCGGTATCAATGATTCCTGAGTCAGCTACCATCAAAGCGAGGTTTAAGCCGTCTACTCCTAACATATGCTCTCCTCTTACTCGAAGTACTGGCTCATAAACTTAATACGCTGAGCGATCTTGGCACTCTTCACTTTCGTTGTTTCAAGATCTTGCGTTACCGCCTGCAAACTTGCTTCCATTGCCTTTGGTAAATCAGGATCAATATAGTTATGAGGTAACGCATCATGGAATTCAGTACGAACGCGTTTTAACTTGAATTCAGCTTCAGTTAACTGTTCTAAGGCTTTCTCGGCGCCACTCAACCACTTGTTGTACTGTTCTTGGTCTAAACCGTCAGTAGTAACGACACTGACAAGTACAGAGCGATTGGCGATGTCTTTAATCACTAATTGGTTTGATGCATCCAAGTCGAGTTTTAAACGGCACAGGTTTTTATTTTCGTTTACGTAACCGTAAATATCCCCGTGGCCTTCTTTGAGAACACGATCAAAATCGTCTTTGGCTACGTATACCCAACGGCTATCGCCTTTCTCAGATTCAGAAACCGACATGTTGCTTTGCAGCATAACCAGTTTCACTAGATTGTAAGCACTGCCCACGCTGTACATTTTCGCGTTCTTGATGTCATTCTGGTAAACATCTTTACGCAACAAGCCACTGGTTGACTCCATAGAAAGCGCCACCGACAACGTTGATTCAACATCGTCTTGAATCTCTTCTAACTCTTCACGAGACATTTCAATTTGAGCTTTCGACTCTTGTTGATCAAACGCTCGGTTCAATGCAAAGTCTTTCACCACGCTACGAACCACATCGCGTGATTCTGGGCTATGCCACAAACAATCTTGCAGAAGCATGATATCTAGCGGGTTCACGCTATCGCGACCGCTGAAGAACGCACTCGCTTTCAATAGTTTAACGGCCTTCTTCCAGCGTCTATCTGATACATACAATTCTGACTCTGACGCAGAGCCTTGCTGCTTAACCGTCTCTTCAAGCATGGTTTTTAGTTCAAACAACTTATCAAACGAATTGTCTGTCAGTTCTAGCTTATCGAGCTCTTTCTGCCATTGATGGTATTCAATATCCGTAATCGCCAAACCTTTTGGAATTACCGCTTCTTGAGAAGTACCCGTCGTCAGCATCGATTTGAAGTTTTGTTTGTTTTGAATACGGTTTACGAACACGCGTACCAACATACGGTCATAAAGTGCTTCCAAGCCACTGTCTTCATCTGGAAGTTCGTTGGATGCCGATACTAGTAGACGCATCGGTACACGTTCAATATCGCTGCCGTTTTTGAAAGTCTTTTCGTTAACGACAGTAAGTAGCGTGTTTAGGATTGCAGGGCCGGCTTTCCAGATCTCATCGAGGAAGACGACTTGTGCTGTTGGTAGGTAGCCTTCGGTCAGTCTTACGTAACGACCGTTGTCTTTTAATTCTTGGATACTTAGTGGACCGAATACTTCCTCTGGAGTAGAGAAACGAGTCATCAAATATTCGAAGTAGCTACTGTTGTCGAAAGCCTGAATGAGACGTTTAGCGATAAGACTTTTTGCGATGCCCGGAGGGCCTAATAGAAACACGCTTTCACCAGCCAAAGCAGCCAGTAAACAAAGCTTAATCGTGTCTTCTCTTTCGTAGACACCATCAGAGAGAGCATGCGCTAATTTATTGATTCTTTCAGAGAGTAGCGCCTTGTCAGCATGTGAAGAAATAGAAGGGTTCATGCGTTACTCCGAAAATCTTTGAACAGTTGAGAGTGTAGAATTGTTTTTATACATTTGTTAGCACTTTGTTACAAGTGTATTTTATTATTGAGTTGCATTTATATCAGATGGTTACGTTGGTAATTTTGGCGCAATCATAGATTCCAATGATGAGAGTAACATCACGAACGGCGTGAAACTAAATCTATTGCGAAACCTAATTTTTCTTTTATTTTCGACACCATAGACGTTATGGTGGTGCACGTCTTCCGTTATACGAAAAATTGGCAAGGAATGTGGCCAGACTGCATGAGTAAAGTTATCCATAAATGGAAAAGTATTTCTCTCATAGAAGAGAACGTGACGCTCCCTACGAACGTCGTGGTAAAACATACAACAATCAACCACCCTGGCGCGGCAGTTATTCTTCCTATCACTTCGTCTGGAAAGATCATCCTCATTAACCAGTTTCGCCCTTCTCTTAAGAAATGGCTTTTAGAACTACCCGCAGGCACGATGGAAGTAGATGAAACACCTCTTCAATGTGCTCAACGCGAACTGGAAGAAGAAACAGGTTACAGTGCAACTTCTTTTCAAAGCTTGGGGCAAGTCACCCCTTTAGCTGGCTTCTGTGATGAGATACAACATCTGTTCGTCGCAAAAGACTTAAGCCTCACTACCCGCTTTGAATGCGATGAAGATGAAGTAATAGAAGTGATCGAACTGAGTTTAGAAGAACTGCACGATAAAATACGACACGATCAAATCACCGATACCAAAACTATCGCTTGTTTAAGCAAAGCCCAACTATGTGGCCATCTATAGCCAATTATATGGCTACCTAAAGTACTCTAGGAGAGAAACATGGACTTTCGTTCTGATACCGTAACTAAACCTTCGCAAGCTATGCGTGACGCAATGGCAAACGCAGAAGTGGGCGATGATGTTTATGGCGATGACCCAACCGTCAACGAGCTAGAACAGTGGACAGCAAATGAAACGGGCTTTGAAGCGGCAATGTTCACTTCTTCAGGTACACAAGCCAACTTACTTGGTTTGATGGCGCACTGTGAGCGTGGTGACGAATACCTTTGCGGCCAACAAGCGCACAACTATAAGTACGAAGCTGGTGGTGCTGCAGTACTTGGTTCTATCCAACCTCAACCAATCGAGAACAACCCAGACGGCACTTTAGACTTTAAAAAGCTTGCCGCTGCAATTAAGCCCGACGACAGCCACTTTGCTCGTACTAAGCTTCTTAGTTTAGAAAACACGATCAATGGTAAAGTCCTGCCAATGTCTTATCTAGCGGAAGCACGTGAATTCGTAAACCAACACGGACTTCAAATGCACCTAGATGGCGCTCGCGTCTATAACGCAGCCGTGGCATTAGACGTACATATCAAGGAGATCGCTCAACACTTCGATTCTATGACGATTTGCTTATCGAAAGGTTTAGGCGCTCCTATCGGTTCACTACTACTGGGCAACAAAGAATACATCGCGAAAGCACGTCGACTGCGTAAAATGGTCGGCGGTGGCATGCGCCAAGCAGGTATTCTTGCGGCTGCGGGTAAAATGGCTTTAACAGAGAACGTTACTCAACTTAAAGCTGACCACGAGAACGCAAAAAACCTAGCGATTGGTTTAAGCAAGCTAGAAGGTTTTTCTGTTAACCCTGATTTCATTCAAACTAACATTGTATTTGCTAAGTTAGATGAGTCTGTGGATATCAACCGAATCGCACGCGAACTGGGCGAACAAGGCATTACGATGTCACCAGGGAACCCTGTTCGATTTGTTACTCATAGAGATATCAGTTCAGAAGACATCACGACTTTCCTAACTAAGTTAGAAAATGCGCTTTAAGCCATACTAAATGTTCACCCAGAAAAAATAAGACTTGAGCTTCCTCTTAGGGGAAGCTTTATAATCATGTTTTTACCGGAGTAAAAACGTGCATTACCCATCCTTCACTCTAATATTACTAGCGCTTTCCTCTAGCCTTCATGCCTCTGATTTAGGCGCCCCTGAACTAGGTAAAGTGAAATCACCAAGCTGCGTTTTTTGTCATAACCCCACCAGCCCGTCGACTGATAACTCCTATCCCAAACTTTCTGGACAAGATCCAACCTATCTCTTTAATACAATGAAAGCGTATCAAACCGGAGATAGGCAGGGCGATTACGCGGATATGATGCGAGCGCAACTAAGTAAGCTTAACGATCAAGATTTGAAAGACATAGCGACTTTTTACGCTTCACAAGATTAGCGGCTCCCACATTCATTAGGTCGATCATAAGCTAAATAAGCATCACCAAGTCGCCTATACTTCAAGCAAACTCACTGAGCTCATTGAAGGTCGGGATAGATATACCTTTACACGTATCATCCAACCCTTACAATGTGCAGCAAATATATTTATCAAGGTTTATCTCTATGTCTATTCAATGGTTTCCGGGTCACATGCATAAAGCCCGCAAAGAAATCGAAGAAGTTATCCCACAAGTTGATGTGATCATCGAAGTACTGGACGCTCGTATCCCGTTCAGTAGTGAAAACCCAATGATCTCTTCACTGCGCGGCGATAAGCCTTGTGTAAAAGTGTTGAACAAGCGTGACCTTGCAGATCCTGAACTGACTCAACGTTGGATTGAACACTTCGAGAAAGAGCAAGGCGTTAAAGCGATTGCGATTACGACTAGCGTAAAAGAAGAAGTTAACCACGTTATGGAGCTAGTACGTAAACTGGCGCCGCACCGTGAACAGATGGGCAAGAACATTCGTACAATGATCATGGGCATCCCGAACGTGGGGAAATCGACCATTATAAACTGCTTGGCTGGACGTACGATTGCGGTTACTGGTAACCAACCTGCGGTAACTCGTCGTCAACAACGTATCAACCTGCAGAATGGCGTAATCCTCTCTGATACACCTGGAATTCTTTGGCCTAAAGTAGAAAACCCACACAGTGGCTTCCGCTTGGCTGCAACAGGTGCTGTAAAAGATACAGCAATGGAATACGATGAAGTGGCATTCTACACAGTAGAATACCTAGCAAAGCAGTACCCTAACCTTTTGCAAGAGCGTTACCAAATTGAAGAGCTGCCAGAGTCTGACATCGAATTGATGGAAGCGATTGGTCGTAAGCGTGGTGCACTTCGTGCCGGTGGACATATCGACATTCACAAATGTTCAGAAATCCTGCTTCACGAATTGCGTAACGGCACTTTAGGTAAGGTAACGCTTGAGTTACCTGAAATGATCACACAAGAGCTGATCGAAGTTGAAGAAGCGGCTGCACTGAAAGCCGAACAACAGATTAAGAAAAAAGAAGAGCGTCGTAAGCGTTACTTGAAGAACAAGCGTTAATCGCGATTAGTTTTTATAATCTACTTTAGTTTCTGTTTACCACTCTTACACCTACCTCTAGATATTCACGTTCTATCGATAATAGAGCGTGAATATTGCCTGCTGCCGTTTGTTGATCTAGCTAACATACTGACAAATCTATAGAAACGGTCGTTTACAATCCCAAGCACTGTGACATACTACGCAAATTATTGTGTATCAATCTCGGCTAATTTCTCAATGCGCTCTTATTCTGGGTTCAAGAATCAAAGATTTAAAACCTATTTCGATAATGAAATTTATTTGCCGTACATAAATTTCATCTACATCCCGATCTCAATATTCTGTGCATTCATCATCACTGACTACATCCACTTTGGTAGTGAGAGCCTTGCACCTATCATTTTCCGAGTCATACTTTTTCTATTGATGATGGCAGCTGCCAGATATTGCATCACCAACAAACCCAACGTCTTAGAACCCGTAGAAAGTGTCTTCCTTGTAATTAGCTCGCTTTTCTTAGTTTATGTCGGTCGGCTCGCCATTGAGTTGAACAACTTCGACTACCAAGGCGGTATCATTTTAGTCATGATCTACATTGGTACGTTTTCACGACTGTCAGCCAAATACAGTATCTCTACGCTGTCGTTTATCTTTTTGGCTTATCTCATCGGCCTTGCGCCACTGCTTTACGAAGCAGAGCCAAAACATGAAATAGAAACAATTTCCGTTTATATTTCGGCTTACATCCTAATCTCAGCGGCCTGTATTAGACGTGACTTGGAAGTACATAAACGTTTCGCTCAATCCGAGCAACTGCGCAAACAAGCGATTCAGCTTCGCAAGCAATCAAATATGTTTGAGGCCCTTTCCTATCAAGACGCACTAACGGGCTGCTACAACCGCCTTTATCTTCACCAGGTGATAGAGCCGAGCATAGACCGTCAGCTATCCATTACATCGATCATGATAGATATTGATCATTTCAAATCGATTAACGATACCTACGGCCATCAAATGGGCGACATGGTGATTAAAGAACTGGCCGATGAGATTCAAAAACGACTACCGACTAGCAGTAACTGCTTTCGATACGGCGGTGAAGAGTTTTTGGTGATGGTCCAAGGAGAAACCGAGGCTTCAATTCAATCGCTGGTTAATTCCCTTTTAGAATCCCCTGCTCGTCTTAGATTAGAAGTAACGATTTCAATCGGTGTGAAACATGCGCCTCAAGCCCTTGGTTCTGTCGAGCAACTTATCGACGACGCTGACCAAGCACTTTACATTTCGAAGAAAGGCGGTAGAAATAAGATCACATGGTGTGATTAGTCGGCCAATATTTCACGCTCCTTAGCGATTCATTTAATGACCACCAATTCAATCAAAAAAGCCCCGAACAATTTAATGCTCGGGGCTTTTGTCTTTGTTCTTTTGCTTTAAATTAGCTTCGATAAGAACCTGCTATTTGCTACTCAGAAAAACCAGTATTCAACAAGAATCGACTAAGAATACACGACGCTTGCTGTTTTCTGTTCAAGTTCAACGGGAGAGTTCCAAGAAATCACTTTCTCGTTCACTTGGCTGCCGCATGGTGCGTTCCAAACTTGCTCTAGTTCTTCTTTACCACCAATCGCTTCATAAAAAGCTATCGCTTGATGGTTCTCAGACATCACCTCTAAGTAAAGCCCTGAGTCCGAATAGTATTGCTGCAACCACTTCGATAATTCAGACAACAGACGCTTGCCTACACCTCGACCGCGATAATTATTGTCTACGTGTAACGCATCAATGAACGTGCCACGCTCAAAGTTGTGATTACCAAACGCACAGACGAAACCAACCAGTAAACCACCTTCTTCAAGCAATAAAACATGTTGGTTGAAAGGAGGATTAATCAAACGAGTCTGCCAAATAACAGATCTGTCCTCCAAAACATCGTTTTCTAAGTAATCATCAGCAAGAATGCCACGGTAATATAGCTTCCAGCTATCCGCGTGTAATTGGGCAATCCGCTCATAATCTTTATATTCAGCTACCTTAATTTCCATTTATTAGCCCTTAGTACTTCCATTTATGACTTGCTACTACATTTCACACTACCTTTATACAATATTTAAGCAAAACATACTAATACACGTTTACACTTTCAATATTGACTTACACGTGTACGCTGATATTCTAGCGCACAGATGTAAGCCCAATTGGAAATTTGCTAATGAATAGTGCCGACAAACAATCTACAAAAAAGCCGCCATTAATCTGGCTCAATATTTTTGTGTTCTCTTTTAGTATGCTGCTTGCTGTTGTAGCAGCTCCCGTTTATGGCTACTTTTTTGGCTATGGCATGGAGCACTGGATATGGCTAGCAATCTGCTTTACGTTCTGTAACCTTTCAATCACGACGGGTTATCACCGCTTATGGTCACACAAAGCGTTTGAAGCGCATTCAAGCCTAAGATTCCTGTTTGCTTTAGGTGGCGCATTTGCCCTGCAGAACAGCGCGCTACACTGGTCTTCTGATCACCGTGTCCATCATAAGCATGTCGATAACAACGACAAAGACCCATACTCTGCAAAACGTGGGTTTTGGTACTCACACATTGGCTGGATGATTCGTAATTACAGCACTTCAATGTACGAAAACTACGAAAACTGCCGTGACCTTAAAAAAGACAAGATTGTTATGTGGCAGCACAAGCACTATGTTCTGTTGGCATTACTAATGAACTTCGGTGTTCCTATCGCTTTAGGTGTTATTTACGGTGACGTAATTGGCATGTTGTTAATCGTAGGCGCTGTTCGTTTGGTACTTAATCACCACACAACATTCTTCATTAACTCCCTTGCTCACATCTGGGGTAGCCAACCTTTTACCGATAAAAACACGGCCCGTGATAACGGTGTGTTAGCGGTTCTTACTTTTGGCGAAGGCTACCATAACTTCCACCACATCTTTGAGAACGACTACCGTAACGGCATCTACTGGTGGCAATACGATCCAACAAAGTGGTTGATCAAGAGTGCTTCGCTGATGGGACTGGCAAGTAAGCTTAAGAAAACCCCTCAAGCCCGTATCGAGAAAGCTGAAGCGTCAATGTTACTTAAACGCACCCAGCAAAAAATCATGCATCGTGCCGACAAGCAACAAATCGCGGAGAAGCTTCAACAAGAGTTTGATGCTCTAGTATCAAACATGAACGAGTATTACGAAGTTAAAAAGCAGCTACTTGAAAGTAAGCGCGAAGACGTTGTGAAGAAGTACGAACACTCAGTTCTTAAGGTTCGTTATCAGCAAATCAAGATGAACTTTGAACAACAGAAGAAAAATTGGGCAATGACGGTTGAGCAATACGCTTAACACCCCAGTAACAACACAGTTTGATTCTTATTCAAAAGCCCTCATATTGCTATGAGGGCTTTTTTAATTCAAAGCTCTAATTAAACCCATGAGTTTTAAGTCTTTATTCTAATAAAAGACACTAGTTCCAAATGTCACATTTTCAATGCAACAACATGTCACCTTGGATTATTACCTGTGACAGGTGTCACTTACAGAATGATATCCATCTCATAACATGCGCGTCCCAAATTTCTTTCAGCAAATAGCGGACTCACTTTATGAAATTGTTAAAAACATCTATCGCTTTCGCCATCTCTTCTGCACTTTTGATCGGGTGCAGCAGTGACACAGATTACGTTCAACCTGAAGAAGTAAAGATCGCGACTTACAACTTGTCTTTTGATCGTGCCACCTTCCAAGAGCTTGTAACGGAAATGCAGATTGAACCAAGCGCTCAAGCGACATTGGTGTCCGATTATTTAGATAATACAATTAGTGCTGCTGACAAAGAAACAGCAGCGAAAGTTATTCAAATCCGCAACGTCGCAGCCGTGATTCAAAAGAATCGCCCTGACGTGCTTATGATGGCTGAATTTAACAATGACGGCACAGGTACTGATAAATCAGCGCTAGAAGGTTTTCAAAAGAACTATCTCTCTGTCGCTCAAAGTATTGAAGGTGCAGGTGGCGACGCAAACTTAGAGCCAATCTCATACCCATACTTTGAAAGCTACTCAACTAATACAGGTTTACTAAACGAATTTGGTTTTGATTTAGACAATGATGGTAACGCTGGAACACTGCCAGGAGATGCGTGGGGCTTCGGTTTGTATCATGGGCAATACGCATTTGCTCTGATGTCAAAATATGAAATCGACACAGCCAACACGCGTACATTCCAAGAATTTAAATGGAAAGATCTCGAAGGTGCTACTATTCCAACAATCACTGTTTGCGACGATCCTAGTAAGTTCCCAACAGGTATGGTTTGCGGCGATGAGTGGTACACGAACGACGAATGGGCAGAAGTTCGCTTGTCTTCAAAGAACCACGTTGATGCGCCAATCCTCATCCCAACCAAAGATGGCACAGAAACTGTTCACTTACTGATGTCACACCCTACTCCGCCTGCTTTCGATGTAGGTAAGAACATTGAACAGAACGCAGCCGAAGTAGACTTCTGGCACCAATATATCCAGAACAAATCGTTCATCTATGACGACTCTGGAAAAACGGGTGGCCTTGAGCAAGGGCAACACTTTGTCATGATGGGCGATCAAAACCTAGACCCAGTAGATGGCGACGGTATTAGTTCTGTGATGCAAGACTTGCACAACGATGCATTAGTTAACCAAGATGTCACCAATGGCAGCTTGTATCCGACAAGTTACGGTGCTGCTGAGCATGCCGTCGATAAATCATCATCTCACCCACAGCCAAACCGTATCACTTCGACGTTTGGACTTGCTGTTGATTACGCACTGCCGTCAGCTTCACTGAACATTGTTGAATCTGGTGTTTATTGGTCAGCTTCGTACGAAGAAGGACGCAAGCTATTCAATGACTCACGAATTGGTGATTATGGTAACGGAAAGGATGTTTCTTCAGATCACCGTATGGTTTGGATCAAAGCTGATTTCAGTCACTAACCCAATTAATTGAGATCTAAGAAGCCCTCATCTTGCCATGAGGGCTTTTTATGAGCGTAACCTAATCGCCACCAGCTTTTGGCTTTCAACTTGAATTGTGGATGCTAAGAACCATAGTTATTGGATCCCAGAACTCTTTTTTCAGTCTGAATTTATACTTATATTACTTGCACTTATTGAGTGGAACACCGAGGAATAAAGAATGGGCAAGCTAACGATTATTGCAACAATCGTCTCTAAAGAAGATAAGATTGAGTTAGTTAAATCAGAGATGATTAAATTGATCGATAAAACCCGTGTTGAAGATGGTTGTATAAATTACGATCTGCACCAAGATAACAGTAACCCTGCTCACTTCGTTTTTCATGAGAACTGGGAGTCTAAAGCTCATCTAGAGAAACACTTAGCGAGCCAACACATCGCCGAGTACATGGCTGCGACTGAAGATTGTATCGAAACCTTTGTGCTTAATAAAATGACGCACATTGCCTAACCAGTCACTCAGTACTGATTCAATAGAAAACCCTGCTCTGATCGCAGGGTTTTTCGTTTCTACAAGCTTATATCTGCTCATTCTAATAATGAAAAAACCCGCCAGAGTAGCGGGTATGGTCAATAATCATGACTGTCAAAGACAGATAGATAATACCAATCGTAGTAAATAACTGTCAGCCTAGCTGGTTCAAAAACTTGATAACTGCGTTAGAATTTTTGATTGTAGAATAACTACTTATCGAAAAATTCTGCCTTGTTCTCCAGTCTTTTTCCTGCGCTATTTCTGATCACTTACTTACTGTGATTGGTATAACAACCATCAATCCAATATTGAGTACCACTTTACAGTGGCACTCTGACATTTCTTTTGCTTTAACTAGCACGGGGGCACTAGTTAAAAGCACGAGCCAAAATGCCATTCCCTTGATATTGGTAAACACTTGAATTACTGCTTACAAAGACCGATTCTCCGGGCTTAAGAGAAACTGTACGACCTTCTGAGGTGACGGTCGCCTCTCCTTCCACACAGAACAAGATCTCCGCGCTACGTAGATACTGTGACTTGCTCTCATCAGTCGCAGATAAGATATCAAATCCAAAGTCATCCACAGGAATCGGATAGCTCATCTTGCCCTCTTTCAATACAGGCTTAAGACGAATATCTTCTGGCTTAATCGGCTCAAAGATCGTGTTATCGATAAGTTCAGCAACGTCTATGTATTTGGGTGTAAGACCGGCGCGCAGCACATTGTCTGAGTTTGCCATGATCTCTAAACCCGTACCTTGCACATAAGCGTGAGGTGTTTCTGCGAACAGGAACATCGCTTCACCCGGCGCCAGTTCAACCGTGTTAAGCATCAATGGGGCAAATAAGCCAATATCACCTGGATAATGCAGCTTGAATTCAATGCTGTATTGCAGAGCTTCACGCCCCATGACCGTTTTAGCTGGTCGCGCATGTGCAGCATAAAGCTCATCAAGTGCGGCTTCTTTACGTTCACCTTCAAGCGACATAATTGCGCTAAAGAAAGACTTCAGAGAATCACTGTCGGCATTGGCTTTAAGTACATTAAGCTCAATCGCTAACGAAGGAATATCCGCTTCTTCGAACAAGGCAATAATATCGTCGATTGGACGAAAGCCATTCATCGCTTTGTAGAAGGTTAACGCATAAACCAACTCAGGTTTATGGTTTGGATCTTTGTAGTTTCGATTGGACGCATTCAAAGGGATGCCAAGTGCATTCTCTCGCTCAAAACCTAATTCTGATTTACGCTTGTTGGGGTGAACCTGAATCGATAACGGTGTTTCAGCGGCTAACACCTTAAACAGGAAAGGTAATTCACCGAAACGTGCCGCCGTGTACCCGCCTAAGACATCGATTCTATTTTCATCAATCATGTGAGAAAGCGGCTCACCGGTATCGCCTACTTTTGAGCAACCATTTGGATGAGCACCCATCCAAATCTCTGCTTGAGGTTCTTGGTTTGGGTTCACAATACCAAACAGTTGGTTGATGGAGTCTTTGCTTCCCCATGCGTAGTTTTGAATAACGTTGTCGAGTTTAAATAGAGACATAATTACTTCTCATTAAAAATCTGGCCGCCAAGCTTGAGTGTGGCTGCAATATTACGGGCACTGCGAGTCAGATTTTGGCTCGCTTCTGATAAAACTTGGTCTAAAGACTGAGGTGAACGTACGGTTCCAAATAAGCTAGACATCGAGCCGTAAAGCTTTTCAACGTCTTTACCCAAAGAGCCAGCAATACCAATGGTTGGAATGTTCTGCTTAAGAGCTCGCTGTGCGATGCCAAAAGGTGTTTTTCCTTGCAGAGTTTGATTGTCCATCTGCCCTTCTCCAGTAACAACCAGTGAAGCGCCTTCAAGCACCTTGTCCGCATCTAAAGCGTCGAGTACCATCTCAATACCCGCTTTAATTTGGATATTGAATGCCAGACTTAACCCTAGGGGTGTGCCACCAGCAGCACCAAAACCCTTGCTGTCGCGATGATTAACGCCTGTATGGGTTTGAGCAATATCGGCAAAATGTCCGATAGCAGCATCAAGTTGTTGAACTTGAGTTTGTGAAGCCCCTTTCTGAGGACCAAACACGGCACTTGCTCCGCTTTCGCCACACAATGGATTATTCACATCACACGCAACCACGAACGTGACTTCTTTGCATCTCGGATGCAACCCATCAAGTTCGATGCTTGCTAGCTGACTTAATTCGGCGCCGACACCAGATAACTCGTTGCCTTGCTTGTCTAATAACTTGCCTCCCAACGCTTGTAAAATGCCTGCACCTGCATCGTTGGTTGCGCTACCGCCCAAGCCGATAATGATTTGTTCAACGCCTTGATCTAACGCATCTTTAATCAATAGCCCAGTGCCAAACGAAGATGCGGTTAAAGGTGATCTTTCTTCTACCGTTAATCGGTCTAAGCCCGACGCTTGAGCAAATTCCAACAAGGCAGTTTTCACCTTAATTCCATCAAAAGTCTGCTCTAACGATGCCCAGTAAGCTGTGCATTCACGTCCGATTGCGTCCATCGTTTGCAACCGTTGTTTCTTACCATTGAGCGCCTCTAGCAACACGTCTACCGTGCCTTCACCACCATCAGCGAGTGGCATTTTCACAAACTCTGCATGAGGGAAAACTTCGGCAAATCCGCGCTCAATACAAGACGCAACTTGATGGGCGTCGAGTGATTCTTTAAATGAATCGGGGGCAATTACAATTTTCATTGTCGTTCACCATTCCCGCCCACCAAGGTGAGCGGGTGATTGAAATTAGAATTTGATTTGGAATGTTTTCGCTTGGCAAGATGCCAATTCACCAAAAGATAAGTCGCCAAAAGACAACTCACCAAAGGTTTCAGTTGCTACATCACCTTCACGAACGCGCTCGTCCATGCTTGTCTCTTTCCAACTTGAAACAGTTTGAGTGAAGGAGATTGAATCTGACACTGAACCTGTTTCTGCCGGATTGTAGACACGCATGACCAACGCATCTTCATCTTCCGCTTTCTTCAGCACACTCAGCACAGCGCCTGATTGTTGCTTAGACAAAAGGCTAAAACTCATCGGTAGGTTTTGCTCACCTACGTTTAGCTTCATCGCGTTGTAAGGGATCTTGTTGTAGCATTCGATTTGAGTGACATTGTCACGTGCTTGCACCATGACGTTCGCGTCAATATGGTTGCCAGAGAAGCCACACAGCGTGAATTCACACACTAGCTTGCCGCGCACTTGTGAATCAGGGGTCGGGATCTTGATACCTGAAGGACGACCCGGACGAAGCAATAGTTCTTCTTTACCTAACACGCCGATACCGCGGAATAGTGTCAGTGCGAAGGTATCTCGGTTTTCGTCACCTTGAGATGCAATCACTTCAAATTCACGCAGACCATTCGACATAATCGCCATACCCGCTTTGCCGTTTTCTAGCGCTGCGAAGTTCATTAACTGATACACAGGAACTGGCGCTTCTTTCCACTTTTCTTCTTCCCAAACCGCCATTGCTGGGTCATTGGTTGGTCGAGTAATACAACCGAACTGGTTATCCGCAACCACAGTTTCAGAAACGAATGGCGTTGGTACTAAGACACGTACACGGTGGTCGTCGGCTTGGTTGTCTAGTTCCATACGTACTTCAATGCGGCGAGAACCTTGCTTCAATACCACTTGGCATTGCGCTTCAACGAATCCGTTTTGACCCGTGCGTTCTTCACGCTCTGCAAGGTTTGCAGGTACGTTCATTCGGATAGCGATGTTCGCTACCGATTGGAAGCCTTGGTGGTCAATCGATGTTTCGACTGGGAACTCGTCTGAGTACAGTAACCATTCTTGACGAGATGGAGAGTAATCGTACTCATCGCCGTCATCAGAACCGTCTTCCAAACGAAGTACTTGGTCGAACACTTGCTCTGTCTCTTTATCGAAAATAGTCAGAGTACCGTTGTCGTTCACATTGATTCGGTAGTACTCGTTTTCTAATAGGTAGTCCTTTTGCTCGGCAACTTTTACAGCGCCCTTCTCGTTACCTTGGATATGTAACGTGGTGAAGCCCATAGCTGGAACAGTGCGTTTGATTTGAATATCAAACTCCATGAACGGGTCGTAGTTACCGTAGTGAACGATTTGGCGGTCTACTTTACCTGGGTCAATTTGGCGCTTGTCTTGGATGAAGTACTCAACTGGGTTTTCGTTTTCATCAAAGATTGAAAATTCTTGAGCACGGATAGTAATGGTTGTGTTCACCACTTCTTCACGCTCGTACGGAGAAAGGTTAAACATCGCCAGTTTGTCGCAACCTTCGCGATCTGGCATGTGGTCAACAATCTTACGCTTGTAGAAATGAATCAGGTTGGTCGCCATGTCGTCCGCAAGGATGTAACGGTTTAGGATTTCAGCGTGAACCTTGTCAGAACAGCAGCAGCCAATCGAGTCATGAGCGTGGTTCTTCATGCTCTCTTTCCACATTTTCTCAATCAAACCATGGTGGTATTCGAAGCCTAATGTCCAAGCGATAGACGCTAGAGGCTCCAAGATGTTTACAATCTTGTTTTCGATTTCTGCGTGGATCAGTTTGATGTCCATACGCGTAGAAGAGATCGTACGGTGAACACGCATGTATTTACCGTCGTTGAATTCGCCTTTGATTGTATCGAGTTGGTCGCGTGCTGCTTCTACTTTTTCGAATACTTCTTCAAAGCGGCTCATTGAGAATTCGCGATCTGGGTAGATTTCGCGAAGTTTGTCCATTACTTCAAAGATGTCTTTTTGAATCGGCATTTGGTCATGGCCATTCGGCAGCAAAATGTCTTTCGTTACCGATGGCTTTTCTAGCACTGGGAAGTACTTATCTAAACGAGCACGCAAGCCTTCTTCGTCTTGTGGAAGGTATTTGCCAATTGCGTAACCTAGCGGAAGCACTTGTGCCGTAACTTCACTGCCGTCGTTTGATTGCCATAAGAATTCTGTTTTATTGGTGCCATGACGCTCTGAACAACCACGCCAAAACATTGCACGCGTGATGTCGAAACCGTTATAGATCATCGGCAGTTGAGAACTCATGCTGAATGAATCTGGTAGGTAACCAATCTTCATTGCGTCGCCAAATTTCATACAGTCACGAATGCCATACATCATGTTACGTACAATTGACTCACCAGAAACTTGCATTGTGTCGGTTTGAGAATACCAAGGGCCAATAATAAGCTTGCCCGCTTCAACCAATGCTTTTACGCGTTCTGTGTTCTCTGGTTTGATCGCAAAGTAGTCTTCTAGAACAGCGGTTTGACCATCTAGAACGTAGTATTTGTATTCTGGATCACTCTCCAGACGGTTCATGATTTCTTCCATGTTGTTCACTAGAAGAATACGAGACTCTTCTGTTGTGAAATACCATTCACGATCCCAGTGCATGTGTGGAGTAATATGTACGCGTGATGTAGTCATAATCATTTACCTAAATGTGTCGCTTCGAGTAAATCTAAAATTCGAACTCAAATACGACTAAATTAAAGTTTTTCAAGGGGTTAAAATTGGCTGCCACTAAATTTAGGGTGCAGAAAACCACGCCCAGAATCTGTGTGAATAAAACCGTTAGGAGCACAGGTATTTAGGACAGCCAAGTTGTTCGTTATTTTTTATATGGTGTTTTAATTGCGAGTTAGAAGTTAGCTCAAAATTTAGTTAGTTCTGTGTTGCAGTACTTGCTTCAAACTTACCCTTTTTTACAGCATGACCACGCCACATCAGAAGAGTAACAGTTGAAATCACTGTGCCGACAATCGCAGCACCGAACCAGATTGCAGCAGCAGAGAATGCGCCCAAACCTGAATCGTGTAACAAGAAGATAGAGAAGATACCTGCGCCCGGAGTCGATAGACCAATACCTGCCGCGCCAACCATCGCACCTGTAACCACTGATCCTAGTAAGAATGAGCCGATTACACGGATTGGATCTTCAATCGCCATTGGGATTGCACCTTCGGTAATACCCGCTAGGCCAAGTAGCCATGTAGATTTACCGGTTTCAATCTCAAAGTCTTTAAATAGGCGTGGAGCAATCATGGTTGAAGCCGTTACGGTGAACGCTGATACCATTTTTACTGAACCAAAGATTGCGTATGGGCCATAAACACCGTTCGCCATTGCACCTAAACAGAATGCGTAAGCGGCTTTGTTTACCGGACCACCCAAGTCGAATGATACAAACAGACCAAGAATCGCACCCAATAACAGCGCATTGGTGCCTGACATACCGTTCAACCAGTCCGTTAGACCTTGGTTTAGGAACGCTACAGGTTTACCGATAACAAATAGCATCAAGCTACCTGCCACCAAAGTACCGATCACCGGATAAAGGTAGAAAGTAAGGAAGCCGTTAAACGCAGGGCCTAAGCGAACATGCTCTTTTACCCAACGCATCACGTAACCAGCAATCAAACCACCAACAACACCGCCTAGGAAACCAGAGCCAATGATGTTTGCTGCAATACCTGCGGCAAAACCAGGACCAAGTGCGGGTTTGTCTGCTAATGAGTAAGCTGTGTAAGCCGCCAATACTGGCACCATCAATGTACCCAGTAGGCCGCCACCTAGTTTGCGATACATCCATAGCCAAGAATCTTTTGTTGCGTAGAGCTCTTGCAGGTCAAAAATTTGCGCGATAAGAACAGCAACCGCAAGAACAGTACCACCAGCAACGATAAGAGGAACCGCGTAAGAAATACCAGAAAGCAGTGCTTGTTTAAGCTCAGTTTTCAGTGGCAGTTTCTTCGGTTTGTCATCAGTAGCAACTTTACGCTCTGCACCGTTGCCTTTTTTCGACTCTTCAATTGCTTCATTTAGAATGCGTTCACCGTGTTTAATCGGTTCTGCAACTGGGGTTTCAACACGAGGAATGCCATTAAAGCGCTCAGATTCTTTAATCGCAACTTCAGCAGCAAACACACAAGCCACTGCATTGTTTAACTGCTCAGCCGTTAAGCGATCTTCAATACCGTTTGCGCCCTGTTTTTCAACATGCACGTTATAGCCAAGCTTTTTGCCCGCCTTTTCAAGATATTCTGCCGCCATATAGGTATGAGCAATGCCTGCAGGGCACGCCGTCACACATACAATTGTCGGTGCATTTGTATCTAAGTTGTCTTGTTTTTCATCTTGTTGATTGTCGCCATCAAGAAGCGCAAAGATTTCTTCAGCGGTTGTTGCTTTTAATACTGCTTCGCGAACATCGTCGTCAACCAATGTAGTTGTCAGTGCAGTAAGCAGATGCATGTGGGTAGAACCCGCTTCTGCATTTGGAATCGCAATTAGGAAGATTAGATTTACATCTTCGTCTTCATCCAAGCCTTTCCATTTCATGTCTTCTTTAAGCGTTGCTACAGCGAAACCAGCTTCTTTAACCGCGTCAGTCTTGCCGTGCGGTACTGCTAGACCTTCGCCAAGCGCTGTCGGGCCTTGCTCTTCACGAGCAAATACTGCATCAAGGTACTCTTGCTTGTTATGCAGTTTGCCTTGCTGATCCAGTTGGTCAGCAAGTGCGTAAATCGCTTCTTCTCGACTGCTAAACGTAGTTTGCAGATTTACGAGCGACTTATTCGTTAGAGTAGTAAGTTTCATAACCTTTGTCCCATAGTCACGGATTAGTACGACAGTCGTCCCTGTCGACGAGAAGAATAATACAACTTCAAGACATTTAATCCGTGATCACGATCTCACCAATACACATTTGTATTTAATTTGTATTTAAATCGTATTGGTAAATCCTTTAAGAAAGCTTGTTATGTATCGTTTAATTTGTATTATATGTACTACAAAACGCCGATACGATGCTCACACTAACCTTTAAAGCAAGGCTTATATAGAGCAAATTTACGTATTTAAGGTACAGGTTCTTAATCAAAGTCTAGTTGTCCTAGCGCACAAATGAGGCAAAAATGGCAAGACTCCCTATGTATCGCCAAATCGCCGATGCAATAAGAGAAAAGATCAGTTCTGGAGAATATAAAGTTGGAGAAGCACTCCCAACAGAAGCGCAATTGCGTGAAGTATTCTCGGTAAGCCGTGTAACGGTTAGACAGGCGCTGAAACTACTGATCGAAAACGATGAGCTTGAAAGCGTTCAAGGCAGCGGCACTTACGTCAAAGAGAACAAGATCAATTACGACATCTACAAACAGTCGAGCTTTCAAGAAAAGTGGGCGCATTTGGATGTGGTCACACACAGTGAAGTTCTGGCCTTCGAAATGAAGCCGTGTTCTTTGGCTATGTCTGAACATTTAGATATCAAAGAAGGCGAATTGGTTTTCTACGTAAAACGTGTTCGTTTCATAGACAACAATCCAATCACGGTTGAAGAAACTTGGTTACCTGTTGCGCTATTCCCAGATCTCACCTATCAAGTGATGCAAACATCAAAATACGACTTTATTGAGAACACCAAAGGCCTGGTGATTGATCGAAGTGAGCAGGAATTGGTACCGATTCTTCCGCCTGTAGACGTTGCTAAACAGTTAGGTATTGACCCAGCTCAGCCTATCATTGAAAAACGTACTCGCGGTTACCTCGCCAATAACACGGTGTTTGAATACAGCCGTAATTACTTCACGTCTAATGATTACCGATTTACTTTGGTCGCAAGACGCCAGAGATAAGACTCATCAACGAGTTTCTATAATAGCAAAATGACCAACACAGAGAGCGCCTTGCTCTCTGTGTTTCTATGCTGTTATCTCAATCGTAAACCCAACTTTCTTCCCCAAATATTCCTAAACCAATATCAAGCAACCTCACGAAAGATCATTCACATTCATTTAAATACTGTTCGCGGGCTTTGACCATAAACTAAGCGCCAAATGACAAGAACAACAGTCGACAGGAATGTAGATGAATACCAAACAACTTGAGGACGCTGTAAGTGAAGTGAGCTTATTCAATCAGCACCTCCACTTAATCCAATCCGTGCATACCATTCCGACCCCAAAAATGAATTGGGAGTCGATTGCGATGGAACCTGCACCGACAATGCCAACGGTTCGATTCGATCATAAAGTCAAAGCAATGGAAGCACTCGATGAGTACAAGCCTAACTGGCTAGATATGCTGCTAGGAAACAAGTCGAAGTTGTACACCCTCACCAACAATATCGAGCGTGCCGCCGAACAAGACATCGAGCAATACAAGACAGAGTTTGTGCATTGGGTTCAAAACTACAGCTACTGGGCCAAGGGCAATCAATTATCGAAAGGTATATTAAACAACGATAGTGAAGCAAAACTATCAGCCCTTTCCGAAGCTCAACAAAACCCGATTAACGCTGCGGTAGTCGACACTAAGCTGATTAACCATAACTTTAATACCTATAAGAATGGTCACCTGCTAGAAATTAATATTCAGGTTAGTAAGCGCAACGTGATCCCTAAAGAAAAAAAGATATTGAGCCAAGGCGAAGTGAAGCTTGAAACGATGTCTCTTTCTGAAAGTAATGCCTTATATCGAGAGTATGTCTGCAGCTGTATTCTTAAGTGCGCGGAAGATGCTTTCAATGTGTTACCCGAGACGAGCGTTGTGATCAATGTTGAACAGATTTCAGCTGATCAATCGAGCGAAACCATCGTTTCATGCCATGTCGAACAAGGGCTACTCGAGTTCTTGTTAATCGAAGACGATAAACCCTCTGAGATACTTGAATTCTTTGTCCACATTGAAGATTTCAATCCTCATCGAGGTAACGGATTCTCTGCGATAAAGACGATTTTTTCGCCTTTGCCTATGGCGTCGTAACTAACACTCATTTTCGATTAAATCATTGACGACTCTTCACGACTAGCCTTGCGTTCGTCGTGTTCAATCACCTTATATACCAAATCATTATGTCGACACACGCTATCCCACAAACAACGCGCCCATTACCATTAACCAATACAGTTTCATACACACGATCCCGATCAAAACTGCCTTTATTTCTCATCGCGTTCTCTATGCCCGTATTTGGAGAAGAGGTTGAAGAAGTGGTACTCGAGGACGAAGTCATATTAAGCGAAGGTTCCGAGTTACAAGAAGAAGCTGAAGAATCCCCTTTTACGACCCTGACCAAGCTCGGATTTATCTACTCACAAAACACCAGCTCATCTTTGTCGATCAACTCTGGAATCTCTGTTGGATACAAAAAAGAGAACTGGGGCCAACGAGTTCAGTTTGATACCTACTATACCGATGCTGAAAACGATGAAGACGGCACCAATCGCTATACCACCAACTATGGCATCAGTTATGACTTGAACGAAGTCACCTATTTGGTCGCGACAACACGTTTTGAACACGACCACTTTGGTACTTATCGTAAGCAATTCATAACGGCTACAGGATTGGGTCGCCACTTTTATGATACTGAAAGAATCAAACTCCAAGGCTCTGCGGGTCCGGGTTACCGAATAAGTCAACGCCAATCCTCCGATGAAGAGTTCCCGAACAAAGAGAACTATGAGCTGATCGTCAATGCCAGTGTTGATGGCTCTCTAACGCTCACAGAAACGTTTTCTATGGGGGCAACCGCTAACATGGCTTACGGTGAAGAGAACACCAATTACAACCTCAAAGGCTATCTAAAAAACATCTTGATGGGCAATTTGGCGCTGACTTTTGATACCGAATACATTTACAACACCACTGTTGCATCAGACCAAAGTAACGCCGAAATCTACAGCTCAATGAACCTCAACTACGATTTCTAAATAGCGCTTCCCCCATCGAACATGCAAAAGGATTTGCGTGATCGTTCAGAAAATCATTACTAAGCCGTATGGGAAAACCAACCTCATTGACTCTAGCTCTATTTCAATAACTAGAAAAATTGTATTGAGATGTGCTTTTGGAATCGGTAGCACAAAGCTCTATCAACAAAATGTAAAACCGCTCTTTATCCAATGAAAAACTCATGGTTTATCGATAAAGTTCGCTCACCTTTTGTATTACAAATCATTTTTATGTTCAACTATCAACAACCTTTAAAATACCTAAAAATTGCTGCGTTTATCTCTAGTGGATTATTACTCGCTGGCTGTGAAGCCAACGCTAAAAGCGAACAAGCAGAGCTTAAAACATGCACCGATTGCAATTGGAACATCGAGCAATGGAAGATTACCCTTCCAGTAAGTGGTGATGATTACTATAACAATGGCCGCACTAGCGCAGCCGAGCTCATCCCACAAGAGTGTAGTGGTAAAGAGTATCTAACCAACGACACTCATCTCCCTTGGTTTTCGCGTGAATCGGTTAACGGTAAAGAGCGTCTCAAGTTCACTGTAGATCTTGGCGGCCAAGTTTCCACAACGCCAAACACAAAGTACGTTCGCTCAGAGCTTCGTGAGCTTTACAACTTTGATTCAGAAAATCGTTGCAGTACTAAAGAGCAAAACTGGGCAGTAACCGGAACGCACGAATTAAAAGCGACATTAAGCGTTGACCAATTTCCGAATAAAGATGTAACAGGCAGCGACCCTAAAGTGGTTCTTGGCCAAATCCATGGCAAGGACATTAAGCAAGCGCTGGTCAAATTGCAGTGGGATGGTGAAAACAAACCGGTACGCGTTGTTCTGAACGATTCATTTCTACCAGGAAACAAGATGTGTAGCGACTGTCAGCCGTTCAGTGTCAACCTAGGGGTTGCACCTGCAAACCTGGATTGGGATTACACGATTCGTCTTGATGACCAAGGTATTTACCTTTCAACACTCATTAATAATGAATTAACAGAACAATTCTTACCTTGGGGCATAGAAACAGAAGATCGTGATGGCAACAAAGTTACATTGTCAAAAGCATGGTTAGAGGAAGAGTACTACTTTAAAGCCGGTCTTTACGCCCAAATAAAGCCATCAAGAGAGTTTGCTGGACAAGTATTCTCGGTCAGCTTCTCGAAGATCAATATTGATCATAGATAGCTTACTCATATATAGAAAGTCACCCCATCAGTTGTGTCTCAAATCACTACTGATACTTGAAGACGGCGTGTGGGTATCTCATCCATACGCTGTTTTATCACTGATGCGCCCACGACATCGCAACTCGCTAAGCAAACCTTGCGTTCATTGTTCAAATGACCACGTCTAAGCAAGGACTGACAGCTTCTTAAAGTAACCCCTCCTTTACGCTGATTATATAGAAAACGTTAATTCTGTTTTGCCCAGCGCCCCGTTTATCTACAAACCTTGGTGTAATAGATTGGTTGCAAGCAAACAAAAGGAGCGAACACATTATGTTATCTAATCAACTAGAGCGCGCACGCGCCATCGATTTACCGACACGAGAAGCGATGCTTCAACGAGCTCCTTCTGTACAACAGTTTTGGGACAACAATAAGGGCTTGTTCAGCGAGGCTTGGAAAGAATGGGAAGCAAGTGCGGAAGGCAGCCAATTGGATTTCGATGATTCGCTGTTAGATGCCCGCCTTCGTGAGGCTGTTAGAGAAGCTTGGCAAGATCCAACGAAAGAAATCGCGGTAAAAGATTTACTCGAAGAGATCTCTCCTGGGGTGTTTAAGTTTCAGTTCTTTGATGCTGAACGTCTCGCTGAGTTGCGTGATTACTTGGAAGCGGTCTCTAACGCTCAAATCCCGCTGCGCCCGCCATATGGTATAGTGCTTAACCGTGGTGGAGCAATGTTAGACAGCCGATCTGAAGGGTATTTAGCCGCGCCAAGTTTCCAAGCGTTTTACCGAGATTTACTCGACAGTTACATGCGCCCTATCGCTCGCTTATTGTTCCCTGAAATCATGGGTTACGACACGCAAACTTTTGGGTTCTCGATTCAGTATCAAGCGAACAAAGATACGTCTTTACGCCTGCATACTGATGCGTCTTCGGTCACGCTCAACATTAACGTAAATATGCCAGATGAAGAGTTTTCAGGCTCAGAACTTAACTTTATGACCCTGCTACGGGTAAGATGAACGAAACGACATTCACGCCCGGTGTCGCTATGATTCATCGAGGAAACGTTGCCCATGCGGCGCTGCCGATAACAAGTGGTGAACGTTCGAACTTAGTTTTGTGGTTGTATGGCGACCGTGGACAAATACCACACCACAATCCGGTGCTAGAGCCTATAGATGCGCATCAACGCTGGACAGTACCAACCGTGGTATATGACAATTTTGCTCCGTTCTAGACTGTTTTGCACAGTTCTAGTCAGCTTCGTACCATGTTAAATGATACAAACTCTCCTGGCTTTTCACGGTAACCGAGAGAATAAATACAAAACGCGCCTACCATGGTTCATGGTAGGCGCGTTTTAGTTTTCACTTCAATTGACTGGTCAATCTATATGGCGAGTTATGCGGGTTTCGTTCTCAACCGAGTCAGTATGTCCATCTGTTTTAGATTCGCCATGCCAACGTAAGCCACTGGCACTAAGAACAATGAAAAGAAGGTTCCGGCTGTCAAACCGCCGACTAATACTAAACCAATATTGATTCGACCTAATGAACCCGGTCCATCCGCCAGTGCCAATGGCAATGAACCGAGGATCATCGTCAGTGCGGTCATCAAGATTGGACGCAGCCTTGAACGTGCACTGCTGATCGCCGCTTCTTTGGCACTCGCGCCAGATTTGCGTTTCTCGTTGGCAAACTCCACCAGCAAAATACCGTGTTTGGTCACGAGACCAACCAGTGTCAGCAATCCTATCTTCGAGTAAATATTCAGGCTTTGGCCAAATACCGAAAGCGTCAATATCGCGCCCACAATACACAGTGGAACCGTCAGCAAGATGATCATCGGGTCGACAAAGCTTTCAAACTGCGCCGCCAAGATCAAGAAGATAAAAATCAACGCCAACACGAACAGCACTTGTGCGCCCGCGGTTGAATCAACTAGGTCTTTAACTATGCCATTAAACTCGTAGCTCTGAGCAGGTTTCAACAGGCTTGGTACCGTGTCATCAATGTATGCCTTCACGTCGCTCGCCGTATATCCGGGCATCAAGTCCGCGGTGATTTCAGCGCTGTCTTTACCCATGAACGTCTTGAAGTTAGATTCCGATGTCACTTGTTTGATTGATACAAACTGGGATAAAGGAAGCCTTTGCCCCGACTGTGAATCCACATACAACTTATCAAGCACCTTGAAATCACCAAGGTCACTTCGGTTTACTTGAACTTGAATTGGGTATGTATAACCGTCGTCCGCTTGCAAATCTGCGGCTTTAACAGAACCAAGGAACGTCGATAACGCATTGGTTACGTTACCGTAATCAACACCAGACAATACAATCGCATTGCGATCAATCGACAAATCATAACGTAATTGGTCACGCAACATTGAGTTCTTAATGTTGGTCACACCCTCGTAATCCTCAAGCGCCTTAACGACTTCGCTTGCGGTTTCAGACAACACAATGGTATCACGGTTAACCGTCGTCAGTTCAAGGATCATGTTGGTTGCAATGTTCAAATTATCTGCTGAGCGAACCTTGAAAGACATGCCGTAAGCAGAGACTGAACTTTGTGCTTTAGCGATAAATTCGTTTACCAATTCATCAGCGGACTGGTCACGTTCGCCCCATGGCTTCAATAGAACGTGATTGGTCGGTGTGCCTTCGATGTAAGATAAGTTCGCTTCTACTGAGCTATCACCTTTGAACACATTGTTAAGTTGCTCATTGTTATCTAGATGATACTGACGACCAACACCTGTTGGTGGCGTAGAAGTCACCTCAACAAAACCGGTATCTTCGGTTGGAAGTAACACTTGAGGCATTTTCCAAACCGCGAAGGCCGATAAAGCGATCAGCACTAAAGCAATACCACTCATCAGAGCCTTACGATCAAACCATTTGCCTAACTCTTTGGTGTATAAATCCGATAACACATTGAGTTTCGCATCAACTTTTTGATACCACTTCGCCGGAGTTGATACTGGCTTCATTAAGTAAGCACTCATCATTGGTGAGAGTGTTAACGCCACAAACCCAGAGATGATCACCGCTGCAGCAAGTGTGAACGCGAACTGCCTGAATAGATCGGCGGTTAAGCCAGCCATCAAGCCAATTGGTAAGTAAACAACCGCCAAAGTTAGCGTCATCGCAATCACTGGGAAGACGATCTCTCGACACCCTTTAATTGCAGCATTGAACGGCGTTTCACCTTCTTCGATATGACGGTAACAGTTTTCAGCCACAACAATCGCATCATCAACCACCAAACCAATGGCGAGAATGATAGCCAGAATCGTCAGTACGTTGATGCTAAATCCAAGTAAATGCATAACGGCAAATACACCTATTACGCACACAGGAATGGTGATGATCGGAATTGAAGCGACTCGAAAAGATCCAAGGAACAGAACCACCACTGCTGAAACCAGAACAATCGCTTCAACTAAAGTCATGAAGCCTTCATCAATTGCGGTTTTAATGAAATCAGCTTGGTTGTAGACCATCTTCATCTCAATGCCTTCTGGCAACTGCGGCTGAATCAGATCAATTTGTTTCTTAACTTTATTCGCAACGGTAACTGGGTTTTCACTTTTTAGCGGCAACACCTGAATCGACATCGCTAGGTTGTCGTCTACGCGAAGAATACTCGGTGTAAGGTTCTCTTCACCCATTTTGACTTCAGCGATATCGCCGATGCGAATGATCTTGCCGTCATCAACACGGACCACCAAGTCTCGCACATCATCAACGCTGGTTACTTGGTTGACTGGGTTGATGGAGAAATCTCGCACCTGCCCCTTTATAGTACCTGCGGTAAACGTTGCGTTGTATGAGCTCAATGTTCCAACCACATCGGATGCACTCATATTGAGCGCCATCATGCGATCCGGTTGCAACCAAACACGCACCGCCTTCTCGCTGCCACCATACGGTCCCCAAATACCACCCACACCTTGGATGTGCTTAAATTGAGGCACGACTTGCTGACTAATGTAATCGTACATGTCTTGCTTAGACATCTTGCCTGTATTCACAAACGTGATGATGTTACTCGGCATACTGGTGTCAGAAGAGTCATCCGTTACCGTTGGCTTATCCGTCATGCTCGGCGGGAAATCACCAATCGCTTCGACGCTGCTGCGCAAGTTGTTCATCAAGCTCGTGTATTCGACGTCATCAATGTCATCTTCAAAGATGATCTTTAGATTACACGTGCCTTCCTGACAGTCCGTAGTCATGGTTTTCACGCTATCGAGGCCCGTTGCAGCGGTAATGAGCTTATCTGCCACATTGCGCGACATAAACTCAGCACTAGCGCCATTGATCGCAGCCGTTACCGTTGCTGACGGTGTTTTATGTTCTGGAAAGTATTGGATTGAGAGCTTTTGAAATGACAAAAGCCCAAGCAAAACAATGGTGATGCTCAGAACTGACGCAAACACAGGGTGCTTGATACAAATCTCAGGAAGCTTCATTCAGATTCTCCTTCGTTACAGCTTCCTTGCTTTGGTTTTCCTTACTGTGAGTTTCCTTGCTTTGAGCTTCGCTCGATGAATCCTCAACAGTCGCGCTAGTCTCTGCTTGCTCGCTGTTTTCGTTGATCGCTTCATCTACACCTTTCGATGCTTCCGTCCAATCAACCGAAGGTTCAATAGGATGTGCTTCATCCACCTGTGTTACAGTCTTTTCTACTTTGGGTTCAGCGGTCTGTTGAGTGTTCTCTTTGCTGGTCGGTTCCGTGATTAACTCAACGGTTTTCTGTTCAGCATTTGGGTTCATGACCTTAACTAACGACGCTTTCTTAAGGTTCTGTTGTCCAGTCACAACGACGTTATCGCCAAGCTTCAAGCCTTTCTCTACAACAACGTAACCATCGTTAGTATTCACGCCTAATTCGACAATGCGTTGCTCGATTTTTTCACCATTCACGACCCAAACAAAACGCTCTGTATCTTTGGCTTGAACGGAGTTTTGAGAAACCACCATCTGCGTTGAATCTTCGCTCGTCATCTGACTTACTTTGGCAAACATACCCGGAACTAAGCGATGCTCAGGGTTAGTCACGTGCGCGTGTACTTCGACACGGCCTGAGCTCTCGTCCACCGCTGGCGCAATGTAATCCACAACGCCAGAAAACGCTTCATCGACAAATGCATCAACTTGGATGGAAACATTCTGCCCAAGCTTTGCGTTTCCTAAATCCGACTGGCCAATGGAATACTGAACTTCGACAGGATCGAGCTTGATCAAACTGACCAACGCGGTTGCGCTATCAATCTTACTGCCCACTGAGTGAGTAAAGTTAGTTAGCTGCCCATCAAATGGCGCGACCAATAAATAGTCATTCATCAGCGCTTCTTTCTGACGGAAATCAGCTGCGGCTAGGTTCGCCTGTTCTCCCAGTTCTTCCACATCTTGTTGAGACATAGAGTCAGGCTGTTTCTTTAGTAATTCTTGTACACGCTTTAATTTCGACTTTGCTAACGCTAGAGAGCTTCTTGCTTTGTCTAAATCAGCTTTCGCTTTGGTATTGTCCAGTTGAGCGATCAGTTCGCCTTTTTTAACTGAATCTCCATCTTTGAAATGGATGTTGAGAATTTTGTCGGAAGCACTAAATGTCAATGCAGCAGAATCCGTTGCCCTGATTTTGCCAACCTCGTTGATTGAAGAAGTGAATGCTTGTTTGTGAGCTTTTTCGATAGTCACAGGAATTAAGTTTGAGTCTTGGGCAAACGATGGAGAGATATGTAAGGCAAACAGTGCCAAACAGATTGTTTTACTAAGCTTTGTAAATTTCATTTTTAATAACCATAACCGTTGAATTCGTCTGAATTAAAACGTTTTTCTAAGCAGCTATTTCTTACTTAATGAGCTTCCAGCTATTTAAATAATGCTAAAACAGCTAATAATGAGAAAAGGGCTCAACTCACTGTCGAGCCCTGCAATTTTTATATGATTCCTAAATTTTTACGTTCTGAACTCCAAAGTAAAAGTTAAAAACGATGCTGATACTGTACACCTAGGAGTAAGGCATCAGCAGTCACATCAGCAGTTATATTGGAACTCGTTCCTGGGATCGTCGTCAGGCTTTCGTCAATATCTTGTGATTCTCCGATGATAAATCCGACACCAATATCCACAGAACTGGCAGCCGTGAAGTTATATGTCCCTCCGACCGTTAGCCAATGACGGTTAACATCAGGAATTGATAACGACGTGAGTTCATCAGTCGGGGAAATGTCGTACATGTAACCCGCTCGTAGAACGATGTCTTTCGACATGGTGTACGTACCACCAACAGAAACATGCCCTGCGTCTTTCCATTGATACTCTTTAATTGAGTCGTCATAAGAGTCAGATGTTAGCGAATCAAATTCAGACCAGTTCACCCACTGCAGGCTGTAGTGAAAAGCCCACTGTTCGTTGAGCTGGTGCCAACCGGAAAACTCTAGAGTGTCTGGTAATGGAACATTCATCTTGTCGGCAGGGACACCGCCTTTGGTAATGTCACCTTCCACTTCTATATCTGGGCTGTAACGGTAAGTAATACCAAACTTGTTATGTTCGTTGACTTGGTAAGTCGCCCCAACGTTAGCCCCCAAACCGAAGCCATCGGCATCTACGTTTAACAAGTTTTGGCGGTATATTTCACCCTCACCGTAAATAACATCTAGCCCTGCGCCCAAATTGATTTTTTCAGACAACTCATAAGCCACAGCGAAGCCAACATTGATACTGGAAAGCGCCGTTTTTCCTCCAAACTCATCCGCTTCAAACGACTCGTCAAACTCTACGTCCGTACCAAAGTTAGAGTGCACAGTGGCGCCTAAGGTAAATTTAGAGCCTTGAATTGGATGAACGTAGTGAACATTTGGAACCAATGTTCCGGCATCTAAAGATTGATCATCGAGTGTTTCTGTATCGCCTTTCATTGGTGTGTAGCTAACACTAGACACATCAATGCCACTATCGATATAGATAGCGCCGATAGAAAGTGTTGGTTGCTCGATGTAAGCCATCGCTGCACTGTTTTTAGCAACAATCGCAGCGCTATCTGCCATCACAGCATCACCGGCGAATGCACGGCCTAAGCCTGTTGCAGACTGTGCGTTAAGTTGAAAGCCCGCCGCGTTAGTCAGGCAAGGAATAAGAGCAGCGGCAGTGCCCAATAAAAGTTTATTCTTCATCTTGAGGCACCTCTGTTTCGATATGATCTTCATCCTTAATTTTTACTGCTTTGCCATTGGTAATGACCATGGATGCTACAGCTATCTGTTGGGTTTCAGTTGCATCAGAGACTTCTTTTAGCTCAGCTCCCGTATCAGGCATACTTGGTAAGCCGTTTTCATCCATAGTTCCCTCATAAGGAAACAAATATGTGCCATGCCCACCAGTTGTTGTTCTTACCGCTCCACGCTTAACATCTATATTTTCTGATGTACTTGTAATTGGGTCTAAGCCAAGCGCAGTAATGAGCGGCTCAGTTCCGGTACGAATGTTATCTGGCGCGGTATTCGGGATTACGCTATCTGGGACATAATCAACACCAACGTCACAAGTCTCCCCGCAATCTCCAACGGCAGCCAACAAAAGAGTGGGTTGCTCAGCAGCGACTTGACGAGAGATAAAGCTAGCAGGGTCTGCACTATCAATTGTGGCTTGGACCCCTTGTTTAAGGTCTGTCACAACTAAATCGAAGATGTCATTCTCTAACTGGCTGACAAGCAGCGCGTTATCAGATGAAAGCTCTACAAACTCACGAAGCGCTTCAATGCACTGCTGATTTGTTGCTTCTGTTGTACATGTATCTGGTATCACCGTTTCAGCAATGCCGCGCTGAACATCTGGAGACTTCTTAACACCTTCAGACATTTCAGGGCCTAAGGTTTGAGAAGACAGAACCAAGTTAGTTAACCCCTGCCCCGGAACAACAAAGTTCACGGTATTAAATGCAAAGTTGGAATTAGAGTGAAAGTCAGGACTAGCTTGGCTAAACTCACTCACCATTACCGACATGATCCCACCTAACGATTGTCCGATTAAGTGAACGTCATCTTTTTTCACCCAAGCTTCTTGGCTTAGCGCATAACGAAGACCAAGAAAGTCTGAAACAGACTGCTGGAGATTCGAACGAAGTGCTAAAGGAGAGTCAATATTGATGAAGAACGCCTTGTTCGCTCGAGCACTAATTTCAACGCCTGTTATTTTGTCATCGTTAGGGTCAGTATCAGTGTTGTCATAACGAATTCGTTCCCCGTGATATGGCATATCGATAGCAACGACGGCGTAACCTTTTTTTGTATATTCCGCAGCCATCAAAGAAGCAGTGCCTCGCTCCGCAGTAACGCCGTGAATAAAGATCGCGGTCGGTAATTGTTCACCTTTATTCCAATCCCAGTTGTTTGGAACATATATATCTGCGGTTATTTCTAGCTCTTCAGTTATCTGAGGCATAGGGTTATCCGCAGTAGGAAAGCCACCCGAAGTGTTGGTAATCCATTCGTAGAGCGGTGGACAATTTTCTTTAGGGTCAAATTCGTCAACGGTACACTCAGCCTCCCTCTCTTTTGTAAAAGGTAAGTAAGACGGAATTTTGAGCACTTTTGTATATAGGTTGTACCCGCGTTTTTCCTCTTTAAGTTCAGGAAGGGCACTAGAGAAAGAACTTCCATACAATAAATGGCTTCTTCTCATCGCATCCAGAGGAGAATAAGCACTCTGAGTTTTAAATTGCGCGGCATATACAGGAAGACCGTCACCCGGATATAACGCTTCATATGAGCTAATGGCATTAATTATCTGAGCATGAAGAACTTCTTCTTTTTCGCTATTTAATGGAACCTCTGAATCAATCAACTCATCAAAGCTCGCATCTGCTTTTAAAGGCTCATTAAATTCAGTTTTTACCCCATCCGTTACTACAAGCGAATAAGTACGATTCTCGACTAAGCCTGATTCACATTGAATTTTAATATTGGAACCATCAGCGGATATTTGAGTACCAACTTCCTCACCTGTTACGTCATCAATTAATACAACATTCCCGGCTAAGGTTTCGTTATTGAGTGGATAACGTTTGTCCGAATTAACACTTTGAAGCGGAATTAAAATTGGTTCTGCACAAAGTCCCCAACCGTCTAGGGCTGCGTATGAATTGTTGTAGTCCTGATAATAAGCATCGTTCTTAGATGACATCGTCACAGCGTGTTCACCGACACCGGATATTGTTCCATCGTCGTCATACCCATAACCATCGTTTGGTTTTGGTAGTTCATTAATGTTGTAGGGAACCAATACCGAAACGGGATCTTGAGTCGAGTCTTCAGACTGACAGCCGAGTAAGGCAAGCGTAATTAGTCCACATATATATGGCTTATTGAAATCTTTCAAAACAGCTCCTTCGTAGCTTTCGCATTTAACTGGTGTGGTCATGCGATTTATCGTTATTTGAGTTGCCGATTGAGTCGGAGGTAAGCTCGACTTTTTATTCGTAGAGAGCAAGGCAACACAGAGTTGGAATGACACGTTGATAAAACTACGTAAGAAATTTGAGCAATTAACCCACACCCACTAAATCAGCGTCACCCGTTAATGATCCAATAGCTACTAACGGCAAGCACCTGAAACCGCATTAAACAACCTCAAAAAGGTATATAAGGAAATCTAATTAGGTTAATAATCAACATAAATTCAGACACTTAAACATCAAAGGCGATGAAATCAGTAAGTTTATGTTTGTTGTAAGATTTGTTATATTTAGGTTAGAACGCTTATAACAATGAGAACCCAGATGTCTGCTGAATTTATTATCAATGATGATATACAGGTCAATTTAGAAGAAAGTGAAATCCATCACTTTAAGACGGGCCGTACCTACCCAATAGGTTCTAATGAATCAGAGCTGCTTAAGTTTTTTATCTCGAGACCCAATGAGGTGATCACTCGCCAAGTTCTTATTGAACAAGTGTGGGTGTCTAAAGGTATATATGTTGAAGATGGCAGCCTAATGCAGACCATCTCGATTTGCCGAAAAGCGTTAGAAGATAAGAGCGGGATGATCATCGTCACTGAGCGCGGTAAAGGTTACCGGTTTGCAGGACAAGTGACACAAGACAAAGAACGCGCGCTGAGTAAAATTCAATCACAACCAAAGCAAGAAACGACACAACCTGAAAACAACACAGCGCCTGAAAGCTCAGCAACCGAGACAACGGCCGCTACGAAAAAAACAAACAGTCTATTAGCACTGGTTGCATTATTTGTAGTGGCTGCAGGTTTATCCCATTATTTGTTTTCTTATTTAGATAGAAATAGCCTAGGCGAAGATCTCGTGGGTCAGCATTTTATCTCTTGTAAAATCGAATCCGACGAATTCACTTTTAATGAGTTATTCAACGTTACGCTTTATGAATATAAGGGACGAAACATCATCATCGATAATTCAGGAAAATCTCTGAGCTTCCCTGCCGGATTTAAAGGAGTGACTTGTGAATAATAAAACGATTACAGAAATTTTTGTGGTACTGCTTGGCGTATTAGTCGGCTGGGGTTCTACCTTTATTCCCAAGTCACATCTTGAAGGGCATTATTTAGCCAATACAGCATCGATTATTAACCCGTCCAATAATATGATTCATAGCCAGTCTTCTATTAACATCGAATTTAAGAAGAATGACAGTTATGACCTATTGTATGTATCGACTAAGCAAGTCGGCTTTACGTCATCAGGTTCTTACTCTGTCACTCAACACGACATCTCACTGGATGAGAACCAACACCAGCAAATCATCCCGAATCGCGAGTTGTCGTTTTACGAAAAGGTGATGATAAGTGAAGGGTCTACCCTATCGTCTGATGCCATGCCTTACATTCCATTGAATAGAGAAGAGTTTTTACTCATTACTCGCTATGGGATGATTCATTTTTGTAAGAAGGTTATCTGTTCTGAGTTACCAACGTATTCAAATGACACTCCTGACGTTGATATGAACTAAACTCGCTCGGCTATTTTTCAGCCTAATTATATTTTGGTGCCAACTTGTGTTTTAGCGCTTACTTAAGGGAAGTAAGTAAGCGTTAAACATAAGTAATCTTTAAACCTAAGTAAGCATCAAAGCTAAGATTCTCACCTCTTTACTCCGATAAATACCCACTTCGTTACACGTTTCCTTCCAAAGTACAAAAACACTCACGATTTATAAAACAACACCTACATATGCAACTAGAACAAGCAAAGGTGATCCAAGTTATATTCTAACCAGCCACAAAATTTGTTTATTAACATCTAAACAACAGTAGTTAATCACGATTTACAACCACAATTAACATCGAAAAAAATGTTTGTCTTAGATCATATCAACCTCAACTATGCCTCGTGCCACAGTGCAGTTTTCTGTACATTCATTGTCATATTCTGAAACACTTTCTTATATTTTTTAAACTTTGTGGAGATTTCTATGTTAGAGCTCTTGATCGGATTAGTGATTACTATTGCTGTTGGTTACTTTATTGTAAAAGGCTATAAAGCGGCGGGTGTATTACTAACTGCTGGCCTTGCCCTACTTCTTATCACCGGCCTTATTGGTCACACAGTCTTACCAGCTAAAATCGCTTCAACAGGTAACATGGTTACCGACTCACTAGAATTTGTTAAGTACATGCTTCAATACCGCGGGGGAGGCCTAGGCATGCAAATCATGCTTCTTTGTGGTTTTGCTTCTTACATGACGCATATTGGCGCTAACAACGTGGTAGTGAAGCAGTTCTCTAAACCACTAGCTGCGATCAAATCTCCCTATGTACTTCTTGTTGCGGCTTACATCGTAGCGTGTCTGATGTCTCTAGCAGTAAGTTCTGCAACGGGTCTTGGTGTGCTATTGATGGCAACCCTATTCCCAATGATGACGGCAATGGGTATTTCTCGCCCAGCGGCAGTTGCAGTTTGTGCATCACCTGCAGCCATCATTCTTTCACCAACCTCTGGTGATGTGGTTATCGCAGCAGAAAAATCAGGCATGTCTCTTGATGTGTTTGCTGTTCAAACGGTACTGCCTGTTTCTATCTGTGCGATCATCGTGATGGCGGCTGCGGCTTTCTTCTGGAACAAATACCTGGATAAGAAAGAAAACACACCAATGGAAAAAGTAGACGTTTCTGAAATCGAAACAACAGCACCAGCTTTCTACGCTGCACTTCCATTCCTACCTATCATCGGCGTTTTCCTATTCAACGGTCGTACGATTCCAGGGCTGTCACTTGATATCTACACTATTGTGGTCGGTTCTATCTTCGTGGGCGCAGTTATCGATTACGTTGTTAAGAAGTTTGACGGCGAGAAAACACTAGAAGATTTAGACTCTTGCTACCAAGGCATGGCTGACGCGTTCAAAGGCGTGGTAATGCTGTTGGTTGCGGCGGGCGTATTTGCTCAAGGTCTAATGTCTATCGGTGCGATTGATAACCTAATCGGTCTTGCTGAATCGGCAGGCGCAGGCGGTATCGCATTGATGCTTATTCTGACGGGTCTAACGGTGGCTGCAGCTATCGCAACAGGTTCTGGTAACGCGCCTTTCTATGCATTCGTAGAACTGGCTCCATCACTGGCGGCGAAAATGGGCTTGAACCCAGCGTTCCTAATCATCCCAATGCTTCAAGCATCGAACCTAGGCCGTACGATTTCACCAGTATCTGGTGTAATTGTTGCGACATCTGGTATGGGTAAAATCAGCCCATTTGAAGTCGTAAAACGTACGTCTGTACCGGTAATCTGTGGTCTTATTACGGTTATCTTCGGTACGCTTGTATTGGTTCCAATGGCGGCGTAAGCCTTAAGTTTCTAATCTCAAAGAACGAGAACAAACGAACACCAATACTGATATAAAATGCGTAAACATAAAGGCGCTGAACTTAATAAGTTCAGCGCCTTTTTTAATGTCACTTTCTCAACACCGTTAAAACTATCGAGATATGTATAAACAGTCAGGCTTGAAATAGTGTTATCTCAAAGGAACAAGCCCTACTTCATTTCACCATAGCGTTCTAGATACAGAACCGTTGCAGCGGTACGGGAAGGCACTTGCAGCTTTTTCAACAAGCTTTTCATATGTACTTTAACTGTCGATTCAGAAATAAACAGGTGATCGGCGATCTGCTTATTACGGTAACCTTTTGCGACTTCTTGAAGGATTTGCATTTCGCGTTCAGTCAGCTGGTCGAAGATATCATTGCGGCTACCAGCATCATTTAGGTAACGAGCAACCACACTGCTGTAAGCCTTGTCACCGCTATGTGCTTGCTTAAGCAGTTCGATTAACTCATCGGGTTCTGTGTCTTTCAACAAGTAGCCATCAGCGCCTGCTTTTACAATCGCTTCAATGTCTGCAGGGCTATCAGAGACCGTTAGAATAACGATATTAGCGCTTGAGCCATCAGTACGAAGTGCTTTCAGCGTATCAAGTCCAGACATGCCTTTCATATTAAGATCCAAAAGGATCAAGTCAGGTTCTTCTTCATGGGCAAGAGCGACTGCTTCAGTACCGTTACTTGCTTCTGCAATCACTTCGAATTCATCTTCAAAGCTCAGTAATTGGCTTATACCTCTGCGCATCAATGGATGATCATCAACCAGCATTACTTTACAAATCGTCAACTTTAACTTCCTTCAAACTTTTATATTTCAATATGACTGTACAGCCTTCACCTTGAGCCGCTTCAATCGTTAAGTCGCCATTCAGTCTTGCCGCACGCTCCTGCATAATGCTCATCCCGTAGTGGTTCGTCTTGGAACTACTAGAGTCAAAGCCATCTCCATTATCTTTAATCACGACTAATACTTCACCTTCCTCATCGATACAGCATACATCTATCAAGTCGGCATTGGCGTGTTTTATTGCGTTTATTGTTGCTTCACGAATCAATTGAAGCAAGTGAACTTGACTGTGTGCATCAAGCTCTATGGATGAAAGATTATTGGTTAGGTTAATCTTTGCATCTGTTCTTTCACTGAGCTCTTCAAGCATGGTGCTTAAAGCATCTCCGAAGTTGCCCTCTTTTATGGTCAACCTAAAGGTTGTGAGCAACTCTCGTAGTTGAGTATAGGCATCCGCTAAACCGTTGCCGATTTCCGACGCTATTTGTTCAGATTGCTCTCGGTGCTGTTGTTCTGGCAATTTGCCAATCACGCGCTTCAACAACGTCACTTGGATTTTCAAGTACGACAGTGATTGAGCCAATGAATCATGAAGTTCACGGGCAATCGTTGCACGCTCTTCCATTATAATAAGCTGTTCTGCTTTCTTCTGCGCGCGATTATAATAGATCGCTCGTGATAACAGTTGGATAAAGCTCTCAATCAGCGTCTTGGTTGAATGACCATGATGATATGAACAATATAAATAGCCCAAGATAAGCTCGTTATCATCCAACTTCATTTCAAACTTTTCATAGTCCAAGTTCGAATCATACCCTTCGTCCATAATCAACGAACGACCCGAACTATCAGCAATCTCAAGCCTTAACGACTCTATTCCTTCTAGACTGACGAG
The DNA here is from genome assembly GCF_902751245.1 of Vibrio sp. Vb339. Lineage (NCBI taxonomy): Bacteria > Pseudomonadati > Pseudomonadota > Gammaproteobacteria > Vibrionales > Vibrionaceae > Vibrio > Vibrio sp. Vb339. The sequence goes on along the minus strand of NZ_CADDIS010000001.1, from coordinate 1,236,847 downwards.
GTGCTGCAGAATAGCTCGGAAATTTTCTGGGGCGATACGCGTAACCGTAAGTTCTTGTGAAGAGTGATATAGCGCCTGCAAAGATTGGTTGGCGTTTTGCAACTCGACCGTCTTAGCGTCGACAACCGACTCAAGGTTTCGATAGAGCACGCCCAAATCTTTCGCCATCGAGTTAAACGTCTTAGTCAGAATGCCGAGTTCATTATTGTTGGTTACCTTTAGCTCTACCTCAAAGTCACTGTTTTTGATCCGCTGACTGGCTCCAACGAGCGCATGGAGTGGCTTAACAACTTGTTTACGTACAAAGTGAACAACAAAAAGAGATATGACCAGAATTCCACCAAGGCCGATACCACCAGCCCACGCTAACTTTATTAACTTGTCTTCAGAGAACTCTTGCAGCTTATAAACGAAGCCATCGATTTCAGCCACGAAGTTTTCAACCAACACGAGATAGTGATCGCGCTCTTCGCTATTCAAGACCTGTTTCAGCTCATGCCAACGGCCGATAATTAAATAGTAATCTTGTGTGATGTCTGTCGGAACATTCCAACTGACTAAATTGGTCATGGATGGCGAGTAAAGAGAACTTTCGAATTCACGAATATGAGATTCATAATCGACGGATTCTATTTGAATATCATGGGCTAAACGGTAGCTTTGCATTCGCATTGAACCCGCCACGTTAAGCGCTTCCGCATCATTCAAACTTGAAGCCAAAGTAAAGATGGCAAAGCCAGTCGTAGCAACCGACAACAGCAGTATAGAGAGCAAAGATTTTGCTATCGTACTTGTTACAGATGAAACCGGTTTTATAAGCAAAAGTGCCTTCCTATTGATAAATGACTTGCCAGCGATATCGTATTGTCACACATCAAAAATCATAGCTCCATTCAATATGTGATCACTCGCTCCGTAATTTATTGATCTAAGACAATATATGCCCCCAATTAGCCCTTAGGGGGTATTTATACAATTGTTTCTAAAACTACACTACTTATGAGGACTCATTACAAGATATTAATAGAATAATGGCCTACAATTACAACATCTTAGCAACATCTATAGGTATCTAGTGGTAGATCTATCAAAACGCCGTCTTTTTTCAAGACGAAAAGTTGACTCAAGCCAGATTCGTTTGCCTTGGATTAACAGCCTAGAAAGCTTTACAGATGACTGTACTCGCTGCGGTAAATGCATCGAGAGTTGTGAGACTAAGATAATCATTGTAGGCGATGGTGGTTTTCCCACTGTCGATTTCTCTATTGATGAGTGTACGTTCTGCTATCAATGTGCAGATGTTTGTCCTGAACCCATTTTTAAGCCAAAGCAAGGAGAGCCTTGGCAAGCAAAAGCACATATCTCTGATAAGTGTTTAGCGCAACAAAATGTTGAATGCCGAAGCTGTGGTGACATGTGTGAACCTATGGCCATTCAATTTCAACTTAGAGCAGGCAGTGTTGCTCTACCAAAAATCAAGTTAGATGAGTGTAGCGGTTGTGGAGCCTGCGTAGCAGTTTGCCCTACTTCAGCTATTCTTGTGAGTAATGCATAAAACAAAAATAACGAGAGCAATTTATGGCACTAAATGAAGTGCATATATCAAGTTTAGTCGTGCATGTGAGCCCAGAGCATCTAGACGAGATCAAAGCACAAATCGAACAGTTCGATAATGCAGAGATTTACGGCAGTAGCCCTGAAGGCAAAATCATAGTGGTCCTAGAAACCGAAAACCAAGGTTTTGTAACGGATACCATCGAAGAAATTAATAATATTACGAACGTTTTAGGGACAGCTTTGGTTTATCACCAAATCGAAACTGGACTGGACGAAACGGATTTAGAAACTGGAAGCAACAATTCTCAACTTGAGGGTGAAGTATGAAAATGACAAGACGTGCGTTTGTGAAAGCAAACGCAGCTGCATCAGCGGCAGCCGTTGCAGGTGTAACTCTACCAGCAACAGCAACCAACCTGATTGCTAGCTCTGATCAAACAAAAATCACGTGGGATAAAGCGCCTTGTCGTTTTTGTGGTACGGGCTGTTCGGTACTGGTAGGTACTCAAAACGGTAAAGTGGTTGCGACTCAAGGCGACCCAGAAGCACCGGTAAACAAAGGCCTTAACTGTATCAAAGGCTACTTCCTTTCAAAAATTATGTACGGTAAAGATCGTCTTGAGACTCCTCTACTTCGTATGAAAGACGGTGAGTTCCATAAAGATGGTGATTTCGCACCCGTATCTTGGGACAAAGCGTTCGACGTAATGGCTGAGAAATGGAAAGCTTCACTGAAGAAGAACGGTCCAACAGGTGTTGGTATGTTCGGTTCAGGCCAGTGGACAGTAATGGAAGGCTACGCAGCCGTTAAGATGATGAAAGCGGGTTTCCGTTCTAACAACATCGATCCAAACGCTCGTCACTGTATGGCTTCAGCGGTAGGCGCATTCATGCGTACTTTCGGTATCGATGAGCCAATGGGTTGTTACGATGACTTTGAACACGCAGACGCATTCGTACTGTGGGGTTCAAACATGGCAGAAATGCACCCAGTACTATGGACTCGTATTACAGACCGTCGTCTAAGCCACCCACACGTTAAAGTAAACGTACTGTCTACTTACTACCACCGTTCTTTCGAGCTTGCAGACACAGGTTACATCTTTGAACCTCAATCAGATCTAGCAATTGCTAACTTCATTGCTAATTACATCATTCAAAACGATGCAGTTAACTGGGACTTCGTGAACAAACACACGAACTTCAAGCAAGCAACGACAGACATCGGTTACGGCCTTCGTGACGACGACCCTCTACAGAAAGCAGCAGCAAACCCTAACTCAGGTGAAATGACTGCTATCTCTTTCGAAGACTACAAAGCGTCTGTTGCTGAGTACACAGTTGAGAAAGCGTCTGAAATGTCAGGTGTATCTCAAGATGACCTTATCAAGTTGGCTAAGCAATATGCCGATCCAAACATCAAAGTAATGTCACTTTGGACTATGGGTATGAACCAACATACTCGTGGCGTATGGATGAACAGCCTTGTGTACAACATCCACCTTCTAACAGGTAAGATTTCTACTCCAGGTAACAGCCCATTCTCACTAACTGGCCAACCATCTGCGTGTGGTACAGCTCGTGAAGTTGGTACGTTCTCTCACCGTCTACCTGCCGATATGGTTGTTGCTAACCCTAAACACCGTAAGATTGCAGAAGACATCTGGAAACTTCCAGAAGGCACTATCCCTGCTAAACCAGGTGCTCACGCTGTTGTTCAAGACCGTATGCTTAAAGACGGTAAGATCAACGCTTACTGGGTAATGTGTAACAACAACATGCAAGCGGGTCCAAACATCAACACTGAACGTCTGCCAGGTTACCGTAACCCAGATAACTTCATTGTATGTTCTGACCCGTACCCAACAGCAACAGCTCAAGCGGCTGACCTTATCCTTCCAACAGCAATGTGGATCGAAAAAGAAGGTGCTTACGGTAACGCAGAGCGTCGTACACAAGCATGGTACCAACAAGTGAAAACTGTAGGTGAAGCTAAGTCTGACCTATGGCAAATCATGGAGTTCTCTAAGCGCTTCACTATTGAAGAAGTTTGGGGTGAAGAACTGGTTGCGAAAATGCCTGAGTACCGTGGCAAAACCATGTACGACGTGCTTTACAAAAACGGCAATGTTGATGCGTTCCCACTGTCTGAAGCTCAAGAGCTTAACGACGATGCACAAGCTCAAGGTTTCTACGTTCAAAAAGGTCTATTCGAAGAATACGCAGCCTTTGGTCGCGGCCACGGTCACGATTTAGCACCATACGATCGCTACCACCAAGTTCGTGGTCTACGTTGGCCTGTTGTTGACGGTAAAGAGACACTATGGCGCTTTAAAGAAGGTTCAGATCCATATGCTAAGAAAGGTTCTGATTGGGACTTCTACGGCAAACCAGATGGTAAAGCACTGATCATCAATGCACCATACGAAGCGCCACCTGAAGTACCAAACGATGAATACGATATGTGGCTATGTACAGGCCGTGTTCTTGAGCACTGGCACACAGGTACTATGACTCGTCGTGTACCAGAACTTTACAAAGCAGTACCGGATGCACTTTGTTACATCCATCCTGCTGATGCTAAAGCTCGTGGTCTTCGCCGTGGTGATGAAGTTCTTATCGAAAACAAACGTGGTGAAGTACGCGTTCGTGTTGAAACTCGTGGTCGTAACCGTCCACCACAAGGCTTGGTATTCGTACCATTCTTTGATGCAAGAATTCTGATCAACAAGTTGATCTTGGATGCAACGGATCCTCTGTCTAAACAGACGGATTACAAGAAGTGTCCAGTTAAGATCACTAAGGTTTCTTAAGAGCCAAGCGCTTTTCGAACCTAGATACAAGATCTAACGTATTTAATATTGCGACTACTTTTTTCGTTACTTTTTGAAAGAAGTAGTCCACTCAAAGAATTAGCCTTTAGGCGGAGAAATTAACCATGAAAAAACTGATTACTGCCCTACTATCAGCTGGTCTTTTGCTAGCTGGTGCAGTTCAAGCTGAAGCTGAACTGGATAACCCAGGCGGCATTGGTGGCGTAGAATCTCTACGTGGTGCAAGTGAACTTGAAGCAACTCGCGCAGCAGATGACTTCAAAAAGTTCCCTCGTGACCAAGTACTTGAGAGTGACTACGTATACCAACCACCTCTAGTGCCTCATACTATTCGTAGCTATGAAGTTTCTCTTAACGCTAACAAGTGTCTTTCTTGCCACAGCTGGAAAAACGCAAAAGAAATGGGTGCTACTAAAGTGAGTGTAACTCACTACATGAACCGTGAAGATGCGGTACTTGCAGACGTATCACCTCGTCGTTACTTCTGTCTACAGTGTCACGTACCTCAAGCTAATGCTAAGCCACTAGTTGAGAACGAGTTCAAACCTGTAGATTCACTGCGTTAATCGTAGCCGGACTGTAAGAGAGGCTATATATGATAAAATTACTTAAAGCGTTTTGGAAAAGACTCGCGACACCAAGTAAAGCAGCCGTAGGCGTTGTTTTATTCTTGGGTTTCTCGGGTGGTCTTTTGTTCTGGGGTGCATTCAACACGGGTATGGAGGCAACCAACACGGAAGAATTCTGTTCCGGCTGTCACGCACCTATCGTTGCTGAAATCCAAGAGACAATTCACTACTCTAACCGCTCTGGTGTTCGTGCTATTTGTTCAGACTGTCACGTACCTCATGAATGGACAGATAAAATTGTTCGTAAGGTTCAAGCATCTAAAGAGCTATACGCACACTTTATTGCGAAAACCATCAATACTGAAGAAAAGTTCAAAGCACGTCGTGCTCACCTAGCGGAACGCGAATGGGCTCGATTGAAAAAGAACGATTCACTTGAGTGTCGTAACTGTCACCAGTTCGATTACATGGACTTCTCAGAGCAGAGCCCTCGTAGTGCGAAACAACACTCGACTGCGCTAGCTTCTGGTGAAAAAACGTGTGTAGACTGTCACAAAGGTATTGCACACAAACTACCAGACATGCACGGCGTTGAAGGCTGGCAATAAGGAGCGATTGAATGAGTACTTTAGAAAGCGTAATTTGGCACATCCTAGGTTACAGCGCTATGCCAGTTATCATTCTTGGCGGCTTCGCAGGTGTTGCAGCCGTATCTCTTTGGATTTTATCTATGGGTAAAGACAAAGAAATCGATTAACAATCGAGATTACATCAACTTCTACCAGATAATGCTGATATGAGTTGATACGAAAAAGCCACTGATTTCAGTGGCTTTTTTATTATCTGACGTTGTGTATCTTTATTATTGAATGTGACTTAACACCCTAAGCTTCGTTTTCTGGCGCTTGTTTATCTGCGGTCTCTTTATCAACCTGCTCTTGATCGACAATCGGCAGCACCTGTTTTACATAGTTGCCTGGCGCTTTGCCTATCACAAGGTTAAGCTCTGAGCCTTGATTGAAAGGTTCGATTTTTTCGTCAGTTTCAAAACCTTGTAGCCACTGATTCCAGTGTGTCCACCAAGACCCCTCATTATGAGTCGCATTAGTTAGCCACTCATCCGCCGAGTCGTCTAGGTTGTCATTCAGCCAGAACCCGTACTTCTTCTTGTCTGGGTGATTAACAATACCCGCAATATGACCAGATTCACCAAGAACGAACGTCTTATTGCCACCGGTATTCAACGCACCACGGTAAGTACCCTGCCACAGAGCGATATGATCTTCTTTGGCTGAAATGAAGTAGCTTGGTATTTTTATCTTATTGAGGTCAATCCAAACACCGCCCACTTTGACGCCTTTGTCTTGAACCAGTTTGTTTTCAAGATAAAGCTCTCGCAACAAGAAGTTATGACACTTGGCCGCCACGTTTGTGCTGTCACTGTTCCAGTACAGAAGATCAAACTCCATCGGGCTGCTGCCTTTGAGGTAGTTATCAATGTAGTAGTTCCAGTACAGGCTGTTTTCGCGAAGCAAACTGAACGTCACGCTCAATGAGCGACCATCCATGTAGCCTTTGCCATCGTTCTGCTTCTCAATCGCGTTAATAATCGTTTCGTTGATATACGCACCCACCTCACCCGGCTGCGAGAAATCCAACAAGGTGGTAAAGAACGTCGCTGTTTTAATACGTTTCTTCATGCGTTTTGCAGCGTAGTAAGCCACCGTCGAAGCCAACACCGTGCCGCCAATACAGTAACCCGCCGCGTTGATTTGCTCTTTACCTGTGATGTCTTCAATCGCAGCAACGGCTTTAACCACGCCTTCCGTGACATAATCACCAAACTCAGTGTCTTTCTGCGCTTCACCTGGGTTGCGCCAAGACATCATGAATACGCTATGTCCTTGCTCAAGTAACCAGCGCACCATCGAGTTCTTCTCACGAAGGTCAAGAATGTAGTACTTATTGATGAACGGCGGAACGATCAACAAAGGCGTAGCGTTAACCTGAGGTGTCTTTGGATAGTATTGAATAAGCTCAAACAGCTCGTTTTGAAAGACAACATCACCTTCGGTGTTCGCAACATCCACACCCAATCGGAAGGCGTTGTTGTTGGTCATGCGGATCTTGAGTATATCGGCGCTTGCTTCAACGTCTGCTTGTAACTGCTCTAACCCATCGAGAAGGTTTTCACCATTTCGCTCAAGTGTCAGTTTCATCAACTCTGGATTCGTTGCAATAAAGTTGCTTGGAGAAAGTGCATTGATTGCCTGACGAGAAAAGAACGCCACTCGCTCTTTAGTTTTTTCGTCAATACCTTCGATCGAGTTGATGGTGTCGATATAGCTTTTACTGAATAACAAATAGGATTGTTTGATAAAGCTGTAGAACGGGTCGTTTTTCCACGCTTCATCAATAAAGCGCTTGTCGCTGCGGTCTTCTGAGATAACACTCTCGGTGTTGCCCATCAGCGCGGCATTTTGCCAGATCTTAAGTTGCTGTTCCCACCATTGAGATTGTAACTGAAGCAGAACGGCGGGTTGGTTGGCGGCTTGCTCGAAGATTTTTGATGCATCATCAAAGTTCAATTCTTGCATCGCTTGGTTTAGGGGAGATTGCGCGGCTTCCTTGTTTTGTTCAAAGCTTTCCCACCATTGCTGGTTCGTTTGTTGAAGTTTAACAAGGTAGTCCGAAAAGAAGTGTTGAAACATAACATGACTCCAATAATCGGAAAATCGCCACCGAGCCTCACAGTAAATACTGCGCTAACTCGATGGCGATTAAATTTATGCAGGTGTAACTGTTTTCAAGTTTTCAGTTGTTAGTGTTTCAACATCTTCTTTGAACTCTTTTGCAGCAGCTTGCATTTTTGAACTATCACTCATCATCTGTTGAGACAATTGAGTTAGCGCTGCTAGTTGCTGGCTGTTGAACGCCGTTAGGCTAGTCACGTCTTTGATTTCAGTCACTGCTTTCATTTGCGCAAGACCCATGTCCGTGTAAGTCTGCATTGCATTCATTTGCAGTTCAGTCATCGTTTGGACGTTCTTTGCAACCAACTTGTTGAACTTTAAGTACGGTTCAAATTGCTTTTCAGTTTGGTCAGTAATTGTTTTGAAAATATCCGTGTACATAAGTAACTCCTGATGAATACATAGTTTAATAAATTTGTGTCACTATCGTTTCAGCCAACGCCCATCGATTAACTCACGATGCTTTGAAAAGCTGATCCGATATTTAAGCTTGCTACCGATATATCAGGCTCTAACCTTCAATACCTTTTAGCAAAACAGCGGTTCCCATTCCTCCACCCACACAGAGTGAAGCAACGCCATAAGTCGTTTTCTGTTCAAGCATTTCATGGATGAGTGAAACAATAATTCGATTGCCTGAAGCACCTAAAGGATGACCAAGTGCGATTGCACCACCATTCACATTGACCTTTGGCTTAAACTCATCAAGCGGTAAGTCATGCTGCTCCGACAATTGGTACATTACGCCAAGAGCTTGTGCTGCAAACGCTTCATTCAATTCAAACAAATCTACTTCTTCTAGAGTGAGATTCGCCTTATCAAGCGTTTTAGAAACGGCTTCTACTGGGCCTAAACCCATAATCTTTGGATCTAATCCAGACTGTGCGTAGCTCGTTAGCTCTACCAGTGGAGTCAGTCCGTATTTCGCTACTGCACTCTCTGAGGCTAAGATAATTGCACTCGCACCATCATTGATGCCCGAAGCATTACCCGCCGTGACAGACCCTTCACGGTCAAAAGCTGGACGAAGCTTTTGTAGACCTTCGAATGTCGCGTCTGACTTTGGATACTCATCGGTATCAAAAGTGACGGTTTGTCTGCGCTGCTTAACTTCTACAGGCACGATTTGCTCGTTGAACTTACCCGCCTCAATCGCAGCAACGGCTTTCTGTTGGCTTTCTAAGGCATAGTTATCTTGAGCTAGACGCGAAATATTCAACGTGTTCGCAATATTTTCAGCGGTCATGCCCATGTGGTAGTGATTAAACGCATCGGTTAAGCCATCACCAACAAGTAAGTCTTTCATTGAGATGTCACCCATTTTGTGACCATTACGAACGCTCGCTGGTACCACAAAAGGAATTTGTGACATCACTTCAACGCCAGCAGCAATAACCACTTCAGCATCTTGTGCTTTGATGTGCGCCGCTGCGTCCATCACTGATTTCATGCCGCTTCCGCAAATCATGTTCACACCGTATGCTGGTGTTTCTTCAGGAAGCCCTGCATAAATGGAAGCCTGACGAGCAACCCCCATGCCTTGACCTGCCGAAATCACGTTGCCGACGATCACTTCATCAATCGCATCTAACGAAAGATCGACAGACTCAAGTGCACCTTTGATCGCAACGCCAGCCAGCTCACCTGCAGATACGTTTTTTAGCGACCCGGTAAATGCACCAATAGGAGTGCGCTTAGCCGCAACAATAAATACTTTTTCCATCATTCCAATCCCTTCGCTTTCGCCAATTAGTGCATGTACAAGCCGCCATTCACAGACAATGTTTCGCCTGTAATGTACGCGCCAGATTCACTCGCTAAAAAGCCCACTGCGTCTGCAATTTCAACAGGTGTTGCTAAGCGTTTCATCGGAATTTGGTTCTTGATTGAATCCAGTACTTCAGGTTTCATTTGCTCAACCATAGGAGTTGCTGTGTAGCCAGGAGCAATTACGTTCACGGTTACGCCGCTACGAGCGCCTTCCGCAGCCAATGCTTTAGAGAAACCAATCATTCCAGCTTTTGCTGCCGAGTAGTTAGTTTGTCCAAATTGACCTTTAAGACCATTGACGGAAGAGATGTTGATGACTCGGCAGTTACCCTTTTCACACATAGGAGCGAACAAAGGTTGAGTCACGTTGAACAAACTGTTTAAGTTCGTTTCGATAACCTCTTTCCACGCTTCGGCATCCATCTTTTTAAAGACGCTATCACGTGTAATACCTGCGTTATTGACTAGAACATCCACCGTGCCTTCTTCTTCTAACAACTTGCTTAAGCTCAGCGCACATTCCGCAGTATTGGTAACATCTAATTCAAACAATCTCACTTGATCTTCGGTGAATTGTTTTTCGTTAAACCAATCCAAGGCACATTGGTAATTTCCAGTAAAATAAGTCGCGATAACACGATAGCCGTCTGCAACTAATTTAGAAGAAATTGCTGAGCCGATACCGCCTTTTGACCCTGTAATTAAAGCAAGCTTTTTCATTAATGGTTCCATCCCTTACAAGCAATTAAATAACAATGATGTTAATAAGATAATGTCTTAGTTGATAATTAAACTTTACGTTTTGCTTTAATTAAACCCTACAGCTCAAAATCAAAAAGTATTATTACAAATATAAAATATTTTCGTATTATGATTAAAAACTAGACCTACATCCCAAAATCAATGAAATGTTACGAATATGTAAATCTACGTAAGACTCTGATATTAATAAGTTTTATTTAATTTTACTTTTATCACCAAGCAGATAAGCCTTTGTAAATACGAGATAAATCTATATCTCTCAGCTTGTTTCAAGAATAATGCAATGTGGGAATTTGAAATGATTGATCACGAGAATAATAGCAAAACTCTTATTAGCCATTAATAAATGGTTCCTAATAATTCTATATGAGCTTCAATATAATTAACGTTCTAAATGGGGAAGATGAGCATAATGAATAGACAAAAAAAGCCCACTCAATCTATGAGTGGGCTTAAGTAAATAGTATTAATAAATAGAGCGTGGGATCTTACTTCTTAAATATTTCATTTGTATTTACATCAAGATAAATTTTGTTTTCAAGGGACAACCCACCACAATAAATAAAATAAACATCTCTGTGACTGTACTTAACAGATTTCACCCATCCGCCTAATTCTTCAAAATCACTTGGGGCACACTCCCCTTCAGAGATCAGTTTAGCCACCGAATTACGGAATTTTTCTTGATGGATCTTGAGGTCATCAGACTTAACCAAATAGGAATCCAATATCTCTTTGCTTTCTTTTTCCGAAATAATGACTTCATCATTCGATAAGCCTGACATAGAGACCCATTCCGCCGTCTGTGGGCCGCCTTCTTTAAGGACTATATAGTCTGAGATACGTGCCCATTCGCCTTGTTTCTCGAGTACCACCACCTTTTCTCCTTTATAGAGGTAATCTGTTATCAAGCCATCAATTTCAGGTTGCTCGACCACTTCAAGCTTTCTCTCCAAAACGTAAAATTCCGTCTGCTCGGTTTCAGGCTGAAGATCCATGATGGGTACAAGGTCAGATTCAGATTGCTCGGTAGCTTCTAACGCCGGCTCTTCCGTTTTCTCTTGTGAGATTGGGTCTTTATTCATGACCAAGAAGTAGTATGCCGCTCCTCCCCCTCCGCCCAATATCAACAACACAAGTAAAGCGATCAGCGCTTTTTTCATCAAATCCACCAGCTCTTCCGTTATAGGTATGTCTCAAGTGTACATCAACTCATGCTGCTGCTCATCTATACTCTCAATAGAGCGCACGGTAAGTAGAGGAAAGTCATGAGTTTTTGGGGGAAGGTTATCATTGTAAGCGTAACTTTGAGTGCCAATGTCGCTCTAGCGAATCATTGTGACCGTGAAAACTGGCAAACACTTTTGGATCGTCAGCTCTCTTTTGAAGGTCGCTATAATCAGTACACCAAAGAGTTCAACCAAGTTCTCTCAACCTACGAATCACAAACATTGTTATCTAAACACTTTAATGAAAAGCAGATCATTGAACTTTGGGCTAAGTACGAAGAAAGGTTTAATGTGCAGCTCAATAGTCATATGAATACCGCGTATGACGTCTCCGAGGTTTTGCTACAACAGGCGTATGTTGTGTCTAGTGAACTTGAAGGCGCTGACTCTCTAGCGTATTCATGGCAAGCCGTCGCCAAACACTGCACCAAAGCAAAACTCCCACGCCAGGCAGAAAGCGCGCAGGTGCACGTCCAAAGCTCACAATCACTCTCCCGAGATCTGCATACACTCAGTGAAAAATTCCGTCAGCTGTCTTCAAAATACCGCAGAGAAGCGACGATGATTGATGAAGCACGCCACATAAACCAACCGGTAAACGATGGATCAAACTGAAATCACCATTAGATTCTCTCACTCGTTCGACTGGACTTTTCCAATAAATATGCTCAATCCCATTCATAATATTCTAAGAACTCGTTAATCAAAGCTTTATCAATAGGTTGTAAAAGTAATGTGCTATCTATCAACAATGAAGTTCAATTTCCGACCAATGCAAGCGAGTATGTGAGATATTCATCACAAAATAGATTTACAAACGCCAGAAAATTGTTATCATGAATCTTCATATAACTTAATAACAAGAAACATTTTGGCTAGGTAATATGCAAAAGACTATGGCTTTCAACTGCTTGAGTAACACGGAATGGACTGCAGAGATAAGAGGTAAACTTTTATCTGTAGCTAAACACATGGAAGAGTTCGGTTCAGTAAGTGAGCTAGAGCTATGTAAGATATTTGGAGAGACAATTTGGAATGACGGCGTGGATTATCATTCACATGCTTTTTCATTCAGAATTAATGCACAAACTGGGGATTGTTCAATCTCTAACTTTAAGTATCACTAAGTTTTGCACCTATCATATACGGAGTACCTTTCACGAGGTGCTCCGTTTTTTATTGCCTGAAGCCTAACACTTAATGGATGATTTTTGATATTGACCGCGCTTCTACTTCAGGAGTAAACCATTTCGTTTTCAGCTCATTCTTCCTTCGTGTTACTGCTCAGAGTTTGGCTTAATCGGTATAAATTGGCAGTGGTGCATTGCCTTTTACTTGTCTTATCGCAAGGTGGGTATGAATATCTTTCACGTTAGAGAGCCTTTGAAGTTTTCTTGTAAATGCCTCGTAGGCCATCAAGTTCGGGCTAACCACTTCTAGCAAATAGTCATAAGCCCCAGATACAACGTGGCAACTGATCACCTCTTCCATCTCTACAACAGCCGCTTCAAACTTATCTATCGACACTTCTTGGTGGTTGTTTAGGCTCACCTCAACAAACACACTCATTGCGATGCCGACTTGTTCTCGTGACAAGCTCACACGATAACCGTCAATAATGCCCTTTTCTTCTAGCCTTTTGACTCGTCTTGCACAAGGTGAAGGTGATAACCCCACTTCATCAGCAAGTTCAGCCGTGGTTAACCTGCCATCTTTTTGTAGCAGTTCGAGAAGATGTCTATCAATTCTATCCATAGCAAATGCCAAACATTAGTTAAATCCGTTAATTATTTGGTAAATGTTAGCAGAAATCATCAACGATAGTTCAAGTTAGGCCAAAACTTGCCAACCTGTGGCACAACAACTATTCCATAATGAGTCATCACCCACTTTCCTTCAATATTATGAATCTTGGCTACTTATCTATTACTGTCACCCTACTCATTTGGGCGAGCTTTTTTCTTTCTCTTAAAGGCGGTGCAAATTCAGATTTAACACCTGCCGATATCGCCCTCACAAGATTTCTCATACCGGCTTTGGTGTTATTGCCTTTGATGTGGAAAGCACGCAGCACGATTGCTGAAGTCCCTAAACGATATCTAACGGGTATGTTCGTAGGTAGCGGATTACCTTATCTGCTCGTTGCAGGAACGGCGATGCAGTTTGTTCCGGTATCACATGGCAGTGCTCTTGTTTCGGGCACGCTCCCTCTGTTCGTCACTGGAATTGCGGTACTCTTTTTTAAGCAGCCACTCAGCCGACACCGTGTTGTTGGTTTAGGTTTGGTTTTGCTCGGTATACTGTTGTTTTTAGGAAGTAGCTTAAGCAGCTTCAACTTTGAATACACCAAAGGCCATTTGTTGTTTTTATGCGGAAGCTTAATGTGGGCGACGTTTACCATCTCAGCTCGTGTCGCTAATCTTAATGCGTTAGTCAGTGCCGGTTTTATTTCTCTCTGCTCTACTTTGCTGTTACTCCTCCTAATCTTTACTGGAACCCTCCCAAGCCACCTAATGGACACACCAATCGCTAATTGGCCCTTCACAGAGCTTGCCGTTCATTCAGCAGTGCAAGGCGTTGGGGCGGGTTTAATCGCGGCGTTCACTTACCTTTATGCGGTTAATACCTTAGGGGCTGAACGCTCTGCCGCTTTTGGCAGTGCAACACCCGCAGTGGCGACCCTGTTGGCGATCCCACTATTCAACGAGATTCCTGATGCGATGACTTGGCTCGCCCTTGGTTCTATTTGCATCGGCAGTTTGGTCGCGAGCAACATATTCATGAGAAACGACCAGTCGATGCAGTACCAACCGCCAAGCCATAGCAAAGCCTGATACTGCGTTCAAACCTAAATACAGTTCCCCTAAGCATCGATTTTAGGGCTTGTAGTACACAGATAAGCCTGCCAACGTAGGCTTATCTAAAATCTGCTTTTTCTGAGCTCGCTTCTCCATTAAACTGTCAGACCTTTTTGCAGATCCAAGAGAACACCATGCAACGCGACTACACCTTAAATTGCTTAATCACCATGCCTCGCCATGAACTAGAAGAATTTAGTTTAAGAATGATTCATCGCCTTGTTCCTGAAGATGCAATGACGGAATTGTTTACGTTCGAGCAAGAAGAAGTCACCAGCGAAGAACGCATGCAATCAGCGAAATTTGACGCAATGCTTCGAATGACCGCTATCGCGCTTGGTGAAGTAAACCTAGCCTTCTCAGAGTCGGATAACTCGCAACAGAACATCGAGCGAATGACTCGCCTACTGCTTTGGCACTTCTACTCAATTTCTTTCAACCTTGAAGAAGCAATCGCAATCGAAGTGCACTGTGAGAAAGTTGAGAAGATCTTAAAGAACGCACCTAAAGATGCGTTTGGCTGGGTTAAAGAATTAACTGAGCTGCTTCACTTCTACGCGAAAGTGAACGCAGGCAACGAAGACAGTAAAGACGCTTAACGTTAGTTCTACGCAAGAACACATCAAGCTAAACGAAGGCAGGTAGAGCTATACCGAAGGCAAGTAAAAACTTTGCTGGAAGGAGTTCTCTGCCTTTGTTGTTTCTAGCACACTGTGATGTAACATCAGTATCGACTGCGCGATTTTAGTGCCGATACCTAACGAGCCATTCGGCGCTTCCTGTTCAACCTCATTATGAATCACCACCTTCACCCGTTTTGAATCCGCTTCAAAATCAACATCTAGCGACACCACGGTTCCACTTGGGCTATGCCTCAATGCATTATCTAACAGATTCAAAATCAACCTCTCAAGCAGATCACTGTCACCCACAGCCTTGATTCCATTAGGCATATTAACGTTCAACTCAACATTTTTATGGCGATATTGGCTTTGTATCGTTTCTAAGCATTCGCTCATCAGCCCATTGAAATCGATTGAAGCGTATTGATATGTGGGTACCGGGTTATCATTCTTGGCGCTATCTAGCAGCGAATGGAGTTGTTCAGACAACTTGTTGCCATTACGATAAGCAACGTCAATTAACGGGTCTAATTGCGGGTTTTGAATCTTCCACGTTTCCAGATAACCCAACACACTCGACAATGGCGTTTTCAAATCATGACTGAGCTGTAATAAGCTTTGTCTGCGGTGTGATGACTGATATTCAAGTTGCAAAAACTGCTGTTGAATGTGCTTCGCCATCAACTGATACGAGCGTGCAATCGGCACCAATTCTGGTACTTGATGAATAAAGTTCGGATCCAATCGAAAATCTTGCTCTGCTTGCTGTTGCAACTTGTTGGTTACTGCTTCTATTGGGTTTAACAGGCTACGTTTGACCAACAGATAAGCCCCAACCGCAAAACCTAAGATAGAGATCAGCATGAGCCCCGCTAGCGCGATGTATGGCGTGTCGACCTGCGAATTGGCAATCACGGTGTGGCGATTACTGCCAATCAAAACGTACAGATAGCCAACGGTCGAACCTAGCTCTTCAATCGCTGCTACGGAAAACACCTTACGAGCCCCCGGATTGATCGGATCTTCCCCCAGAATGGGATAAGGCTCGTCGTTTAAAAACTGTTGAATGGGCGCTAAGTCTATCTGGTTGGCTAACACAGTGCCTTCTGGCGCAGCATGAGTCGTAATCTTGCCCTGACTGTCGAGGAAATAGATATCAAAATCTGGCCCTATCAACATCAAGGTGTGGAAAATGGATTTGAGCGCTTTAGGGTTGTAGTCGGTACCAATCATCAGAGGATTATCATCGCGCATATGAACCGCGAGCTCTTTGTGTAAGCTCTGCTTAGTTCTTTGTTCTATGGTCTCTTTTTGCCAATGATAGGTGTAAGCAATCACCACACTCACGAGCAGAAACCACAAACTGGTGAACAACACTAAACGCGATTTGAAACTCATGTTATCTCCTCGGTGGCGCTTGAGTCTTACTGGCCTTTAAGTAAGCTTGGGACGCGACACATAGGCTTAAGCTTTTGACTCAAACTTATAGCCAACACCCCAAACGGTTTTAATGAAATCATCATCACTATTCGGCATCGCAAGCTTGGTTCTTAGACGGTTGACTGTGCTACACACGGTATGGTGATAGCCAGAGTGATGAGTATTCCAAACATGATCAAGCAGCTCGTCTTTGCTATACACACGTCCCGGACGGGTTGCTAAGAAATGAAGTAAGGTAAACTCGGTAGCAGTCAGCGGTACGTCTTGGTTATTGAGTGACACTTGATGCCGTTCAGGTTGAATAGTGAGCCCACCAAAATTCATAATCGATTCTGCTGTCACAACCTCTTGAGTCGCTGATTCGACATGACTTAAACGGCGAAGCACGTTCCTTACTCTTGCTTGAAATTCTAGAACGCTGAAAGGTTTCGTTATGTAGTCATCAACACCGGCTTCTAAGCCTGAAACCTTATCTAGCTCAGCATCTCTTGCGGTTAGCATGAGTACTGGCGTCCAATCCTCTTGCTGACGCAACATTCGACAGAAATCGAGTCCATCACCGTCTGGTAAGCCACGATCCAGTACGATCAAATCGAAATGACCCTCTTTATAGAGCGCCTGAGCCTTTTCAATCTCATTAGCTCTGATTACGTTATGCCCTTGGAACTTAAGATGCATCTGCACCAGTTCAGCCAAGTCATCATCGTCTTCAACCAACAATATGTTTGCCATCAAATTTACCGCAGCACTATTCATGTTCCCTGCTCTATTCTGAGTCTGCCCACCTTTCAATTGACCGGAACAGAGCAGGAATTCTTTCATCATGCTTTCAACCTGTTACTCAGTTCGAGTAATGGTGATTCTTGCACCGGGGTTAAGGAAACGATGATTTGCACTTAAAGTAGAAGTCGTAAGGCCGTCATCTTGGCTGATTACGCCAGAGTGGAAACTCACTACATCGGTGTCGTCTCGTGTGGTATTAAAACCTTCACCACCGCCTGCTGGTCCCGGAATCGTTGCAGCAAGCTCATCGTTCAGCTCAGTTCCCGAATCCCAAACATTCATGTTCATGGTAAAGGTTTCACCCACCGCCAAGGATTTGAGCGATAAACCGGATTCGCCGACAAACGCATCATTGGTGTTCACCAACATTGAAGCGACAGAGATATACCCTTCTTGATTTGGGTCGACACGAATAGAGACCGTGTCTTGCTCACCTGAAAGAATCAGTCCATTGCCTGAGATACCTTGATAAACATTGGCGTCACTGTCACTGAGCGCAAGCAATTGTGCATTACTGCCACCTTCCGCCAAGTATTCAAGATCGACAGAGGCACTTTGCCCAACTTCGAACAGGTCAAAGTTCGTATTGTGAGTCAACACCGCGAGTGGTGACATTGGTTGATTAGGAGTGAGGTTAGTAACACTCACATCATAGCGATAGTAATCGTCGTCATCGTCCGGACAACCCGCTAACACAGCTACTGATGCAGCGATAAATAGAATTCTAGCTTTCATATATCCCCCTTACTTCACAACAATAGTGATAGTTGCAACAGGGTTTAACCAACGATGACTACTGTTATCGAGGTCACTGATGCCGCCCACCGCGTCACTATCACCAATGTTACCCGGATGAATATGAACCTTAGCGTTTGATACTGCCGTTTCTACACCAGAGCCACCAGCGCCAAAGGTAATGAATGGAGGGTTCGGCATGCTGCCCGCCAGCTCATCATTGGCTTCTGTGCCTGCGTCATAACCATTTAGAGTCGCTTTGTAAGTGCCCGCTTGAGTTGGGATTTTCCAGCTATCTAGACCAACAAAGCCGTCGTTAGTCGGCAGTAGCATGGCACCCAATGATAGGTACTCTAAATCGCCAGTACTGATATCAAACGTCGTTGCGACGCCCGGATTGAGGATTCCGGCGGCTGGATTCTCAACTACCACGCCTCCCGCGTTAGCAATGACACCAGATAAACCTGAAATATCGCCACCTTCGGCCATGGATTCTAGTTCCGCAGAAGCCGTTTCACCCGTTCTAAACATGAACAGGCTTGAGTCATGAGCCGCCGCTAAGATAGGTGTAAAGTAGATCCCTTTCGTTGCATTAGTGACAGTGATTTTAAGCTCAGCAGCCTGAACTTGAGCCGCTCCGAAGGCCAGCATAGCCGAGCTGATCACTAAGCTGATTTGAGTACGTTTATTCATTTTGATTCCATCCTTTATCGAGTCCTATCGTTACCAACAAAACGAATAACAGCGATATACCGTTACCTTTGCCAGAACGAACTGTGGTGTTGTTGACTCTAAGAATGGCGATCAAATCTATCAGCAACTTCATTGAATTCTCATAAAACTATCACAAGTTTATCCAAACTTATTACTGCCAATAAAAGTAGAGATAAGGTGCTCATATTTAAACAAAAGTTATTGATTAATTATTTACGTAGAATGGATAGAAAAGAAAGTAAAGAATAGAAATGGAGCGAATTAAACGCAAAAAGGCCGAATCGATTTACCGATTCGGCCTCTATTTTTGTGTATTGTTACTCGTTCTAAAAGCCGTGTAGACCTCAAAGCAAAGCTAACCGTACAACATCAATTTAGAACGCGTAGTTTGCGTCAATCAGTTCGCTAACTTCCACTTTGCTTACTTCAGCACGAGCTTCAAGCCATTGTGCAACTTGCAGTTGTTCTGCTTCTGTTACTGAACGGTAGCGCTCAATTGAGCATAAGAAACCTTCAAACAGCTCAAGGCCGCCGCCACCAAAGCACAGACCGATGCTGTCGATGAAATCAATGAACTCGTCAATGAACACATCGTATTGGTCAAAATCAGCAATCGAAGTCTTGCAGCTTACTTCAAAACCCAGAATCGCGAATTCACCTAGGTATAGCTTTTTGCGTAGGCGGCGATTTTTGTTTTCGATTTTATCTAATTTCATAACTGTCTCTCTTTTCGTTTGATAAAGCATTTATACACAGTTCTCCCCTAATCCCCAAGAGTTTTGTATTGCACGAGAGTGTTAATGGCAAAATTCGTGCTACAGAAACAAAACCTTAATCAAATCTATAAAAATCTGTCACTTAACTGCTTCACGATTAGTCACACATTGACCCAACTTATTAACCAATTAGTTAGTAACTAGGTTAGTCATGAATAACGAATTAATAAAATCAGCCAATAGGAAGCAGTCGAGATGAGCAAGGAAACATTTGATAGCACTCGTTTTAACAAGAGCAAAAACAAACCCTTCGAAGAAGTTTTAGATGCGAACCTTTCAAGAAGAAATGTTCTCAAAGGCGGTTTAGGCATCAGTGCAATGACTGCATTTGGTGCTTTTGGTTTAGCAGGCCACAGCACAGCACACGCTGCAACAGCATCATCTGGCGCACCGCAAAAAAGCACTGCTACACTTGCATTTGAATCGGTTAAAGGCTCATTGACAGACAGTGTCGTTGTGCCAAAAGGCTATACAGCACAAGTATTGGTTCCTTGGGGTACTCCACTTAACAAGCAAGGCAAGGCTTGGTTAAAAGACGGCACCAACAACGCACAAGATCAAGCAAACTCACTGGGCATGCACCACGACGGCATGCACTTCTTCCCGCTTAATGGCAATAGCAACGACGGCTTGTTGGTGATCAATCACGAATACATCGACCAAAAAGCACTGCACACTAATGGTCCGACATACGATGAAGGCAACCGCCCTAGCCTTGATGAAGTTCGCAAAGAGATCAACGCGCATGGCGTCAGTGTGGTTCGTGTAAAACTTGAAGGCAACCAATGGGTGATGGTCGATAACGATCCTCTGAACCGCCGCTACACGGGCGCGACCGTAATGGATCTGTCTGGTCCTGTTGCTCACAGTGAATTTACCAAAACCAAATTCTCACAAGACGGCAGCCAAGCTCGTGGTACGTTGAACAACTGTGGTAATGGCTACACGCCATGGGGCACTTACCTAACGTGTGAAGAAAACTGGCCGGGTTATTTCGTTAACAAAGGCGAGACAACGCCAGCACAAGAGCGTATTGGTATCGCAACCGACAAAACACGTTACGGTTGGGACACACTTTCAGGTAACAAACAAGAACGCTTAGACGAGTTTGCACGCTTTGATGTGACACCAACAGGTGAGTCAGCAATGGACGATTACCGTAACGAAGCACACGGTCACGGCTACATTGTTGAAATCGACCCATACACAGCAAACTCTCGCGCTAAAAAACGTTCTGCACTGGGTTGTTTCCGTCACGAAGGCTGTACGTTTGGTCAGTTGACCGAAGGCGAGCCAATCGTATTCTACTCTGGTCACGATTCTCGCTTTGAATACCTGTACAAATTCGTTTCTGAAGAGAAATGGGACCCACGTGACGCAGCTCCAAGCAATCGTCTAAGTGCGGGTGACAAGTACATGGACAAAGGCACACTGTATGTGGCTAAGTTCAACGATGATGGTTCAGGTACTTGGCTACCACTAACGTTGAGCAGCAAGACTACAAACGGCGGCAAGCTAGGTGATTCATTTGATTCTCAAGCAGCGCTTATCATCAATACTGCAGGTGCAGCCGACCTTGTTGGTGCAACGCCAATGGATCGCCCTGAATGGTGCTCTGTTGACCCAATGACAGGTACAGCTTACCTAACGCTGACTAATAACAACAAGCGTAAAGAAGCGAACTCTGCGAACCCTCGCGTAGACAACAAGTTCGGTCATGTTATCCGTTGGGATGAAGGCAAAACGGCAGGCGATTTCGATTGGGATATCTTCGTATTTGGCTCTCCAGCAGTGGAAGACAAATCTATTAACCGCTCTGGTCTCACAGACATGAACCAATTCGCGAGCCCTGACGGCTTAGCGTTTGATGCTCGTGGCATCTTGTGGATTCAGACAGAT
Source organism: Vibrio sp. Vb339 (assembly GCF_902751245.1). Taxonomy (NCBI): domain Bacteria; kingdom Pseudomonadati; phylum Pseudomonadota; class Gammaproteobacteria; order Vibrionales; family Vibrionaceae; genus Vibrio; species Vibrio sp. Vb339. The sequence continues at coordinate 1,215,545 of NZ_CADDIS010000001.1, read as the reverse complement.
AATGGCGCAGACGAAGTAACTGGCTACACCAATGACCAAATGCTGGCAGTGGTTCCATCTCAGTTAACGGATGACAGCGGCAACAGCGCGGTGATTGATGCAAACAACCAAGCACAGCTTAAGCGCTTCTTTGTGGGTCCAAACGGTTGTGAAGTAACTGGCTTTACTATTAGCCCAGATTTCAAGTCACTGTTTGTGAACATTCAACACCCAGCAAACTGGCCATCGTCTGAAGATGCAACAGCACAAACTCAAGGCAATGTTCGTCCAAGAGCATCTACGGTTGTGATTCGTCGTGAAGACGGCGGTGAAATCGCGGTTTAATCGGAGCTTTAAAGCTAGTCTCTTTTATAACAATAGTAATTCAAAACGGCTAACTCTAAAGACTTTACAACGAAAAAGAGCGATAAGGCCAAATGCCCTATCGCTCTTTTTATATTCTATTCATTCTTTGATTCAACAAAGAATCAGTGGCTTGGCAAACTGCTCTTCACCTCAAAGCATCCGTCGTCATCCTCGAGAGGGAGGAACGACTGAGTCGGGGATCTCTTCTCGTTGTAGACTAACAAGAATTAACTCACGAATAACCAAACACCAACGCCCATCATCAACGTACCTGCAATGCGGTTCATCAACTTAACGTTATCTGCTTTGCCCAGCATATGCTTTAAGCTCTTTCCGCCTGTCGCGTATAAGGTCATGCAAACAAACTCAGAAACCAGAATGATCGACACGAGAATGAGTAACTGCGGTGCTAAGTCTTTATTGCTGTTAATAAAGGGAGGTAGCAGAGAAATCATAAATGCCCAGCCTTTTGGATTCGCAATTGCAGTGACAAAACCCTGAACCACCAAATCCCAATCGTTGCTGACTTTTGTTGTTTGGTTGTCAGTACTGATCGCCAGTTTGCCTCTCGAACGCCACATCTGAACGCCTAAATAAAACAGGTAACCCGCACCAACAAACTTAAAGCCTGTAAATAGCCATGGGTAGTTCAACATGATAGAAGCGATACCCAATACCGCTGCAATAGAAACCACAGCGACACCAGCCAATTCACCGATCATCATCCATAATGTACGCTTGTATCCAACACTCATGCCTAGCGTCAACGCCAAAGTCATACACATCCCGGGCGTGATTGACACGAAGAAAAACGTGGGAATAAAAGCCCAAAGTAGTGCGCTATCCATATTATTACCTTATCGACTTATTTTTATTTAATAGTTCTTGTTTCTTGATCGGGCTTGAAATGAAGCGAGGTTGAAACGAAGCAGTAATGACAATAAACAATATTGCGATCAATACAAACAAAAAGAGCCACATAACAGTGGCTCTTTTTCATTACCAACCGTAATTTTACTTACGACGGTTTTTAATTCGCTTCATCATAGTTAAACGACGTTCAGCGCTTGCTTGATCTTGTGGCTCTTCGTTCGCGTTGTTCTTACGACCCTGACGGTTTTTGTAAGCCGATTTAGTGTTCAGCTTCTCGATGTAAGCATCACGTTTCTTCGGTTCATAACCCGGTTGTTCAACACGGCGAATACGTTGTTGAATCAGTTTTTCAACTTGAACAACAGTCAGCTCTTCTTCGCGGTTAACGAAAGAGATTGCGTGACCTTGTTTACCAGCACGGCCTGTACGACCAATACGGTGGACGTAATCTTCCGCTAGGAAAGGCATGTCGTAGTTAATTACGTGTGGTAAGTCTTCGATATCAAGACCACGAGCCGCAACGTCGGTTGCTACCATCACACGAGCTCTGCCTTCTTTGAAATCATCCAAAGCACGACGACGAGCGCTTTGCGCTTTATCACCGTGACAAAGTACCGCTTTAATACCGTCAAGCTTAAGCTCTTTAACCACATCATTCGCTGTTTCTTTGTAGTTCACGAACACAAGTACTTGGCGCCAGTTTTTACGGCCGATAAGCTCAGAAAGCAGTTCAGTTTTACGTTCTTGATCCACTGGGTAAACCACGTGACCGACAGTAGCAGCCGTTGAGTTTTCGCGCTCAACACTAATACGTTTTGGTTTACGCAGAATATCAACAGACAGTTGGTTTAACTGAGTAGAAGTCGTTGCAGAGAACATCATGATTTGCGGTGATGTTTCTACATCCAACATGATCTTACGAACGGCATTGATAAAGCCCATATCAAGGATACGGTCAGCTTCATCAAATACTAGGAATTCTAGGTTAGCAATAGACACGTTACCCGCTTCTAAGTGCTCTTCTAAACGTCCAGGTGTTGCAACCAAAATATCCACACCCAGTTCTAGTTGACGAACTTGTGAAGACATCTTGTTACCACCGTAAACCGCAGAAACGCTTAGATCCGTGTATTTAACGTAGTCTTTAATGTTTTGAGCGATCTGCGCAGCAAGCTCACGAGTTGGAGCAAGAATAAGGCCACGAGCCGTTCCTCTAGACGCTTTTTTACCGCTGTTCAAAAGGTGTTGGATAACAGGCAATGAAAATGCCGCTGTTTTACCCGTACCGGTTTGAGCAGTAGCAAAAATATCATGGCCTTTACGAGCCATTGGAATCGCTTTTTGTTGAATTGGAGTGAGTTTTTCATAACCACACTCAGTCAACGCTTTGACTAATTCAGGAGCAAAACCTTGAGAGGAAAATGACATTGTTACGGGTTCCTTAAGCAGACAGCCTACATTCTTATTTCAGCCGAGCACTATAAAGTAATTAGAGTGATTTATCTCACATTTATCGTGATATAACGCAAACTTTCTCATTTAATCTGGTGTTTATCCCGCCTTCAACGAGGTAAACACCAATATCCTTGGTTCAAACAGCAAAAACAGGGCTATTTGATACCACACAGCTCGAGAAGAATCTGCTCGAGGTCGCCCCACGGCATGAGCTGAGAGTCGATCACTTCCAATCGAGATTCAAAACCATCAAGCGTAATTTCGTTCACAGACACAACTTGATTCGCCACATTGAATGCGTAGCAACCTTGGTCGGTGTTCACGACGGCTTTTACACGTTCAGCCGTTAGATCCGACAACATTGAGAATAGCGCATCGAAGTCGAACTTATGCTCTGCGCCAAACAGCCAACCACAACTGAAATAGCCCTGTCCTTTATTCTCTTTTCGGATGAAAGCTTCACCGGGAGGAAGTTGGAATTGAGGCTCTTGTTCAGCGTGATCGTGATGATGTGCTTCAATATGAGAGGAAGCACTGCCGTATACTCTTTCAATGTCTAACACTTCCAATGGCACTTCACCGTCATGGATTAGCTTGTGGAAGACTTTTGCCGGCGTTTGATCCGTCACCCAATCGTTAAACACATCGATATCTTCAGAATGAACAAGGTCAACCTTAGTACCAAGAATCACATCTGCACTATTTAGTTGATCATTAAAATTCTGATTCGAGGTGTACTTTTCATTAGACAGATTTCGTGGGTCAACCAAACCAAGCGTCGCTTTTAAATCAACATAAGGTGTGTACTGATCGGAAGTCAGTGTCGCAATCACTTGTTTGGGGTGACCAAGCCCTGTCGGCTCAATCAATAAACGGTCTGGTTTTTGGCGAAGTAAGGCATTAATACCTACCGACATAGGCACGCCCGCAGTACAACACATGCAGCCACCCGGCACTTCTTTAATCAAAGCGCCTTGATCTGTCATCAATGCACCGTCAATACCGATTTCCCCGAACTCATTAACCAGAACAGCCCAGTTTTCATTCTCAGGTTTATTTTTTAGCAGGTTCAAGATGGCTGTCGTTTTACCAACACCCAAGAAACCCGTAATGATGTTCGTAGGAACTTTTTTAGTCATATCAGTTCTCCTTTTTAAGGGAGTATATACTCAATCACCAAAAAGTTGACCCCAATCGATTGTTTATACTGAGATTCGTTAATAGAGGTTGGCGCGACAATAATCAGAAGAGATAAAGCAGTAGAAGCGGAATGTGGAAATGGGATGCTCCAGACGAACTAAAGGCGTACTTACTCAGTACGCCTCACCCTCGTTACTCAATCGTGAGTTCGCGAATCAGGAAGCCTTAAATATCGACCTGAACATTTAACGAGGAACTAAAACTTTGTTTCTGAATCCATCCAAATTGTGTGTAAAACCTCACTTCTCCTTGCGGTTCGTTATGTTGCTTTACGATTTAACTATGGTTCATTTTTGGGGATATTCAAGCCGCCGCCAGAGAATCGATCAAAATTGTGACGGTGATTCCACTATTGGCCATAGATTCCATTTATGTAACACGTACATTCCATAAATGAAATTCAACTTTTCATCTTTGTTGCTATAGGATATGCAGAGGAAGCGTATAATTTAATGCAACACCGCCTTAACTCATTCAGGAAACTTATCTCTATGACCAGAAGAGAGAAAATTAAGCAGTCCTTACTAGCCAAAATGCCAAGGGATGCTATTAATCAATTTCTCTCAAGAGATAAGACCCCAGCTTCGGTTCTCTTTCTTTCTTGTATTGTGGGTGTACTTGCGGGCGTTGTGGGTACCTATTTCGAAGTTGCGGTTCATTTCATCACAGAAACCCGTACCGATTGGCTTAAAGATGAAATCGGTAGCCATCTACCCCTTTGGCTTGCTGCTTTCCTTATTAGTGCTGCATTCGCCTTTATTGGTTACTTTCTCGTTCACCGTTTTGCTCCAGAAGCTGCCGGTTCAGGTATCCCTGAAATCGAAGGGGCAATGGACGGTATGCGTCCTGTTCGGTGGTGGAGAGTATTACCCGTAAAATTCTTTGGCGGTATGGGCGCGTTAGGCTCTGGTATGGTTTTAGGCCGCGAAGGGCCAACCGTTCAAATGGGCGGCAGTATCGGTCGCATGGTCACTGATATCTTTCGAGTCAAAGACGATGACACTCGCCACTCACTGTTGGCGTCAGGCGCCGCTGGTGGTTTAGCCGCCGCATTTAACGCACCACTGGCAGGAATCATGTTTGTGGTTGAGGAGATGAGACCACAGTTTCGCTACTCACTCATATCAATCAAAGCTGTCATCATCTCAGCAGTTTCAGCCAACATTGTATTTCGTTCTATCAATGGCCAATCTGCCGTTATCACAATGCCTCAGTACCAGCCGCCTGAACTCGACGCACTTTGGTTGTTCTTATTGTTAGGTGTGTTATTCGGTCTGTTTGGTGTAATTTTCAATAAGCTGATTACGCTTTCCCAAGACCTGTTTGTGGCGATCCACAAGAATGACCGTAAACGCTACTTGATGACAGGCACCCTACTTGGCGGTTGTTTTGGCTTGTTGCTACTCTATATACCTGAATTAACTGGTGGTGGTATTGGTATCATCCCGAACATCACGAATGGCAGCTACAGCGCCAATGTGTTGTTGCTGATTTTCTTAGGTCGAGTCCTCACTACCCTGCTTTGTTTCGGCTCTGGTGCACCAGGCGGTATCTTTGCACCAATGCTTGCGCTAGGAACACTCTTTGGTTATGCGTTCGGGCTTATCGCAGCGGCATTCTTTCCTGAACTGAATATTGAACCGGGTATGTTTGCCATTGCTGGCATGGGAGCATTATTTGCCGCCACCGTGCGAGCACCTATCACTGGCATACTATTGGTTATTGAAATGACCAATAACTACTACCTTATCCTGCCGTTAATCATCACTTGCTTAGGCGCGGTAATCATTGCTCAAATGTTAGGTGGGCAGCCAATTTACAGTCAACTGCTTAACCGTACGCTGAAAAATGAGAAACTAAGACAACAAGATCTCCCTCAACAAGAGGAAGTGCGTTAATTACAAATGACTCATAAAACAAAAGCACACATTCAACGTGCTTAATCTCCCGATTCTGTATCAAAATCAAAAAAGCAAACGTTAAACTTGGTATCATCCACTCAAAATTAGTTGAGTGCCCTCAAAATCTATTGAAGGATGACCTACACGCTCTAACTAAAGCAAATAGTCCAATATTCTGTAATTAACTAAGTCGGAGCAAGTCGTTGAACTGGAGAAGATTAACCCAAGTAAAAAATGTACCGCCATCTCAGGCATCTTTAGCACTTGGCGTTATTGGGTTAGGACAAGCTTGGGCGTTATATATCCCGGGCATTGGTGAGATCATTCGTCCCTACCTCGCTTCATTCGGCGCGCTATTATTGCTGCCCGTTTTACTGCGCTATTTAACGAGCTTTAATACCTTCCTTAATGACATTCGCCACCCGTTAAGTGGAAGCTTGATGGCACCAATGAGCATGGCTTTACTGATTCTGTGCGACTATTTAGCCGAGATATCGCCAGCTATCGCCTACCCAGTTTGGTTCTGCGCGCTATTGCTGCACTTTACCATGATGGTGTTGTTCTTTAGTTTTCAGATCATCAACTTCAAAATGTCGAACATTGTACCGAGTTGGTTTCTATATCCGGTCGGTTTGATCAGCAGCTCCTTAGCTGGCACACAGTTCGGGCACACCGTATTTTCAGAAACACTTGCGGTTACTTGTATTGGTATCTATTTCCTTATGTTGCCAGTGGTGTTGTACCGCTTGGTATTCGAAGGCAATCTTCCTCGCCGAGCAAGACCAACACTCGCTATCATGGCGGCTCCGGTTAACTTATCTTTAGCCGCTTACTTGGTTAACTTCGATAACCCAGATCCAATTCTAACAGGCGCATTGGCTGGCATTGCCATCACCATGACACTATTGATTTACTTGTGTTACATCCGCCTAATGCGTTTGAAGTTCCAACCTTCGATTGCTGCCGTCACCTTCCCATCTGTGATCAGCGCTATTGCCATGCATCGTCTAACCACATTTTTCGGCACGGAATACCCACAATGGTACTGGCTGCACAAGTTTGGATTCTTTGAGCTAACCATCGCCACCATCTTAGTGATTTGGGTGGCTGGTGGTTACGTGAAAATGTACTGGCCTGAGTTTTTCGATTCTGATTACATGTCTAAGAAGGTTAAACGTTCTTAGCGTTTACTTAATAAAACTCTGTTGTTTATCTGTGCAAGCAAAACTTAGCTCCTAGCTCCTAGCTCAAAAAATAACGTCATTTGTCACGTGTAACAAATGGCGTTATTAGTTCGCGCTAAATCAACTTTCGACCGTAATGTTTAATCGATCAAAGCCCCATATTCGTCAAAGAATGGATAAGGACCGTCACTATCTTCTATATAGCTGATATGAGAAACCACGGAACTCTCAGCTATTCTCAGAAGCTGTATCGCTTTAGGTTCTAATGAAAAAGACGAATTTGCCTTTGGGTTTAGATCTAATGTGACTGAATGACTATGAGAAGGCCCTACCCAAACTGGAATTGAATTCCAAACTGCCGTAATTGGCCGATGTAGGTGGCCAGCACAAATACCCAGAATATTGCTAAAAGGCTTAATGACTTCGTAAAATTCATCAGCATTCTGCAAGTTCTGCACATCCATATGATTCAAGCCTACGGCCATCGGAGGGTGATGGATAAACAACATTATTGGCCTATCTCGATATTGCTTTAAGACCAAACTAAGCCATTCCAAAGTATCCGCAGTTAAATATCCATAGGGTTTACCAAGGACTGAAGAGTCTAATCCAATAAGCACTTCGTCATGGCTATCTTCGACAAAATTACAATATTCATCGTGATCAAACGAAACAAGATTCGACAACCCTTGACGCAGATTATGCCTATCGTCATGGTTACCAGGAATGACATATAACGGCATTTCGAATTTCTCAAGAGCTTCGTTAATCAGTCGGTACTCTTCGAGCAAACCAAAGTCACCTAAATCACCAGTAACCACTACACAATCAGGCCTCGGACTTAAGTCGTTAATATGATTTACAGCATCATGTAAACATTTTAACGTATCAACTTTCTTATAGGCCTGCTTGCCCCCCTGCTTGATGTGCAGGTCTGTCAGTTGTGCAATTAACATAGTATTACTTCTTTAAAAGAATTAGCCGCTCGGGGGCGAATGAGACAGCGACAACTTGACCAATTTGATAATCAACTCGAGCAAAACAATCAACCATCAGAGTTCTGTTTTTCTGTAAGCCCGACAACGTTACGCGCGTACGGTCGCCAAGAAATACAGTGCTAGTAACCGTTGCAGATAGTGCGCTGTTTTCATTAGTTACTTGCGTTAACACAATATCTTCAGGTCTTAGCATTACACTGATATCTTTATTAATAGATACCTGTGAGAGAACTTGATCAGACAAAGTAATCTGTTTGCCTGTATCCAACATCAGTTGTCCGTCATCCACACTCCCTTCAAGTCGGTTCATTTGACCAATGAAATCGGCAACAAAGTTGTTAACTGGCTTTAAATAGATATCTTTTGCTGAACCAATTTGCGCAATTTCTCCATGGTCTAAAACCGCAATGCGATCCCCCATAGCCATTGCCTCTTCTTGATCATGAGTGACATATACCGCTGTAATGCCGAGTTTTTTTAAGAGATTTCGGATATCACCACGTAACCTTTGTTTCAACAGAGCATCTAATGCAGATAACGGTTCATCAAGTAAAAGAACATCGGGCTCAGTGATTATTGCTCGTGCTAAAGCAACACGCTGACGCTGTCCTCCAGAAAGTTGATGGATATTTCGACTCGCATATTTTTCTAAGTCGAACATGCTAAGCATCTCTTTTAGCTTTCTGGTTATCTCAGACGGAGCGACTCCACGAACCTTAAGCCCATAAGCAATGTTTTCGCTAACATTCATATTAGGGAATAGAGCATAAGACTGAAACACCATCCCAACTTTACGCTGTTCGATAGGCAAACAAGTAACATCATGCTCACCAAACACAATCGTGCCGCCATTTTCATCAGCAAACTCTAGGCCTGCAATCATACGCAATGTAGTTGTTTTGCCGCACCCTGACGGACCAAGCAAAACTAAGATTTCACCCGCCTCAATTTTGAGGTTTGTCGGCTTTAACGCCAAAGTTCCATCTGGGAATGTCTTCGTAATATTATTTAGCGAAATTTCCACGCCATTTTGTTGTTCTAACATATTGATTTTGATCTTAATTATTTGTCACTGGTTTCTTGTTCAACGCTTGAGCCAAGACCAATAGAGGGAGAATTAAACAAAGGAAAATAAGTGTGTACGCAGAACTTATTTCAAGTCGCATAGAAGCATATGAATCAGCAAGTCCGACTGGCAGCGTTTTCGTCAGTGGCGTGTGTAGCATCCATGTCAGGTTAAACTCGCCAATAGACAAAGTGAGTGTCATCAACATGCCTGCAACAATGCCAGCCTTGCAGTTGGGAACAATCACATCAAAAAATCGCTGCCAAAAAGTTGCTCCAAGACTTGCAGCGCCTTCCTCAAGAACACGGAAGTTAATACTCTGCAAAATTGACAGGACAGACTTAACCATGAAAGGCAGTGTGAAAATCACATGACCAACGAGAATAAACATCCAACTTGAACGGAAGTCAGTGAATCCTCCATACGCCAGAATCAAACCTAACGAAATTGCCATCCCCGGAATTGCAATGGGTAGTGTAAGCAGCTCATCAAAAATAGAAGCCCATTGACTTTTACTCTTCGCAAGTACGTAAGCACAAGGTACGCCTATGACAACGTTGATTAACGTGGTTGCAATGGCTATTTGTAGGGTTAACCAAATCGTATCTGAATACAGTGCCCATACTTGTTCAACCCAACGAAAGGTAAAACCACTTTTAACACCGACAAAATAATTATTTGTAAGACCAGCGACCACCGACATAAACACCGGCACAATTAAGAATGCACATACCGTCAATGTGAAAAACAGCTGCATGTAAAAGTATTTGTCTTTTTTCATTATTATCCCCCCATCGCTGCAGATGCGTTGCCATGACGCTTAGCCAACGCCAAACAAAACCACGTCACTAGGCCGAGAATCAAACTCAGTGCAGCTGCCATTGCGAAATTAGCATTGAGCGTAAATTCGGTATATATCGTCATAGGAAGAACGTTGATATTGGTCGCCAACGTAAACGCGGTACCAAATGCGCCCATAGATGTAGCAAAACAAATCGAACCCGAAGAAATTAGGCCCGGGGTTAGCGCCGGAAGTGTCACATCTTTAAAGACCTGCCAACGATTTGCACCTAGGGAGCGACCGGCTTCAAGTAAATTATGATCAAGCTTTTCCGCCGTTCCCATTACGGTCAATACAACCCGTGGAATAGAAAAATATAGATAACCCAAAAACAGCCCAGCCATCGTATAAGCAAACATCCAACGCTCGCCCGTCAACATCAATCCAAGCTGAGCGAAAAGCCCCTGCCGCCCTGAAAGCATGATGACAAAAAAACCAATAACAACACCTGGGAAAGCCAGTGGAAAGCTCAGCATAGCGACCAAGACTTGCTTACCTTTAAAGTCATAACGAGTCAAAAACAGCCCTGAAATTGTCGCTATCGCTAAACTAACCAGTGTTACTAAAACAGACAGTCCAACTGTTGAAATCAAACTTTTTAAGTAGATAGATCTGGTTAAAATATGCCAGTAACTTATAGCGCCGCCATCTATTAGCGAAACCTTGATTAACTGCACGACTGGCAATAGGAAAAATGCACAGCTAACGGTGATGGCTGGCAAAATCAGAAATAAGGAAATACGATCATTTTTCATAGAGATATTGGCGGGTGTAACCCCGCCATCCAACATTTTGATAGGCTATTAGTTCACTTCTCGAATATACATATCCGCAAATGTAGATTGATTTTCAGACATTTTTGCGAAATCAACAGAGCCTACGCGTTCGTACTCTGAAGCTGGGAGGAACTTACTTTGCGCCTCTTCGCTCATCACACCATCAATTACCGGGCGTAAGTAAGCTTCTGCCCATAACTGCTGACCTTTTTCAGACAATACAAAGTCTAAAATCTTCTGAGCATTCTCTGAATTCGGAGCATTCTTCACTTTACTCATTACATAAGGAACAGCGATCGAGCCTTCCTTGGGAATAACAAAGGCTGCATTAGTAAAGTCGTTGTATTTTGCGCGATACGCATTGAAGTCGTAATCGATTAAAATAGGGATCTCTCCAGAAATCACACGGGCATAAGAAGTTTGTCGAGGTACGATTGGACGATTCTTCGATAACTGCTGAAAATACTTAATAGCTGGTTTGAAATTATCAGTATCGCCCCCCATAGCTTCATTAACCGCTACAGCACTTGCGTAACCAACAAAAGCACTCGTTGGATCTAAATACCCAACCATGCCTCTATAATCAGGCTTTAACAGATCTTCCCAGCTCGTCGGCACCTCTGCGCCATCAAGAGCATCAACATTCACAAAAAAGCCAATCGTTCCTGAGTGAATAGCAAACCAGTTCCCGTCAGGATCTTTCATACCTTCTGGAATCTGGTCCCAATTTTTAGGCTTATATGTATCAACAACGCCTTGTTCTGTTGCGTTAATACCAAAAGAAACACCGTAATAGACCACATCTGCAACTGGGCTATTCTTCTCTGCAACCAACTGAGATAAAGACTGACCTGAGTTCTTATTATCCATAGGAACTCGAATACCCAACTCTTTATTAATTAACTGAAGCTGCCCTCCCCAGTTAGCCCATTCCGGTGGACAGTTGTAACAAATCGCGTCCGATGCTTGCGCTTGAAAAGCGATGCCAGCAAAACCAAGAATTAAGCTCGCTAATTTTCTAGTTTTTGATGACTTTTTAACTCGTAGTAATTGATGTGGTGCCATTATGTTCTCCAACGAATTTTCCATTAATTAAATTGGGTTATAACGGGAACCGCACCAAGCGATCCCTTCATTTGTAATTCATACTTCAACGCAAATTCGAACCGCTCGATTGAGCCTGCTTTTGCATTAAACAAAATATCGACGGCCATTTTCCCCATATCAATATGAGGAACAGCCACAGTAGCCAAATTCGGACTCACTAATTGCCCAAGCCCCATACCATCAAAACCCACAACTGAAACGTCTTGTGGGATTCGTCTACCTGTACCCTTCAACGCATTCATTGTTTTCAGAGCGAGCAAATCATTGCTGCAAAACCAAACCGTAGGACCACACTCACCACTTAGTAACCTCATCTCAGAGTCAGTGAACGGGACAAGCTTGTTTTGGTCGACTTCAAGAAGCTGGCTTAATTCAACACCTTTCTCGTAGAGACCTTGTTTGAATCCTTCATAACGTTTTTTTGCACGGTCAGATGAAGCAAAGTGCCCTGTAATCATTCCTATTTTGATATGGCCATATTCTAGAATTTTCTGCGCAACATCCTTTCCTGCCTGATAGTTATCAACGTAGACACAAGGTTCGTTTTCAACAGATTGGTTGTGAAGCAAACAGTAAGGAAACTTAAAACTGCGGAGTAATTCGAGTGCAGCGTTATCAGACACATCGGCAATCGTTAAGATCACACCTTCCACTCTTTGACGGATCAGATCGATAACGGCTTGTTGTTCTTGTTCACTGTTATATTGAGTGTCCAACACTATAGTCGAGTAGCCAAAATGCCGTGCGCGCTGCTGAATACCTGCAACAACTTCTGAAAATACGGGATTCAATAGACTCGGAATCAATACGCCAATCGTTGGGTTTTTATTTAACTCAAGAGCATGCGACTTCCTGTCTATTCGATAACCTGTCGTATCGATGACACGCTCGATCTTTTGAGCTGTAGCTGAAGCCACAGATCCTGGAGTGTTAACGAATCGAGAGACTGTCGCAGGGGAAACTCCCGCGAGAACTGCCACATCCTTGATATTCACTCGTTGTCCCTAGCCATCCGTTGATTGATGAACGCAAGACTAGATGACGGGTGTGACAGTTTTATTAATGAAATCAGGCAATATCTACACTTTTAACCAATGTTAAAAGCACTTTCAAAGCAAATAGCGACACTTTGATTTATGAAACAAATTTGTTTCACTCAATAACACGGATTTTCTAATGATTTATTTCGAGTGAAAAAAGTCATTTATAAAAGATGTAGCTCATAAGATCAGAGTAAAACGATTCGACTAAATAGAATTGGGGATTTCGACGACTCAATCTAAATTGCATATTGCACAGCCATGACGAACACGATTTGAAGGGACGAAAACCAAAAAAGGCCTCACACTGTGAGGCCTTTTGAATAGGCAAGGTTTTTAATAGATCAGGCGAGTGTTAATAGAACTCTCGAGTACTATTAGAAGTTAGCGTGAGGGCCGAATACTTCGTAGTGTACGCGTGAACGATCAACGTTAAGTGCGTCTAGTTGTTCCACGATGTTCTTCATGAAACCAACAGGACCACAGATGTAGAAATCGCTCTCTTCAAAGCCTTTAGTATCAGAGATAGACGCTAAATCCATTTGGCCTTGATGCGTGTTTTTACATTCAGATTCGTCTTTGTTCATGTACCACGTTTTCGCTTCCCAACCTTTGTCGGCAACAATATCTTTAACGCGAGTCGTGAAAGAGTGTTGGCCTACGTTCTCACAAGCATGAAGGTAAAGCACTGGCTCGTTTTTATCTTCCGTGTTTAGGAACTCAAGCATAGACTGCATTGGCGTTACACCAACACCTGCAGAGATAAGCGTTACTGGCTTGCTGCGCTCTTGATACATGAAATCACCCGCTGGTGCGTATAGGCTAACCTCATCACCAACAGCAACCGTATCGTGTAGGTGGTTAGATACAACGCCTTGTGTCTCTTGGCCTTGTCCTTCACGTTTAACAGAAATACGGTATTGCTTGCCGTTTGGCTTATCAGACAGTGAGTATTGACGAATCTCGCTGTATTGAGAGCCTTCCGGCTTCACTTCGATACCGATGTATTGACCTGGTGTGTAATCCAGAACTTCACCGCCGTCTTTTGGCTGAAGGATAAAGCTAGTTACTAGCGCTGACTCTTCGATCTTGTCTGCAATCATAAACGCACGTGCCGCTTCCCAACCACCAACAGCTTGCTTACGCTGTAGGTAAAGTTCAGCTTCACGATCGATGAATACTTGTGCCAAGAATAGGTAAGCGGCTGTCCATGCATCTTCCACTTCTGGAGTAAAGGCGTCAGCAGCTAGTTCACGTAATGTTTCAATCAGGTGTAAACCAACAATTTGGTAGTGCTCTGGTTGAATGTTAAAGCTTGTGTGTTTCTGAGCAATACGTTCAACGGCTGTTGTTAACGCTGCTAGATTTTCAATGTTCTTTGCATATGCCGCGATAGCTTCAAACAGTGCTACGCCTTGGCGACCTGTTCTTTGGTGAGTCATATTGAAGATATCTTTCAACTCAGGGTTATGCGTGAACATACGTTGATAAAAGTGCTGAGTTAAAGCTGGGCCTGCGCTCTCAAGTAGAGGGATAGTAGATTTGATGATTTCGATATGTGCATTGTTAAGCATGAATTTACTCCGAACACTGAGCCTTATGACCTATATGTCATTTTGACTACTTAAAAATAAGAATGACTTATCGATTTTCTGAAATCTTAGTTATTTTTAGAAACTGAGTTATTTTGACTCGTTTTCATTTCAAAAAATCGCGAAACCTGATTAATGCCACCTGATTGATTGAGATCAAGAATAGTCCGTTTAATCAGCGCTATAATTGGGCTTCGCTGTATCTTTTGCACAATCAGTGCCAACTCTATCAATCCCCGTCATTACTGGTTTTCTTCTCAAAACTCATCTTATAAAAATGTCAAAAAGACCTTTTTTTTAAGTCAATAAGACTCTATTATGTAGATAAACACACACAGTTAGAGTTTTTTATGCAAGATATCTCCGCATCTACCCTCATGGAAATGACCATTGGCCTCGCAAGTGGTGTCAACGATCAAGATCGTTTCAATCGCCTGATCGATGCCATTCGCAAAACCATAACGTGTGATTGTGTCGCGCTTTTAAGTCTTCAAGGCGACACGCTAGTACCTATCGCAATGCAAGGGCTCAGCCGAGATACATTCGGTCGTCGCTTTATCATTTCAGAACACCCACGGTTTGAAGAGATCTGCGCGTCTCGCTCTCCTGTTCGTTTCGATGCTGACAGCTCCTTACCCGATCCTTTCGATGGTTTGCTTATTGACCATGATGGCGATTTACCAATGCATGCTTGTATGGGCTTGCCTTTGCTATTTGGCGATAAGCTCTTAGGCATTCTGACTCTAGACAGCTTGAAACCTGATGTCTTCGCGAATATTCCGGCGCGTAACCTTGAAGTGCTGGCAGCGATTGCAGCCTCAACGATGCAGATGGCACTGACCTTCTCGCAACTTGAACATCAAGCAAAACAGTCAAAGCAATTACTCGAAGAGTTGAACGTAGAAGCGTGGGAACGTGACGGCGGTGAGTTGATTGGTAACAGTGACACCATGGTCGCGCTTAAGAACGACATCGCTGTTGTAGCTCCATCTGAGTTTAATATCTTGATTCATGGTGACACCGGGGTTGGTAAAGAGCTAGTGGCTCGTACCCTGCACCACCAATCTCAGCGTAAACGTAACCCACTCGTCTACGTAAACTGTGCTGCAATTCCTGAAAACTTAGTAGAGAGTGAACTGTTTGGTCACGTTCGTGGCGCGTTCACGGGCGCAGACAAAAACCGCTTAGGTAAGTTTGCTTTAGCCGATGGTGGCACACTGTTCCTTGATGAGATTGGTGAATTGCCTTTAGCTGCGCAAAGTAAACTTCTACGTGCGCTACAAAACAACGAAATCCAACCTGTTGGCCAAGACAACATTCAAACCATTGACGTTCGAGTATTGGCAGCGACAAACCGAGATCTAAAACAAGAAGTTGAAGACGGTCGATTCAGAGCCGATTTGTACCACCGATTGAGTGTGTACCCTATCGCGGTGCCAGCACTTAAAGATCGTGGTGACGACATCAGCCTATTAGCGGGTTTCTTCTTAGAACAAGCGCGTCGTAAGCTTGGTATCAACCAAGTTAAGTTCCGCTCCGACGTTCTTTCGTTCCTAAACCGTTATGGTTGGCCGGGTAACGTGCGTGAACTTGAGCACGTGATCAGTCGTTCAGCATTGAAAGCGTTAGCGCGCAGCACCAATAAAAACTTGGTGACAATCACCAAGGAAGATTGTGGTCCACTCGACCAAGACCAGCCTATTGCGACGACACAGGTGAAAAACACACCATTATCGACACCAACGATCGACCTTTCTGCAGGGCTACGTGGTGCAACGGACGATTTTCAACGCAGTATCATTACTGAGGTGTTGGAAGATGCCAACTTTAACTGGGCACAAGCAGGACGAGTTCTGAAAACAGACCGAGCAAACCTAACTCGACTGTCGAAGCGTTTAGGGCTAAATGTGGCTAAGTCTCACACGATCGAACGGACAAAATAGATATTAGCGGTTTGTTGCGAGCATCTGACAAAACTTGTGTATATAATGCTGCAAATTGTAACGCTAATTTTAAATATGTAGAGAGAGTTATGAAGTTTATCCGTTGGTTCTTAGGTCGTGTCATCTTGTTATTGAATTTTGTTTTCAGCCCACGTGGTGTGAAGCGTTCTCAAGAAGAACAAAGCAAAGTGAATGAGCAAGCAAAAACGCACACGTTATACCAATTCGAAGCGTGCCCATTTTGTGTGAAAGTGCGCCGCGCGATGAAACGTCAGTCGGTTCAATTTGAACTTCGTGATGCAAAAAACAACGAGCAACACCGTGCTGAGCTTGAAGCTGGCGGCGGTCGTGTGAAAGTGCCTTGTCTACGTATCGAAAAAGACGGCAAAACTGAGTGGATGTACGAATCTTCAGATATCGTAACTTACTTAGAAAAACAGTTTGCATAAGCAAAAAAGCTAAAAGTGCCAGATACAAAAAATCCCTCGAATGTGAGGGATTTTTTATGTCTGTTATTTGGCACAAGTCGTTTCAAATTAGGAACAAAAGTTCAAACCACTACTTCGCTACAATCAGCATCAATTCCACACGGCGGTTACACGCCTTGCCTTGCGCAGAAGCGTTGGTGCAAGCTGGTACGTATTCGCCAAATCCACGAGTATAAATGGAGCGACTTGATACGTAGTTACTCTCTAATCGAGCCTTCACTTCTTTTGCTCGCTGCTCTGAAAGCGGATCATTGATTCGATCTGTGCCCGTATTATCGGTGTGCCCTTCAATCACCACATCAATATCTTGGCGTTGAGCAAGGTAGCTGCCTAGCGTATCTAACCATTGATTATAAGCAGGCTCAGGGAATGCTGAACCTGTTTTAAAGTTCACGTGCTGCTCAAGCTTTACCATCACATGGTTGCCCGGCAACACTTCAAAATCGATACGGTTTTGTCTTAAAAAGACTTCCAGTGGATCGTTAGTCGAAACGCCACGTCCGTAGTTGGTCGTGATGGTTCTTTGTTGATGAGTGCTGCTCTGAATCGAGTACCCACGATTGCTTGCTACATGAGTCGTTTGAACCACACCCCATTCAGGATGCATCAAGTCGTAATCGGTTTGCGGTGCAGTCTCTAGCATGTCACCACCAAGTAAATCAGTTGGTGACGTGGCTTCACACCCCGCCAAAGCTATGCTTAACATTATCGCTAAATATCTCATTACTTCACCAACCACTCATGCAGATAAACCATTCACTAATGTCTATATCGGCACCGTGAAAAAAACTTTAGACAAAAACTTTCGACAAAAGAGCCTGCATCAAAAAAAGTGCTTTTGATCACAGTTAACCGTCTACTAGCCTGTCTTCAGCCGCTAGTTCGAACTGTTTGCATTTATTTACCTTATAATTGTTTTCCAATTCGTACTAAATAGTTAGAATCTCACGACTTCTCAACGCTAGAGCAAACATTATGTTTAAACCATTTACTAAATTCATCATAGCACTCGCTGCCGTACTTATTATTGCGGGTTGTAGTGAAACAGACGAGCCACAAAAAGGCGTTCAATACGAAGCGCTTCCAACTGCTCTAACAGAATTTAACTTGTCTCCGATCACTGAAATCTTCTCTCTTAACTGTGGTCACTGCCGTCAAATGGAAAGTGCCATTCCAGAGATTGAATCTCTAACAGACCAAACTATTGGCAAGATGCACGTGACGTTCAACGAAAGCGCTCAAATCAGCGCAATGATCTACTACACAGCAGTGATGCAGCTTGATGCGACGCCTGACCACGCATTCATGGACGACCTATTTGGTGCCGTTCAAATGGGTGCAGATGCAACACCTGAGCAGCGCCAACAAGCACTAGAGACAGCGTTTACTTCTCGTGGTTTGGTTAGCCCATACCAACTGAACAAAGAACAGCAAGTCGCTCTTTTTGACTACGTTAAAAAAGCAGAAGAGATCTCAGTAAAAGGTCAGATCAACTCAGTACCAACCTTTATCATCAACGGTAAATATCAAGTACTAACAGCAGGTCACCAAGACGTTGCTGGCATTGCAAAAACGATCAACTACCTTTTGACTCAACCATAATCACGGCTTTAGTCAACTGGTTAACACATTTTGTATTAACTACGAAATTCAGCACTCAATATAAATAGGTTTTACTATGTCTAAATTTGTCATCCCGGTCATTGTCTTTCTTTTGGCGGGTTTCATGATTTACCGTACTTGGACGAATCATAAGTCTGGCGGAGAAAACTTCGAACAAGGCCAACAATTTCTAATTGAAAACGGCACTAAAGAAGGCGTGATTACGACTGAAAGCGGTCTTCAATACCTTGTTCTTGAAGAAGGTACAGGCACAGAGCACCCAACTAAGAACAGCAAAGTAACGGTTCACTACCACGGTACGCTGATCGACGGCACTGTTTTCGACAGTTCTGTTGAGCGTGGCGAGCCAATCTCATTTGCTCTTAAGCAAGTAATCAAAGGCTGGCAAGAAGGTTTGACTTACATGGTTGAAGGTCAAAAAGTTCGTCTATTCATTCCAAGCACTCTCGCTTACGGTAAAGGCGGTTCAGGCCCTATCCCACCATCATCGACTCTAATTTTTGATGTAGAGCTCATCTCTATCAAATAATCGAAGTGACTGATTTAAGCCCCAACATACGCGCTATGTTGGGGCTTTTTTATATCTGAACATTTGAAGCCACTTTGGCTATTTGGCTACTTAGCTACTGTAACAACGACCAAATATACCCTCGAAAATCGATCACTAGACGACTGGTCTAATTTAACTTATAGTACCGCCCATGAACGAAAAAACGAATGACACACGCCTGCATGTTTTAGATGTTGGCTATCAACTAATAGTAAACAACGGCTTTAACGGCGTTGGCCTATCGCAATTGCTTAAAGAAGCGGACGTTCCGAAAGGATCTTTTTACCACTACTTTAAATCTAAAGAGCAATTTGGCGAGGCGTTGATTCAACACTATTTTGAAAACTACATCACTAAGATTGAAGCAATTTTAGTACACGGTGAAGGTAATCATTATCAGCGAATCTTGAGTTATTTCTCGCTATGGGCGAAGACCGAAAACGGTACCTGTAATGCTCATAAATGCTTGGTCGTTAAACTCAGCGCGGAAGTTTCTGATCTTTCTGATCCTATGCGCCAAGCGCTATTAAAAGGTGCAGAGAAAGTGACGAATACCATCGAGCAGTGCATTGTCGGCGGTATTGCAGATGGCTCCATAAAGGTAGAAGACAGTCAAGAAGCCGCTCAGAACCTATACTCAATGTGGTTAGGCGCTAGCTTATTAAGCAAACTGAGCCAAAGTTCCCATAGCTTACAGTCAGCTTTGAGCCTTACTGAACGAATTTTAAAAGGTGAAAGCTAATGACGCGCATCGCGTTTTATTGGCTTTAACTTAAAACAAATAACCCGCCCTCTTATCAATTTGATGACGGCGGGATTTTTAGACAGCAAGACTAGACGACTGGTCTAATTCTAAATATATAAGACATAAATTAAGGATATCCAATGACTCAACAAGACAATCGCCGCATCGTATTGGCTTCTCGCCCAGTTGGCGCACCGACTCAAGACAACTTCCGTTTAGAGACAGTAGCCGCACCAAGCATCAAAGACGGCGAGATGTTACTTCGCTCAGTTTACCTTTCTCTAGACCCATACATGCGCGGTCGTATGAGCGATGCTAAATCCTACGCAGATCCCGTTGCGATTGATGAAGTGATGGTTGGCGCAACCGTATGTCAAGTTGAAGAATCAAACCACGCTGATTACGAAGTTGGCGAATGGGTTCTGGCTTACACAGGTTGGCAAGATCTTGGAGTTTCTAACGGTGAAGGCCTAATCAAACTAGGCAAAGAACCAACGCACCCTTCTTATGCGCTTGGCATCATGGGTATGCCTGGTTTTACCGCTTACATGGGCTTACTTGATATCGGCCAACCTAAAGAAGGCGACACGCTAGTCGTTGCGGCAGCAACAGGTGCTGTAGGCGCAACCGTTGGACAAATCGGCAAACTAAAAGGCTGTCGTGTTATCGGCGTTGCAGGCGGTCAAGAGAAGTGCCAATACGCGAAAGAGGTTCTTGGTTTTGATGAATGTATCGATCACAAAGCTGACGACTTCGCAGAGCAACTGGCTAAAGCGTGTGACAACGGCATCGACGTCTACTTTGAAAACGTTGGTGGCAAAGTATTCGATGCAGTAATGCCTCTGCTTAACACAGGTGCTCGTATTCCTGTGTGTGGCCTTATCTCTCAATACAATGCGACGTCACTGCCTGAAGGCCCAGATCGTATGTCTAGCCTGATGGGTATGCTGCTGGTTAAACGAATTAAGATGCAAGGTTTCATCATCTTTGATGACTACGCGCACCGTTACAACGAGTTTGCTGTTCAAATGACAGAATGGCTATCTCAAGGCAAGATGCACTATCGTGAGCACCTGGTTGAAGGTCTAGAGAATGCCCCACAAGCATTCATGGGCCTATTGGAAGGTCAGAACTTCGGTAAGCTTGTTATCAAAACGAACGAAGCTAAATAAATTCAATAAACTGAACCCGTTAACTAGGTAGAATCATGATTACTTTACATCACCTGAATAAGTCGCGCTCAAAGCGCATCATTTGGCTATTGGAAGAGCTTGGGGTGGATTACCAAATCAAACCGTACCAACGCGACAGTGTCACTTTTCTTGCGCCACCAGAGCTTAAATCCATTCACCCATTGGGTAAATCTCCTGTCATTGAAGACGATGGCGTCGTGATCACTGAATCTGGAGCTATCACGGAATACCTAATCGACAAATACGGTCAGGGTAAGTTCGCACCTACACGCGGCACCGCAGACTACGTCGAGTATTCGCAATGGCTTCACTTCGCTGAGAGTTCAGGTATTTTACCAATGTTGCTTAAGATCTTTGTGATGAAAGACGGCTGTGAAACTAACTTCCTAGGCGGTTATGCAGACGATGAAAACCAAAAGATCTTAACTTACGTGAATAATGCACTTGAAGGTAAAACCTACTTGGTTGCAGACACACTAACAGGTGCAGATTTTATGATGTCGTTCATCGTAGAAATCGTGGGTAACTTTGGTGCAACTGCGCTCTACCCAAACATCGCTAAATACGGTGAACTTTTAACAAGCCACCCTGCTTACAAAAAAGCTGAGCAAGTAGAGCTAGAACACTCGAACTGATCGAGTTTCACTCAAACACGTGCTTGCTAGGGTAAACCCAAGAAACTAAATGAAGCCAAAGCCGATTTATCTTCTGCTTTGGCTTCTCATTTGTCTTCATTTCGACAACAATACCGAACTCTAACTGAACAGCCATAGAGTTTGATCTTAATGCCAGCAAACCTCGCTCAATACACACCTCTGCACCTAGCAAACACGAATGTCGATTTAGCGCTACCGACTCGCTTTACGTTTCCGTATTACTATACGCCGCACCCTACGTGTGAATTAGCTATGCTACAGCTTCAGCAATCGCTTATCGACTGTGGTGTGAATGAAAGCTCGCAAGGTAATCTCTACGCTGTGCTTCTTGTTCAGAATCCAACAACACAAGAGTTAGGCTACCTTTCTGCGTTTTCTGGCTTGCAGTTAGATACGGCTTTGGTATCTCAGTTAAACAACATTCACTTTGTTCCACCAGCCTTCGATTCAAAACAGTTTCAATCTCAAAACAGTGCGAACCTTGCTCACCAATTGCAACTCGCGGACGACATTGAAAAGCTGCAACAGTCGCACAGTCTAGACGCATTATTGGCCGAGCTTGCAGGGTTAAAAATCGAATCAGCACAAGCTATCGAAGCCTTTCAGTTTGCAATGGCCGCGAACAAAGCTCAGCGTAACGAACTCAGAGAACAAGCTAATCAAGAAAAAGCATTAGGGAATTTAGAGTCGGCGACGAATTTGCTCAAACAACTAGGTAATCAAAGTAGCCAAGAGAAACGTGACCTAAAAGCACTTCGTATTGAGTGGAAACAGAAGATCGCAGAGCGCCAATCACACGTTGATTTGATTGAAAGCGAACTGAAAAACCGTAAGCAAGATCACCAAGCAGTTTCACAGCAGTTGGAAACTCAACGTCTCTCTCACTATCGCTTTATCAATCAAGCCAAGCAATCTAAGAACTTGCTCGAATTACTTGATGGCAAAGACGCGCTTGAAGGCTCTGGCGACTGCTGCCTACCTAAGTTGCTTAACTTTGCGTTTGAACACGGATTCAAGCCGTTAGCATTATCTGAATTTTGGTGGGGATTACCGCCTACAGATATCATTCGACAACACGGAAACCTCTACCCGGTTTGTCAGAGTAAAAGCTTTGAGATCCTCGACCACCAGCTGAGTTGTATTGAACTAGAAGATAACCCACTTATCGTGAACCCTGCTGTAGGCAAGTCTTTTGATATTGTTTATGAAGACGACGAGATCGTGGTCGTCAATAAGCCTGAAGAGTTCTTGTCGGTTCCCGGTAAGTTCATTGAAGATTCTGTTTATACTCGCATAAAAGCGCGTTACCCAGATGCGACTGGTCCTTTGATTATCCATAGATTGGATATGTCGACGTCAGGTTTGTTGATCTTGGCGCTCACGGCAGAGTCAAACAAGCACATTCAGAAGCAGTTTATTGATAGAACCGTACAGAAGCGCTACACCGCTTTGTTAGATGGTGAGATAACGGGCGAATCTGGCGATATCAACCTTCCTTTGCGCGGCGACATCACAGACAGACCAAGACAACTAGTTTGCCACCAACACGGCCGAAATGCAGAAACCCACTGGCAGACGGTGAGCACTAATAATGGCAAAACCAAGGTTCACCTGCACCCTAAAACAGGGCGAACCCACCAGCTGCGGGTGCACTGTGCTCATCCATTAGGGCTTGGCGTGCCTATTCGTGGTGACGACTTATACGGATACAAACGCGAGCGCTTACACCTACACGCTGGCTACCTAAAGTTGATTCACCCGACAACCGGTGAATGGATGGAGTTTGAAGTGCCTTCTGAGTTCTAAACCGCTTCCATTTGGTAGGGCTTCGTGCCCTACTCTTATTTCCTTTGCCCCCCATTGCTATCGCTTCATGTCGAATAAACTTAGTACGAAGCAATGACCAAGAAGCCAGAACCCAACAGTGTCACCATCGCGGGAATACCATCCTTCCACGTATCGAATCTCAAATGAAAGTAAATTGCCCCTAGTGAAGTACTCGCTAATATCAAACCTCCCATCATTTGCGTATGTTCAGGTGCTAAACCAACCAAAGCACTGAGCAACAATACAGCTCCAGTAAACTCAACCATGCCAACTAGAAACATGATCACTCGGTTTAATCCATAGCTTTTAAAAAAACCAAGTTGGATTTCAAACACTTTACGCTGCCAAGCAAGTGTCTTGATTGAGCTTGCCAATAAAAAGAACACCACCAGTAATACACTCACCACTGAAATCATATTGCCACCTTTCTTAAGAGTTATTAACGTCAGTGGGATTATTTAACCATTCATAAATCGAGCGATAAATGCTAATTTTATGATAGTTGAGATTCCAATTTGGAATGGTTGAGTTTAGATAGCAGACATAAGGTAAGTGGAATGGATAAAATTGAGTGTATTCGTATCTTCGTGGAAACTGCGCAGCTAAATAGTTTTACTGCTACTGCCAATAAGCTCGATATGACACAAAGTGCCGTCAGTAAAAAGATTGCGTGGTTAGAAAGTGATTTAGGAATGACGTTGTTTCAGCGAAACAGTCGCAAAGTATCCCTAACCCATGCAGGTAAAGACTACCTCACTTATTGTGTCCGCTTCCTAGAAGAAATGTCCGCAATAGAAAGTCAGCTCAAGCGAGAAACTGAGTCCGTAGAAGGTGAATTAAAAATATCCGCTCCAAGTGCCTTTTCAACCATATTACTCAGTGAACCGCTTCAAGCATTCATTGAACAACACCCGGGGATACGGATTAATCTCAGTGTTGACGACCGTATCGTTAATCTCAATGAACACAATATTGATGTCGCCATCCGCGCATCACAGCTGAAAGACTCAGGGCTAAAAGCACGCTTGCTGTTTAATAACAAAGTTCACTACTTCGCATCACCCGCATACCTAGAGAAACACGGAGCACCGCAACAGCCTCAAGAATTACTCAAACACCAGTGCTTGACCTATTCACTGATGACGCCTGCGAATGAGTGGCGTTTTACCGACAAGAGCCACAAAGCCATCAGTATTAAAGTAAATCAAATATTCACTTCAGACAGCCCAGAAATGCTGCTTAAGATGTCCCGTCAAGGTTTAGGTATTGTCGCTTTGCCGAATTGGATGGGTAAAGAGTTTGTAGAGAAAGGGGAATTAATACGGTTGTTGGCAGATTGGAGTAATGACCAGCTACCAATGTACGCGGTGTATCATGCGAGCGACTATTTGCCCCAAAGAATCCGAGTGTTTATCGATTTTCTTGCGGAGTATTTGAGTTCAAGAAATAGTTAAAGCTCTAAGAACAGCTAGAGCTCAACTGAGATCGATAGCTAAGATAAAGTCCTAGCCCATTACATCCTTGCGCTGATCAACGCATTCATAAGAGCCCATTTCGAACTCACGACAGATCCATGGTCGGTTTTCGTAGATAGTACACATCAGTGTTTCTCTATCCACCGCAGAACACCAGCCGTCATCTAAGCGCTTCATGGTTTCACCGCCCCATTCATCGTAAGCGATGTGCTCTTCAGGTACGCCCGTATCTGTGATGATCATAACCTCTAAGCGACAACAGCATGCCTGACAATTGGCACAGGTTACTTCGGGCTCAGTTACGTTCTTTATCTCTATCGTCATAAGTGACTACACTGCTAAATTTTGCGTATAGTAATCGAAACCGCCCGCTACGGCTAATAAAGATAGTGCGGCGCGGTGTTTTCATTGATGTAGAAATAACAAAGGGCGCTGTGATTCACTCACAACACCCATAATATTTCGACTTTTCAGCGCGGCTTATCGCCACAAGCTCTATTTAGAATAGGCTTGCGAAGAACAGCTTAACGTAGTCCATTAAACGTTTGAACAAACCGCCCTGCTCAACCGCTTCCAGAGCGATCAAAGGCTGAGTTTGAACATCTTCACCATCAACGGTGTAATGAACCACACCTAGAGTTTGACCTTCTGCAATTGGCGCTTTCAGTTCAGAGTTAAGCTCGATAGATGCAGTCAGCTTTTTACTGTCCGACTTAGGCAGCGTAATGAATGTGTCTTCTGCCACACCTAGTTTCAATGTGTCTTGCTCACCAAACCATACCTTCTCTTCAGCCACTTGATCGCCGCCTTTGTGCGGGTTTAGTGTATCGAAGAAACGGAAACCATAGCTCAACAGCTGTTTGCTGTCTGATTCACGGCTCTTAACGCTTGATGCGCCCATCACAACCGCGATAAGTCTCATCTCACCTTGTGTCGCTGAACTCGCCAAACTGTAGCCAGCACCAGAGGTGTAGCCCGTTTTCATGCCATCAACGGTTAAGCTTCTATCACGCAACAAGCCATTACGGTTGTGCTGTGTGATGCCGTTGTAACTGAAAGAGCGTTCGCTGTATAAGCCATACACATCCGGTAAATCACGAATAATGGCACGACCGAGTAGCGCGATATCATAAGGAGTCGAATAGAGATCGTCAGCGTCTAAACCATGTGCATTGGCAAAATGGGTGTTTTCTAGCTTCAGAGAGGTCGCCCAAGAGTTCATCAGGTCGACGAATGCATCTTGCGAGCCCGCAACGTGTTCCGCAATCGCAACACTCGCATCGTTACCGGATTGAATAATCAAACCACGATAAAGGTCCATCATTGCTACATCAGTGTTTACTTCGATGAACATTTTTGAGGAGTCTGGGAAGTTCTTCGCCCACGCATTTTCACTGATTCGTACCTGATCATCAGCAGAAATGTTGCCTCGCTTCATCTCTTGACCTGCCACATAGCTGGTCATCAGTTTGGTCAAGCTCGCTGGGTTTAACTTAGTGTGTGCGTTTTTTTCTACCAGCACATCACCAGAATTAAAATCAATTAACACATACCCTTTTGCGCCTAGGCTAGGTGGGCTCGGTACTATAGAAGGTGCTGCGATAGCTGCATTACTTACCATCGCTGCGTTACTTACAATGAATATACTTAATAGAGGGAGAGAGTATTTGGAAAACAGTTTCATTGAATCAAACCTAAGTTAACGTTTTGAGCAGTATAGACAAATGCTAGCAAAAGAAGCGCGAACTTTACGTTGCTTTACGTATTTGTACCATTCGTTACAAATAAAAAAGTATAATCTGCGATCTGACCATATTTTCAACAACTAATATTGACTCAACAAATACATCTAACGCCTAATTCTATCGCTCAGGCATACGTCTAAATAACATTTCAACAAAGCCAGTAATACGCTGTTTGCTCTCGCTTGGCTCTAAATCAGGTTGGATGCCTGATTGTGCTAATGCTTGCCATTGTACGACCTCAGAGTTAGGTACGAAAAACGCAATGTACAACGATCCTTTCTCCGCAACTTTACCTTCACCATCGTAAAATGGCACACCAGTAGATAGCTTAATCGCATCGAAGATTGATTCATCGTTCAGTTCCGATTCTTCCGCTAATCCAAAGCCTACAACAACATCGCCGACACCATCCTGTTTTAACTGGTAACCTTTACTTGAGAGCTGTTCTTGAATCGAATCACGCACCAAATCGGTCACCACGGTTTCATCGTATTTTTGAGAAAGGTAAACCTTTTCTGATTCAGGGTGCCAAGAGTACGTCATCACGCCGTGTTTCATAAAATCAAAGTCACCGCTAGTGACCACACCATAATTGTGCGAGGGTGGTATTTCTTGCGTGGTGCATGCGGTCAGCCCAATAGCCATCAAAGCCAATAGTGCTGCTTTTGTTATGCTTTTTGTTGCACAAATGGATCGCTTTATCATTCGAGGCTTCCTTACCTATATAAGAATAACTATCAATTTAACCTCCAACATAAATAGTAATTATGTTAATAGAAAGGTCATTAAACGTTTGCGTAATCGCTAACCTTCACTTCTGTCCGTTTTGGGGGTTTAATCACAAAAACAGAGTTGGTATAGTTCATCCCGTTAAACAAAACCAGACCATTCGAGGCACGGAGCTTCCTCAATCATCTCATGAAGAGAAGAATTGGTACCGACAAAGTATCGGCAAATTTAAGAGGGTCAAACAATGGAATTCAATATGGTTGAAATTTTAGGTTACGCTGCGTCTATTATGGTCGCAATTTCATTAACAATGAAAGATATCGTTCGTCTGCGTGTCCTTAACTTTATTGGCTGTGCACTCTTCACAGCATACGGCATCATGATTGACGCATGGCCAGTTGCAGCCACCAACGGCTTTATCGCTTGTGTAAACATCTACTTCCTTGCAAAAATGCAAAAGGAAAAAAAAACGGAAGCGATGAAAGCAGCGAAAGCTTAAATTAGCGATTAGCCTTTCAAATAATTCTGAAAAAGCCCAAATAGAGCGATCTATTTGGGCTTTTTTGTGTTTGTCGTTCTCAAGAGCTCGATTTGTGTGCACAACACTTTTCAATTCAATGAGACTTTCAACCGATCACATGTAAGCAACGTGATATTCGTTCTCTCGATACGCTTGAGTGTTGTTGCGCCCGCTCTCTTTTGCTTGATAAAGCGCTTTGTCGGCTTTATCGATAGCGGTTTCAATATCAGTCAGTGCTTGAGTATGGCAACAACCAGCGCTGATTGTTACTGGCGACACCAAGCCTTGAAGTTGCTCAACACATAACCGTAACGCCTCTGATAACTCGAATAACTCATGTTCATCACAATCAAACGTCACCAAAATAAACTCTTCACCGCCATAGCGTGCAATCAAACGACGACGGTTAACAAATCTCTTAAGTGACTTTGCGACCGCACAGATAACTCGATCGCCTTGAGCGTGACCATATTGATCGTTGACCCGTTTGAAATGGTCAATATCAAGCAAGATAACGCCGACATTCGTTATTGGATAAGGTGAATTCTGAGTAATTTTCAGTTTTAGCTGCTCGATAAAACTCCGTCGGCTGGGAAGCCCAGTAAGGTAATCTAGGCTTGCCACATCCAAGATTTTAAGATGACGATGCCGCAGGTAAAGCACCAACACGACAATAATGCTCAACAAACTTACAACCAAAGCCATCAAACTAATAAACAACAGGCTATGATTCCGATTAAGCTCTTGCTCTAAGATACCTGCAGAAATGACCCAATTAAGATAAGGGTAAAACTTATAGAAGATGTTTTTGTTGGTCGTGCCACTATCACTGGAAATCGAGTAACTGAAGTGACCTTCTGGTTTGGTTGCAATGCGATCAATAAGCAGTTCAGACGAGTAACCTATTAAGGATTTCAATGACTTATGTTCATAATCCGGATGAAGCACTAAGTTACCTTGCAGATCGACAATGTACACATATCCGCTATCACCAAACGCGTACTTTCTAAGTTTGTCTTTTAAACCTTCAAGATCGACCAAATACATCAGTTCTTCTTTATAGGTCGTCGCAACCAAAGTGTTGCCACTCGGGAGCCTCATCGAATAGGCGACTTTGGCTCTACGGCTTATTTCATGAGGATTAGCGTGAAAGTACTCGATCATGCCAGAGTCAATAGTGAGCTGTTTTTGGATATGAGTAAGATGTCCGCGCTTCTTACCTTGCAAGAATGGATGATAAAGGTGGACGCCTTGTGGTGACATCAAATAGATATAACCCGATTGTCCAATGTGCAATTCACGGGCAATTTGGCTTACCTGTTCAACTTCTTGTTCTGGCGTGGTATGCCATACATGAGACGCAACGGTATCCGTAATTCCTTTAAGATATGTCTTTATCGCCTCATTAACTGTGGTGTCGACAATATCGTAACTCGCGTTCACAATCGTACGAAAAAACAGTTGGTTAGATTCCAACAATGACCTTTCAGTTCGATTAAATTGAAAGGCAGAAAGAATCATCGACACGACGGCGAGCGCAATTGAAAAATTAAGAATGTATTTACGTCTGACTTTCAAGATTACCCCGTAGATTTATAATTTCAGGTAACGCTGTGACTTCTCTTATATACAGACTGTTTTATATCATGTTTTTGTTTTTTACTGAACGAGTGTCGATATTTTTAAGGGTTTCTATACGCAATCTGTGACTTATAACAAAAACGCCGAACTGGATTCAGTTCGGCGTTTTGATTTTACGTTTAAATTGATGACTTTATTTATACTAAAGCCCTGATAAATTGACTTAAAAGCATCAAATTAAGAACAAACCTGAGTCCAGCTACCATCGCTACCCGGTTCAGAACTTGTCCACCAGTTTGCTTGGTAAACACTACCGTTGTGAACCACTTGGTCTCCTGTGTTTGCATGGCTTGGGTTACCCGCCCAATCTTTCTGAGGTAAGTCTGGGTAAACCGCTAAACCAGCTGTATCACATGTACCAGGGTTGGTGCCGCCATCGCCAGGGTTACCGCCACCTGAACTGATATCACCTAATGGTAGATCTGGCTGCTCGAAGCTAAACGCGTAATCAACGCCACCGACATTCACCGCGTAGTTAGCAGGGCCTGAGATTGGTAAGTAATACACCATATCTAGCTCATACACACCGCCAGCAGGAAGCTCTTCCCATGTCGGCAAAGTAAACGCTACTCGGTGCATGGTTCCATCTAATCCACCGATGTTATCCGCACGAGTATGACCTGAAGCAATCACCGTCAAACCACCACCCGATTGATCTTTTGCATTATCAGGCGCAGACACAGGAATATCGAATTGGAACTCGGTACCGCCCGGAAGTGCTTGCCCTGTGTTGTTTGTAAACGTGATCTTAGGGTTAATTGGGTAGTTTTGGTCACCAACTTTGAAGCCACCAACCGATACCGAAATATCTAATGCTTCTGTTGGAATAGCACCCGTCGCTACCTTGTTTCCATATGGAGTCGCAGACTTAAACTTATCGTAGATAGCTTTCGTCATGGTGTTACCCATGTGGAACTCACCGTTACCGCTATTACACGCTTGTTCAGTTGTATCGATAGACGTTCGATTGCCATTCGCATCGAGTACATAACAGTTGTAATCCCCTGCTAGTTCCCAGAACATGATGCCGCCGATCTCTTTGTCGATAACGTAGTCCGCTTTCACGTCGATAGACTGTTTATCTTCCGTCGAAAGGAATACACCCTTCTCTGCGTTCCACAACCAAGGCGCAACCGCCACGCTGTCATAGTTTCTCGTGTAAGTGCCCGTTAGAACATCTGAAGGATCATTCACTGGATCAAGCTTGTAAGCGTCAGCATAAGAACCCCAAATACCTTTCTCTAGGTTCTTCGCGTGCCACATTGGGTTAGAACCCGCGCCCATTTCGTTACCTTTTGGATCGGTATCATGCCACATGTTATCGATACCAATAGCGCCATGGCCACAGTTGTTTTTCTCGCCTTCACCCGTACCCGCTGAACATTCAGATTGGTTTGGCAGTGCTGCTCGGCCCCAAAGACCATTCTCACCACCCGTTACGCCTTGCCAACCACGAGTGTAGTAAGGCACACCAATGTTAATACGGCCTGCTGGCATAGAACCACGGAAGTAATGGTAAGCCCAATCCGTGTTCAGATAACCAATACCACCGTAAGCCGCCGTGCCGTAAACGTTCCACTGTGCTAGCTCTGAATCTTTACCTGTATCAAACAAGGCTGCGTTATGACCTACGTGATCGTTCCACGCACCATGAAGGTCGTAAGACATGATGTTCACGTAATCGAGGTACTTAGTCACATCGAATGTTTCCATACCGCGTAATAGGTAACCAGAAGAAGGCGCCGCGATCGTTAACATGTAGTGATTGCCATCTTGCGCAGAGGCAGCATCGAGCTTCTCACGTAGCACTTTCATCAACACTTGGTACGAAGCCCATAGGTATTGACGACGTGGTTCCATGAAGTCTTTGTCGTAAGGGTTACCAGCACCTGCCATTGAGGTTGGGTATTCGTAATCGATATCCAGACCATCGAACTGGTACTTACGCAACATTTCAACAGCGGAAGTTGCGAATGTTTCGATACCTTGATGATTTATTGATCCATCGGCATTGGTTGTCATTGTGTAGAAACCGCCATCAGCCACTCGACTGCCGTCAGTCGCGAAGTGACCACCGGTCTCTGCCCAACCACCGATTGAAATTAGCGTTTTCACGCCATGTTTTTTCTTCGCTGTCGCTAATGCACCAAAGTGACCTTTGAAGCCCAATGCAGGGTCAACTTCAACGCCCGGCCACTCTTTGCCAACCGCTGCGTTTTCAGGATCATTCACATCACCGACGTTTACTTTGCCGTCTGAGCCGATGCTCACAAACGCGTAGTTAATGTGTGTGAGTTGTTCCCAAGGGATGTCATTTACTAAGTAAGCGGCTTGTGGGTCATCCCCTGCACGCCAACTTGTGAAGTAACCAATGACACGACGTGGGTGATCCGCGCCCATTTTCTCACGACCTTCATCATCGTAAATCGTACAGTAAGGAACATCGACACCTTGAGTTTGATATAAGCCATCAGGGCGACATGTGCTCACTGTTGGAGCGCCATTCACAGTCAACGATGCCAACGCAGAATCTGCAGTCGCACCTTGGTCGTCTGTTGCTTTCGCGTAAACCGCTAAAGAACCCGCTTGAGTCGTTGTGTAATCTAACGTGTAAGGGCTCGTTGCTGCTGTACCCACAAGAGCACCCGCTACGTAGAAATCAACCTTATCAACCGTGCCATCGCTATCTGCTGCCGTTGCTGTCAGTGTGACTACACCACCAACATCAACAGATGTCACTGAAAGTGCAACTGAAACTGTCGGTGCTTCATTCCCTGGTTGTGCTGAATCAACAGAAACAGAAACCGCACTTGCAACACTTGCTGCGCCTTCATTATCCGTTGCAACAACAGAAACCTGATGATTACCCGACGTTGCAGCCCAAGTCGCTTCGAAAGGTGCCGCTGTGACTACCGCAACTGATGTGCCATCAACAAAGAACTCAACCGAAGCCACACTGCCATCAGAATCTAGTGCTGTTGCACTCAATACAACATTATCGCCTTCAGTAATCACGTCAGAAGCAGAGGGTGCCGTTAATGAAGCCGTTGGTACTTCATTTGGCGTACCGCCACCTCCGTCGCCGCTACACACATCGATTTTCTTCCATTGTGCGTAGTCGCCTTCAAATTGGCTTGGGTTGTTATTTTGATTCCAGTAATTTGCCGTATAAGCACTGCCGTCATGTGAAACCTGATCACCACCTGTGTATACAGTGGCAGAGTCCCACGTTTCTAACGTTGAGCAATCCACAGCCGCATAGCTGTTGAACGCCATTAAGCATGACGCGGTGAGCGTACTGAGTGTAAAAACCTTCTTGGCCACTCTTCCTTGATTTAGGTGCATGTTAGCTATCCCTTAAGTTGTTGTTTCAAGATGTTTAATTTAAATGGGACTTTCCTCACCACTTAAATCTCTTCGCAAAACAACTGTAGGTAACAGCGCCAATTTAACACCTAAAATATTCAGTATTTATAAAATGACTCGCATTAATTTGTTTATAGCATGCAATAAGTCGACACTTATTTTGCACCAACAACTAATATTAATTTATTTCGGAAAGCTAAAAAATAACGTCTCAAAAATCAGAAATGTGATTTGGATTCGAGAAAAAAATTCGTATCAAAACTAGCCAAAAAGTAGTGATTTAAAAGCGATTTGGGATTCTTTTGGGAATTCGCCCACTTTTTGATAACAAATGTGTTAGTATCGGCGGCTTTTTTGACGAACCTCACATTTCTATGCAAGTGTGGGAGAAATACATAGGCTTGAAAGAGCCAAATATAGCGAAGAAATAATGTCCAACTTGACGCAAGTCGCCAACGAAAACATCAACGCAGAATCTACTTCTATCGATTTCAATAAAGCTCAATCTTTGGGTGAAAAACTGGAACTCGGAAACCCAGTCTTTTGGCTTAGTGGCAGTTTTTTAACCCTCTTTGTCATCCTAGCCTTCACCAACACCTCCGTGTTGTCCGAACTTGTAAACATCGGCTTTAGTTATTCAACTAAATGGTTCGGTGCTTTCTGGCAAGTCCTACTACTTCTCAACTTCATTATCGGTTTAGTGCTTGCACTAGGTCGCACCGGCCACGTTCGCTTAGGAACGCTTGCCCTACCTGAAATGACCACCTTTAAATGGATGTCTATCGTCCTATGTACGCTGCTAGCCGGCGGTGGTGTGTTCTGGGCAGCGGCAGAACCTATTGCTCACTTTGTTTCGGCTCCGCCACTGTATGGCAACGCTGATCCACAAGCGATGGCGTTTAACGCCCTATCACAATCTTTCATGCACTGGGGTTTCCTTGCATGGGCAATCTTAGGTGGTTTGTCTTCTATCGTGTTAATGCACCTGCATTACGACAAAGGCCTTCCTCTTAAGCCTCGTACTCTGCTTTACCCAGTACTAGGCGACAAAGCAATTAATAGCTGGATTGGTAACGTAGTCGACGCATGCAGCATCGTGGCCGTAGCCGCAGGTACTATCGGCCCTATCGGCTTCCTTGGCCTACAAATCAGCTACGCGCTAAGCGAACTGTTTGGCATTTCAGACAGCTTTGCAACTCAAAGTGTTGTTATTATCTTTGCTATCGCAATGTACACGCTTTCTGCTTTGAGCGGCGTGAACAAAGGTATCCAACTAGTAAGCCGTTACAACATCATCTTGTCTGTGTGTCTAATCGGCTACATCCTTCTTGTTGGCCCAACGAGCTTCATCGTTGATGGCTACCTGCAAGGTATGGGCGAAATGGTTGATAACTTCATCCCAATGGCGCTATACCGCCAAGATACAGCATGGCTAGGTGGCTGGACTGTATTCTTTTGGGGTTGGTTCTTAGGCTATGGCCCAATGATGGCTATCTTCATTGCTCGTATCTCACGTGGCCGTACTATTCGCCAAATGATCGTTTCTATCAGCATCGTTGCACCGCTTGTAACATGTTTCTGGTTCAGCATCGTTGGTGGTAGTGGTTTAGCGTTTGAACTAGAGAACCCAGGTGTGATTTCTAGTGCGTTCGAAGGCTTCAACCTTCCGGCGGTTCTTCTAGCAATTACCGCGCAACTGCCGTTCCCAGCTCTGATTGCAATTCTGTTCCTGATCCTGACGACCACGTTCATCGTGACAACAGGTGACTCAATGACTTACACCATCAGTGTAGTAATGACGGGCACGACAGAGCCGAACGCAGCCGTACGTACCTTCTGGGGTATCATCATGGGTGCGGTAGCAATTGCACTTATCTCAATGGGCTCTGGCGGCATCTCCGCTCTACAGTCGTTCATTGTAATCACAGCGGTTCCGGTATCGTTTATCTTACTGCCGTGTCTATGGCACGCGCCGAAGATCGCGAAGCAGATGGCAAGAGATCAAGGTCTCGCTTAATGCATAATCCGATTTAGTTTCGGATAACGTAGAACACTAAAAAGCCACTCAAGTGATTCACCTGAGTGGCTTTGTTTTATCTGCTCGCTGTCTAATTGATTGGCTGATTAGCGTTTATATCGACGAAGCTTATTTCTACCGATAGTTCGCCTTATTGAAACTTTTCACCCGCAGCAACCATGAATGACATTTCAACCAATAGTTCAGGGTTAGCAAGCTCTGCTTTCACGCATGCACGGCTTGGCGCACAGCCTTCAGGGAACCACGCTTCCCAAACTTCATTTAGTGCATCAAAGTTAGCGAAATCCGTTAGGTAAATAGTCACCGACAATACGCGAGATTTGTCGCTGTCTACCAAACTCATCATTTCTTCAGCTTGTTCGAAGATTTGCTGAACCTGACTCTTAATTCGTGCTGTTGTATCCGTCTCTGCCACTTCCACAAAGCTTGCGATACCGTTAAAAACAGTTACATCAGACCAACGTTTGGTCGGGTTAATTCTATGAATTTTCACTGGTTATACTCTTCTTATAATTAGGGTGAACATCAGCGTAATCTAATCCAAATTCCTAATATTGAAAACAAAAATTGGTAAGCTCGCGGCACCTTTTGAACAGCACTATCGCTTCCCCATTGCTTTGGTTCTCAACATCACTAGCCTTTAAGTTCCTATCGAGACAATAAGTCGTTACCTATTAAGTTTTTAGATAAATATATTAAGTATTATTCACAGCGCGAAATTTAATCTGAGCTCTTGCGGTCATATTCAGGGATTTTATTAAATGGAGTACTTTTATGCATGTTCAAACCTATGATTTAAAACAGAGTAATGTGGGATACAACCTAGGCGTGATTGGCGTAGCATTGGTGTTAGCTTGGATTGGTATTTATAAGTTTACGCCAACCGAAGCGATGCTCATTGAACCGCTAATCGCAAATCATCCTGCAATGAACTGGCTTTACAATCTGTTCTCAGTCCAAGCTGTGTCTAACATGGTGGGTGGCGCGGAGATCATTGTCGCGATTGGACTGATCGTTGGATTTAAGAAACCGACAGTAGCTTTCTACTCAGGCATTGCTGCAGCGGCTATCTTTGTTGTGACACTCAGCTTTCTAATTACAACGCCAAACGCTTGGAAAGTATCGGATGGCATCTTAGTCACTAACTTCTTTTTAGTGAAAGACATCCTGTTTTTAGCGATCGCAATTAGCGTAATCGAACGTAATAAACCTCAGAAGTAACCGTAACGTAAACCTTTAAATAAAAAGGCTCGAAGCTGGCTAGAAGGACGCTGCCAGCTTCTGATGTATAAGGTTTTACTTGGTAATACCATCGTGATTAAAGCACTGTCTCGTTACTAAGCCCCATTTTTCGTCCTGATACTGGTCTTCAACGTAGTTGCCTGAAGTGTAGTCATTGACCACCTCTCTCCAGAATTTAACTGCATGCTCTGCACCTAGTACTTGCTTGATCTCCCAACTGCCCTTTAGATGTTCAAACAGTTCAGAAATAAACTGTTTTCCTACTTTATTTTTTCGAAAATAAGGCACTACATAGAAGTCGCAAATCTCAAACTCGTTTGGCGCTTTGGTTTCAATGGCGGTTAACGCGGCAGGAACTCCATCAATGTAGAGTAAGTAACCCGTAACGGTATCACCAAGCGTCGGGTAGATCTCAAACAAGCCGTACTCGTCTGGTTTATCTCCAATGATCTTTGAAAACTCGGCCGCATACCCCTGATACAAATTCGCGTATACCTGTTGATTACCGCTATAGACGGTCACAATGTTCATAAGCAACTCTCTATTCTAACAATCACTATTGATGCCATATATTATGAATCATCAACAGCTAGTTTGTCTCTTTTAACCTATGATAAGTCCCTTAACTTCTTAGCCGGATTACCTGCGTAAATACCTTTTTCGGTAATGTCTTTCGTCACTACACTTCCCGCGCCAATCACCGCCCCTTCACAAATGCTGATAGACAACACTGTCGCATTGGAACCAATGGTAACGTTATTTGCGATAACAGTGCGTCCCCAATTGTCTGGGTTTGGATCTGGTTTGCCCTCTTTGAACAAGTCATTCGCAAACATCACGCCGTGGCCAACAAAGCAGTCACTGCCAATAGTCACATACTCGCAAATAAAAGTATGAGATTGAATCTTAGTTCTTGCGCCTATCACGGTGTGCTTTTGAACCTCAACAAAGGGGCCAACGAATACATCATCTTTAAGCTCACAGCCATAAACGTTACTTGGCTCGATGATAGTGACATTCTCGCCACAGGTAATATCAGTAATCTGTGCCTTTAACACTCTTGGACTTGCCATATTTCCTCTCAACATTAGCGTCACAACTCAACCTAAGCGATTGTGTCGTAAGTATTTAAGTACAAGCAAGTCGGAATAGAGAGAGTCGGCTATGGATCAAAGATTCTGCATAAATTAAAACAGTGCTACCAACACAACTGACAACAACACCCCGCCAATAAAACTCGGGGCGTGGAAAGGCCGAGATCGAGATTTAACGTACTCTTTCTGAAGGTCTTCTTGGTAAGTTTTAACGGCAAGTTCTTTTACGTAGTTATTTTGCATAATAAGCTCCTTCTCATTGGGTCAGAGAAGCTTAAGACTTGAAGTTAGGTTGAGGTAAAGCAAAAAATCAGATTAATTGAACACTTTATTTTTGTTACTCAAGAATCACCCTAAAAATATCGTTATTCACGCCGCCAACATCTACTAACTCTCCAGGTTTCATTAGAAGCGAGGTGTTCAGCTGTCGTGTTGAACGTGGCTCTTTTGTTTCTCGAATCACTAACATATCGACAAAATAGCCTGAGTCTTGCTTTGATATTGAGCCTGAAAACGTAACGCTTTCAACCCTATCGGCGAGGACTGAATTGAATGTTTTATCCTCTAAAACACCCGCAGAGATAGATGTATCACCATAAAATAGCGTAATGGTTGTTGGGTCGGGTACCAACTCTTGATTGGACGTACACCCTATTAGGGTAAGACATAGCAGTAAAATGGCTCGAAATTGCATAAACGGGTTTCTTTATTACGTTAAGCGTCTGTTTTTCATATTAAAACACTTCAACCTTATAAATACCATGTTTACGGGATAAGCTTAGGTGTGTCGATTCGATGAACTTGAGTAATGAGGTGAACGGATCAGATCTCGGCCTGTTGAATTTGCTCCCTATTTGGAAGCTAAACCGAGATCTGAACGATATTATCGAGAAGGGTTCATTTGATTTAAGCAACAACGTCTTGTGGAGGGGTCCCTTCACAGTTAGAAACGACAGCATCAATTTGTACTAAAGCATTCATTGGGATTTCTGAAACCCCTACTACCGTTCTTGCAGGCAACTCAGCATTAAAGAATGTGGTGTAGATTTCGTTTACCGCATCAATATCTGAAATATCTTTAAGTTGAATATTAATTTTCACCGTATCGTCCATGCTATGGTCAACGCTTTCAATTATCGCCTTAATATTGTTCAGCTTGTTCTTTTACCCCACCAGCAACAATTTCATTTGTTTTCGGATCTAAAGGTAATTGTCCTGAAATATGATTGTAGTGAGAGAAAGCAACAGTATGCGAATAAGGCATAAATGATGCAGCATCGGTATTATTGGCTTCTATTACCAGTAAACGAGTGTCTTCAGATAATTGTGGCGGTGTACCGTCGCCATGTGAAACGGATGTATCAATTTGAATTAAAGCACCCATTGGTAATTCAGCGGCATTAACAACGGTACGAGCAGGAACATAGCTAGGGAAGAATTTAGCACATACTTCATTTACCACTTCCGCGTCTGCGATATTTTTTAGGTAGATAGTCGTTTTAACCACATCATTCATGACATGACCGATACTTTCTAAAATAGCTTTGATGTTTGATAGACATTGCGCAGTTTGCGCTTCGATACCACCATAAACCAACTCACCAGTGGCTACATCTATAGGCAACTGAGCTGAAAGATTGTTGTAGTGAGAAAAAGCCGCAGTCTGCGTGGACACAGCACTTTGAGGCGCATTATCCGTATTTCTTGATACCTTAATTAGCGCGCAAGGTGCTTGTGGTTTAGTGCCTTCACCGTTAGAAATGAGAGCATCCATTTGAACTAACGCATCGCTGTTTGGCAGCGCAGCGACACCCACGACAGTGCGTGTTGGCAGGCTGTTGTGGAAGAAGCTTTTGTAAACTTCATCAATAGCATCGATATCAGAAATATTCTTAACGAAAACATGAATCTTCACGACATCATCCATAACGTGGTCGATGCTTTCAACAATCGCTTTAATATTATTCAAACATTGTTCGGCCTGATCTTTAATATCACCGATGACTATTTCACCCGTTTTAGGGTCAATCGGAAGTTGAGCAGAAAAGTTATTATAATGAGAAAAAGCGACCGTTTGTGTAGATACAGAATTAATTGGTGCGTTTTCAGTGTTTCTTGAAATTTTAATGATATCGCTACTCATCGGTATTATCCTTTTAATAAAATAGGCATACGTATTTATATTTAACAATCGTATTTGGAAGAATGATTAAAGTAGCGCCATGTTAGTTTAATTGTTTTAGGAGAAACGTGATAACCGTCAGGCTATCACTTGACTATAAATCAGCACGTTACAGAATAATTAGTCACAACACGACTAATTATCCGCAATATGAACGCTAACCGAGCAATAAATTCTTTCTATTTTCAGATATATTCAACAATCATGAATACTCTCTCAGATAGACTGAGGAATAATTTTAGTAATTTAGAAAGAATTTGATAGGCCGTTCACACTAAAGTTCTTAAAAAGCACTTATTGACTGTATTGTTTGATTTTTATTCTTATATACGTGCATAAAGTCTTAACCTAAATAACTAATTATTTTAGAGCGCTTTTAATATATAAATACATTAATAATAAATTAGAAATTCAAATACCAACATACTGAAATTACCTACAATTCAATACATTTGCTCATCTTGATTAACAAGGGAGTGATATTCTCATAAGTTGTCCCTTTTCTAAGCCTGCTCTCTCAAAAACAGCCTGAGTAAATAGCTCATAGCTGAAACATGTTATGCATCAGACAAATAACTCTTATGTTTCAAGGTCATTATCCAACATATGCCCACCAAGATAGTATGCA
This sequence comes from Vibrio sp. Vb339, assembly GCF_902751245.1. Taxonomy (NCBI): domain Bacteria; kingdom Pseudomonadati; phylum Pseudomonadota; class Gammaproteobacteria; order Vibrionales; family Vibrionaceae; genus Vibrio; species Vibrio sp. Vb339. Next base: position 1,175,482 of record NZ_CADDIS010000001.1, on the reverse strand, counting down.
CACAACATGAAGATAACTTATCGCTTCATTACGTTTAAATCTATTTGTCGACCTCGAAGAGAGTTCAATATCAATGATTAAACGAATTTGTTTGGTCAACTTGAGGATTAGAAAGTGAACAAAAGAACGAAACTGTTAGGCCTGAGCCTAGTTATGACCTCCCTCTCTGCTCTTGCTGGTAGTGGCTACATCACAGACCCAACCACTCACATTTCATTCAATTACGACAACGTGACGCTTGAGGTTGCTCAGCAAGAACTTGCAACATGCCAAGGTGTTGCTGAGTCAACGCTGACAGCACCTACAGAAACCAAGAAAGGAAGCGGCGTAAAAGGCGCAGCGAAAGGGGCGGCGGCTGGCGCTGCTGTTGGCGCTATCTCTGGTGGCTCTGGATCTGACGCGGCCAAGACTGGTGCGGCGATTGGTGTGGTATCCGGTAGAGTTAGCGGCCGACGAGCAGGCGCTCAGGCCGCAGAAGATAACAAAGCCATGTATGCGACGGTGTTGAGAAACTGCATGATTGATAAGAAATACAACGCCCTGAACTAAGGAGATTCGGCAATGACAAAGCGCATTAAAACAAGAGTGATAGCTGCCCTATTAGCAGGATTTTCAGCTCCCTCTATGGCTGATATTGCGTTCGGCTTGGGGTATCAGGAGGGAGATAAACTCTCATCTCAATACGTCGACCTGATGTTTCGTGGTGACCTATTTGAGATTGGTGGTGAGTACCAGCACAGAAAGCGTGATGACCAACTAGAAGACTACGACCAAAACGCGATCAGTGAAGGCATGGCGTTTGTTAAGGTAGGCGCAGGTTACAGCTTCCCGCTTAAACGCATCACGGTTCGCCCTTATTATAATTTCGGCATAGGTGGCGCTCAGCTCAGCGACGAGGTTAATGACGCGGCCAACCCTGACGCAACCTATTTCAACGCCCTCGGTGTATCGACTAAATGGAAGTTTGCAGAGCTAAAAATGGAGTGGAGAAACTACCAAGTGGACAGCGGCGAGTCAGAGGGTGAGGATCTACCTTATGACATTGATGAGGATACGTTTAACGTCTCTATTGGTATGGCATTTTAGCGACTGATTTTATGGGGCTAAACAAACTCGTTAGAGCAGTGAAGCCTTCTACTTCCTCTCCCGCCAATCAACAATATACAGAACTAAACCGCTCTTGGAGTAGTATTGAAGTGGCGCTTAAATTCGCGACTGAATTGGGATGGGCTAGAATAGCCGACTCGACGTGCAGCATCGCTGATTCGCAGGCCTTCTAGTTGAATCAGCTCTTTGGCTTTGTTGAGCCTGACCTTCTTCAAATATTGAAGTGGTGACTCAAACGTCACATTACGGAATGCATTGTGAAAGGCAGACACACTCATGTTGGCTTCGTCAGCAAGCGATTGAACGGTGATGGTTTGGTCGTACTCTTCATGCACTTTTGACAGCGCTTTGGCAACACGTGCGTAATGGCCATCATGATGTGCTAAATCAAACAGCACACGCCCTTCTGAACCGGTTAATGCGCGGTAGACAATCTCTGTCACCATGGCATCGCCCAAGATGTTGGCTTCAATGTCGCAATGCAGCGTTTTCACCAACCGGGTAAAGCTCTCTAGCATTTGCTCTTCCATCGGCGTCGATTCTAAGCCACTCGAGTTCTGTTTATGCTTGTTGCAGTAGCTCTCTAAGAAGCCTTGGTCTTCGAGCTTTTTTACTAAGCTATGCAAGCGTTGAGAATCAATGCTAATCGACAAGCCAAGCAATGGTTCACCATTAACAGGCAAGGCTTCGCACTCTAACGGCATTGGCACACCTACCACAAGATAATCACCCGCAGCGTAAGTCACTGGCCTTTCGCCAATGTAGATGTTCTTTTTGCCCTGTCCGAGCATGATAATGCCAGACTGGTAAGTAAATGGCTGACGCTGATTCCCACCACTGCTTCTATACAACCACACACCGCCAATTTCAGTTTCTCTGATCCCTTCGAGATCATCCCAACCTTTGTGTTCTACATAAGACTGTAATAACTGAGCGAGTGTTTTCATAAGTGGCGACTTTCCATTCCAAGTGCTAAGAGTAAGTAAGCTAAAGCAGAGGAAGAATATCAAGTTTGTAGAAATAGGCAATTTATTTGGAGGAACAGCTCTTCATTGACCTAGATTACTGTACTAATATGCAAATATAGAAATTGAGCAATAAACCAAAATAACAAATTTCGCTTTACACAAGGAATCTCTGATGCAATTTACTTACGTTAACCCTACTGTTATCCATTTCGGCCAAGGCCAAATCAACGCTATCAGCCAAGCGGTTGATACTTCGAAGAAAGTACTGGTCATCTATGGTGGCGGTTCAATCAAGAGCAACGGTGTTTACGACCAAGTTGTAGAATCTTTGAAAGATCACTCTTGGATTGAGTTCTCTGGCGTCGAAGCAAACCCTACAAAAGAGACGCTAGACAAAGCAGTCGCTCTTGTTAAAGAAGAAAACGTAGAGTTCATTATCGCGGTTGGCGGTGGTTCAGTAATCGACGGTTCTAAATACGTTGCTGCAGCGGCTAAATACGACGGCGACGGTTGGGATATCCTAACGGGCAAACACCAAGTAACTGAAGCGACGCCAATCGGCGCGGTACTGACTCTTCCTGCGACAGGTTCTGAATCTAACATGGGCGCGGTAATCACGCGTAAAGCGACTCAAGAGAAGCTTGCTTTCCTTAACCCTGCAGTACAGCCTAAGTTTGCAGTTATGGACCCAGATGTAATGAAGTCTCTACCGGAACGCCAACTGATCAACGGTTTAGTTGATGCGTGGGTTCACGTATGTGAGCAATACATCACGATGCCAACAGACGCTATGGTTCAAGACGGTTACGCGGAAACACTGCTTAAGAACCTACTTGTCCTGGGTAAGCAATACGACGAGCGTGACAACGATGCATGGCGTGCAAACCTAATGTGGACAGCAAACCAAGCGCTTAACGGCCTGATTGGTACGGGTGTTCCTCAAGATTGGGCAACACACATGATTGGCCACGAATTCACTGCACTATGGCACGTAGACCACGCACGTTCGCTTGCGATTGTTCAACCTTCGCTACTTCGTAACCAAATCGAAGCAAAACGTGGCAAGCTAGAGCAAATGGGTCGTAACGTATTTGGCCTAGAAGCGGGTGCTGATTTAGCAGAGCGCACAATCGCTGCAATCGAAGCCTTCTACCACAGCCTAGACGTAGCAACCATGTTCGACGGCTACGAAACAAACAAAGCAACGGCGATTGACAATGTTGTCGCTCAACTTGAATCACACGGCTACCTACAACTTGGCGAGAACCAAGCAATCACGCCAGAGAAAACACGTGAGATTCTAGAGTCTGCGATTCACTAAGAATCGGGAAAAAGAAAGAAAACAAAGATAGTGGTCATACAAAGATGAATTTTCACATCTGACTGAACCCATTACTTTTTTCTTTCGTACAACAGAAGCAGCGTTCATTTTGGGCGCTGCTTTTTAATTTGCCCTACAAGATGCTATTAAATTCTCATAAGTCCCTAATTTTATGTGCAATCATATTTCTATATTGTTAAGGTAAACCTGTGTCTTTACTAGGTATGAACAACGATTTGAACAATCTCAAGGAAATGGTTAAGTTTAAGTCACTTAACAAGTGGTATGGTGATTTTCATGCCCTGAAGGATATCGATTTAAATATTGAACAAGGAGAGATAGTGGTGATTTGCGGGCCGTCAGGTTCGGGTAAATCAACCTTGATCCGTTGCATCAATCAGCTAGAACCTTTCGAAAGTGGCGAACTTTCCGTGCTAGAACAAGTACTTCCGAGTAAGTTCAACACACCAGGCCAAGTCGGAATGGTGTTTCAGCACTTTCATTTATTCCCCCATCTTACCGTGCTTGAGAACCTAACTCTTTCTCCAATTCGTACGCTGAAAAAAAGCAAACAAGAAGCCGAAAAGATAGCAATGCACTATCTCGAGCGCGTGCACATTGCAGAACAAGCCAACAAATACCCAGTGCAACTTTCTGGCGGCCAGCAACAACGTGTGGCTATCGCCCGTTCTCTGTGTATGAAGCCGGAATTACTCTTATTCGATGAACCCACTTCAGCGCTTGATCCGGAGATGATCAACGAAGTGCTCGATGTGATGGTTGAACTGGCGAGCGAAGGCATCACCATGGTGTGTGTGACCCACGAAATGGGCTTTGCAAAACAAGTGGCCGATCGCGTTATCTTCATGGATGAAGGACAAATTGTGGAATCGAATACTCCACAAGCGCTCTTTGAAAACCCTCAACATGAACGTACTCAAACGTTCCTAAATCAGATCCTGACTTATTGATGTTGATTCGAATTATTAAACCCGCCCTTTCCGCTCTAATACAAATAGTTGTACTGGTGGCCGCTGTTGTTTGGATTCTCGATTCTGGCGCACAAACCATGGGATACAGCTGGCAATGGGAGCGCGTGCCGGACTATATTGCTTTCTATGAAGATGGCGAATGGTGGCCTGCAGAGTTAGTCGAAGGGTTGTTGGTTACTATCAATATCTCTCTGATTTCTTTGGTCGCGACGCTGTTCATCGGCTTAACGACAGCGCTATTGAGAAACTCAAATTCTGTGGTTGGACGCACCTTAGCCACCAGCTATGTTGAGTTGATTCGTAACACGCCGTTATTAGTACAAATTTATTTACTCTATTTTGTGTTTGGCCCCGTGTTAGGGCTGGATCGTTTTAGCACTGCCGTTTTAGCCTTGGCACTTTTCCAAGGTGCTTACACCGCCGAAATCTTCCGTGCTGGTTTAAATGGTATTGCGAGAGGACAATTTGAAGCAGCTCAATCTTTGGGCTTATCAAAGACCTATACTTACTGGGATGTGATTCTTCCTCAGGTGGTGCAACGCACCTTGCCACCTTTGACTAATGAAGTGATCTCTCTTATCAAAAACTCTTCGATTGTGAGTGTCATGGCTATCTTTGACCTAACAACCGAAGCCAGAAACATCGTTTCTGAAACCGCGATGCCATTTGAGATTTGGTTCTCTGTGGCAATCATTTACCTTGCACTTACACTTTCACTTTCTGCCGTTGCAGCTTGGCTTGAGCATAAGCTCGGAGCTAACTGGCGAACACAATAAGGATTTATCAGCATGAAGCTATTTAAAACCGCAATTACAGCCCTACTTGCGCTTGCCGTCAGTTTGCCTGCACTTGCTTCTGAAACGCCTAACCTAGACAAAATCAACGAACGCGGCTCTCTACGCGTTGGTATGTCGACATTTGTTCCTTGGGCGATGCGTAACAAACAAGGCGATCTTGTTGGCTTTGAAATCGACGTGGCGAAACGCCTTGCCGAAGATTCAGGTTGGAAAGTCGAATTTGTACCTACGGCATGGGACGGCATTATCCCTTCTCTATTATCGAAGAAGTTTGATGTGATCATCGGCGGTATGTCTATTACTGAAGCGCGAGCTAAAAGCGTACTGTTCACTGAACCATACTCGCACTCTGGTGTTCAACTGGCTGCTAATAAAGAGCTAGCGGAAGGTTTTACTCAGATCTCTGATTTTGATTCTCGTCGCGTGAAAATTGCTGCTCGTCGTGGTGCGTTCACAGTTCAAGTGGCTCGTGAAACCTTCCCTAAAGCGAAAGTTCTACAGTTCGATGACGATGCTCAAGCATTCCAAGAAGTGTTAAACGGCAACGCGCACGCGGTTATCGCGTCTAGCCCGAAACCAGAACACGAAGCGATCAAAAACGCAGACACGCTATTTATTCCATTTGAAGAGCGTCTATCCAAAGGTAACGAAGCATTTGCAGTTCGCCTGGGTGAAACTGACAAGGCAGAGTTCTTCAACGAATGGATCAAAGCACGTACTGAAGACGGTTGGTTGAAAGAGCGTTACGAGTACTGGTTCTCTACTTTAGATTGGCAAGACCAGATTGCTCAAGGTCAGTAATCTGAAGTTGAGCTCACTTTTTAATATGAGCTAATCTGTCGAATCTAAATCAAGGCAGTGCACTGTTTGCACTGCCTTCTCATCGACGATTTAAGTAGCCTTTTTAAGTAGCTTTATTTGATTCGTCTTAGATCCAAGCAACAACCCAATAATAATTAATGTTTAAACAGGAATGACGTGAGTAAAACTAGCGCATTAACAACACCTAAGCCCAACGTTCATATGAAGCCTTGGTATCAACGCCTTACTCTTTTAGATGGTGTGTTACTCGCTGTCATTTGTGTGTTTGCAGGCTGGCTTTATTATCGCTCTGCTGTTGGTATTAACTACCAGTGGCGCTGGGAAGATGCGTTTACCCTGATTTTTATTCCGCCATCCGAAGGTAACGTCCCGTACTTTTTCCAAGGCTTGATCGCCACACTGCGCTTGAGTGTCTGGAGCATGGTGTTAGCACTCTCTTTTGGCACATTACTTGGCGTTGCAAGACACTCTAAAATTGCTTTCTTTCGTACCCCTGCACTGATTTTTATCCAGCTGGTTCGAAATATTCCACCACTGGTTTTTGTCTTCATATTCTATTTCTTCGTTTCTAACCAACTGATTCCATTACTTGGTTTAGAAAGTATCTTACGTGAACACAACAGCGAGATTAACGCTGTTCAAGCCCTTCTGTTTGGTCCTGCTAACCTTTGGGAAAACCTGGCGTCTGGTGTTATCTGTATTGGTTTGCTCTCTTCGGCTTACATCGCAGAAGTGATTCGAGCTGGCTTAGAAAGTATTCCAAAAGGCCAATGGGAAGCGGCCGATTCACTCGGCTTATCGGCGTTGTCTAAGTATCGATTTGTGGTTGGCCCGCAAGTATTAACGGCCATCACACCGCCATTGGCTGGCCAAGCAATCTCCTTGGTCAAAGACACGTCGATTGTGTCTCTGATTTCGATCCAAGAGATGACGTTTGTTGGTACTGAGATGGCAAACTCTTCAGGTTTGATCTTCGAGATCTGGCTGATTGTTGGCTTCGTATATTTTACTTTGTGCTTTGCGCTTTCACGTCTTTTCAAAGTGATTGAGCAGCGCTCTAGTGCCTATCTCAACCATCAATAACACCACCAATCAAAAATACGAATTCACCAGACTATTCATCGCCCTTATCAATTTCACCTGATTGGTTTAAGCTATTGACCAATCAGGATTTATCCCTTCATATTTCTTCTCAGAAACACAGCAAAATGCTCGCCTAATCACTATACTTAATGTAACGAACTACGTTGATTCATCTCAAGGACATCGTTCAGTATGGACAATCATAAAGAAAGAGCTTTTTACGCCGTTGTCGGCGCATTGGTTGGAGACGCCGCTTCAATGGGGCTGCACTGGCTGTACGACCAAGAGAGGATCTTACACGTAGCGGGTTTTGAGCCAGAATTTCGCTCACCGAATCAGTCCGATTACCAAGACAAGGGCTACTTTGCGCACCAAGGTAAAACCGCAGGCGAGCAATCGCAATATGGCGCTCAGTTATTGGCGATGGTCGATAGCTTAGTCGACAACCAAAAATACGATGAAGCGAGCTACATCAAGCACTTCCGCTTCTGGTTTGATTTCGGTGGTAGTTGGAAAGGCTACATTGATAAAGCGACTCGTATGAGCTTGTTGAACATCCATCAATTGGAATTGGCAAACGCCCCAATTACAGCGTGTGGTGCGGATGATACTCAATTACCTGCTGTTTCAAAAATCATCCCTTTGGTCGCGTGTACTTACACCTCTCACACTTTACCAGCAATGGTAGAGAGTGCGGTACGAGTGACCAACAACAACGGCAAAGCCGTAGAATGGGCGCAAGCCATCACCCTACTGATTCAAGCGGCAATTCAAGGCAACTCGCCATTGCAATCGGTAGAAATGGTGCGACAAACCTGTAGCAAGTTTATACACGATCAAATCGATGAAGCATTGGCTGAACCTGAGCTTTCGATTACAGATGCCGCGAAGAAGTTCGGATTGCATTGTGAACTGAGTGCCGCATTTCCCTTGCTGATTCGCATCATTGCGGGTGCTCAGAGCTATAAGCAAGGTATTCGAGACAATATCTTATGTGGCGGTGACAGCTGCGGGCGTGCGATTGTTATTGGCGCGGTATTAGCGGCGTGTTTCTACGAAGAAGATGGCGAAATTCCAACCGAATGGCTAAAACAAGTCGAACTCAATGGTGGCGTGCTGTCTTTGCCTATTGAGTGATTTTCACAATAACGAACTAAAGTCTGACATAAGACAAGCACACTTCTAGGTCGGAGGCTGTCGTTCCTATAAGGTTGGAACACACTGTGACAACTCATTCTTCAGCCAAACCACAAACGGGCTTTCAGACTCATCATGGTTGCTATCTTGTGTGAGCAATATGTACTGATGACCGGAAGGTACAAAGCCAAACGGTGCGATTAAGTTGCCCCTATTCAAATCATCAACCACCAATGGATAAGATCCAAGAGCCGCTCCTAGCCCATCAACGGCCGCTTGAAAGCAGAAATAGAAGTGTGCAAAGGTCTGGTTTGAAATAGCTTGCGGCACCATTCGGCGATCAAATTCACTACCTTTGGTGATGGATGTCCAGTGGCTCCAAGCGTTTGGTCGCGTGCTGCTGTGCAGTAATTTCACATCGGCTAGCTTGTCTTTGACCTGTTGCCAATAATCAGGCGAGAACACTGGGCCAACCCATTCTTCAACTAACGGAATCTGTTTGTAGTGCTCGGTTACGTTGAAGTCGTCTCGGCGAATGGCCATATCTAAACCAGTTGCGCCTAATGTCACAGGTCCACCTGCGGTAGACAATCGAACATCAATTCCGGATTCGTTATAGAAATCACCGAGTCGAGGCATTAACCAACGCATGGTCAATGTGGGTTCGCATGAAACTTCCAACGCTTGATGATTCAACTGATTAAGCTTATGGACTCCAGTTTCCAAGGCTTGGAACGCTTGCTCTGTGTAACCTTTGAGTAATTCCCCTTCTTTGGTAAGACACACATTCCTGCCCTGTTTGTAGAACAAAACTTGGGACAAGTGATTTTCCAATACCTTGATCTGCTTACTCACTGCGCCATGTGTGATATTGAGTTTATCCGCCGCTTCACTGTAACTGCTCGAATGCGCTGCTACGTGGAAAATATGGAATGCTTTCAAATGTCTCATGTGTGATTTTTTCTCACAGATAGGTGGAATTCATTTCGATTATAGGCAGCAATAAAAAACCATACAATGCTGGCTCATTAAATATAAAGAGTTGGAGTCATTATGGAGTGGTTAAGCCTAGCAGTATTGGGACTATTGATTGTTATTAGTCCAGGAGCTGATTTCGTTTTAGTTTTGAAAAACAGTGTCAATCAAGGAAGACAAGCAGGGATTTGGACTGCAATAGGTGTGAGTTTAGCCATTTGTGTTCACATCAGTTACTCAATGCTTGGGATCAGTTACTTAATCTCACAGAATGAGCAGCTGTTTGATATGATCAGATACGCAGGCGCAGCCTACCTTATTTATCTAGGGCTAAAAGGTATCTTGAGTGCGGACAACAAGCTTGCACCTATGGAAGATGCAAAGCAAAGCACCAGTGTTTGGCGCTATTTAGCCCAAGGCTTTTTATGTAACGTGCTCAACCCAAAAACCATGTTGTTCTTCTTGAGCATCTTCAGCCAAGTCATCTCACCTGATGCAGAAAACCAGCATGTCGCACTCGGCTATGGGCTTTATATGATCGTTCTTCACGGCTTATGGTTTGGAATTGTCGCTATGCTGTTTACTTCGAATACATTGCAAAAGCATCTATTGAGAGCAAAGAAAAGGCTTAATCAAGCGTGTGGATTTGGCTTAGTGACGTTCGGAGCACTGTTGGCGATTAAATCTTAAATTGAAAACCAAAACAAAAAACCTCAATGGCGAACTGTGCCGTTGAGGTTAATAACTAATGCTTGGAATTACTGACGCCACATATAGACAAACTGATCGTTTTGCGAGGTAATTTCAAAGCCAAACCTCAAGTACAGATCTCCAACTCGATTACCTTGCAGGTAACAAAGTTCGACGGGTTTATTGAGGCTGTCAGCCTTAGTTAAGCAATCTTTCAATACTAGGCTGCCAATGCCCTTTCCATGATACTCAGGCAATAAGAAGAATCGACAAAAATAAAAGTGCTCGCCTTTGTCTTGTAACAACACACTGCCAATCGCTTTACCTTGATATTCAATGATTTCAGGTCGTTCTTCTGCCCACTCTTCAGCGTGTATATCTCGTTGAACCTGCTCATCCCAGCCAAATACGGCTTTGATTGGTTCAAACTCAGCGGCTTTCTTAAGCTCAAACAGAAATTCATAATCTGATGACTGAGCAGATCTTGTTGAATACTTCAAAATACCTCCAACAATAATTGGCTGTGGTTTCATTTTCGCTAAAACCGGAATTCAGCGCCCCCGATAAAACTAAATGCCACGCTTAAATGTTCATTTGGGTTCTAGTTGGTAACGTAAGACTTCGTGTTTATCTTGCTCTGAGTAAAAGGTATTCAGGAATTGTCCACCGCACTTCTCAATCACTTTTTGCGAAGCAATATTGCCCCTCTCACACGTAATAATAGCGCTTTCGGACAATACGTGCCGTTGAACCCAAGACAACATATGACTTGCGATACCCCGCCCTCTGGCTTGCGGCAGCGTCTCATATCCGATATGTCCAATGACATCGTGGATGTACGGACTGGTACCATGACGAACTCTTATGACACCAAGGATTTGACCAGAGTCGATACAAAAATACGTAGAAGCAGGCGTCCACCCTTCTGGCAAACCCTCGCCTTTTGAATAAGCAATTCGTCTTTCTAAATAGGCATCACTGCCATCGGAAATCCCCGTGTAAATATCTAACCCATCTTCAGCACAGGCGTTCACATAGTGATGAAAGGCAATTGAATGCGAAAGAGCAGCTTTAACCATGTCCATATGATGTTGATTCCTTTTACTTTTCTACCGGGTTTAGTTATCAAGCCTAAGATAAGTGCATTGTGTATTCTTGATGTCCTGTGTGCTCATCAGTTTGTTCGCTGGCAATAGAGAAACCTTGAGACAAGTAGAACTCAATGGTCGCTTGGTTCTCTTTATACACATTCAAAGACAGATTCGGGCATTCAAGCTTCGCGTGTTGGATAAGTTGCTTACCAACACCACAACCTTGATGCTGCGGGCTCACAAAGATCGCAGCTAAAACCCCTTCATAAAGCGAATAAAAGCCACGAACCTCACCGTCTATTTGATACACGTAAGTTGTTGATGCTGGGATGTATATATCGCGCATATTACCCACTTGCGACTCCCAGAACTCAGGAGCCACAAAATCATGCGCCTTGATCGAGGCGGTTAACCAAATATCTATAACGGTTTCATTATCGGCTGGACGGTATTCTCTGATCATCTTCATTCTCTGAAATTATTGCGGTTCAATATGCGAATCAGTATGCCGAGAAGCGACTTAAACTTATTGAAGATTTACGACAATTGTTTGAAACAATGGTTACTGCTTCTTAACGTACTTCGCTGTAACCAGCATTTCACCGCCACCATCCAGCTTGCAATCTAGCTGGTGGTCTTTACCTTCGTTGATACGTCGAATCACGGCTTTAGTGCCGATTTTCAATACGCTAGAACTGCCTTTAATTTTTAGATCTTTAATGAAGGTAACTTTATCTCCACTTTCCAATACAACGCCATTCACGTCCTTAACACGCGCGGCTTCTCTTTCTAAACGCTCTTCTTCTGGGTTCCATTCGTAGGCACACTCAGGGCAGATTAGGTTGTTTTGGTCTGGGTAGACATATTCAGATTGGCATTGCGGGCAAGGAGGTAGAGACATACGTTAATACTTCATTTAAATAGAATTTGTTCCATTTTAATGGCTCTTGTCAGGCTTAGCGAGCATAAATCTAACAAGTTTTACGAAGAGTTAATTGTCTTTAAAAAAAGAGCCGTACCTAAAACGAACAAACACAGCCGCTAAGCTGTGTTTGTTTAAAAACTTGAGAAGCGAAAAGGTTTAACGTTCGACTTTTGGTGAGTAAATCGAGTAAGCGGTGATTTGCCCTGCCACGATTGCAGAGAACATGAATAACGCCGACAAACCGATACTCGGGATAGGCAAAATCGATTGTTCAAACACCGACTGGCTAGCACTCACTAATACTCGGCTACCCGGAACCAAGATGATGATCCCTTGCACGATATAAATAGATCCCGTGAGCTCCATCTTCTTAGCAATCCATGTTCCGTACAAAGTAATAAGAACCGTCGTAACCCAAGTACCGACAACCCAACCACTATCAAAACCTAGATAGAATGGGCCCCACATACCGAGAACGGCAACTGGCAAACCAAGTAAGATGTCTTTAGGACGTGCATTGAACATCACACCGATAGACACAGAGATCAGCACCAAGCCAGATATATGCATCCACATCGGTACTGCATTGGTATAGTCGATGGAGACCGCTTGTCCCCATATCGCTTCACCGATGTTGAGCCCCATGATAATCCCGACAAACAGCTTAATCAGCGTTAAGGCGCTCTGCCCTAGCAAGCTGGTACCAGAAACCAAGTCATTAAACGCCAAACATTCTAATGCGTTGGCTATGGATAAACCGGGGACAAACAAGACAATCGAGGCGATACACAACGCCCACACCGGAATCGGCAACCCTGTACTTGCCAAAAACGCCACAAAGATGCCCGTTAACAATGCCGAGATGAATTCAACCGCGATAGCACGACGTGAATGAAGAACTTGCTGACATACCCACACCATCAAACCCAATAACGCAGAAAAGCCCACCGCTTCCAACGTACTGCCCACCAGCATCAAATAGGCAGGCGGAATACCCATATTGGCAAGTGCTGTCACAAATTTAGAGTAGCCGACAGGCTCAGGTACTGGCTCACTGCTTGGCTGGTTAATACGAATGATCGTATTGGCCAACAAACTCAGATTAATCGACGCAGGCTTTAGACGCTTAAGAATCACGGCGTTGTTATCGTCTGGAAATTGATAGTTAATCGCAGTTGGCGTAGCTTGGATCATCACATCAACACCATGCTTTTTTGCATAGAATTGAGTGTATTTCTCTAGCTTGTAAGGGGCACAGCCACTGCGGTGAAGAGTGTCACCAATTTCAACAATTTTGTTAATTCGGAACTGAGAAGGCATGGGTATTTTAGGGGAGACAAAATGTGCGGCAAATGTACCAAACGATAGATGGAATGACGAGACTTTTGCGTGAATTATCAACTGAACTCGTTACTTTTTTCTGCAAAGCCTTAGAAGTGCCTATAACTCTACTCATTTGGGATTAGTTTACTGAATGTTTTGACAAACTAATAAGTTAAATTTATGCATTCAGATTGTTATTAGTGGACGCCAAAACACAAATAAAAATCAGTTTATGTTAACACTCCAAATTCCTTAATTTTCATGAGATTTATGACAGCCAAGTACCACTAAAACAGGTTTATAAATTAAGGCGGATTTATCGCAAAAAACAGCATGACATTTACTATTATTTCTCGCCCTCCTTTTTTAGAGATTTTAGTCACATTTTATTCACTCTGAAAACGCCGAACATGATGGAAAAACTAGCGGAGTGGTGGTTATGCGAGCACTTAGAATAAAAATGAAAGAAAAAGGTTTCGTTTTCAGTTAGATGTGGCATTATCAAACTCGTTAAGACGATGTGCGTGCATCGTATAATGGCTATTACCTCAGCCTTCCAAGCTGATGATGCGGGTTCGATTCCCGCTGCACGCTCCAAGTCTCTTAATGCCTTAGTCTTACTCATAAGACAGTGTGCGTGCATCGTATAATGGCTATTACCTCAGCCTTCCAAGCTGATGATGCGGGTTCGATTCCCGCTGCACGCTCCAACTTCTCCTTAAGCTTCATTAAGCACTTTCTTCCAGCGATACCCTATTCAAAAATTTTCGCCGTTTGCTAAGTCCACAGTAATTAAATCTATACTGATTAAACTTATTTTATTTAAGCTTAGATTGACGAATCAACGCTAAGTGACCAACCAAAGCTATTAACTCCTTAAATTGCTTCGTATTTCTGACACCTATCCAAATCACACATTGCAGTTCAGCTTTTAATGATTTTCAAAATTGTTCCAATTTAATAATCTTGGTCAATATCTGCAAAAATCATTGTGTTAATGTGCGCGCATTAGCAACAACCCATAAATAATAAAAAATGTTTAAAAGCAATGAGTTAACAATTAACATCGAAGCAATTAATGTCGCGCTAGCAAAAGTTGAAAATGCCAATAAAATTCAGCTAGATACATTGAAAGGTTATGTGAACAGCGAGCCTGAACAGGCTGTACTGGCTTTTCGATCGCTGAATGAAGCAGAGTCAATCGATGACAAGTTTAAAAAGATCATGGCAGAGCTACCGCACCTGAGCGGCGAAGCACACCACCTGCTTGAAACTTCTATCTTGCTACAGTGATTCTAACTACAGATAAGCCTCAGCCAATACAAGTTAGTTCATGTATTCCTGAACAGGTTGAGACTTATCTTTAACTGGTCATAATGTTTAGCCAATGACTTAGCTGCCACACAAAGCTGTGCTGATAGGTTGAAATGAATTGGTGATGTAAGGCCCTCGCATTACTCCCAGAAGTTCCACCACTTTTTGCTGTTTTCTTCACGCTGCTGTTGGCCTTTCTCTGACCCTTTTCCTTCTTCTTTACGCTCTTGTTCCGCTTTCTTGTCTTTCTGCTTTTCTAATCCCGACTTTTCTTCGTCATTATCCATATCATCTTCAAGCTTTTCTTTCTTATCTTTGAGCTTCTCTTTACTCTCTTCGAGGGCTTCTTTCTCGTCTTCCAAATCGTCGAGTTCTTTATCTAGTTTCTGCTTATCTTTTTTTGTTCTTACTTTTTTTCGCTTTCTTATTTTTCTCTTCGATCATTGAATCAAGCTGCTTCTCACGATCATCAATTTCGCCTTCAACTTTTTTAGCCTCAGCGAGCGTTTTTACTTCTTCTAAATCGGGCTTACCTTTACCAGCCCACTCAGGTTTAGCAGCAATGCTGTGGGTCGAC
The DNA here is from genome assembly GCF_902751245.1 of Vibrio sp. Vb339. Lineage (NCBI taxonomy): Bacteria > Pseudomonadati > Pseudomonadota > Gammaproteobacteria > Vibrionales > Vibrionaceae > Vibrio > Vibrio sp. Vb339. The sequence goes on along the minus strand of NZ_CADDIS010000001.1, from coordinate 1,160,360 downwards.
CACGTTATTAAAGCACCCGTTATTGCAAGTACTAGAACTGTCTTATTCATCCTTAAGCTCCTATTCCTATAGTCTTTTAAAGCTAATACCTAAATAGCACTAAAACAAGGTAGCCATATCTAGCACTCATCCCTTTGAACTAGATATGGCTTGTGTATCACCTTATAGCGTTAACGACTTCATCATACCCGCTTCAGCGTGACCAGGAATATTGCACGCGAACTCTACGTTATTATCACCATGGAAATGCCACAGCAATTGCTTCGCTTTACCCGGCTTAACTGTCACTGTGCTACCCGAGTCATGAGCGTGATTACCCATGTTTTTCATCATTTCACGGTGCTCTAATTGCTCTGAAGCAGAACCAATCGAGAATTCGTGATCAATCTTGCCTGTGTTCATCACAACAAACTGCACCACGTCGTTCGGCTCAATATCAATCTTGTTCTTAAATGTGATTTTCATATCGTCACTTAGCAGAACATGAACCACTTTATCCGGCTTTGCGCCTGTCGCAGGCATACCCACTTCAGACATGCCTTCCATATTCATCATCGAATGGTCCATCTTTCCATCCTTCATCATGCTGTGATCCATTTTTGAATGATCCATCTCTCCACTCTTCATCATCGAGTGATCCATATTTGAGTGGTCCATATTCGAATGGTCCATTTCAGCAAAAGCCGTTGCAGTAGTTAACGTCAGTGCAATCGCAATAAGTGTCTTTTTCATGATCGTTCCTTAGATTAATTCAGTTATTTATTTGTTAGTTTCACATGTTCATGTGGTACGCCCTTACTCACTCTGTATTGGTAAGTAAGGGCTAATAATCAATACGTTATTTGTTTGTCTCGTTTTGGCTGTGCGTGATCTCACGCTGTTTCCAGAGCTTAAAGATTGCAGGCAACACCAGTAGGGTAAGCAATAGTGCAGACGCCATTCCGCCTATCATTGGCGCAGCAATTCGCTGCATCACTTCTGAGCCCGTACCCTCGCCATACATAATTGGAATGAGGCCAATGATCACCGTAAGTACCGTCATCATCACTGGGCGAACACGCAGTCCTGCGCCCTCACGAATCGCATCCGTCAAGTCTTCACTCTGAAGTGCTTGCTGGTTCTGCTCCGCATCCAATTTCTTGTAGTGCCATGCTTGGTTTAGGTAGACCAACATGATCACACCTATCTCAACAGCAACCCCGGCAAGGGCGATAAAGCCCACACTCACCGCAATCGAGAAGTTGTAATTGAGGACATGCATCAGCCATAGGCCACCAACCATCGCGAGTGGCAATGTCAGCATGATCATCATCACCTCACCGACACGGCGGAAGCTGAGGTAGAGCAACAACATGATGATGGCGATTGTGATTGGCACAACGACACTCAAACGCTCCTTTGCACGCTCCATGTATTCGTATTGACCAGACCACGCCAGTGAATAACCCGCAGGTAAGACTATTTGATCTGTAACGACTTTTTGCGCCTCTGCTACATAAGAACCAAGGTCGCGACCTTCGATGTCAACGAACACCCAACCATTAGGACGCGCGTTCTCCGTCTTAATCATTGGAGGCCCATCTTCATAACGAATATCCGCAACATCAGACAAAGCAATTCGCGCTCCATTTGGTGTCACTAACGGCAGGTTTTGCAGTTTAACGACAGAATCACGATAGCTTTGTGGGTAACGGACATTGATTGGGTAACGCTCTAGCCCCTCAACGGTTTCACCCACGTTCATGCCACCAACCGCAGTCGAGATAACCTGTTGCACTTCTTTAATGCTCAAGCCATATCGCGCAGCCGAGCGACGTTTAATGTCTATCGTCACGTAACGACCGCCCGCAACACGCTCGGCGTAGACAGAAGCCGTGCCGCTCACGCTGTTGAGGATGGGTTCAAGTTGCGAACCAATATCTTCAATCACACTCAGCTCTGGGCCAGCGATTTTGATGCCGATTGGAGTTTTAATACCGGTCGCTAACATGTCGATACGGGTTTTGATTGGCATAACCCACGCATTAGTTAAACCTGGGAACTGAATCAGATCATCAAACTCTTTACGCAGAGACTCCGTAGTGACACCGTCACGCCACTCATCTCGCGGTTTAAGCTGAATCACGGTTTCAATCATGGTTAACGGTGCAGGATCGGTTGCTGTCTCTGCTCGACCAATTTTGCCCCACGTGGTTTCGACTTCTGGAATGGTTTTGATGAGCTTGTTGGTCTGCTGCAACAACTCACGCGCTTTACCAATTGAGATGCCCGGATAGGTGGTTGGCATGTACATCAAATCCCCTTCGTCCAAAGGAGGGATGAACTCGCTACCAAGCTTACTGGTTGGGTAATAAGCAGACGCCATTAAGCCAAGTGCGATAACAATCATCACCTTTGGATATTTTAAGCTGAGGTTCAGAAGCGGTTTGTACATCGCCACTAGGCTGCGGTTAACTGGGTTTTTGTGCTCAGGCAACACGTTACCGCGAATGAAGTAACCCATTAGCACAGGCACAAGCGTGATAGCCAAACCCGCCGCTGCCGCCATTGCATACGTCTTGGTAAACGCAAGTGGCGAGAACATCTTGCCTTCTTGCCCTTCTAGTGCGAACACAGGCACAAAGCTCAAGGTAATGATAATCAGAGAGAAGAACAGCGGTGCGCCAACTTCTTCTGCTGCCTTACCAATCACCTGCCAACGGTTTTTATCAGTAAGCGGAGTCCGTTCAATGTGTTTATGAACGTTCTCAATCATCACGATGGCACCATCCACCATGGCACCAATCGCAATCGCGATCCCGCCAAGAGACATGATATTGGCGTTGATACCCTGCCAATGCATCACAATGAATGCACCTAAAATACCAACAGGCAGACTTAGTGCGATAACCAACGACGAGCGGATATGGAACAAGAACAGCGCACACACCACAGCGACCACGATGAACTCTTCAGCCAGCTTCTTCCAAAGGTTTTCAACGGCTGAATCTATCAAAGTAGAGCGGTCATAAGTCGCGACAATCTCGACACCATCAGGTAAGCCAGCTTGCAGTTCAGCGAGCTTGGATTTGACTGAGTCGATCACTTCACTGGCATTTTCACCAAAGCGCATCACGATAACGCCGCCAACCGCTTCTCCTTCACCATTAAGTTCAGAGATACCACGACGCATTTGCGGGCCAAGGTTAATGTCAGCAACGTCACCTAATAGCAGCGGAGTACCTTTGTCGGTCACTTTTAGCGGCAGAGATTGAATGTCTTCGATGCTTGTCAGGTAACCGGTGGTACGAACCATGTGCTCGGCTTCCGCAATCTCAACAACAGACGCACCGGTTTCTTGGTTACCATCTTGGATTGCCTTATTGACTTGCTGAAGCGTTAAGTCGTAAGCACGTAACTTGGCAGGATCAATCTGTACTTGGTACTGCTTCACCATGCCGCCAACGGTCGCCACTTCAGACACGCCTTCTACGGTTTGCAATTCATACTTCAAGAACCAATCTTGCAAACTGCGAAGTTCTGCTAAGTCGTGCTGACCGGATTTATCTTGCAACACATAGCTGTAAACCCAGCCCACACCGGTTGCATCTGGCCCTAGTGTTGGCTTAGCACTCGAAGGTAAGTTAGGTGCAACTTGGCTTAGGTACTCCAACACTCGTGAACGCGCCCAGTACATATCGGTATCGTCATTGAAGATGATATAGACATAGGAATCACCAAAGAACGAGTAACCACGAACCGTTTCAGCTCCTGGTACAGCTAACATGGCGGTGGTTAATGGATAAGTCACCTGATCCTCAACCACTTGTGGCGCTTGCCCCGGATAACTGGTTTTGATGATCACCTGAACATCTGACAGATCTGGAATGGCATCGACCGGTGTATTTTTAACGCTGTATAAGCCGCCAAATACGATGGCTACAGTAGCAACCAGCACTAAGAAGCGGTTGCTAATAGACCAGCGAATGATTGCATTGATCATAGTTCGCCCTCACCCACTTCTAAAGATTTGAGCACATAATCAGAACCTTGCTTCGCCACTAGAAATCGAATAGTTTGACCCTCGGCAAACTCAGATAAATCAAGGTCATCACTGGCTTGGAAATTCATTTCACCCGCTTTCCAATTCCACTCAGGGACAGGCTGATGTTTTACGGTGATCATGCCAAAATCTGCCATCAACATGGTGATGTCACCCGTCACCCAAACTTCGCCAGCGATTTTGTGTTTATTGACCTTGTAATCAACAACCTCGTACTGCCCTGACTCTGTCTTTCTCATCTCAAAATCAATCGCCTTACCACGTTGCACGTCACTCATGTCTAAGCCTTCCGCAAAGGTGAAGTTCATCACCATGCCCGGCCAATCCCATTCAGGAACTGGCTGATGGTTAATCGTCACCATACGACTGCCTTGCATAACATCGGAAATTTCACCGTTTGCCCATACGGTTTCAGCTTCTTCCTCAACACCATTGATGCGTGACAGATCAGCAGATTGGCTCGATTCAGAATCCAACATGAAGTGCGCAGAAGTGACAATGCTTTCGCCTTGCTCTAGCCCTTGAAGCACCTCTATTTTTTGGCCAGCTTCACGACCAACCTCAATACGAGCAGAGCGATACTTGCCAGAACCTTCTGACATCACCACTCGAGTCATACCACCGGAGTGAATCACCGAAGATCTTGGGATAGTAAGAACGGCTTCATCACTGATAGGTTTCAGCGCAATATTGGCGAACATATTTGGCTTAAGCTCGCCATTTGGGTTGGAGAACTTCAAACGAACGCGCAAGGTTCGAGTTTTTGGGTCAAGAATTGGGTACACGTAATCGACATTACCTAACCACTCTTTGCCGGGAATGGCATCTAGAGTCATCACCGCATTGCTGCCTGACGAGATCCAGTGCGCTTGACGCTCAAACACCTCAGCATCAACCCAAACTTCGCCTAATGGACCAGCACTGATCACCGCTTGTACAGGTGAAAGGTAACCACCTTCTCGGATATTCAGACTTGCGATGACACCATCGGCTGGCGCTTTGACTTCAATGGTTTGTGAGGCTTTGCCTTTGCGCGTAATAGAGCGGATTTGAGTCTTATCAACACCCAAGGTAATTAAGCGTTCAGTCGAGCCCTTGATCAAACCTTTACGACCCGTTTTATAAGCACTGATCAACTCTTCTTGTGCTTTAACAAGCTCTGGAGAATAGAGTGTGAAAAGCACATCACCTTTGTTTACCTTCTCACCTACTGCGTTGATGGAGAGTTTTTCCACCCAACCAGAAACACGCACGTTGGTTTGCCACAATGTACTTTCATCGAACGCCACATAACCCACGGTTTCAATCCGAGGAGACAGCGCTTCGAACTTAACTTTCGCTGTTTTGACACCCAGATTATTTTCTACCGACGAATCAATAAACACGGTTCCGGGCTTGTCTTTAACACCACTTGAGTCATCCGCGTAAACAGGGATTAAATCCATCCCCATAGGTGACTGACCCGGCTTGTCTCGCTGATAATTTGGGTCCATCGGAGCTACCCAATACAAAGGCTCATCGCTGGCCTGTTTACTTACATCTGCGCCTGTACTCGTTGCCATTGCTGACATGTCGTGTGCTGGATTAATCAGAAAATGGTTCACACCAAAACCCAATGCACCACCGACCAATAAAGCGATTGTTGCTACTTTTACTGAACTCATTATCTATCCCTTACTGATTCTCTGTGGTTACAAGCTGTGGTTGATTTACTTGGTATTCAAAGCCACTGACTAACGCCGCCAGTTTGCTGTTAACGATGTTGAGATCGGTGATCAAACGTTGTTGCTCTAACTTAAGCGCCAGCTCATCGGTCGTTGCTAAAATGACATCGTTAAACTGGGCGGTATTGTTTTGATAGCCCCTTTCAACCGCGCTGATTCGGGCTGCGGTTTGAGGAAGCAAGGACGTTTGATAGCGATCTAATCGCTGCATCAGATTTGATCTATCCACCAGCAATGCGTTCACTTGCGCGTTCATTTGGGAAAGTAAGGTGTCTTTTTGAGATTTAGCCGCACCAACTTGATACTGAGCAGCCGATAAGTTTTTATCTTGTCGGTTCCCTGTAAACAGCGGGATGTCGACTGTCAGATAAGCACTTACCAGATCAGAAGCTGGTTCACCCGCCATGTTATTGGCTTGACGGTGTGCATACATCACTTCCACCCCAAACTGCGGGGTATAAGCTTGCTCGGCTAACTCAACCTGAGTTTGATTAGAGGAAATGCTGACATCGGAGATCTTAACCAAAGGATGGTCAGTCAGTAGCTGGTAGTGCTTGGTTGAATCGATATTGGTCGCTAATTTGCTTTCCAACAACGACCAATCGATTTGGTTAGTTGCATTCAGTGTGCCCTGAGATTCAAGAACCTGAGAGCCTAGCCAATCAGAACCCAACCATTCAGAAAGCTGAGAGATTAGACGACGCTGAACCTGCTGGTTTGCCTGAAGTTTCTCATCAAGCTTGCTCACTTGAAGCTGAGCATTAAGCAGATCTTGTGCTTCACTTTTACCAATCGAGTAATTGGTTTGTACATAGTTTTCAAGCTCAACCAACAAGCGACGATTTTGACGAATTACCGACTCAGCTTTTTGTTGATAACCTAACTCAAGCCAAAGCTGCGTCATGCTATTCGCAACCGTCAATTCTCTTGCTTGCACCTGCAAAGCTAAAGCATCTGCCTGTTGGCCTGCCTTTTTCTGTTGAAGGTTAAGCGTATCGCCACGCTCAAACTGCTGCATCAGCCCTACCGATATATTGGTCATCGGGTCTTCGTCGAATTGAAAGCTATCGACAGGCAAACCGCCAAATCCAACTTTTAATTTAGGATCCATTAAGGTCGAGCTGGCAATGCCCGTTTCTCGCATCGCTTGAGACTGAGCAAAGTACTGTTTGCGATTTCCATCTTCGCTTAAAGCAATCTCAATCAGTGTATTGAGTTGCTGCGTCGAGCTTGCTTGGTCATGTGCTGAAATGTGTTGAGCATTTGAAGCTGACGCTGTGGTAGCCGCGAGCGTAGCACTTGAAAACAAGGCCATAGGCAAGGCAGCAGCAACCACTAAGCTCGTGTTCATGACAAACACAGAGGTTGTTGGTTTCATATTCACAATGAATGTCCATATCTAGCGCTAATTAGCGCATAAAAAAGAATGGCTTATCAGGTTTATCTAACTGATAGAGCTGTATTTTTAGATATAGATTTATGCGGAAGGTGGGCGTAGCAAAGATTGTGCACGAGTCACTTTTTGACCGATAGTCACAGAGTGATGAAGTGCGAATGAAGAGGAAATTTGGTAGTTGGCTTGAAGCGCCTGAATTGTGTGTGATGCGGTAGAACAAACAGAATAGCAACAGATATGAGCAGAATCCGAACCGCCACAACAGTTGTTGCTCATCACATGCTCTCCGTGAGCATCCATTGATTCTTGATGTGAAGCCATCTTGTCATCAGCAGACAGCTCAACATAAATAGCGTGGTCATCATGGGCAGAGTGAGCTCCATGAACATGATAGATCATGTCGGAATCGCTAACGGTCACATGACAACCGGCAGCAAATTGATTTGCGGCATCAGGATCGCTCGGCGAATCGTTGTGCTGGCAGATAGACTTATTCGACATCATCTGCGTTGCCATGATATTAGCCATCATGGCTGAAGAGCTTGAGGCATAGCTAGACATCAACATCGCAATGATGCTGAAAACAATAATCCAAGTTTTTCGGAATGTGTTTGTCATAGCTTACCTTTGAATTTACACCGCAACTATAAACGTTACCCTTAGGGTAAGGTCAATGCCATTGTGCCGATATTTGCCTGACCGTTGAAAAAACATTCATTCATAACCATGGTTTGTCGATTATTTGAACTTAAGGCATGTGTGTCCTTCAATGATAGTTCTCGATAAGCAAAAAGTGCAACTCACTAAAAAAGCCTTCAACACAGGTTGAAGGCTTGAATCGTTACCCTAATTTATTGTCTTGGTCACCTAGATGACGAGCTCATCTCGAACCATTAAGTGACTCACTCCACTCTTTCGATAATCGTCGCAATACCTTGCCCCATACCAATACACATAGTTGCTAGCCCGTATTGACCACCACGCTGTTCCATAATATTGATAAGGCTACCGACGATGCGAGCACCCGAACATCCTAAAGGATGACCCAGTGAAATCGCTCCACCATGCAGGTTCACTTTATCTTCACGCTGCTCCCATAAGCCTAAATCTTTTAAACACGGGATAGCTTGCGCTGCAAAGGCTTCATTCACTTCAGCAAAATCGATATCTGCGATCGTTAGATCAGTCTTGGCTAACGCTTTTTGGGTTGCCGGTACGGGCCCATAACCCATAAGCGCCGCTGGCACTCCCGCAGAGGCAGAAGAGATAACTCTAGCTCTTGGTTTAATGCCGAGCTCGATGGCTTTATCTTCACTCATCACCAGCAAACAAGATGCGCCGTCAGACAAGGCCGAAGACGTACCTGCCGTTACGGTTCCTCGCGGGTCAAACGCAGGGCGAAGCTTAGACAAAGATTCAGCGGTGGTTTCAGGACGAATCACCTCATCATGCTTAACCAAGATTGGCGCACCGCTTTCGTCATGACCCATGGTTGGGACAATCTCGTTATCAAAGCGACCTTCAAGTGTCGCTTCGTGCGCGAGTCGGTGTGAACGAGCGCCCAGTTCGTCTTGTTCTTGACGCGACACGTTATGCAGTTGACCAAGTGCTTCCGCCGTTAACCCCATCATCGCAGAAGCTTGTGCCATATTGCGGTTGTATGGGTTTAGGTTGATGCCTTTTGTCATCGGGATATGACCCATATGCTCAACACCACCAACGAGGACAATATCGGCATCACCCGCTTTGATCGAGCGCGTTGCCATGTGCAAAGCATCCATCGACGATCCACACAAACGGTTCACTGTTGTTGCTGGTACTTTTTCAGACAGCCCAGCTTGAAGTGCTGCGACCTTCGCAAGGTTAACGCCCTGCTCTTCGGTTTGCTGTACACAACCCCAGATCACATCATCAATCAGAGTGGATTCAACCTTTGGCTGACGCTTCAGCATTGCACTCATTAAGTGAGACGAAAGATCATCGGCTCGAACATGTCGAAATACACCATTTTTTGAACGCCCCATTGGAGTTCGAATCGCATCTACAATCACTACGTTTTTCATATTTCTTGCTCCAGGTTACGCGTAAAAATTACGGTTCAGTTCAACACGGTCACGAAGACCTTGAGGGATCGCATATAAAGAACCTAAGTCTTCATATTGTTGGGCAATCTCTAGCAGCTTATCTAGACCCATGCTATCCATGTAGTAGAAGATTCCGCCACGGAATGCCGGGAATCCAGTGCCGTAGATAAACGCAATATCACCCTCGGCCGCTGAAGAAATAATGCCGTCATCTAAACAGCGAATCGCTTCATACATCATCGGTAACATCATTCGCATTGTGATGTCTTGAGGCTCCATTGAGATTGGTGCATCACAAAGGCGTTCAATAAGCGCAGTGGTTTCCAAGTGGCTTTCTGGCTGTAAGCGACCTTTGCGATCCGCTTTGTACAGATAGAAACCCTCTTTTGTTTTTTGTCCTAAACGTCCTTTCGCCACAGATTCCGCGATCAGATTCGCTTCAGGCTTAGCTAAACGCGTAGGGAAGGCTTCGCTCATCACATCAATGCAGTGATCCGCGGTATCGAGTCCAATCACATCAAGCAGATGCGCTGGCCCCATTGGCCAACCAAACCCTTTGCTCATCACTTTGTCGATTTGAGCAATATCACCGCCCGCAACCAACAGTTGGTTGAAAGCCAAGAAGTAAGGCGTTAGGCAGCGATTAACCAAGAAGCCAGCACAGTCGTTCACCACGATAGGCGTCTTGCCAAGTGCTAGAACATAGTTAACTGCGGTTGCAATGGTTTCCGGCGATGTTTGCTCACCTTTAATCACTTCAACCAACGGCATGCGATGCACCGGGTTAAAGAAGTGAATGCCACAGAAGTTCTCAGGGTTCTTTAATGAGTGCGCTAAGCCACTGATCATCAGGGTAGATGTGTTTGATGCAATCATTGCGTTTGGCGCAACCTGTTCAAGCTCAGCTAGCACCTTTTCTTTTACGATTGGATTCTCAACGACCGCTTCTATCACCAAATCACAGCTGTCTAACGCTGCATTGTGCAAAGTCGGCACGATACGATTAAGCACTTCACCCATCGCCTCTGGGCTCTTACGACCGCGAATCACTTGCTTTGAAAGCAGTTGATTGGCTTCATTTAGCCCTAACGCTAAGCCCTGTTTGTTGATGTCTTTAAGTACCACATCCAGCTTTTTATCCGCGGTAACATAAGCGATACCACCGCCCATAATACCCGCGCCGACCACACCCACTTCTTCGGTTTTCTTGCCGCCTTTAGCGTGTTTCTTTGCGGTCGCTTTTACTGCCATGTCGCTCAGGAAAACATTCACCAAAGCGTCTGCTACACCACTTGCGACACATTTGATGATTCCCGCTTGCTCAAGCTTTAAGGCTTCATCGCGAGAACAACGAGCGCTTTTAGAAATCGTGTTCAGAATAATGCCCGGTGCCGGATAATGCGGACCAGCTGCTTTCGCGACCATGCCTTTAGCCACATTAATCGACATCGCCAGTTCCGGGTCATTCAGAGTCAGTGGCGCTTGTTTTTCTGCATAACGCTGTTGCCAATCAAAGTCACCAGAGATGCACGATTCAAGCATGGTTAACGCGCTTTCGATTGGGTTTGTCTTACTTGCATCGATCACACCGTCAACAACATGATGTTCTAACGCTTGCTTCGCCTTAAAGGTTTTACCCGTTGTTAGCCATTGCAGTGCCGTATCCACACCTGTGATGCGCGGTAATCGAGTCACACCACCCCATGCTGGCATAATGCCAAGCTTAACTTCAGGCAGGCTCATTTTTAGATCCGTCGTCGCAAGACGATAATCCGCAAGCAGTGAAAGCTCGACTCCACCACCAGCAGCCACACCATTAACGATGGCGACTTTAGGAAGGTTGAGATCTTCGATTCGGTTATAAATGGAGTGCGCCCATGATAGGTAATCGGTAATGGCCGCATCACCGTCACTAAACAGAGAGCGAAAGGCTTTTACATCCGCACCCGCGCTAAATAACGCTTTGCCTGAACGGATGATCAGACCGGCAGCATCACTGTTTTCAAGTTGCTCGACACAGTTTTCAAGTTCAATTAATGCCGACTTAGTGAGTGTGTTAACCGAATCAGATTCTGCGTTGAAAACCAATTCAACGATACGATTAGAATCTTCGATAAATGCGAGTTTAAAAAATTGTCCTGTAAACATAATTACCTCCTACTTCACTAAGCCATGTTGTTTTGCTTCCGCCAGTAACGACTCACGAAAATCTGGGTGCGCGATATTCGCTAACGCATGAACGCGTTCAGAGACCGTCATACCACGCAGATTCACTGAGCCGTATTCCGTCGCCACGATATGTACATCGTTACGAGGTGTGGTAATCGGCGTGCCCACTGGCAATGACAAACGAATATTCGACTCTAACCCGTCTTTGCCTTCACGCGTTGCTGCCAAGGCTAAGATGCTGACGCCGTTTTTCGCCATGTTCGCTGCTCGTACAAAATCTAACTGACCACCAGAGCCTGAAATCTGGCTAAAACCCGCTCCTTCAGATGCAACTTGACCCACAAGGTCGATCATCAAACACGTATTAATGGAGACAAAATTATCGTTCTTAGCGACTTCATACGGGTCAACGACTTCGCTCATTGAGCCCATCTCGATGTCTGGGTTGTTGTGCAGAAAGTCCATGACCTCTTGCGGGCCTGCCGCGAATGCCGCGACGATCTTGTTTGGCATGTGATTCTTTTTAGTGCCAGACACAGCACCGGCTTTACACATCTCCATGAGAGATTCCGTAAACATCTCCGTATGAACACCTAGATCTTTACGGTCTCGAAGCGCCATGCCCATCGCATTTGAGATGGTTCCAATACCAATTTGAACCGTCATTCCATCCTTAATGTATGGGCTAACGTGTTTTGCAATTTCGGTCTCTAGCTCTGAAGGCTGGCCAGCTTTAGGTGACGCGATACTATGATGGCCTTCGACTAATGCGTCCGCACAATCGACATGAACGATGTTGTCTTCATTGCCGATAAAAGGTTGCTGTTCATTAACAACAAAAATTACTTTAGAAGCATGTTTCAGCGCCACCTTCGTTGCTACGCCGCCACACGCGCCTAAGCTCACAAAACCGTCTGCATTCGGTGGTGTCACTTCAACGACAACCGTATTCGGCTGCAGTTTTTCAAAAATATTTTCGAAATTAGAGAAATGAAAGTTCGTCACTTCTACGTTGCCTGTGCTTTGCAGCTTTCTTTCAATTGGCCCCATGAAGAGACTGATATGCTTGAAGTTCCCTCGATATTGAGGCTTCAAGAACTCGAAGGGAGTCGTCATCAAACCTGTGTAGATTTCACAATCACTGAATAGGTCGAGGTGTTTATCCAACTCCTTTAGAAAAACAACTGGAATGGACAGTAAGCCACCTGCCCAGATTTTGTCACCTGATGCGAGTTTGCCTACCGCAGACTCTAACGAGAGTAGTTTTTCGCCATGGATCTCTTGCCAATTATTCATTATGTAGTTCTCATTATACTTTGCATAACAGGCTAAATTTTGAATATTACTTTTCCATTAAAACCAAAACTTGTATGTTATGCATGAACGTAGGGTACAGGTAAATATCCTTTTCACGGCATTCAGAATACAATTTCCCTAGGCTTTAACTTTGCAATTTAGGACAAGAAATTCACTATTCTGGACAATTAATCACTTTGTGTTTTTGATCACATCTCCGATTTATAAGGTCATAAAATGGCATTGGAACAACGCTTTCATAACTCCCTTTCGGTTCATGCTGGCTGGCAAGCCTTGCTCGCTTTAACAGCAAAAGAGCATCAAGTGGAGAGCCAACTTTTTCCGCCAAAGCGTAAGAATTCAGATGGCCGATTGCATTTCCACGACCTTCGTGAAGAGTTAGTAAAACTGTGTGAATATACCGATGATGAGCTGATCCCCGTAAGAGCCGCGAAGCACGTTACTCCCTTAACCTTTGGTAGTTACTCCTTAGCACTATGGACCGCTCCAAACCTCGAGGCGATGCTAAAAACTGCGGCTGAATTCTCGTTCATTATTGCGTCACCTATCCGGCTTCAATATCGAGAAAATAAGCAAGGTAGCGCCGAGTTATGGGTACTCAACAGCGAACCTTTTAGCCAAGAAAGCCACGTCACCTACCTTGGCGTAACAATGCTGATCGCCACACTCATTTACATCATCAAGCATGTGATCCTCAGCGAAGACATCGAAGTGAGCGTCAAACTGATTGAGCACAAATTCTCTCCAGAGCGCACCGAACAACTCGAGCAGTTAACGGGAACAAAAATTACCGCCGGACACCCTATAAGAAAGATCGCTATCGACAAAAAGCATCTTCATAAACCTTTAGATAATTACGATGAAGGGATCTATTTTTCGGCACTGAACCTACTGAGAAAAGACGCAGAGTCCCTAAAGAAAGGCGACCTAATTCTCCAGATCTACAATGCGCTCAATCAAGCGAATAACTTGGAGAATGTTTCGGGTGAAAGCCTTGCTCAGTCGCTCAACATGAACATCCGAACGTTGAATAGAAGGCTTGCTGAACTCAACACAAACTATCGAGGCGTAGTCGAAAAATACAAGCTAGAAAAAGCACTGCACTTGCTAGAAGACCAACACATCAACATGACCGAGATTGCCTACCAACTCGGCTTTGCTGATTTGAGTACTTTCTCACGTGCTTTTAAAAGATGGACAGGGCTAAGTCCAATAAAATTAAGGCGAAGTCAGAATATCACCTAGGTAAAGACTGATCTAAATCAACGTTACTTTCGATGGCATATTCGGCAAAACTTTTGTCCTAAAGTGCAAAGTTAGCACGTTCATCCCTTGCTTTAATATCACCAGTACTTGCTTTGGTTAACACCCAATGCATTCAATTATTGGAGATTAGATTATGTTAAAACAAGAGCATAACGTGCTTTTTGAACCGATGAAGATCGGCTCTTTAGAGCTAAAGAATCGTTACTCTATGGCCCCGATGGGTACCTTAGGTTGTGTCGATGGCGATGGTGCGTATAACAGCCGTGGCGTTGAGTATTACGTTGCTCGTGCTCGTGGTGGTGTTGGCCTGATCATTACCGGTGTGCAAATGGTAGAAAATGAACTTGAACAGTTCCCTATGCCTTCCCTTCCATGCCCAACCAACCATCCAACCGCTTATATCCGCAGCGCCAAAGAGATGACTGAACGAGTTCATACCTACGGCACTAAAATATTCGCGCAGCTAACCGCTGGTTGGGGACGCTCTTGCATTCCGGGCTTCACTCCTGAAGAAAAATCCATCGCACCTTCTGAAGCACCGAACCGCTTCGACCCCTCAATCACACACCGCGAACTGACCACTGAAGAAGTAAAATATTTCATCTCTAAGTTTGTTGAGTCGGCTGCTATTGCTCAAAAATCAGGTTTTGATGGTGTAGAAATACACGCGGTTCATGAAGGCTACTTACTTGACCAATTCACAATGGAATTTTTCAACCAACGTACAGACCAATACGGTGGCAGCTTCGAAAATCGTTATCGCTTTGCGGTAGAGATTGTTGAAGGTATCAAAGCTGTTTGTGGCAAAGACTTCCCAGTATCACTGCGCTACTCCGTTAAAGGTAACATGAAAGGTTTCGGCCAAGGTATCCTTCCGGGTGAGCGCGCTGAAGAAGTGGGTCGCGATATGGAAGAAGGCCTTAAAGCGGCTGAGTACCTGCAAAGCGCAGGGTTCGATGCCTTGAACGTTGATGCCGGCACCTATGACTCATGGTACTGGAATCACCCGCCAAACTACTTCCAACCGGGTATGTACAAACCATACTGCAAAGCCGTTTCAGAAGTGGTCGATATTCCCGTATTAATGGCTGGCCGTATGGAAAACCCAGACCTCGCTTCGCATGCTGTTCAAAATGGCATTTGTGATGGTGTGTCACTGGGTAGACCTCTGCTCGCCGATCCAGACACGGTCAATAAGATCCGACGAGGTCGTTTTGAAGAAGTTCGTCCTTGCTTATCTTGTCACCTTGGTTGTCTAGGTCGTATGGCTGAAGTGGGTAACCTATCTTGCGCGGTTAACCCAAGCTGTGGACGAGAAGAAGAGTTCAGATTACTACCAACGCACAAAACCAAAAAGGTCGTCGTTGTCGGTGGTGGTGTCGCGGGAATGGAAGCCGCTAGAATTGCTTCTGAGCGCGGACATGACGTAGTCCTTTTCGAAAAAGGCGGCCAACTGGGTGGCAATGTCATCCCAGGTAGCCAACCTCCATTCAAGCATGATGATAAAGCCTTGATTGCGTGGTTCAGCGGTGAAATGACTCGACACAAGGTAGACGTAAAACTCAATTCAGCGGCAGACAAAGCATCGATTGAAAGCGAAAAACCAGACAGTGTTATTTTCGCTACCGGCTCTCGCCCAACTCAACCTAACTGGTTGGAAGGAAAAGATAAGCCGCACGTTTTAGTTGCCGAAAATATGTTGATGAACCCTGAACTAATTACAGGCGACAAAGTCTGTGTGATTGGCGCGGGTTTAGTGGGCGCAGAAGCCGCTCTATGGATGGCTCAACAAGGTAAAGCGGTCACATTAGTTGAGGCATCAGACGATATCATTGGCGGCCCTCACGGTACCTGTTTTGCTAACTACCAGATGTTGAAAGAGCTTCTAGCCAAAGAACAAGTGAACGTTCTTACTTCAACACGATTAGAGCGAATCACCGATACGGGCGTTTGTCTAAACATTGAAAACAGCAGTGTTGAAATGCTTTCCGATCACGTTGTGCTAGCGCTTGGCTATAAAGCTGAAGATCACTTGCATGAAGAACTTGCGAATCAACTGGATGTTGATGAAGTATTCAATATCGGTGACAGCCAAAAAGCAAGAACGATCATGGCCGCTATCTGGGATGGCTTTGAAGTAGGTCGCACGCTTTAAGTTAGTCGTACCTCTTAAAGTGAGTCGTACATTTTAATTTAGTCCCGCTTAGTTAAAACACCGAAACCAAACATGGACGTTTGGTTCCTGCCTCTCACTGTATCTTTCCTTAAGTGCCCTCCTCACTTTCGTCTCGTTACATCAAAACGAGATAATTCTTCAACTTTACAGTTTTTTCTTTAAAAATTATCCAATTAGCTAGCGAAACCTCTATCTGTGTATTTTACTTAAAATAGTGCAACCACGATTCACGGATGAGAAAAATGGCTAACAAAAAAAACGTCGAAGCAAACAAGAAAAATACAGAAATCAAAAATAAGAAAAGTAACGAGCTAGAACAAAAGAAACCAACAAAAAAAAAGAAGCTCAGACTGCATTCACACCTAAAAGTTAATATCCCACTTTTTCAATCACTCATGATGATACTGCCATCATTGGCTAAACACGCGGCTGCCGAGGATATAGACAGCTCCGGTGATACCGCAGATCAACTACCCGCAAATAGCGTAACCGAAAAAAATGTCAGCGACGACCATGGAAGAACAGACTCATCAGGCGTTACTAATCAAGAAGCTCAAACGAGCGACAGTGACGTAAACTCTTCCTTAAGTGCAAGCCACGCCCCCCATGGTTCGAGCTCTCTCTTGGTTCCTTCTCATCATTTATCGACGCTTTCTCACCCGCAAGTCCATTACATTCCTTCGGTATCGATGCCTACTATCTCCTCAGGGAGTAACGGTCAGCCGACTCATTCGAATGCGCCTACGACGCCCGCTTTACCCGTCACCTTTATGCCAGAAGTCATAAAAGGTACGTACGGAGAGCTTCATGTTGATGCAAATGGTCAATACACATTCGTATTGAATCCAAATTCTCCTCAATACATACTGTTAAATCAGCACCAACCAGGTACTGACCATTTTGCGTTACATCTATCTAATGGCTCGAGCATCATTGTTCAAGTTCCGGTCACAGGTAAGCAAGACACGCCAAGTATTTCTGGAGACTTAACTGGTGTTGTAACAGAAGATCATAATATTGATTCACAAGGCTTGTTACATGCCAACGGTAAAATTGATGTCATAGACCCTGATCAAAATGAAAGTTCGGTGAAGCCGGAAGTTATCTCTGGGAAGTATGGTTCATTAACTATCGATGCTGATGGACACTGGCAGTATCAAGTTGATAACTCTCTTTCTAACGTTCAAGCGTTAACCGCAGCCACTTCACTGCACGAAAGTTTCACTATTCACACCAAAGATGGCACACCGCAAACGATCGATATGACGATAGGTGGCAACGATGACAATGCTGTTATCACAGGCGTGGATGCTGGCACAGTAACTGAAGATTTAACGACACAAGTTCAAGGACAGCTTTCAGTAACGGACTCTGATCTTGGAGAAGACCACTTTCAAGCCTCACAAGTGACTAGTAGTTTCGGTACGCTAAGCATCACCAAAGACGGTGCATGGACATACGATTTAGATAACAATAACCCTGTAGTTCAAGGGCTTGGCCAAGGCTCAACTGCGACAGACATCGTCACTGTTCACTCAGCCGACGGCACAGCGCATCAAGTTACGGTTACGATAAATGGCACTAACGACAAAGCAATTATTGGTGGAACAAGCTCAGGATCTGTCACCGAAGAATCTCAGCTTCAAACCTCTGGTACGTTGACTGTCACTGACGTAGATACTGGCGAAGCACACTTCTCCAACACCGATATCGTAGGCAACTTAGGTACTCTACATCTGACCGATTCAGGTGCTTGGACGTACGATCTTGATAATACAGGTCCTAACGTTCAAGCATTGGGCAAAGGAGTAACCGCTACCGACACCATCATCGTTCATTCTGCTGATGGCACGCCGCATCAAGTGACTATCACAGTAAATGGCACCAATGATGCTGCGGTAATCGGTGGGACAAACTCAGGTGCGGTGACTGAAGAATCTCAGCTTCAGACCTCTGGTACGTTGACTGTCACTGACGTAGATACTGGCGAAGCACATTTCTCCAACACAGATATCGTAGGCAACTTAGGTACTCTACATCTGACCGATTCTGGTGCTTGGACGTACGATCTTGATAACACCAATCCTATCGTTCAAGCGTTAGGCGCGAATAAAACAGCTACCGATACTATTACCGTTCACTCTGCAGATGGCACCACCCATCAAGTAACGATTACGATAAACGGCACTAACGACAAAGCAATTATTGGTGGAACAAGCTCAGGATCTGTCACCGAAGAATCTCAGCTTCAAACCTCTGGTACGTTGACTGTCACTGACGTAGATACTGGCGAAGCACACTTTTCCAACACAGATGTTGCAGGCAGCTTAGGGACTCTACATCTGACCGATTCTGGTACTTGGACGTACGACCTCGATAACACAAACCCTACAGTTCAAGCATTAAGAAAAGGAGTAACCGCCACCGATACTATTACGATTCATTCTGCTGATGGCACGCCTCATCAAGTGACTATCACGGTGAATGGCACCAATGATGCTGCTTTAATCGGTGGGACAAACTCAGGTGCGGTGACTGAAGAATCTCAATTACAAACATCCGGTACGTTGACTGTCACTGATATCGATACTGGCGAGGCACATTTCTCCAACACAGATATAGTAGGCAACTTGGGGACTCTACATCTGACCGACTCAGGTGCTTGGACTTACGACCTCGATAACACAAATCCTATCGTTCAAGCGTTAGGCGTGAATAAAACAGCCACTGATACTATTACTGTCCATTCTGCTGACGGCACGCCGCATCAAGTTACGATTACGGTAAATGGCACCAATGATACTGCTGTGATTGGTGGCACCAACTCAGGTGCGGTAACCGAAGAATCTCAATTGCAAACATCCGGTACGTTGACTGTCACTGATGTAGATACTGGCGAAGCACACTTCTCAAACACAGATGTTGCAGGCAGCTTAGGGACTCTACATCTGACCGATTCTGGTGCTTGGACTTACGACCTCGATAACACAAATCCTAAAGTTCAAGCGTTAGGAAAAGGAGCAACCGCCACCGATACTATTACCGTTCATTCTGCTGATGGGACGTCACATCAAGTAACGATCACAGTGAATGGCACCAATGATACTGCGGTGATAATGGGGACATCGACAGGCGATGTCCATGAAGGACACACTTTTACCGCGCCAGACGGCAGTATGACTGGCGGTTATGTTGATGACCGTTCACCTGATCATCAGCACGGAAACATAGGGAAATTGTGGAACGATGAAATCCATACCGATGGCCACCTATCGGTAGTGGATGCTGATGCCGGTGAAAGCTATGCCCAAACAGGCACTTATTACGGCACTCATGGTCGTGTCATACTTCAAACTAACGGGGACTGGACCTACTATGCTTCCATCGGCCAAGATGCAACCGGCAGAGCTATTGATCATCTGGGTAAAGGTGAATCACTAACCGATACTGTCACCGTTAGATCTGCAGATGGCACCACACACGATATCGTTGTCACCATTCATGGCGATAACGACCGCCCATACTGTTCTTCAGAAGTGCAGCTCAACAGCGGAAAAGAAGATCTTGCCCAAACCCTCACTGCAACTGAGCTATTGGCAAACACCATAGATGTAGATACCAATGACCTAGGCAAACTGACGATTACGAATCTTCATGCCGATCATGGATCTATTCTAGATAATCAAGACGGTACCTTCACTTTCACACCAACCAAAGACTACAACGGCCAAGTGCACTTCACTTATGACGTGACAGATGCGCATGGTGGTATCACTGCAACAGGCGCGAATTTACACTTACAAGCAACTGGCGATGCTGCGACTATTACTGGAATTGATCAAGGGAATGTGACAGAAGATCGTGGTTATATTGATACACAATATAATCTTCATTTTGATGGAAAATTAGATATTGTTGACCCCGACCAAGGTGAAGCTCAGTTTGATATTCAAAGAGGCCACACCTATCACGGAATTGGCTATGATACAAAAATGGGTGGGTGGGTACTTTTACAACAAGATGGTACTTATACTTATACAATTGATAATCGTAAACCAGAAATTCAAAATCTTGGGTCAACAGAGACTCTTGTCGATAAGGTGACAATCCACAGTGTCGATGGAACAAGTCATGAAATTCAGATCACAATCCACGGTACAAATGATGACCCTAAGGTTTCTTCGGTAACAACTCTTCCTGCAGGAACTGAAGATACAGATGTCGTTCTACACGCTTCTGATTTACTCGCCAACGCTACAGACATCGACCACAATGATGCAGGGCAACTCTCAGTGGCCAACCTCACCGCCGACCATGGTAAAATCACCGATAATCATGACGGTACTTTTACCTTTCATCCTGCCCGAGATTATAATGGCAAAGTCTCTTTTACCTATGATGTAAAAGATGCACATGCTGGCAGTACAGCGACTTCAGCGAGTATGACGTTAGCACCAACCAGTGATGCGGCGGTTATTACAGGCTCAGGTTCTGGGGTTAAAGAGGATATCAATGTGGATATCTCAGGAGGGTATCTCCTTGGAGCTTCTGGTGTATTCCATGTTGTTGACCCTGATGGTCCTGCACAGTCGCAATTCCCAGATGTGCTCTATGGTGGTATTTATCAAGGGTCTCATGGGGGAGATCTTCAGGTGAATAGTAATGGTAACTATTACTACCATATAAGTAATTATTTAGTACAACATCTCTCAGAGGGTGAAACACTCAAAGAGGAGTATACCATTCACAGCGTTGATGGAACTCAACACAAAGTGGAGTTTACCGTTGAGGGGACCAATGATAAACCAGTCCTCTCTGCCCAATCACAATCGGTAACTGAAGGTGGAACTCTTTTATCTGGTCAGATGCATGCCACGGATGTGGATACAAAAGACACGCATACCTTCACTATCAATAAACCTGTAGATGGCTTAACCTTTAACAATGATGGTAGTTACACTTTTGACCCCTCCCATGCCAGTTATCAAAACTTGGGAGCAAACAATGACCAAGTTATACATGTTCAGGTAAAAGTGGATGACCATAATGGTGGTACGGATACGAAGACTCTAACGTTAGTTGTACACGGAACCAATGACGGTGCAACAATTGGCGGACAAGACACCTTTACTGTTCAAGAGGATCATAACCTTACCCTAAACTCCGGTAATACGATCATATACAACGGCCAATTGACCATTACTGACGCCGATGCTGGAGAAGATCATTTTGATGGGAATCTTCATCAAAACCAACAAACAGGCACATGGAATACCGGATATACGACACAGGAAGGTGGAAAACTCATTCTTCAATCCAATGGTTCATATCGCTATGAGATTGATAATAGCCTCGCAAAGATTCAATCTCTCGGTAGTAATGAAACGTTAATTGATACTGTTACTGTGCGTTCTGCTGATGGTACACCTCATCAAATTCAAGTCACTATCCAAGGTGACAATGATGCTCCCGTTGTTAGCTCCGCAATTACACTTGCGGCTGGTACTGAAGATACGGATGTTGTACTACACGCGTCTGATTTGTTAGCCAATGCGACAGATATTGATCATAATGATGCAGGGCAACTCTCTGTGGCCAATCTCACCGCCGACCATGGCAATATCACCGATAACCATGACGGAACCTTCAGCTTTCATCCTACACAAGATTACAACGGCAAAGTCTCCTTTACCTATGATGTGCAGGATACACATGGTGGAAGTGTCGCTACATCAGCCTCAATAACTCTCACTCCCACCCGTGATTCTGCTGTGATTTCTGGCAATGATGCTGGAACGATTATTGAAGATCATAATGTCGGGCACAGCTCAGCTCAAAAGATTGCAATATCAGGCTCTTTGTCTGTAACTGATCCTGACACAGGCGAAGATCATTTCCGGTTTAACCAATTTGGTGAGAAAGCGATACATGACCCCTTTGGTGGAGATCTAAGAATAACTCCAGCTGGAAGTTGGGGGTATGAGGTTTCAAACAGTCGCTTGCAATCATTAGCTGAAGGTGAAGTAGAAAAGGTTGTATATCGTGTTTATTCTGCAGACCACACTGCCCACGATATAACAATAACGGTGACAGGCACCAATGATCAGCCGACCATCATTGCGACAACACTTGCACATGGCACTGAAGATACACATTACCAAATGCAATCTAGTCAGTTTGGGTTCAACGATATCGACACAGGCGATACGCTACATTCAGTTGCAATCACAGATCTACCACCAGCAACACAAGGTAAATTTGTGCTTGATGGACACGATGTTACAGCGGGGCAACACATCCCTACAGCTGACATCAGTAAACTTCAGTTCGTTCCTGCGCAAGATTTTAATGGCGATGTTCAGTTTAAATATACTGTTAACGATGGGCATACCGACTCTGCAGAGGCTACCAACACACTTCATATTGATGCGGTGGGAGATAAAGCCGTTATATCAGGTGTGGATACTGGCGATGTTTATGAAAACAGAAACCCTGATATGTCGCCAGACTTTGCCCAGTCAGGTATGGCGCATTTAACTAATAGTATGATTCATGTTGAGGGGCAACTAACAATCATCGATCCAGATACCGGCGAGAATAGTTTTGATTCTAAAGGTATTGGTTATACCTATCATGGAAAATATGGCCATTTGATTCTTAATACAGATGGTAAATGGTTTTATGGTGTTGCGACCGGCACTGCTGATGTAAATGGTGGATTAACAACAAACGTAGGATCGACGATTGATCAACTTGGTGCAAATGAGACTCTCACTGATACGATAACGATACAAAGTAAAGACGGTACCACTCATGATATTGTTATCACCATTCATGGCGACAACGACCGTCCATACTGCTCTTCAGAAGTGCAGCTCAACAGCGGTAAAGAAGACCTCGCGCAAACCATCACGGCCACCGAACTCTTAGCAAACACTATAGACGTGGATAGCAACGACCTAGGCAAACTCACCATTGCTAATCTGCTAGTCGATCACGGGTCTGTTGTCGATAACAAAGACGGCACCTACACTTTTACTCCAACCAAAGACTATAACGGCCAAGTTCATTTTAGCTATGACGTCACAGATGCGCATGGCGGAACGACTCATACAGGAGCAATCACAACCCTTGCAGCAGTTAATGATGCCGCCACATTTGCCGGTGACTCCAGCAGCATAAAAGAAGATACAAACATTCACCACAACGCGCATATCACGGGGTCAGCAACTATTCCAGATGCCCTTTCTTGTCATGGGCACCTGATTGTTTCTGACGCTGATGGTCATGGCGAAGCTGCATTAGATCTTAAGGGGCAACCGAAAATATCTCTGGATGGAACCTATGGTCATTTCGACATCACTAGTACTGGGACATGGGTTTATAAAGCAGACAACAAGAGTACGCCGATTCAAGACTTAGACAATGGACAAACACTCACAGACAGCATTGAAGTCACATCAAAAGACGGTACCAAGCATTCAATTACCGTCACTATTAACGGGACTACTGACGCTCCTACTCTACACAGCCTCAGTGATTCTGGTGTTCAACATAGTGGTCCAGTTGAAGGGAATCTACTTACTGGCTCTGGGACGGATCAAGGATTGAGTGGTGCAGCAACAGACACCGATTCCAACGCACATCTGGTGTTGCAAGATATTCAAATAAAAGACCCGGTGTCAGGTTATGTCGCGGTAAGGCCTGGGCAACCACATACTATGGCCGGTATCGGTACACTCGCGATCGAAGCGAATGGTCATTATACCTTCACCCCGGAAGCTGGCTTTACAGGTAAAGTGCCAAGTATGGTTTATCGCGTCGGCGATGATGGCGGTAACCCAATAGGAGACTCTTCTCAAAATTCTCTCTCTATTGAAGTCACCCCTCCTCTACAACATGCGCCAACGGTGACAGGGCAAACCGTTTCTACAAATGAAGACATCACCAGAACCTTTACAACCAGTGAATTTGGTTACAGTGATCAAGATGGCGACACGTTACAGTTCGTGACTATTAGCAGCATACCGAGTCATGGATTATTACTTCTAAACGGTAACGCCGTAACCGCCAACCAGCAAATCAGCAAGGCTGACTTAGACGCAGGCCATTTAACTTTCACGCCGATCAATAATGAAAACGGCGCCAACTATGCGCAATTTACATTTACTGCGAATGATGGCCATAAAAATTCGGCAAACGCAACGATGGTAGTGGATGTCAATGCAGTCAATGATGCACCTATCGTTGGATCGAGTTTTATTAGTTCTTTAGAAGATAAGCCTCATGCGTTCACCACCGCAGACTTTAAATATTCTGATATTGATGGAGATGCGTTAAACCACATCACGATTACCAATGTCGCCCATGGCGTGTTATCGCTGAATGGCGCCACAGTGAATGTTGGTGATGACGTCAGCGCCTCCGACGTTTCATCACTCATCTTCACCCCAACTCACAACTACTTTAGTTCTGGTGTCAGCGGATTAGGAGGGGTGCAATTTACCGCAAACGATGGTCATCTTGATTCAAAAGAAGGGTCAATACTCATTAATATAGCGAGTGTCGCTGACCCTGCAACATTCAGTGGAGACTCCACAGGAGTGGCCAAAGAAGACATAACACTTCAAGCTTCAGGTACGTTGACGGCGAGTGATCCTGATGGAACAGCAGGGTTTACCGCGGTACAGGGTGGAGCTGGAATAGCCGGAAGCAAAGGCTATGGGCACGCTCATATCGATGTAAATGGTCACTGGACTTACGACCTTGATAACAACCATCCTATAGTTCAACAGCTTGGCGAAGGTCAGACAGACACTGAAACCATCACGGTTCAATCTGCAGATGGCACGCACCATGATATCGTGGTTACCATTACCGGAACCAATGACGCACCGATTCTCGGCGTTAACCAAACATCATCAACGACAGGCACATTAACAGAGACAGATGTAGACGTTAATGACACTCATACGTTCTCTGTCGTCAGCTCTGCGGGTCAGTTCGGTTCACTGTCCGTCGATCCAAACACTGGTGACTACGTCTACACACCAAATACGTCTATCACAGGGATGAGTTATAACTCTGCCACCAACTCCTATCATGGTGTCGATGTATTCGAAGTCAAAGTCAGCGACGGCCATACTGAAGATTCGAAATTCATCACCTTTGATGCCTCGGGACATGTCACCATGTCACCAACGGGTGGCCTAGTCATATCAACCACAGTGCCTCAACAACCTACGGTTACAACGACACTACCAACCATGCAAATGGTCACCAACGTAGCGCCAACAAACTCGGTGACATTGGATTTGGCATCAACGAGTGACTCGGGTTCGTCGAACACTGACAACCTTACCAACGACACTACGCCAACGATTACCGGACACACTGATATTCCATTCTCGAAAGTCACTATTTACGATGGTTCAACACCCGTTGGACACGCGGTATCAGATGCTTCTGGCCAATATAACGTTGTAGTAAGCAGCTTACCGAATGGCGATCATAATCTATCCGCCAAAGCATTGGCTCCTTCGTCAGTGCTACCGGCTACCTCTTCGCTTCTTTCCGTCCATATAGATACACAAGTACACATCGGTATTCAAACAGACCCAATTACCGCCGACAATGTGATTAATGCTCAAGAATCCAACAGTTCCATTGACATCACCGGATCCGTTTCTGGCGATTATAATGCAGGCGACATTGTGACTTTAGATGTAAATGGGACACAGCATACTGGCGTGGTCGATGCAAAAGGACACTATTCAATTGCCGTACCTGGCAGTGAACTCATTGCCGATGCTGACCAAAAAATAGAGGCATCAGTAGCGGTAACAGATACCGCAGGTAATAGCGCTCATGCCACTGCAGATGTTACTTACCAAGTCGATACACAGGTTAGCGTTCCTACGATTACCTTTGAAAACGCAGGGGCAGACAACTTATACAGCAAAGCTGAAATCGCCCGAGGACAAGCAAACACGATCACAGCAACCGTTACGCCTCCTGGTGATGCCAAAATCGGTGAGCATCTTGTCGTTAATGGTCAGGATCATGTATTAAATGCTCATACTCTACAGCACGGAATACAAATTGAAGTTCATCCGGGTTCTAATGTACAAGCAACAATGACTGACGAACACGGTAATACCGCAGGTAGCCAAGGTTTTGCTGCAAGCGCTATTCCTGAACCGATCATTGTCAGACCGCCATCGGGAAGCCACCAAGTGTCTGGCACACTTGGGGTACCACCACTGTTACCATCTTTAACTCCGGTACCAACAGCACAAAGCGGTTGGCGAATCCATTTACCTAATGGACAATATGTCACCAGCCACCATGGGCAATATGGAACATTAACCATTGATCCTCAAACCGGCCACTTACATTACCAAGAGCAAGCTCAGGTTCATACGGGCCCACATGGCAGCGCTTCAGGTATCGGTCAACATGAAGATAAATTTGAAGTAGCATTGCAAGGGTCAAATCAAGATGAAGTGGTCGCCCATGTGAATATTCAGATACTCAGTCATGGGCCTGGACATAGTGGAAAGCTGACAGTTGGAACTGAAGTGGTTGATATGACAATCACTCCTTTAGTCCATACATCGCACCCTGCTCCACCGCCACCGCCTCCTGTTCAACATGACGAGCCAGACATGGCTTCGCAAGCCGACTTTACGGTCACTCTAAGCGATGATAGTAATCTGGATTTAACCCAGCAGACCCATCAAGAACCCGATCAGAAAACCAGCCACCATGGTGCAACCGCTTATCTGGATGCATTGGGCATTAAACCCGATGCGACATCGACAACGGTTCACGATCAACCTGCGGATATGGATATCGTACTTGCACAAGTCGACCAACCAGATGCAGCAACACATGACCAAGCGCACTTGGATATGTCAGACGCGCTGGAACACCATGATGCAAACATCAACCATAACCAAGATGATGAGCACCATCACCACAACGATATCGATGGGTTACCGGACATTGATCCTAACTCATAACTTCAAGTGTAAGGTGCTTAATACCTAATGCTTAGTGCTAGTGCTAGTAACTTACCACTTAAACTCTAGGCAAACACAATCGGGAGCGTTAATTGCTCCCGATTGTTTCTCTTTAAAGAACATACAAACTTGAAAAAACGACAATCAAAAAGGGAGCACATGATGTGCTCCCTTTTTATTATTTGCTGTTGTTATTCGTTTACTCTCAACGACTCTAGATAACGATTACCTTTCACCAAATGCGACACTCACATTGGTGTAGATCGGTTTCCATAAATACTGGAACACAGATTTTTCACCGGTTGTGATGTCTACCTCACCCGTCATACCTGGCAAAATAGAAAAGCTCTCTGGGTTATCGCGGAAGTATGGCGTATCAACCGACACGACGACTTCATAATAGATCTCGCCACGCTCGCTTTGACTTGTGGTCGGTGAAATACTCTCAACCGCCCCTTTT
Source organism: Vibrio sp. Vb339 (assembly GCF_902751245.1). Taxonomy (NCBI): domain Bacteria; kingdom Pseudomonadati; phylum Pseudomonadota; class Gammaproteobacteria; order Vibrionales; family Vibrionaceae; genus Vibrio; species Vibrio sp. Vb339. Next base: position 1,132,702 of record NZ_CADDIS010000001.1, on the reverse strand, counting down.
AGCGCCCCAAAGCGGCTGTAATCAAACGCATCAATCTTGATACGAGTCGGCTGCCCTACACTCACAAAACCAATATCTCTTGGCGATAAACGAGCTTTAAAGTCGGCTTTCCCACCAACAGGAACGATTTCAACCACAGTGCCACCTGGCTGAATAACACCACCGTTTTGCGTGCTTGGCAGGCTTTGCACCAAGCCTTGTAGCGGTGACACCAACATAGTGTTAGTCAATTTAGCTTGGCTTGAACGAACTCTGGCATTCAGTGCTGATAAGTCAGATACGGCTTTAGAACGATCGTCGCTCACTTTCGCCTTCGCCTCAGCTAAAAGCTGTTCAATTTTTTGCTCTGTGCTGTCTGCTTGCTTGATTAACACCGCTTTCTTACCACGAGCTTCTTCGATTTTCTGTTCGATACTGGCCAGTTTTTGTCGCATTTCAAGCACACGTAAGCGTGAAATGTTACCCGCTTTATAACCCTTCTCCAGTATGTTCAACTCTTGCTTGGTCGCATTCAGCTCTTTCTCGTAGCTAGGCAATGACTTTTCTACGCTACGAAGCTGCTCTGCAATTTGCTCGCTCTCTTTCTCAAGCACCACACGCTTTTGGAAGTAGAGGGCTTTTTGCGCGTTCAGCTGCGCTTTTTGTTGGCTGACGATCTCTGGGTAATCGACCTCAAACTCAGCAAGGTTAGGCTCACGCTGCTCAAGCAGCGCATTCATACGTTCCACACTGGCTAGAAGCGTCACTTGTTGGGACTTTAGCTCTTCAAGGGCGGTACGCTGGAAAGTGGCATCAAACTCGACAAGCGGCTGGCCTTTCTCTACCAACTGGCCTTCTTTAACGAGAATTTGCTTTAACTTACCGCCAATCGCGCTTTGTAATACTTGCTTCTCGCCTTCCGGAATCACAGCACCTTTGGCTTTGGCGATTTCATCAACTTGAGTGACGACAGACCAAGTGGCAAAAGCAATAACACATAAGGCAACCGACCATGTCGCCAGCGCCAAGGTACGAGCCGTATTTTGTGATTCAACAAGTTCACCGTAGCGCTTGCCCTTCTCGATAGATTGTTTAGTCATTAGCGACTCCTTGCTTAGACTCTGATTGTTCTTGTTGGGCTGCATTTTGTTGAGCAGACGCATCTTGAGTTGACGCCTGTAGCTCTTGAGATAACGGTTGCTCAGATAACTGCGGTTCTTGAGAAGCTTGAGGCTCTGAAGGCTGTTCCTGCTTCGAAGAATGCTCCGGATCTAATGGACCGGCATAAACCACTGCACCTTCATTTAATACCACCACTTTATCGGCAAGCTTGATTAAATCCGGATCGTGGGACGTGTAAATCACCGTTGCTTTTCCTTTTTTCGATTGCACAAACTCACCAAATATACGTTTAGCATTTGGGTGAGCATCAGGCACAGGATTATCCATTAAGAACATTGGGTAGTCATAAACCAGCGCTTTCGCGTCAATGAGGATCTGCGCGACGCTACCAGACAACATGTCAAAAAGGCTATCCGGCTGAATACTACTGATGGAGGTGTCTAGCCCACCCGACAATGTCTCGAACCAACGCTTTCCGCCGACCATTTCAATCGCAGAGATCATTTTCTGATCTTCGACTTTATGACCGTCGTTTAGCCACTCTCGAATACTCAGCGTAAGCAAATCAGGATATGCGGCTCGAATGAAACACCAGTGGCGATAAAGCTGCGGATCGTATTGAACGAGGTTAACGCCTTCAAGCTCGACCATCCCGTTTTGGATAGGCTGCAAGCCAGACAGCACTTCAATTAATGTTGATTTACCGCTCCCAGAAGGGCCGGTAATCGCGACAATTTCACCGGCTTCAATATCAAAACTCACACCATTCAAGGCCGGGCGACTCTGTTTAGGATAACGCAGTGTCACTTGGTCTAATTTCAAGTTAGGCGCTACCACAGGTAACGGGTGATGCTGGTAACTGAATTCACGCTCGGACGGCTGAGACAAGATACGGTTCACTTGCAATTTGGATTGATTAAAGCTGTTAAAACGCATCGCACTGTTTGCCAACACCTGAGCGGGACCCGTCACTTTAGATATCAACATCATTGAAGCAATCAAACCACCGGGAGTCATCACTTGTTCAAAGATAAGTCCAATGCCTAACCCCATCACCGCGAGTGTCGAACCTACACCAATGAAATAGTAAATCGAGGTGTAACGACTCTGGAGAACCGATTGATTAAAAGTCACTGTAGACGCAAGAAGATTGGCCTTTTTGAAGCGTTGAATCCAGTGCTCTGAGAATCCAGCACTGCGAATAAAGGCAAGCTTGGATGACAGCTCATTAGTCATGTTTTGACGATTCGTACCTGCCACTGTCGATTGCATCGAGCGCTTGCTGCTAGAGCGTATCGAACGTTTTGCTAGCAAGTAATAAAGGATTAAAGAGACGACTGGAACCAGTACCAACCATCCACCTAAAACACCTATCGCAAGTACAAAAATAAGAATGAATGGTAAGTCAAATAACGCATTTCCTAATGGCCCCGATAGCACACCTGAAATACGCTCTGACAACATCACTTGGTTTTGCTGACTAGAAGAAGCTGTTTGCTGATTTTGAGCATAGCTATTACGAAGCAGACGCTGCACGAGGGATTGAGAAATCTCACGACTTACTCGGTTGGAAACTGAAGCAAACACTCGGCTACGTAATGTTCTCAACCAACCCATCATCACAAACAACAACGCCGCGCCAATGGCGATACCTTGCAACTCATGCCCTGCATCACCACCAATCACATGGTCATAAATCGACATCGTGATGAAGGGAACAGCAAGCGCAAATAAGTTAGTGATAAAGCTGACCAACAACAATTTAGGAATGATGGGACGAAACGCATGTAACCTTTCGCCAACCCAATCAAGAGAGGCCTTCTCTAGTGGTGGCCCTTCGATAACAATACAAAACTGAGGGGCATCGGTAATGTCGTCATTGGCATTAAAGGCAACAAATTGCTTGGATTCTAAATGACCAGAGACCAGCTCATGTTCACCAAGTACCAGTAAGACCAATTTATGTTCACCAACTTCATCTAGGTTGGCAACCAAGCGATAGGGCAACGCAAGCCTATCGAACAGGGCAAACATATCGTCGATTGATTCAATCCCATTTTCATCGACCCATTGATGTGCGAACAACTGGATATTCGCATTCACTTCCAACTGTTTAAGAACAGAAAGGCTTTCATTTTCTAAATGATTCATCACCTCTTGTCGACCATTCGTATCTGCACGGTTGTTCGTACCTGAAGGGTTACCAGTATCTAAACGATTCATACGATAGCCTCCTGGTTGTTCTCGCTGTCGACCGCAACAGTTTGACTTTCCACTGTAATGATTCGATTAGCTAATTCACGAAGTTTAAAATGATAGGTCACCATCAATATCGTTCGTCCTGCCGTCACTTCTTCTTCCAGAACCTTAGCTAGGTTTCCAAGGGCATCTAAATCAAGCGAGGAATCCGGCCTTTCCAACATGATTATGGGTTTATCGCTTGCCAATTGAGCCGCGATATTGAGCATTTTCACGTTACCCATACTCAACAAAGAAGCACTCGTATGGCCAATTTGTGTCTCTAGTCCATCGGGTAATCGAGTAATCTCTTTGGTTAAACCCAAACGCTTTGCATAGTCACTGGCGCTTTGCGTTTTCTCAGGGTCAAAGCCACACAAGTTGTCAAGAATGGTCCCCGACACCAGTTGTCCTTTAACGCCACAGTAGGCAGCAATATTGGTTACGGATGCGATTGAAACTGCAGCTCCGTTAATGAAGCACTCACCCGCTTTTAGATCATCAATACCTGCAATCGACGACAATAAATGACTGTTGGTGTGGCGATCCTCACTCTCTAACAATATCAACTCACCTTTATTCAATGTGACATCCGCATGAGCGAGTTCACCGTATCTTTCAACGGTCGCTTGCTTGATTTCCAACACCTCAAAGTCAGATAAGTGGTTCTTAGCTTGCTCAGAATCTGAAGATTCCGATAGTGACAAGTCACTCAATTTTTCTATTGCCTGATTGGCAGTGTGTATTGAATTAAGCTTGATTCGAACTCCCACTAAAGCACTTAAAGGTGCAACCGCTCTGCCCGATAAGATAGAACATGCCGCCAATCCACCAGTGGTTAACTGGCCATCCAACACCCACAAGCTCCCCGTAATCACGAGTAAAACTGACGTGGCTAATGCAGCAAGCTGAATACATTCTTGGGCGAAGGCATTCTGTTCTTCTTCTCTCGCTTTAGACTGAGAGCGAACATTATTGAGGGATTTAAACTGATTGAAGATTCGAGACTCAACAGCCTGGCGTTTGATTCCCTGAATGGTTTGGCTTAGCAAAATCAAAAACGCTTTTCGCTCCTGCTCATCTTGGGAAGCTTCTTCACTTAGACTTTTAACGCGAATAGAAGATAACCAAACAATTCCGAGAGTAATCAACCAAACTGCCAAAGGTATCGCCACCAGCTCACCGCCGATGTAAGCCACCAAACCCAAGAAGATCAATGCGAAAGGCAAATCAATAAAGCCTGCAATCACACCACCGGAATACCAATCTTTGACTTTGGATACAGAACCAAGCCCCTCTTCCACGCCGCCAACACCAATTTGGCGGAGATGGCCTGATGAAGCCGTTGTTACTCTTTCAACCAAGGTTTGATAGGTCGCTTTCTCGGTATTGCTGGCCGCGGCTGACAAAAGCCAAGTACGCACAAACCGGATCAATGCTTCCATGGCAACAGCCAACGCTGCACCCGCCAACAACAAAGTGGCAGTACCGTAACTTTGGTTAGGTAAAATACGATCGTAAATTTGTAAAACCGTTAACGGAACGGCGAGAGAGAGAAGATTTATGAGTAAAGAAGGCAGTAGGACTTTCCCCACCACCCCTTTGTTTTTCATTGAACTTGCGGGCATACACAATCCTTATCCATGCTTATGAAATAAGATTGGTACACCATGTTGAGTATTGCAAGGTAACGGACTGATTTAACGTGTTTTTCAATATAAATATGACACAGATCTTTCTACACAAATCTGTGGCTATACCTGTACCTTAAAAACGCTCGTTACAAATGCTCGTTACAAGCGCTCCTTACAAACAATTGTCGTAATCCGTTATCGCCTGCTTTAGCTTTGAAAAGTCTGAGTTACATAAATACGGTTTCAGCGCTTCAAATTTATCTGAGGGCCACTCGTATATTTTGAATGACATGAGTTCGTCAATAACGGACTCATCAAAGCGGTATTTGACGACTTTAGCTGGAGAACCACCGACAATGCTGTATGGAGCGACGTCTTTAGTCACCACACTATTCGCTGCAACCACAGCGCCTTCGCCAATCGTCACACCGGGCATCACCATCGCTCTCATGCCTAACCACACCCCATCTTCAATGTGAGTGTCACCTTTGCCAATGTAGGCATCGTCGATGACATCCATAAATGGATACAGCGAAAACCAATCAACTCTATGGGTATGGTTGCCACCCATCAAAATCACGACCTCTGCACCAATACAGACATAATCACCGATATAGAGTTCGTCGATTTCCCATCGAGGCTCCCACTGGCGGCTGACTTCGTCGCCGTGTAAATAACGCACTACCGATTGTTCAAAACCGTTATCCCAGCAATCGCTGTAATAACTGTGTTGACCTTTTACATGAATATTGGGGTTGGTTACGACTTCATGCAACAACTCGAATTTGGACCAATGCTTCTTTTGCATTATTACCTCTGAATGATCTATTTAGTTTTATTCGTTAACTATCAAAATGTTCGACGATGCAAATCCAAGGTGCACAAACTAACGCCCTATAAACACAGGGTTCACTGGGATGAATAGTGAGTATCACGCTTAAATCATAGCAATGTCGCTAAAACTAAAGAGACGTCAGTGGATTCGAGGTTGCTTAAGAAGAGGAAGTAGTTTCAAAGTTTGCTCAGTTTTTATCGATAACTTGGTGGGATAATTTACAGACGTAGTGTATCTGTTTAATCGCGCCAATTTGACAGGAAGATGTGATTAATAAGGTTTCAAATATCGTTTCGTAGAATACGGCATGAACAAGAGCCTGCGCGATTACACAGGCTCAAACTTAGACTCGGCTATAAATTTCGGCTCACGCTTGAAGCTGGGTTCAGCGACTACATGCGAGCAAGCTGTACTTTTCTGTCTTTATTCACCACGCAGAAGTTGCCGCGCTTAGTGCGACACTTAGAGCATCGTTCGCATTCAACAGGGCTTCTATCCCCTTCTTTCCAACGCTTAACTAAATGCGGTTCAGAAAGCAGCGGTCTTGAAAGCGCGAAGTATTCAATGCCTGTGTTGTTTGCAATCGCTTCGATAGCATCAAAATCTGTCAGGCCGCCAACCGTGATAACCGGGATATTAACGTCTTGGCTGATCGCGTGACCATATTCGTGGAAGTAGCCTTCAGCTTGAATAGTAAAACCATCGTGCGACTCGCCAATCATAGTGTCTGCTTTGCCATGAATATTGCCTGACACGACAATGCCATCCACGCCCACTTGCTCAAGCTTTTTGCACACAATACGCGTTTCGTCGAAGGTCACACCACCTTCAAAAAACTCCGAAGCTGTAAGCTTAACCAAGATAGGGAAATCATCACCCACCAGCTTACGTGTCGCGGTATAGATCTCTAACAAAAATCTCATGCGGTTTTCTAAGCTACCGCCGTACTCATCTTCACGTTGGTTGTAGTAAGGGCTTAAGAACTGATTAATCAGGTAAGTGTGAGCGGCATGAATTTCAACGCCATCAAAACCTGATTTCTGTGCTCTCAAAGACGCTTGAGCAAAGGCATCAACAATGTAGTCGATCTCATCTTTGGTCATCGCTTTGCCTAGTGTTTGAGTTCCTTTTTCAGGAACCTCACTTGGTGCGTAGATCACTCGTTCGCCAAGGTCATGCGTGGTTTTGGTGCCACCATAAGCCAATTGCATCACGATTTTAGAGTCGTTATCGTGCACCAGTTGAGTCAGCTTTTGATACTCTTCAATGAATGAGTCGTTATACATACCCATCATGCCCGCATTCGGCTTTTCTTCTTCAACGATGTTCGCGTAACCCGTCACGATCAGGCCGACTTCACCTTGAGCCAACTCTTCATAGATAGCGTACAGTTTATCTGTCATATGCCCATCTTCGGTGGCCATATTTTCCCACGTTGCACTTCTCATGAAGCGGTTCTTTAGTGTCATCTTGCCAATGTGGGTTTCTGTAAACAAAGTGCTCAAGTGTCTTCCTCTCAAAATCGTATTACGCGAGTTACCCATTAAGCATGGGCACTGATTCAGGCGGATACTACAGAGAATAAGGCATGTATAACTTAATCTAGATTAAGAGAGCGGCACTCTCAGATGAGAAAAAGGCAGAAAGAGACAGCAAAAGATGAGAAAAGAGAAATTAGAGAAAACTGAGGAAGCAAACAAAAGCCGCTTAGTTTAGCTAAACGACTTCAGGGATTTATAAGCTTATAGCTTTATAGCTTTATAGCTTTATAGATTTATAGATTTATAGCTTGAAGGCTTTACTAAAAATCAGACTTAACAGCGTTATCCATATTGAACCGTAGGATCAACACACTGATAGATCTGCCCAATGCTCGCTTCATTGATTAACAAGGCTTCAATAAGGCGCGCCACTTCTTGTCTGTAAATCACACCATGAACTTCGACTTGCTGGGACAGCTCACCATTGCCAGTCTCCTCACCGTCTAACAAGCCACCCGGGCGTAAGATGGTGTAATCCAGAGAACTCGAGGTTAGCCAAGCTTCAGCCAACGACTTTTCACGAACCGCTGCGCCAAACCCTTTTCTAGATCGCTCCGACAAATACTGCCAAGAGTCACCACAACCTAGCGACGTTACCAGCACAAATCGAGCGATACCATTGGCTTCAAGCGTATCAGTAAGATGTCGGTGTCCAATGTAATCAACGGGAATGTCAGCTCTGAAGCTGCCCATACTAGAAACGACCAGTGTCGATTTAGGTAACTGAGCGACCACAGATTCAACCTGTTCTTTATCGGTAGCATCACAACGCAGTGTGGTGATACCAAGTTCAGCCAAGCGCGTGTTCTTCTCTGGGTTTCTCGCAATCGCTATTACTTGATAATCTTGTTTGTGAAAATGCTCAACAATTGCAGCACCCAGCCCACTTCCTGCTCCCCATACAACGACCGTACTCATAAAAAACCTCATAATATTCATGTTGTAGTGATACTAACCAGACAATTTAAACCGTTCCTTTATCGAGATCAACAAATGAGAATAAGTCTCAATATTATTTTTATTTTTTTGCTGGCTCTCACTAATCCGCTCAAAAGCACGACCACTTATCATAATTAGACATTGGTTAATTGAATTGCCCAAACATCTCTACTAAAGTAATTTTAATACAATGACTTAGTCTCGGTGGTTATGAAAAAAGAACGCATTCAATACTCTTTCGACGTGTGGTTATTTATTCCTGATGAAGACAAACTCATCATGAATGATGAAGACGTGATCATCGACAATCGCTTGTCCAAGCTACTCAACTTTTTCTGCCAAAACCCTAAGATCGTATTCTCACGAGATGAGCTGATTAATGAAGTCTGGAATGGCTCAATCTTGACGGATCAGGTGATCACGCAAGCCATTTTTGAACTCCGCAAAATACTCAAAGCGGCTGAACGACATTCAATGGGACACATCATCACCGTGCCCAAACGCGGTTATAAACTCGATGTTGATGTCCACAAAACCATCTTGGTGCCAGCTAGTGTCACCACAGATACAGTGTCCGTTGCAGATGCAGAGCCCTCTCCTTCAATTAAGTCAGACGCACCAAATACGTCGCCAGTTTTGGATGAGGATAAAAAACAACAAGTCGAAGAATCTAAAGAGAGTTCAGTCGAACCCTCCTCAGAACAACCTGCTTCGCAAGAGTCAACTCAGCCTGTTGATTCAAAATCTAGCGATTCGAACCAAGGTGCTTTGAGCCACATCAATTCAAGCCATACCGATACGAGTACAGTTCCGCCCATTCAACAATCCCCCGTAAATAAAACGGCTAACCACAAACAAGCGCCTATCGCAGCAAATCAACCTAAAAAAAGACCGTCGCGTACAGTGATGCTCGGGGGCGTTTTAGTTATCGCGCTTGGACTTATTTGGTGGATGTTAAAGCCGACCAGCTCTACATCAAACGACTTGAATTTAAGTAGTTTAAATACCGCCGCTAATGAATCAAACCAGCCACTCGCTGACTCAAATCAATCAACGGAACAAAATCGTCTTAATCAAACAGCAGACAGCCAAAATCTAGATGCCCACAAAGCACACGAATCTGTGCACTACTTGTCTTTAGAGCCTAGATATATCTACGTAAGTATCGATGACAACTTGAAGACGGATGCCTTTAAGCGTGGGATTATCCATAAATTAATGAGCTACTTGACCACCTATCGCGATTTTCGTGTCGTAGTCGATGAAACCTTGGTGCCGAATTCAGCCAATGTGATCAGCTTCAAGAGCGAAATTGATGGCGACAGAGAATACCTTGATATCACCTACTTCAACCGAATTTCTAACTTTAGACACCTAGGTCGAGATTACCTGATTGACCCAGCTTCACTCCACACGACCATGCGCTCAATGCTTGATGACCTGTTGGATTCATTTAATTTGGATATTCAAAAATCGATATTGAAGCAGCAAATCTCTGAGTTGCCCAAACAAGAAGAAGCCTTAAAACTTACCCTTGAAGCGCTCGGGCTCACCTTCATGACGTTAGACAGAACCGACACCTTATCTAAGATCGCCCAAGCCAATGAGCTAGAACCCGACAACCATTTTGTTATGTCGAGTCGCTACATGTATGAGCTTGCTGATATTTTTATATTGAGATCGAAACATAAGAATAAGCAGATTGAAGCGCTCAATAAGAAATTTAAAAAACAGTTATTAAATGCTCAGAACAACGCCAACTCCTACCGAGTCTATGACGCGTTAGCAGCCTACTTCCTCACTGAAGATGATCCAGACCAAGCCGATTACTATCTGAGCTTGATACCGAGAAATGAGTACAGTGTGATGTCTATGATTATCTTGGCAAAAATTGAAGAGTCTCAGGGCAACCCTGCGATGGCTGAGGAGTATTACTATGAAGCGATATTGGAATCTGGTCACTCTGTGGTTTTGAAAGTCGCCCAAACCATGTTTTTCAAAAGTAACGTCACCGAGATTGAATCCAAATTGGGTATCAACCAATGATTAATAAGGCAAACACACCGCTTACTCAAGCGGTGTGTTTTTTGGTTCTCACAGAAATCGTTAATCGCTAAATCTTTGATAAAAAAGCGATAACAGCTACAACGCATTGGTTAGCAGAATACCGACACCAATCCTTTCACTGTTGTAGTCATAATCAATCAAGCTTTCTCCGTAGCCTTTGTAGTACTGGACATACCCTTGTAACCGACCATACAGAGGAAAGCTGAGTGATGTCTGTATTCCGCCATACCCGGTTTGAAAGTTATAACGACCCAATGCTGAAACCTCGAAACCATCCCATTTGTAAGCGCCAGACAATTCGTAGTGACCGAGATAATCTTGAATATCAGGGTTGTCATCGCTACTGCTCGACTCAGGAATTCTGTACCAAGGCTGAAAATAAACCGCAAAGTCATCTTCGGTATACCCTAGTCCAACATAAGCGCGGTTCCAGCTACGACTAAGCTCTGCCGTTCGTCCGTTAGATTCATGCTCTAAACCCAAACGCGAAAACCAAACACCATCAGCTGACTCGATGTTCAAAGGCGTTTCGTAAAAGATCTCTGGGCGATAGTTAGTCTCTCTAAATGGTGCTGAGATATCAGAAGAGTACGCCTGCCAAAATGATTTGAGCGTAAAACCAAAATAGATTTTGTCCGCTTGATTAAACACACCATCATCGACCACTGGGATTTTTAAACTTAACTGCAGTTTGATCTCTTCATCGCTGAGGTCATCCGCTTTACCTCCGAATCGCTCACCCCCATAGGGCTGTGTATTCACGCTGGTCATATGAGTCACTGGCAAAATGTAGTTCAAACGATAAGGCGTTATAACAAACGGGTTATCTTCAGTTGTGTACTCCATCTTCAATCGCGGGACTTTAGACTCAAGTGCACTTTCGCTGATTGAGTCTAAACCGACTTCGCTGGTTTCACCCGAGAACTTATTTTCGGGTGTTTTGTTTGATGTAACGGCTTCTTGGGATGCGCATTGCTGCTTTAACCACTCAATACTTTGTTGATTGGTTGCTTTGGCCAATGAAGACAAAATACATTGCTCATAGCTTGCTCGTTCATCAGCACCGACAGTATTGGCATACGCTGAAGCATTCACAGCGAGGCCAATAGCCAGTAGAGCAAGCATGTTTTTGTGTCCAGCTAGCTTTTCACCAACCCCAAGGCGTTTACTCGCGCTGTTCTGTTTACGAGCTCGCATAACTCTACCCTTGGTCTTTATCTTGGTAAGTCACTTCAAACGCAAAGTCGACCGCTTGCTGAGTAATTTGCTCAACGTTTTTATCAAGCATCTCAATGGTGATTTCTGATTTGTCGTTCTCAAGTACGCCATTATCGTTCACGACGAAAATACGACGACCAATAAGCTGAGATGAATCATGATCTTTCAGATCCACACTCGCCAATATACGAATAGAGCGATCACGAGTACCTGTTGCGTATTTTACAGCGCCGATAACCGAACCTACTGGGATAAACTCAGTCACACGCATGTCTTCAGGAATGTCATTGATATCATATAACTTCACGCTAATATCAAGCTCCTTGTTCTCCAAAACTACGTTCTTGTAGCCCTGTAATTTCTCAGCCAACTTCTCATCCATTTTCTTATGGATCTGTGCTTTAAATTGAGACTGAACCTCCTTTGATACATGCTGATCAACACCCGAGCTTTTCATGCTAACGGTTGTAAATTCAAATTGATTAAAGTGAAGTGACGCGCTGTCTTTCGCTATCCAAGAAGCGCCTTTCCTATCATCATCAAACTGGCTATCAATAAAATAATGATTTGAGTCGACGCTCTGGATTTCTTGTTTATCTGGCATGTTGCTTGAACAGCCAGCAGTGAATAAAACGAACAATGGGAATAGGTAATGTAGTTTCATGTGAACCTCTAGTTTTCTAAATTTTGAGTGCACGAATCCCTGAGCGATAAGGCTCATAAAATGGGACTCGTGTTGATTAAACTTTTATGTTTATTGGCCGCGTAAAGTAAGCAGCCAGATAACGGACTAAACTTCTTGTTCTTGCCCGCGGTGATCCGCAGCCAAGTAGGTGTATATCGTTGGTACAACGAACAGAGTGAATAATGTGCCCACTGACATACCCACCGTGATGACCAAACCAATAGAGAAACGGCTTTGCGCACCGGCTCCGCTTGCAATAAGCAGCGGTACGACACCGACAACCATCGCAGCTGTGGTCATCAATACTGGTCTCATTCGAACAGTCGCTGAACGAATAGCGGCCTCGCGTCGGCTGCATTTCAATTCCTGTTGCATTTGGTTTGCAAACTCCACAATCAAAATACCGTGCTTACTAATCAAGCCTATCAAGGTCACCAGCCCCACTTCGGTGTATATGTTGAGCGTATCAATGCCTAAATACAGTGGCATCAGGGCGCCAAAGATAGACAATGGAACACTGGTTAATACCACTAGTGGGTCTCGCAAACTTTCAAACTGAGCCGCCAGCACCAAGTAGATAATCACAAGCGCTAGGAAGAACGTCGTAACCAGTGACGAGCCTTCTTGTAGGAACTGTCTCAATTGACCCGAAGTATCCGTCGTATAAGACTTAGGCAATATCTTCGCTGCTCCTTCTTCCATTACTTTGTAGGCTTCACCGATGCTGATTCCTGGCATCATTTTCGCTTCAATCATGGCGCTGTTAAGCTGTTGAAACTGATCCACTTTCGATGGCTGTACTGATTGGCTAATTTCAATCAATGACGCCAGCGGTACCATCTCATTGGTGTTAGAGCGTACGTGGTAGTTCTTCAAGTCATCCCAAGAGTTACGGTTCTCGTTAGGTACCTGAGTGATAACTTGGTAGCTGCGCTGATCCATCGAGAAGTAATTCACGAAGCCCTCACTGATAAAGCGAGACAACACAGTACCGATGTCTTGTGCGTTCACATTCATCTGAGCGGCTTTATCGCGGTCGATGCGTATCTCTAATTGTGGTTTATTAAAATTCAGGTCGTTTTGTACATAGATGAATTTGCCACTCTTCTGTGCGTACTCTTTCAGTTTTTCAGCGTACTGATAGAGATCCTGATAAGAACCGGTTGGCGTTTTCAGAACCATCTGAAATGGCAGACCTTGCGGTGTACCTGGTAAATCTGGTGGAGAGAAGGTATACACCTGCAAACCCGGTAATACAGAACTCTCTTTTTCGAAACGTTGCATTACCTCTTTTGCCGTTGCTTCGCGCGAATCCCAGTCTTTCAAAACACCCAAACCAAAGAACGCATTGTTGTTCATGTAACCGTTGTCTAGCATGGTCATTTCGACTTCATCGTTCTTGCTGATGGAGTCAATAAGAGCCGGAGTAAAGTGGCGAATGTAATCGGTATTCGCTTGAGCGGGACCTTGTCCCATCACAATCATCACGCCTTGATCTTCTTCTGGTGCTAGTTCAGATGAAGTATTCATAAACATGAACACCAAACTGATCAGCAACGTTCCTACCACAGGCCAAATATAGACACGGTTGTTCAACACATGTTCGAGCACTTTTCGGTAGCGCTCTGTTACGCCTTCAATTACCGCATCGATTTTCTTAACCAGCTTTCCGTCGAGAACCGATTTATTAAGCAGTGTTGAACACATCATCGGCGTTAGCGTTAAGGCGATGAAACCCGAAATTAATACTGACCCCGCCAAAGTGAATGCGAACTCAGTAAACAGCTTACCGGTGAGTCCTCCCATAAAACCAATAGGCGCATACACTGCGGCCAATGTAATGGTCATCGCGATAACCGAGCCTGCAATTTCACGGGCACTGTCTATTGCGGCCTTAATTGGGCTGGTGCCATCTTCTAAGTGACGAAATGTGTTTTCTACTACAACGATGGCATCATCAACCACCAGCGATATCGCCAATACCATGGCAAGCAGCGTCAACAGGTTAATACTGAAACCCATGCTCAACATGAAGAACATAGAGCCAATCAATGACAAAGGAATCGTTACAAGTGGTATCAACATCGCTCGCATTGAGCCCAAAAAGGCGAAGATAACGATGACTACGATCAGTGCGGCTTCGATTAAGGTTTTTGCTACTTCATCAATTGAGGTTTCGATAAACTTAGTCGAGTCATAGATTACATCCGCTTTAATACCTTCAGGTAAGCCTGCTTGGATCTGTGGAAGCAATTCGTAAATGCCTTCAACAACGGTCAATGGGTTAGATGTTGCCGTATTGCTGATCGCCGTTGATACGGTAGTCACACCATTGAACTCAACGTCTGAGTCATAGTTTGCTGCGCCTAGTTCAACCGTCGCCACATCTTTTAAGTGCACAAGTTGCCCGTCATGCGCTTTCAAAGCCATGTTCTTGAAATCGTCTACCGAACTTGAATCGGTATGAGCGTTAATATCAACTTCGATATAAGGGTTTTGCAACTTGCCTGCCGCACTCACAATGTTATTTGCACGAAGCGCGTTTTGAACATCTTCAGCCGTCAGACCATATGAAGCCAGTCGTTGAGGGTTCAGCCAGATTCGCATTGCAAAATCTTCTTGCCCCAATATGTCGACCTTTGACACCCCCTCAACAGTAGAGAAAGTCGGCTTAACTACGCGGCTCACATAGTCCGAGACTTGCTCCGTCTTCAATGTGTCACTCGAAAATGAAACATATAAGATCGGAGATTGAGACGTCGATTTAAGAATACTCGGGTCCAATACACCCGATGGCAGCTTATATTTCACTTGCTGCACGAGAGACAAAATCTCGGTCAAAGCACTATCAGACGGATACCCTAGCTTCAAATAAACCGTGATAACCGACTTGCCCAGAGCACTATCCGATGTCATGTAATCAATGCCCGCTGTTTGGGCAATTTCTGCCTGCAGTGGCTGCGTCACATACCCTTGAACGCTGGATGCACTGGCACCTGGATAACTCGTTGTAATGGTAATAACGCCCGTTTCAATTTCTGGATATTGGCGCACTTGCAGTGAGGTAAAGGCTTTAAGACCTAACACCAACAGTACAAGGCTTAATACCGTAGCCAAAACTGGACGTTTGATAAATACATCAGTAAATGTCATGGGAGTTTCCTAGTTACTTTGCTTAGTACTTTTGTCAGTAATCAACGGATGTTGGTTATTAACCAGAACCCATCCACTATTCTTGAGTTGGTGTTGGTTTGAAGTCACAACCACATCCCCTGCTTTCAAGCCCGAAACCACACCAACATAACCGCCTTGTTTTGGGCCGACTTCAACAGTGCGCTGCACAACCTTGTACTCGTAAAATGGTGATGCATCGTTGCTCGAATGTTCGTTGGCCTTTTTAGTCGACGTATCCAACACAAACACGGTGTTTCCGTATAAGGTGTAACTGATCGCAACAGAAGGTACTGCCACGATAGTGTCCGATTCTGATGTGATTAACGTAGCGTCGACATACATACCCGCCTCTAACGGCACAGCTTGGTTAGCCATGGCTCTCAATTCGATATTGTGCGTGTTGCTGTCTGAGCTCGGTTCAATGGCAGAAATCGTGCCGTGAAAGACCTCGTCGTTCGTTGCTTCTGAATAAAACTGTAAATCTTGCCCTACCTTCACATCGTGTAAATAAAGCTCTGGAATAGAGAAATCGACATATTGCTTTGATTTGTCTTCCAGCTCGACAATCGCTGTACTTGAATTAATAAAGTCACCCACATCGATATTACGAATCCCAACGCTGCCAGAAAATGGCGCTTTCACTTTCATGTAGTCGATTTGCGTAGCAATATATTCCAGCTTTGCACCTTCAGCATTAAATTGAGCTTGTAGCTTATCAACCGAGTTTTTTGAAACACTGTTATTTCTAAGGAGCAATTTGTTTCTCATCAATTCGACTCTTACCAATTCAACTTTGGATAGCTGGCTCTTATAGTTGGACTTTAATAACGCATCATCCAATTTAACAAGAACATCACCCTTATTTACTTGCTGACCTGAAGTAAAGAGAATCTCTTTTACTTGGCCAGACATTTGGCTCGTCACATCAATAGATTGATTAGAATGAATGTTACCAATGACTTTTAAACTTTTATCCCAAGTATCTTGATTTACTTTTTCCGTTGTTACAGATATAGCTGGCAATTTAAAATTAGCGACCTTCTCTTTGATCATTTCACCTTTTACATAATGAAAGCCAAATACAAAAGACAGTAATATAAAAAGAGCTGACCCGACAATAACGCCTTTATACTTACTCATGTGTTCACCTTGTTTTTTTAAGTCTGGTCATTCTATCTATCGACACTGTCAATAAATCAAACTCATATAACATCCACCAAATCTTATATAAAATAAAAATCAAACCCTAAAAATCAAACACTTAAGGTAAAAGCATCAATCGGAACTCAATTTTTGTTTTATTGCTATTTTATTTGAACATGATTTATCTATTTTCTTGATCGATATAATTCTCATCGTTTCTTAAACAATTAAACGAGTTAACTATGTCGAATCAAATTAATCACACTAAAGTCGCTATTAAAGAAAAGATGAAACGTATATATGGGGAAGATGTTATCCATAAACATAATAAAGACCATTTAGAATATAGAGAGCATCAACCCTCTCATTCTGGTCAACACGGTGGCGACCCAGAAGGTCATAAGCATTTAGTCAATCACCATTCTGATGGTCATCATAATAAGCATCACAAAGATAAAATGCATGACCACAAAAAGTCATCGCGACTGCATCATAAAAAGTAGAAACCTGGGTTAATTCCAGATTATTAAAAATAAGCATTAGATCAATTCATCACTCAAATATGATTAATGCTTAATCAAAAACGTTAAACCAAATTAAAAAATGAAATAGCGAGTTAATAATGATTGCTATTTCATTCAAGGATTATTATGTCATTTATTATTGAACAACTTAGAGACTATCCGTTTATAGCGCTCTTTTTATCACTCGGTCTCGGTTACTTAATCGGTAAAATTAAAATCGGTAAGTTTGAATTAGGTGGAATCGCAGGTTCACTGCTTGTTGCTGTAGCACTTGGTCAGATCGGCGGTATCACTATCTCTAACGAAGTAAAAAGCATCTTCTTTGCTTTATTTATTTTTATGGTGGGTTACAACGGCGGTCCGCAGTTTTTCTCGTCATTCCGCCTTTCATCGCTAACACGCTTATTCGCTTCGTTTGTGATGACGTTTGTAGGATTAATCACGGTTGTGTTGCTGTCTAAATGGGCAGGACTAGATAAAGGTTTAGCGGCGGGCCTTGCGGCTGGTGGCTTAACACAATCGGCAATCATAGGTACTGCAGGTAATGCTATCGATCAGCTGAACCTAGCGCCAGATGTCACCTCAACGCTTAAAACAAATGTGGCTGTGGGTTACTCAATCACCTACATCTTCGGCTCTCTAGGTCCGATTCTAATGATGTCACTCATTCCAATGGTAATGGGTTGGAACATAACCAAAGAAGCGAAGAAGCTTGCGGAAAAAATGGGCGCTGGCAGCAAGCAACTAAACGAGGGTGAATTCTCGGCATTGAACCGCGTATCTTCTCGTGCTTATCAAGTGACCGCGAACTCTATGTTTGTTGGAAAAAGTGTTGTCGAGTTAGAAGAAGCATTCGATGCCGACCTCACTATTGAAGCGATCTACCGCTCACAGAAAGACACAGAATCAACGTTAGATTTGGCGAAGAACCCTATTTTAGCGGCGGATGACAAAGTTTACCTAACTGGTCTGACTCAGGCATTTCCTAAAGTGACCTCGCTGGGTATCGAACTCGGTGAATTTAGTGAAGAAAGCAATGTTGTCCAAACACAACAGAAGGTCGTACTCACGAATAAGAAACTAGCGGGTATTACGCTACGTAAGCTTCACGATGAAACGAACGCACGTATTCGTCGTGGTGTTTATATCACTCAGCTATCACGCATGGGCCATGATATTTCGACATTGCCAGAAACTGAACTGCACATTGGTGACGAAATCACCTTAGTTGGACAAAAAGAAGACATAGCTAAAGTCATCAAAAAAATTGGCTACAACAGCCCACTGCCTAGTGTTACTGACTTCGTAACAATGTCTTTCGGCATGGTGCTTGGCTATCTGATTGGCGAGATTGGTTTCACTATCGGTGGTTCTCATATCGCTCTAGGTTCAGGTTTAGGTTGTCTGGTTTCCGGCTTACTTGTGGGCTACCTAAGAATGCGTACACCTCGTTTAGGCAGTGTTAACCACGGCGCAGCCAACTTTATGCAGACATTCGGCCTTGCAGTATTTGTTGCGGTTGTTGGTATTAATGCAGGCGCTCCAGCGCTGACGGCAATCAAAGAGAATGGCGTAACGCTTTTACTGCTAGGTGTGTTGGTCACTCTAATTCCTCAAGTACTGACGTTCCTATTCAACTACTACGTACTCAAAATCAAAAACCCAGTAGAAGCGCTAGCGGTTATCGCGGGTAGCCGCAGTGCAAACCCTGCATTCGCATCGCTACTAGAAAAAACACAAAACAGCACACCAGTACCGAGTTTCACGATGACTTATGCGGTTGCCAATATCTTCCTCACCTTATGGGGTCCGATCATCATCAACCTAATTACCAAAATTTCGTAATCAACATCGAATCAGCCAATTGATGATTCAACTTATTCATTAACGATTTAACACAGTAGCTAGCCAAGCAGGCTAGCTGCTCAAAGAAATTAACTTACTTATCTATCCAACAAGCTTGGATCTTAAACAAATTTAAAGAGAAACGACTATGAAACGCACAGATGAAAAACGCCTAGAAACACTAAGCCCATTCGAAGTAAAAAACACACTGATCGACCTTGCTCAACATTCACATGAAAAAACCATGATCAACGCTGGTCGTGGTAACCCAAACTGGGTCGCGACAGCGCCACGTGAAGCCTTTTTCCAATTAGGTATGTTTGCACTAGAAGAATCAAAATCGAATTTCTCAGGGTATGAAGGCTTTGGTGGAATGGGAGTTCAACAAGATATTAGCCTGCGCTTTCTTCAGTTTTGTGAAAAATACGAAGACCAAGAAGGTGTGCAATTCCTCATTGAAGCCTTCCAGTTTATTACGGATCAATATCAGGTAGACGGTGATGCGCTTATTTATGAATGGGTTGAGGGGATTCTAGGTAACAACTACCCAGTGCCCGATCGTATGCTCAAATATTCGGAACTCATTGCTCGTAAATACATTGAGCAAGAAATGGCGGGGTCGCAGCCATTACCTGCTGGGAAGTTTAACCTATTTGCTGTTGAGGGTGGCACAGCGGCCATGGTTTACATATTCAACACGCTAAAGAGTAACCGACTATTGAACCCTGGTGACACCATCGCGATTGGTGCGCCGATTTTCACCCCGTATATTGAAATGCCAGAGTTAGAAGATTACGCGCTCAACAAAGTAGAAATCATGGCGGATGAAGCGTCTGCGTGGCAAATCCCAGACTCTGAATTAGAAAAACTGAACGATCCAAGTGTTAAAGCTTTCTTCCTCGTTAACCCAAGCAACCCTGCTTCGGTTCGATTAAGCGATGAGACACTCTATAAGATTGCAGAGGTTGCTAACCGCCGCCCTGACCTCATCCTTCTTACTGATGATGTTTATGGCACTTTCGCTGATAACTTCACATCACTAGCGATGCTGGCTCCGAAGAACACGATTCTAGTGTATTCGTACTCTAAGTACTTTGGTGCAACAGGCTGGCGTTTAGGCGTGATTGGCGTGCACGAAGACAATAATTTCGACCGCATGATTCGAGATCTTCCAGAAGACACTCGAAGCACGTTATCTCAGCGATACCAAGGCATTGCACTTGAGCCTAGTAAGATTAAGTTCATTGACCGTTTGGTGGCAGACAGCCGTGCAGTAGCACTGAACCATACCGCCGGTCTTTCAACACCTCAGCAGATTCAAATGACAATGTTCTCGCT
This sequence comes from Vibrio sp. Vb339, assembly GCF_902751245.1. Taxonomy (NCBI): domain Bacteria; kingdom Pseudomonadati; phylum Pseudomonadota; class Gammaproteobacteria; order Vibrionales; family Vibrionaceae; genus Vibrio; species Vibrio sp. Vb339. The sequence continues at coordinate 1,112,420 of NZ_CADDIS010000001.1, read as the reverse complement.
GCTGTCTTTAATGAAGGATGGCGAAGAATACAAACGACTCGCGAAACAAATTGTGCGTCGTCGCTACCACACTCTAATGCAGAAGAACTTAGCCGCGCCAATCGTTGCTGAAAGCGATCAAACCGGTGCGTTCTATTACGTGGAGATTGATCTGAAAGAGATTGCTCAAACGATTCACAGCAACGATTTCTTCACATGGTTAGAAGAAACGTATGAGCCGCTTGATTTCTTGGTACGCCTTGCAGAAGAACATGGCGTGATTGTGATGCCGGGTGCGGGTTTTGATGCGCCAACGTGGTCTCTGCGTGTGTCTCTAGCGAATCTAGAAGAAGCACAATACGCAAATATCACGAAAGCGATGAACGCGGTAATGCAGAGCTATGTTGAACGTTACGAAGCGGCTTGCTAACACGACCTCAACACTAGAAAGCTCATAGAAAAGCGATAAATTCTGAGTGTAGATTCACTAAATTAGTGAGCCTACACTCAGTTCGTTTTATCTAAGACGGTATGTTAGAAAAGCTATTTGAACTCATAGGTGTAAGACGCACCAACACTGTTATTTTCACCGAAATCGTCCTCAGCAAAAATAGTGAAGAAGTTGAATGATTGAGCATCACTCAACTTGTAACTCGCGCCGACGCCAGCCCAATACCCTGAATAATCATCAGAGCCCATTGAACCACCACCGAATCCCATGATAGACCATTCATCAGTAATCGTTTTTAAGCCAAACGCACCAATGTAGCCACCGTGTGTTGAGCTCGGCATCAATACATAGTCAGAACCAACATTATCGTCATCGAAAACAGCTACTTCGCCGTCATTATAGCTGTAACCAGCCATAGGGAAGATTTGCCAACCTAACGGCTCAATATCGAAATAGCTCAGTGGTATAAACGTACCGATACTGTAGTTGTTCTTATAAGCATCGTTGTCATATTCAGAACGGCTAAAGTTGAAGTTCACGATACCCATAGGCAACAGCCATGAACCGCCTAATCGCCACTCTTCACCGTCCGCATTGACACGAGCATTGATCATTCGCGCTTCATCTAAACCAATAGACCCAGAGAACTGCAAATCTTCGTTATAAGCAACGCCAGCTTTGGTTACGATTTTAGTCGGGTCGTCAGGGTGCTTCTCTTCAGCAAAAGCACCCATCGAACCGAGCGTTGTCACAGCAACAATGAATAGATTACGTAATGTCATTAGAAGGTCGCGCTAACGCCAACAAAGTGAATACGACCATCGAACGAACCGTCAACCATGAATCGGTCCATATCTACTGAACCCAAGTCAGCGTATTCGTAGAACACATCAATTAAGATGTCATCCCAGTAGGTAGATGCACCTACTGAGTAACGGTATTGTTCACCTACAGGCAAATCAACATACTGCATTGTTGGATCGTCTTGTGGAGAAGTTTCGTAAGAGAAGCCTGCTTTCAAACGCCAGTCTGAGTTCAGTTGGTAATCTGCGCCGACCGCGAATTTCCAAACATCATCCCAGTCGCGATCGATCTGGAGCCCCCCCATTTGGGTTCCAAAATCTAAAACAGTAGTGTCCCATTCGCTCCAACGGTGTAACTGAACACTTGCCAATAAATCTAACTGAGAGTTCAATGCATAGCTCGCACTCACATCAACAATTTCAGGAAGCACTATGTCGGTAGACAAAGAGTTGAGTACGCCAATGCCTATAGGGCCATTTACATCATTATTGAATTCATGCTCGAGTTTAGAACGGTAGCTCGCACCTAATTTGAGTTTATCTGTTGGTGTGTACATTACGCCAAGGTTATAACCGTATGCCCAGTCAGTATCTTGTTTAGCAGTAAGCATTGATGTCGTTTGCTGAAACGCAGCCCAACTGAATTGCACACCTGCGCCTACTGACCACTGGTCATTCAGTTGGTAGCTTAGTGATGGGTTTACTTGCATCGCAGTAAGAGTGATATCTTCTAGAAGTGCAGCACCCGCCCAATCACTGCCGTAATCAAGGCTTGAACCACCAACAGCACCAAGCGCAATACCAAGGTGTAGTTTGTCTGTGACCTGATGCGCGTGGAAAGCGCCAAATGAAGGCATGACTGTATGTGCTTTACCGTTGTCACTTGAATCTAAATTGTCTTGATATTGCATCTCAAGATCAAATGCCATGGTATTGATAGTCGTCTTGCTTTCGCCCATGTGAGACATAGTGGCAGGGTTTGTCCACATCGCAGCTGCTGATCGAGTGTAAACACCGTCACCAGCGCCAGTAGTACCGGCATTAGCAACGACAGCTTCTTGCAAAAACAGACCACTTGCAAATGCATTTAAGCTAGTAAAAATTGCAGTGGCAGCTAGAGAGTAAGTAAAAGTTTTGTTCATCAGAGCGCTCATTTAGCCTTAGATATTAAATTGCTCTAAGGTTACCGCAAAGCCCTATAAAAAAAGGGAATATCCATTATTCCTGTACAAACACTATTTAAACTTTCTGGCAACGTAAGGGCGTGGTTTATCTCGATGAATTTCACGTTGAGCTGCAATCGCCTTGTTCTTACCTAACCCAACCTTTATCTGATACCAAGTCTCGTAGAACACAGCCATGCCTGGGCTTGACCACCAAGTCTTGTTGTAGAGTTTCTTGTTAGCAGCGACGACATCTGGCGACCGATTCGCACACTCAAGTGCCAACGCATAGGCTGCAGCGTAAGGATCTTCGGCAATCTTGGTCACCAACCCATATTCTTTCGCGGTTTCACAGTCGATTACTTTGGCCGTCATCGCCATTTCAAGGGTGTGATCTTTACGCATCAGCTCTCTAAAGGCGATAGCGCCTCCCATGTCTGGAATCAGACCCCACTTTGCTTCCAATATTGAGAAGTTCGCATCCGGGCTAGCAATTCTAAAATCACCACCACTGACCAATTGCAGACCGCCTCCCCAACAACGACCATGAATCGCAAAAATGACTGGGCATGGAATATCTCGCCAACCCAATGAAAAGCGCTGTGCAGCGTTAGGTAATGTCGGTAGCCATTTAAACAACAGCTTCATCGCCCCGGATTTACTGGTCAAAAGAGACTTAACATCAAGCCCTGAACAAAAATCAGAACCCTCGCCTTTTACTATTACAGCTCGAATCTCGGTGTTCTTTTTCAGCTGAGTCACCATGTTATTCACGCCTTGAAACATTGCCATATCAATAGCATTGAGCTTATCGGGTCGATTCAAAACAACCGTCGCAATTTGGTTTTCATCGATAGAACAAGTAATACGATCGAGGTTTGGCATGGTGGCTACCTTATCAGTGGTCAGACCTTTAGATTATACATTTTATTAACATATGCCAAACTTGCACATTGAGAAGCGAGACCTGTGTTGCTTAACGATTCTCCCTTACATAAACAACATCAACAAAAAAGCAGTGATGGATCGCTCCATTCACTGCTTTTCATTCGTAGCTTTGATAATCAAGGACTCTCAGTTTTGGGAGAACCTATGTTCTTCGAGATTTCAGTAGCAAGAAGATAAAGTAGCTGCCACCAATAATGGAAACTAACGTCCCTGCCGCAAGCTGCGCTGGGAACACCACCACTTGCCCTAACCAGTCAGCAAATAACATGAGAGCAGCACCAATTAAAAACGACAAGATGATCTGCTCTCGAACCAAACGAGCCCCCACCATTGCAGCGATATGCGGAGCTAACAAGCCGACAAACGCAACAGGCCCCATGGTGGTTGTCACGACCGAACATAAGATCGCAACAATACACAACAATGCCACGTAGGCGATATTGATATTCAACCCTCTGGCGCTCGCGAACTGACGTCCCGTCGCAATTAGGGTCACCCAACGACTCAACAGCAAAGCAGCCCCGATAGAAGCCGTTATCACCATGGTCATAATTACTGCTGACTCAGGTTCAACACGATAGGTAGATCCTGCTAACCAAGCTAATAAGGTGTATTTCCCCTCACCCACTCGCGTTAAAGAGAATTGCACCAAGGCTTCCAGTACCGCGGTCAGCGAGATACCTGTCAAAATTAGAATAGACGGAGCAAACTGATACTTCTTGCCAAGGAACAGCAATAAACAAAGCGCAATCGCACTACCTAAAAATGCAACCCACGGACTTAGCGAGTGAATTGAGTACCCCATAAACAGGCTACTGAAAATCAACGCCAGAACCGCACCCGCCGACACACCAAGAATATCTGGGCTTGCGAGCGGGTTGTAGACCAATCTTTGTAAAATCACACCCGCCACCGCTAAGCCGCCACCAGCGAATATCGCGGTTAACATTCTCGGCCAACGAATAGACCATTCAAATGCGTCTGGGATAACAAAGTAGCCCATATCAGAAGATGGCTGTGACAACGTGCTTAACGCCAACAAACCGAAGATCATTGTGCCTAACAAGAAGTAGGCCAAAGGTGAAATAAACTTTGGCCCTTTAGGAATCGAAAAAAACAGCTGGTCTTGAGCAGACATTTGCTTGCGAGCAATAATGATCAAAGCTGGAGCACCAATCACTGCAGTTGCCGTCCCTGTTGGAATCATGTCCAAAGACCATTGTGCCAAGAAGATCGCCAAGCTGTCGGTCACACAAAGCAGCAGCGCACCTAATACACAACTCGCGATGAGTTCAGATTTGGCCTTTAGAAAACCTAGATGCCTAGCGATGTTCGGGGCAATCAAGCCGATAAAACTGATCACGCCCACTGAGGTAATCGACACTGAGACCAACCAAACGCCAATTGCCATTAACACAAAGAAGGTTGCCCCGATGTTAAGCCCGCGCGCTGCTGCTCCTTCAGTACCAATCGAAAGCAAAGTTAGAACTCGTGGCGCCAACAAGAATATGGCAAAAATCGGCAACAGCTTAGGCATCAACCAAAGCACTTGTTCCCAACCATTCTGTCCTAGGTCGCCCGCTCCCCACACAAACAGATTTTGTGCGTACTGGTCGTTAAGCAGAATAATTGCCGTTGCAAATGCACCTAGCAACAAGTTGACCGCCATACCCACTAATACAATTGGCAAGCCGCTCATGTTTTTGATGCCAACAATCGAAACAATCAGCCCCATCGCAAGCAGCGCACCGATTAGCGCAAACCAAACCGAATATTGAGCAACCAACATCGGCGCAACCACATTAAGAATGACCAGACCAAGCCACGCCCCTGATGATGTACCGAGTGTAAGCGGAGACATCATTCGGTTTTGCGTTAACTGTTGGAACAAACTACCGATAGTGCCGAGTGTTCCACCAACCAAAATCGCCATCACTAAGCGAGGTAAGTTGACATAGGCTAACGTCATCAACTCGAATGAATCATCGACCATTGAATTGAATGTAGCGATGTCACTGATCTGTGAGACTTGCTGAAGCAACTCACCAATAGGGCCAAATTCCGACTGCCCTAACCATAAATGAACAAGGGCAGTACAAAGCAGCGCAGCCCCCATCATAAAACCACTGGATTTCATTACTTCTCCGCTAGCGTCAACAACGATTGCGCCATGGCTTCTGCGTTATACAAGATCGACATAGCACCGCCGTAGCTCCAACTTGCCGCGACTGGGCTAAATTGACCATTGCGAACAAAGGGCATGCTCTTCCAAACCGGAGAACGGTCTAGCTTGTCTTGATACGGGAAAGGTTCAAAGTAAAGCACAATCCCCTTCTTCACGTTCTTAAGCTCGGTCATACGCTTTTGACTAATACCCCACTGACTTGCAGGCAGATCCATCGCATTGTCAAAGCCTAGTTGCTCAAGTGCATATTGTGGAATCGAGTTATCACCGTAAATGTATACCGAAGTGGTGCTCGCAAAACGGAAAGAGGTCACTTTCGGTTTGTCGCCTGGATACGCTTTATCTAATTCAGCCTTAAGAGCTGCGATTCGTTCATCCATTGCGGCCAGCTTTTGATTCGCTTGTTCTTCTTTGCCAAGCAGCTGGCCGATCTTCTTGAAGTTCTCGATAGCAGCCGCTGCATTGTTGTGTTGATCACTGTACGTTTGGTAGTAAAGCACGGGCGCGATTTCAGAAAGTCGTTCCTGAAGATCTTTCTGCGGTGAAGCAATAAGAATCACATCAGGGTTTAGCTTCTTCAAAGCAGAAAAATTAGGCTCTGTTCGTGTGCCAATGTCCGCCACGCCTTCTGGAATCGCAGGTTGAACAACCCAATCGGTATAACCCGCAATATCAGGTACTGCTACTGGCGTGACACCGAGTTCAATCACTTGTTCAGCTATGTCCCAGTTCAGCGCTGCCACTCTAACAGGCTGAGCTTCAAGGGTTTTAACGCCCTCACTGTCTTCAACTTGATAGTTGGCCATCGCATTAAACGATAAAGCGCTCGCTAATACGGTTACCACCAGCTTTGCATTCAAGCTCTTTACTTTAGAAAAATGGGAAGCTATTCGTTGTAAATTCATACTGTTGCCTACTCAATCTAAATTCTATATTTCTTCAAACGACAAAAGCAGCCCAGTAAAGGCTGCTTTAAAATTGATCACCCTAACCTAGTTAGAATTCATAGTTCACACTTAACTCTACAGACTGCTCAGCACCGAACCAGCAGTTCGATTGGTCGTAACACGCGTAATATTCTTCGTTGAAAATATTGTTCACGGCTAGGTTCGCTGTTGCGCCAGATAGCGTATCGCTTGCTGCTCCCAAATCATACCCCACCGACAAATCAACAACTGTGTAAGACGGAACTTTACCTTGAGTATTGCTTGCGTCCATTTGCATTTCGCCAACGTAACGAGCACCTGCACTGAATCGAGAGCCTGCTAGCATGCCGTTAAAGACGTTGTAGTTAGCCCACATGTTAGCTGTGTGTTCAGGCACATAGATTGGTGTCGTACCTTCTAAACCGTTGCTAGAGTCTTCGGTAATTTCCATATCAACATACGAGTATGAAGCCGCAATATCGAAGTTTTCTGTCGCAAACCAACGTCCAGATAGTTCTGCACCTTGCGATACCACTTCACCAACTTGGATTCTTGGACCATAAACGTTTGTCGGGTCTGTCATCAACATGTCTTGCTTAACAATATGGAAGAAAGAAACCGTTGCTTCTTTCGACATATCGTCAGACAGGTATTTCACACCAATCTCTGCTTGTTGTGCGTTCTCTGGATCAAACTCATTGCCCGCTTTATCAACACCCGGAGCTGGTTCGAAGCTCGTCGCGTAACTTGCGAATGGCGCTAATCCATTATCAAACTGATACAAGCCACCTAAACGGTAAGTGAACTGCTTGTGATCAGATTCATGGGCGTAGTAATCACTCTCAGATTTGTAGTGATCAAATCGCGCACCCGCAATCAGTACTAGTGCGTCCAGACGAACTTGGTCTTGAACATAGAAACCTAGCTGACTTGACGTCGTGTCATCTAGATATTCACCTGTCTTAGTCACATCACTACGGTCTAGTAGATCATTGTTCGGGTTCAATGGATCAAAGCTATTGAAACCACTACCATTCGCACTGTACGACGAGTAGTTAACATTGCCATCTAGGTCTTGGTAATCTAAACCAAGCAATAAGTTGTGTTCTACTGAACCAACATTAACGATACCGCTCAACTGGTTATCAATAACAAAACCTTTAAAGCTCTCATCAGTAGAGTACAAGTAACGGTCTAGCTGGTTCGGCGTACTTGGATCGTAACTCACATGGTAAGTGTTCTCTTGATATAGAGATGCGTCGGTATAGCGAGCATTCTGTAAGAACGTCCAATTGTTATTGAAGTTATGGTTAATCTTATAGCCAACCATCAACACTTCACGTTCGAATTTACTCCAGTTCTTGTCACCCATAGAAACAGATGGATCGCTTGCTTTAAGCACATCGAGTGGCATTGCCGAGTTGATGCCCATTGAAGGATCATTCTGGTAGTACAGATTGAAGTTGATTAATGTGTTGTCGGTTGCTTGCCAGTCCACAGAAGGTGCAATTAAGTAACGCTCTTCTTCTGCATTATCAACTTGGCTGTCTTGCTTGCGAGCAAGTGCGATCAAACGGTAAGAAAAATCACTGTCACCAAACTGACCAGTGGTATCAATAGAAGCTTCTTGTAGATTGCGAGAGCCTGTTGCTACACCAACTTTAGTCGACGATTCCGTTTGCGGAGCTTTAGCAATCATGTTCACCATACCACCCGGTGGCATTGCGCCATAAAGCACAGAGGTAGGCCCCTTGAAGATCTCAACTTGTTGCATTGCGATCGGATCAATCTGCGGTTGTAGGTTCCAACCATTCAAGAATTGAAGTGAAAGACCATCGTAGTAGTTGACGTTGTTGGTAGCAAAACCACGGATAGAGTAAGAATCAAACATTGCTACCGAGCTACCACGGTTTTCAGTTACAACACCCGGTGCATAACGAAGGGCTTGATTCAAAGATTGAACACCTCGTTGCTCTAACTGTTCTTCATCAATAACCGTAATACCTTGAGGCGTTTCTTCTGGCTCAAGTGCCGATTTCGTTGCTGTATTACGATACGCTTTGCCCATAATTGTGACAGTTTCTACATTCGAATCTGCCGCAGTAACGGTTTCTTCCGCCAACGCTTGCGCTGAGAACGCAGTCAACAAAGCGACTGCTAATGATGAATACTTAAAACGAGTGTGAGTGGTCATAATTCCCTCGGTACCAATGCTTAATATAAATAATAATAAATCTCATTTGCATTGTATGTATCTATGAATGGGATAATTAACAATTTGGTGCAAGTTCAAAAAGAACTTGGCCTATTTTAATGAAATATAGGTCAATTGATGATTAAAAATACAATTAGCCCTCTCAACAAGAAGGCTTTGCTAGGGAGGGAATGACGAGGATATGACTACGATTTAATTATAGGGATCCAGTACTCCATTTCTGCATTAGAAGCATGAGCTTGATAGCCAAATGGGTACACTTCAAGCTCATAACCATCAAGACCACGATAGCCGGAACTTGGCATCCAATTCAGCACAAACCAACTCAAGGTATGTCGCAGATTCTCGATAGGCCCGCAGTGCTTCACCACGGCATAGGTTTGCTTAGGAATGGTCAGCACTTCTAACTTTTCAGAAATTAGACTCGGTAGTTGCGGAATTGAAACTTCGTCATGAAGCTCGACACCTGCCCAATAATGAATGTTAGTCCCGTCGAAGCATGACTGAGTGAGATCGACAACGCCAATAAACTGCAGTGCGTTGTCATCGGGTAAACTCACCTCACTTTCCAAGCGTGACCATAACTGAGGGACTTTTTGTGCAAAATCTTGGGTCAGTGAAAACAAGCCGCTGATTTCTGATGTCATGCCTTTAACAAGAAACGACTCTTTTTCGTCGATTCGAACTTCAACAAAACTCAGAACGCCTTTTTCTTCTGCACTGACGGTTTCAGATACTTGTATCGGCTTCCTTAGCCCTACTCTTTTGCCCGCTTTTCTATATTGGCTTGGGCTTGCCCCAAACATCTGTTTAAAGGAACGACTAAAACTAATTTCTGAGTTGAATCCAAGCCCGAGTGCAACATCAATGACACGCTCTTTTCCATCAAGTAGCTCTTCTGCAGCCTGACTCAGTTTTAGCTCTCTCACATAGTTAGCCACAGTAAGCCCAGTTTCAGCTTGAAACACTCTTTGCAGTTGCCAGCGAGACCAACAGCTTTGCTTTGCAATATCTTCTAGAGATAGCGCAGAACTAAGGTTCGCATGGATATAAGCCAAAACGCGGCTGATACGGTCAAATGCAGGTGTGTTCATATTCAAGCTTTCATATTCTCGGTGGTGGCTAAGGCGTGTTGACCTTTCGGGGTTGAATAAAGCTCAACACGATCTAAAACATATTGGTTTCAGCAATACTTTTATCATTTAAAAAGGCTTTGATCACTTAAAAAAGGCTAAGCCGCGTACAATTCATAAATTAACCGAAACAGCAAAAGCCCAACGTAGATGCTCCATTTTGTATGGTTATCCTTAATTAGGTTCGCTATGATAACGCAACTGATTCTCATTTAATGGTTTAAGATGCTTTCCCAGCTCCACAATATTGTCACTCGTAGGAGAGCGCCGTCTCTACATCAGAAAATTTTCGCTTACTCAAAGCAAGTTACCCCTTATTTAAGCGGAAGCTTTGGTGCTCTGCATAGTAAGAGCATTGCAATAACGAATGACGATAGCCATAAAGAGATCAAACGCGTTTACGATGGCCTCGCACAAAACCACCCTGAAGCGGGCAAAGCCTATTGGTTAACCCGAACGTGGGATCTAGTATGCTGGCAACCCATCTATGTGACCTTCATTTCCATTTATGGCCTTCACTCACTGCCGGATATTAAGAACATCGGCCAGTTTAGATATAAAGAGTTTGTCACAGGCTACCGTTTCTTTAATGATGACCATCAACACGGTTCACCAGAAGAACTGATTCCACAGGCGGGTGAAGCTATTCTTGCGCTGACCGAGTTTTATCGCAGCCAAATCAGTGAGTGGACACGTATTCGTCCTGGGTTTACCAATCATTTATTAGCTGATCTACTGCTAGGCAGTTTGATAAAGCTTCAGCAGCACGAACCAAGCCTGACCAACGACTATATCACTGAACAAGCCAAGCTTTGGTTAGCGGCATGCCAATTGTCGGAAAGTCATTTGGACAGCCTGAAGGTTGATACAAACTCAGGTATGCTAAAGCTAATCAGAGTCAGCTGCTGCTTAGTTTACAAATGCGAATCAGGAAAGTATTGCGACGATTGTCCAAGACACCCCGAAAACAAAAAAGCAGCGCAATAACACCCTCTATTTTTAAAGGCCAATAAAGCTCATTTGATTTCATTGAGTCGCTTTATTGGTTTAGACACAGGACTGACATGTTTCAGCTTTCAAACATCAAAATTGTTCGTGATGAACGAACCATTCTCTCAATTGAAGACCTTGCGATTCCGACTAATGAACTGACTGTTGTTCTTGGCCATAATGGTTCAGGTAAATCTACACTCGTTAATTTGCTTTCCGGGCAGATGTCACCGGATCATGGCAGCGTTGAACTGGACGGCACTTCTCTTTCTTCACTAAAAAGCAAAGACTTAGCCAAGAAGATTGCGTATTTGCCACAAAAGCTCCCAGCTTCTGCTGGCTTAACGGTAGAAGAACTGGTTCGTTTGGGGCGTTTCCCATGGAGAGGCGCACTAGGCCGTTGGAATTCAGAAGATAAGTCGATCATCCAGCAAGCAATGGAAAGAACCGGTGTTACTGAATTCTCACAAGCATTAGCGGATGACTTATCTGGCGGTGAACGTCAACGAGCGTGGGTCTCCATGTTGCTGGCTCAACAGTCACCGGTATTGATCCTTGATGAACCGACTTCTGCACTGGATGTTCATCACCAATTCCAACTGATGAGTTTATTGTCTGAACTGAACAAAAATGAAGACGTTGGCGTTATCGTGATTCTGCACGACTTGAACCTTGCACTGCGCTACGCGACACACATCGTTGCTCTGAAGAAAGGTCAGATTGCCTTTGAAGGTAGCGCAGATAAGTTACTCGATGAACAGGCTTTGTCTGCACTGTATGAATCCCCTATCCGACTGATCGATCATCCAGTTCCCGCTAAGACAGCAGCTAGTGAGAAGGTCGCTGTCGTCTGCGAATAGCTTATATTCTGACAAATCAAACCCAAACGCTGAACATTAAAAAGGCCATTGAAATTCATCATTTCAATGGCCTTTTCGTTTCTACTAGCCAGGCAGCTAGCTAATTACCTAAACAACTAACTGAGCTGGGACTCTCTCGCTTCTTGGCTACTGAAACCGCGCAAAATGTTAAACAGGGTAATCAATGTGAACAGCATGATGACGAGCGATAAATGCCACGCTTCCCCTAGCCCTAACTGAACCAGCCCCATACTCACCATTGAAGACACCACCATCTGCCCGCCACCAGACATCGCAGCAGCCGCGCCAGCGTTCTTCTTATAAGGCAACATCACTAACGCCTGAGCACAAGGTAACGCAATACCATTACCAAGAATCATCAAGAACTGACCAAGCATGAGATACAGAGGTTCAAGTGGACAGAAGAAAAGCCACAACGCAGCAGAGATGTGTAACACAGGCGTGCATAACAGTGTTTTCTTGTTACCCAACATAGGGCGAATACGGTTACATAAGCTTGTTCCGCCAAGCATGCCTAATGCAGGAATCACCGCCCACATCGCGTATTCATCTGACGTCATGCCAATCTGGTTCTGCATGATAAACGGCATCACCGAAACAGTGGTGATCATCAAGCTAAAGTTAAGCCAACCGATGCTCGCAAAGCTCATAAAATAACGCGAAGTGAGTAACTCTTTATATTGAGAAACCATTTTCTTCGGTGAAGGGATCGCCGAAACCTGAGTGACGGTTTCCTTAAATTTGAACGCCAACACCACCCAAGCTAAAGAGACATAGCCAAGTAGTGAGATAAACACCATGCTCCAGCCAAAGTGGAAGTTGATAAAGCCGCCGATAACGGGCGCGATCAAAGGTGTTATAGACGCAACCATAGCAATGTAAGACATCGCGAGCGGTAAATCTGCCCCACTGAATCTGTCTCGTGTGGAAGCACGAGCAAGTACCGCGCAACAACCAGTACCTAAACCTTGCAGGAATCGCCCCATCACCATACTGGTAAATGAGTGGCTGAAGAAGATGATCATCAAGAGGCCCAGCATCGCAATCAATAAACCGCTTAACAGTACCTTCTTACGCCCGAGAGCATCGGAAATAGGGCCATAAATAAATTGGGAAGGACCAAAGCCTAATAAATACACACTTACCAAAAGCTGAGCTTGCTCTAGCGAGACATCAAAATCTTTTGCGATCCAAGGTAAAGAAGGCAACACCAAGCCCATACTGAGCTGACCGATACTGATGACCAAACACGCAAGTAAGATCGATTTAAAATCAAATCCACGACTCATCGTTTAATACGCCCATTTGAAGAAAAATCGTGCGTATCTAACTCACAACATAAAAACTGAGAAAATAGCGAAAATGCTGCTGACGAGTTGTTCATAATGCTCCGATGGGATCAAATAGAGAAAGGCACAGTAAACATACGTGAGCTTGTATAATCATACAATAGTCGTTCAACTAAATATGTGAATAGTCACTTTTCAGCAACCTCGGCTTTCCGCCTATCTGCCACAAGCGCTAGACTAACACTAGATGATCATAATCAAGGGACTTCAATGAACACTCATCACCGTATTTTTTCATGTGCTTTGGCGCTGCTTGCCTCTGGTCCTATAACGTCAGCCTTTGCGTGGCAGGCAGAGAAGATCACCGACGGACTCGTGATCCCTTGGGGGCTGGCTTATGTCAACGATAAGTCCATGCTAGTCACAGAAAAATCAGGCGTCATTAAACATGTCGATTTAAAAACAGGCGATCAACACACACTCTTCAGGCTGCCCAATGTATGGGCGAAAGGCCAAGGTGGATTATTAGATATCGCACTTTCCCCTTTTGAAAACGGAAAGTTCTACGTCACTTACAGTCAAGACGTCGATGATGAAGGCGTAACAACACTGGCTTCTGCTAATTACAGCAATAATGAAGTTACCAATTGGACAGACGTGTTTGTATCTAAATCCAGAACGGACACCGGACGTCACTTTGGTAGCCGTATCACCTTTGATGATAGCCACCTGTATTTTTCAATCGGCGATCGAGGTGATCGAGACAACGGCCAATACACCATGACCCACGCCGGTTCAATATTACGACTGAATGCCGATGGAAGCACACCAAGCGACAACCCATTCGCGGATAACAACAAAGTACTCAATGAGATTTGGAGCTTTGGCCATCGCAATCCACAAGGTCTTTATTACGATTTCCCGACTCAAAAACTCTGGTCGATTGAACATGGACCGCGCGGCGGAGATGAAATCAACCTAATAAAAGCAGGTGCCAACTATGGGTGGCCAGTCACCTCACACGGAAAAGAGTATTGGGGCCCTATCAGCGTTGGCGAATCTGAAACCAAAGATGGCATTGAAGCCCCTAAAAAAGTCTATGTTCCTTCAATCGCTCCGGGCAGTTTGATTGTTTACCAAGGAGACAAATACCCAGAGCTGAAAGGCAAACTGCTGGCTGGAGCACTAAAACTTACTCACATCAATATTGTGACAGTCAATGAACAAGGTGAGGCAATCGAGGAAGAACGCATTTTAGAGGACTTGGGCGAAAGAATAAGAGACATCGAAACTTCACCAAACGGCGACATCTTCTTCAGCACCGATAATGGTAACCTGTACCGCTTGAAAAAGTAGCCGAGACCTCGTTCAAGTAAAGGCATTTACCTTACAACGACATTTATAAATATAAGCCGTTAAAAGTGGGCTCAACGCCCAGTTAGCGGCTTAAAATTTGCAAAAATGAATGCGCTAAAACAGTGCATTTACTCCAAATTCGTCATCAATTTCGACCACCTTTTTCACAAAAACTACAACAAATCACCATACAACTGTAACTCCATGATATTTAAGGAATGCAAAGTTTGACTACCCCCAAGTTTCTGCAACCTTTCACTATGGATTCGATTGACTATCCCCTGATTTGATTTAGACTTCACTCCGGCTAGAAAGAAAGTTCTTTGTATATAAACATTTCGTTGGATTACTAGTAACCCCGTTGTGTTGTACGCAATAGCAATAAACTTTTCCGCGCTATCAGTGCCACAATTGGCTCAAAATAAAAATTTAATTTTAGGATATCATCATGTCTAACACAGTTACTGGTACAGTAAAATGGTTCAACGAAACTAAAGGCTTCGGCTTCATTCAACAAGAAAACGGCCCAGACGTATTCGCACACTTTTCTGCTATCACTGGCGACGGTTTCAAAACTCTTGCTGAAGGCCAAAAAGTTGAGTTCGTAGTATCTCAAGGTCAAAAAGGCCCACAAGCTGACAGCATCAAAGTACTTTAATTTAGTATTTTAAAGCTTTCTAAAAATAGCCAGCCTCTGCTGGCTATTTTTTTACCCGCTATTCAGAGATTTAAGGTAATATTCCCCTTCACTATTTCTACCTAAGACACCCTCTCAATGGCTCTTAAACCGACAATCTATAAGTTTCACTAAAATACGTCACTCCTTACCCCACCTAGTAAAAGCCGCATACATCATTACTTTCAAACACTTAATGCAAATAACAACCTAGAAGAACTTTAATAAACTGCTATAATCTCTGAACCTTGGTACACCTTTTGTACCCCTCAAATCACCCTTTTGGTACACCTCAGAGGCACACGTTCATGGCATCTTATAGTATTGAAAAACGAACTCTAGCGAGCGGTGAATCTCGCTACAAAGCCACTGTTACCGTGAAACACCGGAGCAAAATTGCTCAACGTTTTTCCAAAACTCATAAGAAGAAAACGCTCGCTACTGCCTGGGCAAAAAATGAAGTCCGAAAGATAGACGAAGGTGAAACTCAAGACCGTTCTGTACCCATTGGCCAGCTGCTAGACATGTTCATTGAAAACAAAAACCTCTGGGACAATACAGGCCGATCTAAACAAACCGTACTAAAAATGCTGCGTGATTGCGACATAGCAAAAATCTATTCCGATGAGCTAACCACTAAAGACTTGATTGAGCACTGCCAAGATAGATGCGGTACGGGAACCAAGCCTTCTACCGTCTATTCCGACATCTATTATTTACGTTCGGTATTCAAACGAGCTAAGCCTGTATTCAACGTTGCCGCTAACGTGAACACATTCTTAGAAGCAACACCTATCCTGTATGAAATGAAACTCATCGGTAAATCAGAGAAACGAACTAGGCGCCCGACTACCGATGAAATAGACCTGTTAAAAGAGGCACTAGAAGAACGCGAGCAGCGTAGGGAAAACAAGATCCCCTACTCGATGCTTCTAGACTTCAGCATCCTGAGCTGTATGAGGGTAAGTGAAATGTGTGGTATTCGTTGGGAAGACTTAAACGAAGAACTTAGAACAGTGATCGTACGTGACCGAAAAGACCCACGTAAGAAAGAAGGCAATCACATGGTCGTTCCCCTACTTGGTGAAGCATTCGATATTGTGATGAGACAAGAACGAAAAGGAGAGTTAATTTTCCCATACAACCCACGTTCAGTTGGCCGAGGTTTTGTTGAAGTGTGTCAAAAGGTTGGAGTTGATAACCTACGGTATCATGACCTACGCCGTGAAGGTGCAAGCCGTTTGTTCGAGAAAGGCTTTACCATTGAGGAAGTAGCTCAAGTAACAGGTCATAGGAACTTAAACACATTGTGGCAGGTTTATACCCAGCTATTCCCGCATAAATTACACGAACGTAAGATATGAAAAAAGCCGCTAAAAAGCGGCTTTTTCCAATTACTTAAGAGTGAATTGAAACAGTTTTCAAATTGGTATACCGCTCAAATAATTCTGTCAATAATTTAAACTGTTGTTTAGCCTGTTCTGGTGTTAAATCACCAGACTCCCAATCATTCATTACTTTTCTTTGTCTAGATGACAGCATCAACTTGACTCTATCAGCTTTAATAGTTACTTCACGGAGCTTTCTAGTGTAGACCCTATTTGTTCGGTTCAAAAGCAATTTACCGATCATATATCTTGCAGGTCCGTTTGGGTCTACGCACTGTAAACGTCCATCATTATCAACTTTTAGATAACTAGTAACATCAACTTCAAATCGGTCAATATATCCTTTCTTCGATAGAAAGGTGGCTCCATCCTGAGTTTGTAAACAACCTTGCCAATCATCCGACTTTAAGACATTGCACTTTTGACAAGATAAGTGAAGATTAAAGGGGTGAATTTTCAGTATTCCATCGAACTTTGTTCCAAAAACATTCTGTGGCCTAAAATGATCCAGAGAAAACTTTTCACCACCACACTCATCCAAGTGAACATCACAATACACACACCTATACTGGCAGTCCTTAGCTATATTGTCATAATTCTTCTGGCAATTATAAGTAAGGTAAAATTCACCTTCAGTCTTATAGTAACCTTGAATACTTTGTCGTTTTAACGATGGAAAATACAAGCTACTCATCATCTTTTGTTAACTCCGCATAGATTGCGTTAAGTTCATCAGAGGCAGCATTTAGCTCTGCAAGAGAGTTTTCACTTATAAGCCTTTCATCCACGAGTTTTTTACTACGGCCTAGGTTTAATATGTCAAACTCTTCTAACTCACTATCATTCAACGTAGAAAAAAGTGACTTTTCAAATAGTTGGTCAAACCGTTTTGCTTGTTCGGATTTAATATCTTTATAGATATGAATCTGACGAAGAAAACGTTGTTTGAGATTATCTTCGTCTTCTTCAGACTCCCAATCATTTTTATCTATTACAAACTCAATATTTCCAAGATACTGATCAATTTCATCTGCAGTACTGGTAAGAATATAGATCGGGATTTTGGAATCAATTTTTCGAACTTCTTCAATGAGTTCAATTCCACTATAAGTTGCATTACCTGTGTGTTTAAGGTTCTCGTCTACAAAATAAGAAACTTTACCGGTAATTCCGTCTAAAACCGTCATCATCTCCCGTAAAGTGGTTTCTACATCTAAGCAAACAATGTCAAACTCATCCTCAAACATAAACTCCATCGATAGCTTATATGTATCTCGAATATCTTTGTCATCGTCTATAAATACAATAGTGTTCATTTTGTATCCTGTAATACTTCAATATAAAAACCTGCTCCACCTAAGTCTGAGTATTGCTTAGCTGAGACAGTTCCTGAGGACATATGCTCCTCGACTTGGCCTTTTATAATGGACAACCCCATACCTGTACCAATCGAGTTACCTTTATTATCAACCTTCCGACTATGCATTGGTAAGAAAATCGTATCTTCTTGGCCTGATTCTAAGCCACAACCGGAGTCTAAAAAGCTAAGTTTAAGACGATTACCGCCAAGCCTTTCAAAAATCACTTTGATTTGTCTGTCTTTCCTCGGCGTATCTTCTAGCGCCCAAGTTGAATTGGTGATTAAGTTAATAGCGATGCTTTCCCAATCAATTTCGAACGAGCGAACATTAAAATCTTCTTCTTGAATTTTTATGAATTCAAAGCTCCACTCAACTCCCATTTTTTTAAAGGATGCGGACATCATTCCAAAAATACATCTAAACACATCAGGTACGGACACTTTTTTCCGTTTTCTTTTATCTGGTTTAATATTATTGATGGCTAATTGTGAAAATGTGTCAACATATTGAGCGCCTGTTACCATACGAGACGTTAGAGCAACCAATTGATCATAATCAACTGTATCTCCATTACGTTCAGCTTTTCTTACTACTTTGGTCAACAGCTTCGCATTTGTTAAGGCTAGAGCTGAATGCGTGCGAATTTCATGCCCAAAGCTAACAGTCAGGACCCCTAAAGAAGCGAGGTTTGAAAGGGTGTCTTTCTGCTCTTCAAGCTTCTTTCGCTCTTTTTCCATATATTGAGAATAGTCGTCCAAAGCTTTTTGATGCGCCTGCTTCGCACGTTCTAACTCTCTAAGTTTTTGATTAACCAACTGTGCTGGAGGTGTTTTCTTTTTATTCTTTTTAACTTTTTTAGTAAAAGCTTTAACTTCACCAATAGCTCTGTCGAGATCTGAATCTCTTTCCTTAACCGCTTTTTCTAGCTCTTGTGCTAAATCTATCCCATCATCATCTTGCGCAGCTTTGGTAGCTATAGTTTCAAATGCAGAAATGACTTTAAGCACAAACGTGCGTAGTTGCAGGTAAGCTTCATTCTCAACAATCCCTTCACGGTTTGCTTGGTCGTTCAAAATAGCATTAGTTGTTTTTGATATACTAACTGCACCAATGATTTGACTCGGTCCAACTCGCCAACCACCCTGCCTTATACCTCCAGGGCTTTGCGACTTACGAAAACCTATATCTAGCCAATCACCTTTACCCGTAGGCTCACCATATGGTCTGACTCTAAAGTCATCTCTGTAAATACGAACCCCCCGGTTCAAAGCCATAAACTTCTCCCAGTTTCGAGTCGTCATATCGACTTTTGAGAGAAACTCTTTTTTCTTCACCATATAATGGAATTCGAACTCTAGAGGTCCAAATAATGGTTTATCCCCTTGTTTGGAGATCCAATCTTTCCATGGTGTTGGTAACTGCTTAACTTCTTCACCAGTAACGTTATTTTTAAAGTTGAGTAAAACTCTATGACTAGTATCTACCTCAGCTCTGACTTCCCAACTAGCAGCTTTTAAGAGCTCTTGAGTATCAACGACTTCTGAATAAGACTTAGTATTATTCACTGCTCGGTGGAGTGTTATAGAAAAGTCATTCGCTTTTCTATAAGGAGAGATTAATAATCTAAGCTCTTGTTTCAAGTCCTCAATAAAACTAGGAGTCCAACGGTCTTTCAAGCCAATCAGAACCATATATGTCCCAGAGTCATCTCTAGACGTGAAAATATCTCCATATTTACCTATTAAAGGTAGATCCTGCTCATAAATATCATGTTGAATCTCTGAAATAGAAGCGTTAGTACCTTCATATTTACGCCAATCAACAACCAGCTGGGTAACTGTGTTACTGCCTTTCTTCTTTGTGTAAAGAACAACCTTCTTGCTTAATCTATCTAGACCTAAGCGACCTAGACCTTTCGCTCCAGTAAGAATACGTTTTTTGGTTACAGACAACTCAAGACCATTTTTGAAATCTGTTCCTATTTTCAGCCAGTGGTCGTAGATAGTTTCTGCATCCATTCCGTTACCATCATCTCTGAGTACAAGCGTAGAAAGCGCAGGGTTATCCCTTAAATGAAACTCCACATGAACATCTTCCGCATCAGCATCATACCCATTTTTGATTAATTCAGAGACAGCAACAGTTGAGCTTGAAATGCTTTCTCGACCAAGTTGCATCGGTACACGAGCCGACATATCAAACGGTTTTTTACCTAAGTGTCTACGAGCCATTACTCTTCCTCTACAAATGGGATATCTTTTATAACACCGACGGTTAAGTGTCGTAATCGAATGCGTTCATTTAAAAAATTATTAGTTTTTTTAGTTTGTAATACCTGCATAAGTTTCTTACAAGTTTTCAACTTCCCATCCTTAGGTTTAACAACAATCATATGATTCTCTATTGCCACCGGTTGACGAAGATTTATTAATGTCGCTGATGCACGATTTCTATCCGATGGGCTAGATGTTCTTTTGATTACTACAAATGGAGGGGTTAGAACTTTACCCGTAAAACGCCTCATCTCAACGGCTTCACGAAGAACCCCCCATTGAGGGCATATTTTAGGGTAAAAGTATGGATACTCAGGCCCATCTTCTGGGTCACGATAGGCAACTAATGGGCCTGTCCGAACGTCAAAATAATCAGAAATACATACGGAGTTCTGCTCAGCGTTATGCCATTTAATGAGATTGACTGCTGTCTTAATTTTTCCTGAAAGCAAGAAGACATCCACGTCTGTTTTACGGTTAAAACGCCCCCAAACTTCTACTGTTGCGCTCATTGATTGAGAAGTAAATGACCTAAACTCATCATACCTACTACCCGAGCGAAGAACATCTGGCAAAATCGCACTAATACTGCAGTCTTCAGGTAAAAGTCTAAGGTAATGATCAAATACAATACCTGCGGCATTGACCTTTCCCTCTTTCCAATAGTTTTCTTTAGGCGATGGCCAAATAGTAAAAGGAGGATTCATCAGTACATGACTTATTTTTTCAAGCTCTAGCTTCTCTACACTCAAAGCATCTTTAACGAGAATATTTGGGAGTAGCTCAAATGCCTCATCTAAGTCACAGTCTTGCTCAACACCACGATTCAAAGCTTCGACGACAATTCTAAGTTTAGTCGCTTCAATAAAGTGGGCGTGAAGATCAAAGCCCCAAAGGACTTTCCCCCAGGCTAACAAAGTTGTTGATAGTGTAGATTCAACACCAAGGGTCCTTGATGCTTCGATTAATAGATTGCCAGCACCACATGTTGGATCCAAGACAACAGAACGAGAAGTGATAACTGGTAGTAAAGCTACAGCTTTTGTAGCCAATTTTTGACCTGTAAAAAAGCTACCCGCCTCACGCATTTCTTCAATCGTCAGTAACTCCCTCAATACCAAATCAATATTATCTAAATCCACTAAGCTGCGGAACTGTTCTTTATCAGGCGAGAGGAGTAACTTACGCATCGCAGCGTTATGTGAAGTAAGGGCGTTCATTATAGTATTCTGCAGGAAATTTTAGCTATTGTATCATTAAAACTTAATTCTAAGGAAAATAGATACAGGCATAACCCATTGTTTTAATTGGATTTATAAACAAGTTTAATTATCCCACTTCTGCAGGCTACATTGCATACAAAAAAGGCGCCCCTTAGGCCGCCTTCGCTTTTCTAAATCACTGCCTTCATGACGGTGGTAACAACTTTCCCGATTACCGCGAACTCGTTGAGTTTCTCCTCATTCACGATAAACGAATCATATTCTTCTTTGTTGTCTGAGATGACGTTATAGCCCTCGGCCATGATGTCGTACTTCAGGCGCTTTATGTAAACGTGCTTACCAATGCGGACAACATAGACACCATGCTTTACTGGGTGATCGAGCTCTCGGGTATCTACTAATACTTCATCGCCGTCACTCAAAGTGTCTTCCATTGAGTCACCGTGACAAATGATGATACGAGCGTCTTCTTCTGTCAGGCCAAAACGTCTTAACCATAAGCAAGGGAGGAACTCGGTTCTGAGTTGGTATTCAGAGTCGTTTTGAGTACCAAACCCACAAGAGGCGTAAACGTTGTAAACAGGTACAGCACACATATCACCTATTTCAGAAGTAGCTTTTACTAACTTAACATTTGATATTTCAGTGACGTTAGTAGCGCTTGACGTAGAATTCTTCTGTTCATCACGTATTGACTCTGTGAACTCAGCAAGCGCTTCCAACTTCTTAGCAAGCTCTTCCTGGGTCTCATCATACGAGACTCCTGGATTCTCTCTTTCAAAAAGTTGCCTAATAACCTCTTCATGAAAGTTTGAAATATGATATTCAAAAGCTCGCCCCTGCCCTGATGCTTTTCGACTCAACCATTTGTTTCTCCTGGCTTTTTGTGCAACACCAGTAAGGCTATTTGGCATACCTGCTAACCCAAGCAATTCGTTACTAGTAAACCACTCACGCATAAAACACCCAATAAAACATAATCAAACACCTTGAAAGCTGTTTGATTATGATCATATAATGACCTCAAACAACCTTAAATAAACAGTGATTATCTTTTATAGCGAAACGGCAACAAAGATAATCATAGATTAACTAAGAACTATAGCATGTCGTTGCTGTAGTGAAAATGAGGCTAACCCTATGAATACTCAATATGCGTTACATGCTGTATTTGGTTCCCCAGTAGTAAAACTTTCTGAGATCTCTGAACAATACTTTGGAATGAAATACGCGACAGCCAAAGGCAAAGTAAGTGCGAATGAATTCCCTATCCCTACCTTTCGACTTCATGAAGAAACAGAAACGAACAAAGGCACTAAAGCTCCACTGTTTGTTTCTATTGATGATTTAGCTTTCTACATTGACCGTAAGCAAGCTGAAGCTAAGCGGGAGTGGGAATCAATCTATGGCAAATTCGGTCACCACTAAGCCAGCTTAAAGCTAACCACTTTTCTTATGTTTCATAGTGAGTATCAGACATGGAAGTGAACCAGACAATGTGCGTCTTTTTAGCGGATGTACAAGAACAGTACAACGAAGCATGCAGCTTGTTTCGAGCACGACACCGTAACGAGCTAACAGACATAGCCAAAGCTTGTGGCCTTCGCTCAAACATGTTGCGTAACAAGCTGAATATCGAGCAACCGCACGTACTTTCTTTACCTGAAATGATGGCAATTTCTAAAGCTACGGATGACTACGTAATTTTAGAAGTTGTACTTCGCCAATTAGGGCTAGTGACCGCTCATATTCCTGAGGGTGAAAGAGAAACGTTTATTAAACGTGCTCTAGACAACTCTGTGATTGCTGGAGAGATCTCTCAGCTCGCGTTAGACACGGCAGACCAAAGAGCCCTGCCTCGCTCAACTCGAAACTCAATTATCAAAACGGCACAAGCTGGTATTAGCAACTTGGTGCTGCTCATTAACGACCTAGAAGACCGCACAAGTGGTGCACACCCTTTCTTATGTATGGGTGTGGACTTGTTAGCCAACGGTGCGCCTTTACCCGGTCTTACTTAATTACGGGGTGTAATTATGAAAAAACCATTTATCGCGATTCAAATCAACTCATTAGAAGAAGCACTCAACATCGAGAATGTTGCGGCACTCACTATCTCTAAGTATCAAACGAACGAAGTTGAAGGCCAAAAGCAACTTCAGAATAACTTGATCGCATTGTGGCGCGGAATTCACAAGCAAGCGGGTGACGCTCTCGACCAGTTCAAGGTTTGCCAGAAGGAATCACTATGAAAGCTCTACTCAAAACCATCACTTCAGGTGAAGACAAGATTTATGTCTACGAAGCTGGATATGTAGAAGGCGTGAAAGCTGCTCAAGCTTATTTAGCAGGCCCTGACGGATGGGGAGCTTCTATGTACTTCCCTTTGTATAAGGTTGAAGACTTCGCTCAAAACCAAGCTCAGATTGCCAATTTCCTTGAGCTTGCTAAAGAGAAACTCGGGATGGAGAAAGAGCCATGCAATACGTAGCGGTTGCACTGAACAGCGGTGGCGGCGTGGTTCGTGATGATGAAACTAGCGAAGTTAAGAATCTTCTTATCGGTGAGTTTGATTCACCAGAGCCAGCAATCGAAGCGGCTTGTGAGCACTTCAACTGTCAGCACGTTATGAACGGCGTGATCATCAGAGGTAATCACACTGGCGGACACATGGTTATGGACACACAGGAGTTTAGCGAATTATGAGTTTTTACAAGCAAGCGCAAAAACAAGCAGTGGCGATAAAAATTGGTGATCGCTTCTTCTGTGGTTTTGGCAAGAAGCAGCGAGTTCAAACAGCTTGGAGCCTTGCAGGAGCAAGCCTGTATTTGAGTGTTTATGACGACAAGGTAAAAGAGATTCTCGCTACGTTAGAAGAAAAGAAGAAGAAACCAGAAGTGATATTTGTTGAGGTGGCAGCATGAGTGATGTGACTTTTAGACCTGCTAAATCGACAGCTGACTTGCCTATCACTTCTCCAATACATAAGCCCTGCCCTGATATGGCGGGAATGGAGAATCCAGATCCAAAGAAACGAGAGCGAGCGCGCTTTTTAGTGTCGAAGTTGCGCGAAAAACACGGCATTAAAAAGCGTGTTAAGGGCAACTCTCAGCCAATGAATTATGTATGTAGTGAAAACGGGTGCGCTGAACCTTGGGGCTCGGTAAGTAATGCGAATCCAGGGGATGTGAAGCAGTAAATGAGAAGTTATATAACAGTCCAAGCTATTCGTAATTGCGCCAAGTGCCAAAGTAGCGAAGTGTTTTGTGAACAAAGTTTAGATGACACCCCAAAACATTATGTTGCCTGTAATCAGTGTGGGCATGAGGGCAATACTGCGCAAAATTACAACCAAGCTGTAACTGAATGGAATTACCCGCCCGATAAAAAAAGCATTCGAAGTTACAAGGAATACTAAGTGTACCCATTATTTGCTCGTGAATTTTTACCTAGGTTACCTCGCATTATTCAAGATGATGTGAGGTTTCAGGTTTCCCGCCGTAAACGTCGTACTAACGCGACTCAACAGAACATCGACCGATTCACTAATGACTCAGTGAAACACGCACTCAAGTGCTCTCCATTTATTGAAGATAAATACACTTTTGTGGATGAACGAAGCAATGCACCAGAAAGGCAGCGTTTGCATAGTAGTGCGCGCAGTTCAGTAGAGCTAAATCATCGTGTTTTGATGTGTGATGAAGCATTAGAGCATTTAGCTACAAACCTTACTGAAATGTTCACACGCTTGATCCAAATGACTGAGATTGAGGAAAATGAGTCGAGTTATGTCGATGCGCTTGAAAAAGTGTTTTATGGCATTCGTGAAGATATGAAGCGTTTTTATATCAAAGCTCCACAAATTAAAAAGAAACATGAAACCATAGAGGACGCAGAGCGCGAATTAGAACGTGCTATTCGCCGCTGTCTGGATGTGAGTTATCTAGTTCGCAAGTTTAAGTTCTTACGTACCCAATATATCGAGTATTCACAAATTGCTTTGAGTCGCGTTGGCGGTAACAAAGGTCAACGTAAGTATGTATCGAGTCGTTCTTATGCCCGTTGGGAAAAGAAGCAAATCGAAGCAGAACAATTTGTAAAGTCTATGTCTGTGTTGAACGATGAGACAGGTCAAGCGTTTGATTTATCGGAAGTGGTTAAACGAACTACGGCAAACCCCGAAAACCGCCGCATTGAATTGGTGGTTCGTAGCCGTGGAGATGAAGAACGTGCAATTGAAATGGGATATGAAGGCGTTTTTGTTAACTGGACATTGCCGAGTAAATACCATCGTAATTCATCTAAATGGAACGGCTGCACACCCAAAGAGGCCCATGAAGTAATGATGGCTAAATGGCGATGTGCACGAGCTTGGTTTAAAAAACCAAAGATTGATATTCAATGGTTTGGGCTTCGTGTCGCTGAACCTCACAAGGACGGTACGCCTCATGCTCATATGTTTTTGTATGTGCACCCAAGGCAAAAGCAAGACCTGATAGACATCATTGAGGGTATTGCTATTGATGAAGATAAAAGCGAACTCATCATCAACGGTAAGCTTGATAAAACTCCTCGTATAACGATTAAAGATTGTGACCCGTCACAAGGTACGGCTACGGGTTACATCATCAAGTACATTTCCAAGAACATTAACGGTGCACATATGCCAGAAGGTGATGCGAAACAAACAGCACTTTCTGCGACAGCATGGGCGCGCATACACAGAATTAAGCAATTCTCTCAATCTGGCTCCCCTTCTGTCGGGCTCTGGCGACAATTACGCAGAGCTAATCCAACGGAAACTGCTTTCGATGAAGAGTTAGAACAACTTCGAGATCATGCTGATAACTCCCGCTGGAAAGGTTTTTGTGAATTGGGCTTCAAAGCCAAGCTAGCTTATGAAGATAAATTCAACCAGTACGGCGATACGGTAAAGCGCGTCATTGGAATCAATTGGCTTGGTAAGGTCATCGCAACATGTAGCGAGCAATTTAGTTTGGTGAAAACTAAAGACGTAAAGCGTCGTGCTCTTGATCTTAAAAAGGGCGGCGCCCTTCCTTGGAGCACTGAAAATAAGTGTAACCAGAAAGAGAAAATACCGATTTCGCCACTTGAGCAGGCATTGATGGACGTGACCGGATGGGGCGTTAAAGGGGTTCAATGCTTGCTGCGGCCATTGTCGCTTGGTGCTACTGTACCAATAGACAAACACATGTCCTTAAAACTTAGAAACGGACGGTTAGCCACAATATAAAAAGAGGCATATATGAGTTATTGGTTTGGTATTGGCTCATCAAAAGTGGAGCTTGTGGGAAGCTTTGAAACATTAGAACAAGCACAACGCGCTTATGAGTCAGAACCCGAAGCAACGGTAGGCATATTTAATGCCTCCACTGAAAATTACGCGTTAATTATGCTAGAGAAACTCAAACCCAAACCGATAGTTAGCTCTCTGCCTTTGAGAATGCGCCAAGCATACCTACTCGGCAAAAGAGGAGGGAAAAACCCCTATGCACTTGGTAGCCAAGAGTTTAACGACTTCGAAAGAGCTAGAGATAAATAGCGTTCAATGACTTAGGGGTGGGCATTGAACGTATTAATTAAAAAGGGAGATTACAACAATGCTAGTGACATGCCCGAAATGTGAAAGCAAAACTCGTATCGCGACCTCGCGTTCTATCAGTTCAGAAACACGAGAGTTGTACTGCCAATGTTTAAACCTGAATTGCGGAAAAGTGTTTGTAGCGCATACGTCGTTCTCGCACTTCATTGAACCGACAGGTCAAAAGCCAAGCTCAGAACTACAGCCCGAGCTGTGCAAAGGTGATGTGAACCAAATCGATATCTTTGAAGCAGAACAACCAAGCGCGTAAAATAGAAGCCTAGACTACGGGTGTTTTGAAAAAATGAACCTTATTCCTAAAAAGCGCCTAGATACTTTGTTTGAAGTGCTCTCAAAAAGAGATATGCCAGAACAAACTCGTAAAGCAGTTAAGTTGGTGTTTGAGTCTGGCTACTCTTACGAGCTGGCTTCACTAAGAACGGGTGTATCGAGCAAGCGTGTATCACTGGCTGTTCGCAAGCTGAACCTAATGGATGAAATATTACTAAAGGCGTATAGGGTGTGATGATGGATAGAAACTCAATGGATTTATACTTTGCTCAAGCAGCGCTGAACGATGCCATGCAAACAAACGAGAACCAGATCTTCTTATCAGCTTCGACTCTAGATAGCGAAAGAATCCGTAACCATGTTATTGATTTGGCAAAATCACAAGAGCTGAGTTTATCTGGTAACCCGTTAGTGCTACCGAATGGCGCAATGTTGTCGTTCTTACAAACCGATAGCCAAGTTTCAGGTGGGTATTCTGGGAATGCATATGTGATGAATTGCTTTGATGAAACGAGTTATTCTTATATAAATGAGTTGGTTTCTGCATGGACGATGCTGAAAAAGCACAAAGCAGCGTTTGTATCTATCGACTAAAAAGACTTAGGTTTTTATGAGTCATATTGAGTTTTTGCAAAAAGAAGCAATACAACTGCGCCAAAGGTTCATCTCCATACCCGACCTCGAATTTCCCAATAATGAACTGCAAGTTTGCGTCGTTATTGTTGGCCTATCATTACTTTCAGTTATTGGATGTCGGGTATTGGTCTAAGTCGGAAAGCATAGACAGCCGAGCTTTTAGAAAATAGAGCAATTCTGCATCACTTCTCTATAGACCCCTAGTAATGCCTCTGTATCTGCAGAAATAACAGCTTCTTGAAATGTTACAGTCTTATTGGAATGGTGCACTGAACCATGAACTTCATTGCCATAGCTTTCTAACTTGTAGCTAAATGAAGTTGGGTAAAAGTTTGTTATTTTGCCCGTAAGCTTATTTTCACCACTCAAAGTGTAAGCGACCTCTGTTCCTGATACCTCCCACTTTTGAGTGCTGCCATCTGAATTATTACAGGTAACAGTTTGAGAAGCTGCTAGTGGAGAAGAAAGTAGAAGTATAGTTAGTAATGTTTTAGTCATTATGAAATCGTAAATTAGCATCAATAATTGAGTGAAAATTTTAGCATCTCGCGCGTAAGTGATTTTCTGGTATGTGTAACATTAGGTTACTATCACTTAAATTCAGGTTCCTTTTCACACTTTGTTACATGGTCTGACAATCCCCTAACAGTCATTCACCTAAACAATAGGGATAATCTCAAATTATGAAAGGTGTTCAATGTGATATCGGGTCGTTGAATACTGAACTCTAGATAGGTAATGGCACTAAATGAAAAAAGCTTCTCTCGTATTGCTAGTATTAGGTTTCAGCGCTCCTGTAGCATCAGAACCACTATGGTCACCAACTAAGGTTGGTCAAATCTTAGGTTGTAAAGCGATTGCAGTATATGGGCAGCAAGCCGATATAGTTAAAAGCTTAGATGTATATGCTAAGAATTTTGCAGGAGGACCTATCGGAGGTATTTCGAACTTCAATCAAGACAAACAAATACAGAGCGAGTTCTATGAACTCGAAAAAGAACAATTTGCTGCTATGTCAGAGCTAATTGGAGCTGTATTTGAAGAAAGTCGAGCTGAATGGCTATGGAACAACGGTTCCTGTGTTGAGTTTTACTCCGATTCGGTTTCATTTCAGAGTTAGGTTTTATAGCCAGTTACGAAATTTTCAAAAACGAACAAAAACGATCTCGGACGATCTCTAAATCCCCTATCTAAAACAGCCCTCGATGTAGATACATCGGGGGCTGTGTTCCAATACAACTACCGAAATAAAATGCGGTTCTAAGATCGCATAATTGCAGTGTGGAATTTTGGTGTGGAGGGGTGGGTGAGTCCGAACAGGGCCTGAGCGCCCTACTCCATCACTAATTTTATTCTCGCTGCCTAATTCTGATTTTCTTCTGTAGTTGGTGGCTTTTTGATGTGGGAACGACAGTACGAGCACGCTAGATGGAATGGGCTTAAGCTCAACATCCTATCGACCGCCTTTGATGGTGGTAAGCGCTTGCAAGTCAGCGAAATCCCCTACTCTGACCTACCACACATCAAAGTCATGGGAACAAAAGCTCGTACCTACACAATTGAAGCGGTGTTCGTTGGCTCCAGTTCTCTGGCCGATGCCAATTCCCTCATTGAAAACCTAGAAGCAAAACCAACAGGCGAGCTAGAGCATCCTTGGTTGGGTGAATTACCGCTTGTCTTTGAAGACGTATCCCAAAGCATCAGTACAAAAAAAGGCTTAGTCACACTGAGCCTGAAGTTTGCTCGCGCTGGCTCTTCCCCATCAATCACTGCTCCTACTTCAGTTCGTACAAAAACGCAGGCCAACATAGTCGAGAGCTTGTCGAAACGTTCTTTCGTAACAGAAGTAAGCGGCTTGGATGTATCGGACATTCACAGGGTTCAGAGTGATGTCACCAGCGCATTGAACGTGTTGGTCGACATCACCAACCGTTTGAACCTCGAAGATGAAAACCTTCAAGACATTAACTACGCCATCAATAAAGCATTCTCGGCAGTGAGTAGCCTCAGCACCAACCCAACTGAGTTTGCTGATCTATTCTCTACGTCAGTGAATGCGGTCGCCGATGGTGTTCAAGTTGAGCCTAATTCAAGTAATGAAGCGGTAGACAACTCGCGCAGTGCTCAAGCTTTGCTGTTAAATGAAGTCAAACCGGACACGCCAACTCAGCACCACAATGTACAAATGGTGACGGGCGCGGTGAAGATGAACAAAGACATCACGCACCTAGAGAAAGGCGACCGCTTTGATATTACGCAATCGGCTAAGCAGCCTGAAACCATCAAGAATGATCTGTCTACTTTGATTGTCGGTATCGAAGAGCGCATCAAAGACACCACCCAGGTGTCGACGCTTGAAAGCATTGAGCTATTCGACGCAGTCACGACATTGAAAAGCAATGTGAAGGTTCAGCAAGATAAGGTGGTCAGCGGTACTGCGCCCCATAGAACGGTGCAGTCACCACGCTTTCAATCTGCGCTGACGATTGCACACGATGAGTTCACTCAAGAAAAAGTCATCACGAAAATGAATGCACTGCAGCACCCGCTTTTCATTCGTGGTGACATCGCCGTGAGGGATGTGTCATGAACACGCTAACGATGCACATCGATGGCAAGCAGCGTGCCTTCTATCAAGCGAATCTCAACTACTCTATTGAACAGCTGGCCCACACGTTCAGTTGCTCAATTGAGCCTATGAGTATTGAAAGCCCGTTATCGGTCGAGTTCTTCCTTAACGACAAGTCGATTCTGATTGGTCAGATTGATGGTGTGGATTCCAATACCGATTCAAGCGCTCACGCTGTTTCCATTTCAGGCCGATCGAAGAGTGCCAACATGATTGATTCACGCATCACGATGGATGCGCTTTATAACTTGAACATGGAAGAACTACTTCGCCATGTCGCCAAGCCATTTGGTTTGAAAGTGAAAAGCCTGGTGAAGAGTATGCCGGTCATCCCTGAGTTTCAGATAAATGCAGAATCACCCGTAGAGAACGTGGCGCAACTCATTCGAGAGCAAGGCTTTATGTTGGTTGAGCGCAATGGCGTGTTGATCATTGAAAACACCGCACATGCAACTATCAGCAACATTGGCCTAGAAACGGGCAACAACATCGACAGCCTGGACATCAAGCGCACCTTCAATCAGCAATTTCACACCATTGATGTGCAAGGCCAGTGGGATGACGCAAGCGCACAGGTCATCAATCCAAACGTCGAGAGCTCACGCACCATGGTGATCACCTGTGACCAATTGCAAAACCGTGAAGCTTGCCTGTCTCGTGCTAAATATGAGCGCAACCTCGCCATTGCTCAAAGCCTGACTGCATCAAGCACAATTGCCGACATATTCCCTGAGTTGGCCATTGATGGATTAAACCGAGTGATTCGAGTCGCTGACCAAGAGCAAAGCTTCAGTGAGATGTTGGTGATCAAGTCGCTTGGCCTGTCAGCATCTGAAAGCTCTACAGAAACATCGGTTGAGCTGTTTAGGCCGTTTAAGGAGCAAAGCTATGTCTAGTGCTCTGCAGCAACAACAGCGATTAATGGCCAGAATTAAAAACGTGATTGGCACCGGCACTGTCACAGGTGCAACCACAGGTCGATTACAAATCAAAACCGCGACAGGCCGAACCAACGACAAAATAAAACGCGTGCACAACTACGGATTTATGAGCCGTCCATTACCTGGGGCGAAAACTTACAACCTGTTCATTGGTGGAACCACATCTCGCGGCATTACCGTGAACGTAGAAGACGAACGTCACCAAATAGAGTTGCAGCCTGGTGAAGTCGCGATACTCGATGACAAAGGCAACCTTGTTCATTTCACGCAGCAAGGTATCAAGATAAACGCCTGCGCAAAGTTAGAAGTGATATCGGCGCAAGAAACCACAGTGAACGCAACGGCTGTGAACGTTACCGCACCTAAATCCACGTTTTCTGGTGATGTAGAAATCGGCGGTAATCTGAAAGTCACCAAGAACGCTGATGTCACCGGTTCTGTGGGTGGTGCGTCCGGTACGTTCGGCGGTGTCAAAGTTGAAAAGCATGACCACGATTACACCGACGACGGGACAACAAGAACCACCAAGGGGCCAAACAAAGGATGAGCCATTTCAAATTAACCGCCCTGACAGCACCGCTCAGCTCTAAAGAGGGATTAACCCACGCTGTTTTGCAGAGTGTTTATAACTATGCCGAATCGACTCAAAACGATCGCGCCCGTATGGCACGCAATGAGCGCGGCGGCACTTGGAGCAATGAGTTGATAAACGTGGTCGGCTCTCGTGATTGGACGCTCAAACGAGCAAAGCTCACAGACGAAACATTAAGCCTCGCTAAGCGGTTTTGTGAAGAGTCGCTCGCTTGGCTCATTACCGACGGCCACGCCAAAGCAGTTGAAGTTTCAGTATGGCGAGAGAAGACAAACCAAATGGGTCGCAATGTGATGATCATCTTAGCCGATGGCTCTCAGTTTGATGTTCCACTTTCAAAGGTTAACCAATGAGTACACAACGAAGCCTAGACAGTCTGATTGCTCGCGCAGAAGCTAATCTAGTGTCTGAAACAGGGCAAAACAACCCCGCAACCAAAGCGATAGCCGCGGCCATTGCTGGCGTCAGCTATGGGCAATATGGTTATCAAGATTTGCTTTTCAGGCAACTGCATCCAGAGACTTGCTCTGAAGAGTGGTTATACCTACACGCCAATCGCCATAAAGCCCCTCGATTGCTGCCCACGTTCGCAACGGGTCGAGTCCAGTTCACTGAACTTGGTGGCACGGTGGTGATCAAAAAAGGCACCCGTTTAACGCATGCCAATCACGAGTACGAAACCACCAAAGAGCAATACAGCAACGTCCCCACTGACGTCATTGCGCTTGAATCTGGCGTAGATAGTAATCTTCCCGAAGGTGCAGTGCTTACGTTAAGCGAAGGGCTGAGCAGTATAGACCCAAACAGTGTGCTTTCACTTAGCATTGGCGGAGGCGCCAATATTGAAGAGCTAGAACACTGGCGAGTGCGTGTCATCGTTGCCTTTGAAAAGAACGAACTGATTGGCAAAGCATCGGATTACGAAGTGTGGGCAGTATCGGCTCACTCAGATGTAGATTTTGCTTGGGCGCTTGATAACACCCCAGAGCGAGGCATGGTTGAAGTGTATATCGGTGCGCGAGAAAACAACCCAACGTTAAGCGCTGAAGTGGTCAACTTAGTGCAAGACACCTTTGAAGACAATCGACTCGCAGGTTGTCACCCATTGGCTCACCTACCAGAGCAAGTCCCAATCAATATCGAGATCCAAGGTATTGAAGACCAAGTGGTGCGTGACGATGTGGTCACTGCACTCGAAAACTTAGTGAAAGAGAAAATGGGCAACATCGACCCGACAACCCAAAAGCCGGAATCCATCACCAACACCGAAATTGTTTTAACTATCTCTACTGTGACCAACAACTTTATTGTTCGCTCTCCGGTTGGAGAAGTCGCCATTAACAACAATCAGATACATGTATTAGGAGGTGTGACGTGGACACCTCCGACTTAATTATTGAATACAGTGCCGGTGATTTTGAAGGCGCCTATCGTGGGCTATTACCCAAAGGCGAATACTGGCAAGACACCGAGAACCTTGAGCTTGCCAGCACCATTAAAGGCATTGCCAAAGACTTCAAGAAAACCCATGACGAGATTGAACTGTCGTTATTAACGGAGTTTGAAGAGCAACAATTTGGTTGGAAGATTTCAGACTATCAACGGCTCTTGATGACGATGGGTTCAAACGGTGTCGTGTATGACGAGGTCGCAAGCCCAAACCTCATCAAAATAGACCTGTATAGCTACAACAATGACGCGGCCTTTAAAGCGCTAGAAGAAAAACGACTGCCCCACACCGAATTTCATTGGATTTATCCGTTTGATGCAGAAACAAAGTTTGAACAGGTCACAGCCTTAACCATTAAGCCAGAATTTAGCTCTCAGCTTGAACTAGAAGCTGAAGCCCCCTTTCTGTGCTGCACCGCCATAACTTGGCAACTTGAAATAGGAGACACCAAATGAGCACACTGCAAGCTATTCCAACTCAGCACGGAATAGATATTTTAAACGGTGAGCTGAAAAATACTGTAACCAAGTATCGGCTCATTGGCGCGTTAACCCATGACGCACCAAGTGAATCATTGTATTCATTCTATGAAAGCACCGTTGAAACCAGTTACTACGATGACAATGGCGTTCTAACCTTCATCTTGAATCTGCCTATTGAGCAGCACTTTGATGAGTACCTACACCAAATCCATGTACTTGATAGCAATGACCAGGCAGTGATCGAATGCTCGACACCAAAAGTGGCACTCGCCAAAGGTATCGGCGGCATGGTGACATTGAAAGCGTCGATATCTGGTGAAGCTGGAACGGTCATATTTAAGCACGGGGAGTTCGTGACTGAGACAGAGCTATTAGAGGTCCATCTTGCACAATATATGAGAACGGAAGATTTCGTTGGTCTCATTTTCCCAGACTCTACAGTAGTCCCAATGCGAGCTATAGCTTTCCTAGCTGACGGCTCATCATACCAAGTCATAGACTACCCAAAGCTGATGGGAAAGGTGCAAGGCACATCAATAATGGTCGCTCAATCACTCATTGAGGCAGAGCCAGAAAAATACGCAGCGTGCTTTGGTATCAGTGATGATGGTGTGTGGTTTACTACGCCTAATTATCCATTGCGCCCACACTTGGCAGCCGCAGGGATGTTTGGTGTTGTAGGAACTACGATAGGTGACCAGATTAGAAATATTACAGCGAATGTTTTTGGTTCATCTACCAGTGGTGGAACGCGCTTATTTCGAGATAGTAACGGAGCATTTGGTCAAAATACCCCACAAGGAAGTTTTATTGTAAGTTCATCTGCTCAAGGTAATGCTGTTAGTTCTCAACATTATGCGTCGGATAACCTTTATTTTGATGCGTCAAATGTCGTGCCAACAGGCAATCACAATGAAGTAAACTCTTCCTTTCTTAATTTCTACATCATTCACGGAGAATCGGCATGAATGAGTCACTAATCTTATATATCACATCGCATAAAAATGGTGAGTTGCTGGGTACTTGCGAAGCCCATCGAGATATCAAACAACCTGATCGTTTTGTGATCCCGCCCTATTACACACCGAATGCTTATCCTAGTGACACACTGACAAGCACCGAGTATTGGGCGCTATTAGATAGTAACGATAAGCCTGTCCGTGATTATCTAAATGGTGCATGGGTGAAGACTGAACGACAGCAAAAAGTCAACGCTTACAATAAGCAAACCATGCAACCAAAAAAGTTTGATGATACATCTTTGGTTACCGATGAATACACGTTAGAAAAACCGTCAACACAATGGGACGAATGGATTAACGACGCTTGGGTAACGAACAAGAGCAATCAATACATCGCTGAATATAACCAAGTCGACAACGTTCGCCGTGGGCTATACGTTCAGATATGCGATCCCTTAATTGCTGAAGCCAACATTAAGCGCTTACAAGGTTTTGATGTTGATACACAAACAATAGAAGCTCAAGCCTTAGCTGCCCGTGACAAAATCCAAACAGAGCACCCGTGGCCGACACCGCCTGTCACCTAATATCAACCCTATTCAAACCCAGCCATTGCGCTGGGTTTTCTACATTTTCCATCTAGAATTCGCCCCAATATCCGCCACTTAACCACCACGGTAAACTAAGCCTAGTTCATTACATTAGGTCGCCAGCATGGAAACATTAGCCACAGCACTTATTAAGAAACATGAAGGTCTTCGGCTTAAGCCGTATCGATGCAGTGTGGGAAAACTCACTATTGGTTATGGCCGCAACCTTAGTGACAACGGCATTACCCTAGAAGAAGCCGAACAGCTACTTCAACACAATATTGACGAAGTGATTCAACAGGCTCAAACCTTGCCTTTCTTCAATGTATTGAATGACGTTCGCCAGGCTGTGATTGTCGACATGATCTTCAATATGGGCTTGCCACGTTTTCAGAAATTCAAAAAGACCATTGCTCTAATTGAACAGCAAGCTTGGCAGGCGGCCGCTAATGAAATGTTAAACAGTCGCTGGGCAAGACAGGTGGGTAACCGCTCTCAAACGCTCAGTGACATGATGCGTTATGGAACTGAACCAACACAAAAGTAAGGAGTGGTTATGAACTTTATTACCGGCATTTTAGGTAAAACCCTGTGGGAAGTGCTGAAAGGCTTAATCTTACAAGTCGCATGGAAAGTGATTCTTGAGCGCTTCGCCTCTCGTCTTGTAATTTGGGGCTTAGAAAAGCTTAAAACCCTCACAACGAACGATGTCACACAAGAAACAGTGAATGACATTATCCATTCACTGAAAGGTAAAAAACTCAAAGAGGTCGAACAATGGGAATGACAATAGATCCGAACTGGCTTAACGCAGTGATAGCGTTTTGTACCTTTGTCACCCTTATCCTTAGCTTACTGATTGGTTACCTCTTTCGGCTATCGAAAGAGCTTGGTGAGCACAAGACTCACGTAGCGGAAACCTACGCCACCAAAGATGATGTCAAAGAGCTAGGCGACAGAATAGAACGCAACATGGTGAAAGAGTTCGACCGCTTGCATACCTTACTTCAAGGTAAAGAAGCCGCATAAAGATACCGCCTTTAATTGGCGGTATCTTTTGTATGGATTAGCGCTCACTTTAATTACCGCTCGTTATACCTAGCAAATCTAGAAACTTGTACTGAAAGTACGAATAGACAACGAACGTTATAAATGTGTGTTAAAGATCAAATATTAGATATTCAATTTATAAATGTCTCTTTATTAAATACATTAAAACCTGATACGCTACTTGTTGAATATTTAATAAAAACATCAATAAAATGAGTACATTAGTATGAAAAAAACAATATTTGCCCTTTCAGTTTCCACTTTGTTTTCAGTAACCGCAGTTGCTTCAGATTATATAGTAGGTGAGCCTCAGGAACTTTTGCCGAGTGAAGATATTAAGAATTTTTCAATGGTAGATCTTAACGGTGACGGTGTCGATGAACTGGTTTTTGTTACTGAAAATGGTCAACTAAAATACGCTCCGCTAATCGGCCTTGGACATGGTCTAGTTGATTCGAGTGCTTTTGAGCGCTTTAAAAAGGGTAGTGACTATCTCATGAATATTTCAATTAATGGGGATTACGCCAAAAATACGAAACTCTCGGTAATGAGTGACGGCAATGTTGGCATAATTACCAATAGTTCGTATAAATGTCTGGCTAAGGTGTATTTAGAGAATAACAAAGTAACCGCTGAATACAGTAGTTCATTCTATAATGCAGCCTATGAGTTCACATATATTTCTGACGACTACGTAGTAGGGAAAATGAAATGTACAAGTAAAGATGGCATAGACCAAAGTGAGGAAGTGTCATTTACAGCGACAAGTAGATAATACTAGTTAGCAATATCCTGGACGAACTATGAGACTGTGGCTATCTAAACCGCAGTGTTTGTAGGCTGACCAAGAAGTGTCACATCTTAAATGTTGACACTTCGTGCTTACTTATACTTCATCAATTCTTTTGTATAACTCAGGAGCGATCACCTCACTCCCCACAAAATCATTCAACTCTTGCATCATGTCAATGAGCGGTAGCAGTTCGTTCTTATGGAACAGCCAATCGACCTTGTTCAAATCGAGTGACGTAATACTCTCGCGTCGAATGCTCATCAATTCAATGGGTACACGGTGAACCGAAAGCACCTCATTCATGGTTTGGTTCTTCACTTCTTTGTATGAGTCTTTGGCTTCAACTTGACCAATTGGCTTGAGCTCTGGGGCTTTGGTGTCTTTACCTTTGGCATTCACAAATAAGTTTTTAAACGCCATGCCCTCTTGAGCTTGAAGCTGCTTCTTGATGGCCTTTTCTTGCTTCTCTGTCATGGTTGGCTCGTTCATATACAGCAAGTAACCAGCATGGTTACCGTTACGGTAGTACTGACGACGAAACAAGGTGGCATCATCGTTCAGCCAGATAGACGTCAAAGAGCTAATGTGACTCGGCAAACCATACAGCTCTTGCGCTACATCGTAATCGCCCAAATGAAACACTTGGCCTTTCTTGTAGTCGATGCGCCCATCATCATCGTAAGCTCTTGGTTTATACGTCCACCCTAAGTCTTCACGTCTACGCATATACAAAGCAGGTATGTGTTTGAGCTTAATTGGCTCCCCCAACCCTCCATAACCTCTAATGACCTGAAAGTAAGCATTGCCAAAGGTTA
Source organism: Vibrio sp. Vb339 (assembly GCF_902751245.1). NCBI lineage: Bacteria > Pseudomonadati > Pseudomonadota > Gammaproteobacteria > Vibrionales > Vibrionaceae > Vibrio > Vibrio sp. Vb339. Next base: position 1,074,347 of record NZ_CADDIS010000001.1, on the reverse strand, counting down.
AGTAATCTTGAATAAAACGCTTTGCATCTTGGCGTGAGAGCAATCCACTCAGCGCAATGGCATGCATTAACGTATTGCGCTTAAACTCAATCGCACTCGAATGCATCGGGTTCGTGCGCAGTGCCTTGGCTAAGGTATCGAGTGCAATCGGTGGTTCGTACAAACCATCAACCAACGCCACTTCTAAATAGCTCAGAATGTCGCTGTTCATCACGCTCACGGGGTTAGAAAATTCAATCTCTATCACTTGGCCTCTCCAAAATTAGGCTAGAAGAACTCGACACTGGTGTTGGTGTCATTGTTTATATCAATCGGCTCCCAACGCATTACATGCATCGAAGCCCAAGCTAAATCGGCATGAGAGCCAATTTTGCTGCGGTTGGAAACAAAGGTAATTTGGTTACTCACCTTGGTGGTTTGCTGGCGAATCATTAAGAACGAGTGAACGAGATCATCCCATTCCGCTTCAAACTGTAAGCGGCCACTGTTAATGATTTCTCTCGACTTATAGGCCATCAGTCGTTTCACTTCGGGTGAGTAATCCAGCTCGACCAGAGCTGGGTAAAACTTACGAACCAGCTCAGCGGTAGCCGAGCCTACGCCACTGGTATCCATGGCTATGTACACCACATTGTATTTCTCAGTAATACCGCGAATGGTTTCTGCCTGTTGCTCATAGCTGGAACCTTTCAGGCGAACCCGCTCAATAAATCGGAACACGCCGCCTTTACGTTTAGGTTTCAGCGCCACCACTAAGCCTGCATCATCCGAGCTTTCACCCGTTCCGCCACCTCTTGGGTCATAACCGACCAAAACTTCTGCGTTACCTACTGGCCTTGCTTTTTCGTGGTCCACATCTTTCCAAAGTGAACTGTCTGCCTTACACGCCAGTAGTGCTTTCAGTGAGAAGAACGAGGCGCTGTCGTCCAAAAACTTACAACGCAATAGATTGTCGAAAATCTCTTTAACCGGATATTTGCGCTTGAGCTTATCCATGTTGAAGAAGGTCGCGCCTTTCTTAATCGCATCATCTACCGTGATCATTTGGCGGAAGATAAAGTCGACACCCAAAGCGCCGGCTTTTAGCGCCTTGTGGCTAATATCAATGCCGTGCTCTTTCTTGCCTTGCCATTTCGCGTAGGCTTCATGGGCCATGGTGGAAGGGGTTGAAATGTAAGTGGTGCGGAACTGCGATTGCATCGACATACCGCCCGCGTAATTATCCAAATCCGCAAAACCGGGGATCCAGAACACCTCATCCCAATACATATGGCCGTTAAAACCTTGAGAGGTCGCTACGTTGGTGGACATAAAACCAAGGTTCGCGCCGTTGCTAAGCTCGATGTCGTCCTTACCTTTTAGGTCAACTTCACCAATCTCTAGCGCAAACTTACGAATGTAGTTTTTGAAGATATACGACTGCTTTTTCGACGCAGAGATAAACACCTGGTTGTCGCCAGTCAGCACCGCATCTTCAAACGCTTCAAAGGCAAAATAGAACGTAAGACCAATCTGCCGCGACTTAAGATAAAAGCGCACTTCATTGATCTCATCGTTTTGCTTATGGCCATGAATGTCCTTTTGGTATTCGAAGAAGGTTTTCTCTCGATACTCGTCCAACATCTCTTTGGTGATGTGGGATACATCGTTCTTCGTCTTATTTGGCTTGCGACCACGCTTATTCTCGCCATCACTTCGGCCAGCTGGTCGGTTGCGCCTTTGCTCAGCTTCATCACGTTTAAATTGCTGTTCGAGCAACATCTTGAGCTCACGCTCTTGGCTCTCAAGCTTTTGGTCAACCCACATCAAGTAAGCAATGCGCTGTCTCATCATTAATTCGACGGGCGCGTCATCCCTCAGCGTTTTCCAATCAAACTGAGTTATCCATTTTTGAACCGTGCGAGTGGCCACACTAACTGATTCTGCAATTTCAGCAGGCTTACGTTGGCGTAAAAACAATCCCAAAGCTTTCGTTTGGTCGGCGGTATAGAGCGGTTCGCTAACAACATTATTTTCCATGTTTGCATAGTGCTACAGCGCTTGTGATTACTCAGCTTGAACGATTTCTATATCAAGTGTTTAGAACTAGGACAAATACAAAAAGGCGGAGGCATTGGGTAAATTGGAATCATCGAATTTAGGAGAGTTTAGGCATGTTCCAATCAGAGCTAATTTGTATTTTACAGGCAGGAGCAACCATTGATGGTCGAGTCATTGAGCAAAAAATCATCGATGAGATTGCAGAAACTTACAACCCAGACATCTATACAGCTCGAATTAATGCAGACCATTACCCCTGGAGTAACAAGTACGGCTCTGTCCTCTCTGTCGAAAAGAAAGAAGACAAGCTATTCGCAGTACTGAAACCAAATTCAATGCTTTTGCGTATGGCTGAGCAAGGACAGCTTTTACATACCTCATGTGAGTTCTATGAAAAGTTTGCAGATACAGGGAAAGCCTACCTGACCGGATTGGCCCTTACCGATGAGCCTGCATCGTTGGGTACCACGCAGATTCAACTGTCTGCCAACAACAAAGATAAAGCGTGCGTCCCAACGAGCTTTCAAATTACCCCAGAGCAACTCTCGAAAGACACCGAGGAAGAATCCTCGATGTTCCATACATTTAAACGCTGGCTTAAGGGCGAAGGTGAACTTGAGCAGCTCTCACAACAACAGGAAGAAGACGACATGAGTAAAGAACTTGAAGAGCTACTCAAGCAAAGCATTGAGCAAGGTAAAGAAAATCAGCAACAACTCAGCCAGTTAAATGAGCAAGTTGAAAAGCTGAACACCAATGGTCAGCCGCCGGAGCAACCTGGTGAGCCTAAAGAAAGTACGGATGTCACCGAACTAAAAGACCAGGTAGAGACTCTGTCTTCACAGGTAGAAAACCTAACAGGCCAAATTGAAAAGTTCAGCAAATTGACCGATGAAGAGCAGCGCAAGTTAGCTGGCGAAGGTAATGACGAAGAGCGTTACTTATAGGCTTCGACACGTCTTCAACCCATAACGAATTGAATTAGGTAAGAACATGCAAAAGCAGACCAAAACAAAACTCAGCGCCTACGTGAAAGCCGTGGCAGCGCAAAACGATGTGGATGATGCAACAGAGAAGTTTAACGTGAGCCCTAATGGTACTCAGCGCATTATCGCGGCTATCCGTGAAAGCAACTGGTTCCTAGGCAAAATCAACATCATCTCAGTGAAAAACCAAAAAGGTGAATCCATTGGTCTTGGCGCTACAGGCATGATTGCCAGTCGTACCGATACGTCAGGCTCAGGCAAACGTACACCGAAAGATCACTCTAGCATGGGGGCGATGCCTTACATGTGTGAGCAAACGAACTTTGATACCGCGCTTCGTTACGCAAAACTGGACGCATGGGCGCACCATAAGAACTTCAACACCTTGATCAGTAAAGCAACCCGAGAGCAGATTGACGCCAATAAAATCACCATTGGTTGGTATGGCGTAAGTGTCGCTAAAAATACCGATGCTAGTGCCAACCCGAACGGTGAAGATGTGAACAAAGGCTGGTTCCAAGCCATGCGTGATCATAACGAAGATCGCTTAATCACCACGGGACAAAAAGCGGATGGTGAAATTCGTATCGGTGAAGGTGGTGACTTCATCAACCTAGACCTAGCCGTGCTTGAAACGAAAAACCTACTGCATGATGCCTGTGAAAATGACTCAAACCTTGTGGCCATCATCGGCTCTGACTTGCTTGCTTATGACAAGGCCAAGTTCTACGAAGCGCACGGTAATACGCCAAGCGAAAAAGGCAAAATTCAAGAGCTGCAAGTCATCGGTACTTATGGCGGTCTGCCTGCAGTGAAAGTACCAGGCTTCCCTTCAACGGGCATCATGGTGACCAGTTACGACAACCTATCCATCTACATTCAAGAAGGTTCAGTTCGCCGCTCTACAGGTAAGAAGAACGACGAAAAAGACCAAATTGAAAACTTTGAGTCGATGAACATGGCTTACGTGATCGAAGAGATTGGCAAAGCTGCAGCCATTGAATTCAAAAACGTGAAGCTTTGGATTAACGAGGCTTGGCATTAAGCCAACCATTACAAACTAACACCCCCTCAATGCAGGCTCTATTGCTGTTTCAGGTGCGCTTTGGTGCTAACTGTTATTCGCGATTGTCGGCCTGCATTCCCTAACCCTGTAAGGATACATCATGGAATTTATCGGTGATAAAAACGAACGGTATGAATCAGAGTTGCCAGCCTCGGACAAATATCCAGCCCTGAAAATTTCAGAGTTTCAGTCTCTGTTCCATTTCCAAAGCAATGAAACAGAGGCAGGCATTCTGCACCACGCTACGGTGTCACGCATTAAGGTGCATTCTGAGCTTAAAGACACCTTAGTGCCTTTTGCTAGTTTGGCGGAGTTATCTCAAGAACGTTTTGGTGATGACTCAGCCAAAACACTTTACAAGCAAGCCGTATTTGCACTGACCGCTGCTCAACTAATCAGTGTGCAAATGAGTGGTGACGCCACCGCCGAAGCGGCAGACAGACAAAAAGCGCTCACCAGTAAGAAAGAAGAGTGCGAAGTGCAGTACCGCCAAGCCATAGATATGTTGATTCACGCAGAAGAAACCTACTGCTTTGAGAGGGTGTAATGAAAGCGCTGCAAAGCTTAACTGACCTATTCAAAAGCCATGTAACAGATGCGGCCAAAATGGATATATGGGCGGAGGATGGCGCCTTATTTTGTGGTCAGGGTGCCGATGTCGATGGGTTTGAAATTGAATATACCGCCATCGTTTTCTTGCAAAGCGCCAAGTTAGAGCCGCAAGTGTTGTTTATGCATTTAGTCAGCTGGCTCAATAAGTACGACCCAGAGCGAGCGGAAAAAGGCTTACCCATGCCGACGTTCGCGCTAGAGCCTCTCGATAAAGGTGCGTTTGATTTCAAGTTGAAAATTGATATTCGTGAAGAGTTCAACCTTCAAGAAAACGAACAAGGCAATTGGAAGCAAGGTGATACCCGTTATGAATGTATCAGTGGATTCGAAGCGCGAGCCGATGAAGACCAACTCGGCGAATTGGTCTACTTTGTCGGCCACTTAGATGATTTGCCATGAGTGAATTAACTCTCGCGACGCCTGAGCAACTGACTCAAGTTGTGGAAAGTTTGGTGCTGACGGCCAGTGATAAATTTGAGCTGAACAAACGGATGGCCAACCGCGCAAGACAATTCTTTCGTCAGCAAATTCGAGCTCAGCGAGATATAGACAATAACCCGTACCAAAGCCGAACGCGGCGAAAGGCAACCCAACTATGGGATGGCACTCAAGCGCAGAGCACCGTGAACAATAAAAACATGTTGCTGGGTTTTGGCAAGGCGTTAAGAACCCACGTTACAGCCGACAGCTTTGAGGTTGGCCTAAAAGGCGTCGCAGGTCGCATTGGCCAAGAGCACAACCAAGGCGCTCAAGTGTCATTTACGACTCGCGTTAATGGTCACTACAACAGTAAAACAGGTCAATGGACAGGTGGCGTAAAAACCAAGCGCAATTACCAAATGCCCAAGCGAACCTTCATTGGTTGGACGCCTGCTCTAGAGCGAGAGTTACTCGCCATGGCAGCAGAACACTTTGCACTAGAGGATGCAGCGTAATGGATAAACAAGAAGTAGAGAAAACGGCGCTACCCACTTTCAAGATTAAGCCAGCGAAAACAAGTTTGATCGTGAAAGACCCAACAACCCGAGAGCCACTGAAAGCAGCAGGTGAAGATAAACCTCGTAACGCTTACTGGCTACGTCGACTTGCTGAAAAAAGTATCGTGGTCATCGATAAAACAGCCAAGCCCACAGCCAAAAAGGAAACTAAATAATGAGTATTGGTTTTGCTGAAGTACCAAGCACCGCTCGCGTTCCCGGTGTCTACATTGAAATTGACAATAGCCTGGCAAACAGCGCAGAAGACTTGCAAGTTGTCTTGGCGATCGGTAATGCGGTTAGTGACGCCACGGTCGCGCCCAACAAAATCACGCTTTGTATGGATGAGACGATTGCTGCAGCTTCGTTTGGTGCCAATAGCGACATAGTGGAAATGATCACCTATTTCCGCAAGCAAGATAAAACCATGCCTATCTTTGCGGTCAGTGTTGAAGACAGTGATACCGCAAGCGCCTTAGCCGCATTGGGGGATGTTCAATATCACCACATCATGTGTTCATTGAACGACAGCACCACCATTCGTGAATTAGGGACTTTTCTTGAAGAGCGATATGGCGCATTAGAGCAAGTACCAGGCATCGCGTATCTACCCAAGAAAGGCACACACGCAGAGCTCATCACCTTTGCACCAACAAGCAACTGCGCGTTAATCAACTTTCTGCCCATCAATAACTTGGGTGACTCGGCAGAAGCGCCACTGTCTGACGCGGCAGCGATTGGCGCATGGGTTGGTCAAATCGCCCCATCATTGGCCATCGACCCTTGTAGACCCCTGCAAACGCTCAAGTTGAACGGTGTTTATTCACTGGCAGCACAAGAATGGGACTGGGCTGAACGTAACCTCTTTTTGTATGAAGGGTTGAGTACGTACACGGTGAACTCAGCGAATGAAGTGTTAGTTGATCGCGCCATTACTGCTTACACCGAAAACGCAGCTGGCGTAACGGACAACAGTTACCTCGATGTCATGACACCGGCAACCGCCATGTATTTTCGTCAGAAACAACGTTCGTTGATCTTAAGTGTCTACCCTCGCCACAAGGTAGCGAAAGACGGTACCAAGTTCGCCAAAGGTCAGCCGATTGTGACGCCGACCATGTTCAAAGCCAAGCTGTTGACCTTGTATCGAGATTTGGAATACCAAGGCATCGTGCAAGATTTCGATGGCTACAAAAAGTCGCTCATTGTCGAGCTCGATGAAACCAACAAGCAGCGCGTCAACTACCAAGATTCACCGCAGTTCGTGAACGGTTTAATTATCGTTGCAGGCAAAATTCAATTTAGGAAGTAAGTCATGGGAACAAAAATTACTAGCCGTGCTGTCCTTAACGCAGGCTCACTGGGGCGCCTTCCCATCAAAGAAGGGGCGGAATATGGCCTTGGCAACATGAAGCGCGAAACCATAATGGGTGACGATGGTCCTTTGGGTTTCTCTGAACAATTCTCGGACGCACCTTTCATCAAATGCACCATCATTCACGCTCAAGACACCGATGAGAAAGCCATTGCTGATTTTGTGGGTGAAGACATCACCTTAGAAACGAACACAAACCGCGCTTACACCTTGAAAGGCGCATGGACAGTCGACCCGCTTACGGTTGCGATAAAAGATGGTCAGCTTGAAGTGCTCTTCAACGGTGACGAACTCATCCCGCAGTAAGGAGAAAGACCATGTTATCCATACTGATGAAACGAGAGGCTCAGAAGGCAAAGCCAGAACCGGTTGAAGCCTTTGAAGCGATCGACAGTGTTGACGCTATGAACGAGTCAACAGTAAGCCAAGCCGTTCGCACCGCTTTTGCTGATAGGCCCTGGGAAGAAACGCAACTCGTGTTTAAGCAAGACCAAAGCTACTTGCGCACCTTGTCTGGCTCGAAAGAGAAAGATCCGTACAAGCAAGAGCTCATTAACAAGTACCGACCATTGGTTGAAAAGCTACTGGATACCCACAAAGGCTACTACGACAACCTTGATGTGATGTGGTGCTTTTATATGTGGCACTTTGACCTTGGCCAGTTTGAAGAGATCCACGATGACTTTCGAGCGGCCATCGATGGCGGATTAGGAACACCGGCTAACTTTAAAGTGAACGGTCAAACAGGCTTTTGTGATTACGTCTTTAAGTACACGCACAAAGCGCACACTGAAAAGAAAGCGTACAAGCGCGAATACCTGCTTAAAGCCGTCAACGATTTACTGGCGGGTGAGCTTGCTACCAACGCCCCACTTAAAGTGAAAATGTTCCGCCTTGTCGGTGACTGGCACTTTGAAGCAGGCGACAAGGAAAAGGCGCACAACCTGTTTGAGCTAGTGATGAAGCTAGATCCAACCAAAGGCGGCGTGAAGAAAAAGCTTGAAGCATTACAAAAGGAACTTGGCTATGACCAACCCCATTAAAGACGAGTCACAAGTTAAGGTAGCGGAGCTGGCCTCGCCTATTGAAAAAGACGGCAAAGCGCTTACGCATATTGATATCAGCAAGCCACACTCTGGGCATTTGCGCGGGTTGAGCTTGATAGATGTGTGCGGAATGAAGTTTGAAGCAGGACAAACGCTATTGCCTCGAATCTCTTGCTTGAACGAGCGTGACATTATCAATATGCCTCCAGAGAACTGGGCGCCTTTGCTCACGACGCTTGCCTCTTTTTTCGTCGCGACGGAATAGTAATAGATCGAGTTGAAGACTATTACGCAGATATCGCCCTTGTGTTCCATTGGCCGCCAAGCGAAATAGACAAACTCAGCTACGACGATCTATTACTGTTTCGTGAGCTTGCCCGAGAGAGGCACGAACAAACACCACAAGAGAGCGAATAAGCTCTCTTTTTTTGTATCAACAAAAGGCTATCCAGAATGAAAATGAAACTGTCTATTCTCATGGATATGAAAGATAAAACTTCAGCCGTTCTCAAAGGGATGAGTGGCGAGAGCGATTATTACGCCAAATCTATCAAGAAGGTACAGAAGACACAGGCTGATGACTCTGCCGCAATGGGGATGATTGACTCTTTAAAAACGTCACGAAAAGCGATGGACAAGAACGCGATTGCGGTTGCTGCGGTCAGCGAAAAGCTTGAAGAGTTAAAAGTAAAAGCGGCAGGTGTTGAATCCCCAAGTGCGGCCCTAACGGAGAAAATCACAAAGCAGCAAGCTAAGCTGAGCAAACTGAATACCGAGCAAGAGGGGTATAAATCCCACTTAGAGAAACTCGATACCCAGTTAAAAAAGACAGGTGTGAATACGGAGAAACTCGATAATGAATACGACCGACTGAATCGAAGTTATAAGAAACACGGTAAGGAAATTGGCAGGCTTAGTAAGCGTTATACCACCTTACAAAGAGTCATGAGCCCGATTCAAAAGCTGAACCGTTCAATCAAGTTTCCAAAGGTCGGCGCTGCAGCGGCAGGAAAAGGAGCCGCGCTGTTAAGTGGGTTGAGCTTTGCTGGGTTAGTGACACAAGTGAATGGCGCGGCAGGTGAAATGGACAACCTTGCAAAGACATCGGCGACCCTAACCCTACCCATTCAAGAACTCCAAACCATGCAGTCCCAAGCTGAACATGCGGGGGTAAGCTCTGACGCACTGTCTAACTCCATGCTTCGTTTTACCAAGCGACTTGGAGTACTGCAACAAACGGGCTCAGGTGCGTTAGGCTCTTACCTCAAGAAGAGTGAGAACGCGCTGCATAAAGACTTACAGGGAGCAAAAGACACCAAGCAGGCTTATGAGATGCTCCTTGAAGAGTTCTCTCAGCTTGAAACGCCGCAAGAGCAAATGGCCTTTGCCGATGCGGCCTTTGGGCAAGATGGTCGCAAAATGCTGATCATGTTACGTGAAGGCACTGAAGGATTAACGGCAGCAAGAAAAGAGCTCAATGCATTGGGTGGCGGTGCGACTGCAGAAGATGCGGCGAAAGCGGAAGCCTACAACGATGCTCTGCAAAAAATCGAAGAAAGCGTTCGCTCTATGAAGTTTGCAGCACTTGCACCCATCATGGAAAAAGCAACCAAAGCATTCACCCAGTTTTCTGAGAAGTTTAAGAACGCAGCTTGGCGAACCGATTTTATCGAAAAGCTGATCCAAACCGTGGACGGTCTTTATCAAGGTTTGGAACTGCTAGGTAAAGGGCTTATTTGGTTAACGCAAAACTTCAAAGGGATCCTTGCGACCATAGCTATCTTAAAAGTGGCTCTGATTGCTTTAAATGCAGCGGTTCTGGCAAACCCTATCGGGCTTATGGTGGCCGCTGTTGCCGCTGCAGTAATCGCGATTACCTATTTAATCGATAAGTTCATTGGCTTAGATAAAGTCATTAAATGGATTGGTGATGGCATTGGTTGGTTGTGGGATAAATTCAAAGCGCTAATCAACAAACTGCCAGATGCACTCATCCCCGATGGGTGGAAGATTCAAACCGATGAAGCTGGCCAAGAAGTCGATAACTTAGCAGCCAAACTCAACCGTATTGAAGATAAGAGCGCGACGCTTGGCATTACGAGCAATGAAACCCAAAATCGAACTGAGCGAACCCAAACCGAGCAGGGTTACCATGCTTATCAAACTGGAGGGATTCAGCCTATTAAGCAAAGCGCATCTTATAGCCCACTGGGGAACCAAACCATCAAAAGTAAATCTGAAGTGTCATTGACTATCAAATCGGACAAGCCTGTTGCGATTGAAAAAGCGAAAAGTGAAAAGGGAACTGACTTAAACTTAGATGTGGGGAATATGGCGACAAGCTTTTAACCTTTTTAGTTGGACTTCTTTGCAATAAAACCACAAAGCTCACGCCCAATGGTAGGGGTGACCTATGAGTTCATGTTTGGGCTATACAACAAAATCGCTTGGCGATCACACGAATCAGTTAGGTGTAGACAAATCATTCCTGCCTCAAAGCTTTCTAGAACAAACAAAAAAGAGGCTGATGTTCAGCCTCTAGTTCGTGGTGCGTACAACGACTGTTATGTTAAAGCCAAATGTTATCAAACATAGAAGAAATCAAAAGGCTTCCCTTTATATTGAGGTGACTACTATCGTCATATATAGACACACCATCAATCTGAGATATATACCCATTACCATCGTCTAATAAAGGTAGTGGATTCAGAATAACCACATCACACTTAGACTCAAGATCACTTAACACGCCATTCATATATAAGTTTCTTTGCTCATACTCACTATAACTCATTGATATAGGTTGTATACTCCCAAGCCTCCGCTCTTGCGATGCGTATTCATTAGAAACATTAAATAAAAACTCAGGAACCGGCTTTACGATATAAAGATTTCTTCCTTGACTTAATTCACAAAATCCATCTATTAACGTCTTCTTAAATTCATGCAAGTATTCTTTAGAGAATGATTTAAATTCATCCATATAAACAAATGGTTCATTTATCTCTCCATTTTCATTAAATCCAAATGGATACAAGTTCAATCGGCTAATTATGATAACCGGGGTTTTTTCGTATTGACCATTAGTTAACTTATCATATAGATAATCATTGTAATTGCCACATCCAGAAAATATCGCTCCTTCTCGATGTCTTATTCCTTTCAAGGGGATGCAGCCACTAGCCCTAGCATTTATGACGTCTCCCGTCTTCTCGCTATCAATTAATGACTTTAAAACACCAGAAGCCATAGAGCTTGCATGACTGTCGCCAATAATAATAGCCTTTACTTTCCCATTTTTTTCATCTAGCTTATTACATCCTGTTCCATGGCTAATACCACCTCTTTCATAAAGTCGACATTCATCTTCCATTATACTTACCAAACTTTGAGGAAGTTTCTTATATAGCTTTTCATTTATATTAACGTTATCCAGTTCTAAAGTTCTTATCGTCTCAGGCAACATTTTATAAATAAAACCAGACAAACCAACAACCCCAACAAATAAAACCGTATAAATAGATTTGGCCCTAAAGATATCAGACCATTGGGAAACTATTCTAAATTTAGCCGTTTCAACAAATCTAAAGCTAAAAAAGCCTAAAATCACAGATAGAGGTAACCCAAACAAGTACCAGTTTTGAGTGTCAATACTATATCCTAATATAACAATAGGCCAGTGCCACAAGTAGATTGAATATGACCACTTCCCTAAATACTGGAAAAGAGCATTATTTGTTATGACGCTAGATTGTCGATTAGCAACAATCATTAAATAAGAGCCTAAAACTGGAATTAAAGCGAAATGTCCAGGCCAAGGGATATCATCAGAAACAAAAGCGTATGAACTAAGAATCAGAAGCAAGCCGATAATTTCTACGACCTTCTTCCTAGAATCAGAAACGCTCCAAGGATAAAGAAAAGCAACACCTCCCATCATCATTTCCCACGCTCTCGTAGGAAGAAGATAGTAAGCAGAGTTTGCCCATTTCATTGTTGCAACAACACTGAATCCAAAACCTAAAACAGTTCCAATTACAATCAACCGTTTTAAGTTATCTAAAGAAAGGAACCGTTTTAGTACGACTAAAACAATTGGATAAATAATATAGAACTGCCATTCAACAGACAGAGACCATGTATGAAGAAGCCACTTATCGTGTGAAGCTACGTCAAAATACCCAGACTCTCTCCAGTAAACAACATTAGAAAAAAAGCCCATACTACTCGCCACATGCTTACCTAAAGCTTTGTAATCTACAGGCGTTAAGTAGAACCATCCAAAGATTAAAAGAACTAAACACAAAACAGTAAGAGCAGGGATAATGCGATTGGCTCGAGCTAAGTAGAACTTAAATAAGTTAAAATTATCATTCTCTAGCCCCCTGAAGATAATACTTGTCATCAGAAAACCAGAGATAACAAAAAACACATCTACGCCGGCGAAACCACCGGGAACCCAAGCAGGGTTAAAATGGAAAAGAACCACAGCTATCACCGCAATTGCTCTTAAACCATTTATGTCATATCGAAAATTCATCAAAAACACTCAAAGCAGAAATATACGCGCTATTGTATAGGCAAGATAAGGCAAGGCAAGGCAAGAAATTATAAGACGTGCGGGAAACAATGTGCGTGGTATGCCCTTTATGATAAACAGCCGACTTAGCACCTCAAAACGACCATCAGGCACACCCAAACGACTCGGGAGTGTTTTTAGCACTAACCTCTCACCTACTTACCCAGAAATCAGGCTGTAAGTTTGTGATAGAAATGAGCACTATTGAGTGCAAACTTTAATCGTATTTCATTCCAATACGGATTTGTATGAAAGGCTAATTTTAGAGTGTCTTCATTGTTCTAAGAAGCTTCTGTCTAGAAGCTTGATGGGATGCACTTTTACCTCAAAAGTATCCCTTTCTTGTTAGTTCGCCAAAAGTGCTTAAAATAATTGGGGTGTACCAAAGTCTCATCTTGCTAGCTAACTGCCCCACTTCGTTTATACTAGGCTCAACTTATCTATAGGCTGTGATTTCAAAAAACTCATTGGTACACCTATAGTACACCTCATCCTATTGGAACCCTTACATTACATGGCTCTTAAACCGACAATCTACAAGTTTCGTATCTCTTTAACCGATATGAATCGCGACTATTACGACTCTTTTAATCTAACGGTTGCACAACACCCTTCTGAAACAGAACAGCGAATGATGGCGCGTATCATGGCTTTCTGTATCAATGCATCTCCTGAACTTGAGTTCACTAAAGGGTTGTCTAGCATTGAAGAACCCGATTTATGGCAGAAGTCGTTAGACGATCAAATCCTAGAATGGGTTGATGTAGGCGAACCTGATCCAGAGCGTGTTAAGAAGGCAACTCGCCTATCTAAATCAGTGCGTGTATTCAGCTTCAACACTAAATCAAACGTTTGGTGGGAGCAGAACAAAGGTAAATTCGGTTACCTAAAAGCTCAGATAGTTCGTCTAGACAACGATGGCATTGAGCAGCTAGCAGCGATGACACAACGTACGATGGATCTTTCAGTCATGCTGTCGGGCAACTCTGCTTTCGTTAACAGCGATACTCAATCTGCAGAAGTAACGTGGGAAGAGCTACAGAGTAATGACTGAGCGTCCAACCCCGAATAGTTCGCAAACTGAAGCTAGCATGCAAGAAGAAGCCAAGCAGCAAGCCAACACACAGCAAGAAATCAAAGCCAAACAACAAGCTAGAACCAAGCTTCACCAGTGTTTAAAAGAAGCAGGTTTAGATTCAGTAAAAGCGCTTTCAACAGGCTACGAGAAAGAGCTGTCGTCATTTATTGATGAAAACCACGCTTTGTTTAAACACGCCTGTGAGAACAAGCCAGACAACTCTGCACGTCAGACGTTGCTTGGCCTGCTAACTAAAGTACATATCGATGCAAGCTATCGCTTTGAAAGCAATAAAGAAGCGAATGAGGCGATGCAAAATGTATTCGATAATACAGTGGGCACTGAGCACGGCGACAAGTTTCAAAACTCTAACGCTCAACAGTTAAAACTAGTCACGCATTTGTGGTTGTTCATTCAAGGACGACTAGGAATGGATTACAGCCTAGCCAATGATCACGCAGCTGCAGCCGCTACGCTGTTGTCTCGCATATCGAGAAGCAGTGATGATGAGATTCGCGTAGAGTTCATGGCGAGTTTTTATGATGGTTTGAACATCTATCAAGCCGAGAACAAGCCATCAGGTATTGTTCACCACTTAAAGCGTTTGTTTAATCTTTCTTAAGCACTCCACCAGCGACTGATTCTAGTTACGCTCTATATTTTTATAGAGCGTGCTTTTTCTGCTTGGCCGAAAGAGATTCCCTATTACGTTCGTTCCTCACTTTAGGGAATGACGGACTCGTGTTACTTAGATTCAACGTTTCGGTTTGCCTAGACAGAAACAGAAACAAAAACCGCTTTAGGTGAAATACTATTGAGCTAATTCCCACACACTCGCCGTCATCCTCGAGAAGGAGGAACGACTGAATCGGGGATCTCATACCAAATCAGAAACTACACAGACAAACAGACTCCCTACTCGCTCATTCTTCACTTTAAGGAATAACAGAGGTGACCGAGTCTATCATTCTGCAAGATCACATCTAAAAGGCTAATGATAGAATACACACTGGCCCCTCACCCTCGTATTTTACCTCACACGCCGTCATCCCCGAGAAGGAGGAACGACTGGATTGGGAATCTCATACCAAGTCAGAAACTACACAGATAAACAGACTCTCTACTCGCTCATTCCTCACATTAGGGAATGACGAAAGTGAACGAGTCGCTCATTCTTCACTCTAGGGAATGACGGCATTCGTAGTCGCTGCTGTTTACTTCATTACAGACGTAAAAAAGCCCCGCAGAAAGCGAGGCTTAGAATATTTTCAACGAACATCAATTTACAGAGGCTAAATCGCGTTCATCAAGTAACGAAACGTATTATCGTAGGCCGTGTAAGAATTCGTGACGCGTTGCTGGGTTTGATCTGAATATACCGCCCAGAGCTGTTGTTGTCGTTTCGCTGGTTGCATCCATTACACCGCGAGATTTAACGCAGTAGTGAACGGCATCCATGGTTACAGCAACATCATCGGTTTCGAGTAGCGTTTGCAGTGCAACAAGGATCTGCTGAGTCATACGCTCTTGAACTTGAGGACGTTGAGCAAAGAATCGAACAATACGATTAATCTTTGAAAGGCCGATGATTTTCCCACGCGGGATATAAGCGACCGCAGTCTTACCATCAATCGTCACTAAGTGGTGCTCACACGTACTGGTCACGGTAATGTCTTTTACTCGTACCATCTCACGAACACCCATCTTGTTTTCGATTACAGTAATTTTAGGGAAATTAGCGTAATCCAAACCAGAGAAAATTTCATCCACGTACATTTTAGCAATACGTTGCGGTGTTTCTTCCAGACTATCGTCCGTAAGATCAAGTTCAAGGAGAGTTAGAATCTCACGCATATGGTGTTCGATTCGTTCCTTTTTCTCTTCTCGGCTTACCTGGTTAGGACTCATTGGTGTCTCTAATCCGCGGCTTGCTAGCGCATCTTTAACCAACTTCGCTGATTCGCTAAGACCTGACATTGAACTTCCTCTTTTATTACCCCTTCTGGATGGCAAACAAGGATACTCGGAATTTTGAATAAATACACCCATATTTTAAGGGAGGTCATTATTTACGGGGCTTAAACTATGCTAAAGTGGCTGCAATTTCGTTGGCGAACCATCATGATTTGATAACTATTGAATCCCTATTGCCAACCACCAAATCAAAATAATAACGATCAAAGGATTTCAATTATGGGCTGTTGCGACGCTCCGGGCTTGATGCCAATTGAAGAAGCACTAGATAAGCTGCTATCACCAATTAAACCTATTCAAACGACCTTATCACTGCCATTGGCAGAAGCATTGGGTTACGTACTTGCTGAAGATATTCTATCCCCTATTTTCGTCCCTCCTTTTGATAACTCAGCAATGGACGGCTATGCACTGCGCTTAGCAGACCTAGAGAACGGTAAAGTACTGCCTTTAGCGGGTAAGTCCTTTGCAGGTCAACCATTTGAAGGTGAATGGCCAGCAAACACCTGTATTCGCATTATGACAGGCGCAAAGATCCCGGAAGGTTGCGATGCCGTAATCATGCAAGAAAATACGGCTGAAACTGGCGCTGGCATTGAAATTCAACAAGACGACATCAAGTTGAACAATAATATTCGCCCTACTGGTGACGACATCAAGCAAGGCGATATCGTTCTTAGCTGTGGCGAACGTTTAACACCTCGTGACATTCCAATGATTGCTTCGCTCGGTGTGAGCCATGTAACTGTGGCACGCAAGCCTAAAGTCGCTTTCTTCTCTACTGGCGATGAGCTCAAGCCATTAGGCCAGCCTCTTGAAGACGGTCAGATCTACGACAGCAACCGCTACGGCATTAAACCGCTGATTGAAGCATTTGGTTGTGAAGCGATTGACCTAGGCATCATCCCTGATTGCCCTGCAACGCTTAAAGAAACCTTCGAGAAAGCTCAAGAACTCGCAGATGTTGTTGTGACTTCTGGCGGCGTGAGTGTTGGTGAAGCGGATTACACCAAAGATATTTTGGAAGAACTCGGCCAAATCGGCTTTTGGAAGCTCGCTATCAAACCAGGTAAACCGTTCGCATTTGGTGAATTGGATAACGCGTGGTTCTGTGGCTTACCAGGTAACCCAGTGTCGGCGATGATGACTATGTATGTGTTAGTTCAACCTATGCTGGCTAAACTGGCTGGCCACACCGCATGGACAGCACCAGAATCGATCCCTGCTATTACCAAATCTGCATTCAAAAAAGGCCCAGGCCGTACTGATTACCAACGTGGCATCTACTCGATTGAAAACGGTCAGTTTGTTGTAGAAACAACTGGTAACCAAAGCTCTGGCGCTTTCCGTTCAATGAGCTTAGCAAACTGCTTTGTGGTCCTAGAGCGTGAACGTGGCCGTGTAGAAGTCGGTGAAACGGTTCAGATTCAACTGTTTAACTCGACGCTTTACTAACGAGGCTTGCTGATGGAAATACTGTCTGACGCAGAGATGCTTCGCTACAATCGCCAGATCATTCTCAAACAGTTTGATTTTGAAGGCCAAGAAGCACTGAAACAGAGTTCAATCTTAGTGTTAGGTGCCGGTGGTTTAGGCTGTGCCTCTGCTCAATACCTCGCGACTGCGGGAATTGGTAAGCTAACACTGATCGACGATGATGTTGTCGAGCTTTCAAACTTGCAGCGACAAGTGCTTCATACCGATGCTGATATTGGTAAGAAGAAAGTTGATTCTGCCGCTGAGTCTTTACAGGTATTGAATCCTCATCTGACGATTGAAACTGTCGATCACAGGCTTGATGACGAGGCACTTGGCAAGTTGATTGAAGCACACTCTCTTGTTCTTGATGCCAGTGACAACGTTGAAACGCGCAATCAGTTGAACCGCTTATGTTACGCATCAAAAACGCCTCTAGTATCGGGCGCTGCGATTCGCATGGAAGGTCAGATTAGCGTATTCACTTATCAAGACGCAGATGCACCGTGTTACCAGTGCTTGAGCGCTCTATTTGGTAACGCTGCTCTAAGCTGTGTCGAAGCCGGTGTGATGGCACCTGTTGTTGGCATGGTAGGCGCGGCTCAGGCTTTGGAAGCTATCAAGGTTATTGCCAAGTTTGGACAACCAAAGCAAGGCAAACTTTTGATTCTCGATGCCATGTCTCACAGCTGGCGTGAAATGAATTTAATGAAGATGCCTAATTGTTCGGTGTGTGGATAAGCTAAATCATATCCCCCTCTGATCGAAAACCTAAGCCTTGACTATATGTTGGGGCTTTTTTAGGCCTCAACATCAGCTTCGCAACTCGCTTTATCAATTTGAAATACTCTATGAGAGATTAGTTTCATTTGAATTCTCATTTTGAGAATACAACGAGAAACCCAGAACCATAAAATATAAACCTTAAAAATCAACAGCTTAAAAATGGCACGTAACTTGTAAAAGTATCTAGACCTTCCATCACAAGGATGTAGATATGAGAATTACAACGTTAAGTTTGCTATTAAGTGCGCCCCTAGTCGCCAACGCAGCGCCATTCGATACCTGTCCAAGTAAGGCGTACCTTTTTCAGTCCACCCCTGTGCAAGTTTGGGGCGTGAACCTAGTAACCGGCTCAACCACTCTGTTGGAAGACGATACCGGTATGAATGCCAATATCAATGGTGTCGGTTTTGATTTCCAAGACAGATATATTTATGGCTATGACACCACCAACAAACGCTTGGTGCGTCTAGGCCAAGACTTTCAAGCGGAAGTTATCAACACAAGTGGACTGCCAACTGACCACACCTTCTACGTCGGTGACGTCTATGACCATGTGTATTACCTTTACCGCACTGGGAAAGGCTTATTCACCGTTGACCTATCGCCTTTAGACGCAGACCCAAACGCGACTGTTACAGTTAACAAAATAGCTGGTAGCCCGGCAACCGTGAAACTGACCGATTTTGCTTTCCACCCAAGTGATGGCTCTTTATATGGTATCGACAATAACTCGGGTGGCTTGTACAGCTTCAACCCGACTACAGGTGCTGAAACCTATATTGGTGATACCGGAGAAACAGGGACGTTTGGCGCAGGTTATTTTGATGTGAACGGCTACTACTACGTATCTCGAAATCAAGACGGTAAGATCTACCGTATCAACCTATCCCCAGATAACGCTGCAAACATCGCTGCAGGTGTCGTTCCTGCTGTAGAGTTTGTATCGAATGGCCCTTCTTCGAATCAAAATGATGGTGCTCGCTGTGCGAATGCACCTGTGGTAGATGAAGATTCCAACATAGACTTCGGTGACGCTCCAGATACTTACCTAACGTTATTAGCAAGTAACGGTCCTCGACATGAACTGGATGGCGTGACTTGGTTAGGTACAGATGCACCCGACGCCGACCTTGACGGCTACGTAACACCGCAATCGGATGAAAGCGTGGGTATTGATGACGAGTGGGCGAACGGTGGTATCGGTTTTGTAACCGCACTTGAAGCTGGTCTTGATTCAAAAATGGTGATTGAAGCTTCAACAACCGGTTACCTTTCGGCTTGGATAGATTGGAACCAAGATGGCAGCTTCGATGGCGCCAACGAGCAAGTATTTACAGATTACCTGTTAGATGCGGGTGAAAACGATCTGTTCCTAAATGTCGATATCAACGCTCTGACCGGTACGACGTGGGCTCGATTTAGATTCAGTCAACAAACCAACCTAAGTTACTTTGGCGGTTCAACCTCTGGTGAGGTGGTCGATATTCAAGTCGATGTTCTTAACGATGGTGCCACCGCTCGTTACTTCCCAAGTGCTTCTGGTTACGCAACGCTAGCGTACGAAGATAACTGGCCTTATAAAGCTGACTACGACATGAACGATGCTGTTCTTATGTATCGTATTACTGAAATCCTTAAAGATGGAAAAGTCGTTAAGTCCACTATCGACGGCCGCCTAGCTGCTGTCGGGGCATCGTACAGAAATGGTTTTGCTGTTCGACTTCCTAACCTCGACCCGAGCTTAGTGAGTAGTGGCAGCTCTTACATGAAACACAACGGTGTGTTCACTGACCTTGACCTAGAAGATGGACGTAGCGAAGCAATCTTTGTTATCGCCAATGACCTGACAGAAAAAATCAGCACTGGCTGTACCTTCTACCGCACCAGTAATGGATGTAAAGAAGATGAGCAGTTCTCGTTCCAAATTGGTATTACTTTAGCCGGTGACGGTGTGAGTACTGGCAGCTGGACCGATATGCCTTACGACCCGTTCATCTTCGCAACGCCTGGGTATTATCATGGTGAAAACCTGCCACTACATCCAGGACGCAGCTGGGAGGTTCACTTGCCAGACCAAGCTCCAACCGAAGCATTTGATACCACTAACCTCTTTGAAGCTGGTTTAGGCGTCGATGACAGTAATCCATCAACAGGTAAATACTTCAAAACAGTAGAAAACCACCCTTGGGCTCTCATAGTAACTTCGGATGACGAATGGGAGTGGCCTCTAGAGTACGTCGATATTGTTACCGCTTACCCAGAGTTTAAAGAATACGCAGAATCCGGCGGTGAAACGAACCAGACATGGTACCAATCACCTGCAGACAACCAACGTTACGAACCATAAGGAGAGACGTTATGACTATTCACACTAAACAATATCGAGACAATCATTGCGTTGATTCAAGTCGCAATCTCTTTGAGGAAAAACGTATGTCTGTACAAAGCACTTGGAACATGAAGAAGTCACTAGCCGTTATTTTAGCAGCAGCGCCATTAGTATTAGCCGGTTGTGGGGGCGGTGGTGGTGGTGGCGGTAGCAGTGCATCTACTCCATCGCCATCTACACCGTCGACACCTGCAACTCCGTCGAATCCGGTAACAGCAACGACTCCGGTAACCGCAACGCCTTCGCCGTCTCCCGCGACAAGTGCGGCAGCAGCGCAAAGCTATACGATGAGTGATTTGGTGGTACCTGACGGGTTTGACTACAACTCTGTTGAACAGTTTGATCTCGACATCGACATCAGCAGCATTTCGACAGATCGGTCTTTTGTGACCGTTTATAGCCGATTTAGCACAAGAGATGACTCAACCTTGAAGCCGGATTACTCCAGCAAGGTCATTGCAGGTCCATTAGATAATGGCGTATTCGCCTCGAACTTTGCAGCACCGGTAAACCATGAAGCACTCTTGATAGAGATTTGGTTCTACGATGGTCAACCTCCATTACAACAAGTGGTTTCTAGCGGTGACTCTCAGATTGTCTGGCAGTAAATCGTTTAACAGCAGGTAACTTGTCGTTAGTTGGGTCTATGACGAAACAGAGTCAAAATTGATTGTTTGTAAGCAGGAAGTGAGCAGAAATGCTCACTTTTTTTGTCTTCGCCGAAGTGTGGTTAATTCAGCTTTCTTAGCGAGTAGCATTCACTTTACCACCAATCTCACTTATATTTTCAACATAACCTTCAAAGACTTACTCTCATGAAACAGTTAAAAATAGGTCTATTTATCTTAATGTGTGGCGTAGGCGTGTTAGTTGCCCTTGCCTATTTCCCGCTAACATCAGAGACGGGCCAACGCATTCAAGCCAAAGTGATTTCGAACACGCTGACTCAATCCTTAGATGGGCACAGGCGTTATCTTACGGTTCAGACAAAAGATAATGACGTATTTCGGGTCTCTATTGCTCCTACCACAGACTGCCCTATTGATTCTGTGGTTGCGCTTGATACATTAAACAATCAAATAACCGGACAAAGCAGTTATCAGTTCATCCACTGTCGAGCAGCACAGTAGCTATCGATGCAACAACGGTATTCGTAGAAACGACAGTAATCGCTATAACACTGTATTCGCTAAAACAACAAGAATGGATATAACAATAATGAATCAGCCACTCATCTCACCAGAACAACTTCAACAACGTTTGCTAGAAAAAGACAATATCATCCTCCTCGACGCCAGTATCGAGTTTCAAATTCCAAGCGAGTCAGAGAAGATCAAAGGACAAATGATTCCTGGGGCTATTCGTTTTGACTACGACAAAGACTTTTGTAACAAGCACACTCTGCTTCCTCACATGTTCCCGAGCGAAAAACACTTCAACACTCGCGCAAAAGAAATTGGCATCAATCAAGACAGTACGATTGTGGTTTACGATAACTCCGGAACCTTCGCTTCTCCCCGTGCGTGGTGGATGTTTATGGCAATGGGACACAACGACGTATTCATCTTAGATGGCGGTTTGCCAGCTTGGATCGACGCCGGTTACGAGACCGAGACTGACTATCGCACCGAAGTAAAAGCGGGCAATTTTGAAGGCCATATTCAAGACAACTACTTTGTCAGTGCTCAGCAGATTGAAGGTTACTCAACTGACAAGAGCGCAAACATTGTAGATGCTCGTTCTCAAGCTCGATTCGATTCAGAAATTCCTGAACCACGTGAAGGCTTACGTAGTGGCCATATACCGAATTCGATTTGCCTACCGTTTGCTCAAGTACTCGATAACGGTAAGTTAAAGTCTCAAGAAGAGCTTATTGAAATCTTTTCAACGTTAGAATTAACGCCTTCTCAGCCTACGTTTTTTAGCTGTGGCTCTGGCGTAACAGCCTGCATCATATTATTAGCCGCTAAACTCGCTGGCTATAACGGTGAAATGGGAGTTTACGATGGTTCATGGACGGAATGGGGTGCTAACGACAAACTCCCTATTGCCGTGACTAAAAAGTAATTCAACTTCGCTTACTGCCACTGTTAGAATATACTGCGCATGCATAAAGAGCTTACTGATAATGATGGCCTCACGTCTCATGAAGTAAGCTTTTATGTCGCAGTTAACGCTATGTTCATTTGAGACCAAGACTCGATTCACGCCGTTTGATTTATAGCCCACATTAAGTTGCTAACGATAATTTGTGATTAATCATAAACTAATCGTTATCGACGTTATGAATACTAATATTTCACTCAAGAATCTCTGCTCGTAGTCGTTACACTATTTAATCATTAATACTTTCACCATTTGTGTTTGTATCTTTCGTTGCATGAATCGCGCTGACGACCCAATAGTTTGTCACTTGCAGTCTGTTAAAAGTAGTAACCAACAAAAGGCATCTCATGGCTCTATTTAAGAAAAATATCTGGTCGCTGTACGCGTTTATCGTACTACTGACCCTGATACTTTTCGCCGCGTTGGGAATAACAAACTGGAAAGCGAACAGAGACGACTTCATAGAGCAGCAACACATCCAGGTTGAGCTTTTTTCTAGCTCAGTCAATTCGCTGCTGACCAGTCAAGAAGCCTTGTTAGAAGTGGTCGGCCATCAACTGGCTCAACAATCTGATTTCACACGTACAGCGTCTATCCAAATTAGGCCAATTTTAGACAAGCTACTTGAAACCCACCCTGCGATAGCAGCGTTTGGCTTGTTGAACACCGACGGTGATTACCTCTCGATCAGCTCAAATCTCGAACTTGCGAATCAAAGGAACTTGTTGCAATACGCGCCAACAAGAGACTCTTTCTTAGACGCCCTATCAAGCAGTAGCATGGTGCTTGGCCGTACCTATTTTCAAGAATCCTTGAATAGCTTGGTTATCCCGCTGAGAAAATCCATTTCAATCGATGGCAAGAAAACCGATGCAGTAATGACCGCAGGGCTACGATTAGACGCCACGATCGTATTTGAAAATAATGCTCACGCCGGAAGTTTCAATACACTAAGCCTGATCCGAAAAGACAGCTATCGCCAATTTTATTCGAGTGATATCGAATCTGAGAGTGCGTATTCCTCTCCAGTAGGCAAAGATGTCATACAGCGTATTGCAAGTATCTTTACCGACCACTTCGGAATTAGCGTGCAAGAAGCGATGAATGGGCAAGAAACCTACTCTTTTGTCGTCGACGATGAACAATACCACTCTTTAATGAGCGCGAAATACATCCCAAACTACAAATTATGGGTGGTAGGCCGTACGGATCTAACTCACGTCGATAGTATATTCATACAAGAGTTCAGCATTCTTTTCGTTGCCTTTATTTTTCTTCAGTTTGGTTTCTACTTTTTGGTTAAGTCTATTGCCAAGAATGAACAACGGACTCGTAGCCAACTCATTTATCAGGCGAACCATGACCCTTTAACCTCTCTGCCAAACCGTTTGTACATGCGTAGAAACATTGGCAAATGGATTGACGATGAGTCAGAGCCGTTTTCGCTATTGTTTATCGATATCGATAACTTTAAATGCGTTAATGACACCCACGGGCATGACTTTGGAGACAAGGTTCTCAAACAGATCGCTTTGCGTTTGATGAGGTTCCGATCTCGCCTCAGCCTATTGGTACGTGAATCCAGTGATGAGTTTTTGTTCTTAACGCCCTTGTCGAATGAAGTTGAAATTAAACGACTCGCCAAGCGCATTATTGAAGTGCTTTCTCAACCTTATGAAGTTGAAAGCGCTCAGTTTTTGTTAGGTTGCAGCATCGGCGTAGCGCGTTTCCCTGAACACGGAAAAGATCTAGATAGCCTATTACGTTCTGCCGATATTTCGATGTACAAAGCGAAACAGCAGCAAAACTCGTACAGTATTTTCACAACGGAAATGCAAGATGCTCACCTCTACAAAATGAAAGTAGAACAAAGGCTACGCATCGCTATCGAGAAACAAACGCTGTTCATGGTTTTCCAACCACTGGTTCGTGCAAATGAAAGTATTCACGGTGTAGAAGCACTCGTGCGCTGGATTGATGACGAATTGGGGTTTGTTCCACCAGATGTCTTTATACCGATAGCTGAGAACACAGGCTTAATGCAAAAGCTCGGCACTTTTATTATTGAGTCCAGCATTATGCAGATCGCCCATTTGCACCGAACGACGGAACAAAAGATCGGGCTTTCGATCAACATATCTGTTCGACAGTTTTCTCATCAATCCTTCTCTGAGCACTTGTTCGCGACACTAGAAAAGTATCAACTGTCTCCTAGCTGTTTAACGCTAGAAATTACGGAGAGCTTGTTCATTGAAGATGTGACTTTGGTGAAACCGACTTTTGAAGCCCTCAAAGAGAAGAATATAAAGATCTCTTTAGATGATTTCGGTACAGGCTATTCATCACTAAGCATGCTGAAAGCACTGCCTATCGATGAGCTTAAAATCGATAAGAGCTTTATTGAGAACATTGCTGTCGATCAGCAGTCACTTACCATGGTGCAAAACATCATCGCAATCGGTAAGAACTTCGGCATGGTGGTATTAGCAGAAGGCGTAGAATCGAACGAGCACTTCGCTATTCTAAAAGCATGTGGATGTGACTTGATGCAAGGCTATTACTTCTCTCGCCCTATTCCTTATGATGAGCTGGCTACTCACCTAAACAAGCAGGTGACTGAGCACGCGGAATGTTCTGTTTAAGAACGTGAGTTAAATAGACGAGCTAAATAAATAAGGTAGGCAGATAAACACCTACCTTATTTTCTGGGTATTTTCTGTTCGGTTATTTATTCATTTCACTATGCATAACATCGATCAACTGTCCGGAAGGATCTCCTGATAATTCCCAAGTAAAAATGCCGCCTAGGTCTGATTTCTTCGCCCATTCTGCCTTTGCTTTAATAGAACGCTGATCTTCAAAAGATATGAATACTTTTTTATCTGGGTTCCACAAATAAGGTGCCTGAGCTTGCTCGTCATAATTGTACTCATAACCTTGTTTGCTGCTGTAGTTATTCATAAGGTCCCAGAACATAAAGTAACCGTTTTCACCGGTACCAAACTGCGCCCCTTGTTCAGAAACTAGGTCACCTTTAGGCAGCTCTCCAGCAAAGTCTTTTGTCCCTTGCCAGCCTCGACCATAAAAAGCCGCCCCGATCACGAGCTTCTCGCTAGGAATACCTTGCTCTATCATCTGATTAATGAAGACGTCAGCTCCCATTCCCCACCAACTGCGCTCTGTGGCGTGTAAGTTTGTTGTGTGACCTGTTTGAGCTCCCCAACCTCCGAGGAAGTCATACGTCATCGCAAACATGTTCGTCAGATATGGGCTAGCTGCGTTCCAATCAATTTGGGCTGCCTTAGCGCCAACACCGACAGCCGTTGAAAGCTCATAATCTCTTTGAGTCGTCTTTGATAAAGCGTCCAAATCACTTCTGATTGTTTTTACTAAAAGTGTGAAAGCTTCACGCTCTTGCGCTTTCTGCTCATCCGTTAGTTTAGTCTCTGGGTTCCAAGGCGAAGTGGTTAAGCCGCCGCCTCCTGGGTATTCCCAATCAAGATCAATACCATCAAAGAAGTCATATTTTTGGATTAACTCAACAGCAGTTTTTGAAAAGTGCGCAATGGCTTTAGGATCTTTCGCCATCGCATGGAAAGGTTCAGACATTGTCCACCCACCAAATGATGGCAAGATTTTGATATTTTGATTGTCGGCCTTCAATTGAGCTAACTGGGCAAAGTGACCTTTATAGGCGACATCAACACCCACGTCTCCGAAATCGACTTCTAACGCAGCTTCTTTATCCACAATAATCGCGGTATATGGTTGTTTGTCTGCACATTGCTGCTGAATTTGTTTTTGGACGGGCTCACCAGCACCGCTATGAGGACCACACATGCTCAAGAAAGCGTAAATAATATGTGAGAGCTTGTCTGCCGGTATGTCGTCAACGGTATAAGGGTTATCTTTATTCAGATATTGCCAATCCGCAAAATACCCTGCGACGACTTTATCATCGGCATGAACTGTAGGTGTGAGCACACAAGCCGTGACTATTAAGCTAAGCGCAATGATAGAATTAGATTTAAAGATAGAACTTGATTGGTCACTGTTGCTAGAAATAGCGTGTGTGATAAATGACAGTTTCATAATTATCTCCTTTAGTGTGGCTTAACATTAAAGAGTGATAATTCTTTCAACCGCTGAACAAATTCACTATTCGAGTCATGTCTAATAGTTATCCCCCTTATTGCACTGGTTTCATTAGGGAGGAGTTGCCATGGTTACCCAAATAGTGAATTCAACGAAGCATAAATAACTTAGTATTCACCGCCTTTTGGTTTATTCACGCTAAGTTGTTCGTCCAAGTTTAAAACGGTCAAAGCATTACTTACGCTGGTTGCGATCACATCAACTACGCCAGTTCTTAACGCGCCTAATAGAGCTAATGGTTTACTGTTTTCGGCTGCGATGGCAATGACCTCTGCTATTGGCCGGAATTCTTCCAAGGCCAAACCAATCACACGGTCACTCATTACTGTGTTTGCTGTTTTACCGTGAACATCGAAAAAGTCATAACCCGCAAAGTCACCGACGACACCTTGTAATAGACGAGATTGAACGACCTCACCTGCGGTAAACCAACCTAAGTCGACCATATAACTGTTTTCGCTCATATCACCGATACCGACTAAAGCGACATCGGCTTTTCGAGCGAGATCGAGTGTCTGCTTAACGGTGCTGTTTTCCATGAATGCGGTTTTTTGCGCTTTATTCTCGGCATAAGCGGGGGCGTATAAGGTTTCAGAAGATCCACCGTACTTTTTGGCTAGCTGCCTGCATATATGATCGGCATTAAACATACCGCCTCTTGGGTGAATACCGCCGATACCACACACGAATTTACAGTCTCGTGGCGTAATTACGCCAGTGTGGTGAGCAACAGACGATACGTTTCGCCCTTGTCCTACTGTCACTACCATACCGTTTTTCAGTATACTGGTAAGATAGTTAGACACTAAACCAGCAACCTGTAATCGCTGCTTCTCTTCATTTGGTTGGTCTAGTGCCACAAGAGCACGCTTTACACCAAATCGTTCGATCAGACGTTGCTCGATCTTCGCACTAAAGACAGGGTGGTATTTAACGGTGATCTCAACAATGCCCTCATCTCTGGCTTGTTTGAGCATTCGACCAACCTTTGCACGGGAGATAGAGTACTTTTTGGAGATCTCTTCTTGCGTGGCACCATCTTGATAATAAGCAACCGCTACTTCAGTGAGGAGATCAGTGTTTTCTTCGGAAACATCTTGGATATTCTTACTCATATACCACTTAACCAATATTTAACAATTATTTTACCTGCTTGAAGAACAAATGTTCGATGCTTAAGCAAGTGATACACAAGTTTACACCCCGAACATATGTAACAGCAAGGTACATTTGCTCATCGTCATAACCATGGTTTTGTTGTTGATTAATTCACCTTACTTTGCTCGTTAAACGTTTGCTTGCATACCCCATGATTACTAGAGCGAAATATATTTGACTGAAGTCACCATACAGCACTATTTACCGTTGACTTTGGGGCTAGATCGGATAAATATGGCTACATCATTTACTCATCGAGCGATCAAATGTTCTGTGCAAATGTTCGTTCGGAGAAAAATTTAAATTAATGTAAGTTTGGCTCACTGGTACAACCATTGAGAACTTCATTAGTTAGCTTGCAAATGCCCACACCTCTCCCATTAATGAGGTGTTATGCGATACATAGGATGATCAAAATGAGCAATAAATTAGAGCAACTTCGTAAACTAACAACTGTTGTAGCTGACACTGGCGATATCGAAGCTATCAGCAAGTACACTCCTGAAGATGCAACAACTAACCCATCTCTAATTCTTAAAGCTGCTCAAATTGCTGAGTACGCTCCTCTAATCGATGCTTCTATCGAATACGCAAAAGCGCAAAGCGGTGATAAAGCACAGCAAGTTCAAGATACTTGCGACATGCTTAACGTGAACATCGGTAAAGAAATCCTGAAAGTTGTACCTGGCCGTATCTCTACTGAAGTAGATGCTCGTCTTTCTTACGACATGGAAGGCAGCGTTGCTAAAGCTCGTCAACTTATCAAAATGTACAACGACGCTGGCATCACTAACGACCGCATCCTTATCAAACTGGCTTCTACTTGGGAAGGTATCCGTGCTGCTGAAATCCTAGAGAAAGAAGGCATCAACTGTAACCTAACGCTTCTATTCTCTTTCGCTCAAGCTCGTGCTTGTGCTGAAGCTGGCGTATTCCTAATCTCTCCTTTCGTAGGTCGCATCATGGACTGGTACAAAGCGAAAGAAGGTCGTGATTTCGAAGCTTCAGAAGATCCAGGTGTAATCTCTGTTTCAGATATCTACAACTACTACAAAGACCACGGCTACAAAACTGTTGTTATGGGCGCAAGCTTCCGTAACATCGGCGAGATCCTTGAACTTGCGGGTTGTGACCGTCTAACTATCGCTCCTCAACTTCTAGCAGACCTAGAAGCAGCAGAAGGCGAAGTAGTTGAGAAGCTTATCGACTCTAACGGTACTAAAGAGCGTCCAGCAGCGATGACTCACGCTGAGTTCCTATGGGACCACAACCAAGATGCAATGGCTGTTGAGAAACTGGCTGAAGGCATCCGCAACTTCGCCGTTGACCAAGGCAAACTAGAAGACATGATCGCAGCTAAGCTGTAATCACTCTTACCAAATTCAAATAGGGGAACGTTCAGTTCCCCTACTTTTATCAATTTTGTTTTTCTTAATTTTTATTCGGAAGTTCTTATGAATCGCAAACATCTAGCTAACGCTATTCGTGCTCTAAGCATGGACGGCGTACAACAAGCAAACTCTGGTCACCCAGGCGCACCTATGGGTATGGCTGACATCGCTGAAGTACTTTGGCGTTCTCACCTAAACCACAACCCAGCAAACCCAGAGTGGGCTGACCGCGACCGTTTTATCCTGTCTAACGGCCACGGCTCAATGCTGATTTACTCCCTGCTTCACCTAGCAGGTTACGAGCTTTCAATTGAAGATCTTAAGAACTTCCGTCAACTGCACTCTAAGACTCCAGGTCACCCAGAGTACGGCTACGCACCAGGCATCGAAACAACGACTGGTCCTCTAGGTCAAGGCATTACTAACGCTGTTGGTATGGCTATGGCAGAGAAAGCGCTAGCTGCACAGTTCAACAAAGAAGGCCACGACATCGTAGACCACTACACTTATGCATTCATGGGTGATGGCTGTCTGATGGAAGGTATTTCTCACGAAGCATGTTCTCTAGCAGGTACGCTAGGTCTTGGTAAGCTGGTTGCTTTCTGGGATGACAACGGTATCTCTATCGATGGTGAAGTTGAAGGTTGGTTCTCTGACGATACACCTAAACGTTTCGAAGCTTACGGCTGGCACGTAATCCCAGCGGTAGATGGCCACGACTCTGACGCTATCAACGCAGCAATTGAAGCGGCTAAAGCAGACCCTCGCCCAACTCTAATCTGTACTAAAACAGTGATTGGCTTTGGTTCTCCAAACAAAGCAGGTACGCACGACTGTCACGGTGCACCACTAGGCGCTGAAGAAATTGCAGCAACACGTAAAGAATTAGGTTGGGAGCACGGTCCTTTTGAAATTCCGTCGGAAGTTTACTCAGAGTGGGATGCGAAAGAAGCAGGCGCAGCTAAGGAAGCAGCGTGGAACGAGAAACTTGCAGCTTATGAAGCAGCATACCCTGAGCTGGCAGCTGAATTCAAACGCCGCGTAAACGGTGAACTACCTGCTGAATGGGAAGAGAAAGCATCGGCAATCATCGCTGATCTGCAAGCTAACCCAGCAAACATCGCATCACGTAAAGCATCTCAAAATGCTCTAGAAGCGTTCGGTGCTATGCTACCTGAATTCATGGGCGGCTCTGCTGACCTTGCGCCTTCTAACCTGACTATGTGGTCTGGTTCTAAGTCTCTTGAAGCAAACGACTTCTCTGGTAACTACATCCACTACGGTGTACGTGAATTCGGTATGACGGCTATCATGAACGGTATCGCTCTGCACGGTGGTTTCGTACCATACGGCGCAACGTTCCTAATGTTCATGGAATACGCTCGTAACGCTATGCGTATGGCTGCTCTGATGAAAACTCAGAACATCCAAGTTTACACGCATGACTCTATCGGTCTTGGCGAAGATGGTCCAACTCACCAACCAGTTGAGCAGATCGCTTCTCTACGTCTAACTCCAAACATGAGCACATGGCGTCCATGTGACCAAGTTGAGTCTGCTGTTGCCTGGAAACTAGCAATCGAGCGTAAAGATGGTCCTTCTGCGCTTATCTTCTCTCGTCAAAACCTTGCACAACAAGATCGTGACGCTGAGCAAGTAGCAAACATCGCTAAGGGTGGTTACATCCTGAAAGATTGTGAAGGTAAGCCAGAGCTTATCCTTATCGCAACGGGTTCTGAAGTTGAGCTAGCGGTTAACGCTGCTGCTGAGCTAACGGCTGAAGGTAAGAAAGTACGCGTAGTTTCTATGCCTGCTACTGACGCGTTTGACAAGCAAGACGCGCAGTACCGTGAGTCTGTACTTCCATCTGACGTTACAGCACGTATCGCTGTAGAAGCTGGCATCGCTGACTTCTGGTACAAGTACGTTGGTTTCGGTGGCAAGATCATCGGTATGACAACATTCGGCGAATCTGCACCAGCAGGTGAGCTATTCAAGATGTTCGGTTTCACTACTGAAAACGTAGTAAACACAGCGAAAGAGCTTCTAGCTTAATCTTGAATGCATTGTCCCGCCCTTAATGGGTTGATGCATACAGAAAGCCCCGCATGAAAATGCGGGGCTTTTTTTGTCTTTTCTCTCATTCGGATTAAATCTAACGACTATTTTTCTTCGAAACGCTTTGCCAGTTGGTAGAACTCGTTCACTTGTTCTTTTAGCTCTGTGGAGTGGTCTTTCACTGAATGCGTAGCAACCAAATTTTGTTCTGCAGTCGACGCGATAGACTGCATATGCAGATTGACCTCACTCGACAGCTCACGTTGTTTATGAGCAGAACTTTCAACAGACTGCATGAGTTCATTCATGGATTGCATTAGGTTTTCGACTTCCGACAAGCGCTCTGCACTCACCTTCGCAACATCACCACACGCGTCCGTTTGCTCACGGTTCGCCAGAATATCTTTTTGCCACCCTTCAATCGTCGTTAGCATGGTATCGATGCTCTCTTTGATCTGAACCGTAGCCTTTGAGGTTCGACCCGACAACGCGCGTACTTCGTCTGCAACGACAGCAAAGCCTCGTCCTTGCTCGCCCGCTCTCGCCGCTTCAATCGCAGCGTTCAAGGCCAACAAGTTGGTTTGTTCGGCGATTCCACCAATCTCTTCCATTATCTTACTTACGCTCTGCGCTTGGTCGCTCAGTTGGTAAGTCGTTTGAGTCGCCTTTTCGGCCTGAGAAGCTAGGCTCTCTAAGTTTTGATGAGTTTGATTAATACTCTCTTTAGCACCAGCACAGGTTTGCAAAGTCACATCAACAATCTGGTGCGCTTCTTCTGTGCGAGAAGAGACCTCATTGGCGGTGACTTCAACCTCTTCAGTCGCCTCTCGTACTTGAAGAATATCTTTTGTTTGTTGATCTAAAGCTTCAGATACTTCAAATGACGTGGCATTCAGGTTATCAGCCAAATCTTGTAACGGCTTGGCAGAGTCTGTCATACGACCTAATACGGTGCGGATTCTTGCAGACAATAGTTTTAAGTGAAAGTCGGCAATAGAGAACTGACTATTACCTGAATAAACAAGACGACTAACACTATCGAATTTCGATTGCAGCTTTTTCAACTGCAGTGGGGTATCAATCAGCTCTTGTCGGAAAAGTAACGCCAATGCTGAAACAGGAAGTAGGCTCAACAACCATTGTGATACTTGCCCTACTTCAACGAGATTTGAAATCAGAGGCGCAGCCAAAGAGCCTAGCAACACGGCGTAACGAACACTGTCACTGATCTTTAAGGACCATTGACGACCCGACTTTTCAGCCTTCAAGAGGCCTTGGTAAGCCTTGTCTGCAACTTGTATCCATTCATTCTTTGGCTTAACACGAACAGATTGGTAGCCACTCACCTTACCATTGTCGTAAATCGGAGTTACGTAAGCATCGACCCAATAAAACCCACCGGATTTGGTTTTGTTTTTTACGATGCCACGCCACGCTTTACCTTGCTTTAGGTTAACCCACATATCAGCAAATGCGGCTTTTGGCATATCGTTATGCCTTACGATATTGTGGTGTTGCCCTAGCAATTCTTGTTGGCTGTATTCCGCTATGCGACAAAAAGCATCATTACTGTACGTAATCACGCCTTTTAAGTCAGTGGTAGAGACAAGTTGTTCGTTTTCGCTGAGAAGCGTTTCACGAGATTGAGTAGATGAGCTGACAGTCATTATATTAACTTAGGTTAATTATTATTTTAGGCGAGGAATATATACAATTATTAAAGTTATGACAAAATGTGAACGTCACATTTTGTGTAAATGCCTGCTATTTATACAAATATTAGCTAAGTACCTCACAAAGCTAATAACTTCACATATCTTCTCGAGCTAACAGTCACGACTCATCTAAGTTTACTGCAGTGGTAAATTTCACGGTTCTCATTGAGACAGAGGTATGGAATTTACGAATATTCAGATCTTTGCGCAGTACTCGCTCCACAAAGTCTTCGTAGGCTTGAATGTCTTTGACCGTCACAATCAGCATGAAATCAAAGCTGCCTGATATCTGATAGCACTGCGTGACCTCTTCAGCCTTTGAAATAGAATGGCGAAAGATTTGATAAATATCCCCTCGGTCACGCTCCATTTCCACGGACACAACCAAAGTCATCTTACTGCCGGTCAGTTCTGGATTAATGATGGACACATCACCGACTATCACGCCCTCTTCTCTCAGCCGTTTCACTCGCTTTAAGCAAGCAGGCGGTGATAACCCGACCAGCTCAGCCAATGTCTGATTAGGGATTCTGTTGTTCTTTTGCAGTTCAACCAGAATGCTTCTATCTATACGGTCAATCACCATAATTTCTTAAACCAATACATTTATGACTTATAATTTTTAATACTACGATAATTAAAAAATCTATCGCAACTTTAAAGGTCAATTTAGAAATCTGAATCACAACAATCACGGTAAGATCTTCTCATACCAAACAATCGAACCATGGTCGTAACTATGAAATCAACCTATCAATTTTTTAAAGAACTCCTTAGAGAGATTTTCGATGTCACCTCGACTCTTTTCCGAATCATGATTCCAATTATCATCGTGATAAAGGTCGTTGAAGAGCTCGGCGGCATCGTGATTCTTAGCGAATGGCTGAGCCCAATAATGGAAAGCGTCGGCTTACCGAAAGAAATGGGCTTGGTATGGGCTACCACCATACTCACTAACATCTATGCGGGGCTGATTATTCTCATCAATTCTGACGCTCCCTTAACGGTTGCTCAAGCCTCGGTTTTAGGCAGCATGATGCTACTAGCACATTCATTACCGATTGAGGGGGCGATAGCCAAAAAAGCAGGCGTGAACTGGTTGGCTACGCTGTCGGTGAGAGTCGGTGGTAGCTTGGTGCTGGCATGGCTACTCAACCTCAGTTATCAATATGGGGATTTGCTCAACTACCCAGCAACCGTACTTTGGCAGCCTGAAGTATCAGGAGACACAAGCTATTTGGGTTGGGCCATTGAACAGCTCAAGAGCTTTGCTGTTATCTTCATGGTGATTTCAGCGCTATTACTGCTACTCAAGGTTTTAAAGATTCTCGGCATTGAAAAGCTCATGGCAATATTGTTAAGACCGTTCTTGAGACTGCTAGGAATCAGCAAGGACGCAACCAACCTAACGATCATCGGAATCACGCTTGGTCTTTCGTTTGGCGGCGGCTTATTGATCAACGAAGCCAAGAAAGGACATATCTCCGCGAGGGATGTATTCACCGCAATCATGCTGCTCAACTTGCTCCACAGCTTGATTGAAGATACGTTGTTGATCATGCTCATTGGGGCTGACTTCTACACCATATTTTGGGGAAGGTTAGTATTCTCAGTGCTGGTTATCGCTTTAATATCCAACATCATTAAGCGCATGAATCCAAGCACTTGCGAACGTTACTTTTATCGCGATGTCTCTCAGTCATAAGTAAAAACACTAACGAAACTAAAAGTAAAAGAGCTCAAATACGGGCTCTTTTTTGCTACTTGGTGCTCCTTTCACCTCCACTATTGTTAAATTTCACGTCATTGAAACACTGAAAGTTACTCTCAATACCCTAATTATTGATATTTTGAGTAAAAATAATTTGAGCATGGGTATTTACTAATGACTCAGTTATTACATGCGTATTTTAAAACACAGATAATAAAAAATTATCTTATTATTTAGAAACCAACT
Organism: Vibrio sp. Vb339; assembly: GCF_902751245.1. NCBI lineage: Bacteria > Pseudomonadati > Pseudomonadota > Gammaproteobacteria > Vibrionales > Vibrionaceae > Vibrio > Vibrio sp. Vb339. The sequence continues at coordinate 1,039,423 of NZ_CADDIS010000001.1, read as the reverse complement.
CCTTGTATAAAGCGCCCTCCAGAATAATAACCACGATCTAATCAATGTTATTAAACATCCAAACTATCAGCTATTCATTCAACAAAAACCATTAAATAACTGACAATAGAATAAATAACACTCCTTATTTTATATTAACTCTAAATGTTGAAACCGGAACGAATAATTAATTGTAATAATTATCCATTTGATTGGTGGATTTTATAAATATATTTTGTTACATAATCAAAACTGATGGCTTGATATAAGAATGTCACACAAAACAATGGCTTTAATGGTTCTAATTTTTTCCTCACTGTCACAGGCTTCCACTATTGAGAACGACGAACTATTGCTGAAGTCATTGATTAAACGAGGTGTTATATGTTCAGGCTTAACCTATGAGGAAAATCAAGAAGCTTTGCGTATCTATCTCAACGCTAAAAAAGTGAAGAGCACTCCGTTTGATTCAAAAAATAGAAAAGAGACAACCAATACAAAAGAGATAGAAGGTAAAAAACATACAACAAACACACGTCAGTTAAATAAGACACCACAAGAGTGTATTAGGCCAAACTCGGACAACAGATCCGAATAAGGCAAGTTGATACTGATATCGACATGGAAATATAAAAAGGAAATATAATGAAAATGATGAGAAAAACATTGTTGGCTTCAGCAATGCTTACTCTATTTAGCGTCAGTGGTTATGCAAAAACACCTATTGATTTAGGCGTAGTTAATGAAGACAAACTCATTGAAATGCTAGTTAGACAAGGCTTAGTCGACCAAGATGCAACCGATGTGGCAAAGCAGGATGCACTTGACCGTTACTTGAAAAATAAAATCAATTCTGGTTTTAAAGGCGATGCTCAATTCGGTAAAAAAGCACTTGAGCAACGCGCGAAAATACTCAAAGCCATAGAAAAAGGGTCTGGTGTTAAAAAAGCGAGTGTCTTTGCTTTGGAAGTCGGCACCAAGCGTACCGACAAAGTGCTCGCTCTGTTGGTCGACTTCCCTGATTTGAACTGGGATGACAACAAGCTGACCGAAGAGCACACGCAGATGCTCTACGAGAGCTACAACCCAGAGCATTATCAAGAGTTGTTGTTTTCAAATTCTGGCTACACTGGGCCAAATGGCGAAAACCTAATCTCGATGCGTCAGTATTACCAAAGCGAATCAGGTGATAGTTACAGCGTTGCAGGTCAAGCGGCAGGTTGGTATCGCGCCTCTAAGCCTGCGTCATTCTATGGTGGTAACTCCCCTACCACCGACAACGACTTAAACGCACAAGAACTGGTTCGTGAAGCGCTGAATCAACTGGCTCAAGACCCAAGTATCAACCTTGCCGATTACGACATTGAAGATCGTTACGATTACGACGGTGACGGAAACTTCCGCGAACCCGATGGTGTGATAGATCACCTGATGGTGTTTCATGCATCGGTAGGCGAAGAAGCCGGTGGTGGAGTGTTAGGCCCTGATGCGATTTGGTCTCACCGATTCAACCTTGGTCGCACTCATGTACTGGAAGGTACTTCTAGTTCGCTCCCAGATCGTTTTGGTGGCCAATACGCGGCGTTCGATTACACCATTCAACCGATTGATGCGGCTGCGGGTGTTTGTGCCCACGAATATGGCCATGATTTAGGCTTACCAGACGAGTATGACACGCAATACACAGGCAAAGGCGAACCGGTTTCTTACTGGTCAATCATGTCTTCGGGGAGTTGGGCAGGTCAAATTGGCGGTACACAACCAACGGCATTCAGCTCTTGGGCAAAACACTTCCTACAGAAATCGATTGGCGGCCGTTGGGTTAACGATGATCAGATCTCGATTGATGACCTAGAAGACAACCCACAAGTGTATACGCTGTTCCAAACAACGGATAACAGCCGTCCGAACATGATTAAAGTGGATCTTCCTGAAAAGCAGATTGAAAGTCTGAAACCCTTTGAGGGCGAGTATTCATTCCACTCTCAAAAAGGCGATGATCTGAAAAACAGTATGACTCGCAAGTTGGTGATCCCAGCGGGTGATTCTGCACTGCTGTCTTTCAAAACTTGGTATGAGATTGAAAAAGACTACGACTTTGCGCGCGTGCTAATCAACGGACAAGCCATTGCAGGCAACATTACCTCAATGGACGACCCATACAACACGGGCCTCGTTCCTGCTATTGGCGGTGAGTCTGACGGATGGGTCGACGCTGAGTTCGACGTTTCACAATGGGCAGGCCAACAAGTTGAACTGTCTTTTGAATACATCACCGATGGCGGCTTAGCAATGGAAGGCTTCTATTTAGATAACCTTGCTGTGGTTGTCGATGGTGAAGTGACCTCAATAGACGATGGTGAAAGCAACTCCACCTTCGCCCTTAATGGTTACAAGCTGAGTAATGGATTCCATCAAGCGCAGCACTACTATCTACTGCAATGGCGCAGTCACATGGATGTTGATGAAGGTCTAGCCAATATCAAACGTATGGGACAACTGATGTCATTCGACCCTGGCTTGATCATTTGGTACGTGGACGAATCACTAACTGACAACTGGGTAGGTAAACACCCAGGTGAAGGTTGGTTAGGCGTGGTCGATGCAGATCAAAATGCCATGGTGTGGGCAAACTCTGGTGAAGTTGCTCAAACACGCTACCAAGTTCGAGACGCAGCGTTTTCACTCAAAGATCATACTCCAATGCGTCTTGTAAACAGCGACAATGATGTGCTCGAAGATACCAGTTTGGTTGGCAATGCGAGCTTCTCGGATGACCAAGATTACACATCGCCTCAAGCACCAGATTCAGGGCGCATCCTGACGGAATTTGGTTTAGCGGTCGATATTGTGAATCAAAGTGATAACAACGAATACGGCGTGGTTCGCTTATCTAAAGTAAGCCAACACAACGTCGCTCCTACTGCGAACTTCGAGCTGAATGTGACTGGCCTGAATGTTTCTGTAAACAACTTCAGCTCAGACCAAGACGGTGAGATCACCCATTACCTATGGGACTTTGGGAACGGCACAACAAGTAACGAAATAGCACCAACTTGGTCTTACGAGCAAGCGGGTGAATACACGGTGAACTTGACTGTTGTCGACGACAAAGGCGCTACCGATTCATTTAGCTCCGTAGTGAATGTTGAATCTCCAAACGCCCTTCCAGAAGCGAGCGCGAAGTACATTCACTTGGGCCGCTGGGTAACCATGTGGTCTAAAAGTTCAGACAGCGATGGTCGTATTGTTGATACCGAGTGGACACTTCCAAACGGAAAGGTGAAACGAGGTCGCACATTCACTTCAATCTTCCCTTCATACGGAAAGCACGAGGTGATACTGAAGATAATCGATGACCAAGGTGGAATTACCACCAAAACGATTTTGGTCGACCTGTAAATCATCGCAGGCTCTGTCATGCGTATTTACAACACAAGCTTAAGTACTGTTGTCACAGGATATAAGCCAAGACAGCAGTTTTAAGAAAACGTTATTATTTAAGCCGTAAGCAAAAGCCCTACCGATTTGGTAGGGCTTTTTATTGGTCGCAGTTCGAGATACTAGGGGTTTAATCACAGTAACAAATTTACTGAACCACCATTCGATGAGCCATTACACAGGCTGCTTTTGAATACGCGATTTACGAGCACTGAATGCGAACAACAAGATAACGGCCAACACGAATGGTAATACATAGATATTGAGATTCTGCCACCCAGCTGTTGATTCTAACCAACCAGAGAGCATCGCTGTAATCGTCACACATCCAAACACAACAAATTCATTAAACGCTTGTGCTTTGGCTTTGTTCTGCGACTGGTAAGACTGACTAAACAAGCCCGTTGCCGCGATAAACATGAAGTTCCAACCGACACCAAGCACAACCAAGGCTGCTCTGAAGTGCCATATGGATTCGCCATGAATGTTAATCGCGATACAGACAACGAAAAGCACCCCGCCTGCTAAGATCATCATTCTTGAGCCAAACTTCTCGATAAGTGACCCAGTAAAGAATGCAGGTACAAACATCCCCAACACGTGCCACTCAATCACACCCGCCGCTTTAGTAAAGTCAAAGCCACAGCCAATCATTGCCAATGGCGTTGCTGTCATCAGGATATTCATCACCGCATAAGCGACCATGGCAGCAAACACGGCACCAATAAAGTTAGGCGCTTTCACTATCACACTGAGAGGATCGGATTTAGGCGCCTGACTATTAAAAGAGACTTTTGGAAACTGAATGGTTTGTAAGATGAGTAACGCAAGAATGTTCAATCCAATCAAAGAAGCAAAAGCACCAATGTACAAGCCATCTTGCGACCACTGTTGAGACATAATCGCTAAGTTGGGCCCGAGTACCGCTGCTAAAACGCCACCAGCCATAGAGATAGAGATCGCTCGATGACGGGCATTTTCATCACACACCTCGATTGCAGCAAAACGATAAAGCGTGCCAAAACCTATGCCTATCCCAAGTAAGAACGTGGCGAAACAAAACAAATAGAAATGTTGTTGAGACAGTGCGTAGGTGGCAAAACTAGCTCCTGTAATGCCAACCACATTACCAATGCTAAATCCTCGCTTTCTCCCTAACTTGCCTGAAATTAAAGATGCTGGAATAGTGGCTGCCATTAAACCCAAAAACTGCAGTGCAACCGGCAAGGTGATCATGCTGACACTAGGCGCTATCTGCTTACCGATCAAACCAATCACAGAGATCAGTAATATGTTACCCGTCATCAACAAGGCCTGACACAGTGAAAGCAGCCAAACATTTCTATTCATCTTCGTTCCTAAATATGAGCACAGTTGGTCAATAGACCAAAAATTCAACAAAGTCGCAACACTTTGTTACTCATAGCAACTCTACAAAGCGGCCAATAGACCAATATAAAGTGTTACCACCACATGACTTTGATTAGCGTTACTTAAGACGCTAGAGTTGAAATTATCATTACTTAAGATAATAATAATTTTCTGTTATTTATTGGCTTTGTTATTTACAAGCGCTGTTATTTATAGGCTTTAGCATTTGAAGGTGAGTATGATTAATCCACTTTGGCTCAATACGTTTAAGACTCTGGTTGAAGTTGGTCATTTCACCCAAACGGCCGAAAAGTTGTACATGACACAACCTGGAGTCAGCCAACACATCAAGAAGCTTGAACAAGCTTGTAATTGTGACCTGCTCTCTCGAGAAAATAAGAGCTTCGAGCTGACCGAACAAGGTCGAATTATGTATCGCTATGCGCTCAAGCTAGAGAAAGACCAAGAAGATCTTTTTGAGTCTCTGAGTTTTGATAATCCTTATGCTGGGCAATGTCACCTGTCTTGCTCTGGTTCACTCTCTTTACGTCTGTATCCCAAGCTTCTTGAACTTCAGCAGCAACACCAAGATCTGAGCATTAACTTAGAAGCAGCTCCAAACAAAAAGATATTGAATGACCTAAGTGAAAGCACTACCGATATCGGTATTGTTAGACATTCCCCGAACGACAGCTACTACCAAAGCCAAGTCATCGGCAAAGAAGCACTGTGTCTTATTGTTCACCACAGCCTTGCTGATTTAGAGATAACGCCGCAAGTATTGAATGACATTGGCCTGATTGCCCACCCAGATTCTGCACACTATCTATCTTTGTATTTCGACCTATGCGGAGATAAAGACTTAGCGAACATCAACGTTAATGAGATCCCAAGATCTGGCTACGTCAATCAGCTTCACCAGATCTTGCTACCCGTATCAAAAGGGTTAGGTTTTACCGTGTTACCGGCTGGTGCGGTTGAACACTTCCCAGATAGAGACAAGCTACACGTTGTGCCGCCAAAAGTAGAAGTTGAGGAAACGCTGTATTTGGTTCAAAAACGAAACCGAAAACTGCCGCACCGATACGATACGGTCGTTGAGCTAATCAAACAGAACGTTAGTGGTTAGTTCGGTATAACTAGATTTAAAGCCTTTAGCTAGCGCGTTATTTCGCTGTAAGAGCTAAAGGCTTTAATGTTGAAGTGATATTTATAAAAAACAGCTACTCAGAAGCGCCGAGCCCCTCTTTGGCTCGTTCAAAGTCATAATTATCTAACGCACTTTGAACATCTTTGAGAACAACAGAATGTGGATACTGTGCCAGTAACTCAGTCACATATTGAGTTGCATCGTTATCATACGCATCCAGCAGTGATAGCAACTGAGCATGCTGTTCTGACGTGATGCTCGGTGAATCAGAGGTATCAGCAAGACTCGCATCGGCTTCTTCAGTACTTGTCGTATTGAATCCCTCAACACCAGACACATCAAAGCTGATCTCAACTGCTTTAATCAGTTCGATTAACCCAAGTTCGCCTTGCTTAAGATCTGCTTCATCACACGCCTTGTTATGCGCTTTGCTTTCTAAATCACTGAGTAGCTCGGCTAATCGCAACCCACCAATCGAAGCTGCCATGCTTTTTAAGGTATGCAGATTGCGCTCTAACGTCTCCCAGTCGCCTTGTACTAAGTTATCAAAAGCATCCGACATAATGTCTGGCGATCCTTGGCAGAACCTATCAAGCATTTTGGCTTGCAGTTTCACATCATGATAAGTCAGTTGCTCAAACCTCGACTGAGAGAAAACAGGCGGCTCTGTTTGAGTATCGGAGTGTAATTCCGCACTCTCATCAGAATCACCGGCCAGTATCGTAACTGAAGGCGTGTCTGATGGCGCTCTACCTTCAACTAATACCTCAGGAACAATGTATCGAGTAATCAGAGACATCGCTTTATCAATAACAATTGGCTTATCCAAGAAGTCCGTGACACCCGACGCCCTCGCTCGTTGTTTCGCATCAGCAAAAACATTGGCCGACATTGCAATAATCGGTACATCTGTATTGAATTCACGAATCAAACGAGTAGCTTCAAAGCCGTCCATAACCGGCATTTGAAGATCCATGAAGATTATTTCGTAGTCGTTGTTTTTAGCTAACTCCAGCGCTTCCTTTCCGTTTTCAGCAAGATCGGCATTTAATTTAGAGCGACTGAAAAATGCTAAGGCTAGATCTTGGTTCAGCTCATTGTCTTCAACCAATAGCACTCTTTGGCCTTTGAACTCTATCTGATAATCCAACTGCAACTCTTGGGCTTTGAATTCGGCTAACGCATCCGAGCTTGAGCGTGGCAATGTCAGCACAAAGGAGAACTCACTGCCTTGCCCGTAAACACTCTCCACCGTAATTTGACTGCCCATCGCATGCACTAATTTCTGGCTAATGTTGAGCCCAAGCCCTGTACCGCCAAACCGACGTGTCGTAGTGGTATCCGCTTGGCTAAAGGCTTCAAACAGCTTGTGACGGTTCTCATCCGAGATGCCTATCCCGGTATCCATCACACCCACCTTCATGGTTAGGCTGCTATCGTTCGAGTCAACATGCTCCACCGTTAACGCTACGCTGCCTTTTTCCGTAAACTTAATCGCGTTGCCCACAAGGTTGAGTATGACTTGGAACAACCTCAAGGGATCGCCTTGCAGTGGCGTGTCTAACTCTGGGTCGATGACCATCGACAAATTGAGTTGCTTCTCAGCTGCTTTCGACTCCATCAGTTCAATCACATCTTTAAAGGTCGTTACGGGATCAAACGGGACGTTATCAATAACAAGTTGCCCTGCTTCTATCTTTGAGAAATCAAGGATGTCATTGATGATACCGAGTAACGAATGGCCAGAACGGTGCACTTTCTCAATATAATTTCGAGCGACAGGATTAGATATTTCGCCAATCGCCAGATAAGACAAGCCAATAATGGCATTCATTGGGGTTCTTATCTCATGGCTCATATTGGCTAAGAATTCCGATTTAGCTTGGCTCGCCAAATCGGCTCTCTGTTTTTCTTCTTCCAATTGTTCGTTAAGGCGCTTCATTTCTGAAATATCGAATGCCCAAAATAGTGTGGCGACTTCCCCATCAATCTCAAAAAGATAGTAACTGACCAAAGCAACAAATCGGGTTCCATCAGACTTTCTAAGAACCAACTCCCTATTTTCAACTTTACCGTTAAGGTCGAGCTCTTTATGCACGCCATCACGAACGCTCAGCGAGTCATGGATAGCAGCGACGTCGATAGAAGACAACGCCTGATCTTCCACGCCAAACAAACGTTTCGCCGTATCATTCGCGTAACGAACCTCTTCTTCAAATACCACACTGGCTGCAATTGGAGAGCTATTTAGCATGTTGTAAAGTTGGTTCTGCGCCTTTTCCAGAGCTTCGGTCGCTTCCTTAGCAATACTGATCTGCTTCGCTAATTTACGATTCCAGAAAATAATAAGAAGAAGGATCACCAGAGAAAAAACCGAAATGGTGTAAACCAATTGATAATCAACTCTTTCTATCGCTTTGGGCGCCGCCCACTTTGCTGAGATCTTCTGGTGTTCTTCAGCCGAGATACTGCCTATCGCTTTGTTCACAATAGACAACAGCAAAGGTTCAGATTTGATGACATGCAGAGTTGGCGACAGGAAGAAGTCTAACCGGCCGATGATACCAACCCCTCGATAGCCAAATGAGTCGATTAAGTAATTTAAGACATCAACGGTATCAATCATCGCATCAAACTCACCCGATTCGACGAGCTCTAAGCCATCATTCGTCGATGACACCATCGACCAGTTGATCTCAGGGTAACTATCCACGATAGCTTCTGTGTTGGCTCCCCCTTCTAAAATACCTATTTTCCAACCGGCAGCTTCTTCTAAGACAAGACTGTTCACATCTCGTCTTGAGGCAATGGCCAAACGACTAGAAAATAACGGCTTACCCGCCTTCACGCCCTCGCTAAGTGAACGATTCTCCACAGCAGCCGACACAAGGTGCACTTTTCTATGGTCAACGAGTCGTCGAGTCTCCTGCCAACTGCCGACATCAACATGTTCCAAGCGTAAACCTGTTTTCTGCTCGATCAGCTTTAGGTAATCATCGATCATGCCGATGTATTCCCCTTTGCTCGATACGGCTTCATAAGGCAAAGAGTTAGGATCAATACCGATTTTCAATACTGGATGAGATTTTATCCACTGACGTTCGTTTTGACTAAGATTAAGGAGTTCACCAGCTAAACTGTTTGATTGATAAATATCTGAAATATAGCGTTTTGCACCATCTCCGAATGAATTGAACTGCTCAATGGCTGGGAAATAAACATAGCTCCCTTCCACGGAATCCACATCGAAATAGAACGTCATAAACCCAGCATTGGTGCTGCCCGTCTTCGTTTTATAACCAGCGCCTTTCGTCACGGATGACAATTTAGAGGTGTTTTTCTTGTCCAATGATGACGTTGATACATCTCCTAGGAACCAAGATTCAAGCGGTCGCTTATTATTATCAGCCAGTGCCGAAATCACCATGAAGGTATTATCTGCATCAAATATGTCAAAAATCTTAGGCAATTCGTCAAAGCGATCATTAACAATAAAGTACGCTGAGATTTGAGCAATAATATCGGCCTTCTTCAGAACCGGAGTCAGGTCGTTCTTAATTTGTCTTCTAAGAATTGGCTCAAATTCCCCGTCTTCCCTTTTCAGGTTTGCCAATGCGGCATTGAAGCGGTCTCTTAATTCCGCCCCCCTGAAATCCACGTAGATGGGATAACTGACTTTATAATCTTCATGGAGCTGAATCTCGCGCATTTCAATAAACCGGGTATTGGTTACAAACCAGGTTAATACGCGCCTTTCTACCATCAGGAGATCAACATTCTGAGCTCTCAGCTGAGAGAACGCCGACTCTAAGCTGTCGAGATCTTCTATCCGATCAATGCTCAATGGGCTTTCCAAGACTTCTACGGAATTTTTAATCGGCGATGTTTCATCGAACAGCAAAGCACCCAATGACAAATTTTTTGCCGACTTCAAATCCAGCTTACGCCTCTTTAATGACACTGGTACAAAATCAACATCCATCACCTTGTCACTGACAAAGTGCAATGAAGAGTCATTAAGTTGAACGCCAGAGACAAATGATATTGAGTTGTTGTTATCGATAGCTTGACGAGCTGCAGTACGAGGCAAAGTGACAACGTCACCTAACCGATACCCCATATCGTTCAAAGCTCTTTGCATAATGTCATGCTCTAAGCCGACAGAAGTACTGTCTGGATACATGTAAGGCGGGTTGCCGAATCCAAATACACCTTTAATGGGAGAGCGATAAGGCGAGTCATCTAACCATTTAGATAAAATGCGGTTCTTTTTACTGATATCAAATGTTGCAATCTGTTGATTCAATAAGTTAAGCAGCTCATTGTCGTTTGAACGAATAACCATGGCTGCTTTGATGTTCTTCCAGCGATCAAGTACATGGTTGACCGCTAAATTCTCTACTCCGCTTTTATGAGCAAGATCCATGGTGGTTACAGGTTCAGCCAGCAAACCATCAACCGAGCCGTCTTCTAATGCGCGAATAGCATCAATGGCCGTATCGAACTCAACCGCCTCAATAGAGCTAAGCTGCACACCAGATCCCTTTAGGTCGATGCTTTCTCGCACCATGGCAATTCGCCTTTTGGCCTCTTGCTCTATTTTCTTATTGAGATGATCTTCGGTAGGAAGAATGACGGCAATTTGGTACGAGATATAAGGATCAGTTTGAAGGAAACGTCCTCCTTCGCTGGGATCAAACTGTTGAAACGGAAACACATCGCCTTTCCCGTCTAACAAAGCTTGCTTTGCTTCAGCATGAGAATCTACGCTGATGAAGTTGGTTTTTACGTTGAAACGCTCTTCAAGATCGTAAGCCCAATCTCGAATAATCCCGTCGACTTTTCCGTCATCACCAATAAATGAGTAAGGATAATGACTGGATAGTGCAACAAACGTGATTTCACGATCAGGATCTTGCCATAGGTTTGGTTGTTGATCCGGAGCAGCCTCAGCGTTAACGCTAGCAGCACGAACAACGAATACAACAAACAAAATTATGGCGATGACATAACGCTTACCCCACTTACCCCACATCTGCCAGAGGTCACTCATCTTTGAACTTCTCTTTAATCTCTAGAATCTCTGGCAATTTAATGAAAAACAGATCAACGATAGTCGGGTCAAAATGCTTACCTTTCTGCTCAGTGATTAAAGCCAAAGCATCTTCGACACTCCAAGCTTTTTTATAAGGGCGTTCTGCCGTTAGAGCATCAAACACATCAGCCACAGCAGCAATTCTGCCAACCAGTGGGATATCTTCCCCTGCCACTTGACTCGGGTAACCGGAACCGTCCCATTTCTCATGGTGATACTGCGCTACTTGGATCGCCATTCTCATCAGTTTTGAATCACTTTGCTGGCCTAAAATCTCCACACCATACTCGACGTGCTTCTGCATGATCGCCCACTCTTCCGCATCGAGTTTTCCGGGCTTAAGTAACACGTTATCTGGGATACCTATCTTACCAATATCGTGCATTGGCGCCGCGTCACGGAGCGTTTCGGCATCTTCGTCAGTCATGCCCAACGCCTTGCCCAACACCTCACAGTAGTGGCTCATGCGCTTAACGTGCATACCCGTTTCGTTGTCTTTAAATTCCGCTGCTCGACCTAAGATATTGAGTGTCTCAAGTTTACCTAGATTGATCTCGACGGTTTTGTCTTTCACTTGATGGAACAGTGCTCGTTGTTGGTCATACAAAGCGATGTGGGTTTTGACACGCTGGAGCGCGATTTCAGGCGTAATCGGTTTCGTTAGGTAATCGACAGCACCTAAAGATAGTCCCTTCACTTCGGCTTCTGGACCAATTGTGGCGGTCACGAAAATGATAGGAATGTGAGCCGTATTCGGCTGAGCTTTAAGTTGGCGGCACACCTCGTAACCATCGATGTCAGGCATCATGATATCAAGGAGGATAAGGTCTGGCTGCGGCACCATCTTCGCGATCTTGATACCAATTGTGCCGTTAATCGCTACTTTCACTTGATAGGTATCTTTGAGTATTGCCGTTAACACATCCAAGTTACTTGGGGTGTCATCCACGACTAACACTATAGGTTTCCGACTCATTGATACCTCGTATACAAATCAAACAGTTATAACCATAGTGTAGATGGGTTTTCGCACGTCTCAATATCAAAATGACAAATGTTTGTTAAAAATTAAGGATAGATCTTCGAGTGACATCAAAATAACACCTTGAACGGGTAAGATGTCAAAAACTCGACGGGAATTAGCTTATAAAACAATGGACTACATACGCATCTATTATCACATCATCTAAACTGTCCCCGAGAAATTGATTATTACGGCCTACTGGTAGTCGCTCTTTCACGAGCAAAACTTGAAATGAATAATCAATGGTTGAACATGATGACAGCTCGCCGAACTGGAGCGCATTAACAGATGCAAAAATGATCAACACAACCAACCAATGGTCTGGTTCACTTCAAATTTAGTCTGTTTCACATCGTAAAGAACAACGGAATCAGCCCCAATTCTGTGAAGTTTTCTTATCAGAATAAACCCATTCAGATAAACCTTTTCTATTTATATCGATTTAAAAATCACTTTAATAAAAGTGAAATATTCAATTCATAACCTCCCCTTCGACAACTTAATAAGTCTAGTCATATTTTACTGAGCTTGAATAATCACAATGTTTTACTTGAACACTAAAACCCCTTATTCAAACACCGACATTATTCGAATGAATAATAGATTAACTGGAGATATACCGTGAAATTGATTAAATCTACACTATTGTCGTCTTTATTGGTTGCGGCAACTTTTAACGTTTCTGCGAACACGACGATCAATGGTGCAGGTGCCACCTTTCCTCATCCAATCTACGCAAAGTGGGCTGAGCAATACCAACAAGCAACTGGTATTCAAATCAACTACCAAGCGATTGGTTCGGGCGGCGGCATTCGTCAAATCACAGCTAAAACCGTTGATTTCGGTGCAACAGATGCACCACTAACAATTGATGAACTCAACAAGGAAGAGATGATTCAATTCCCAATGGTGATGGGCGCAATCGTACCGGTTGTAAACATCCCTGGCATTGAAGCAGGTGAAATGAAACTAACAGGTGAAGTCCTTGCGGATATTTACCTAGGCAAAATTGACAATTGGAATAATGAGCAAATCGTTGCGTTAAACAGCGACCTTACTATTCCTTCTCAACCGATTTACGTTGTCCACCGTTCAGATGGTTCTGGCACAACTTTCAACTTTACTGAGTACCTTGCTCAAGTAAACGATGATTGGAAAAACCAAGTTGGTGTTGGTAAAGACATCACTTGGCCACGTCAGGCAACAACCATCGGCGGCAATGGTAATGCTGGTGTAGCTAACTTCGTGAGCCGCACTCGTGGCGCGATCGGCTACGTAGAGTACGCATTCGCGAAGCAAAATGACCTAACTCATACGCAAATGGACAGTGCAGAAGGTAAATTCTTGCAGCCAACGATGGAGACGTTCCAATCGGCAGCAGCAAATGGTGACTGGGCAAGCGCTCCTGGCTACCACCTTCTACTGAACAACCAACCAGGTGCTGACTCTTGGCCAATGACGGCGGCAACTTTTATCTTGATGCATAAAGATCAAAAAGACGCAGCCAAGGCTCAAGAGATCATTAACTTCTTCAATTGGAGTTATGAGAATGGCGCTGATGCCGCTGAAGAGTTGGATTACATTCCAATGCCTAAAGCGGTCACTAAGATGGTAAATGACACTTGGTCACAAGAGCTAACTACCGATGGCAAAGCCATTCTTAATTAATCGATGAATTCGTTCATTGAAACTAATATCAACTTTTAATTGAGACCCAATACCGCTAGTTGTGATTTTTATTGAATATATCTTCTTTGGAATAGCTTCTTTTGAATAGCTACTAGCGGTATTTATCTTACCTATGAATAAAACAATGACTATTAAAAGATTAGATGGTGATTCAATTTTTGAAAAATTGAGTTTCACTTCTTCTATTCTTATTTTTATTGCACTAACTGGCATTATCATTTCTTTAATTGATGGCGGTTGGAAAGCATTTTCTGAATTTGGCCCTGGCTTTGTTTTCAACAATGTCTGGGATCCGATTAATAGTAACTTCGGTGCAGCCTCTGCTATTTACGGCACACTGGTTACTTCCTTCATCGCGATATGTATAGCGGTTCCAGTTGCCTTAGGCACTGCAATCTTTTTAGCAGAATTAGCACCCAAGTGGATCAGCAGCCCTGTGAGCAAGGCTATTGAACTACTCGCTGCAATTCCGAGCATCATTTACGGCATGTGGGGCTTGTTTGTCTTCGCACCTTGGTTCTCTGAAGGCTTCCAGATGTGGGCTCTAACGAACTTATCTGGCATCCCGATTCTTGGTACTTGGTTTAGCGGCCCGCCAATCGGTATCGGCCTACTGAGTGCAGGCATCATCTTGTCATTCATGATCTTACCTATCATGACGGCGCTAACCCGTGATGCACTTCGCTCAATACCAGATGTTCTACGTGAAGCCGCATACGGTGTCGGTGCTACGCCATTCGAAGTCATCACTAAAGTGTTACTTCCTAAAGTAAAAAGCGCAGTAGCAAGCGCAGGTATCTTAGGTTTAGGACGCGCATTGGGTGAAACCATGGCGGTGGCATTTGTTATTGGTGGTGCAAACCGCATTGAAACCTCACTGTTTATGCCTGCAAGTTCTATTTCATCTACGATTGCTCAGCAATTTAATGAAGCGACAAATGAAGTTCACATCTCTTCGCTAATCGCGCTAGGCCTTGTGTTATTTGCAATCACTTTCATTGTTATGGGCGCTGCCCGTTTCCTTTTGAAAAGAGGTAGAGCATGAATCTAAGAAAGTTTAAAAATGGCCTATTCTATGCGTTCTGCATTGCTGCAACCGCAACGGGTCTTATCGTACTCTCGAGCATTCTTTACACCCTAATCGGAGAAGGCATCAAGGGGCTGAAATGGAGCTTGTTTACTGAACTTACTCCTGCGCCGGGCAGCGAAGGCGGCTTGAAAAATGCGATTTATGGCAGCTTGATTCTAACTGGTATGGGCATCGCGATTGCAGCTCCGCTTGGTGTGTTGGCTGGCACTTGGCTATCTGAAGCACCTAAAGAGAACAAAACAGCTGAAACACTACGCTTTCTTAACGGTATGTTAGTGAGCGCACCTTCTATTTTGGTTGGCTTGTTCATCTACGCGGTGATTGTGGTTCCAATGGGTTCTTACTCAGCATGGGCTGGAGCAATCGCGTTAGCTATTTTGGCTTTGCCTGTGATCATCTCTTCAACAGAAGAAATGTTAAGACTGGTGCCACCAACGCTAAAAGAGGCAGGCAGTGGTTTGGGCGCTCCAAAATGGCGTGTGATTACCAAGCTCAGCTACCGCGCTGCAGGCCCAGGCATTGTAACGGCTATCTTGTTGTCGGTTGCTCGAATCTCAGGTGAGACGGCTCCCCTGCTATTCACAGCATTAAACAGCAGCTTCATGACCACAGACATGGGTGCGCCAATGGCGAACCTACCAGTGACCATTTATCAATTTGCGATGAGTCCTTATTCATCGTGGCAAGAATTAGCGTGGGCAGGAGCCCTACTGATTACTTCATTCATTCTATTTATCAACATCCTAGCGACAAGCTTGCCTAAATACCTGAAAGCGAGAAAAGCATAATGACTGCAATGACTAACTCATTAGTAAACGACAACTCTTTCTCAAAAGGTCTTGATACCCTGTCTACTGAGGCAACCAATGACCAAGCAATGACTTGTCGCATGCAAATTGAAGACCTGAGCTTCTTCTACAATAAGAATCTGACAGCGTCGTTAAAGAACATCACCATGCCGATTTACAACAACAAGGTGACGGCACTGATCGGCCCTTCGGGTTGTGGTAAATCAACGCTATTGAGAACCATGAATCGCATCTACGATTTGTACCGCACTCAATATGCAGAAGGCGATATCCTGCTTGATGACGAAAGTATTCTGGGTTCGATTGACCTCAATGAACTTCGCTCAAAAGTCGGAATGGTTTTCCAAAAGCCTACCCCGTTCCCAATGTCTATCTACGAGAACATGGCCTTTGGTCTGAAACTTAAAGGTGGCTTTAGCAAGGATGAAATCGATACTCAAATCGAGAAAGCACTTAAGCGTGCGCACCTATGGGAAGAAGTGAAAGACAAGATGAACGCGGATGCAATGGGCTTGTCGGGTGGACAACAGCAGCGCTTGTGTATCGCACGTACTATCGCTTTGCAACCTGAGGTGATCCTAATGGATGAACCGACGTCTGCACTCGACCCGATTGCGACTGCTGCGATTGAGGAGCTGATTACCGAGCTTCGTGAGAAGTACACCATCGTTATCGTGACTCACAACATGCAGCAAGCGATGCGTATTTCTGACCACACCGGCTTTATGTATCTTGGCGAGTTAATCGAGTTTGGTGAAACCGAGCAGATATTCAAAGCGCCAAAGCATGACCGTACTCAGCGTTATATTTCTGGTGATTTCGGTTAACTGAGTCTTCAGTAACTAAAGCACTAGCAAAAGAACCAATAGCGAAAAACAAAAAGAGCTCCTCATATGGGAGCTCTTTTCATTCAACGGTTAGAAAACAAAACAACCGAGTTATTCAGTAATCTAACGACCAGAGTAATACATACAGATTCGCACACCATCGAACTCGCGAATCTCAAATGGGATCTCGTAGATAGATTCCATTACTGATTTTTCAACCACTTCCGAAACCTTACCCGACTTAACCACCTTGCCTTTCTTCATCGCGACAATGTTATCTGAGTAGCAAGAGGCGAAGTTGATGTCGTGAATCACGATAACCACCGCTTTATTGAACTCATGCGCCAAACGACGAAGCGTCTGCATGATTTCAACAGAGTGTTTAATATCAAGGTTATTCAGAGGCTCATCTAAGAACACATAATCCGTATCTTGTGCCACAACCATCGCGATAAACGCCATTTGACGCTGACCGCCACTCAATTCATCAAGGTATTTATTTTGGATGTCGGTAATGCCAAGGTGCTCCAATGCTGTGTCGACGATCTTATGATCTTCGTCTTTCAAGCGACCTTGAGAGTGTGGGAAGCGACCAAAACAGACCAACTCACGAATTGTAAATCGCATATTGATGTTATTTGATTGTCTTAACACGGCAAGGTGCTTCGCTAGCTCTTTAGTATCCCACTCAGCCAGTAACTTATCACCAATGACCACTTCACCTGCGTCACTGTCGGTTAAGCGGCTCGCCATTGAAAGCAGTGTACTTTTACCCGCACCATTTGGGCCAATGATAGAAGTCACTTCACCTTTCGGGAACATAGCACTGGCATCATCAACCACGAGTGACTTGCCATACTTCTTACTTAAACCTGTTAATTTAATCACTACTTACTACCTTTACTGAATTCTGGTGCGTAACAACAAGAACATAAAATACAAACCGCCGACCAAGTTAATGATCACACTCACTGTGGTTTCAAACGCCATCACTTTTTCGATAAACCATTGGCCAGAAACCAATAGCACGATCGCTAACAAGCTACTTGCGATGATAAGCACACGATGCTGATAAGATCGGAATATCTGACGAGCTAAGCTCACTGTAATCAAGCCAAAGAACAGCACAGGGCCAACCAGAGCTGTCGACACCGCGACCATCACTGACACAATCACCAAGGTAATCTGAGTCAGTCGTTTGGTGTTCACGCCCAAGCTTGTTGCGTTATCTACGCCAAGCCAAAGTACGTCAAGCTTAGGCGCCAACAACCACAGGCCAAGTAAGCTCAAACCCAATGGAATAAGGCTGAGGTAAACCAGTTCGCCTTTCACGTTATTAAAGCTTGCGAACATCACATTTTGCAGCACCGCGAATTCATTGGGATCAATCAACATCGCAAGGAAATTCGCTAAACTCGAGAATACGCTGCCACACACGATGCCTATCAACAGCAGTGTGAATACGTTGTTTCGCTTGCTCTTAAAGTAGAAATGGAACAGAGCAAACGAGAACAAGATCATCACAGTCACAGACATCGAAAAGTTTGCGATTGAGTCAATCACCCAGAAGCTCGCACTGCCAAACACAAACAGAAGCACCGTTTGAACCAGCATATACAAGCTGTCAAAGCCCAAGATGGATGGGGTTAGAATTCGGTTATTGGTGATGGTTTGGAAAACCAGTGACGACGCAGAGATCGCCACCGCCGCTAACACAATCGACAGCAGTTTTGGTAGTCGCAGAGACAAGAAGAACTCATAGTTATCCCAAGTAAGCCCCTGCCCGATGAATAACGCTGTCATACCCAAAGACGCGATAGCCAGAATCGCAATTTTTACTGAATCACGCATTCGACTTGTCTCTCATGATTAGGTAGATAAAAATCAAGCCACCAAAGATGCTGATTACCATAGAGATTGGAATCTCATAAGGGAAGATGACGATTCGAGCTAGCAGGTCACAAGCCAACACCAAGATTACGCCCCAGTAGGCCGTCCAAGGCAGAATCTTCTTCATGTTATCGCCCATCATCAGCGACACGATATTCGGCACGATAAGGCCAAGGAATGGTATAACACCAACGATCATCACCACAGAAGAGGCGCAGATAGCGACCAATGCAACACCAATGAAGACGATCTTCTGATAATTCAAACCGATGTTTTTCGCGAAGCTCTCACCGATGCTCGCCGCACTGAACTGGCTCGCAAAGTAGTAAGCCAGCACACAAGCAGGCACCGCGAGATAAAGGATTTCATAGCTGCCCTGCAACACGCTCGCAAAGTTCGCCATCGTCCATGCAGACATAGTTTGTACTAAGTCGTGTTTGTAGGCGATAAATGTGGTCAACGCTGAGACCACGTTGCCGTACATGATGCCAATCAAAGGCACCAATACCGCGTTCTTAAACTTGAGGTGTTGTAGGAAGCGAACCAATAGCATGGTGCCAAACACCGCAAATGCGAAGATAAAGCCTAAGTAGCTCCATTGCGCAGCATTGCCTAGCACGAGAATACCGACTATGTAACCCAACATCGCACAGTCAATGGTGCCCATCGTCGAAGGCGCGGCAAACTTGTTCTGTACGATTTGCTGCATGATCAAGCCAGAAACACTCAATCCCGCTCCGGCAAGCACGATCGCAAGTAGTCGAGGAATCCGACTAACAATATAAATAGAGTTGGCGTGTTGGTTGCCATTGAAGAAGTCACTAAAACTGATTTCAGCGACTCCAATCATCAATGACGCAACGCATAACACAACAAGAAATACAGCAGCTGCAATGGGTTTCAACATAGAAATAATACTAAAGGTAGGTCTCGGGTAGCCCGTACAAAAAAGTGAAAAAGGGCTTATAAGAACACTCTTATAAGCCCGAAAATCTGATGGTTAGTAACTATTGAATTGTACGTTCAATGTCACCAAGCATTCTGTGAATCGCTGTCACACCGCCACCAGCCAGATACCAAGCACTTGAATCAAGGTAAACGATGTTGCCGTGCTGCGCTGCAGGTGTTGCCGCAACCAGTGGGTTATCAAATAGTTGTTGAGCGCGACCTTCTGATTTGCCAATCGCTTTTTCGCGGTCAAGTACGTAAAGCACTTCCGGTTTTGCGTCAGCAATGTATTCAAAAGAGATTAGGTTGCCATGTGTTCCTTTAATCGGAGCCACGGTTGCACTCTTTGATTCCACGAAACCAAAGTCATCAAAGATGATTGAGAAACGGCTGCCTTTGTTGAACATCGCAATGTTGTTGCCGTTGTTCATTAGCATCATTGCTGAAGTTTCGTCAGACGCTACTTTGTCGTTTACCGCAGTAATAGAAGCTTGAGTCTCTTTAATGATCGCTTCAACTTCAGCTTGCTTACCAAAGATATCGCCTAGCGCGCGCCAGTTTTGCTGAGCATCAGCCCAGTACTTGTCGCCTTCAATAGAGAACATGATAGTAGGAGCGATTTGTGCCAATTTGTCGTAAACCTTAAGCATGCGGTTTTCCGCGATGATGATATCAGGTTTCAACATGTAGATAGCTTCAAAATCAGGTTCGCTTAAAGAGCCTGTATTTGCCGTCGTATCTTTGTACGAAGCTAGGTAATCAGGCAGTAAGCTATGAGGCGCGCCAACTGGCTGCACACCAATTTTATCAAGCACGTCTAAGCTACCGTGGCCAAGAACCACCACTCGCTGTGGTACTTCAGTAAACTGCGCTGTGCCTTTCACATGCTCAATGGTGACGGTTTCCGCATGCGCGGTCATCATGAATGATGATGCTAGAACGATGGCAAGCCCGCTTAATAACTGGCGAACTGAATTGATTGTTTTCTTCATGTTTCTTCCTTTGCCATTGAGACAAACCACCACTCATGACAATGAAAGTCACATTACTCATAGACGAGCATGGGGCGTACACAACTGCTAAATAACGATAATTTAAAGTCTGTCATTGGATTGACAACAAACTTGTAACGCAAGTGAGAACTATTATCAATTATATTTGCACTAAATTGGCGACACAACAACTTTATTATTCAGAAACGTAAAAGTGAGTATTCATATTTTGTTAGGCTGCTAACAATGGCAGGTATGAATGCACAAAAACGGCGATATAACGAGGATATGGAGTGGATAAGTCAAGAAGATAATAGACCAATGGCCCACGATATTCTTTGCGTGAACCATAAAAACGGCTGGTGAAATTTTAGATATTAATTAGCTAAATCAATTAGATATAAAAAGTAGCAACACTTACTTTAGCATGCTCGAGTGCACTTCTTTTCCGCGACGAGTCAGGGAGTAAATACGGCTTTCTCCTTTTTTCACCAGTCCACTATTTACCAACTGCCTTAGGTGGAAATTGAACTTGGTATGGTCTTCAATCCCCACCACGCGGCATAAATCCATGAATTTTAACTTCTGATGAATACTCAAGTGATTCAACACCGCGCGACGAATTGGGTTAGCTAACGCACTAAACACCTGGTCGTTACTGCGCTCTTCTACAGGAGTCTGCGGAGATCGTTCTGCATAAACCCTTCTAAGCGTTACCGACAGTGCCGCCAAATTAAAGGGTTTGGTTAAGAACTCGTCCGCCCCTTTTTTCATTGCATCAACGGCAACATCCACAGTCGCGAACGCGGTGGTGATCACAATCCCGATTTTAGGTTGCAATCGGCGCAAGTTAGATAAAGCTTCAACACCTGTCATGCCACCCATCACCACATCAAACAAGGCAAGATCAAACGTCTCCTCCCCTGCTGCATCCAACGCGTCTTCTGCATTATCAAACGCAACAACGTCAAACTCTTCGAGTGCCAGCGCTTCGACCAACACTTCTCTTAATTGCTCATCATCTTCTGCAAGCAATAGCTTTAATTTCATTGGGTTGCCTTAGGTAGTTGTAGTCGCACCATGAGTCCGTTCTCAATATTATGCAACGTAAGTTCACCATGATGTTGTGTCATGATTTGTCGGCAGATAGCCAGCCCCATTCCAGTCCCTTTTCCTACCGGCTTAGTGGTAAAGAAAGGTTGCATCACTTTATCAATCACATCTTCTGGAATGGCAGGACCACGATTAGTGAGCTCTATGATCACGTTAGAACCCAGTGGATACGCAGAGATAGAAATACTTTTAGTATGCTCGCTCGCATCAACGGCATTAACCAGTATATTGACGAGCACTTCTTCTAGATGAATCGCGTCGCCATGCACTTGCAGCTTCTTACTAACATCCAATTCGATATCAAAGCCTGACAGTCGGTATTCCACCAGCGAAAGCGACGATTGACATAAACCTCGCACACCAACCGCTTTGAATGACACCTTTCGATGATGGGCATAATTCAACACTTCTTGACTGATATGGGCGGCGCGCTCGATACCACTGCGGATCCTCACCAATTGCCTAGCCACATTCTCATCATCAGGCAGCCTTTTCTCGAGTAAATCACAACTCATCATTGCGCTGCTCAGCGGTGTTTTCACTTCATGAGCAACAGCTGAAGTCAGCTCGCCTAATTCCTTAAGCTTTTCATCTTGAAACGATCGGTGCACCATGGCTTCAATTTGCAGTTCTCTTTCTCTATCGAATACTCGCAGCGCTTTCCACAAGAAATGAAGCGTTGCCAAAGCACACATTGTTCTTAAAAAGATAACCCAGATGCCGTATTCAGAGCTCAAAATGCCCGAAGTAATACCATAGAAGATCAACGCAGCGCCGGTATAAACAAAAGGAGACGCAGCTTGGTGCTCAACATCATAAAACTGTTTGCCGTAAATGATCATGGTGACACCAGCCAACAGACCGGAGCCTAAGCCGAACAACACTCGGATGTGGCTATTACTGATGTTGATATAGTCGGTAAATGCTTGTTCATCAAAGCGATTAACTAAGCTCAAAGTAAACGCGACCAGCAACAGTCCAATGAAGATCTTGCCCCACTTCACCCAACGCCAGTCAAACAGATCCAGCATTTTCCACCCAAAAGCGCCTAAGGCGAGGTAAGAAAAGAGTAACTTGAAAACCTTGAAGAGTTCGATCGACTGAGAACGTTGAAATTGGTCTTGATAGAGAATCAAATAAAGCTCAGACCATTCATGAACACCATGAACAAAGCCAAAGATGGCAAGGATCGGGAGAAGTTTGGAGATACTGATCTGGCTGTTTTTATAGTTTCTAAAGACAACAGAAAAACCGATGGCGAAGAAAGCCAAACCGTAGATCAGATAAAGGGTAAATACGACTAATATATTCATAAGCATTAAGTGTAAACAAAGCCCCCAAGCCCTGCAATCACAACACTTGACCCAAAAGTTACGATTTGTAATTTACAATGTAAAGATGATATATAACAGCCACTTAAGATTGATTGATTTTGCCATTTAATTTAAATAACTAATTATACTGAAGACGGACAAATGAAAAACCAAACCTCAGTCTGATATCATGGTAAATCCGCCGACCTTCGCTCATTTAACCTTCAGTAAGCGATGACAAATCACCCAAAAATATTTTTGAATTTAATTGAAAATAGGGTTGTAATTTTAAAAACTAGGCGTATAGTTCGCCACCTGGCTCTAATCTATAGAGCTGTTAATGCTAAAGTAAGTCCAAGTTCCACATAGACAGTTCTCGATTCCCTCGTTACACCATCTCTGCGTCAGCTTTCACCCAGATAGTCATTCAATAGCTTTTAAATTCGATCCTACTACCGATCTCTCGTCATTCGCTCTTTTATCAGCGAAGTCAGAATAGATCGATCACTTAAATACAAATGTAATAAACACAAGGCACAGTTATGTCACGCAGAACAACACGACAAACCCATTGGTACCAACTATCACGCGAAAAAACAGTCAATAAACTAAAAGGTAATAAATGCTCAAGATTAAAATAGACTTACACAAAGAAGAGATTTCATGGGTCACCGAGATTCGACAGCTCAATAGCGATATACTCCACCGCCACATATTGCCCAAGCTACAACATCACAGTTATCTCATCGACTTTGAATTTAATGAACGAGAAAGCATCGGAACTATCGTTTCAGGCAACGGAAACACCCTAGGACATTTCACACTCCTATAGCATTTCCCAAAGGCTACAAAAGAAACACCATCTAGTCCCAAAGATGTAAAAATGTCACCCTCAATTCGCTCTAGCAGAACAAAATAGAGTAGAAGTAAAACAGATCAGAAACCTAGCCCTTTTTGCATTTCACACGCGGCTAACGCTAGCTAGGTTATCGTACTTCTATCGAAACCAACTTATATCGAACTCTGAATCACCACTGAGTCATTATCAGTGCATTCATGGACTAATAAGTTAACGGCATCGACCTTAACTTCTGATCAAGAGTATATAAGTGTTCTGCAGCTTGCATGTGTTGAGGGTAATCACTGAATTTCTCACGATTCTCCTCATTCATCTTACATGTCTCATCCACCAGCATTAGCTTCCAATACAGCTTCGTTGTATGCAGCATCGCCAGTAACGGTTTGAACACCTCTTTCTCATAAGCTTGAATCAACTCTTCAATCAACTCGTCACGTTCGTCTTCACTTGCGATTGAACCCTCGGTTGCCGACAACACTTTTTGATACTTCAGGTTTTGTTGCAGCTTATCCATAACCGTTTGGTTTTCTTCCGCTAACTCAACAAGCTTCGACTTAATGATGTTTACCCAATTCGCTTGGCTCAGTACTGTGTCATCAACGCTGGTAAAGTCTTCTCGTATTTGTCGTTCAACGTCTTTTTGAGCTTTCTTTAAAACCGCACGCACCTTTTGGAAAGGCAGCTGATACTCCTTACTTAGCTCGATAATCAGTTTATGAAAACCACCGTTTGGAAGGTGTAAGTTTTCCTTAAACGTCGCCATTGCAGCTTCTTGCTGTTCGGTAAGGTGAGCCATTCTGTTTCCTATTCTTTATCACTTATGGTGCTGAGCCCGCGATCATACCACTATTACCCTCGTTTTTTCGGTAACTTGATCAGTTACACCTCGCTATGCCGTTAAATTCTCCCAGCCCTTTCTCTTTTGGCTAGTTATTAATCTATATGGCATGAAATGGTAAATCTCCACCGGCGAAAATTCGTACATTACGCGCTCAGGGTATATCGCCAGACAGGAGTCGTTACTTACATATGAAAGACAACCGCGAGAAATGAGAAAACAGATGACCTATTCAGAATACAAAGAATCCGATTTGCATAAGTGCGTAAGCATTGGTGCTGAAGCAATGGTATCCATTGCCAAGTTTGCCTTTAAAGCCACTACCCTTTTATTTCGATTTTTCCGCTGGCTTGTCGTATCGGCTTATACCTACGTGATGAAGTAATTCTATATTGGAGTCGTTGTTTTCATTACGACTTATCTAAATACCCCCAAGCGCGCCCTATTAGGTCGCGCTTTTTTTGTGCCCAGTTTTATACCTCACTTTATACCTAGCTTTATGCCAAAAGTCCGAGTGCATTTTATATCGTCAGTGGCGCTAAATGGTAAAACTGACCATCGAATAAAAACCATACTACACCTGTTCCAACGAAACAGACTTCTAACTTATACAGGTACTAAAATGAAAAAGATTGCACTTAAAATTGTAGGACTAACGGTTTTGGCTTCTGCGCTAACTGGTTGTATCGGCAGTAACGCCGTAACAGGGAAAGTGATGAAATTTAACGTTGAAGTTGTCGATAACCGCTACGCTCGTGCAGGTGTAAACTTCTTATTAGCGCCTGTATACGGTATTACAACCGCAGCAGACTATGTGGTATTCAACTCACTTGAATTCTGGACAGGTAAAAACCCTATCAGCGGTTCACCACACGTATTTGATACAAAAACAGACACTCACTTCAAAGTGAACGATGAGCTAGACCCAAGCCTGAAAGAAGCCCCTGTCGGCCCAATTTCAAATAATCGCACCATTGAAACGGGTGAAATGATTAAGATCGACGAAAACACGATTCAAATGGACATCGTCTATACATCTGGTGAAACAGCGACTCTAACGGGTATCAAAGACGGTCAAAACGTTACCTATTACATGGACGGTCAGCTTGTATCGCAAACGACTATCGCTGAATTAGAGAAGATTCAAGGCACTGAAGCTTAAGGTTCATCGCCCACACAACGTTCAAACTTAAACAGACTTTGAAGCTCATAAAATAGAAGAAGCCCGGCGATTGCCGGGCTTCTTCGTATGTGCTCGATTATGTGTATACGCTCTATTGGGATTGAGACTGTGCAAGTCGAATGCTCACCAAACTCGCCACCATGATGGCCAAGTAAAAGCTGCCGATAATGGATTCCATAAACACGAAAAACTGAGCAATAGGCAGTGCTGGTGAAATGTCGCCGTAACCAACCGTGGTCAAGGTGATAAAGCTAAAGTACATCGCATTGAACAAGTTTGTCAGCCAGACTTGCTCTTCTAACCCGTTAAAGGCATTCGGAAAGATTTCTAAAATCAACAAGTAGATGGTCGACCAAGCAAACCCTAACAACAAGTAGATACAGATTGAGCCGATGATGTGATTAGGCGTCACCGTTTTTGCTTTCATCACCTGCTTTAACGCAGAGTAAATATGTGAAAACAAAAACACAGCCAGCGCCGATAGCGTCACTATCGACAGGTTATAACCTTCCAAAAATGAAAACACACCAGACACGAGCGCCGTAATCAATAACAACCCATACCAAGAGCGATACAAGGCTCGCTCTTTATGAATACCAACAATTGAACTCGCCAGAGTAATGATGATGAGAAATAGGATTGTTTTTTGGCCTTGCGGATAAAACTGCTGCATCACTGCGCAACCAAAAAACAACACCAACAGTGCATAGAATAAGAAGTAGAAGTTGTCGTCTTTAGAGACTGGCTTCATCTATTTTTCCTCTACCTCTGCGGTTTTTTTCTCAGTTTCTTGTTGGTTTTTCTCTTCAAGTCCAAGCCACGCCATCATCAACTCATAGCTTAAACTCAGTATCACAGCACCAACAAACAGACCGACGATGCCTGACATCGCCATTCCGCCCAACGCACCAAGCAAAATAACCAACATTGGAATGTGAGAACCACGGCTCAGCAGCACTGGCTTCAAGATAGCATCACTGCCGCTCACCAAAATACACCACACTAAGAACAAGCTCGCCGCCAGTGTCGATTCAACGCTGAACATGTAGATGATCGCAGGTAATAGAGCAAGAATCGGTGGAAGTTGAATTATCGCAATGAGCAGCACAGCTAGCGCCCAAAATGCAGCCGCAGGAACGCCTGCAATCACTAAACCAATTGCCGACATCATGGATTGAATCACAGCAACACCAATCACACCTTGCACAACGCTTCGCACGGTCGATTTAGAAAGCTCTACCAATTCTTCACCTTTACCGCCCGTCAAACGCGCCACTAAGTGAGTCACGCCGGTTTTGCATTTATCGGCATTACTCATGAATGCCCCAGCAATGATGGTGGAGATAATGAACTGAATAAAGCCGCCACCTAGCGAGCCAAGAACAGAAGCCGCTTTCGTCGCAAACTGTTTAAGTTCGTCCGCATACTTTATGAAAGTGCCTTCAATATTGTTGGAGGCGGCAACCAAGGTTGAATAAACCTTCTCACCTATGAATGGAATATCTTGTAAGGACTCTTTCGGTTTAGGCAATGACAATGTGCCATCTTGAAGCCCTGTCATCAGGTCAGTCGCGCTGGTGTAGATACCAGAAGAAAGCGCCGCCAAAGGAATAAATAGAAGAATCACACCAATAAAGCTCAGCAATGCACTGGCTTTACCTTTCGACATCCCGGTTTTATTTGAAATTGCGACCGCCACTGGATACAACGCAGTCGCAATGATCGCACCCCATATCACCAAAAGAATGAATGGGCGCAAAATCGAAAAACACCAATACACGAGCATGGCAATCGCTGCGATCTTGATGGCAGCGTCTATCGCCTGTTTTGAAAAATCATCGGTTAACTTCATGAGACGTCCTTGTTAGACAAAATTAAGGCTGATTTTGTAGGAACTTCCAATTCCGTGTTTCTAGGAATAGAGAAGCCAAAATCATATATATGCCAATTAACACTAATTGGAATATGCGTATAAGGGTGTTGCTATCGATATCACCGGAGCTCATCAATGTGCTACCAACCAGTACGAGCAACGTACTAAATGCAGTGGCGAAAATAGGTGCTTTTTCGGGAACCGTGTAGATCTTGGTAGCCATAAGAATGGCAATAAGTCCTATAAACAAAGAATAGAAGACAATATTGGGTACTATAGAAAGAATTGAAAAAGCAGCAATCGCCAGCAATCCCCCGATACCATTACTTATCACCAGAAAAGCGCTCAACTTTATCGACTTCTCTGACGTAATCATCAACGATAACAACGCAATGAACATCATTGTCAGTAAAGCTTCAGATATTTGAAAAATAAAGAAAAAACAAACCACTGGATAGGAGATGATCATCGCCCTAAAGGCCGCATACCAACGCTGTTTCTTTTCGAGTGGCGCAGCAGCGAAGCCTGAGAACGCCGATTTAGGCTCAGGGAAAAACACATGTACTAACGCAAAAAGCATTACTGAAACCACACCAGAGGTCGCTAAGCCAGAGGCCAACATTACTGAAACGCCAGGGTTATCAATCGCCATGAATGGCAACATCAAGACCGCAATCAACAGTATGGTAGCGAACAGGTTCCATTTTGGGTCGACAAACAAGTAGTAACCCCAAAGCATCATTAGCCCCACTAAAATCAGCAATGGGATTGGATAATGGGTAATTCCTCGCGACAGCAATAAACCTAACCCCATTGTCACCACAACGGCCAAGAGCAATTCGTAGACCGTTTCCTTATGGAGATTTGGTTTATCAATTAAAAACTTAGCTGTGAACACTGGTGCCACAAACGCAAGTGGCCAGTTTATCCACGCCGCCAAGAAAACAGCCAACGTGACCCCGACCGTAAATCGCAGGATCCGTTGCTGTGTTTGTTGGTCAGGAATCGGCTTATCGGACATAAGACAATACGCTAATCAAACGAATCCATACCTTGCCTATCGCGTTGAACACAAAGTTATCGCCGCTATAAACAATCACATCCGCTTGGCCACCCACTCGGAGCATGCCTGTCACTTCTTCATTATCAAATTCGATGGTGATAGGAAGCATCTGTGTTTGGCGCAACCAACCCGTTTGTTGGCTAGCTTGTGCAAGCTTACCTGCTTGATCATTTTGCCCCCAATCAACACCCCAATCGATACTGCTTACGTGCCCTTTTACCACTTTGCCCGGTGCGAAATCTAACGCCACTTCAACTTCATCACCAACGGTAACGTTACCTAGGCTGTTCTCACGATAATAAGCTTCAATCCAAATATCTTCGGTTGAAACAAAGGTCATGATTGCTTGCCCTGCTGATGCATAGAAACCTTCAGACAAACTAAAGTTAGAAACACCACCTTGTGTCGGTGCGGTAATCACGGTGCGTTCTAGATTCAATTGAGCTTGTTCAAGTGCCAACAACGCCGCTTTCACTTGGCTATTTTCTTGGCCTTCTTTACCCATTTGTTTCTTAGCACGGTCAAGGTCAGCTTCTGCATTCACAACCGCCGCTCGAGAGGTCGCTAATGCTGCTCGTGCTTTATCTGCATCTGATTTAGAAACGACACCTTTATCGGCCATCTCTAAAACACGCTTAGCTTGCAGTTTGGTGTTTTGTCTTTCAACAATCGCTGAAGTGAGTTTCGCTTGGGCTGAAGCAATGCTCGCGGTTTGAGCGCCGACATTTTGGCCAGCGATCTCTAAATTTTGCTCGGCTTGTTGGACGGCTATTTGGTAATCAGACTCATCTAAAATGGCTAACTTGTCGCCCTGATTAACGAGTTGGTTAGGTTGAACCAGAATATCGAGTACTTTACCCGACACCTCTGGCTTGATTGGAACGATATAACCTTTTACACGAGCATTATCAGTAATAGGGATGATGCGGTCTGAAATGATACTGAAGATCAACATGAACGCCACGAACAACAATAAGTAGTTGGTGACCTTTCTTACTTTGTCTTTTCCATTTTCTTGCTGGCCAACTTCTTCCTTGGCTTCTTGCGTATTCCCGTTGACTTCTGACATGGGACTCCCTTCTAGATAACTAACATCAACAAAATTAATACTTTAAAAATAAACCCGGCGATGGAAAACTCAAGTAAATAGGGTTAGATTTAGTAAACAAAACGTTGCAAATGATATGCACGTCTAATAATGCAACTATATACAAGGATTGTATGCTCATGACCTCCAGTCACTACCAAGTCCCAGTAATTCAAACGAACTACGCCAAGATTCTGGTTCAGGTGTTTTCTGACTATGGTCTCGATTTACACCTGTTGCTCAAAGATTCAGGTTTACCGCCCGACCTCATTGAATCAGAAAGCGATTTTGTGCCATCGGAATCAATTAAACGTCTGATTTATCTGACATCTGCCCAACTTGGTGTTTCTCGGTTCACCGATATTCTCGGACTCGCATTTCGACGTCGAATCATCCCAAATGTCTTGCATCAATTTACCGAATTCGAAACCATTGGTGATGCACTAAAACAGATCAATTCAATCTTTGCCTATGATTCACCAGGCAGTAGAGTCGAGTTTATTCAAGAACACGGTCAGAGTTGGTTTTGCCGTACGTCCCCTGAAGATAATTCCCCTATGTTTCAATGGGGTGAAGCTTTCGCTGTTATTTATATCATTGAATTAATAACCATTTTATCTCAGTCGCCATGGTTACCGACTAAAGTTCGCTTGCAAGGTAATGACATCGATGTCGTCAAAACACTGGTATCAAGTAACTGCCAACTGTTTGTTGATCATTCGTCGACTGCTGTGCTTATTCCTGAAGAGATCTTACAACTCCCAATCCGTCTTACGTCTAAAGAACTCAGTGCAAAACCGACGCTTATTGAGTGGCATACCAGCTTTACCGATAGTATTTATGAGCTTCTAAAACCGTACATGAAAGAGCAAGACCTCTCTCTTGAAGAGGCGGCAGAGCTGCTCAACTTTTCAGTGCGAACGTTCCAACGCAAACTCAAGAATGAAAATACTACTTATCGAAAGATCAAAGAGAACCTGATGTTTTCGGTGGCTTGCGAACTGATGGAAGAAGGCCATACACTGACCTACATTTCTAGCCAGCTCGGTTACACCAACATCTCGCATTTTTCTCGTGCGTTTAAGCGTGTGTCTGGCCTTACTCCGAAGATTTACCAACGCTCAATCTCGGCTTAGATACCACTCTCACCGATTAGCTAAGTGCGACCATTAACCAAGGGCAATAGGTGTCGCGCAGCCTGAACTAGAGCTACACACTCTATTTCGCCCGTTACCTTTCGCGCGGTAAAGTGCCTTATCTGCACTGCGATAGGTCGCTTCGGCTTGCGCCTGTATTTCAGACACACCACTGCTCACGGTCAGATTTAATGTAGTCCCTTTGGTAATCACTTCTTTCAATCGATACATCGCCTCAAACGCTTCTGCTAAATTGGTTTCAGGCATCAAGATAGCGAACTCTTCTCCGCCTACTCGCGCGACGATGTCAGTGTCTCGGCTGTTGTTTCTCAACAGTTCAGCGACCTCTTTCAGCGCTGAATCACCTTGGTCATGACCGTGATTATCATTAATAGCCTTGAAGTGATCTAAATCGATCAACGCCAAACAGGAATGCGTGTAACCATAACGCTCTGCCAGGTTTGAATAGTGTTTTAAGTCGTTGTCAAAGCGGCGTCGATTCCAGCACCCTGTCAGTGAATCCGTTTCCACCAGCATTCTTAATCGACGCTCCAATATCTTGCGTCGGCTAATATCCGTAAAGGTCACCACGTACTTATTATTGTGTGGCAGGATTTCGGTTAGTTTTTCCACTACAACGTTAACGGTAAACTGCTCACCAAGTCGACTTACGCCACTCAACTCACCTTTCCATCTCTGGTTTTCCTTCAGTGAGCGAGTAATGGTCGATATTAGGCTGCTGTTATTCATAAAACAGAGATCAGAAATCGGACGAGATTCGACTTGGTCAAAGGCATAACCTGAAACCCGAGAGAACTGTTGATTGACTTGTATGACCCTCAATTGACTATCAAGGACGATAAAACCTGCGACACCATCAATGATCGCTTCCGACAAGTTATTCTTGCTTTGAGCCATTTCATGTCGATAAAGGCGTGCGGTAATCAGAGTGCTAAGTAAAAACAACGTACACACCGAAAAAACCATGGCTGGCGTAGAAGCAATACTCAGTAACCACAAGCTAAATGCCATATTGAGGACAAGTGCAGACACCACGTATAGCGGCATTTTTCGGTCATAACTTAACTTGTTCATAGTTTGCTCTGGTGATGGGCGAATGACTATGATGGCTAAGTTTTGATTAAGATATTTACCATTTTACGACACATACAAATTCAAATTATATGAGTACTTTGAAGATCAACAACTTATGCTAATTATTGAGTAAGAAGAGCAAACTACCACCACTGAGTGAACTGCCATAATTGAAGTTAATGCCGATGCCAAAGTTATCAAAAAAGTAAGAGTCATAAGGGACATCGAACACCAACCCAGCGCCAAATTCATAGTAATAGTGTGTATCTAAAGGATCCGTTAAATCCCCCGCTATATCGATTCTTCTAAAGTTATAGTGGACCTGAGGGTTGTTTAACGACCAAGCATCGAGCGCGACATTTTGCCTAAACTCTAGTTCATTAATAAATCGCATCCCTTCAGGGTTACCGATATCACCATCGTTCGCTTCACCCCATCCAGTCCCATAGAAATAACGCACTCGAGAAGAGACATTCCAGCTTCCCCACTCTTGCTGCTTTAAATACTTGAGTTTGACCGACGGCTCACCAATCAATGCCCACGCTGAGGTATTTAGCGCGTAGCCGTCTAGCTGAGACTGAAATGCTTGAGAGTAGCTGTTGTTGTATTCGTATTTATTGCGGTAATAGAGCAAGTGAGTGCCTAAGCCATACGCGATAGACCAACGTTGGGTTAAATGGTTTTGAACCCCGAAAAAGCCATACAGGCCTAATACTGAGTCTTTATTCGGATTCACACGACGATCAGAGGTCACTTCCGGTGAGATTTCAATATCCTGTTCAGAAAGCGCATAAGACCCTCGCACAGACCAAATAAGGTCAAGATCAGGGTCATCGGTGTTAATCACCGAAGAATAAGGAATGGAGCCCACACTCACTTGGCTTCGAGTATCGATGGTTTTATCGGAGCCAAAACCATTGTCGTTCAAATTGATAAATGAATTAGGATCAAAATCAACAAAGCCAATAGAAACCGCATCACTGTCAGTCAACGCAATAGAAGCCGCGAAGATCTTCTCTAAACGATTTTGAATCGCTTCATTTGAGGCATAGGCCGAGGATGAAAAAAGGCCAGTTAAGATCAGAACAATAGAAGAGGAATACAGCGATTGGGGTGAAAGCATTAAGTTGACTCCATTCAAACTTATGCTTCAAGTGTAATTGGTAACTTAACTATTTCAATCAGAGAGTTAACGGTGTGGTTGATACTGCTCTCAGTTCCAACTGCAAGAGCGTTGCCAAATCGATGGATCCCCAAAGCTCTTCTACGTCTTGGATTCTAAAATGAATAATCATATGCGCCTCTGTCTAAATTGGAGTCTTATCTTGGATCATTCTTAAAACCCTTACTTACCATAATGCGCCAAGCCGACTTTAAGACCTGTTTCGCATATAAAACAATAAGCGTTTGAAAATTATAAGATTAACTCCTAAGTTTTTTATAACCCTTTACTCAGGAAGAAGTAGATGAGCAATATAGAAAAAGTATATGGATTTAATACGCCCCAACGACTCTTTGTCGGATACACGCTTGCGGTACTCGTCGATTTAACGGTTCTTAATTTTTTTGATGAATACTGGGACTTCGTCAATATCGAATCATTCACCATCTCATTTGCAGCTGCGATTCTGCTTCAACTCCTACTCAAACTGTCTATCGGTTTAGAGCATAAGCTGGCTGATTACTTCAAATCTAAACCGGGGACTGCGCCTAAGATTTATCGCGGTTTATCCAGTTACGTGATTCTGGTGGGCTCTAAGTTTGTGATGTTGGAAGCCATCAATATCTTGTTTGGAGACAAGGTAGATTTCACAGGCCCTTGGAATGGTGTTGTGGCGTTCTTCGCTGTGGTATTCACTATTTTGGTCGCAGAGATTGTTGTTTCAAAAATCTACTTCGCACTCGATGACACGCCCAAAGCCGAAAAAGCATAGTCGCTTTTGATACAGACCTAAAACAAAAAAGTGAGCCTATCAAGGCTCACTTTTTACGTTTCAGAGATTAACAAGCAGAGAAGTTAGATAAAGACTCTCGCTCGAATACCAAACACCCAAGCGCTGCTTTCATTGGAGAATGCAGGATCCTTTATGTACTGGATGTCAGGCGTTACTTGGAAATGGTCACCAAACTGCATGTTGTAGTAGATCTCAGCAGTCCATTGCTCTGTGCTACCGCTTATTGCTTTCGCATCAGCTGCAAAAGAGTCACCATTCACTTCTGCCCAGTTTAGCGCTACACCAAGGTTGTTGGTCGGTTTTCCTAATCCAAAGTAACCCATACCAACAGAAATCGACTTATCGTAAAGGGCAACATCCCCTTCAGAGAAGCCACCACGTACAAACGGCATCACTTGATCAGTCATGAACTGACTCCATGAAAAGTTAACGCCCGAGCCACCTTCCGCAGCAAGGCTATTACTGTGGCGCGTATCGTCACCAAAATCCCAGAAAGTCACATGGAAGTTATCGGTGTAGATCTGCTCTTGCGAAGCCGTCCAACCTAATTCCAGTGTGGTAAAGTAAGAGGCATCGCTGCCAAAAGCGGTATCAAAGCCATCAAAAATATCATCTGACTGACCATTTGCATCCGCGATACCACCGACGACATAAAAATTCTCGCCCAACATATGACCAGCCGAAAGCGCAAGTACACCATCATCAGGTAAGCCCATCGCACCAGAGCCTGTCGAGAATGCCAAATTAGTAAAACCAGACCATGGGCTTGCTAAGGCGTAAACATCTGCATAGTTCGTTACATCCTGCCAACCGACAACAATAGTGCCTTTGCCATCGTTGATTTTTTGCTTCCAATTTAAGTCCGTAACACGAAACCCTTGGTCACTGTATGCAGGGCCAATTGAACCGACATAGCCAAGTGGGCCGAATGAATAGTCTTTTGGCGCAGTATCACCATAAGCATGCCTATGTTCCACCTTCCAAACCAGGCTACCTGAGTTCTGTGTGTCCTTTCCGAATAGATGCCATGAACCGTATAATCGTGCCACACCCGACGATGCATCAACGCTATCGCCGCCAACTCCATCCCCTGAGGTCAGCCCCAAAGCAAAGTAATCTGCACCAAATGTAAAACCATCTTCAGCTAATGACTCCCTCCAAGATTTCTTTTGTGCTTTCTGCTCTGCAATTGTATTTTCAACAGAATCTGGGCCTTCGAAGTTAGCGCCGTAAACAACGCCGCTCATTGGGCTAGCCGCCATCACAATAGCCATACTTATTTTAGAGAATCTTGAGTTCATCATGTCACCAGTGCTTTTTAAGTTAGTTTTATTTTAGTTATTACTCACATTGAAAATTGTCATTTGATGACAACCATTAATTTTCTTTTTCATAATAGTCTTCGATCATCGAAGCTTTCATTTCATAACCCATAGTGAGGTTACTTTTGCCATCGACTAGGAAGACCTCTTCAGTCACTTTGTTCGAGCTAAAGTCACCTTCTACCCACACTGGGTACTGAACGTTCTGTACCTGAAAGCCTTCAGGGAAAGACACGCGCACAATCTGGTTTGCAGGTGGTGGCGGCATGTGGATACACGCACCCGCCACTGGCACTAACAAAAACTCTGTTGCAGTCATGCCCTCGGAGAACTCCAATGGAACGATGAAACCGGGAACTCGTACTTTCTTGCCATCAAACTCTGTCGTGATGGCTTCGGCGTTTGCTTTCATGGTTTGCATGTATTCGTCACGCAGCGCGATCATTTCGTCGGCTTCTACACCCTGCTCTTTTAGCGTTTGTTTGAATAATAAAACCTGTTGTTGAACTTGCTCTTCCTCTGATGCACTCATTGCTATCACACCTTGTAATAGACGCATTTGTTGATCGGTGAGATCCGGCATTTCTACTTTCATTTCGTGAGACTCTGAGTTCAGATCTTGCCACTCAAGATTCATCGCTGTTTCAGCAAAAGTAGGTAAAGCAACGGCCGCAAGTGATGCCACCGACAGGATAAGAGAAAGCATTTTTTGCATAAGGAACACCTTGAAGAGAGGTGACCTACCCAAATAGGTCACCCATTAAAGCTTAATTTTTAACTAAGTTGTCGAACTGAGTTACAGCGTATTTTTGTAGACTTTGCCATCTTTCATGATGACTTTAATGGTGTCGATTTCAGGACTGCGCGGCTCTGCATCAAACCATTTTTCGTTTGCCCCAATCACTGACAAGTCTTCAAGTGGGTTGCCTTCAACAATAATAATATCGGCGTATGCACCCGCTTCAATCACGCCTAACTTACCCTCTGGGTATGGGTCCATCACGCCAGATAACTTAACGATCTCACCGTTTACCGATGTCATGCCTTTCAAAGTGAAGAAGTTGCCTAATTCCTTACCCGCTAGGAAGATCGTGTGGTCGGTTTGTTTGATACAAGAAACCACGTCACCGACACAGTCTGTGTGGAAACCCCATTTCGGTTGGTACTTGTTTACATTCGAGATGTAGTCTTTGAATGCTTTGGTTGCCGACTCCGCTTTACGCTTAGAGGCTGGATTCGAGTTGATCGCTTCGATCTGCGTCAGGTAAGGTGAAAACGCGGTCATGTTAGTTGTGATGTAAGCATCTTTGTCTTCCATCTTGTCGGCGATATCGCCATCGAACATGAAACCGTGCTCGATCGTTTTAACACCCGCATCCAAGTTACGCATGATCGCTTTTTTGCTGTAAGCGTGAGACATCACGTAAGAGCCATACGCATCTGCAATTTCAACGGCGGCTTCAATTTCTTCCGCAGACATCGCATTCAGCTGCCAAGGGTCAAATGATGATGCAACACCACCCGATGACATGATCTTAATTTGCGTATTACCTTGCTTGAAGTTTTGGCGAGCAGCCGCTTTGATTTCGGTAATACCGTCGGCATTAAAGCTCACGCTATTTCGAGCCATACTGGTCGATGAACCAAAGAAGTGTTGGTTAGCCGTTGTTAGGTTACTGAAATCGGCGTGTGAACCAGTCGGGCCAATAAACGCACCTGATGTGTAAAGTCGTGGCCCCGGCAACATGCCTGAATCGATAGTCTTACGTAAACCAGTATTCAAGCCACCAGCATCACGCCACGTAGTGAAACCCGATTGAAACGCAGCGTTCGCGTTCACTGTCGCTCGCGCGGCTAACTCTTCGATCGTTCGGTTGTTCTCGTGATCGCTTAGGTTACCGCCGTTCAGCAGTAAGTGTCCGTGGCCTTCGATTAATCCCGGCATTAGCGTTTTGCCTTCGCCGTCGATCACTACAGCATCACCAGCCTCTATCGGGCTCGCAGAGATTTGTTTGATAAGATTGTCTTCGACTAATACATGATGGTCTTCGTACAATTTGTTTTCAGTACCATTGAACACATCGACGTTAGTAAATAGCGTTGATGCTGCATTTGCAGAAAGAGCAAATGAACACGAAAGAGCAACAACAGAGAGCTTTAAGCCTGCATTTTTCATTTTTACACCTTGATTCCGTTTGTTAGTGGCGTCCACTTCCCATAACGATTCCGTAACTACTAATGAGTGTCATGAGGTTTCAAAGGTGTTTTTATTGGTTGCGACACTCGCTAAAAAAAATAAAAACAACTCATCCACATTCAATAACTTAGTAGTGATATTGCCAGTATTCAAGGTTGATAAATGGCCATTTGGTGACAATAAATAATTCTGCGTTCAGGCTCCGGTTTTTACTTACTGTTTTTAGCTGTGCTCTTTTCGGTACTGTCTTGGCGTCATGTTCATCTGTCGTTTGAACGCTCGGGTAAAGTGGGAAGAATCGGAATACCCCATCTTCGCGCCCACTTGCGTGATCGATAGATCGGACTGCTCTAGCAATTCCAAGACCTGCTCAAGAACCATCTCTTCAATCAAAGTTTTGTAGACCACGCCTTCACTTTCCAACCGACGCTGGATCGTCCTGACATGAATATTCAGAATCTCAGATGCCAAGCTAATTGGCAGTTTCCCCATTGTGAGGTAGGGTTTTATAACAAGCTTAAAAGCGCTCAGAAATGAGCTAGGTAAAGGCCTAGTGAGATCTGTTACTTGAGCAATTTTGGGTAAAACAATCGGCGCAAGCATGATTTCTTCTGGAATTTCAAAGGCAGTAACGGGTCTCTGTGTATAAAACTGAGCAGTGCCCATTTGTGGAAGAGATTGAAAACATTCGAGATCGCCACTTTGAATGCCAACCTCAGACGGCTTCCAACGCCCTTGCGTTAATACTGAAAGCAGCTCGTTGATGAAAATAACAGAGAACAATTCAGCAAACTTAAACCAAGGCGCGTTAGTAAACGGCTTCTCACGAACAAACCACCACTTGCCTCCAGATTGCTTGGTATAGACATTCGCACCATTGGATATGAGCTTCAACTGCTCACCAAATTGGGCTAGCGTATTTTTCAATGAATCCTGCTGGCTTAGCTTAGCCACAAACCTTGGTACATAGGTTTGTTTGCAAAAGCTCCACATAAACAACGAAAACTCTTCTCTCGACGCCGACTCCCCCATAATCTTGACCACATTTTTTATGGTGGTCTCTGGGAGATAATCGTAATGGTCATTGCTGGTGAGAATGTCATTGGGGATTTTGGCACTGCGTAACAAGGTGTAGATTTCACCATCGATATGTGTGAACAGTTCCGCAAACAGCTCGACTTCCTTCTTATCTACCACTGTCATTATCTGAGAGGTATCTGGCATCCTTTCCTCTTAATCTGTTATTTCAAGAACTCAAATTATCACCTTATTTAAGATAGCAGAACAAACGATGGGCTACCTAGGCCTACTAACCGAATATCTCCGTCAAAATAACGAATAAACAAACGGTTAGTGGCCAAAATAGTGTTTACTGACTTGGTAGATTACTGAACGGCTAGCTCCCCTCTGCGTACCCAGAATGCTCGAACATGGTCATAAATCAGATTAAACACAAACGCGTAAATGGTAATAAAAATGGTCACGCCGATGTCCATCAAAAATGCCTGCCATAACCCAACGTTAAGTAAGTATGCCATCACAGGGATCGTCGCGATCAACAAGCCAGCCTCAAATAGCACGACGTGAAAAACACGTAACTTAAGCGAACGCTTTGATTTTTCACCCGTGAAATAACGATCAAAAATACGGTTAAAACAGTAGTTCCAAATCATTGCGATAGTCGCAACAACTATCATGGTTCCTGATAGTGCATTCACATCGTGATCAGTAAATATCGCTAAACCTATAATTGACAGTGTGACGGCCAATACTTCAAACAATACCGAGTGGAAAACTCTCTCTAACGTACTCATACATTCCTATAGCTATTTATTACATGGTGGGTTAGCCGAAATTATGTCACCGAAAACAATAAGAGAAAGTTAACAGCCATCACGATTAGTGATAGCTTAAGTGTATGTACCACATTTTGAATTGACCGAGAAATAACATGTACAGTTTTGAGCAACTAAAAGTCTTCGTCACTGTGTGTGAAAGTGGCTCTTTCTCTGCCGCCGCACGTAAACTGAAACGCGCTCAATCCGGCGTCAGCCAGTCGATCGCCAATCTCGAAATTGCCATTGACCAAGAGCTGTTTAATCGAGAGAAAAACATCCCCGTTTTAACCAGCAAAGGTAAAGCGTTATTGCCTGTGGCTAAGTCGATTCTCGACCAACAAAAGTACTTCGACCAAAAAGTTGAATCGCTCACACAAGAAGATGAGCACGAACTGATCATTGCGGTTGATGAAAGCATCATAGATAAGAACTTCATTAAGATAATCAGCTCACTCGCCGATCAATTTCCGATCACACACTTCGATATCATTACCACCTCAACCTTCGATGTTGAAGACCTAGTAAGACGTGGCAAAGCGCAGATTGGCATCATTTACGCGGATGGCGAACTGAAGGTCGATATGGATTTCTTCTTGCTGGGCCAAGCGCGTTTCCTAACCGTTAGCTCTGCCACTCATGAACTCAGCCAAATGTCGGTCGTACAAGACTCAGACCTCAAGCGCTATCGCCAATGTGTGCATCGCAGCTCAAAGCAACGCGAACTGTGGTTCACCTACGGTATTAGCTCGATGCTTTGGTATGCCAACAACCACAAGACCATTGTTGATCTCGTTGAACAGAACGTGGGTTGGGCAAATGTGCCCGAGATGATGGTGATGGAAGGCATTCAAAAAGGCGATCTTGTGGCGTTACCTGTCTCACACGAGCATGGGGGTTGGATTACTCCAGTGGGATGTTTGGTGTCACGCAGCCACATCAACGGCCCAGTACTCACCAGCCTTATTGAGAAGCTTAAGGGACACTCACTGCAATACAATCAATGGCAAGCCAACTAAGCTCCCCTGTTCTTCACTCATCGTCAATTCAGAGATTCAATATCGGCATGGAACCCACCACCGCTACCTCATTTCTGCTTATCTTGCCGATAAATATCTTTGTCGTGTGGATAAAACACCCTAGTTGATGTCCCAAAGTGACATAACTACTATGCGATCCCAACGGGTTTGTCTTTTCAAACGAATATAAACAGGCCCAAATCGCTCTTTAACACAACTGACCCAACTTCAAATCTCCCAGATAAGCGCTCAGCCTTGCAGTCGCTTATATCGGTTTCAAATAGATCACTTTTTGAATATTAATTCGCACCCAGTTTATGAGCGCTCTTTGAGTGCTTTTTTATATCTAAATGAACCTTTTGGAAAATTTGTCGTGAACGTTTTAAGAAATATTTGCCCTGAGAAAATGGGTAAAGAGCGTAACAAACGAGAGTATGATTTACGCGTACTTAATTGTGTCAGTGAAAGCGAATATGAATCGCGTATGGCGGTTTGGAATAGCCTAGCGTTAACAGCTACTCCATCTGCTTCGGAAACAAAGGGCTTCATCGATGAGTCTTTCAACAAGCTTCAACAAGACCTGAAAGAAGCTAGCCGTGAGTTATCGATTAACTACACGGACTTCATCGCAATGGCGCATGAAGAGATCAACTACATTAAGGTGTTTGTTGCTGATAAAACTGCACAATACGGTTGGTACGCGGCGATCGTTCTTATGGTCATCGGCACGGTTGCTCTTTGCATTCAATAGACCAAACGATGTGTTAGATAGAGCACCTTAAATACTCTATCGGTAAACACATCTAGCACGACTCCGTGCTTGTGCTTTCACTAGAAAACAGATGACCAACGTCATTTGTTTTCTAGTATCTACTCCCTTTCACTCTCCCATTAGAGATAGCAGATCCTGCGTCGCTTGTTTTGGGCTTTCTGCGTGACATATCGCTGATACCAAGGCCAATCCATGAATACCTGTCTTAACCAACTGCGGAATGTTCGACTCGTTGATTCCACCGATACCCACAATCGGCAACTTCGTTGTTTCCAAAGCCATTTGAATGCCTTCATAACCCCAATGTTTCTTTAGATTCGTCTTGGTTGGTGTGGCAAAAAGCGCACTGAGGCCAATGTAATCAATCGGTAAACTATCGGCTTGTTGTAGCTGTTGTTCAGTTTCAATTGATAACCCAAGAATCTTATCTGGACCTATCAACTGGCGTGCTAACTCGGCAGGCATATCCGATTGCCCCAAATGCAAACCATCAGCATCAACGGCCAATGCCACATCAACTCGATCATTAATGATCAAAGGTACACCCGTTCCAGCTAAAACCGATTTAACGGCTTCTGCACGCTCAATGAACGCTCTTACGTCCCCATGTTTTTCTCTTACTTGGACCATAGTAACGCCACCCGCAACCGCTTGTTCAACCACGAACTTAAGCGTTTCTAAATCTTGTTGGTCATCCGTTACTAAATAGAGCTTATAAGGGTTCATTTCGTACCTTTGGAGTCGATGTCTAAAATTGGCGTTGCACCATTTTACCGACAAATCGCATCATGTGCATGGAAGTTAATACTAAATTAGCTCAATGACATACGCGCCATCAAATACGCAACTCGTTGAAAGCATGCCGAAAAACCTGAATTTTTTAACTAAAGCGTTACTTATTACACAAAGAATTCACTTCAAGCATGCCCAGAACGCTGTTTTATGAAATACTCCACAGTGAAGGAATCAGGTAAATATAGGGATAGTTATGCGCCACCTTTCTATAGCGCTCAAGATCAAGCTGGGTTATGCCATCTGCTTGCTCTTTTTCGTCATTTCAGGCTTTGTGAGTTACAAAGGGATTCAAACCTTGTCGAACGGCTTTAGCCAATACAGTGAACTCAGCCAAAAAGCGACATTATCAAGCAACATTCAAGTGCACTTTCTTCAGATGCGTTTAGCTTCTGAACGTTACTTAGAGTCATTGGATGAACAGTACGAAACGAATTATCAATCAAGCAAACTTGCGATTGATGATCTGCTCAACAACTTAATCCAATCCACTACCAAAACCGATAGCCTAGCTAGCCTGCAATTAGTGCAAGACAGCGTGGCGGCGTTTGATGTGGCTTATGGGTCAATGAAACAGAGTGAGCTCCTCATTGACCAACTGGTCAACGTTGAGATGGTCAAACGAGAAACTAACGCACTGAAAGCGGCTCAGAGCTTGTTGTATGAGTCATATAATAACAACGATCCAAACGCGAGCTTATACGCGGGCATGTTGATGGAGAACTTTCTCGCAGCTAAGATCACCGTACTCAGTTACTCAAACAACAACGACCTCAAAACCTATGAAGCGGGTAAAGATATCTTTGAATACGCGCTACCAGGTATTGAAAGCGATATTGAGTCTCTCAAATCATCGCCTTATCAAAGTGAGCTGATTGAGGACTTCTCGAACCAACGCGAAGCGTATGCAAAAGGCTTTGAGCAAGTTCATCAACAGATGATTGAGAACACCCAAAGAACCGCTACCCTCGCCTCTATTGGTGACAGCTTAGCGATTGCGGTCGCGGATGCTCAAAGTATTCTCGAGCAACAGAAACAAGCGCTCACGCCAGTACTGCAAGCCAGTGAAAAGCGTTCGATTCAAATCATCATCTTGCTGACGGGTGTGGCTTTAGTTATTGGTATGACGAGCGCCGTGTTGGTGACTCGCTCTATTACCAAAGGCATCGCGCAGGTTAAACAGATCACCAACGAGCTTTCTCAAGGTAACTTGAATGTGGAAGTGAACATTGAGAGCAAAAATGAGATTGGCGAACTGCTGACTAATAT
The DNA here is from genome assembly GCF_902751245.1 of Vibrio sp. Vb339. Classification (NCBI taxonomy): domain Bacteria; kingdom Pseudomonadati; phylum Pseudomonadota; class Gammaproteobacteria; order Vibrionales; family Vibrionaceae; genus Vibrio; species Vibrio sp. Vb339. The sequence continues at coordinate 996,397 of NZ_CADDIS010000001.1, read as the reverse complement.
GGAGATCACCATTGAATCTCTGCGCGATATTGTTGGCCAAGTGAACCGTTCTAGTGTGCGTATTGGTGAGATGTCGGAGTCACTCAATCAGGTGACAAACAACAGCTCGACCAACGCAACACAATTGAACAGCGAAATGATCAATATCTCTTCTGCCGTTGATCAATTGGCTTCCAGCACATCAGAAATTGCTGCAAGTGCTAACCACGCGTCTCAAGTTGCTAACCAAGCAACCGAGAATGTGGCGATGGGACTCAAAGAAGTAGACAAAACACTGCATGAAATTGGCAGCGCCGATGAAAGCATGCAGGTCAGCAGCCAGAAAGTGACTGACCTACACAAAGAGTCGATGAACATTGGTGCCATTCTTGAAGTAATTAAAGGCGTTTCTGAGCAAACTAACCTATTGGCATTGAACGCTGCCATTGAAGCCGCACGTGCGGGTGAGCAAGGCCGTGGATTTGCTGTCGTAGCCGATGAAGTGAGAACACTAGCTAAGCGTACTCAAGATTCTGCGAGCCAGATTGACGAACTCATCACCTCGCTACAACGTGGCGCTAAAGACGCTTTAGAATCGATCAAAGAGAGCCACAGCACGGTTTCTGATGCTTCGACTCAGGCGCAACAAGCTTCTCAGAACTTGCATGTGATTAACCAACACATCCAAGATTTGAATCAGGCCAACAGCCAAATCGCGATATCCGTCGATGAGCAAGACTGCTTAACCAAGTCACTGGGTGAAAATGCGCAAGGTGCCAATACCATCGCACAAAGTAACCAAGAGTCAGTCAGCAGTATTTCTGGCGCAGCGAGTCACTTAACTGAGGTTGCTCATCATCTAGAGAGCCAAGTAAATCGATTTAGAACCTAACGAAACCAGCCTTCAACACGGCTGACACGGTTCCGAACCAATAATAAAAAGCCCCCAACACATAAGTGTCGGGGGCTTTCTTTTAGTTAAGAGCTTTAAGTTAAGAGCTATTAACTCAGAACGATCAGTTTTGAGCTTAGAACTAGATTAAACCTACTGAATCTTCAAGCGTTGAATCAGTGTCTCTTCATCGAGTTGATACAGTTCATCAAGCAAGTTCATTTGTAAGCTGCCTGGGCCACGTGAGTTCTCAGCGGCGATTTCGCCAACCACACCTAATACCGCCGCAGCAGCCAAACCACTGTCATCACCAACAGCAGCAAACGCCCCCGTCAATGCAGTTAAGGTACAACCCATGCCTGTCACATACGGCATCATTGGATGACCATTGTTTAACGTCACAACACTGTCTTTCGTGACAACGTAATCTGTCTCACCAGATATCACCACATTTGCACCGTATTCAGCCACTAAGCACTGTGCAGCACCTAACGCAGCATCACTGCTATCAAGCGCATCCACACCTTTGCTCTGCGCTTGCTCGCCCGCTAATGCAATAATCTCAGACGCGTTACCACGAATGATTAACTTTTCGGCTAAGCGTGCAATTTCACGAGAAGTTTCGGTACGCAGCCTACTTGCGCCACAACCCACAGGGTCAAGAACCACAACCTTGTTGTTCGCGTTGGCTTGCTCAACAGCAAAACACATTCTTGGTGTCCAAACACTGTCGAGCGTGCCAATGTTAATCACAAGCGCGCCAGAGAAAGACATCATCTCAGCCAGTTCTTGTTGCGAGTGCGCCATGATAGGCGAAGCGCCAATCGCCAATAACGCATTGGCTGTGTTGTTCATCACGACGTAGTTGGTGATGTTCACAACCAGTGGCTTTTGCTCTCGTACTGCGCGCAGCGATTGAATAATTTGTTCAGTTAGCATGGGGGAATCCTTATTCGTGAAAGTCGCTCTAAACCGCTGTTGAGTCATTAAGTGCATTCAGACCTTGCTGCCAAAAAGCCACTTCCATACGTGTTGCGGTTTTGAAGATATGAACGATGTTCTGACCGCGTTCGCTGTTGATATCAATTTCAGCAAGCAGCTGGTTGAAGTATTCCGCGCCCGTTGCTACGCCAGACTGGAACTCTTCACTGCCATACAGTTGCAGCCAGCTTGCGTACGGGTTGCCTTCTAATACAGTATCGCTGCTTTCTAAAAGTGCTTTACCAATCACAGCGTAACCAATGGAACACGGAGCCAGTGCCGCATAAAGATCGACAAGGTCACCCGTCATACCCGCATCCAGAACGTAGCGCGTGTAAGCGACTGTACCGAAATCCTCGGGCTCGTTTTCCAAATCAGATTCAGTTAAACCCCACTGACCACAATAAGTCACGTGGTGAGAGATTTCAGAATCTAATAAAGCATGAACACTTGGCAGTGCACGACGCATATCAGCCAAGGTTTTAGCCTTGTAAATTGCCAATGCATAAGCGCGAGCATACTGCTTCAAAAACAGAAAATCTTGCTTCAGGTAATGCAAAAAACACGGCTGAGCGAGCGTGCCGTTTGCTAGCGTTTTAACAAAATCATGTTCAGTGTAGTCTTGCCAATCTTGTTGACAGGCTTGGATTAAGTCTTGGTATTTCATGAGATTCCTTAGTCAAAAGTCGGTACGTAGTCAGCGGCTTTTGGTAGTGATTTGATGATGCCTTTGTCGAACATGAACTGTGCATAATCGTCGTAACGCTTTAGGTCAACAGCAGAAGGGCGAAGTGCAAAACGAGTCAGCGTGTCGTTCCATGCGCGTTGGTTAAGCTCGTTGTTCAACGTATCTGGTGAATACGCAACAAACTCGCTCCATGACTCTTGTGGGTGGTTCACGATGTAAGTTGTTGCTTGTTCCAATGCTTTATTGAACGCTTTGATCTCTTCATCGTCGTGCTGCTTTGCGTTCGCAACAAAAATAAGCTCATCGTAAGCTGGCACACCGTGCTCTTCTGGGAAGAACGCTTTTGCTTTAAAGCCTTCAAGGGCTAACTGGTTGGTTTCGAAGTTACGTAGGCCACCCCAAATTGCATCTACCTTGCCTGATGCCAATGAAGATGAAAGTGCCCAACCAACATTGATGGTTTGCACATCCGTAAACTCAACATTTTCTTGCGCTAACATGGTGCCGATAGTCGCTTCTTCGTTTCCAGCGATCGCAATACCGATCTTCTTGCCTTTCAGATCCGCTAGCGAATCGTTCTTGCCGTTATCCAATACCATTAGTGTGTTCAGTGGCGTCGCGATAAGGGTTGATGCACGAACTAAAGGAAGGCCCGCTGCCACATCCATGGTTAAACTTGGTTGGTAAGTTACCGCTAAATCGACCTTACCTGCCGCGACCAGTTTTGCTGGTGTGCTTGGGTCTGCGGGTTCTTGAATTTCAATGTCTAGACCTTGGTCAGCAAAGTAGCCACGCTCTTGAGCGATCACAATCGGGCCATGGTTCGGGTTCACAAACCAATCCAGCATCAGTGTCAGTTTCTTTTGTTCAGAGTCCGCTAGAGCATGACCTGAAACCAATGAAGCAAGCAGTGCCACTGCACCTATCAATTTTGTATTTTTCACGGTTAACCTTTCCTTTTGAATATTATTCTTATGTTGAGCGAAGCCATCATTGGTTTTCCCAAGGGATAGCTTTTTTGAGTAATTTATCTGTAACGAAGTAGAGCGAGATAGACAGCACCGCCAAGATGAACAAGGCAGCAAACATCTCATCAATGATCATGCGTGCGTTGGCCTGTAGCATTAGGTAACCCAGCCCCTCACTCGAACCAACCCACTCCCCGACGACCGCACCAATTGGCGCAATCACCACAGCTACACGAATGCCAGACGCTAAGATTGGCAGTGCGGCAGGCAGTTGGATATGGCGGAGCAATTGCCATTTCGATGCACCCATCGTCTTGGCAAGATCGAGATAGCCTGTTGGTGTGTTACGTAGGCCGTCGTAGCAACATGTGGTCACAGGGAAGAAGATGATGATCGCCGCCATCACCACTTTTGACGCGATGCCATAACCTAGCCACAGCATCAGTACTGGCGCGATAGCAAACACGGGGATCGCTTGGCTGGCAATTAAGATAGGCAATAGCCAACGCTTTAGCGGATCAAACATCAACATCTGCAGAGCGAAAAATAGCCCCATCGATAAACCAAGCAGCAAGCCAAGTAAGATCTCTTGCGCAGTCACCCATGTGTGTTTGAGTAACACATCGTAACGTTCAATCAGCTTTAAAAAGACTTCTGCTGGCGCAGGCAGAATGAAGCTCGGCATCTCGAAGACAACCACAACTAACTGCCATAAACCGAGAATCACAGCACTGCTGATAAGCAAACGAACAACAGGATTCATCTGACGATCGCGTGTAGTGGTAGTCTGTGCGTTAGTTGAACGAGCTACAGCTTCGCTTCGCGTTAGATCATTCATAGTCACGCTCCAACTGATCTAAGATCGCTTGTTGTAACTCAGCACATTCACCATCTAACACTCGTGGTGTCGCGGTGTTAGGCACAGATAAAGACTGAGCATTCGCAGGTGTGCCTTGCAACACATACAAATTGTCCGCCAAGCGCACTGCTTCTTGTGGATCATGGGTGATCAACACAACGGTTTTACCTTTTAGCAGTTCACACGCTAAGCTCTGTAGTTTGTGTCTCGTTACCGCATCCAGCGCAGAGAACGGCTCATCCATCAGCACCACAGGCTTGTCTTGCATTAAAGTGCGAGCCAAAGCAACACGCTGACGCATACCACCAGACAATTGATCCGGCATCGCATTCGCATAATCAGCCAAACCAACCGCAGCTAACAACTCGAGTGCTTGATTAGTTTGCACTGCTTTATCAGAAGCTGGATTTTGAAAACGATGACTCAGGCAAACATTGTCGATGACCGATAGCCACGGCAGTAACAAATCTTGCTGCGCCATGTAAGCGATGCGATCCGTTAAAGGTAATTCATCAGACGTTGCCAATGTGCCCTGCCACTCCACCTTATCGTCCAGCAAACCTGCCAGATAACGCAATACGGTGGTTTTCCCGCAACCACTTCGACCCAGCAATACCGTCCACTTACCCGCGTTTAGGCTAAGCGACAACCCAGACAAGGTCGCGTGCTCACTGTCGTTATAACGTAAGGAGGCATTGCTGAGCTGAACACCAACCGTATTAACGGACATTACCGTGTCCAGCGAAGAAGTGATTTACAGGGCCATGACCTTGACCGACTTGTAACTCATCAGCGTGAGCAATCGCGCGAGAAATGTATTGTTTGCCTAGGTCGACAGCCTCTGACAGCGTGTTGCCTTGCGCTAAGAAAGAAGCAATAGCAGAAGAAAGCGTACAACCCGTACCGTGCGTGTTTTTAGTCGGGAAACGCTTAGCGCTAATCAAGGCAGAGGTAGTCGGCAGAATCAGTAGATCGTTACTGTTCTCATCCTTCTCTAGGTGGCCACCTTTCAAGAGAACGGCTTTAGCACCTAGTGCGCGCAGGTCTTCAATCATGCCCTGTATTTCAGCTTCGCTTTCAGGTACTGGCTTGCCTGTTAATGCTGCGCCTTCAGGTAAATTAGGAGTAATGATATCTGCCAGCGGAATCAACTCTTGTTTTAGCGTCGTGATAGCTGAGTTTTCTAGAAGAAGGTCACCACTTGTCGCGACCATCACAGGGTCAATCACTAAGTGCTTAGGTTGGTACTGCTTAATTTTGTCAGCAACGACTTTGATGATTTGCGAATCGGCCAACATGCCGACTTTCACAGCCACGATATTGAGATCAGTGAAAACCGCATCTAACTGGCTAGCAACATGGTCGAGTGGAATAGGAAAAATGGCGGAAACGCCTTGCGTGTTCTGAGAAGTGATCGCGGTAATTACCGAACAAGCGAAACTACCTGTCGCAGACATGGCTTTAATATCAGCTTGAATACCGGCACCGCCGCCACTGTCTGAGCCAGCGATCGTCAATACAATCGGAGTGTTCGTTCGAATCGAATCATCAGCAGAGTGCTGTGAAGCTGAGGCTTTTGGCGTTAAATCTTTTGAAATAGAACTGTGTGTCATTGTCGCTCCTACTATCTTACAAGACGTAGGAGAACGAACACCGATCGAAGGAGAAGTCGCATTGGATTCATGAACAGTCTTCATGAGTGCAGACGTAGATCGAGTGCTTATAGTTCCCTACGCCAGTGTTAACTGAATCAGGTTCAACGGGTCTCGACTAACGATCTCAGCAAACACCAAATAAGGTATATGCCCCCCGACTATTGATAGCGATAGTAACAGCACTCTCACAACTGAGATACTGATTTTATTCAATTATAAGAATTACGCATGAATAAATTTCAATTAGGCACTACAAAACAAACACTTATAACGTTCCTTTAGCTGGCTTCGACTGTATAAACAAGCACAGCACAATCAGAGACATACCTAGCCAGCCTGTAAAAGGAATCAGCTCACCGACAACGCAGACGGCAAGCACCGCTGCAACTACTGGTTCAAACAGAGTCAGCAGATTGGCACTGCTCGCGGTGACATGGCGTAAACCAAAACTGAAGGCGACATAGCCCAAGCATTGTGGGATTAAGGTCAGATAACTGATGACTAATACGTTGGTCTGCGTGGAAAACAGGTTATCACCCGTAAACCAGAGTGTTGGCAGCAACAGTATCGCGCCGAGGCCAAAAATACTGCCCATCGCCGCTTGCGACTTAATCCCTTTATCTATCAGTGCTTTTGTCGCCCAAGAATAAATGGCGTAACACAACCCCGCGAGCAGACCTAAAGCAATACCCAATAGCTTGAGATCATCACCGGATTCGCTCACCGATGAAGATTCTGAAAACACCAACATCCCAATACCCACCACACCAATTGCAAAGCTAGTGAGCCAACGTCGGTTGATATTATTCTTTTTGCTAATCAGACACTCTAACAATGCAGAAAAGAAAGGTGCTGTAGCAATCGAAACCACGGTACCAATCGCCACGCCAGATAATTTCATTGAAGAATAGAAAGCTAAAGGATAGACCGCCAAAGCCAAAGCGCTCACTGCCAACAGCCTCTTGTTCTGCCAAAGTTTGTCGAAAGCGAATAGGATTTTTCGATACGCTAAGCCCGCTTGCATTAGGCCGCCAACGCCCATAGAGAAAGCGCCAATCGCCAATGGACTTAGATCGGGAGCAAAACTTGCGGCAGTGCCTGTCGTGCCCCATAAAATAGAAGCAAACAAGATGGCTAAAGTGCCCGTTTGGAATTCGTTAATGCGATTGATGGCAAGATTCATTTCTATTACCCAATTTTCAGTTCTGAAATAGATAATAGTGAAAATTGATAAAAGTTAGTTTGCTGAAAGGACGCTATTGTTGTTTCTAAAGACTGTCTTTCATTGAGCCTAGAAACGCCCTTGGAGACATTCCAAAGTGCTGAGAGAAGCGACGACTGAAAGCAGATACATCACTATAGCCCACATTTTCGGCTATCAACTGAACCGGTAAATCGGTGTGGGTTAGCAAAGCTTGGGCTTTCTCCATGCGATATCGAGTGATGTATTTAAGCGCACTGATACCCAAGCACTCTTTGAAGCGTTTTTTGAATTGGGTAGGACTCAAACAGGCCGTTTCAGCAAGTTGTGAAATGGATAACGGCTGGGTGTAGTTATCCGCAATCAACCTCTGTACCGCACGGATTCGAGGGTCGATGCTCTTGCTCACTTGTTGTTGATCTAACAGCAGTGAAAACACATCCAAGATTGATGACTCAATACCACTATCGACCTGATACTCCAGCTGCTTCTCAACAAACAACAAGAAGCTCATCAAAGGTGGTGTTATCGTGAAAACCGAGAGCTCATGTTCTAACAAGTGCTGCGGCAACTCCGCCATATCCGCGACAATAAACCGCGCGGCTTCATCCGCCTTAAACGCATGCGCTGTGGTTACCGGAATCACCACACATTCTCCCACGGCCACCTTACCGACATACCCCACCATCTCGATATTGATACTGCCTTGGATCGGCAATACCAATTGATGATGGTCATCATGAGCATGAGTATTAAATTGCTTGGTGTAAGATCGAATGCTTAAGCTAGATTTCATAATCAACGCCGGAGTACATTTCGCTAGGTTAAAGTAAGAGATACAAAGTTACATTATCACTTCCCTAGAGTCACACTCAATGCGCATCAAATTCATGCTAGCTAGGCGACATGATCAAAAACGTCATTCACATAAACGTTAGAATGACACTTGTCTGTCTTGACCAACCGTTACTTGCACGCCATTTTGAGCTTCGTATATTGCGAACCCAGCGGCTAGTGGCGCTGCATTATCTTCATCACTGTCATGCTGTGCGGTACAGGTATAACCCAATGAGTAAGTACCTGGATCAATAAAGCCCAGTGAGAATTCAAAATTAGTTTGGTCTTCACCAAGCACAACGGAAGCTGAAGTGACTGGTTTTACTTCCTCACTACCACCAATCGGTGTCATGTCATCTTTGTCGATGTTGCCTTCATACAAGTAGACCGCCTGAACAAATGTATTATCGGTTGTAAGCCTACAAGCATCAAAGGTTTGCTTCGCAACAGTACCTTCAATATTTCCGGTCTCAACCGTATTGATAAGGCTTACAGACGTTCTTTGAATAGTGTAATCAGGATATGTTGAACTGTTCTTTAGGCCGCGTCGAAGATCGAACTCGACAACAAAATCGTTACTCTGTTGGTTCACATTAAATGAATCATTAAAGTAAAGCACGCCAGCGTTATCTTCTTTACCCACACCTTGCGGGCACGCCCCATTACCTTTCACCGTTAACTCACGGGGCGTATCATCGTTTTCTATCACGTAAGATGGATCTGTTGGGTGATCGCCATCATTGGCAAACACACACAACTTATAGCTGCCTACCGGAATGACCTCATTTTCAATCAAAGGAAGCGCATCGCTGCCTTGGTAATCCAGCAAATTCACACTTAATGGAATCGGATCCTCACCATCTGGCAATGGATCGCCATTTTCATCAACGTAATCGCCGTTTTCGTCCGTTTTATACACATCATAAATCAGTGGCGAACCTCCCCCTTGAGGAAGTAAAGCGACCTTACTGAATGTCACAGTTACGTCTTTAACATCATCAATGGGCGCATCACTCACGCTCAAAGTAATGGGTGTCGTGCTGCTTGATGAACCTGAATCACCGCCACAACCAACAAGCCCAGCCAGCACAAGGCTCGCTAAAGCGGTTTCCTTTAAATACTTCATAACTCATTTCCTATAAATCACTGCTCAATAAAGGGCTTAATTTGTTGCCCTCTTATTCTTTTCCTTAATGTGACTCATAGACAAACCGCGCTTATGGCCCAAATCGGCTAGCCCTATTATTTAGGGCTGTCTTCATCCAAAAACTCTGTTCATCAAGGTGCACATCTCAGGTCGCACATAGGTTAATTAAGTCTAGTAAGCAAATTGTCAGTAGTCGCACATATTTGGCAAGGTTGCTGTCAATTGTGTTGGAATGGTCGGTATGTATAGGGTCGGAGAGGATGATTGGATGCAATCAAATCAAAGTCAAAAATCGCCCCCAAGATCAAAAAAGGCCGTTAAGACAGCCTATTGCTGAACTTAAACGACCTTTTTATTGAATGTGGATAAAGCTAATTCGATATTAGTTCATTCAAATTCACTTATTTTTGAAGTTGCTCTTTGGCCGCTTCAACCTTAGAAAAATCTAGGCCAAGCTCTTCAACTGCTTCTTTGATTAGTGCAGGGTTTTGCATTACCTGACCCATCAGCATTTGAAGTTTGTCTTGAGGTAAACCAAGTTGGCTGATCGTCGCCATTGCTGCAAGAGGGTTCTCTGTCAGCGTTTTAAATAGCTCACTGATCTGCTCGTCGCTAATATTGTTCTCTTTCAACATCGCTAAAATCGGGTTCATTTTTTTGCCTTTGAAACACTAAATTAAATAGGAGCACAGCATATCATCTAGCTGTGCTCGATTGTACTAACAAGTGACGCTTTGGTTTAACGCGAACCGAACTTTTCCCAAACGCAAATAATGCTTAGTCTTAACGAGATTCCAGTGGGTAAGAACGGTAGCTCCACATGCCATAAGTTCTGAGAGCATCACGGTAGATACCTAATAGCTCACCACTGCTCGCATTCTTAAGATCTTCTAGCGGCTTGTCTGGGTAAGAGACCGTATCGAAAGTAATGCCCTGAGGGCCCGTCTGCCAGCTGGCAATTTCAAACAGAGTTTGACCACGACGAACATGGCTCGCCGAACTGATAATGGTCGCGTGCTTAATATCATGACGAGCAAGCGCGTAGCTACTGAACAAGGCATTACCTACCGTGCTGGTCGCGTAATTCTCTTCAATGATGCGATCTTTGCTTACCCCTTTTTCGATAAGCCAATCTGCCATCAACTTACCTTCTGTCTTGTGGTTCTTAGGCACGCCACCCGTTAACACGAGCATTGCATCAGGGTTCGCTTTCGACATTGCTAATGTGGTTTCAAGGCGTTCAATCAAGATTTGATGCATAGAACCATCAGGGTTAAGCGCGTAGCCCAAAGTCACAATGGCGCCATGTTCATCCAATAAACCTTTCTCCGCCGACTCTTTCAGTGGTGTTTCTAACACGCGGTCAACCGTAGAAAAAATACGTTTGATGTCTTCTGCTTTACCTTTGTTCAGGCTTTCCAGTTTCTCCATATGCTTGTTGGATTCATTTTCATTACCTTCAAATCTTTGCCAAACCGCGAGGTAAGCGTGAAGGTCAACATCGTCTGGCGCAACCGTCAATGCTTGCTCAAATAGCTCAATAGCGCGCTCTGCATTCTTGTTGTAGATCTGAGCATTGGCAGCCGAAATCAACAGGTCAGTACGGTAAGGTTCTAGCTGGTACGCCTCTAACAATCGGTTAGTCACAATTTCCATGTTGCTTGGCATTTTAGCCGTGAAGCCCGCGTGTGAAATTCTTGCCGGAGACTTAAACGCCTGCAACGCATCAAGAAGTAGTTGGTCGACAACTTGTCGCTTAGTCACCAACTGCGCGTAGTCCGCAGAAGCCTGTACAGCGCCATCGTTATCAGCAAAAGAATAAGGTGTTGCGCCAAAAGCGAGCATGCCACCAAGAGCGAGGGCGATAATGTTCTTTTTCATGGAAAGATCCTGTGTCGTTAAGTGTTCACATCAGATTTGCTCACCAATGTAAGCCCCCAAGATTAAAAAACCGTGAACCAAACCTTACTCTCCAAGGTTGATATTCATTTGTTGCATAAGGTGTGGCTGCAGATCACGATTTTATGCGCCAGAGTAAGCTCAAATATCCAGATAGCTTCGAGTTATGAGGCGTTCCCTTGATTACTTTGGAATATTTAACTTCGAATCCCACCTGCCTATTCTATCTAAATCCGTAAGTTTCGAAGCTCAATATCAAACCTAAATATGCATTTTATGTTCATTATTTCAGCAACTTAAAACGCTATATCCCTTTCAGTCCACGCTCATTCACGTTTACACAGCCAAGTTCAAAAGGCACAGGGTGTGGTATCAAATCAGTCGATTCACAGAAAATTCAAAAATCAATCATTGAACGATCGTTCAAGTGGTGCTTTAATAAATGACCAATACAAGGAGTTACCCCATGCTTAAGTTCTATTTTCACCAAACACCCAACCCAATGAAGATCGCTCTGTTTTTGGAAGAGACAGGCCTAGATTTTGAACTTGTTCCTGTCGATACCTTAAAGGGTGAGCAGCATTCACCGGAATATCGTTTGATCAATCCAAATGGCAAAACGCCTGCGATTGAAGATGAAGGACAACGTGTATTCGACTCTAACGCTATCCTGCTCTACCTATCTGAGAAAACAGGCAAGCTAGCTGGTCAGCCAGAAGACAGAGCTGAACTGTTATCTTGGATGATGTTTATCGCGAGTGGACTTGGTCCATACTCTGGGCAATCGGTACACTTCCGTCATGCTGCACCTGCAGGCTTAGATTACGCGGTAAATCGTTATCTACGCGAAGCACAGCGTCACTACGAAGTGTTAGAGAAACATATGGAAGGTCGTGAGTTTTTCGTCGGAAATGAGTACACCATCGTCGATGTCGCGGCATGGGGTTGGATTGACAAAGCACCGGTTGTGCTTGGTGAAGAAGGCTTAGAACCTTACCCGAATTTAAAGCGCTGGTTCGATACAATCAACGCCCGCCCTGCTGCACTGCGTGCTCGCGAAATAGGCAAAGGCATTGAGTTTAAAACCGAACGTGATGAAGAGGCGCTTAGAGCGTTATTCCCGTCTAACTTCGCTGAATAGCAATAATAGTAGCAATAACAGTAACAAGAACTCTATTACCGACACTCACCAGTTAAGCGTTCAGAACATGAATACGAAGCTCAGTTCCGTGCTGAGCCGTATTGTCAAAACAGAGCTTGATTGGTGAGTTAAGATCGTTCTTCAATCAAGTTTGCCTGTTATAAAGCGATTCTTATCTATTTCCTTTAAAGCCTTTAGAAGCACCGACTCTCGATTTCAAGCGTGTAGAAACAGACGTTGCGCGAATACGACCAACTACTGTCCAGAAAATTATGAATTGAGTAATGAGTAAGGTCAGCATCTTAAAAGAACCTCATTTCTAACGGCTTTGACTGCTTGGTTTTTCGCCTTTTATGGATATAAATAAACACTAACTTTATAACTATGATTGTCATGACTAACTCGATGATGAACAAAGGAGCGCTTATTCTACAAATTGAATGACATTAGACATCACAGAAGGCTTACATATCAGTTATAAAAATATAAACAAAAAATAAAGTACTACTTATCAATAACTTGTTACTAAAATCCATATCGACAAGGTTTATTGAAATCAAAAATGGCTTCTATTCATTTCTCGTATTATAAAACGATAATCGTTTGATGATGCGCACATTCAAGCAACTATGCACAATAACGGCTCAACACAATTGAGGTCGTTATGCCGAACTTTCTAGTCCACATTTTTAATACACTAAAGCAATATGATTTGCTGCTTGCCCTTGTATTTATTCTTGCCTATTGGCTTCTCAAGCGCTTTATTTCGACGACCGTTATCAACCTTGCACAAGTAAAGTCTGTCGCGACGACACGCACAATGTTCATCATTCGCTGCTTCAACATTTTCTCGTTCATACTGTTGTTTGCGACCTATATCATCGTCAGTGGGATTGGCTATGGCAACTTCACCATTTTCATCTCGTCCTTGGTGACGGTTTTTGGTGTCGCCTTCATCGCCCAATGGTCAATTCTGAGTAATATCACCGCGAGCTTTTTGATCTTCTTCGTATTTCCTTACCGAATTGGCGATTCAATAATTGTTGCAGATGGGGATGATATCGAAGGAAAGATCCTTGAGATTAAGATGTTTCATACTCTAATCAAGCACCCAAGCGGCAACTTAATTACTTACCCAAATTCTCTGCTGTTGCAGAAAAGCGTAACTAAAGTCTTAAAGAAGAACTCTCCACTTACAGAAAGGCCTCGGTAACCGAGGCCTTATCATGTAATAGAGAAGCGAAACGCATTAGTTAGGTTTCAGTTGCTGTTTCTAGTGCAACTGCTATTTCCAGTGCGACTGCTAATTCTACTGCTACCGCTTTTATCTGCTTTTAACTTTCACTATTTACCGTCAACGTCGAGTTTGACGCCCTGAAGTTGTTCAATCAGTTTGTCTAAATTACTGTCAAAGAACAACGGACCGGCTAGCGTCAATGCAATCGGTGAAGAGGTATTTTGTGTCGCTTGTAAGTACAACTCTTTGGCGCCCGTGATATGGCCACGCGCCTCTTCTGCTTTAGCCATTAACAGATAAGTCAGAGGGGTATGTTGATTGTAAGGAATCGACAACAAGATCTTTAACGCCTTATCAGGCTCACTTTGAGACAGCGCTAATATTGCGTTCGCTTCACAAACACGAGGATTGTTTCCTCGCTTAAGAATGGCAGATAAAGATGAGGAATATTGCTCATTCAACGCCTTGATTCTAGGTTGAATATTTTCCTCATCTTTAGAGAAAACCGCCAGCACTTCACTTATGTAACTCACTGAAATAGCATAAGCGTTATCTGGAGCCAGCGCTCTGGCCTCTCGAAAATGCTTAAGCGCCATATCAAAATCCACGGTGCTGTAAGAAACCCCGGTCGCAGACATCAACGCCTTGACCGATTCTTTATCCTGAGGAAAAACAGAAATATTGCGCTGTAACTCTTCTTCAGGCACATCGATATACATAGCACGCAATAGATCGTCGATCATCGCAGCAAACGTCTCATGGAAGCGAGCAAAGTTGGTGGAATAACGACGATTTAAATGCATGCCTCCCGACGCTCGGTTAACATACTTCACCAATAAACGTGTTTTCTTGCCGTCACTGCTTTTTGCCGTTGAGATATTAAACTCAATCGCGGCCAACTTCTTATGCTCATCAGACTTAACCACTCTGATATTGCTATAAAAACCAATATGTTCAATCAGCTTAATTACGATTCCATAGAGCTCTGGTTGCGCCTTAACCTCTTCCGTTACATTCAATACAACATAACGAAATTCATAATGACTTAATGAGTGAGCCGAGCTTGCTTGCGAAGGGCTTTGTTTGTTCTGAGAAAACCACATATATGATGATTGTAAAACAATGACAACCGCCAAAAACGCCAGTATGTAATACAGCTTTCTAGTTCTTGGAGAATTTTCTGATGGCTTTACATAGCCCTCTTCCCTATCTTCTCTTTTGACAAACTCTTTGGCTTCAGGCGTTGATTGGCGCTCATTAACATCAAGCTGCTCTGGTTTTTGGAGAGTTGTTTTTTGGAAATCAGGTTTTTGGAGCTCTACTTTCTCAACTTTCACTTCACCATCAAATCGGTAGCCACGCTTTGGAACGGTAACAATATAGCTGCTTGCCCTTTTACTGTGTGTTTTCAGAACTTTTCGTAGTTCAAATACCGCTTGGGTGACAACTTGGTCGGTTAATACACTGCCATTCCAAACCTCTTCAATTAACTCATCACGCGTATGAGTCAAACCCGGGTTCAAACATAAGAACTCAAGCAACTTAGTGAGGCGGTTATCAATCGTAATACACGAATCAGCAAACTGAATCTGCCCTTCGTTAGGCATAAACTGCCACTCATCGACGATAAAACTGATGTTTTTCTCAAGCATTCACGCTCACTCACTCTTTATGGCTCTTCTTATCGTCTAAACATAGCTTCAATCCAATGATTTTGCTGATAATTTCGACCTGTTGTGTGTGATTTTTCACAATTTTCGTTTCAGCCGACATCATTCAGAAGCATTTCCATAAAATTCACGGCGGTTATTGTCAAAACTCAGAGCAAGCAAAAATTAATACGAGCGCCCCTAAAATTCTCTCAACAAAAATAGAGCCTAACTAACTGTAATAATTAACTTTATATTTTCTTGATATTGAAGTTATGAAACTTTATGAACTGGTGAGCTTTACGTTATGTCAGCGAATCACAAAATCTGCATGATAGCTCCACACCGCAAGTGAGGGGCGACATGCAAACGAGAGAAAGGCATAACGTTCCCTGTAGTCACTTGCAATAAGGACATAAGAATTGATGTAGACACATCACCCGCTGAAGGATTAGGGAACATTAGTTAACCTTTATATTAAGAGCTTTAAACCATGAAACTGAACAAATTTATTCTTCCTATCGCTGCTATCTTCTTCGTAACTCAAGCAAGCGCTGACCCATACATTGGTGCTAGCTACCTATATTCTGAGTACCAAGCTGAAAGCGACAATACAGATTTCAGTGATGAGAATAGCGGCTACAGCCTTTACTTAGGCTACCAGATTAATGACCTACTATCGGTTGAAGCTGGATACGCGGATTTTGTTGATACACACAAAGACTTCGAACACATTTATTCAGATGCATGGTTAGCAAGTACAAAACTAACACTACCTATTACGATTTTTGACGTATACGGTCGTCTAGGTATCGGTCACTTCCAAAGTAACCTAGGTGATACAGACGACATTTACTACGGTGTGGGTACAGGTGTAACTCTAGGTCCTGTTCGTGTTGCACTGGAATACACAATGTACGAAGCAAAAATCGTAGACAACAGCTACGCACTAAGCGCTGAATTCCGTTTCTAATAGGGTAAGTATTAAGGCTCCCTAGCCTTCCCTACGCAATGAACACCATCAAGCCTCTGACATACCATCAGGGGCTTTTTTGTTACCTGCAGTTTAATGTACTGAAGTGTTCTATTGATCGATAATGCAGTAGAAATGACCAGAAAACGCTGCCCGAAGGGGTTGAGCTGGGCGCCCCGCAAGAAGCGTTTTACTCATTGTTGAGGTAGATTTGCTTAGGATGACTAGGCTGCCTCCCCCTCGCCGCGATTAAAACGCTTTTATCTCGAAAAAATTTAACCGCGAAAGGTCAACACGCCCTAGTAACCGCGCTTACTTTTACTTGAGAGCATAAGTTCACAGCCCAATAGCGCAACCTTGAGACCAAGTATCAATGTCACTACAGGCTCACCTCGTAACTCAAAGCCAGTAACCAACATGATCAAAGCAGCCAAAGTGAGAATATTATCCAACAATGTGAAAAGCAGAGAATCGAATTTATGATAACGGTAGGCGGTAACAATTCCCAACCATTCGTCGGCAAGAAAATATAGTATTACTGAGAAGGCTAGATACGTTAGTGTCAACTCAACATATTCAGTAATAAAAACAGCGGTAATAAGTAAATTAATAATCAAAATCGCGTAGCGTTTGAAGCCAAGTGAGTGCGTCAGTTTTTGAAGTGAACCACTCGCCATGACAATACCAAAAATCAAAAAAATAGACATTGTAGCTAGACACATTGACAAGGTCGAAACGAACCAATCTTTGTCAACAATCGGATAACACATCGTCACAAAACCAATGATTGCTGTCATCGAACCCAAAGGGATTTGAACACGAAAGTTAGTCGTCAAATCTACTGTACGCAAGTTCTTGACAGTGGCTGTTCTAAAGTGTGAGTGAGTCGCTACTTGACTATTCATATTCAATCCTTAAACACAACCAAATGTGCTGTATTGTTTATTTACAGTCAGTTTACTGAGGTTTACTCGGGTTGGGTGCTCGTAGAATTACCAGCTACGAATTAGGAAAATACTAAAAAACAGCTGATCATTTGCTAGGGTAGACTCACCAGTTGCTCTACAACGGCTTGATAGGTTTGGTTATCTTTTAATTGAGTTTGTCCTTCGTAAATGATGGCATCGACAGTATTCGCATCAATCGTTAAATCAGTAGGAACTTGGTTAAACCGTTGACGTGCAATTGGGTCTTTTGTGTAGTCGAAACCAACTTGAATAAAATGTGGGATCACTTCCACATTGCCATTAGATGCTTCACTTGCCCACTGTTCCATAGAATCAATAAATAGTGCTTTGGTTGCATCATTATATCGATGTAACTGAATATCAGTGATTGAATTTAGAGTCTGGGCGACAGTAGGAAAGTCAACACTTTGACCAATACCCAACTCTGGTTCCGTCGATGCATCTACAGAAATGACCATGATGTGGTGCTTACTCTGTCCTGAATATTCCATCTTCATATGAAAATCACCTATCTCTAACAGATCATATATCGCTAATAGTCCCAAATTATCAGTGATCCCACCATCCACTAAATGTATATAACGATTCTTATCTTTATCGTTGTATTCTCGGATATTTTGCACGGCTTTCTTAGAACGAAAAGAGAGTTCATTTAAAGAAATCTGCCCCATTGAAGTATAATCATTAGTTTCACAACCCTGGTGATTCTCTAGAACTACAGGCTCGAATAAGACAGGAACAGCAGAAGAGGCCGTTACGGCTTTGGAAATAGGGAACTGACTCACGTCAGAGCAAAGCACATTGAAATACTCTTGAATAAATGAAAAGCGAACACCCGTCGTGATATCTGACGCGTTGATTATGATATATGGGGCGGTTTTAGTATCAATATCAGAAAATGTTTTTTGGCCGAAGATCTCTTCTTCGTAATAATCATTTGCGAGATCTGTTCTTCCCAATGCAGAAAACCATCTTGAAGGGCTGAGCAATTTTGAGAGCAGATCGTCTTTAACATCACGCTTAAGAAAGCTCTCTTCATATTCGCTAAAAATTTTATCTTGGTACAAACCATAGTATGCCGCAGTGAAGCTACCACCAGATACAGAACTGATGACATCCACTTCACTGAGCAGAGAGCGAGGCTCTCCATTGACCATTATTTGAGTGTCATTAAGCTGTTTTAAAACCCCATAAGACAAGGCGGCAGCTCTAGTGCCACCGCCTGAGAATGCCAAGATCACAGAGATTTGGCTGTCTTCATGATAAGAAGAGGAAAACGCATATCCCCCCTCTTGTTTCACTTCATCTATAGCATTGGGGTTACTTGGATGATTAACCGCAGCACAACCTGACAACGAGCCAATCAACATTATCAAACGTACAGTGCGATTAATCATCACAATTCTCTCCATGTAAGAGCGTTTCTCCTCTTACTTTAGATCTTTCGGGTAATAGATTTCACGGCTAACTACATCATCTTCATGAAATAAGGAATGATCAGTGCGTTGGCTAAATCAATAAAGAACGCACACACAAGTGGAACAATTATGAAGGCTTGTGCTGAGTGACCATATTTCTGACTTACCGCCGACATATTTGCCATTGCTGTAGGAGTAGATCCCAGTGAGATACCACCAAATCCAGCACAGACAACGGCTGCATCATATGTTTTACCCATTGATGGGAATACAACAAAGATGTTGATAACAACGGCAAGCAAAAGCTGCATACCAAGAATAGCAAAGATAGGGCCAGCCAAATCAATCAAAGTCCATAACTGCATACTCATCAGTGACATAGCAAGGAAAGTACCCAATGCAATGTCTGCAATCAAACTGATAGCCGCAGAACGAGTTGGCCATTTAGTTCCTGAGATTCGAGGATATGAATCAGGGATTACATTAGTGATCACAATACCCGCGAACAAACATGATACAAAAAGAGGTAACTGCAAACCTGTCTGACTAATCACTTCATTGAGAACAACACCAACAATGATACAAATATGAATCGCTAAAACCGCATCTAAGAATTGAAATGAAGTCAGGCTTTCTTTTGCTGTTGATGTCGTATCTTGTTGATTTTCTTGCTTAGCTGACTCTGCTGGTACTAGATCATGCTTTTTGATCAAATACTTTGCGATTGGCCCACCCATCAAGCTGGCAAGAATCAATCCAAACGTTGCACTAGCAATGCCGATTTCCATCGCACTTTCTAAACCGAACTCTTCTGCGACTCTTGGTGCCCAAGCGATAGCTGTACCGTGACCACCTATTAATGAAATACTGCCACTCAATAGACCAAACACAGGTTCTAAACCAAACATAGAAGCGACAGACACCCCCACGATATTTTGCATAACCATAAAGAAGATAGTGATGGCCAACAGAACAACCAGTGGTTTCCCGCCTTTCAATAGATCTTTTAGGCTGGCGTTAATACCAATAGTAGTAAAGAAATAGACAAGCAGCACATCACGAGCCATAAGGTCAAACTGCACTTCAATAGAGGTTGTTGCATAAAGTAGAGCGAAGAGCGTTGAAACAAGAATACCGCCCGATACCGGTTCGGGGATACTGAACTCTTTTAAGAAGCCAACAACTTGATTGAGTCGACGACCAATGAAGAGAACTACAATGCCCATTGTCACTGCGAAAAATGAGCTTAGCTGTAAGATATTATTTTCAAATTCCATAACGATACCTATCGTTCAGGTTAAATTTCAACTTGAAATGCGCTCACAGGAGCGGTGAGCGCAGCTTCAATTAGTTTGTTTGTGTTGCTTCTTGCGTTTCAGTGCTTTGAGGTACTTCCCAGTTGCCACCCAGTGCCTTATGTAAGCCCACGATGACTTGTGAAGTTTGCAAGCTTGCCGCAATTTCACGATCTTTCACTAGGTTTTGTTGACGCTGAGCATCAAGTACCGTCATGTAATCAACGAGACCCGCTTTGTAAAGTGAGTTCGCCTTGTTCAAAGTGCTATCTGCTTGAACACGCGTATCGGCAACTAATGACTGTAACTCTTGGCTACTACCATAAGCATAAAGCAACGTCTCAACCTCTGTAATCGCAGTGTTTACGGATTGTTCGTAAGACAAAGCAGCTGTTTGGAATCGGCTTTCTTGAATCTCAATTAGCGCATCAGAACGCCCACCATCAAAAATGGTCCAGTTAACGCCCACACTCGCTACCCATGCTGCAGAATCACTGCTGAATAAGTCACTAAAATCGCCTGCTAGTAAACCTGGTGAACCCGTTAGGTAAAACTTAGGGTACTTGTTTGCTATTGCAGCCCCTACATCAGCGTTAATCGCTGCCATTTCACGTTCAGCAATTTGAATATCAGGGCGGTTTCTCAACACATCTGATGGCAAACCAATCGGTACTACGCCACTGAAATCAGCTAATTCGGTACTGACGGTCAGCATTTGATTCATATCTGCTGATGTTTCACCAAGCAAGATAGCTAAACGTTGTTTATGAACACTCTGAGCAATATCAAGTTGAGGCATTACAGAGCGAGTCATTGATAGCGCTGCCTTAGCTTGCGCGAGATCCAATTCAGAACCATAACCGCTCCTTACAACACTCTGCACCAGCTTGAGCGTTTGCTTTTGAGATTCAATGGTCTCTAACGCCAGTATTTTACGTTGCTCAGCTCCACGGTACTGCAGATAATTATGAATCACATCGGCAGTTATCAGCGTAGTCATGCCTTCTTTTAGGATTTGAGCTTGTTCTGCTCG
Organism: Vibrio sp. Vb339; assembly: GCF_902751245.1. Classification (NCBI taxonomy): domain Bacteria; kingdom Pseudomonadati; phylum Pseudomonadota; class Gammaproteobacteria; order Vibrionales; family Vibrionaceae; genus Vibrio; species Vibrio sp. Vb339. The sequence continues at coordinate 975,577 of NZ_CADDIS010000001.1, read as the reverse complement.
AATCTCTGCAGACTCGGCTTTGTAGCCTAAGCGATTAAATACATCCGCTTCCCAAGTAATATTTGCACTGACAGTGGCAAACTCATACTGGTTATCGATGAGCGCATCTCCACCAGTTAAAGCACTCACTTGGGGACCAAGACCGCCAGGGCTGACTAAAGGTCCAGCAAGAGGGTCATTTTCACTAATTTGATAGCTCGTAGCCCCTGCTGATAGACCAATAGTTGGTACTTTAAATGACTCAATTGCTTTCTGGTAAGACTGCGCCGTTTTGATTCTTTCCGCTGCAATTTTTAACGTGATGTTTTGTTGCTGAGCTTGTTCAACTAATTGATTCAACATTGCATCATCAAATGCTAACCACCATTCTGATTGCACTACCTGGCCACTCTCGGTAACGCCTTGTACATCGCTATAGAGAAAGTCATTCCCAACCACATCTTGTGGCGCTTCATAGTTTGGGCCTACTGCACAGCCAGCAAGGATCAACGAAAGTAAAACAGGGCTTAATTTACGTAATTTCATAATGTTATCCTCGTTACTGTGCTTGGTTAGAGATGGTTGTTAAATCTACTTCGTTGTTCTGCTCAGCTTCTGATTTATAGAACAATTTATACAGAGCTGGCATTACAAAGAGTGATAAGAACGTTGCCGCAGCTAACCCGCCAATAATCGTTGCTGCCATTTGGTCGAACAGTAAGTCAGACATAAGTGGAATCATGCCAAGCATAGTGGTTAATGCACCCATTGAAATTGCCATTGTTCGGTTCATTGTTGCTTCTTTAATTGCGTCCGATAATTCAGCTCCGTTTTTGCGCTCTAGTTCAATTTGGTCAATCAATACAATGCCGTTCTTGATGATCATGCCCGACAGACAAATCAAGCCAACCAATGCCATGAAGCCAAATGCTTTATCTGCTATCAATAACATCGCGACTACACCGGTTAATGCCAAAGGCACTGTACCAAAGATAATGGCAGGCTGTTTAAAGCCGTTAAACATCGCCACCATGATGATAACCATCACTAACATCGCAGCTGGTAGGTTAGAAAGAGTATCAACAATCGCTTTATTCTCGTCGTAGTACTCACCACCCCATTTCATTGTGTAACCCACTGGAAGCTCAATCGCTTCAATCGCTTCTCGGCTATATTCACGAGCCAGTGCGACAGTCGTCCCTTCTACGCCAGCTTGAACAGTAATGGTAGGAACACGGTCACGACGCCAAATCATCGATTCTTCCATTTCTAAATCAAAACCATCAACAACTTGACCAAGTGGAACTGTGTGCATACCAAGTAGTGACTGCACAGGTATTGAATTCAAATCACCGATTGTAATGTCACGACCACGAACCTGAATTGGGATAAGTTCATCTTCAATCTTCATCTGGCTAATAGGGAAACCATCTGAAACACGTTTAAGCGTAAGTGCAATATCAGTGCGGTTAATACCGGCTCTACGTGCTTGTTCCTCATTAATAAGTGGCTTGATGACTTTACTTGGTTGACGCCAATCGTCACGAATGTATTTTGCGTTCGGGTTTTGCTCTAGTACTGCTTGAGCTTCTAAAGACAGCTCTTTCAGAACTTTAGGGTCTGGACCACTGAATCGAGCTTCGATGCTGTACTTATCTGATGTCGCTAGCTTTAGAGCTCTAAAGCGAGGTTCAGCTTGTGGGAACTCTGATTTCAGCCAAGTATCACCACGTTCAACTAGAGATTGAATAGATGCGTAATCAACAGTGTTAATCAGTATCTGGCCGTATGCTGGGTCAAAGGGTTCTGGCTCAACAGTTACAGAGAAACGAGGGGCACTTGCGCCAACATAAGTAGAGAAGTTTTTCATCTCTGGCTGTTCAAGTAACCAATCTTCAATTCTTGTCATGTCTACTGACGTTTCTTCAATTTGAGCGCCATTTGGTAGCCAGTAATCCAAGAATACGATTGCTCGGTCAGACGTTGGCATGAACACCACTCGAACTTGGGGAATAAGCGCAAGAGTAATAAGAATCAGTGGGATAACAGTAGACAAACCTTTTTTCGGATTATCGACCATCCAATTCACAGCTTTACGATAACCCGTTGCAAATTTTGATTCCTTCTGGTCACTAGTTTGAGGAGTCGCTTTTAGCCAAGTCCAGCACATAAGAACCGTAACGGAAACTGCTACTAACCAAGACAATAGCAATGAAGACATCATAATCAGTGGTACAGATTCAGAAAACTCCGAAGCATCGGTATTCGAAATCATCACCGGTAATGTACCCATAGCAGCAATGACGGTTGCAGCAAGCAAAGGTAACGCAGTTTCTTTAACGGCTTCGATACCTGCTTTAGTTCGTTCAACACCTTTATTCAACTTAACTGTAAATAGGTCAACAATAACAATGGCGTTATCGACCAGCATACCAAGCGCAAGAATGAACGTACCCAGAGATACACGTTGTAAGTCAATAGCCATGACATTCATAAAAATGAGAGTACAAAGAATAGTAATCAATAAGCTAGACCCAACAATCATGGCACTTTTCACGCCCATGAATACCCAAAGTACCGCAACAACAATCAATACACTCTCAAGCAAGTTACTTACAAAATTGTTGATTGATTTTGTTACTTCGTCTGGCTGGAATGCGATGTCTTCAATTTCAACACCAAGTGGTAAAGTCTGCTTAAATTCAGCGATAGTTTCACGCAGTTCGTCACCTAGCGAAACAACGTTTACTCCAGATACTGGGCTTACCGCTAGTGTAATTGCATTTTGACCATTGAATCGACTAATGCTTAGTGCTGGCTCTTGGTAACCCATTGTAATTTCAGCAATATCACCAAGACGGATAAGACCAGTACTCAGACCACCTACTCCACCTTTAATCATAAAGTTAGCGACATCATCAACCGATTGAAATTCACTATTTTGCTCTATGCGAATACGCTCGGTCCCTGCTTTAAAACGACCTGCATCATAGATAGCATTTTGACTATTTAATTGGCTAATCACTTGAGCCGCTGAAATATGGAACTGAGCTAAACGTTCTTCTGGCAATTCAATGTTCACTACCTGTTGCTGAACGCCATGCAACTCAATTTTCTTAATGCCCTTCACAGCTTTAAGTCGACGCTGAAGTTCTTGAGCATGATCTTTCAACTCTGCCATCGGAACGCCATCACTCGTCATCGCGAAAAGCATGCCATACACTTCAGAGAACTCATCTTGAACAACACTGATTTGTGCGGTGGCAGGTAGCTGAAGCTTACCGTCACTCACTTTACGACGAAGCAAATCCCATTCTTGCGGTAGCTGAGAAGATTGAATGTCTTCACGCAAATCAACAAATATCATTGACATGCCGGGCTTTGAAAGGGAACGCAACTCATCGAGTGACGCCATTTCTTGAAGTTTAGTTTCGACTTTATCCGTAACCTGTTCTTCAACTTCTTTCGCTGAAGCACCAGGATAAAGGGTTACAACTACAGCACTTTTTACTGTAAATGTTGGGTCTTCTAGCTTACCGAGTTTAAAGTAAGAAGCGACACCAGCAATAATGCATAGCACAGTGAAAAAGGCGACAAACGTTCTTTGTTTAATGGCAAATTCTGCAATATTCATAATCCGCCCCTTAGTCTTTATTCATAGTAAAAAGATCGCCAACCAATTGATTGGGCTTAATAAAACCAACACCTGATGAAATTACATTGTCACCTGATTTAATCGCTCCACTTACGCAGATATCGTTTCCTAGTAACAATTCAAATTTAACGGGTTTTGCCACGGCTCTCGAATCTTCAACAACGTAGACGTTGTCGTGACCTTCGTGTTGGAAAACTGTTGAATATGGAAGACAATGGATATTAGCGGCGTTCTCAAACTGCGCTTCAACGACCACCGCTTTGCCTGGTAACAGAGAAGCCTCATTTTCATCTAGTTCAAAAACAACCGTGTAAGTTTGCTTAATTGGATGAGGTGTTGTGCCAATTTCGGTCGCGACAGCGGCTAAAGTCCCTTCGAAACCACTCCAAGTCACATTAGCAGTTTGACCATAATCAAAGCGCTCAATTAGGCTTTCTGGAACGTCAATTTCTGCCTGAAGCTTAGAAGGCTTATGGATTTTGAAAACTGGAACACCGGGAAGTACTTGCTCAAATTGTTCACTATTTTGTTGACCAACCACACCATCAAACGGTGCCTTCAGTGTGGTATAACGAATTGCATCTTCTGCTTTTTGAATATTTTGTTGTACAACTTCAATAGCGGCTTTACTGCGCTCATAACCACTCTTTGCACGGTCAAGATTTACTGTGGCAATTGCATTATCCGCAATTGCTTGTTTTACACGGCGTAACTCTGAGCTTGCTAGGCGGTGAGCCGATTCTGCTTCACTTAAGCGAGCTTGCAATTCGAGTAAAGCAACTTGGTAATCATGTTGATCAAGCGTAGCTAGCTTATCCCCCTTCCTAACCATATCACCCGGAGCAACATACACATCAGTAATGGTGCCAGGAACACGGAAAGCGACATTGGCCTCATCAACAGACTCTAAGCGACCAGCGAAATATTGCTGGTAAGTCGAATCTTGAACACCAATTTCAATAACATTTACAGGGCGTGGGGATTTATCGACAACTTTCACTTCTTCTTGGCTACAACCAGTAATGGCTCCAGCAATAGCAAGTGCAACTAGGGTATTTTTTGATTGGCTTTTCATAATCATACCTTACGTATTGAGTTAACATGAGATGAAAGGTGCGCAAGCTTCTATCAGCAGTGCTATCGTTCATCGTTCGTATTTGATGGGTTAAGTTTGCGGGATAAGAGAGGAACTCGATACTCGAGGACTTACTAGTAACACCTGTGAAAATTACTAGTCAGAAGGCTAATTTTTTCTCACTAGAGCGGAAAGAGATCTCAATTAGGCAGTTAAGATTAAGCGACATGAACTAAGGTGATGATATAGTTACTAATTAATGCGAATCATCACCTATATTGAACGATAGATTACAAACTAAATAGGATCGGTAAGTGCGAGTCCGATACCGAATCGACGTTGTGAATGATTGTAATCGATAAGAGATTCACCATAACCGTCTGAGTATTGAATGTAGCCTCTCAAACGTTTCCAGATAGGGAATGTTATGCCTAGTTCAATAAACCCTTTGTGTGTCGAAAAGTTGTTTCTAGCCATTCCGAACAACTTTATATCCTCGTATTTATACGCTGCGGTTGCTTCAAAATTCCCCATGTAATCTTCAATATCTGGGTTGTCGTCCTCTTCAGCATCTTCACTAAGCCTTACCCATGGTCGAATGGCAAAAGCAGTATTGTCTTTCTCCCAAAGGGCAACCAAATACGCTCGATTCCAACTCCTCGATAACGGTTCACTTCGCCCATTGGATTGATGCTCAACCCCTACGCCCCAGCCAAAATTGTGTTCAAAGTGCGTCCACTGAGTTGGTGCCACGTAAAAGAGTTCGGGTTGGTAATTACTCTCTCGGAAAGGTGCCGATATATTGCTTGAATAAATTTGCCACCAAGATTGAGCAGTGAAGCCAAAATAAAGCGCATCGTCTGTAAGAAACAAGTCATCGTAGTTGAGAGGCACTTTGAGACTCAGCTGGATCTTGGCTTCTTGATCTTCAAAGTTTTCCTGCCAACTTGGGTTATTCGAGTAAGCACCTCGATTAATCGAATCTGTTTTCGTATAGGGGAGAATGTAGTTCATTTTATGTGGCGTTAGTACAAACGGGTTTTCTTGTGTTTCTTGTTCAAGTCGTAACCGTTCTTCAGCCATCGACAAGCCCGTCTCATCAACGTCACTGTGCTCATGAGTATTATGTGCGAGCAAAGAGAAACTCATAGGAAATAAAACGCAAAACTTAACCACACTTCTATTTATACTGTACATGTCAATCTCTCTTTATTTAATACAATGAATGGTTCACGTCGAAACAAAATATTAATCAAAGCAGCATTAAACATTAACTAGTAATAATACTAATTATTTGAAACATGAGTTCACTAGTAATTTTACTCACGTTCACTAGTAAGTTTTACAGTTATTAATAAAAATAAAATCTGTGATTATTACCTCAAGCCAAAAGGGGTAAAAACCTGGCTAAACATTTTAAAACCATTTTATATATATAGGATTTGATTATGAAAAAGTTAACGACAATCTCAGCACTTCTGCTTACTGCTCTAACAACTGCACCTTCTATCGCTTCTGATCTAGATGTGAACTGGTTTGTGGGTGCCGGTGCGGGTTATCAAAATGATGACGTAAGCGGCCTTAATGCAACCAACGGCGAAGATGCTTCTTTTGAAATTCGTGGTGGTGCGATACTTGAAGAAAACCACCGATTAATGGCTACATACGGTTACATGGACAAGCTAGAACAAAGTAAATTCTTAGCATCTTACGACTACCTATTGCCTGTTTACAACGACATTAACTTATTTGCAGGTGTATCGTTGGGTGCAGCAGACAGTGAAGTGGCAAACGAGAGTTCAACAGAATTTGTGTGGGGCGGTCAAGTTGGTGCGATGTACGAAATTAATGATAACTGGTCGACTGAAATCTCTTATCGTTATCTTGCTCAAGATTTCGAAGAAAATAACGTAGAAATCGACAATACTCAACAAGTTATGGTTTCTTTCGATTACCGATTCTAAGTCACAGCCTCCTATAGGCAGACATCAAGAGTGAGCATTACGCTCACTCTTTTTTATTTGTAGAAGATGGGCACCCCAGTGACCTTCTTGTTTAGTACCTAACCGCTCTGAGATCTTAGAAAGTTTAACGTTTAGTCATAATGGATTATTTTTTTGCTCAATAAGACAGCACCTCTCAAACGCTAAATAATCCTCAAATTATAATACCAATCGTAGTAAATAACTGTTCACCCTAGCTTGTTAAAAGGCTCGATAACTGCGTTAGAATTTTTGATTGTAGAATAACAACTTATCGAACCTACTTGTCGAAAAGATCCGCCTTGTTCTCGAGCCTTTTCCTACGCTATTTTTGATCACTTACTCATTGTGATTGGTATAAGCATGACATCACTCTTACCTACATTTCTAGGTATTCCATTCTTGTATGGGTACATACTTAACCCGTCATCGTTCACACTTGTCATTAACTATATAATCCAACACTCACCCTTGTGAATTCGATCAGAGGTTCAGGGAAGCCAAGGTAAACATGAATGTAATGAGAACATAGAGAGGAAGGCAACCATGCCCGACCAACAAATGAGCCTATGCTATGGCACAGCGATTCTAGTTGAAATGAACCTTGTAAAGATTAATAGAGGGCTTTGTCAGTTGCTAGGATATACCCCTGAGCAGTCTATCGCACTAGCTTCTCTGTCGTTGACAGATCTGTTTTCGGATTCCGATAAAGTACAAATTGAAAATGAGGTTGAACTTGCTCTTCAAGATCACTCTACGTCGCAGGCTTTAGTCCTTAACATAGCAAACCAACACCTCGGTACAATACCAGTCGCCTTGACTCTTAAGAAGGTTATATGGGGCTCCCTGACAACGGTAGAAATGACGTTCTTCGATATACATTTCACCTACTCGAAGCTTCTTGAAGCCAGAGAGCAAGACCAAATATTCCGAGATATGATTTTACAATCGGCTCAAGGAATACTTGTTCACCAGAACTTTAAACCACTCTTCGTTAATGAATCTTGGGTGAAACTACAAGGTGGCAAATCGATTGAACAAGTTCTTAAGATGAACACAATCCTGTCACTGTTACCCCCTCATACACTCCAAGATGTAAAGCAGCGATATCTAGACCTCGTCGAAAGAAAGCAGTCTAAAGCGAGTAATGTCGTTGAAAATATAGGGTTAGATGGCGTGAGTCGATACTTCAATATCTATGACAACGTTATCGATTGGCAAGGCGAGCGTGCCGTGCAGGTCGTCCTAGAGGATGTAACAGAAAAAGTCGTTCTAGAAAACAAACTCAAATACCAAGCCAATCATGATGATATGACGGGGTTACTGAATCGTAGAGCGGTTTATTCGTGGGCTGAAAACCAAATCTCACAACACACTCCATTGACCTGCCTATTGATGGACATCGACGATTTTAAACAGGTCAATGATAACTATGGGCACTCTGTCGGTGATGATGTCATTCGAGCATTGTCGAACAGTGCGAATAAGGTTATTTCAGATGTTGATGGGGTTATTGGCCGTTGGGGAGGCGAAGAGTTTATCGCTTTCGTTCCACATATGTCGATACAACAGACGCGATGTATCGCGCAAACCATATGTCAAAACTTTAGAGAAATTACGTTTCAGGACTTTCAGGGTCAAGTATTTCATGCCACCGTAAGCATCGGTATTAGTTACATGACGACAATAAATAGAGAGCAATCTTTAGATACACTTGTTCAGTGCACCGACACGTTGTTGTATACGGCCAAGGCGCAAGGTAAAAACCAGGTTTGCATTAAAAATCGTCGCCATGAACACCTACTCCCCGCGGCCCTCTTCGCATGAGAAAAGTAATGAATCCAGTAAGGGAGGGAGCTTAGATTCTAATTCACTATATGCTAAGTAGGTGTACTGAGTGTCTGTCGTGAAGGAGGACTTACTGCAATCGTCAATATAAGGCCCGATTACAACCACTTTGTAAGCCAGTCTTGGCGTTGATTGTACAGTAAACTCGCGAAACCATTTACTATCAAGTATCAGAGCATGAATGTTCTTGCAGAAATCATCTGAATTAGTATTCACACTATATAAGCGCACTTCTTTAAGTTGAAAGAGTAAACTTTCAACTGCCGTAAATAACCTATCATCACCGATAAATTGAACATTCATCTTTAAGCCTATCCTTCAGTTACAATTAATGAATTGTCATCTTTATCAAGGATTTTTCATACTCGGAAATTTACTAGTTTGCATGACTAGAGTTTCGTTTATGATGCTTTAAACGAGCGCTTGTTAGATGAATGTGATAAAGCTAAAGTAAGAGTAACGGTATACAAAGGATGTAACTATGACCCCAAAAACAGTTTTGCTTGCAGACGACCACGTGATGGTTGCTGAAGGTATAAAAAACTTGCTGGCCAAGGAGTATCAAGTGGTTGGCATAGTAGAAGATGGTAATGCATTGGTTCAAAAAGCGAAGGAGCTAAAGCCTGATATTATCGTGTCCGACATTTCAATGCCTATAATGAATGGCATCAACTCCGCCGAAAAAATCATTGCAACCAATAAAGACGTTAAAATCATTCTGCTGACTATGCACCCTGAATTGAAATATGCGATGAAAGCCCTAGATATCGGCGTGCATGGTTATTTGCTCAAGCACGCCGCCCCAGAAGAGTTACTCACCGCCATAAAAACGGTACTTCTCAACAAGACTTATATTACACCTACGCTCGCTGCAGACATCATGGATGCTTACAAGAATAATCAAGGAACGAAAGACCCGCTCGATATTCTGACTTCACGTCAAAGGCAAGTACTACAACTTCTTGCAGAAAGTCATTCAGCAAAAGAAATTGCCAATATTCTCAATGTTTCAAGCCGAACAGTTGAGTTTCATAAATACAAAATGGTTGAAATACTTAAGCTTAACAGTGCCAGTGAGCTGGTACCTTTTGCGATAAAAAACGGGTTAGTGTAGTTCATCCATTTCCCATTTTAAGTCAATCAAACTGAATAATACGAGCGCAGAGTGTTAATAAAAATCTGCTCTGGCTCCGACAGTTCTTTACTCGATTTGTAAGTGATATAGGCGTCTTCGCGGCATGAATAACTAGAGTCAAACAGTTCAACGGCCTCACCGTGTTTTACCGCTTCTTTCATCAAGACATCAACGTTCCACGAAATACCCATATCGTTCAATAGTGCCTCCCTCGCCTTAATCGCATCATCGACAATTAATGAAGGGGTAACCTTTAGATCATGATACTCACCATCAAAATAATAGCGCCATCTGCCAGCAACTTGCTTAGGTTGCTGGATATCAATACAAGGAACATGAGAACCCAAAATATCCCTTGGATGTTTTATTTCTGGATGCTCTGCCCATAATCGAGCAGACACATAATAGTTCCTTTTAGCTTGAAGAAAATGAATGACTCTATTGTGTTCCACATCCATCTTCCTTCCTTGCAATCTAATCGCATCACCTAAATTTTGTGCTTGCTCATTATTTTTCAGCGTTTTTAAATCGACAACAATATCCGGATAGCTTTTTCTAAAGAATGGTAGGAAACTATTCATTAATAAAATAGCCAACGGTTGAAGCGCCTCAATAATCACAATTTTCGAATATTTTTCTCCTTGGTTTGCGATTTTTTTCAAGGAATTCAAACTTCGTTTTACCTCCAATGCTCCATTTAAAAACTGCAAACCAATTTCTGTTAACACTACCCCACTCTTAGATCGAAAAAACAACTGAGATTTTATTTTTCCTTCAAGAGCCAGAATTCTTCGGCTTACCGTTGGTTGAGGAATATTCATTGCTTCAGCTGCATCGCTGAAGCTAGAGAAGTTGGTCACTTCCACGAAGAACAACACCTCTTTACTTTGAATTTGCATCGACTTACACCAAGTAATGATCATTGTTCATTATGCTAACGTGTAGTGATTTTAATTAACCCTCGATATTTTACTAGTTTTTACCTTTCGCCTTGAACTCAACAATAGACTCGTATTTATTCCTTAATTGACTAGCAATTTTACGAGCTGTGAATTTCGTACCATCTCTTATGATCTTATTAATCCAGATTTTTGTGTTCCCACAAATCAACATTTACATTATCGAGGAAAAGATTATGAGTTTAGTCAGCGTTCCTTTTGTCGACAGCACTAATGACATTGTGCTTCATGGTATCGCCGCCGTCGTGCTGATCGTATCGGTTTGCGCCGCAGCTATTGCATTTTGGAAACTACACGAACTTCCAATAAGTAAAGCTCACGCTAGCGAGCACCGCCAACTAGGGCTTATAACAGTGCTGACATGGGTTGGCTTTGTTTGGCACTGGGTTTGGGTGCTCGCCATCATCATCGCTTTCCTCGACGTCGAACAAGCTATCATTCGTCTTCGTGATATTTGGCATGGCGGTGCAAAACAGCCCCAATACACATTAGATGAAAGCCAAGGAGATAAATTATGTTAGAAGGTCTAGCGATTTGGGCACTGTTTATATATATCCTGCGCCTGCTTGGAGTTCCTTGGAACAAGCCGTTCAAACTATTTGCTTATATTGGTGGCGGACTTTGGTTAGGGTTTGTGTGGATCGGATTAATTAATTACACACCAATGGATTTATCTGGTGGTTCAGTTGTTCAAGCACCACACGTACAACTGAGACCGGGTAATACTCAAATTAAAGGCAAGGTCAATAAAATACACATAGAGCCAAATTCTAAAGTTAAAAAAGGTCAGCTTATATTTGAATTAGACTCAGACGTTTATCAGATTCAAGAAAGCCAAGCGGCTACAAAAAAACAAGCAGCAGAAGTCGCGTTTATGGTCGCTCAAGAAGAAATAAAACTTTCAAATACACAATTTCAAACAGGCTTAATCAACTTAGATATATCTAAAAGTAATCTTGATTCTGCGAAAGATGACTTAGCTCTGCAAACTAACACGCTCAACCGTTATGTCACGCAAAATACGAAGGTGAAATACACCATCACAGAAAGACAAATGGACGAGCAGCGTACAAAGGTGTCTTTAGCGAGAAATAATGTTCAATCTCTAACAAATGAAATTGCACGTAATCAAGTCCAAGTGACGGAATCAAAAATCTATATCGAAAAAGCGAAGCTTAACGCCATGAATGCAAAAGCAACGCTTAACTCAGCGAAAGAAGATCACGCACAAGCACTATGGAACCTAGATCAAACAAAAGTCCATGCCCCTTCGAATGGTTTTGTCACTAACTTTATTCTTCGAGAAGGTCAATACGTAGGCATACTCTCACGTATGCAAATGTATACTGATGAAAAATACGTATTAATGCGAGTCAATCATCAAGCTATTCGTAATGTGAAAGCTGGACAACTTGCTGAGTTTGCATCTCCTGTTTACCCAGGAAAAATATTCTCTGCTGAAGTTCAAGGCATAGTTGAAGCTACCGGAGAGTCAGAAGCTGGCAGCATGGGTCGTGAGTTATCCGTTTCGAAAACGACATTACAAAATGTGAAGAACAAGTATCACTTTGTACGCCTCAAACTTAACGAGCCTGAAGGTTATGACATTCCAGTAGGGGCGGTAGGACTTGCATGGATAAGCGGCGAAAAACCAAGTCACTACCTATCATTCCTTGATGCTATCCGTGGAATAATCATTCGAATGAAAGCACAGATTTACTATTTCTATTCCATCTAAAAATTCAGCCCACCAGTTAATGGTGGGCAATTTATTATCCGATAACAACACTACCCCAAATACCACCGCCCCAATCCTTCAAAGAGAAGGCCGTCAACGTAGTTTGGACTGTTCAGGCGATATATGTCGTTAGTTTAGGCTGGAGCAAACTAGTACTTATTGCTTCGGAGACTAGTAAAATTCGCAGTGTTTTGAGTGGACGCGCGCATAGATAATAGCTGAACAAACCCAAAATGAGATTGTGATATGACTTCAGACAATTTATACACAAAACAAAATCAAACTGGCACTAGTGCATTTAAGCCTGCTCATTTTTCATCAAATATGATTCAAGGTAAACAGCCACAACCTATACAAACTGACGTCCGCTTTATTGTTCAGTACAAACCTAAGTTCTGTATACGCACAAAACGCGTAGTGGGTGTTGAGCCACAAGTTTGGCTGAAAAGTGTTATCGACAACTCTACTAGACCCTGCGACCCAAGCTTACACTACACAGATCAAGTGGTAGAAAGAATGACTATGTTCTCTCTAAAACAATCTCTTCACGATTGTTCATTATGGGGCAAGATGGGACAAGAACTGGATCTGGTTGTTAATGTATCTGCAAAACAGATCTGCGAGGCTGCGTTTCCTCAGGTTGTTAGCAACCTTTTGGAACACTACCGTATACCATCAAAGAGACTCACTTTGAATGTTTTGCCCTGTCGTTCTCGTTATGAAGAGGACAAACTCGTCGCTTCACTGGCGATCTTAAACTTGTTAGGCATTAAATTGTCTTTGGGACAATTTGGAGGAGAATCCGCAAGTGTGACACTTCTAGGCATTGCCAAGTTTACAGAAGTTAAGATCGATAGTTCTATAATCGACAAAATCAGCTACTCACACAAGAGCAAAGAAATTCTTCTTACATTAATTTCTTTGGCAAAAAGGCTCAATTTAAAAGTGGTAGCTGATGGGATTAAATACAGCTATCAAAACGATTTGCTACTAAAATATGGTATTGACTATATTCAAGGCGAAAATTTTTCAAAGCAGTTAACAGCTCATGAGATATCTGATTTATTTACAAAACTAAAAATGGCTTCTTAAATGAATAGAACCTTATAATATTACTCATTATACCTACAGGCTAATAGTATTAAATGGTATGATATAAAAGATTATTACCTTTTTTTGGGGAGGAGAGAAAAACATGTCGAATCATAGGGCTTTTATAGAGAGTGAGTTTAATCACTTAATCAGCTGTAACTCTGATGATATCATGCATGAGATTCAAAAAAGTGTTAGCCGTACTGTTAAGAGGTTTGATATCGAAAGGATAAGTATATTCCCAATATCAAAGCTAAAAATAACCACTAATGAATTTATTTCCAGCTCGAAGAGTCATAATAAAAAAATCATTGCTACTATATATATGGGACTGGATCACGGTGCTATAGAAAAGTATTTAAAAGAGTTTCACAGCATTGATAAATTCAAGCATTTTAATGAAGACGAAATGCGCAACACTGAAAATAAGCTTCTAAAGATGATCCATAAAGAAGGCATGACATTTCACTACAAAATACCTATTTTGATCTTTGGTGAATTATATGGAGGTGTTGGTGTATCAACCACATCCCCCATTGATGAAACAATGATTGACGACATCCGAACCATCGGCAATATGTGGGTGCTTATACGACGCTCATCTCTTCTTGCAAATAAAAAGTCAGATAACCAAGAAGTGTTATCGCATGAACAGTCTAAGATCGAAGAGTTGACTAAAAGGCAATTACAAATTTTACGAATGGTTGGAAGTGAAAAGCCGTCAAGTATTATATCTGAAACACTACACCTGAGTATCCGAACGATCGAGTCTCATAAATACCGGATATCAAGTAAACTTGGTCTACAAAAAGAAGACAGCTTAGAAAAATTCTGCAAAAGAAACAGCATTTGGGAATGACGCTTTAATGTCTCTCTTTGAACATTTTGGTTATTCTAGCGAGGCTTATTAAACCTCGCTGTAACAGGACTCTCTATTTAAAAGGGTTCGAAATAATCGGTGCAAAAAATACTTTCACATTAAAATCTGGCGCATAAGCGACTGAATTAGCAGGGTTGCTATTAAATTCCTCTGTGCTGTTGGCATCTGGCTTCATAATATAGTACTGCGCTTCAATTCCCCAACGTACTGGGATTTGGCCTATACGCATCACACCGATGTAACCTAAACCCACAGGCACTGTGAAACGGTCTTTACCCTCTCTTTCCCAGTCAATTTGAATATTAGGTGTCATACCAATGAGCCCAACGGCATCGACTTTATAGTTCAAAAAGTATTGGATATCCGATTGGCTTGTATCAGCTCGGTCATCATCTCCCGAAAAACTCCACCAGTGCTGTGCTAGCATCCCGACATTCCAACTATCAAGGCTGGTAATATCGCCACTATCGGAACCCATTCGAGCCACTAGAGCTGCTGGACCGGCTTGCCACTTTTCTTGACCTAATGTGTCTTCAGTGGCCGTTGGTGCGATCAATGTTGGGCCTACACCCCAAATTAAACCATCGTCTCGGTTAGGCGCTACTAGAGACATCAACACGGTATCACCAAGCCCACTAGTACGATCATTCGTAAAACCCTCGATACTTCCAAAATCACTCAGGGCATCTGAGCCCGGAGAGCTATAGTAAGGCAGCACCACGCGGTTAACTAAGTTATATTCACCATCCATAATAGGCACTGGCATAACCGGTTGTAAGGATAAACGGTTACGCATCTCATGGTGCCCGTCTTCTTTCTCTAACGCAGTATAGTCATTTTGAGCAATTAGCATCCAAACATCGGACACTGGGTTGGCTGATTTTTTAGCGGCTTCTGCCATTGATAATTCTTTACCTTCTTCTGCAAACGCAGACCCCATTGCAACTCCAGCCACAATCACGCTCGATAATATCGTTTTACTCAAATTCATTGGTTATTTACCTTAATCATAATTCACACACAATGAATATTGTATTTCTAGTATCACCATTCCCCTGCAGTATCATTGCTGCACTTTTCTCGGAAAATGAGTTGGGAGCATGAGAAATTTTAGTTGTAAAACTCCATCTAATTTCACTTAGCTCTACCAATTAAAACAATAGTTACAATTTTAACCATATGAGATTTTGCTTTTCTAAATTTGGTATTGAAAGCGTATCTATAACTTTTATATTTTGTGACTATATTGGTCAATTCAGTATTCTGGTTCCCTTCAACGAAGGTATAACGCTTATGTCTTACTCGTATAAATTTATATAGGATAGTTTCTGTATGTCCTAGTTGTTCAAATAAAACTGAAATCATTAACTGTAACGGCAGTGGGAAGCAATTTATTTCCTTAAGATTTTGAAATATGCGTTTCCGATTCGATATGAAATAGAAAGAAGTACACAATGATCCAATGGTCAATAGAATATAAGACCATTTTGCGCGAACATAGCTGGAAAACGTATGCTTAACTAGCCAAGTATCACCCTTGATGTAAGCCGTTTTCTCGGTCTGCGAATCCACATCCCACCATATGAGTTCGATATCCGGTAGCACCACTTCGCCGGGTTGTTCAAGAACTAATATGACCGATTCTCGAAGAGATGAATGTCGAACTCCCCGCGCTTGTCTATCTAATCGTTCCGGTGCGTTTGTGTAAACACGGACATTATCTTGAGCGTAGTCATCAACCTCTACAAGCTCTGGCATTAACATTGACGTTGTTCCACCCGCAGATAAAGAAACAACACGTTCAATAGAATCACCCACTTTTAATATATTGTCGTCGTTATCTTTCTCAATCGAGGTAACGAGCATTTTCTGATCTAGCTTTACGTTATCAGCAACAAGCCAAGGTGTTTCACCCAAGAAGCTCGCTGTCGGTTGAAACGCCTCAAAACCTAGCGGTTGAGTTAACACAACCCCTTCAATACTTTGCTCGCCATACTTTACTTGCAACTTTATCGCGATGGGCGGAACAACAAATTCCCCGCTCTTTGTCGGAAACAACGGAATTTCCCAGAGTTGCTGTAGATACTTATCGCCCTTGACCGTCGCACTGCCATTGATGCTGTTGGCGTCTTGCAACAACACCAAAGTATTATCGATTTCAAACCGATTAATCATCGTGCCTTTGGTAAACCACGTTTTAGATCTAATGTCGATATTGAGTGTCAGTTGTTCACCAACTACCGATCTTTTTTGGCTAAGGTAGCTATCCACGATGACATGATCACTATGCAAAAGATCTGAAAAATTGACCGATGCCATGCTAGGAGCAGACGTAATCACAATAAATAACCACAGGAATCTACTCATCTTCTTCATCCCTCCGTACTTGTTCAAATTGTAATAACTGAGTCGCATCACCATCTTCTAGCTGAAAATAGAATTTGGAAGAAAGAAACCGTTCGAGTTTCGCATCGACACGTCGCATCCACTTATCATTCAGCTGTGGATCGGACAATATCTCTTCTGAGGTGAGCGTTTCTTCAATCAATTGATCTTGCTGGACGTTTGTCTCTGCACCTTCGCTAGTCTTCGGTTTGTCCCCTAGTTCTCGACTATTTTGTCTCTCGTTGTTATTGCTTTGGCTTTTAGAAAATTGGTCGATTTGCTCAATGATGTGATTGATTATGTCGTAGTTTACTTGTGCTCCAGGGTAGTCTGGATCTTCCTTTAGAATCGATTGATAGACCGTTTTCGCCGCAACGTATTCTCTCTGGTGTGCAAGGGCAGCTCCTGCCCCAAAAAGAGATTTGAGTGAATCTGTTCTGAGAAAATATTCCTGAGCAAGTGCATAGTCGCCGGCATGATAATAGCTCAACGCTTTCATATAATCGTTTTCAAAAACACTCGCAGCTTGTGAAAATTCCGCGTCATCAAACAGTCGCTGTCCTTGCTGATCATACGTCAACCACAAGTCAATGAATTGCCATTCACGAGCCTGAACATCATTGGGGCTCAAAGAAAGAGACACCGCAAGCCCAATCCAACACCACTGAACAAGCCAACCTTTTCGGAACCATAAGAGGTAGAACAGTGCGACCACAAAAATCAGATAATACCCCGCATCATTCCAAGGCATCATATTGTCTTCACTCATCAATAAATGTTGGTTGATATTGCGAATAAGCGAGTGAATATCACTATTATCAACCGTGACTTGTTGATAATGCCCCCCCGTATTATTCGCTAGGGTTTCCAATTGGTTGTCATTAAATTCAAGCCCACTTTCCACTCGAGGGTCGCCGACGCCTAACACCAAGAGTTGATGAGGTGACTGTTTAAAGTACTCACTGAACATCGACATTGCATCTTGGCTTACCGCATCGGTTACGAGTAATACGCTTGCTGCCGGACGACCCCGCAGTAAATCCTCGATATGCGATAGCGTATATTGAGCAAACTTGCCGTGCCGAGGTAGAACCTGCGGATTGATGGCACTCAGTAACGGAGAAAACACATCGACATCGCGAGTCAGTGGCATAGCAACATGCGCACTTCCTGAGTACACAATCAAAGTCGTTTGTCCGCCTTGGCGCTGTGTAATTAGGTCATCAATTTTGTATTGAGCCAGTCGTAAACGACTTGGCGCGACATCCTTCTCAAGCATCGAGTCGGATACATCCAAAACCACGACTAAGTCAGATTTGTCCTCTCCAAATGGGCTTGCCTGCTTGCTCCAGGTCGGTCCCGCTAACAGCACAATGATTGAAATGCACGTAATGACGAGCACCTTTAGCGGTAGATTCCGTGTCCAGCGCCCTTCTCCGTCTTTCAAAACCGCCAGCAAATGCGCGGGAATGCGATTTAGCCACTTCTGTTGTTGATTAGCTTGCGACCAATTGAGGTAGATAACTGCGATAAATGGGATCAAAAGCCAAAGGTATTCTGGACGCATAAAGTGAAAATATGACAATACGTTATTCATCGTTATGCTCCTTTTTCAATACAGGGCTGATTCGAAAACTAATTCGTCGCTTTAGGGTGTATACCCACATCAATACAAGATAATTCAGCGTCAATATAAGGACGGGAACGTAGTGCTTAGATTCTTTTATTTGATAGGTGAAACTTTCAAATAGCACAGGTTCTAGTAGAGCAATTTCTTCATAGACTCGTTGCAATTCTGACGGTGATAACGCTAAAAATGCTTGTCCACCTGTGATGAGTGAGACTTGCTCTATTACTTCCATATCAAGCTCTTGCTCACCGACGGTAGCGGGATCCCCCATAGCAATCATATGGATTCGAATGTCATATTGTGCTGCGACTTTTGCCGCTTCGATTGGTGGAACTAAACTGTCAGTGTCATTACCATCCGTTAGAACCAACATCACTTTCTCTTCGCTCACACTATTTTCAAGAAAGTTCTTTATTCCTAAACCAATTGCATCCCCTAAGTGGGTATTTTGCCCAGCCATTGCCACACGAGTTTCGTTAAGGAGAGCATTCCAAGCATCGAGATCGGCGGTAAATGGTGTTTGTAGATAAGCAGCATCCCCAAACAGAATTAACCCTAACCGGTCGCCTTGTCGGTCATGACTAAAGTCACTCAAGATGCCTTTTGCTGCCGTTAACCGAGAGGTTGCATCCCCGCTTGCGTTGACAAAATCTTCTTGTGCCATTGAGCCAGATAAATCCATGACAATCATCAGATCTCTTCCATGTACCTCTCGGGTCTGTGGCTCCGATAGCCACACGGGCTTGGCCATCGCTGCAACTAATAAAATCCACCCAAGAATCAATGAACACTGTTGCCAGCGTGTAGCCGTAAGTTTTGTTGCACCTTTGGTTGCTCGTAGCCCTAGAGAATCAGTCAGCACATCAAAAAAAGAAACTCGTATAGCCGATCGTTTGGTTTCGTAAGGCGGCGCCCAACGATAAACCAACACAGGGAGAACCAATAAAATAATTGCCCAAGGGTGTTCAAATTCAAGATTCATGTTGTTCTCCATGCTTCAGCACCCACTGTTGGTAACGTTCACTTAGCGCAAGTCCCTCTTCTACCATGAAAATACTCGGCTCTGATCGGGCAAACTGCGCTTGATTGAGTCGACCTAAAAATTCAGGCGATAAATCAAGTTCAAAACAAGCATTCAAGAACTGATACCATTCATCACCATACAGCTTTGCCACACTTTTACGCCCGTATGCCACGCTCGCTGCTTGTTTCACTACCTGATTCATCTGTTGGATAATCTGATGAGTTATGGCACCAGAGCACTGCAGCTCATTCGTTAAGTGGGTTAATTGGTGAATCGCTTCTCGACGGTATGCATTCTTTTTCCACCGAATGTAGAGCTTTATAACAAACAGAGTGAACCCAAGTAACAATAGCCCTAGGAGGACTTTCCAACCCATTGCCTCAGGCCACATACTGATGGTTTTCATTGCAGCAGGTTCGACTAAGTCACTCAGTAATATATTATTTTTTGACATACGCTAGCTTCTCATACCACGTTGAAAGTTCTTGATATGTTGACCGTCGGTACCAATTTCGATTAACGAAAAGTCCCGTTGCCTAAACCATTGACTGAGTTGTTCATTTTGTTGAGTGGTGTGAGCTTCGTAACGCTCGATTACTTTATGCTCGCGCCCTATTGCCAGTTGGCTTTCACCATCACTCACAAACAGTTGATCGAAACCAGACAATTCTTTTTCTAGCGCATCCTGAATATGGACACCAATCACGCCATTCGTCGTTCGTATTTTTTGAATAAGCTTCTTCGTGTTGCTGTCGCTACCTTTGAAGTCGCTGATCACCACAAACAACGCACCATGATAAGAAAGCTTACTCACCCACTTCAGGGCATCATTAAGTGAATCTTGTGGCGATTTAGCCGATTCAATAGCCTTCAGAGATAAGCCATGGTTCATTTCTTCCATTTTTTTGAGTATTTGATAGGTTTGTGTTTGGCTACGTTTAGGGCTAAAGAAGTGCTGCTCCTTGTCATTAAATATGAGAGCGCCAACACGATCACTGTCTTTAACTACTTGCCATGCGCACAGTGCCGCAATCTCTGCTGCCACCACCGACTTCATCGTGTCTTGTGAGGAAAAAAGCATACTCTGTCTTTGGTCCACAAGCAGAACAACCGGCAAATCCTTTTCTTCCGTAAACACCTTAATGTGGGGTTGTCTTGTCCGTGCTGTAACCCGCCAATCGATTGAACGCACATCATCACCCGCTTGATAATGGCGATACTCTTCAAAGTTCAATCCTCTCCCCCGATAATGACTGAGGTGTTGCCCCGACATTAAGCTGCCCGCTTTATTGCTAGGGTGAAGTGAAAATGAGCCAATCAGATGCTTAAATTCTGCCAACCGTCTTATGTCGACATACACTCTAGGATCATGTTGGGAATTAGACGTAGTGTTAGTGCGAATGATTGACATAGGTGATCACTTATTAAAGAAAAAGAAGATCAGTAAAGCACCGCTAGAAGTTGAAGTTGGTGCTATTCAGAAGTAGGGGTAATCTAGAAAACAGATGTTTTAAGAAAACGATTATTAAAAAACAAAGGCTTTAAAAAACAGATGCTAAAAAACTAGGTTAAAACAACATGGTCCAGAATTTCATCGATCACTTGATGAGAGGTGACCCCATCAGTAAGCGCATCAAAAGATAATGAAATACGGTGCCCAAGAACCGAGTGAATTACGCTACGCACATCATCGGGTGTAACATAAGCTTCACCGTTCAACCACGCATGAGCGCGAGAAGTTCGGTCTAAAGCAATTGATGCTCGAGGGCTTGCCCCCACAGTAATCCACTGACTCAGGTTGCTTTCTGGGTAGTCCATTGGCTTTCGAGTCGCCATGATGATATCGACGATATATCGCTCTATATTTTCAGAGACATACAAAGCTTTAACTTGCTCTTTTCCCGCCAGTACATGATCAATGAAAAGAGATTGAGTAACGCTTGATACTCCATCCTTGCCATCAACTTGAGTCGACTCTTGCGTATCTAAATCTTCTTGGCGAACCAAGCGGATAATGTCTAACTCGGCTTGAGCGTCAGGATAATCGACCACCAACTTCATTAAGAATCGGTCCATCTGAGCTTCAGGGAGCGGGTAAGTCCCCTCTTGCTCTATAGGGTTTTGAGTGGCTAGTACCATAAAGGGTTGCGGTAATGATAACGTCTGCCCCGCTGCCGTCAGAGTGCCCTCAGCCATCGCCTCTAAAAGCGCCGCTTGAACCTTTGCGGGCGCGCGATTTATTTCATCTGCAAGCACAATGGAGTTAAATATTGGACCCGGTTTAAAAGACAGCTGTGGCTTACCATCCACTTCATTGTAAACCTCAGATCCAGTTACATCCGATGGCAATAGGTCGGGAGTAAACTGAATACGACTAAATGCGAGACCAAGATTGTCCGCTAACGCTTTCACTGAGCGTGTTTTCGCCGTACCCGGCAAGCCCTCTAACAGCACATGCCCGCCGCTTAATAAACCAATTAGAATGGAACGAACCACCGACTCTTGCCCAACGACTGCTTGATTGAGGGTTGCTTCAAGCTGATTAACGGTATTCATGTGTTTAGACATCATCATTCCCCTTTGGAACTCTAAGATTGGACATTTGGCTGTGTGTCATTGGTGTCTTGTTTCGTGAACTGTGACAACTCTTCTAAACAGGATTTTGCGTCCTGTTCGTTTGAAATCAGCAACTCGCACGCTGCATACAAGTAGTGAGGTTTACCTGACATTTCATACAAGGAATAAAACAATGGGTACGCATCTTCGGGGTGATTCTTTTGTGTTATCGATGCCAACGTATAGAGGTATCGATGATTCTTAGGCTCGAGTTCACTCGCATGTTTGAACTGTAATTCTGCATCCAGATAGTTATTCTGTTTCGCTTTAATAATACCTAATTGGAAATGGAGTGATGCCACAAGGGGCTGTTGCTCACCACGCTGATTAATAAAAGCTTCCGCTTCATCCAGTTTGGCTTGGCGAACCAGTATTTCGCTATGCAGTAATGTACTGCGATGCCCAAGCTGTTCTGTATTTTCTAACCGAGCTAATTCTTCTGATGCTTGCAAGTAATTCGCTTGAGAAATGTAGATTTCAGTACGTTCAAAAGAAGGCTTGTCTTGTGTATCCTCTAAATATTCAACAATTTTTCTGTCGAGGTACGCTTGCTGGTCATGATTCATTACACTTCGTAGCGTCGAAACACTGCGAATAGCCTGAATTTTAACCTTACCGTTATTATCATTCAGTAGAGGAGAAACGACATCCCACCTAGCAACTGGTGACCAATATTGAACCGCTCGGATGGCAGCGATTCTCATCTCTGGTTCCGAATCTCTCGATGCTCGTGCAATCGCTATTAGTGCATTCTTTCCATTAAAATTACCAAGCTCAACCGTCGCTGCGATACGCGATTCTAAATCCACATTATGGTCTTGCGATAGTCTCGAATAATGATGTTCAAGCTCCATTGCACTTTTCGGCGCAACGGCACTATTTGTTTCAGGCTGGCTTATTGACTCGGCTTGAGCTACACCAGTCACATTTGATATGATTAGGGCGATGATCATCCACCACGAATTTGGTCGATTTTTCATATTAAGTACCTTCTATTCATGACTCGTCGTATTGGTGTTGGCATCGACTTGCATTGCAATCCACTGCCACATGTAAAGGTTCTTGTCTTTATCAAAACCATGATCTTCAGACCATTGCTCTGTTGCATTGACCAATTCGTCATAGGTCACATCACCGGCTTCGGTTCCAGTTTCTATGTACCCTAATTGGGTCAAAGCACCTGCCATATCCTCATACGCAACTGGCGCAACCGGCAATACTTGGTAGCCATTATCTAACATCATCAACAAGATATCGGCGTATGATTTCGACTTTAGGTACGCCCCTTGTTTGGTTTCAAACTCTTGACCACAGCGCTCATCATTAGGCTTTTGTTGACACAGATTAAATAGTTCAGCGTAGTGTGAGTAGTTATCCGACATTTGGTTGTAAGCTTTGTCCTGATATTTGCCTAAAGTAAATTTGGTTTCTGGCGCTAAATCAGTCGCGAATACCGAAGTTGACGCCACAAACGTAAGTGCACCAATACAAGTCAGTAACATTCGTTTGATTTTCATAAAGACTCCTTAGGTAGCTGAATAGACATTGCTGTTGGGTTGATTTTTTTATGCACTTCATATCCCATCGTTCGTACAATCAATGAGACGTATGGGTCTATATGGGTGAAAAATTTCTTCCAACCAGCACATAAGTAGTTCAACCCAGTTTCACCATCCATCGTCTTGATAAAGCGGTTTTTCGGACACTCACCAAAACAGGCAAACTGATATCTACATTCTCTGCATTGCTTTGGCAGCGTACTTTCTTTGGCATAACCAAACGCTTCTTGCTCTTTTGAAAACTGCATATCCTCTAAGCGGGTATCATTGATGTTGCCTAGCTTATATTCGGGATAAACATAATGGTCACACGCAAATACATCCCCATTCGCTTCAATCGCAAGCCCCTTACCACACATGGGTGCCAAGGTACATAATGGATTTACTCGCCCCATCCAAGACTCAACACACGCTTCAAAGTAAGGCACATTGATTAGACCGATGTCGTTGTCAATCCATTCATCAAATACAGTGCATAAGAAGTCACCCCACTGCTTGTCAGACACACACCAACTTTCTACAACCGAGTTAGGATGTTTAGGGTCAGTTTCAGGCATGCCTTGGAAGATTACCTCAGCATCATTCCAGCGTTGAGGTGCAGTACTTCGAAAGCTTTTGGGCTCAACAATAGGAATAAACTGCATCTGTTTTGACTTAACTACGTCACGCAGAAATTTATAGACCTCTAGAGCATTCGCAGCAGTTAGGTTATTGACGCAGGTTAGCGTCGCAAATTGCACGTTATGCTTATGTAGAACTTCAAGACCTTTCATCGTCTGACTGAATGTACCTCGACCTGAACGATTCACTCGATAAGCGTTATGCAGCATTTCAGGTCCATCAATGCTCAAACCTACTAAGAAATGATTTTTCGCTAAAAACTTACCCCATTCATCGTTCAATAAAATACCGTTGGTCTGAAGGTTGTTTTCAATTGTCACACCTTTAGGACAGTATTTTTTTTGTAATCGAACGACATCACGGAAGTAATTGACACCAAGTAACGTTGGTTCGCCACCTTGCCAGTGAAAAACGATTTCTGAGTGGTTCTGTTGTTCAATGTAAGAACGAATATAGTGCTCTAATGCATCGGCATCCATTTGTGGCTGGCAGTTACTTTCATCAGCAAACAACTCTTTCTTACTGAGATAGTAACAATATTGGCAATCGATATTACACTTTGAACCCACTGGCTTCGTCATGATATTCATGCGCTTTACCGGTTGTTTAATATCCATTGACATTGAAGCTGGTGAAGTAATGCTAGACATAAGGCTGACCTTTAAATTATTGAGCTCACTTCATTGTGACTTATGGCTATCCTAGCGCTGTGGTTATATGAAGCTGGAGGAACTCTCCTCCAGCTTCAACGTGCTCGGTGCTTATTTGTACTGAGCGCGCTCCCAGATTTGCATTTTGTCTACGATGCTCTTGACCGTCCAAGAACCCGGTTGCTGACGAGGTGGGAACTCTTCAAACGTTTGCAAGAATTGGTAAGTGCTTGATGCCGCCATATACATGTATGGTAGATGCTCAACTTGCCATTGTGGGTAACCCGCACCTTCATCAATTGCGATTTCATAAGGGTCTTGACGCAAATTGAAGATATGAGGCAAGCGCAGCTCTTCAAAGTCACAACGCCATGTCGCAATACCATGACAGTTGTTTTCGGTAAACATCACTTTCCAGTCACCCATGCGGATAGCTGAGATATGACCATCATCGGCTGCATAAACATAGTTTTTACGTGGCCAATCAGCGTTGTCATCAGCTGTTGTTGACTTAGCTTCAATAAGCTTAGGCATCAAGTTATAGCCATCTAAGTGAACACGGTAGTCAGTACCGTTAAGCTTCGTTCCTTCTTTGAGCTTAGCAACCATTTCTGGCTCCCCAGCAGCTGCTAAGAACGTTGGAGCCCAGTCATTATGTGCTGCGATTTCGTTGACGACTTGACCAGAAGGGATCTGATTTGGCCAACGAACCATTGCAGGAACACGGAAGCCCCCTTCCCACGTTGAGTTTTTCTCACCACGGTAACGCGCTGTACCGCCATCAGGCCAACCCCACTTTTCAACACCATTATCACTTGTGTAAGATACGATCGTATTGTCAGCAATCTTCAGATCGTCGAGCTTATCAAGCAGTTGACCAACCATGTTGTCATGTTCAACCATACCATCACCGTATAGTCCACCACGCTTAGACAGCCCTTTAGACTCTTCTTTTAGGTGAGTCCAAACATGCATGCGTGTTGAGTTGTACCATACGAAAAATGGTTTTTTCTCTTTATGTGCACGGTCAATAAAGTCTAGTGCTGCAACTAAAAACTCTTCATCAACAGTTTCCATTCGTTTAATTGAAAGCGCACCCGTGTCTTCAACACGACCGTCTGCGTAAGAGTGGATAACACCACGCGGGCCAAACTGTTTTTTGAAAGCTGGATCTTGAGGGTAATCGGCATGCTCAGGTTCTTCTTCTGCATTCAAGTGATAAAGGTTACCAAAGAACTCATCAAAACCATGGTTTGTTGGAAGATGCTCATCAAGGTCACCAAGGTGGTTTTTGCCAAACTGCCCCGTCATATAACCTTTGTCTTTTAACATTGCGGCAATGGTAGGATCTTCTTTCTTAATACCTTGTTTAGCACCTGGCATACCTACTTTTGAAAGCCCCGTACGCATCACATGCTGACCAGTAATAAAAGCAGAACGCCCTGCAGTACATGACTGCTCACCATAAAAATCAGTGAATAGAACCCCTTCATTAGCAATTCGATCGATGTTTGGAGTCCAGTGACCCGCTTGACCACGAGTATATGCACTGATGTTGTCCATCCCAATATCATCTCCCCAAATCGCTAGGATATTAGGACGACTGATATCAGTTGTAGCAAAGCTCGCGGTTGCTGTCGTGGCGAGAACCGCACCAATCGACAGCATTAAAAGATTCTTCTTATTAACCATAATGACCTACCTTAATAAATACTTGCTTCGTTGTTATAGAGATTCTAATCCTCAAGCAAAAATCTAAGTGCAGTAGTAACACTTCATTTTTTAAGGTTTCGAATTCGTACAAAAGCACTTGGAATAACCTGCAGGATAATGACTATCCATTTAAACCAATGACTCTTAACAACTTGCAACTTGATGGAACAAAAAGTCCGTTATCAAGATGGCATATTTACTTTCAGTGAGGTATTCGGAATATTACTGAATATTAACTGTAAAAATTACTAGGTGCGGTCCTGCTCGTTTATATGTCGTATACTTGCGCCGATGACAGTACGCTAATTTGCCGAACGAAAAGATATTCAATCAAAAAGTCTTTCGGCTGCGGACGACAGATTTCATACCCTTGTAAGAAATCAGCACCAACCTCAATCAACATCTCGATTTGTTCTTGGTTCTCAATACCTTCAGCGATGACTTTGACATCTAAGCAGCGTGCTATCGAGATAGTGGCATCGACAATAATCTCATCAGTAGGCGATTTCGAGATATTGTCGACGAAGTGACGATCAATTTTTATGTAATCTAGAGGGAACATATCAAGGCAACCCAATGCGGAATATCCGGTTCCAAAGTCATCAATGGCTATCTGATAGCCCAATTCTTTTAATTGATGGAGTTGTTTAACTGTGCGATTCAAATCTTTTGAAATTGACGTCTCTGTCAACTCCAGAATGATACTTTGCATAAGTTCAGGAGTAAGCATAGCTTGGTGCTCATAGCTCTCAATACCAAGCTCAAGCTCTTTGCGCGATAGGTTATATGAAAATTGAATCGGCTCGACCAATTGATTATTAATTTCAATGATATAACGGCAAAAACGAGCAAACAACAACTCACTTAATGGCTTCATTAATCCAGTGCTTTCTGCTACCTGAATAAACTCATCTGGCCCCACATATCCTAATACTTCATCATTCCAACGCGCTAAAGCTTCACAGATAGTGATCTTGTTTGCCAAAGGATCATAGATAGGTTGAAAATGCAGATCAAAGTTATCTTCCTCGATTGCACTGCATAAACGTTGATAAACCATCAAGTGGCGTTTTATTTGGATGCGCTTTTGATGGTTAAACCGCTCAATGCGCTTGCCACTTTTTTCCTTAGCGTCAGAAAGTGCATTTTCAGCACAAGACATCAATGTAGTCACGTCTGCAGCATCATCAGGGTAGAGGCTTACACCACCTGACATGCCTATCCATATAGGCGGGAGTCCTTCTATCTCAATCGGGCTGGAAAAACAGTCCAATACATATTGATTGAAACGCTCAAAGTTATAGTTGTTTTTCTCAATAATACAGACAAATTTTTGTTCACTAACCTGATATAGATAGTGCTCTTCTTTAAAATTTCCCTTGAGCCGTTTGTGCAATATTAAGGTAATTTCTTCCCTTTGTTCTTGGCTAAAAAAGGTTAAGATTGAACGAAATATACCAACATCTCCAATAAAATAGGCATACTCATTCCATTTAAACGCTTCACTCTCAAGTAATTCACAAAGCTCATGACGGCGAATAAAAGGGATAATATTATGAGTTAAAATCATGGTTCCACTTTATGTTTACGGCAGCTAATCCGCTAGGGTACGTACCGAACGCCACCTTTGTAAATGACGAGTTTTGCATAGAAGCATTCAGTTTCTGAATAGCTGATACTTCTGAATAAATAATAGGTCAGTCGTGCTTGCTAGACAGGCAGTATCTATTAGATAGGTCGTTTGCTGGACATGATTTGATTTCAAGACGAAAGAAACAAAACTGCGAAGATGCCCCCAACTCTGATCTTAAAAGAGGTCAAGAATCATTAAACATGTGAGAGGGTTGCTTAGACGAGGTATACGGCGTGTGAGCTGAATGCCCGGGTTTCAGGTTAAAGGTGAATTCACTTAAAGATTCAGGTTACAAAAGTTGTACTGCCCTCATGAAACTTACCACTTGGGCAGTGATACCACTACGATTGTTAACCTACTTCTGGTAGCGGGAGTTCAGTGGCTATAGTGGTACCTTCACTATTGGATTCAATGTTGAATTTGGCACTGATTAACCGTGCCCTTTCAGTCATACTTTGTAGTCCAAGTCCAGGTGACTTCATCGCTTCAGCAACATCAAACCCAATACCGTCATCCATAATTTTTAAAACTAGGCTCTGGTTAATTACATTAAGAGTAACAAGTACTTTTGTCGCCTCTGAATATTTAGCGATGTTCCGTAATGCTTCCTGGGTTATTCTGAACAGTCCAAGCTCAGACGCTTTGTCGAGTTCAATTTTGGTTGACGTTGTCTCAAAGTGAACCGCAATCATCTCCCTATCGGCATAGCTGCCAATTTCTGATTGCAACGCATCTATTAGGCCTAGATCATCCAGTATTGAAGGGTGTAACCTTCTCGATAAGCCATGAATATCATTGGCCACTGAAACTATGTCTCTTTTAACTGATCCAAGACGCTCTTTGGCAGGAAGAAGCGATTCGTCCAACTCCAGCGTAGCGATTGAAATAGACAGCACTGCCAGTCGTTGGCTCAAATCATCATGTAACTCACGTGCTACACGTCTTCTTTCTTCTTCTTGTACATGCAATAGCTTCGACGTGAGATTTCTGAGTTCTGTTTCGTTCTGCTGAACTTGCAGCTCGACCAATTTTTGTTCAGTAATATCCTGAACCGTACCTCGAGCCGACATTAACTTACCATCTTTACCTAAAGTTAACTCAGCTACTTCTCTAACCCACTTCAGTTCATCATCGGCAACAATACGATATTCATGTTGGAAAATGCCCGTCTTCAACGCTGCTTTCCAACTGTTTTTTACTTCTTCCCTATCCTCTGGGTAAATAAAACCTGTGTAATCATCTTGTGTTAATGGGAGCCCTCTTGCTAACCCAAGCATTACACGAATCTGAGGAGAGATCTGCTCAAGCTCTCGATCTGCATTAAGCTCCCAACTACCTACTCTTGCGACACGTTGTGCATTATTAAGACGTTCATCATTTTTAGACAACAACTTAATTGTCTTCGCTTTATTGATGGTCAAGATCGTCGTAATAAAAACGACGCCAACTAGACTCAGGCCAAATATCCAATAAAATATCGAGCTCCAGTCCGTACGATGTACAACCTTAATCTTGGTCCACTTATCCATTATCTTATTTATTTCATTCTCGCCCAAGTCTTTAATTAGCTTATTGAATAGAGTCAATAACTCAGGTTTTGATGGATGAACGGCAATCGCGAGTTCAAATTTGAATTCGGTCTCGGCTGATTTAACGATATGTTCTAAACTGTATTCGTTGATAGTTTGGGACATAACGTGTGGGCTAGTCGCTGTGGCATCAACGTCTCCTCTATCTAGAGCTTTATAAGCGTCGACTCCATTTTTATAAGTAACATAGTTAAGATCGGGGTAGTTTTTCTTTAGCAGTCTCGCGACAGAGGAGTTTTTGCTGACTCCAATTTTGTATCCATCTAATTCATCCAAGCTGCCAAACACTGGACCATCGTCATGAGAAAAAATCGTTAAATAATAAGTAAGGACGGGGTTAGTCAATAAAACTTCTTGTTTTCTTTTTTCATTGATGTTGATGGTAGGGATAAAGTCTAGTTCGCCCTCTAACAATGCTTGGTACGTCTCGGTCCAGCTAGGGTAATCAACATAATAGCTGCCTACATCGTATTTGATGCTAAGCTCTTTAACCAAATCTGCAGCTAAGCCCCCCATAGTCCCATCTTCTTCAACATAAGAGTAAGGAGAGTATTTGGTCGGCTGCGAGTAAATTAGCCGTTTATTGTTGTCCAGCCACAATTGCTCTTCTTCCGAGAGGCCTTTTTCAAGTGGCAATGATTGTTGTTGATTAACCCATTTATCAGCTAAACGTCTCTTTTCTTCCGGCGTAACGGAGGAGATCGCTTTATTGAGAATAGATACGAGTTCTGGCCAATCTTTCCTTACAGCAAAATAGGCTTGCTTTGGCTCTGCTATTTCAGCAATACCCAAATGACCTCGAGACTCAATCAGTGATAAGAATCGACTGCTCAAGTATGTATCACATATACTTGGGTAACATAAAAAGTAGTCACTATCGCCTTTCAAAATAGAATTCACGCCTTGATGAATGCTATCAACACCTTGTAACTGCACATCTGGGTATAATTGTGAAAGCAACCTTTGGTCAACAGTATCTCGAAGAACAGAGACTTTTTTGCTTCCTAATTGAGTATAACTACTGATTAACGCTTTGCTTTTTTTCGCGTATAGAAGGCTCGGTGAACCGGTAAAGTAGGATTGAGTATAATTAAGATAACGCTTTCGGTCCTCAGATTTACTAACGAGATGAAGTAAATCGATGTGTCGGTCTTCAGCAAATTGCTTGTACTCACTCCACGTTTTCCCTTGAACAAACTCAAAAGATAAACCAACTTTATCCCCCAGTAATTGAAGGTATTCAATGGAGTAACCCGCTGGAGCACCATTTTCGATAAAATCAAAGGGGGCGTTTCCACTTGAGTTGTTCGTTTTAATAACAGGAGCGTTATCAATCCATCGCTTCTCATCTTCCGTTAATTGCACAGTTTGTGCGAACGCTACGTGTATAAGAAACACACAAGTCAAAACAGATTTTGCTAGCAACTTCAGCATATCAAACGCACCTGATTAATTACATTGGATTAACAATTAATCCTAGCCCATAACGTTGGCATTATCATTAAAAACAGATGTATCATATTGAAAAATTTCGACAAATGATGATATCAAGCGAAACTTTAGTACTAGTATTATTCTGATTGACTGCTGACGTTGACTTTAGAAAAAGATAAACACGCAATTGATTTTGCTACACCAATTAGTCAAGTCAAGGTTGTGATGTACCTACTGCCACTTACTAAATCCCAAACAAAAAAGAGCCGCTAAAAAGCGGCTCATGATCTTCAAACTATTCGAACTCGTTCAGATTACTCTTTACCGAATACGTTGTTCTCTTGCTCTTGTACACGGATGAAAGTCGTACGCTTAGTTAGCTCTTTAAGCTTTGCTGCGCCTACGTATGTACAAGTTGAACGTACACCACCAAGGATGTCAGAAATTGTGTTGTGAACTGAACCACGGTATGGAAGTAAAACAGTTTTACCTTCCGCAGCACGGTACTTAGCAACACCACCTGAGTGCTTGTCCATAGCCGACTGTGAAGACATGCCGTAGAACTTCATGAATTGCTTACCGTCTTGCTCTACAACTTCGCCGCCTGACTCAGAGTGACCTGCTAGCATGCCGCCTAGCATTACGAAGTCAGCACCGCCGCCGAACGCTTTAGATACGTCACCCGCACATGAACAACCACCGTCACCGATGATCATGCCGCCAAGGCCGTGTGCTGCGTCGCCACACTCGATGATTGCAGAAAGTTGAGGGTAACCTACGCCTGTTTTAACACGTGTAGTACAAACAGAACCAGGGCCGATACCAACCTTAACAATGTCTGCGCCAGCTAGGATTAGCTCTTCAACCATGTCACCCGTTACAACGTTACCAGCAGAGATAACTTTGTTCGGGAATTCAGCACGTACTTTTTGTACGTACTCAACTAGGTGCTCTGAGTAGCCGTTAGCGATATCAATACAGATAAATACGAAGTCTTCGCTAAGCGCCATGATTTGCTTTGTTTTCTCAAACTCAGCTTCAGATGTACCCGTTGACACAAATACGTTGTTCAGTGTTTTCTTGTCTGCTGTTTTAGCGAACTCAGCCCACTGGTCTACTGTGTAGTGCTTGTGTACTGCAGTCATAACACCGTGCTCTGCTAGAGCAGCTGCCATTTCAAAGCTTGCTACCGAATCCATGTTAGCTGCAATTACTGGAGTACCAGACCATTGACGACCGCTATGCTTGAATGTAAAATCGCGGGTTAATTCAACTTGAGAACGGCTTTTAAGGGTAGAACGCTTCGGACGGAAGAGTACATCTTTGAAACCTAACTTAAGTTCTTGTTCGATACGCATGGTGTTTTCCTTGATTCATAAAATTATGTGTCTCTCGCGAAATGCGTAGTAAAACCGTTGGCAGACGGGTTTACTTTTCTTCGGACACAAAAAAACCGGAGCGTTGGCAGACGCTCCGGTTTTCAGCATTATAGGTCGTGATTTAGTAACAGCAAGTCTGATATTTCACTTTTTTTTATGCTATCCTCTCAAAGATTCCATATCCGCTAAAACTCCCCTAGCTGTACTTTCCAACTAAATTCTTACTAATTAATAACTTAGCGAACCATCCACGCAAACTCTGTTGGTTTATTGCGCAATCGTTTTCCTTCAGATTTCACACAATATCGCCCTCACAATGCAAATATGTGAAGAAAGTGACTCGAAATCACATAAAAATCACACTTTTCTCCAACAAAAAAATGCCTTTTTTCTTAAATAAATTCGATTTTTTTCTAATTTTTATCTGTTTTCGACCAAATTGGGTAATCTCGTGACGTTTTTGTTTTGCTGTCACTTGGAAAAGTAGGATGAAAACGACTCAATCTAGAGACCAATATCCACTTGGGTTTGATAATTCAACCTTCACACTCCATTAAATACCCCTTTCCAGCTTGCACTTTATAAAACCAATCTCTATTAACCCGTGGCATTACGGTTCCAAAAGCGCGTTTCGTCGCCGCCCTTTCGTTCATGTAACCTAGAAGACTCTGCAAAGAGCTCAGTAAAAGAGGATTGGTTGATGTGAAAAACTGGGGGAAAAGATAAGATTTTAAGAATAGAAAGCAAAAAAATGGCTAAGGTGGTTAACCTTAGCCATTTTTATTCGCTGATTAGACTGATGCTAATACGCGTATAAGAAAGCGTTGTTTGACGAATAGAACGATCTAGTTCTTTTGAGAGACTAACGCTTCTGCAGTCGCATCTTGAATAGACAAGAACAATGAGGTCACTTGCCCTGTTGGCGAGCGCATCGGGTTTAGCGTCACGTTCTGATACATGAAATCAGCTTGTTGGGTTACTGGCCTAACGTTACGACACTTAAACAGATAAGGCCTTTGTTGCCATGTAATGAAGCTACGACAGCCTAAATCGTAGACTGGCTTGGTTTTCAGCCTAAACCATTCTTCTGGGATTTCAGGAAACAGTTCAAAGATCGACTGACCGATCGCATCATGTGATTGCTTACCACTATGGTGAGTCATGAAACCATTCCAGACTTGTACCTGAAAATCACGGTTAATAACCACCAGCCCCATATCGACGTTTTGAACCATGTCCACCATCCAGTGGAACTGTTCAAATTCAGCAGGAAGATTCAGCATATTAAAACTCCTCCATTAGGTAGGCCAATTTGTTGTCTAGAAGAGGCAAAGACTCATCAACAAACATAAATAGAAGGTCACAACGGATGGACGTGCCGTCGATGTTGTAGCTGACTTCGAATGTCATGGTCTTTTTAAATGAGCCGCTGGTATTTTCAATCACCGAATCAATCGAGATGTGTTGACCTAGCAGCACAGGAGAGCTCTGGAAGAAACGAACTTCTGATTGCTCCCCTAACCCATTCAAGAAAGAGCCGACTAAGATGTTCGATACATCCATCAACAACTCTAATTCTTCTAGCTGCTCGCTTTCTGTTGGCACCTTCATAAGCTTCTTAAGATCGCTCACACTGGAATCACTCAACAAAACTAGCGCTTCACCTGCAATGCCTTCTCCACTAAAGCCTTGGCAAACACCCGACACTTGGTCGTTATCCGCTAGGTCACGAAGTGCCATGTGCAATTCACTCACTTCGAAGATGTTAACGTTCGGCAGCGGTAGGTGAACAAACACATTAAAGTGACGAGCCAGTGCATCAGCTGCACGGCCTATCGCTACGTTCGCGACTTCCATATAGATATCGCGTCTGCGAAGTATTGGCAGTTCTAAAGCGGTTGGGGTAATGATTTGAGGTTGTTTCGGCGGCTCAACATGCTCACGTAAAATGGCTTTTAGCGCTTCTTTATCGATCGGCTTTTGCAAAAATGCTTTGGCGCCAAGATCCAGCACCTTCTGTTGCGCTTTTGGTTGTATGTCACCAGAAACAACGACAACAGGCGTGGTATCGCCTAAACGTTGCATCTCTTCCAATGTGCCATAGCCATCTAATTCCGGCATGGTTAGGTCGAGGAACATCAATTTGAATTGGTTTTGGGCGAGCTCTTCAAGTGCATTAAGCCCATGAACAGCAAAAGTTATATCTGCATTTAGAGAACTAGGCAGTGACCGAGCCATCTGCTTCCTTGCTAACGCAGAATCATCACATATAAGAACTGGGAACGACATAAATGCACCACTGACAAATTAAAGCTAATTCGACCGAGTGTAACAGAACATTATGGTATCAGGTACGGGGTGAATGGATTTATGTGCAGATTATTAGTAAGAATGATGAAACAGGTGGGTAAGCTATTATTTCGCATTATTCTTCATGAAAAACAATATGCTACAAAGGTAATAGCCACTCCTTATTGTTGAGTAATAGCACTATTTTATTTAACAGCAGCCTTAACAAGCGGGTTTATTAAGGCTCGGCTGACTCATTCATTGAGCGGCTTTATGTGCTCTTGATAAGAGAGGTAGTGTGAAGAACTAGAACTGATATGAAGGCCATAAAATCAGTAATGCGAAACGTATGATCACAGCAAATACCAGCAAAGCGATCCCCAAACGGTACCATTTGTATTCAGCTATGTTCATTGGGATACGCTTGTAGAACATCGTAATCACGCCTTTCCAATCGCTACTGCGTCTTCCGTACTGCATCATGCTCGTCAAAACAAACAGTGCGCCAAGCACTAGCATTCCTTTTTCAGCCCAGAACAATCCAACTTCCATTTGTGTATTCCTTGATAAAACGGTGAGCAACTCAAATCATTCTAGTCACCTTTTAGCTCGGTTTCTGTAAGACCAAGGTCTAACTCTTTCCACGCTAAGATGAAGGTAACTAAGTGAACGCAATGAGCTCGGCGAATTAAACTGAACGACATGTTCAT
This sequence comes from Vibrio sp. Vb339, assembly GCF_902751245.1. NCBI lineage: Bacteria > Pseudomonadati > Pseudomonadota > Gammaproteobacteria > Vibrionales > Vibrionaceae > Vibrio > Vibrio sp. Vb339. Next base: position 940,002 of record NZ_CADDIS010000001.1, on the reverse strand, counting down.
ATCGAGTTCAGCTTACTCACCTATACTCATGTTTCCACTAACAGGAGAAACTCAATGAAATCACTGAAAAAGTCGCTTTGTGTATTAACTGCTTCAGCTCTACTCGTTACCGCTCCTTTTGTGAGTGCTTCATCACCACAACAACCGCCACAGCCGGCGCTTAGCCCATTACAAATGGTTATTGCTTCTTTGAACCTAACTGAAGAGCAACAAGCGGAAGTGTTCTCTCTTGTTGAAGATTATCAATCCGAACGAACAGAGATTGATATGGAGAGCGCAATAGAGCTTAAGAAGAAACAGATCAGCCTTGTGACTCAACCTGATTTCAACGAAGCCGAGATGGAAAAGGTCATTGATACGGTTCAAGCAACCGAAAAGTCGATGGTGATGCAAGAGATGCGTCTTAAGAACAACATTTACAATGTGTTGACTGAAGAGCAGAAAGAGCAATTCAAAACCATGATGAAGTCTGCGCTCTCCGGTGGAAAGTAGTCTGGTGAAAAATAGTTTGGTAGAGAGTAGTCTGGCAATAAGTCGTCTGGTAGAAAATCGCTGCTCCTAATCCTGATATTGATTCCCTCCCCCCAAGAATCAATTTAGATAAACTAAAGCCACAGACATTGCTGTGGCTTTTTTGCGTTTCAATTAAGCTTAAGAGTAAGCTGAACAATCTAAGTCTGGTGTCTTGCTGCTCTTGTTAAGCACAACCATTAAATGAATCAGCAATAGAATACCTGTCACGCCTAAACCCACGCCGATTCCGCCCCAAATCCCTGCCAATTCAAATTTTGGCATCAAATACCAAGCTGCAGGTAGGCCAAATACCCAGTAACCAATGGCAGTCATCACGGTTGGCATAGAAACAATCTTCATGCCTCTTAGCAAGTTAATCGCCAGTAGCTGCCAAGCATCAACAATAAAGCACAACGCAACAACCCAGATAACAGAAGCCAACAGTGAAGTCATCGCACCCGTACCATCGTCTAACTTGAAGATAGAAGCGATCATCTCAGGCCATATGATAAACACAGCCGACAACGCCACACTCAACACCGACACCAATATGAAGCTTTGAATCGAGGTTCTTTTGATCCCTTCGTAGTTTCCCGCGCCAAAATCACGACCAACCAAAATCGCCGCAGCTTGTGAGAAGCCAAAATTGAAGTTCCAAGTAAAGCTCAAACATTGCAGCAGGATTTGGTGCAGAGCTAACGAAGCAATACTGATCGTGCCCGCCATCAAGGTGCCACCGTAGATTAATCCATGCTCAAGTAGTGCTGCTAATCCGATAGGTAGACCCATCAACAACAATGGGCTCATCAACTTGATTGAGTACTCTTCTGTATTTAACCAAGGGGCGAACTGCTTGAATTCGTCACGCTTGAATACCCAAACCGTGTATCCAACCATCACGATAAATGCTGCGATAGCCGTACCTAAGCCTAAACCTGTTAGTCCCATGTCTAATTGGAAGGTTAGGAAGTAGCTCACTGGCACATTCAGAATTACGGTGATAATAGACATCACCAGAATAGAACGCACATTGCCAAACGCACTGGTTAAGCCACGAAGTACCAACAAGATAAGCGAAGGCAACATCACCCACTTCAAAGCATGGACATATTCCATCGCTAAAGTGATCACTTCTGGCGGCTGTTTTGCGGCTTCTAACACCAACGGAGCAAACCAGAAGCTGGCCATTAAGGTCACGCTGAGCACGAACGCCAACATGGTTGCGCCTTTCACCGCCAATCTGATTTGTGTATTACCAAACTCTGGACGAGCGACGCGCTGTCCATAAGCGATCGCAATCAAGTTCGCGACACAACCTACAGTGCTGCTCGCAATAATGAAGATAAAAAAGTAGATAGAGGCGCCTAAGCCACCAGCCGCAAGGGCTGACACACTGATACGCGACATCATCCAAACATCAGTAAGGACTAAAGCCATGGAGATCAGCTGTGAAATGATCAAAGGGAATGCAAGAGTGAGTATTTTTTTCATGAGCGCCTCAGTTAATTTCGCCCAAAATACGATCGATGGGGCTGGCGTTCAATTGATAAATTTGCGACTCTAACATTCCATAAACTCATGCGAACGAATTATGACCCCATATCCTAGCTTGCCATCCTCACATAATGGCTTAAAAGCCTTTGAAGCTGCCGCAAGGCTTATGAGCTTTACTCTGGCTGCCGAAGAACTGCATGTGACACAAAGTGCGATCAGCCGACAGATCAAACAGCTTGAAGATGAGTTAAACGCATCACTGGTTATTCGTAAGCATCGAGCGATTGAATTAACGGTACAAGGTCATGATTTGTATGTGGCTTTGCGTGAAAGCTACGGCAATATCGAAGCTGTCATTGCCTCTTGGAGTGAGCCGAAGCAGAAACGTATCGTGATCAAAGCGACCTTGAGTTTCGCGACGCGAGTATTGATCTCTAAAGTGCGGGAATTAAACGAGCGTTATCAAGATCATGAGATCGTCATAGTTCCTGTAATTGAGGAAGACGAATCAATCAATAGCAGCGAGTATGACCTACTGATCTTCCATACGCGCTTCAAAAAACGCTATGACAAAGCACCAGACATTACCTTCTTGCGTGAAGAGTTCATGGCACCGGTTTGCTCAACTAGCCTAACCACCAAAGACACCGACCTTGATTCGATCTTAACCTTGCCAAGGCTGCATCCAACCTTAGATCATCACGACTGGAAAGTGTGGTTGGCCGATGTTGAATTCCCACCAAAGAAACCTGTCAGAAATACCAGCTTCTTGTCTTTAGATATGGCGCTCAGTGCCTGTCTATCCGGTGAAGGGGTTACGGTCACAGATCTGTTGTTAGTTCAACAAGATCTCCAACGAGGCTTCTTGTACTGCCCTAGAAATGCAAAAATCCAACACAGTGCTTGGACTTACTTCATGCACCAGCGTAGTCATACGCCTATCATCAACGACCTTATTGAATGGCTTAGAGAAGAGACAACAAAAGAGATCGAGTTGCTGAAAGCACTGTCTCATCAGAATCATTGGTTTGGTGTTATTAGCGATCAACAGTAACGATAAGCCTTAAGCTTAGATACAAATAAGCCGCAGAACTTGCTGCGGCTTATGCTTTTTACCAGTGGTGTTCGCTCTAGAGAATAAGCATTAAAGCTTAAACATACGCGCACTGCGTGGTGGTAAATTGAAGGTATGGTAGCGAGAAGAAATGGTTTCTGTCGCGCTGCTTAATACATCTTTGTATTGAACATACCAATTGAACTCATGTTGGTAGGTATCAACCGTCACGCCACGCGTTTCTCCACATTTGTTAATTCCAACAACGCCTTCTTTGCCACGCTTAAATAGCACAGTACATTGGTCGCTCGAAATCATCGTCATTGATTTACCTTGCATCGCGTTATGGAAGCTCAGCATATTCTTCATATTCGAGCTATTCCAAACATTGCCCCAACGACCGTTATCCTTATCTTCAGAATCCGGTAGATCATCACTGTAGATCAACGGCGTGCCACCATCTTTGCCAAGGATGTAAGCGTAAGCAAGCTGCTCGTCTTGTGGATCCATAATTTGATAACGGAAGCCCTCATTGGTTGGAATGTCATGTGTGATCGCAAAAGTGATCGAACGGTTGTCATCGAGTGCTTGGCCGTACGCTTTTGGATCATGCAACTGATTCAAACCACCGCCCATCGAGAATGCAGCTCGAATCGACGCAAACAGCGGGAAATCATATGCGGAGTGATTGGTGTTATTCAGGTAAGGCGCTAAGAACGACTCATAGCCGCTGTTCCCTGCCCCGCCACTGGTAATCACTTCACCGAACACATGCATGTTCGCTGTAATTTCAGGTGTGAATACCTGATCGATTTGATACTGGCTCATGTGCTTCACCGCATCAATTCGGAAACCTTTGATGCCCATATCCTTTAATGCTTTCAGATATAAGCGCTGCTGTGAAACCACCCAGTTATTTGGGTCGAGATCAGGCAAACCTACATCGCCATCAGCCCCGCACAAACGCCAATATTGAACATGACCAGGGTCGTTCCAATCTGAAATACAGCCCGCGGCATGGAAATCGTTAGCGGAGACAAAACCTTGCGCTAGATTGCCAAACAGAGTCTGGTCAGCATAGTAGCTTGAACGGCTCGCATAATCGTTTAGCACTTCTGTGCCTGGGTAATCCAAGTCACTTCGCTTCCAGCTTTCATTCGCCATATGGTTGAGCACCACATCAGCGTATACATCAACGCCCACGGCTTTAAGTGAGGCAATCATTGCGGCCAAATCTTGTTTATTGCCGAGAGGTGAATCAATGGTTCGAAGATCTTGAGGTTGGTAGCGCGCCCACCATTGGCTGCCGCTCGATTTCATTGCCGGAGCAACCAGTACTTTTTTATAACCGGCTTGAGCAATTTGATTGGCGTTGGCTGTCACATCTGAATACTTCCAGTTGAAAGCGTGCAAGATGGTATCTGCATAAGTAGCTGAACTGAAAGAGCAAAGCGCGAGCGTGGATATGAGTAGGGTGTTGATTGGTTTCATAGAACATATCTCTTATTATAAATTCACGAGAATGATATGATTAAGAAAGACAATTAAAACGACCGATAAATCAGAGTTGAATTAGCGTCACCTTCTGTTGATGTTGATTTTATAAAATTGAGTTATAGCCGATCTTATGTGAGATAAAAAACGAGTCGAGCTGAAATGAGAATTAATTGAATCAAGTTGACCAGAACAGGACAAAGCCTTTGGTCGGCTCTTCTAAACTAAGTTATGATTCCTGTTCCCTCAACCGATTGATATTTTTATGCCTTCTTTCTCTTTTTCAATGATCCCTGTTGGGGTTCGGTTCATGATCCTCTCTGCTTTTGGATTCGCACTGATGTCTGCGTGTGTGAAATACATCAGCAACTACGGCATACCTGTATTCGAAATTGTTGCAGCAAGGGCTTTGGTGTCCTTGATCATCAGTTATATCGACGTTAAGCGAAAAGGCATTTCGATCTGGGGCAATAACAAACCGTTGTTGTTTGTTCGAGGCGCAGTTGGCACAGCAGCCTTGATGTGTGTTTACTACGCTGTGACCACTTTACCATTAGCAGAAGCGACCATTCTACAATACGTTCACCCTGTATTTACCGCCCTACTTGGCGTGCTGTTTCTGAAAGAACGCGTCCAAAAGTCGACCATGATCTGCATTGCGTTCTGCTTAGCAGGATTATTAGTGATGGTTCAGCCAAGCATGAACAGCGGCGCGAGCAGCGAGTTACCGCTGTTCAGCATAATGGTGGCGTTATGTGGCGCATTTGGTAGCTCAATTGCTTATGTGATTGTGAGAAAGCTTAGCCAAACGGAAGACAGCTCAGTGATCATCTTCTACTTCCCTCTGGTTGCTCTCCCAATCTCCACCGCCCTTATCTGGAACGACTTTGTGTGGCCTAGCCTGTTCCTAACCATGATGTTGGTTCTGGTCGGGATTTTCACACAAATAGGCCAATACGGTTTAACCAAAGCGATGCAAACCCAAGCAGCAGGCAAGGCTTCAGCTTACTCATATGTTCAAATCGTATTCTCAGCACTATTAGGTGTGTGGATCTTCAACGAGATTCCATCAGTTTGGACTTACCTAGGTGGTGGTCTAATCGTGACTGGCGCGTTAATCAATGTGTTTGGCAAACAACTGTTGGTGCCGTTTAAAGCTAAGTAAACACCAGCTAACAGATCTCAACATCAGTTAGCCAATCAGCGATTAAATAGATCGAAAAAGGGCATTGCGGATTATTCCACAATGCCCTTTTCTATAAATGTTTTCTAGCGTGTTTTCATGTCGCTAACCAACTTTAATAAAGCGGCGTATTACGTAACTAACTCGTGGCATTTCGTAACTTGGGATCATCACTCAAATACTCAACAAACTCGATTTCAAAGCCCGCCGGATCCACAAAATAGACGTTTTTTCGATAGGGTTCTTCGGCGCCGGCTTTGGCAATTGGGAAGCCCGCATCAACAAGCCGTTGAGTGACACTTTCGATATTGTTGGTCACATAAGCGAAGTGTGCGAGACCAACAGAATGCCCTGCCAAATCTCTATTTTCACCTTCACCGTGATCACTTATTGCGATGTATTGGTACTCGTCGCCAAAATGCAGCCAGTTACGTGGCTTACCTGACCACTCCCCTTTTCCCTCATCACGGACATACCAATGAGGAAACGCCGCTTTATAAAAAACCAGCATTTCTGGGATGTCTTTTACCACTAAATTCACATGTTCAAGTTGGATCATTCTTCTCTCCTTAAAGTATTCTCGTAAGCAACGTTGCATATCCTAATACCTCAAGTTAAGTTGAGGTAAAGCACTAATTTGCATTTATTTCGAGAACGTCTTTAGAGCCCAAATTGTTCTACTTTGACTACATACAAACTTTAAGTTTAGACGACCTAATCTAATGTGGCTTCCTTGCCAGTGTTCTGTTCTTTGTACCTTGGTGATCTCGTTGTTCAGGCAAATAACTACATCGCGACACACATTGGCGTATTAGAAATAGGGTCACGAAACACGCTCGCTTTGAGATCAAACACGTCACTGAGCATGGTTTCGGTCATCACCTCATCAGGTGAGCCCTCTGCGATTAAGCATCCCTTTTCCAAAACCACTAGATGGTCGCAATAACGACTGGCTTGGTTCAAGTCATGCAACACAACAACCACCGTTTTTCCTTTAGCATTCATCTGTTGCATCAGGTTCATTAATTCCACCTGGTGAGACATATCAAGGTATGTGGTCGGTTCATCCAACATCACTACGTCCGTATCTTGTGCAATTACCATTGCAATCCATGCTCTTTGACGCTGGCCACCAGACAGAGACTCAACAGGCTTATCAGCAAACTCAAGGACACCTGTATCTCGCATTGCTTGCTCGACAATCCTTTGGTCGTCCTGCCCTAACCTTCCCCAATGAGAGACATAGGGCGAACGGCCATATTCGACTAATTTTCTGACCGTGATCCCTTCTGGGCTGACCAAGATTTGCGGAAGAAGTGACAACGAGCGAGCGAGTGCTTTATCGCCGAAGCTTGATAGCGGTTTGTCTTCAAACAACACCTCTCCAGCCACTGGCTTGTTAATTCTGACTAACGTCTTTAATAAGGTGGATTTACCGCACCCGTTAGGTCCTATCAATGCGGTGATTTTTCCCTTAGGGATAGAAACAGACAGGTTCGGTATGATCGTTTGTTTGCCGTACGCGACGGAAAGATTCTGCGTTTTAAGCATGGTTACCAACCTCGATAACGATAGAGAAGAAAGATGAAATATGGCGCGCCAATCACAGACGTGAGAACGCCTGCTGGCAATTCAATAGGTGGTTGTAGACCTCTGGCCAACCCATCAGCGCCTGTAACCAGAATTGCCCCTACCAGTGCAGATACTGGGATTAACAATTTATGATTATGCCCAAACAACAAGCGTGCTAAGTGAGGTGCCAACAAACCCACAAAACTGATCGTTCCAGCAACAGAAACGCTAACACTGGCAAGCAATACAGCGGCCAATAACGCGAGAGCCTGAATCTGTTTTGGCTTAGTACCCAATGTGGTTGCACTTTCCTCACCAAGCCCCATCACATCTAATCGCCAAGCAAGCCATAATGCCATGGGTAACAACAAGAGCAGTGCACTCCAAATATACGGGACTTGCTGCCAATTTCTGCCCCAAAGACTGCCAGTAAGCCACACCATTGCCGTGTTGATCTCTATTGGGTTGGTGACCAGCAAGAAGTCGATACAACTGGCCAGAAACGCACTCACCGCAATACCAATCAGCGCCAATTTAGCGGGTGTTGGCCTTGACCACCAGGCCAATGCAGCAATCAGTCCAGCAGCTAATACCCCACCCAACATCGCCACCACAGGAAGCACACTGACCGTTGTATTAGGAAACCAGACTAAACTCGCTGTCGCAGCAAGTCCTGCCCCAGCGCTAATACCCATAAGATCAGGCGATGCTAACGGATTACGTATCACGCCTTGCACTAATACCCCTGAAAGCCCTAACCCTGCGCCCACGCTTATCGCAAGCAACATACGTGGTAGCCGATACTGATGGATAACAAAGTCGTCACTGGAAAACGCGACCAAATGTTCGATGACTTGAGAAACAGAAAGCGAAGCTGCACCGACAAACAAACCTGCGGATGCCACTAATATGAGAATCCCAGATAACAAAACTATCTTAGTTTGATGATGCATTAAGATCTCCTCGTCGCAATCAAAATAAAACAAGGTGTCCCGAGCAAAGCAGTAATAACACCAACAGGTGTTTCAGTCGGAAAAGCAATCGCTCGCGACAACGCATCTGACCAAGATACTAATGCTGCGCCTGCCAATGCTGAAATAGGAATCAGTAAATGATAATTGTGCCCAACCATAGGTCGAACCAAATGAGGCACTAACAATCCAACAAAGCCAATTGGCCCTGCGATAGCGACACTTGCTCCGGCAAGCAACACGATCGTCAGTCCACTCACGAAGCGAGTAAACCTGATATTACTGCCCAAACCCACAGCAACTTCTTCGCCAAGTGCCAACAAGTTGAGGTTGCGAGCAAGGCTCATTGCCAACACCAAACCAATCACTACAGGCGGCCAAAGCTGTTGCCATTGATCATCATCCACACTAGACAGCGAGCCAGTAAGCCAATGCAAGACGCTATAAGCCATATCGTCAGCAAGAATCAGCGCCGCTCGTGTCAGTCCGAGCAATAACGCCGTAATGGCGATACCCGCGAGAACCAAACGTAACGGATGAGAACGTTCGGAGAAAAAACCACCGAGGAGCATAACGGCACCGCCGCTTAGCAATGCACCAAGAACCGCATTAAGGATTGGGTTTAAATCACTAACCACAGGTATGCCTATCGCAGCTAACGCCATAAAACAGGCTGCGCCAGCGTTAATGCCAAGAATCGACGGAGACGCGAGTGGATTACGCGTTAATCCCTGCATCAATAATCCAGCGACGGCCAAACTCGCACCAATCAATAGCCCCGCATAAGCTCTTGGTGCTCTTAATGTCGCCAATATTTGATGAGTCATGTTGCTTTCATCAAACGCAAACCAGTAGTCAATCAAGTCACTCAATGTTAATGAGAAATTAGACCACCCGGTCATAGAGGCCGCGTAACCAAACAGTGCCAAACACGACACGAATGCCGTAAATAACGTGACTCGCCACGACAGTATTGGCCAGAATCGCTTACTTTTAGAGAACAACATTGTACTCATGATGGATCCAAGATCTGCTCAAGATTTTTCGCCATTTGTTCTGCCGCTAACATGCCTCGATTCAATGACCAAAGCGCCGGTGACACTTCTACAACTTGCTGATTTTTAGCAGAGGTTAGTACATTGAATAGCGGATTTTTCTGCCAATCATCAACAATATTTGGATGAGAGTAAGCGCCAAGGAGCAACCAATCCGGATTGGTTTTCAACAACAACTCAAAGCTGGTTGGTAAATATGCCTTCTCTGTTGGTTTCACAATAGGGCTCGCAATACCTAATGTGGTGAGCACGCCTCCTGCGTAAGATGCAGGGCTATGTAACCACATACCTTTATCCGACACGACAGAGAATTGGACGGTTTGTTTGAGCGAGAAATGACTTTTGAATTCAGCCATGGCGTGTTGATGTTGTTGGATGCGTTGTTCCATTGACGATTGCTTGTCGAGAGCGATGCCAATCTTGAGTGCAGACTCTAAATTCTCTTGATACGTCTCGCCGCGGCTTTTAAGCAGCAACGTTGGTGCGATGCGTTGGAGATCTTGATAGACAGTACGATGACGCTCTGCATCAGCAATGATCAGGTCGGGCTTTAATACCGCAATGGCTTCTAGGCTAGGCTGAGAACGCATGCCAACCGATTCCCATGGTTGAACCAATTCACGCACCGCCGGAATCACTCGTGAAGCATCATTGTCATCGGCAACACCAACGGGAGAAACACCCACCGCAGCTAACGCATCTACAAATGAGAACTCCAAGACCACAATACGTTGCGGGGTAGTCGCTATTTCAAACTGACCTTGCTCATCTTGTATGACCCTCATTTGTGCTGAACTGGAGAATGAGAATAAGCTTAAAACCAGCAAAACTAAGGTTACCGCTATCCTGCTGAATAAAAGCGGCCTATTAAATGACAGCAGTCCATTCGACAACTGAAATAGATTCGAAAACAAAAGGCGAGAGCTGTTTTCCATATTTAATTTTCCTTAAACGCTAGAACCATGAAAGCCGCCAAGAGTATTGGCGACTTTTATTCGTTATTACTTTCAATAAATTACGTATTAGAACTGATAATTCAGGTCCAAAGTGTAAGAACGTCCTGGGGCTGGATAACGACCAACGGGGCTGGTATCAATACCGCGGAAGTAATAGTCCTCATCAAACAAGTTGTTCACCGCAAGGTTCATGCGCAGCTTACTGTTTTCATCCTTGTACAAATCGGAACCTAGGTTAAAGTTCCAGACCATGTAGGCAGGCACTTTACCTGTCGCACCCGTTGCATCTTCGGCACTTGTATTCGCATTGTCAGAGTAAGACTCGCTGAAGTAGTAACCAGACAAAGTCGTATCTACCTTGCTAAAGGCGTAAGTCGCATCCCAACTAAATTGATGTTTAGACGTATAAGGAAGTTGATTGCCCTTGTTTGCCCCCTCTTCCTCTAACGTTGCATCTAAGTAGTTATAGCCAGCGCCCAAACTCAAAGCTTGCATCGCTTGAGGAATATAACGACCAGAGAGCTCAACACCTTGGTGAAGGGTTTTACCAATGTTATCGAAAGTTTGGGTAGCACTTTGCCATTGCAGCTGATCTTCAAAATCAATGCGGTAAAGTGCGATGTTAAAGCTGGTTGAATCTTGGTTGTAGCGAGCACCCAACTCGTAGTTCCACGCTAGTTCACTGCCCTCTTCACCTTTACCACGGATGTAAGCGATTTGTGGTGCACGCAAAGATTTCTGTGCATTGGTGTAACCCACCCATTGCTCTGTCAGATGGTATGCCACGGTTAAGCCGGGCAGCCATTCCGTCACTTTGTTGTCTGTGCTCTGTGCTGTACCCAGATCATCAAACGTCATATCAATCGATTCGTAACGAATACCCGGCGTAACTTTCAGTACATCATTGAACAGGCCGATTTCATTGCTGATGTAACCAGCAAAAGCGTCAGTATCTAAGTGCCAATCACGTGGGGTTGTTGTAGCACCACCAGCAATTGGTGTTTGGGTCAGCTTGTAATCAATGTCTTCGTTAACATAGCGCGCACCCACAATCACGTTTTGCGTTACGGTATTTCCGTCAAAGTACATCGCGAGTTTAGGTTCAACACCATAAACAGCAAATTCACGTGGTGACGTACGAATATCGGTTGATGGTAATGCCGGGTCCGCCCAGTGACCACCAGCGCTGTTAAAGCCCCATTGGAAGAAACGCTCAGAACGGTGGCCAAAGGTTAGTATTTCTAATTCGGCGCTATCTGCAAGATTCAAGTCATGCAGGTACTTCAGGCTCCAACGCGTTGAAGTGCCTTGATATTCATCGTATGGGCGCTTCGACTGAGTACGATCTTTTTCGTAATCATCCGGCGATAAAGCTCCGGGCATTTGGGTGTCGGCATCATAACGTTGAACGAAAGCTTGTAGCTCTTGAGTATCACTCAGTAACCATTGCAATTTGGCTTGGAAGTTTTTGACATCTGTGTCGGAGTGTTCACGGAAGCTTTCGCCTTTTAAGAAGTTACCCTCTACTTGAAGTGCCAGCGTATCGGTTAACCAGCCCCCCGTGCGCAGGTAAAAGTCGTTGAGCGGCGTATCGCCATCCTCGAATACTGTTAAGCGATTACTGATTTCCGTTTGCCACTCGTGTGGAATAGGCTTAGTCACCAAGTTAATCACACCACCCACGTTGTTTGGCCCATACTGCACAGCAGCGCCACCACGCACGATATCAATTCGGTCAAGCATCGACAGAGTCGCAGGGAAAATAGATTGTCCGGTATGACCATAAGGCGCAAGAGTCAGTGGCACACCGTCCATTAGAAATTGAGCATGACCACTGCGACTCGCTTTCAAACCACGCACTGAGATGTTAGGCAAAACACCGGTGCCCGTTTCGTCTTGAACCTTAATGCCCGGTACACTTTGGAAGGCCGAATCAATCGAAAGTGCGCCAGTCTTTTTAATTTGTTCGTTAGTTAGAACGGTACGCGCTCCCGGATACTCTTTCACATCCTCAAGTTCTGAATTACCGATCAAGCTGCCCGTCACGACAACCGTTTCCATGGTCGTCGTTTGCGGGTCCGATGCAGCAAACGCGCTCATGGAAGTCACTGAAGCGATGGCCATTGCAAGGGCACTTAGACGCAACTTTTGATGTGATTGAGTACAGGGTTTACCATCCAAATTCTGGTAAGGCATGAAAATCTCCTAAATAGGCAGGTTAGGGTCAAAGGCCGTGTTTACGGTTATATCGGCGCTTTGACCCTATGGGCTAAATGGCCTCAAAATAAGACCAACTGTTCACTCATTCGTAGCGAACAAAACAATCGTTTTTAGAGTAGAAAGAGCTCTTAGAAATGAACTCATTCTTAGAACATAATTAGCTTTTAAAACTGATAGCCGTAGCTGAGCATGAATTCGGCTGGCGCTCCGTAACCAATCTGGTTAGTACCAGACGTGCCGTTGGTTGCACCCAGAATGTATTTCTCATTAAGCACGTTGTAAGCATTCGCTTGAACTTTGTGACGACCCGTGGTGTACGCTGCCATCAAGTCAACCGTGGTGTAGTCACCCAGAGCTACCGCTTCATCATTACCCGCGTAACGGTCGCCTACGTATTTCACGCCACCACCCAAACGCCAGTTGTCATCTAACTGATAAGTGCTCCAAAGCGAAAACAGGTGATCAGACACATCATTTGGCTTTTTGCCTGTTTCTTTGTTTTCGGCATCGAGGTAGCTATAGCCCACCGAAATGTCCCACTGCTCTGTAAACTGACCGCGAGCTTCTAGCTCAATACCTTGGTGACGAGCTTCGATCTTGTTAACAACGTCTCCGTCTGTATTGGTTTCAGGTTGCTCTTGATCGATTTGGAAGATCGCTGCATTCAGCATCAAAGCGTTATCTAATAGGTAAGCTTTCGCGCCAATTTCTTTTAGATCAGTGTGGAAGAATTCTGCTAATTTAGGGTTGATGTAAATACCTGAGTAAGGCAATTGCCATGAACGAGCTAAGCTTGCGTACACTGACATGTCGTTGTTGATTCGGTAAACCAAACCACCGCGGTAGCTCACTTTGTTATCGTCTAGGTTCTCTTTTGCTGAGCCCGCTTTTTGCTGCTCAAGCTCCATCGAGTCGTAACGCACATTGCCGATCACTGAAAGATCACCAAAGGTGTAAACGTCTTGAATGTAGACGCCAGTAGTCGTTGTCGTGTTATCACGGAAAGGTTTGAAACCCGGATCAGGCGTTGGACCTGCAACTGGATTATAGATATCTTTCGAAGGTAAAGTTTTGTCGCTTGCGAGAGTGAGATCGATATTGATCTGGTTGTAATCGGCACCAATCATCATTTGGTTAGAATCCGTTTCCCAAACCAATTCAGACTGCAGTGTTGTCGTGGTACGAGGGTCATAGCCGAAGTTGTTCACGGTTTGAGATACTTGATCCCCTGTTACCGTGCCCTGACGCGTGCCTTTTTGCTCAAGCTCGATATGGTTATACGCCGCGCGGTTTGTCCATGCCCATTCGCTATTCAAAAGCCATTCATAATTAACGCCAACACGAATGCTGTCCGACTCTTGGTAATCGTTCGTGCCACCGTAAAACGTGCTTTCAGAGACGTCGACAGGCTTACCATTCTTTGATGGAACACCACGATATGGCACCAACTCCTGGTGAGCATATTCGACATCGAGATCAATCGTGTGACCATCCGCTGGTAATACACGAATGGTGGGTGCGATAAAGAAGTCATTCGAGTCGACGTGGTCTACATAGGAATCCGATTGTCGACTTTCCACGTTGATACGCCCGCTGACTTTATCACTAAACGCCATCGAACTGTCAACCTGACCAACAAACAGATTGTTGCTGCCAACACTGCCATTAACGTGAGTGAAGTTATCTCCGTTAGCACGCTTGGTGACCAAGTTGATGATACCACCTGCTGAACCTCGGCCATAAAGTGCGCCCGCAGGGCCTTTGACCACTTCGACACGTTCGATATTCGCTAAGCTTCGGTACGATTGAAGCGTTCCGTCATCACGCATGCCGTCACGGTACATATCGTTGAGAGCATCAAAACCACGAATCACAAATTGGTCTCGGCTCCCCTCACCCAAGGTGTTGTTAACTCCGGCAACACCATCAAGAGCATCCACCAAACGTACAGCACCGCGGTCTTGCATTTCCGTTTTTGTGACAACAGATACTGCCTGCGGTACATCCAACCATTCGACATCAGTTTTGGTACCCGACTGAGGCATATGCTCCGCGTAACCTTCGTACTGATGACCAATAACTTGCAGAGTTTCATCCACAGCTACACCTTCTGCTGCCATAACATTTGGCACAATAGATACTGCTGTTAATGCACCTCCAATTGCCAAAGCGAGTGGGGACAAGGCCAATCTAATGTTCATTATCTAATTCCATTTTAGTTTATAAAATCACAATAGTGCGAATGAAAACAAATATCATTTATATTTGCAATATATATTTTTTGATCTATATTTGCCTTGCAATATGCAACACCACTAATGACATAAGAGTCAATAAAAACAATAAGATAGGAAAATTCTCTTTCTTATATACCCGAAAGAGAGCACTTGAAAGCGAGTTGTGAGCAGGCGACAACAACGTTTTGGAAATTAGGAAAGCCCCATGAAATCTACGATAATCATCGTGAGTCACGTCGTGAATGATGCGATCACTCACGGCTTCGTACCGACAGCAAAAGCGATGGGTCTCCACGTCGTTTTGATCACAGACCACAAACTCAACCACTTAAAACTGGCCACTGATGACGACCGCTTTAATCCCGATGAAATTTTAGAATGTGATGTTTTTAATCCTCTTGATCTTATCGAGACCATCACAGAACGAGACCTAAAACCCGGTGCTGTATTCAGTAACAGCGACCATTTACAAACCTCCACCGCAATCTGTGCACAGTTCTTTGGTGTGCCTGCTAAAGATTGGAATGTAACGCTTAAGGCGAAAAACAAATACTTAACTCGTCAGGTTCTCAACGAAAAATCGTTACCTAATACTCAAAGTGTTTTGTTAAGTCGAGAGAGCGCTCCTGTATTCGATTTCGATTTTCCTGTCGTTGCGAAGCCCAAGGAAGGCGTCGCTAGTTTAGACGTGCAGCGCTGCGAGTCTGCAGCTGAGCTGGATAACTATTGCGATACGTTTTGGCAAAAGCACCCTACGACTCCCATTTTGGTTGAGGCGTTTTTACAAGGTCCGCTTATCACTGTCGAAACCATTGGCGACGGGGAAAATTTAGTCGCACTTGGGGGGTTCGATGTGGAACTCTCGGCGCCACCTTACTTCATCGAAACAGCGGCGAGTTGGAATGGTATTAACAGCGTGCACTACCGTGATGAATGTATACGTCAGCTTCAAGAATTCGGGGTGGGGTTTGGTGTCTGTCATAGCGAATTCATCATCACAGATTCGGGGCCGGTACTGGTCGAGATCAACTATCGAAGTATTGGTGATGGCCGGGAATTTTTGCTTGATAACCTCAGTGGCGGGAATTGGTTCAATACCATCTTAAGCCTTCACTTGGGTCACAAACTTGACCCTACATTTCGCATTGATGGCAACGCCCATGTGCACTATGTAGTGGCGCAACAAAGCGGTTTGATTGAAGGGTCATCAACCTCTTTCATTCACCAAGAGGGCGATATTGTCACTCAACAACAAGTGCTTAAGAGGGTTGGTGAGACGTTCCAACAAAGTTTCTCCAACAAGGATTACCTAGCGAGAATTTCGGTCGTTTCTCCTTCTGGTCAAACTCTAGAACCCGCGCTACAACAGGCAATCTCTCGCTTCAATCTAACAGCAAAAAACGAGGTAACAGCATGAATGAAAACGCGTTATACCTCACTCAGCGATTAGTCGATACGTGTTTGCGTGAAGACTTGTTTGGATTGGTTTCTCAAAGCCGATTTAAATCTCAGCTCCCGAGTGAACTCAAACTATCTTCTTATCCTCGTAATCAAATTTGGGCTGTTTTTGCAGATTCATACTTTACACTCTACTTGCCCGTTACTCCGAGCTATTACATGCAACGTTGGGTTTACGGCCAACCAGATGGCTCGAAAGGTGATGGTTGGTTCATCGAGAGAAATGGTGTCGTTGAAACCCAGCAGCACTATCAAGATTGGATCGAATTATTGAAAGCAGGTGCTCACGAAAGCTCGCATTCGTTATTAGATGGTTATTTGCAAGAACTCGAATGCGCCGAAAAACACAAAGGATTGTGCGATAGCGCCTTCAGCCAGCACTCGGAAGCACTCATGCTGCCAATTTCTCAACTAGAACGTTGGGAGCAAAAGCTATTACGCGCTGATCAAATCGCATCATATCTTGATCACCCTTACTACCCGACAGCACGTGCTAAGTTCGGTTTAAGCGATCACGATCTAGAGCAATTCGCGCCAGAATTTGCACAAAGCTTTGAACTTCGTTGGCTCGCAATCGAGAAGTCACTCGTTACATTGACCAGCCCGCAGCCGGAATGTTGGCCGACGATGGAGCAAGTGGGCCTGCCCGCCGATTTTGCTCTTAGCCATAAGTTATTTCCTGCACATCCATTAACCCTTCAAAGCCTTGAAAGCCTCCCTGATTGCGTCATTGAAGCGCCGGGTGCTTATCTTGAGGTGACTCCTACCCTGTCAGTGCGCACAGTGGTCGTGAATCAAGCACCACAGGTCCACATCAAGGTGCCGCTGATCATGCGATCTTTGGGTACTAAAAACATTCGCCTAATCAAACCCTCCACGCTCTATGATGGGCATTGGTTTGAACGTTTATTGACGCACTTAGAGCAAACAGATCAAGACTTACACGGCACGCTTTTCCATTGCAATGAGAAACATGGCGGGCATGTTGGAGACGATAAAACCTTTGCTTACATTGTGCGTGAATACCCAGTGAGCTACTTCCAAGACAAAGCACTGGTGCCTGTGGCTGCCCTTGCCAGTCCAATGCCTGATGAACGTTTGTTCTTGGAACACCTCGCCGAACAGTATTATCAGAAAAACACGCTGACTTGGTTTAAAGATTACGTTGATCTACTTTGCAAAGTGCACCTTACATTGTGGATTCGTTACGGTATCGCTTTGGAGTCTAACCAACAAAACGCCATCATCGCATTCGATGAGCAAGGCAAGATGACCTTAGCCATGAAAGACAACGATGCTGCACGTATTTGGCCAGAGCGTTTCCAAACGTTTGAGCAACAATCACCCGTAAAATGCGATCATCTTTTAGACCAACGCATCACTGTAGATAACGAGCTTGCTCTTGGTCAGATGTTTACCACCATTACTTTGCAGTTAGACATAGCCGCGATTGTGGAAGCAATGGCGACGAGAGGAATCGCCACGTCAGCTTATCTGTATGAAGTGGTCGCCAATAGCCTCTCCCAACAACTTAACCAGTTGGATGAACAAGGACACAACACCAAGCTCGCAAACGAGATGTTGTTTGAATCACCCAACCTATACGCTAAGTATCTATTGAGCTCGGGTAGCTTATTGTCTAAAGAGGCATCTGGCGCAAGCGATATCAATAAATTCTATGGCTTGTCGGCACCGAACTTCTTATTGCTAACCAGCGAAGAAGCACAACACGCTTACCTTGAAAACATCAAGCAGAGCGTGAGTTAACCCGTCATGACCAAACTCATCTATTGCGTGCTTTTAAGCCACTTTATCGCCGCGTTTGCAGCTTTAGGAATGCCGTTGTTTTTGCCAATGGTATTGCCGACATTGGATGCAAACATTACTGCGGACTGGGCAGGGATACTGTTCATTTTACCCACCTTTTGCACTGCCGTTGCGGCACGTTTTTGGGGACAGTTTGCTGATAAATATGGCAGACGTCGCTCTCTATTACGAGCTCAACTCGGGCTTGCAGCAGGCTTCGCGCTGTGTGGCTTAGCCGATAATCTATCCATGTTTGTGTTTGGTCTTGTCGTTCAAGGAACCTTTGGTGGCACCATGGCCGCCTCAAACAGCTACTTATCCAGTCAAATCAACGATGCGAAAGCACTCGGTAAATCACTCAATAAAACTCAGCTTTCTGCCCGTCTGGCGCTAATTATTGCTCCGATTGGGCTTGGCTGGAGTTTATCAGCAACAAACCCGCTGAACGCGTACCTGTGGCTGTCCGCTTTGCCGCTATTCGCGCTAGTGATCACCTTAACATTACCCATTGATGACTTAGCGAAATCTAAGGGAATTGTAAAAGATCAGGCATCGAAGAAAGCTCAATGCAGCCAAGTCAATTCGTTAAATACGCTTTACTGGGTGTTTGGCGCGCAGTTCAGCTTTGCTTTCGCCATGGTCGTCACGTTCCCCTATTTCTCGCCTTATGTGCAGCAATATGGCGTGACAAATCAAGCGTGGATTGGATTTCTATATGCCCTCCCACATGGTGTTTATCTGCTCTTTGCAGGGAAAGTTCATCTGTTCTCTGAATGGGTTGATCGCCACCAGCTTGAACACAATCAAGCGCAGCGTACTTTATGGCTAGGCTTTGGTTTGCTTTCACTCAGTGCAGCAATGCATCTCACGCCATATCAAGAAGTGTTGATTATTGCTCGTATTGTTTTCGGACTTGGCATGGTTTGCTGTTATCACGGCTTGCATCAAGCATTAGCAAACCAAATTGATCGACGACAAAGCGGCAAAGTATTTTCGCGCTTTGACGCTATGTCTAAATGGGGTGGCGTTGCGGCTGGATTGAGCGCGTCTTTCATATCAAGCCAGGGCTGGCTTAAGGTTCCTTTCATACTTTCTATGTTGGTCAGTGGCATTGCTGCTATCGCGCTGATCATCCATTCAAAATTTGGACATCAACATGTTACAGACTCAATTACCTCCAAGTGAATATTCCGCTGAAGACCAAGTTCTTCAAAATCGTAAAAAAGTACTGCTAAACCGAGAAAAAGCCCAACTCAATACCATCATGGGCGTGGTGAACTGTTACTTGCGTGAATACGCGATACCCAATGAACAGGTTAATTGGCGCTACAGTTCGGCTTCTCTTCCTCAAACTTTGAAAAGAAACTACAACGCTCACCAACGCGTGGCCATTCACCTACCTCATCAAGATCAACCTCAGAAAAATGGTCTGATGGTTTTACCCGTTGAGTACATCAGTAAACTGGGGAAAGTGAAGCTCAGTGATACACCTTGGGCTAAAATGCCCGGTGCAGCTTGGTGCAAATTGGACGCAACGCAAACCCTGACGCTTCTACTCAGTTACCTAAAACAAGTGCTGAGGATTCCATTCAATCACGAACTGGTCGAGCAAATGGAAAACAGTTTGTTGATTACCGAGCAGTTCCTAAACTCAGACAACTCACCCCAGCATCACAATGCGTTTATCGCATCAGAGCAATCGTTACTTTGGGGACATACTTTTCACCCAACGCCAAAGAGTCGATCAGGCGTAAGCATAGATGATCTGCTAGCGTGTTCCCCTGAAGTTGGCGCTAAGGTTCCTCTCTATTGGTTTAAGATCGACACAGAATTGCTTGATATCTTAAGTTCAGATGACCGAACGTCACCAACGACCATGCTTGAACAACTTGCGCCAGACGAGAACAATTCAGCAACTACCATGCTTTACCCTTGCCACCCTTGGGAAAGTTACACACTTTTGCAAAACCCAGTGGTCAAAACGGCCATTGAACAAGGCAAAATCACCCCTCTTGGATTAGGGGGGAAAAAACTCTTACCCACCTCATCCGTGCGCACTCTGTATCACCCAGATATGGATTGGTTCGCCAAGTTCTCTATTAATGTACGTTTAACCAACTGCGTACGTAAAAACGCATGGTATGAGCTCGATAGTGCCGTTCAATTAACCTCGATTCTGCATCCAATCAAAGAAAGCGAACAGTTACGTAATCCAGTATTCAAGGTAATGACTGAACCTTACGCCACCACATTGAATCTAGAATCTGTGGCTGAACAAGAACATGCGGATGTTATTAAGGCTCGAGAATCATTTGGTATTTTATATCGAGAGAATTTCAGTTTAAGTGAAACCGATATTTTGCAACCAACGTTAGCGGGTGCGCTCTTTGCTTACGACACTGACGGGAACAGTTGCATCGCCACTCAACTCAAACAAAAAGCGCAAACAACACAAAGCCAATATGCAAATATCGCCACGCTGTGGTTTGAACGCTATCTGCATTGTTTGATTCCTGGTGTCTTTAACTACTACTTCAAACACGGAGTTGCGTTTGAACCTCACCTACAAAACACGCTGATTGGTTTTGAAAAAGACATGCCATGCTGTGTATGGATTCGAGACTTAGAAGGCACTAAGCTGCTACCCGAATTTTGGCCATCAGAGACACTTCAGCAACTTTCAGAGCGTGCTCGTCAATCGGTGTACTACAGCCGTGAGCAAGGTTGGAACCGCATAGGTTACTGCACCTTCATTAACAATGTTAGTGAAGCTATTTTCTTTATCGCTGAGGGGGACTCGGCACTTGAGAATACGTTATGGGGAACTTTAAAAGACGCTATCGTCCGCTGGCAGTCGATCAATGGTCAGCAACCAGAACTGATGGCATTGATTAACGATGGCCACTTCCCAAGTAAAAATAACTTCACAACCCGTTTGATGCAAAATGCCGATAAAGAGTCTGGGTACACACTAGTTGCTGCACCTTGGCCGACTCACAAAAGAGGAGCTCAACATGCTTAATTCGCCTCAACTTCCTGAGAACATCCATCAAGAAATCCACCAATTGGCCAAGCAACAAACTCAACCATTATGTGCTTATCTTTATGATCTCGATGCATTGAAGCTGCACATTAAGCAGATGCGCCATGTATTACCAAAAAACGTAGAGTTATTTTATGCCGCGAAAGCGAATCCTTCAGAACCAATATTACGCACTTTAGCTCCTTATGTTGATGGTTTCGAAGCGGCATCAGGCGGAGAGCTTACACACCTCCACCAGCAACAACTCAATAAACCACTGATCTTTGGTGGCCCTGGGAAAATGCCAAGTGAATTAGAGCAAGCAATTGAACTCGATGTTGATGCGATTCATGTGGAGAGCCTCACTGAGCTACAACGCATTGGTGCTTTAACTCAGAGGTTGAATCGGCCCGCTTCGATCTTTTTGCGTATGAACATCGACATTGGTGACATCACACTGAGCAAATTAGCCATGGGGGGAAAACCCACTCCGTTTGGACTCGATGAGGGTGAACTCAATAACGCCTTGATGTATCTACGCGACTTTCCCTTGATAAAGCTAAAAGGCTTCCACTTCCACTTAATGTCGCATCAACTTGAAGTCGATCGCCACCTCGCCTTGATGCAACGTTATTTCCAAGTCGTCAAACAGTGGCAAAGAACATTCTCACTCGATGAGCTGATCATCAATCTAGGTGGAGGTATGGGAATCAATTACCAAGACCCGCATCAACACTTTCCTTGGATGGAGTTCTGCGACAAGTTGGAATTCTTGATTGCTAAAGAACATATACAAGACTGGAAGCTACGTTTTGAATGTGGCCGCTATATCACGGCACCGTGCGGCTATTACGTGATGGAGGTACTGGATATTAAGCAAAACCTTAGTGAGAACTTCGTGATTGCTCGTGGTGGAACACACCATTTCCGTACACCTGCTGCACAGAACCATGACCACCCTTTTGTTATCGTGAAAAGTAATCAACAACCCACCATTTCACATCCGATAAGCTATGCTACAGCCACACTAGTTGGACAACTTTGCACTCCAAAAGATGTGATGGCACGAAATCAACATATCGACCAGGTCGATATCGGTGACTATGTGGTGTTCACCCTAGCAGGCGCTTATGCTTGGAACATCTCGCATCAAAACTTCTTAATGCATGAACCTCCGGTGTTTCATTATTTCTAGGCACCCCGCTGTGCTCTATGATTTCTAACTGACGGTTTGAGTTGAACATCCATAGAGCCAGCTAAAGACACTAAATGAAAAAGGCGTTAGTAAACTCAGGTCTACTAACGCCTTTCTTATGTTTGTCTTAGCCCTTTTTCCAAACAACTACAGACTCAAACATCAAAGACTAGTATTTGATGGCTGTTTTACCAATCGAGGCACTGCTTTCAATACGTTGGTGTGCATCTTTGATTGTATCCACACTAAAGCCATTTAGGGTCGTGGTAAGCGTCGTTTTAATGCGGCCCGTATCAATCAGATTTGCGGCTTGGAATAGGATGTCTTGCTGCTTCTGGATATCTTCGGTGTTAAATAGTGAACGTGTGAACATCAGCTCCCAAATAAAGCCCGCTGATTTGCCTTGCAGCGCTGATAAGTCAATGCCACCGTCAAACTCTACGATCGAACTGATCATGCCTTGCGGTGCGATCAACTCAACCATCGCATCCCAGTGCCCTTTTGTATCAGCAACATTGAAGATGTAGTCGACATGTTGAATGCCTTGCTCTCGCACAGATTCGACAAGGTTACGGTGGTTCACCACATGATCCGCCCCCATATCTCTTACCCACTGCTCCGTTTCAGGTCTTGAAGCTGTAGCGATAACATTGAGGTTGGTGAGTTGCTTAGCCAGTTGAATAGTGATCGAGCCTACACCGCCCGCTCCACCAATGATCAGGATAGACTTTTTCTCTTCAGGACGAACACGCAGGCGGTCAAACAACGCTTCCCACGCCGTAAGTGTTGCTAATGGCATAACGGCTGCAGCTTCATCAGAAAGGCTCTTAGGCGCTTTAGCGGTAATACGGTAGTCCACAGCTTGGTATTCTGCGTTAGCACCCATGCGTGTTACGTCACCCGCATAGTACACACGGTCACCGACTTCGAAACCTTCAACGTCAGCACCTTTACCAACAATTTCACCGACTGCGTCATAGCCCAGCACTTTTGGCTGCTCAAGAGTTTTGTCTTTAGCATTACGAATACGAATTTTTGCGTCAGCAGGATTGATAGAAGTCGCGCTCACTTTTACCAGCAAATCATTATTTTTTAGTTCTGGCAGACTCGTTTCAAACTCAAATAAACTGTTTTGCTCTGTAATCGCAAGTGATTGAGTAAATCCGATCGCTTTCATTTTTGATGGTACTGACATTGTGCTTTCTCCTTGAATTAGACGAGTTAATCTTAGTCAATTCTCACCCTAGATAAACCGCCTAATATTTGAATGATTTTCAAATAATTTTTGATAATAGTGTTGCCGTTATCTGGGTAATGCAGACATCTCACAGCATTACCAACGGCTTAGAGGTTAAATCAGGCCTTTCTCAATCAACCAATCATGTGTGACTTGATCTTGTGGTTTACCTTCACGGCAAACTTTGTAATCCAGCTCTGCGATGATGTCGTTCGAGAAGCGCAGGGAATCCAACTTCTGAATCTGTTGTTCGCTGAACAGATGCTGCTTGTCGTCTCTCAAAAGAAGCACTGCTCTGTCCACAATTCCAAGTAGGCCTTTTGGTTCTTTGAACTCACGAATATCGTAACGATAGTGCAAGAACTGAGGTTTCCACAGTGGCACTACCACCCACTCTTTGTTTGCGACCGCACTTTCAAAGGCACTGAAACAATCGTCTTCACTGCCAGGAAAGAACTCGTAGCCGGCATCGCTCAGGCCATAATCTTTCACCATCTGGATAGAGAAGCGTGTGATACCAGCGCCGGGGTTGATGCCTTGGATGGTCGAGTTCATTTTCTCGATCACTTCAGCTTTTAGTAAATCAGAGACTTCAGAAACCGCCGCTTCAGGCACATAGTCTGGTACGCCCCACAAAGCATAAGGTTCATAATGAAGTCCAAGCTCGATAAGTGGCTCAACTTCTTCAACGCCCGCTTTGTAGATACCGTGACTTGATGGCAGCCACGCAGAAGAAAGCATATCCACTTCGCCTGTTTTCAGCTTTTCAAAGTTCTCCTGATGTGGAGAGAAAATACGCTCTACCTCAAAACCCATGGCTTTCAATACATTGGCAACCAATGATGCGGTCGTACGGTGGAACGACAAATCCGTTACACCCATTGTGATTTTCTTAGTCATCTTATCCCCCTAGATCGTAGGCTTCGTCCATACAGTGCGTACTGCGCTACGTTGTCGATATGGAAAAATGATAGTGATAAAATTACTAATGAAAAACAGCCTCATATTTGAATTATTATCAAATTAGTTTTGACAATTAAATGTTTGAAGCTAACTTAGAAGCGATAAGTAGAGATAACCCATTTGCAGATTGTGATGGGGAAATATCCCAACGCCATATTTAGAACATAATTCAATACAGGTAGATAATATGCTTCTTGAAGACTTACAGGTCATTTTGAAAGTGGCGGAGTTTCGCAGTATCACCGCAGCAGCCACCAACCTTGATATGCGTACAGCCACAGCGAGTGCAGCAGTAAAACGCGTTGAAGCAGCACTCGGTGCGGAGTTATTTATAAGAACCACGCGCCACCTAAGGCTCTCTTCTGCAGGCGAACGTTATTTACCGGAATGCGAACAAGCCTTAAAGATGTTGGAGCAAGCAAAGCTCAACATGCGCGAAGAGCTCGGTATTCTTGATGGTGAAATTCGAATAGCGCTTTCATCGGATCTAGGACGCAACCTAATCACACCTTGGTTAGATGAGTTCTTACTTGAATACCCAAAGGCGACGCTTCGCACTAGCATCAGCGATAGCAATATCGACTTCTACCGAGATTCCGTCGATATGGCGCTGCGTTACGGCTCCCCGACCGATGCGAACATGTATGGTTTCAAGATATGCGATGTGCCGAGGATATTGTGTGCGGCTCCTGAATACTTGGCTGAAATGGGCACACCAAAACACCCGAGTGACTTAGCACAACACAATGGTTTGCTTTACCAACTCCATGACATGTTGCAAGACGAGTGGGTGTTTAACGATGGTACTCAAGACCATAAAGTGAAACTAAAAGGAAATCGCGCTTCGAACGACGCAGACCTTGTAAGACGTTGGTGTATCGCGGGTAAAGGGGTGGCAATAAAATCTTGTTTAGACATGTCACCTCATCTGCTTTCAGGCGAAGTGGTTAAAGTTATGCCTGAATTTAAGCCGACCCCTACCGAGCTCTGGTTAGTGTGTCCAAGTCGCCAATCCATCACCCCTACTGTGCGTCTACTGAGAGATTTATTCAGAGAGAAGACCGCAGAGATCCTTTCGCAACTGAGCAAACAAGGCATTATAGAAAGCACAACATCTTTAGATTGAACGCCGCTTAAAGATAAGAAACAGAGAGACAAAAAAGGCGTTAGCGAACTTCAATTCGCTAACGCCTTTCATCATTAGAACATCATAGCCTCATGATGAACCTTAATAAGAGTACTTAGTTTAATACTCTTAATACAAAAGCTTAGTTTGACTCGTCTTCAACATCGCAGTCTGCACAGCACTGAAGAGCAATCTCATGTTCGAAGGTGATAGTGTCTTTACCTTCTTCTACTAGCTCTGCGATTTCGTCTGCCACTTCTTTTTCATCATCCGCTTCGATTCCGCTTGCTAGCTCTTCTTCTGAATAACCAAAGAAATTAAGCAGTAAGTACTCGCGAGCTTCTTCTTTCGTACAAACCACGTCTGCTGAAAGATCGGGTGTAACCTCGCCTTGTGCAAGTGTCGCTGTCACTTGTGCGATAGCATCGTCTTTCATCGCAGGCGTTAACCAACCAAGATCAGTACTTACTGTCGTTTTTTTACAGTCGAAGCAAGGCAATTGGTGAAAGTAGTATTGAAACGTAGTCATAGGAATATCTTCTTTAAATATTGTATAGCGAGATTATGCGCGTTTTGTAGCAAAATACTATCTCAATCACAACCAAAGGCTTGTTCAAGCAGAATATTTGTACCAAGTTTAGAGTTGCATGATGAGATTCAATAAACTCGAGCTTTGCGTAGGTAAACTTTCCATCATTAAGACTGAGCTTGTGAAGCTCTATTATCCCCATTCGTTCTGACTTTGTAATTGTGTAACCAGCAACAAAGTAAACCAATACAAAGCCCCCAGAACGCACTTCCGATACCCAATAAATTCGTACCAGAAGCTGTAAATAAGAACGTAAACAATGCAGGCTCTCGATAGTGGGTGTCTGCCATCGAAACAGCTAAACAATTCATCAAGGTCGGCATCACCGCTAAGCCAGCAACTGCAATGACAATCTCGGAGGGCACAGCGCTAAACAGCGACACAAATGACATCCCCATCACGCCAGCTAACAAGTAAAACCCGCCCATACAAATCCCCGCCATATAACGTGTCTTTGGATTACTATCCGCATTAGGGCCCATACAAATAGCGCCCGTAATCGCTGCAAGGTTATACGCAAAGCCACCAAACGGTGCGAAAATCAAACCTGTCACCCCGGTGGTGGTAATGATCTTCGATGAATCGACTTGGTATCCATTCGCTTTTAGAACCGCAAATCCCGGTAAGTTCTGTGAAGCCATCGTCACTATAAACAGTGGGATACCCGCACTGAACAACGAAAAGAACTCAAAATCGGGCGTGATGAACACTGGGGTCGTTAATCCCATAGTCACCTGACTGACATCGAGTTTGCCAAAACCCACACACATGACCAGTGCGATGATGAAAATGCTTGGGATCAGTAAATTTCCTAACCGCTCTTTCGCCAGAATAAATACAGCGAGCATGACCGCTACGACTTGTGCCTCTTCAATTAACGACGTGAACAAACCTAATCCGAATTGCAATAGAATCCCTGCGAGCATCGCAGAGGCAATCGATGTTGGGATCTGTTTTAGAACTTTCTCAAATATCCCCGCTAATCCAACTAACGTGATCAACATCGAACTGAACAAAAACACGGCCACAGCCTGATTCATTGTCAGCCCTTCAAGAGATGTGATTAACAACGCTGCTCCAGGCGTCGACCACGCTGTAACCACTGGCTTCTTGTAATGAAACGAGAGCAGCATTGTGGTTATCCCCATGCCAATCCCCAATGCCCAAAACCATGACGCCACTTGTTCTTCGGTTGCTCCAGCACTCATCGCGGCTTGGAAAATGATCGCCGCGGCGCTTGCATACCCAATAAATACAGCAATAAAGCCCGTACTAACGTGGGAAAATTTTAGCTTAGTCATGTTATTTTATTCCTATGTGCGTTATAACGTCCATAAGCTAAACCTAGCACTTGTGCGCTATAACGCACAAGCTATTTGTAGATAAAATCTTGTAGAAAAAGTATGCAAACAGAAATTAAAGTCGGTACTAACTTAAAACGCCTACGCCAAGAAAAGGGCTGGAGCCTAGATAAAGCAGCAAAAGCGACAGGCGTAAGTAAAGCAATGTTAGGTCAAATTGAACGTGGGGAGTCCAGCCCAACCGTCGCTAAGCTCTGGCAGATCGCATCTGGGTTTGAAGTGTCATTTTCCAGTTTCATCACAGAAAGTTCGAACAATGAGCTGACGAGTTTATTCAGAGATGCAAACGAGTTAAGGCGTGAAGAATATAACGTTGGTTTCTTCGTCAGCTTATTATTTCCTTTTGAAGAGGCACTTGGGTTTGAGATCTTCGAGCTAACCCTCGCCCCTGGCTATCAGCATGAATCCGACCCGCATAACACTGGTGTCACTGAACATATATTATGTATTTCCGGAGAGATGGCCGTGCTTTTTGATGGTGAATGGCAAACATTACAGGCAGGACAAGCCGTTCGCTTTAACGCTAACCAGAGCCATGGCTACAAAAATATCGGTGAAGGTAATGCCGTATTTAATAATGTTATTCACTACCCGAATAACAAGCAATAGTGCCAGACTTGGCGCTAACGGATGTTTAGCGCTCACGAAAGGGGTGGCAAACCACTGGCCAGTATTAACTTAGAACAACTATACGTTGACAACCATGCTGCCATCTTCTGCTTGATAACGAGCCCATAGTTGAGAAAGGTTTTCTTTATCAAGCTGTATCTCTTTTTCTTTCAGAAACGCTTCGTTGTGCAGCTTCGAATACGAGCGCTCAGCAAGGTCACAGCTAAATGTAACGATGGTTTTCCCTTTCCCCATTCTAGCCGCAGCGTATAGCGCACCTGCTGCGTTCAATGACGAACTGCTTCCTAGAAGAATACCGTCATGCTCCGCAACAAGTCGGGATATCGTCACCAAATCCTGATCGGGAAGCGTGATTGCACGATTGATTTTTGCCTGCCTGAAATTTTCAACCGTTCGCATGATCCCTATGCCTTCCGTGAACGAACTTCCCGTTGATTGATAGTGCCCATTACGTAGAAACGAATAAATGCCGGACCCCTCTGGGTCAACTAACCAAGTTTCGAGATTGGGTTGCTGCTCAGATAGATAATGTGAGTTTCCGGCAATGGTTCCACCCGTCCCCACCACAGAAACTAGAGCATCAATTTCCCCTTGAGTTTGCTGCCAAATTTCCGGTCCAGTATTTAAATAGTGCGCTCGATAATTACTGAGATTTTCGAACTGATCTGCCCACCAATAATTCTCATTTTCAACGCCTATCCGCTTGGCCGTGTGGTAAAAGTGTTCAGGGTTTGCAAACGGACAAGGGTCGACCAATAACAGCTCAGCGTTATAAAGCGAGATCATACGCTCTTTCTCTTGTGCCTGCCCTTTTGGCATCACCACCAACATTTTATAACCGAGGGATTTAGCGACTAGAGCAAGGCCGATCCCTGTATTTCCTGCGGTACCTTCAACGATTGTCATCCCTGGCTTAAGCTTGCCAGCTTCTACGGCATCCTTAACAAGCTGAAGAGCTGCTCTATCTTTAATCGAACCACCCGGATTCTGGTGTTCGCACTTAAGAAGAATCTCACAACCTGATATCTCTGAAAGACTGTTGATTCTAACAAGATCAGTATCGCCAATCAGTTCGCTGAGATTGTTTGCAATATGGGCAGATGACATCGCGACTCCGTTTATTTGTTGAGGATAGGTTTGTTCTTCGATTGGTTTGTCGATGACCATAAGCGTAGCTCTGAGACCTGCTTAGTCAAGAAGTGCCGGAATTGAAAACACTCTCATTTTCCAAATAACAATTATAATTAAGGGTGATCGATTAGATTGAGGGCAAAAAAATGTTTCTAAAAGAGAAAAAGAGCGGTGACCTCGTAGACGTAACTGAAATGACTAAATTAACCAACTTATTTCAAGACAGTATCGAAGGTCGGTTTCAAGCAGGTGAAGAACAGCAAGACCCTGAGATGTTTAAAAAATCCGAACTGATGTTTATGTCAGGGGAAGAGTTACCTCGATGCTGGACAGATCCAAACTACCGCTCAGGGGCTAAATAACCTTAGCTTTTCTAGAGCACCCGATGAGTCGCTATCGAAGCTCTGTTCTAAAACTGTTTGACGAACACCTTATAGGCTATCCCCCTGTTAAAACGTTCAGACGCATCTTTACTAGACACAAAAAAGCGAGCCACTTGCAACTTGGGCTCGCTTTTCGTTATCTGGTTTTCTTAGACTCTATTACAGATTATTCAGTTGGTGCTTGTAGCTTGGAAAGCGATTCCGCTCATAGTTCATTGCTGAACTAGGGTTGGATAACAAAGATCAAACACCCTAGAAGATGAATAATTTTCGTAATAAGTAAAATTCTTCGATTAATATTTTTATTAAAATGATTTTTAATATCAAATACTTAAAAACATTACATGTATCATGGTCCCACGTATTTTCAATATGAATAGATTATGAACGCTACTTTCATCCGCGATTAATACTCCCCCCTGCATAGTACACCCATCAAAACAAACTATGACTATTTAGAGGTTCTTATGAAAAACATACTTATTGCTACTACACTAGTTCTGACTTCAGGCTTCGCAACAGCAAACACTTTACCAACAACGGACGGATTTAATGGCCCGACGGCTAGTGCTCCTGTTACGGTTGCTCAAGTTCTAGAAGCAAGAGATGATACCCAGGTTCAGGTGACGGGTAACATTGTGCACTCTCTGGGAGACGACGAGTACAAGTTTACTGATGGTAAAAACGCAATTGTGATCGATGTGGATGATGAAGCTTGGGCTGGTTTGACGATCGCTCCGAATGATCAGATAACGATTATTGGCAACGTAGAAAAAGATAATTGGGAAGAGGCAACAATTGAAGTTGATAGAATTACAATTGGTAGCTAAATCGATTGAATACAGTGGTTTCTAAAGGACAACTGTCCCTCAAAGGAGCTCATGTGGCTCCTTTAACGTTTAGACCTGTAATAAATAGAACACTGTATTTACTTTGTGTTCTCGCTCATAGCTAAATTGCTATGCTCGTCTAACGCTAATTCAGAAAACGTTCACTTTCTCTAACAAAACCAGATTCTTAGGTTACAGACTGAATTTTGGTTCTACCGAGCCCTTTTTTGAGCTTGGAAACAAATGTAGAAGTGACTCACTTTGGGGCATAATTAAGTCAATTCTAGCCTCGTTGACTCGAAGATCTACTAGACGAAGAAAGCATCGTTCGGGATGATTTAACCAACATATAAAACAAAAAAAGCGAGCCACTTGGGCTCGCTTTTCATTATCTGATTTTCTTAGAATCTATTACAGAAGTTCTACTGACTGTTGAGCAATCACGAATTCTTCATTAGTTGGAAACCTATTAGTATCGCTTACTCCAAAACGCCTCTGAGCAGAACCTTGTTACGAACTTTAAAAGGCTGAAAGATTTCGGATAACGTCTGCTATTGCAAATAATTCAGATAGCCCATAGAGTAACGACCACCTGTATTTTGAACCCAATCTTTTCTTGGCTATCCGACAATATTTGGGGGAAAGACTCACTGTTAACAACAGATTAACTGGTGAGCTACTTAACCCTGCATACTTTAAAGCTCACCTAGAAAACCGATACCTTAGTTAAAAATTTCAAGGTATGCAGCGAATTTTATCCCGCTGTATGCCTTTAATCCACGTTAAGGGCTAACCACAGGTGAACTCTGTTGAAAACTTGTTACGATTCCCTGTAAGTTTTCCAATGACTTTTTCGTAAACATATCCTCGTTCTGTACATTGACCACAATAACCCCCCACTCTAAGAGCTTAGTCAATAGATCCACAGCACTGTGTGTGTTGGAGTCATTAAATCGATTTAATGAGTCAACTATGAGTACAGATCCTTGAGGTATTAGATTGCTTTTTACTCCATTAATAAAACGATCTAACTCGCCCGAAGAGCTATATTGTGCACGAAAAGCCGATACTCCTTGAGTATCGAGTTTAAAATCTTCATTAACTTCAAGCTGAAATGTATTTACTAAACGACTTTCTAGCGCCTGTGTCCGGTCAACATCTAGCACATCAGTTGGGCTTAAGTTTAATAATTTGTACCAAGAGAATATTTGAGGCTTTGGATTAACTTCTGTCATAACTTTACTCGCGAGATAATAGAAAGCACTAACTTTAACACTCGATTAACCAATAGCTAATTGAACCATTAACATTTTGCAATTCGGATCTACTATTCTAGTGAGCATCTGTGTTTCATGTGGTAGCCACCAAAATGACTACCACATATCCCTGCTTATTCTTCTAAATGCGTTGCAAAAGTATTATAGCTATCTGCCTTCACGAACTTAGCTGGATTATCTAAAGCTTTACCGTCCTTGCCTTGAGACAACGCTTTAAAGTGTTCAATGCCACAATCAATTTTAGCTTGCTCAGAAGCACGTAAATCGTCAGAAAAGATACTAGATTTAGTTTCAACTACAAAATAGAGCTGATCACCCATACCATCTTCTTTATCAATCAATACCGCCCAATCAGGGTTATAACTGCCTAATGGAGTATCAATCTTAAACCACGCTGGTAATTTGGCGTAAAGCTTAACGTCTGTTGATTCTTCAAGCTTTTCTGCAAACTCAAACTCTGTATCTGAATCACAAATAATGTAATCGTAAACAGATTTGTTCGCCTCAACCATATTTTTAAGATAACCAGTAAGCTCTTCTTCTTGGAACAACTCCTGAGCGTAGTAATCTTCATCTCCAATTCTGTGATATGAGATACCATCAACAATAGCTAAACGCATTTGCTTACGGATCACTTCACTAGCAAGTTCGATGAATCGCTGTGGGTTATTCTTGAATGCTTCTAACTTATCACCTAGTCCAAGCAGAATATCTACCACCGTCTTACGGGTTAGGTTCGTGTTTGATTCAAGATACGTTACTACGTCTGGAAGTTGGAAGTTTCGATTACGGTAGTATTGGATTTTTGACTCTTCATCAAAAGTCTCAAGTTCCGCTTCTGTTACCGCTACTTTCACTTTTTTATATTCAAACTTCGCACTAGCAACCGCAACTGACGCTCTGATTTCCTTGATGCACTTCTGCACAAGCTCACCAACGCTGAAATTCACTCGATAAGTCGTCTTATACTTAATTCTGTCCCAGAGTGCTTTAAAATCATCCCCAAGCACGATTTGCTTACCATTATCTTCACGAAGTGTTGCCGTTTTCTTCTCTTCATGTTTTTTAATGCTTAAGCCTTTAGCAACCTTAGTTAAAGTTGCAAGAATCGCATCAGAATGTTCTTGAACACTTTCAGGTAAACTAACCGTATTATCAACCAGATCAGTTTTAAGAGAATCTAAGATTTTGCCTTTCTTGTCGATATAACCTTTATCCGCTAAGTGCTGATAAATCTCTTCTGATTTTTTAGCACCAAGAAACTCTTTAGTGTCATGCTCATCAGAAATAACAATATTTGCAAATTGGTGTTTTTCAACTGCACCAAACTTGATCCCTTCCTCTTCTTCAATTTCTTTTTGAAGAGCAGCAACAAACTGATCATAAGACTCATTCGCCATTACAGTAAGAGTATTTACCTCAAAACCATACGGTACACGTTCACCCGACTGATCTACTGCTAAACGTAAACCACGCCCAATCTCCTGACGCTTCTTCATCACAGAGTTAGTTTCGTTCAACGTACAGATCTGGAATACGTTAGGATTATCCCAACCTTCTTTCAAAGCAGAGTGAGAGAAGATAAATCGAAGCTTTTCGTCCATAGATAAAAGCTTTTCTTTGTCTTTCATAATCAAGTTATAAGCAGATTCATCAGCAGCCGTTTTACCACCCTCGCCTTTCGCTGAAAGTCTAGATTCTGCAAATTGAAGATTACCTGACGCATCTTTTTTCTTATCTTGAGCAAAGTAGCCATTGTGAACTGAACTCGCTAGTTCCTTGAGTGCATGTTCATTTAAGGTTGGCTTACCTGCATCATTCTTATCCCAAATAGAAGGATATAAAACACGATACTTTGGCTTTCTGAGCTGTTGTGCAAACTCTTCTTCGAACCACTTGGCAAACTTACCCTGAATAGGTATTCCATCACTTGAATAGCCACGGTAATTCGCTACTTTATCAATGAAGAACAGGCTCAAAACCTTGATACCTTTCTGGCTCAAAATCTTGGAATGATCCATTACATCTACGCCAGTAGTAATTTTTCTATAGAATTTCAACTCTTTTTCAAGGTGTTCTTCAACGGTCTTAGATACTTGCAATCGCTTATAAGTATCTTGATCAACTTCACCTATGGATTGACTTTGTTCTATGATGTCATCACGACTCGTAAAGTCGATATACTCGCTACCTTCTTCGCAGTAAATGTCGTTGATTACATAACCTTCGTAAACAGTTCGTCCACCAGAAGCTTCAAATAAATCCGTTCCACTCTTAACTGTGATTGATTTACGTGCTTGTAGCTTTCCTGTTTTAGTTTGAGCGTCAATTTCAATTTTAGCTGTGATTGGTGATTTCTTATTATCAACACTAATCAGCTTGATATACGCTTGGTTATGATTGTCTTGAACTTCCAATGAAGCAACTTCAATCTGTTTAACCAGCTTACGCTCATACGCATCTATCGAATCGAGCTTATAAAGCATGTTGAAGTTTTCAGTCAACGTTGCTGAGTAACGGAAAGTGCAAAGCGGATTTAAACTCGCAATTGCTTTTTTACGGTTAGCTGTAGATGCCACTGATTGAGGTTCATCAATTAGAACAACAGGATTTGTTGCTTGGATAAACTCGATAGGCTTCATACCGTTTAGACGATCATCAGTTCGGTGAATCAGGTTAGCTTTCGTCTCTTTCTCTGGATCAGTGAAAGACTTACTGAAAGCATCAATGTTGATTACCATAATTTGAATATAATCATTCGTAGCGAAGTTTCTTACTTGCTCACGCTTTGAAGAATCATAGACAAAGTAATCATATCGAACGTTCTTATACTCTTTCCTGAAATGATCTTCAGTCATTTGCAGAGATTTATAAACACCTTCTTTAATCGCTACCGATGGTACAACGATGATGAATTTTGTTAATCCATAACGGTCGTTCAGCTCAAAAGCACTACGCAGGTAAACGTATGTTTTACCTGTACCAGTTTCCATCTCAATAGTAAAATCAAGGCTTGGAAGCGCTTGTTTCGTAGTTTCAGTCTGAGGTAAGCCATTAACTAACTGAACATTACGAGTATTCTCATATAACTCTTCTGGTAACAAGCTCAGCGCATTAGCAACACCAATACCATCATTTCTCTCAAACATATCTGCTTGAACAGCGTTTGATACAGAGAAGTTAGATTGAAACGTTTCTTGTCCTTCAAATACACCAACAACTGCGTTAATCGCATCTTTTTGGTGAGTAAGATCAGGGTTAAACTTTATCTTCATTTCAGACATAATTTATCCCCTAAATGCTTTTAACATCGTCAATGCCAGCTTGCTTCAAAATCTGAATAGCATTAGTTTTTACGTTGCTATCAGCAAATCCAGCATCTTTGAATACAACTTGAGTAGTTTCTGGATCTAGCTCTTCTTTCAGCTTGGCAATACCTTCTACAGTTTCACCAGTAATCTCATCATCTAAACAAACAATCAAAGCACCTGCACCGACAACAAAGACCTGCTTACCACTCACTGTTTCAGTCTCTACTGGTGTCGTTAGGTCATAGCCATACTTTAGGAATATTTCATACAGAACATCTTCGCTTGAACGATCAGCCTTGATTGATTCAGTTGCTTGTTGCAATACAAGCTCAAGGTTGTCAAAATCAGCATCCCAAGGACGAATATTTGTATCATCAAGCTTGAACTTCATTGGGTCATTGTAGCCTAGAGCTTTACTTGCTCTATGGATTCTTTCGTAAGTGAAATCTGAAATGTATTCAAAATCATTTTTTCCCGTTGGCTCAGGTAACTGAACAGTAATGAACCGTCTAGTTCCCTCATCTGTAATATTCTTTTCCATTACCGCGTGAGCCGTAGTTCCACTACCAGCAAAAAAGTCTAATACAATCGAGTCTTTATCTGCCCCAATGTCTAAAATTCTACTTATCAACGAAACAGGCTTTGGCGTGTCAAACACCTCTTTGGTCTCAGGGAACAGTTTTTTTAACTCCTGTTTAGCCGTTTGATTATGCCCTACCTCTTCATAAGTCCATAATGTTAAAGGGGTTACACCATTTTTAACTTCAGTAATAAATTTCTTTAATGAGGGGACATTATTACCATTAGAGCCGAACCAAATTCTATTATCTGCTACAAGCTCTGAATATTTATCCTTATTCACACTCCAACATCTTGATTCGGGTGGCGATACAACTCTTCCTGAAGGCGTTGTAATTTCATAATCATTATTACTAGCATACGTTTTAACGGACAAATCAGTAGCCTTCCATACTCCACGAGGATCATCGTCAGGATTCTTATATGCTGTGTTTTGTTTTTCGGTTCTAGCTAATAAATTAGGTCGCCATAATTCTTTGTTTTTTGCATAACACAGAATAAAATCGTGGTTGTCAGATAACCATTTAGCATCATTTTGAGGAGAGTATTTTTTTTGCCAAATAATATTATTTACAAAGTTATCCTCACCAAAGATTTCATCACAAATTTGCTTCAGATTACTTTGCTCGCCATCGTCAATAGAAATAAAAATAGCACCATCATCAGCTAAAAGATTTCTTGCAAGCTTGAGTCTAGGATACATCATTGATAACCAATCGGAATGGTAGCGACCGGACGTATCAGAATTTGTACTTAATTTTCTTCCCGACTCATCCAACTGTCCAGTTTGTTGGAAGTAATTATTTAAATTGCTATGAAAGTTATCTTTATACACAAAATCCTTACCAGTATTGTATGGTGGATCAATATAAATAAGTTTAATAGACTTATGATATGACTTTTGCAGAAGTTTTAGAGCTTCTAAATTATCAGCCTCAATAAAAATATTTTCTGATAGTAAAGAAGAATCAGCAACCTTAAAACAAGGTATTAAAGTTCCTGTAGAAGTTGTTTGAGCGATCTTTTTTGACTGATTCTTACCAGCCCAAGTAAAACTAAAACGCTCTTCGTTTGAGTCAACAAAACCAACATCTTCCTTAGAAAGTAAAGATTTCAAGATATCAAAGTCAATAGCCCCTTCGCTAAAGGCTTCAGGAAAAATATTTTTTATCTCATTAATATTACTTTCTAAAACATTCATACTAGATGCTTTTTCACTGTTCTTTGTAATTTTTTTCACTTTAACCCCACATAGCCTTTGACATCTCATACACCTTCCGAAAGTTATAAGTTGTTTAACTTATACTTTAAACTCGTGAGGTCACGGAACGTGTGACCCTCTAACAAAGGTGCTATCCACATACTTTTTCCGAAAGAAGTCCACGTTATACGCTGATTTTTTTTAATTTTTTCATTTGTTTTCTTAACGATGTCTTCCGAAAAATTCCATCGAGATAATATACAGTTACTATATCTAGAGTAAATCAGCAGTCTTTCATCAATTATCTTGCAATTTTCTCTATGAACAATAGCTTCAAGAACATCTTCATGAACAATATTTAGGTCATCAAGTTGAGTCTCATTTAATCCATAATACACCTGAGTCTCAATATCAGCAGTTAAATCCAAACCAATTTGATTACTATGTAGGTTAAATATTTTAAAATCTCTAGTATTAATTGCTCTATTAATATCATCTCCTCTAGGTAATCGTGATGATTTTACAGATATAGATAATGCAAAGCTAGGAACTGATGTAGGCTCTTGAGTCGTCTTAGCCCAATGATAAAGATTCTCCTTACTCGTTGCTACTACAACATCCCATCCGGGATCAGGTGCTTTAAAGTTATCAACTCTAATTTGATCATAAGCAATTGCAGCTAAACCTACATCACGTAGATGTTTACATACTGCGATAGTTGCAACATCACCCATAATTTTATCGTCTAATGCTTCAGAAATACCTCGCCTATTCATATTCGGCCTATCAATAGAGTTATCTAACTTTTTACAAGCCCACTCAATTGCAGCTAGCCTGTCATTTCCTATATTTTTATAAATTGGCATATAACTTACCTACTATTAAATATTCAAATTTGTAATTTCAATTTTTTAATATCATCTTTAATCATTTTGGACTTAACATTAAAAATCAATTTTTCTTTCATTT
Organism: Vibrio sp. Vb339; assembly: GCF_902751245.1. Lineage (NCBI taxonomy): Bacteria > Pseudomonadati > Pseudomonadota > Gammaproteobacteria > Vibrionales > Vibrionaceae > Vibrio > Vibrio sp. Vb339. The sequence goes on along the minus strand of NZ_CADDIS010000001.1, from coordinate 902,185 downwards.
GGTGGCAAGAAGAAATTAAGCTTTTCATTCTCATTAATTCAGCCTCTAATTCTTTGATTTTTACAAGTACTGCTTTTCTATCTTCATTTTTACTGTAGTGGATATCAAACAACTTGTTTTCTGAAGTATATGTGCTTAATGAAATATATTCACCGGATATATCACTTATCTCCAGATTAAGTAGCATTGAGATGAAATCTTGATACAGCTCGTAATAGTTGACGCTTGATACATTTTTAAGCGTAAAATCGTTCAAAAACTCTTTTTGATTGTTCTTCAAGCTTGCAACAGTAAACCATTGGCTATTGTAAAAATGCTCTATAACCAGTTTTGAACTATCAGACTGATTGATTCGCTTATCCGCTAGGCTGATCGCTAACTGGCCGTCTAATTCAATCATTAAGATAACGGGATATGGGATTAGAGTGTGAAAGAGCTTCGCAGTGTTCTTCAACTTGCCAAGGTTTGAACTATCAGGTTTTAAAATGACTTTGAGAACGGCTACTTCAATATACTCAACCGTTTCAGTAACGTAAGTAGATATGTTCAACGTTTCAGGTTTAAGCGTATTAACCCACTCCACTAATTGAACAACCTCATTGACCAACTTCTTATCACTAGCTGATAGATCGTTGTTCACTAGAATCATCTTCTTGGTGATACGAGTACCAAGAAAGGTTGAATCAGGTAAGGCTAAGTGTTCATAAACAGCACCAAACAGGGCCTCATTATTTACCTCACAAGAGTGAAAATCAATAACATTGCTCATTGTAACGCCCCTATAGAATGACCATGTAACTAACAACTTCAAAATCATTGACGTTTTGAGTGCTTGATGCAGATAAGACCGTTCCACCTCTATTGAAGAGACTCGTTGCTCCAATCTCTTCACTCTTACCAGCAATGTTTTCTACCGCTTTAGCGAGAAGGTTCTGGTAATGCTTCATTTGTTTACCGTTTTTAGAACGTCTTGCAAACTGATTGTAAGCGTCTGTTGATTGGTCAATATTGGTTAACTCTGAACCTAGTTTTTTACACAGATCGAGGATTTGTTTTGACTGAGTAAACGAAAATAAAATTTCTTCTTCATCAGAAACATAGACCAGATAGTAAGGTGCAAGCGAATAGCTTTCTTCAACTTGAACTTTTCCTTTAATGTCTTTCAAACAAAAGATCACACCTGATTCAATCTCATCACCAAGACCTGAGAACTGACTTGATTCAGATTCAAATGCTTCTTTATTTATAACCACTGGCGCAAACAAGCCTATTGGCGATTGTTCCAATACACTAGTATTGTCATTATCTTTACTACTCAGCTCTTTATTGCTTAGGAAGCCCGACAAATCCATTCTAAAATCATTTAGTGTCAAATCAGTAATAGATACACCACCTGAAATTTCTTCAAGATCAACAACTGCATTTTGAAGTTGCTCAAGCTGTTTTCTACGATACTCTAAATCATTCATTCCTTTGTTAATCTTAGGATCTTGCTCTATAACGTTTTCTTCACCTGTTGCTGAAATATCAAGTAGTACCATTCGCCCACTAACTCTTGCTTCTAGGTTGATATACTCATCCAACTCCATGTTTGGCCAAAAGTTAACAAGCTGGATCACATCATTTACAGAACCTAAACGGTCTATACGTCCAAAACGCTGAATGATACGAACTGGATTCCAATGAATGTCATAGTTGATTAGGTAATCACAATCCTGAAGGTTCTGACCCTCAGAGATACAATCGGTAGCTATAAGAATATCGACTTCTTCTTTAAACTCTGGAAAGACTTTTTCACGCTCTTTTGATTTAGGTGAGAAATGAGTTAAAAGGCTATTCAGGTCAGTTTTGAACTTTTTACCATCCGTTCCACGCAAGGTCGTTTCAGTGCGTTGACCTGTAATAATGGCAGAGTGAAGACCCAACTCTTGAGAAGCCCAAGATGATAAGTTTTTGTATAGGTACTCTGCGGTATCAGCAAAAGCAGTAAAGATAATAACTTTTTTATTATTACCATTTATCGGGTTCTTACATTTCTCAAGATACGCTTCTTTCAACATAGAAAGTTTGGCATCACGCTCTGAGTTAATGCTTTTTGATTCTCGAACAATCTCTTGAAGGAATACTCTATCTGCTTCAAGATCTTGGGCGAAACGAATCAGATCCATATCTTGAATACGCACTTTGGTTTTATTACCAATTAGATATGGAGCGAGTTCTGGCGAGTTAAATTCTAGATCATCAATCTCTTCTATTGGCGGAGCAACAAACTCTTCTGTTAGTTCATCACTAACTATTTTTTTATTGATATGGGGCTTAATATTAGCGTTAAAATTATGAATTTTGTTTAGTAGTGTATCTACCTGAGTAAGCACTTTTTCTGATGTTAGCGTGAACGAATGGATTGAGCTTTCCATACGCTTAAGAAGATTGATACGGATAAGATGGATCAAGCTTTCTTCACGGTCTACTTGCTTAAATACACTTTTACCACCTTTAACCTCTTGGTCATATCGTCTCGCGTACTCTGCTTTCTTATCCATTCTCACGTATTTCATAGGTGAGTAGAACGCAAGTGATAACCTTCTAATGGTCTTATTCACTTCTTCCAGTGGTGGGAACTGGTCTTTAAGATCAATTGATGCTTTTAGGTTTACAGGTAATAGTCTGGTCGGGAACTTTCCGATATCAGCAGTACCATAATATTTTTCAATATGCTTACGAGAACGAGCTATTGTGTAAATATCCAGTAGTTTGAAATAATCGAAATTCATCGAGTCTAAAAGGTCTTTCGATGTTCGAATATCAGGATCTTGTTCAGCCCACTTAGAGAAGCGAGTTTGAGCTTGTCTTAGCGTCCCCTCAATACTGTTGATACCGTGATCATGTAAAGCTTGGTCATTCGCCTCAGAGATAAACGCTACTTGATTTTTCATATCATTTAGACGGTTATTTACGGGCGTAGCTGAGAGCATCAATACCTTCGTTTTTACCCCTGCTTGAATGATATCTTCAAGTAATCTCTGATAACGGTTTCGACCGTCTTTCTTAGGGTTGTTGTTTCTGAAGTTATGAGATTCATCTATTACTACAAGGTCGTAGTTACCCCAATTGATAGTCTCAAGATTGATATCGCCTGAGTAACCACCCGTTCTACTCATATCTGTATGGTTAAGAACATCGTAGTTAAAACGATCACTAGAAAGTAAGTTTCTTTTGTCGTTTTGCGTATAGATTAGCCAGTTATCACGTAGTTTCTTAGGACAAAGCACAAGAACCTTATCATTGCGAAGTTCGTAGTATTTGATTACAGCCAGGGCTTCAAATGTCTTACCTAAACCAACACTATCAGCGATGATACAACCATTGAAGTGCTCAAGTTTGTCGATTGCACCTAATACACCATCTTTCTGAAACTTATACAGCTTGTTCCAGACAGTCGTATCTTTAAAACCTGTTTTAGTTTTCAGGATCTTGTCTTCTTGCAGATCACCCACAAAATCTTTAAAAATATTATATAACGTAATGAAGTAGATAAACTGTGGTGTTTGATCAGTCGTGAATTTGGCAAGCTCCGCTTGTAGAAGTGCCTTTGCGTCTTTAACTTGTGCTTTGCTTCCCCAAACTCTATTAAAGAACCCTAAAAGCTCTTTAGCTTGATCTGCATTAGCAAGACTAATCATGTCAAAGCCATTCGACTCTGTTAATCCAATACCTTGACCATTGAATTGAGCACCGTTTATCGCTATTGATTCTGAATGTGAATTTACGTGCGTAATGTGCTGATGAACAGCTCCAGCTTGTTGCACTAAACGAACGGATGCCTTTTCCTCTAACCAATGAGCAAACTCTTGTGCTATTGCTTTTTGATTTAACTGGTTACGGAACTTGTTTTCTAATGCAGAACCATTCAGCGCACCGAAAGGCGATTCACTACCTAGTGAATCAAATGAATCAAACCCTTTAGCTTGAGAGAATAACAATCGTGCTGAATCTAACTGACTCAACGAATCTTTTAGATGTTCGAAAGCATAGATGGAGAAAAGCCCTGTCATTACAGACAGCTTATCGTTAGTTTGAATCGAATTGGAAAGCGTTTCTGATACTTTAGTTGTTACGTTATCAATTAGCATACTGACTATATCTTCCTTATATCTAAACCAGCAGCTTTAAGCCGTGAGGTAAGGTTTCTCATCTTACTAAACTCTGTACCATAGCTAGGTTTTATCCCTAACTCTTCACAAAATTCTCTTGCGGTAAGATTGCTTAGTTCATCAGCATATTTGATAGATTGTAGACAGAACTCAGTCATGTACTGATTACGAGGAGCTGAAGCGAGTGCCAGCTTGATTTCTTCTATAATTTCTTTGTTCATAACGTATCCAACACGGGTCAAAACAACTTCTAGCTATTTTAGCTAATTTTGCAAAAATAGCTATTGGATACTAACGATATACTCGTTTATTAAACGGCTACTAGCATAGAATGCGTATCACAAACAAAGGTAACGTATTTGAAGGCCTAATTTGGGGCAAAGTTAAACAACATCATATTTTTGGATATTTATATTCGCGAACAATACACTGTATTGCTCGCGAGTTTTCTAAATAGTGTCATGTTTGAAAATCCACTATAAGGCTTTTTGTATTCGACCTTGTTCTAGGTAGACCGACGCAAGCGTCGCACTTAACCCAACTTTAGTTTGCCTTTTCGTAGTCACATATATCCCCAAAAGGATTCTCTGGGTGAATATGATCGAGAATGAAAAATGCAATTGGTCTATTTCTGTGATCCAACATGTTGATATCATCTAACTTATAATGATGTCCAGTATACAAACAATAAACAAAATGTCTGAGCCTCGGCTGATTTTCAACCAGTTGTACAATTTCGTTCCAGTCGGAATCAGGATCTAGCCTGTTCAAACGCCTAGCTTTTGCACGCTCAACAAGCATTGCTTTCACTGAGTTATCCATAGTGCGCCTCTTCACTGCTTTCCGCTTCTTTGTCCAAGCGCTTAAACTCGTAGTGGGTCTCTGCACTGGAGTACTTTTTGAACACCTCAATAGGAACCTTCATTCTAAAGACAGTGCCTTTTCCCCCAGTGGTAACCCAGTTTTCCGCACTGCCTCCACTACTGAATCCACCTTTAACTACAAATACATCTCTGGTTATTTTAGCGCCTGAATCTCGATTCTGTGCAAAAGCGACTGAATACCCGAGGCAATAGATACCTTCATGTTTGGCTTCTAGATTACTAGGTAAACTCACTTCAATAGATATCAACGTTGAATTGAAACAGAACTCAAGTTCCTCGACCTCTGATTCAACTAAATCATTAAAAGCCCAATGTTTCGCTTTTTTATCCCAAACGCCACCTAGTTGATGACACTGTTCGATAAAATAACGATTAAAGGGTGTGGATACATGGATGAAGTCGCTCGCTTCTGCTATCCCCGTCTTTCCAGTTAAACAAAACTTCAACTCTTTGCCCCACTGACTTTCTGTCGATATGTCCTCAACATCAAGCATATACTCACCAAGTTCCAACTTTTTCGATAAGTTATCAATTTTCAACTTACACTTACGCCCTTCTACTTCTGCGGCGAACCAAACACGATTTTTTTTCTTTAAATTAAGTATCTTTAACATTTTATTTCTCCATTCTTCACAAGCGACTATCACCTGTTGTCATTTACAATAACGTTCACACAGCACCCCGTCAATACCTTAAGTTATTGTTTTTAAAAGGATTTTTGAAATTGGTATACGATATCAATCTACCTAAATCAGAGCAAATAATTGACTTTAAGCAAGCTCAGCACTCAGATCTTAAAGCTTTCAACATTGACTAAAACTTCATTTTTCTTTAACTGATAGCGTCTCAAATGATTGCCAAATACGTGACAATAATCACACTTAGTAATCTCTAGCTTGAGCTCTCGCGTGCGTGTGAGGAATACGGCCAATGCGGATGGTATTAAATGATATTGATTGTCATGTGCTGAAATATTGATAAATATAGATAATTTAGCAGTGACTTAAATGAATAATAAATTAGATAAAATATTTAACTTGACAAAAAATTCAAAAAACTTAACATAATAATTAGAATATTTAATAAAAATAATTAATAAAATCTCAATTATTTATAGTTTTGGATTTATTCATCATCGTATGATGATGGCCAAATAAAATGTTTTGATATCAATAAACATGATTGATTATTTTTTAAAATTAAAATCAATCGTAAGTTAAAAAACCTCCTCCCGTACATACTGAATTTTATTAACACTCTACCATTCAAATTATTATTGGAAGCGTCATATTCTAAAGCTCTTTTTTAAAACCAATAATACTCCTTACTTCCACAGCCTTAGATTAAAAATAAAATTTCAGTTAATAAACCAACAAATTTAATGCGATAATTAAGTACACATAGCCGTAGAATCACAGGATTAAAATGTTACTTAACTATTTAAATAAATATAACGACACTTCAACAGAATTAATACACAAGCACTGTGAAGAAGATAAAGTCAACTATAAATCAACAATGTATTACGCAGAAGTAATATATAAAGCTAATGGCGCATTTATATCAGAAGCCTTATTTGCCCCTAAAGGCTTAAAGAATGGCGATTACCTTTACTTTCAATCAGAAAGGAAAAGTGTGCCTGAATCATTTAATGCATTACAGTTGAACAAATCAAATATAACTCGAACGATTGGCCAGCAATATTTTGATACACACAAAATTATTATGTGTGTATCAAAATTAAAGTACATGCTCAAACCTTTCAGGTTCTGCGCTAATAACAATACAAAAAGGGATAAAAATTAACATGTTAAATAAATCAGGAAGACCTAAAAAAACAGAGTGGGAAAAACGCAACAAGAAGATCCAAATATCATTAACACAAAAAGAATGGGAATATATCTGTAAAAATGCTCAGAAAGCCAACCAAAAACAATTGGCAACGTATTTACGCACAGTTTTACTTTCATGTGTATCTACAGGAGGCATTAATTATAAAGTACAGAGCAAACAATCTATTCAGTATATGAAGCTGTTCATTAATGCGTTTAATAATCTTAATCAATCAACAAAACAGATAAATACCGCTTATCGAAACAATGTTTTGTCACGCAGAGATTTATTAATTCACGCCAACATCATTAATAAGCTAGAGAAAAGAACTGCGAATATCCAAGAGCAGGCTCAGCACTTTGAAGAATATGCAGCCATATTTGAGGATGGAGAGCACAACTATGACACATAACCCAAAAGAGCTTCGAGCGGGCTATGAAAAGACACTACTTTATATTTTCAGAGGTGACCGACATGAACATGAGTTTAATCCCGATGACATCGATCCTATCGCTGGTACCGTAGGTAGTTTACCCCGATGGGTAGACGGAGCATATGAACTAGAAGGGGTGTCTATCGCCTTTCAGAGTAGCCAAGAACTGCACACCGGTAAAGGTGAAAAACTCTACAAACATTTTGTCATCAGTTTAGCGCCAAACGAGCACCTCTCCTCACAAGAATGGGAAAAGGTCTGTCAAGAATACATGTCAAAGCTTGGCTACGATAAATGCCATTGGATAGCGTGTAAACATAGTGACAAGATTGAACATGTCCATATTTTAGCCTCCCGTGTCAAGCTTGAATTAGGAGGGCCATTAGTCTCAACCTACAAAGACTATGAAAAAGGTTGGCCTATCATGCGTCACTTTGAACAAGCTTATAACTTAACAAAAGTCGACAACCCCTATGAAGGTTTTGGACACAACTATACAAAACCTCAAATTAAGGCCGCTGGCGGTCGTATACAAGCCCAAAAATCCGACTCTGCCCATTCTATTCGCGTTGCTATTAAGCTGCTATACGCTCAACACGGAACGCCTAGAAGCATGACTCAGTTTGTGGGTATGCTCGCCAGCAAAGACATCGCAGTGAAAGCAACATTGAACAACGAAGGCGAGATAAGAGGTCTTTCATATTCGAACAAAGAAGGGCTGTGGCTATCCGGTACACGAATTAAAAAAACACAGTTAACATTCCAAGCATTACTGAAAAATGGCGTGAGCTACAAACCGAGCCGTGACGATTTTGCTTTAGGGCTTTCTCAGGACACTCCGCTATATGCGCAATTTAGTGTAAAAGTGTCAAAGAAAGAAGTTGAATGCATAAAAAGAGTAAACGCCCCCTTATTCGTCAGGAAGAGAAACAATAGCGCTTGGGCGGATTTTACGATGATGACATCTCGTAGAAAAAAAGAACAAGCGATTGCTGTGGCTAATATGCTGCTACTCATGAAAATGATTTTTGGGCTTGACGATGAATCGATTGAGTTTAGAGCGTACTTAGACAAACTCTCTCTTCTAACGTACCAACAAAATTTACTCCACTGCTCGTCTCATCAGCATGTCTATAAATCCAATCACAACTTTGATGCGATGAAACAAGAAGTCGATGAGCAAACAATGTCCTGGCGAAATCAGACGTTTAATGGTGAAAATGGAGCGAACCATTGTTCAAACTCCGCTTCCTACCAACAATGGATGCGACGTTACTCATTCTAGCCTCCGTATGGATAAATACAGCGCCAATCGACTATTAACGTCGGTGGCGTGGTATACCGCACAAAACAGCGAGTATGAAAAACGGACTCCCAAAAAAGATATAGCTGATGATAGTATTTCTTTTTAGTTCAAAATATAGAGACTTCACCCAGTCATAACGAAGCCATGACCAATAAATGTCATTGACTAAGCCAGCCGCTATATCGCTAGCAAACTCCGAGAAAAAGTGCCCCAAAATGACAAAAAACAATAACCCAGGTGATATCGGCATATTTAAATCTCCTCATCATTTCAAAATGGCAATAAATGAAATTGCTCATATTTCGCTTCAAATTGCTCTAAAGTCTCTAAAATTTTGGGTGTCTTTTTCCACAAAATTCGCTTTGCTTGTGTTTCCCATTCGGGTGGAATAGTCTCATATTGAGCTTTTATCAAGCCAGCCATTGAGGCCATCGTGTCAACATCACCTCCGATATAGTGCGTGCTTCGAATTGCCTTCACAAAAGTGGTCGCACTAAATAAAGCGATGAACATCGAAATAGGCACGGTATTAACTGCTGACGAATCAAAGCCTCCATTCATGCGAATTCCGAGTAGATCATGTGAAGGTTCAGGTGAAACGTAGTAATTCCAACGTTGATATAACTCCTGACTGATTTCATCCTTTGATATGCCTTGTCTGACCGCCCAAATAACCCACGCCATCGATTCTGCACCTGCTACGCCCTCATCATGCTGATGTGATACTTCCGCCGATTTACGTGCCATGTGTAACACGTCACTTTCGCTAGTCAGATAACCAAGGACACCAGCTCTTACCGCTGCACCATTGCCAAACGATTGGTATTCCGCATTCTCTCCGCTGAGCCAACTCGAAAACCCCGGACCGTAACCCGCACTAGGGTGTTGTTGCGCAAATCGTTTATAGTACAAAGAAAAATCATCACTCTCATCAAGCATCGCTTGAGCCGTCGCTGCTAGTAATACACTATCATCCGTTGCTCTTGCACAACCTGAAAAAATCTTGCTCATCGGTAAATTATATGTTTTTAGCTCAACTCCTCTCTGGCCTTCAAAACAGCTTCCCGCAATATCGCCGATTACACCTCCAATCATAATTTTTCTCCCGTGCTATCCAGTGTGAGCGTTACTTTGAACTCAATGTTGCTCAATACATCACCGCGAATATCTAACACAGACACGGGCTTTGAATCACATAGGTAATCAACCTGCCAACAAAGCAATAATTTGTAGTAAGGAACGAACCCCACTCTCAGCGTATCAAAAGTATGCTGAGGCTCCCGCATATCAATCGATTGGTGGATGGAGTCTTTGATAATCGCTTTAGCGTTAGTTGATAGCTTTTCAAATGTTGGATGAAATTCAACCGTAAGGCTGGCACCGCTTAAACGTGCAACCTGTTTGTTTTTCGCATGAACAAGAGTCGATAAAATGTGTTTGTTAATGTAGAAAAGAAGCTGTTGTTGTCTTGAAAACCGCAGTGATCGGGGACGTTGTTTGAAATAATTAGTTCTAGTTAGTTCAATAATGAAGTTCAATCGCACTCCTTATAACTAAGTTAAGGGGGAATCGATCTCGCACACTTGTCTATGAGTTGACAATAATCCGAACTCCTTTTCCTCTTCATCCAAACATAGGCAGATAGAAAACCCTGTGATAGAAGCATCCTCTCTTGATACCTCGACTACCCCGAAGACTAGTTGTACTTGCTGCACTCTATCCTTAAGCTTTAGATATCCAATGTGGCCATTCAAAGTTGTGTAGGACAGATACTTAACAATATGCTGTTTAGAAATACCTTTAGACTCCATCAGGTTGCGTAAACCTATCGAAAAAGAAATTTCAATTAATTTGTATTCAAACAAATATTGAGTCAGGACTTCATCATTAGCAGCATATTTAATGAGCTGAAATAATCTAGCAGAAGAAGCTTTATTCATGTGTACCTCAAATCAATGAGACAATACTACCCGCAATACATCGAAGATATGATTAATGAACGGATTAAGAAGGAAGAACGCAATAATAACACAAAAACCTCTTGCTGTCAACTGAATTGTATGCTAAGGGATATTTCATACTGATAAATCGAAATAATATAAGTATTAAATTACTCTTCCAGCTAAAGGAAGATGGGCATTTTTAGCGATCTTAAGCCACTTGGTGGGGTTAGCTTTCACTGCTTGCTGCAACTCAAAGTAGTATCGAATTTTTTCGCGAACATCTTGAGCTAAAGGTGGCGTTACATCCAATATTTCTTTAAGTTGTTCATCAAAAGTAAGGACTTTTGACAAAGAAATTGTTCTTGTCACATTAACGTCTTTAACATTTTCTTCTCTTGTATATAATCCGCTAACAGCATTTTCGTTCTCTACCAATTCACCGTTAAATCCAAAATCAACCTCTCCAACTGATTGCGCTTTGAATACCACTCTGATAAACCTAGGGCTATCTTCCAAATCATCGGTAGCCACAATATAGCTAACGAAATTACGAACAAATTGATTATACTTTTCTCGGTCTTCTGGTTTTTCAAGCTTTAATTCATTGACAACGGACATATCATAGTCCTGTTTAACAACAATCAATTGCTCATACCTACTACGTTCCATATCTATTTTATCGAGAATGGCCTTTATTTTACTTCTAAAAACAACTTGAATCCTTACATCGTCTTCATCAAGAAAAGCGCTTTCGACTGCTTTTTGTTGCTCTTCAAGATCAGTAATAGTAGCTTCTAATAAACTAATCTCTTTTTCCAGCATCGCGAAGCTTTGACTGTTAATCTTTGCATAATCTAACCCGGAAAGAGCAGCAATCAAACGCTTTTCAAGAACCTCGTAATTGAGGGCTCTTTGATTACAACCTCGATTGTCAATTTGTTTTCTACAACGAATCTTAATTTTTCCACGATTAGGTTTAAAATAGCTCATCGCTGTTCCGCATGTTGGGCAGTATAACAAGTTACTATATAGGTTTTTATAAGCCCCAGTTTGCCGACCTCCGGCTCTCTTAAATGATTTTTTTAACCGTAAAAATGTTGCTTCATCTATAATTGACGGATAATAATGTTTTTCTAGTGCCCCTAATGGTTTTTTTCTGATGACCCCATCTTCATCACGGACATGCTCTACTCTTTGAAAGGAGCCAACCAACTGTTCCATTTTTAAATACTTCTCAACGAGCTTTACTTGCCATTTTTTTCCAGAAAAGTTTAAGATACCTTCCTCATTTAGTGATTTTGCTATACGAAGGCACCCAATACCATTTAACTTCATATCTATCATTCGTTTCAAAACTGCTTCATGATTTGGAATCAATTCAAAAGACTTTTTATCATCAGATATCCTCATCCATGCAGGGCAAATTGATGTCCGTTTCTCACCTCCTTTTTTTTCCTCACCTCTCTTATATTCGAACCTGGCCTTAATTCGTTTTGATTTCTGGTCACTCTCTAAATGCGCTAAATGAATTGCTGCTGTCAGCAAAAGATCATGTTCAAGTTTTGTACTCTCATTATGATGAATAATAATGCCAAATTTGACTATAGCGACATCTACACCATAAGTTTTAAACTTGCTGAAGATCTCTCTTGCATCATCTGCTGGCAAACGACTAATTCTATCTATTGCTTCAACCACGAGTAAAGACCCCTTCTCGATCTCTCCTTTTCGTGATGCCTCTAAAAAAGCACCTAATCCAGCATTCTCTTCTGTATTTAGCCCTTTATACGCAGAGAGCCCTTTATCAATAATAAGGCTATCTGCAATATGATACGTGTAACCACCATTACGTCGATTGGTCTCATTTGTTGACTTTATAAAGTTCGTAGCGGATTCAATTTGCCTTCTCAAACCATCTCCTTTTGCTTGAGCTCCTTTACTAACGCGAGAGTATATATATGCTGTTCTAAACTTCATGTAGCCTCCATGCAATACTATTACAACAAAAAATACACTGTACTACGTATAGCCATAAACTAACTACAAATTAATTCCTATTTAGATAAGCCTACCTTAAAACGTTCTAGCCTAGGCAAAAAAAGGGCTGAACCCCTTACGAGGTTCAGCCCTTAGTTATAGATTATAATAAGTTACAGTAACTCTAACGATTGCTGTACTATTACCAACTCTTCATTGGTTGGGATAACCATTGCTACTGCGTCTAACATTTCAGACTTAGCGATGATGCCTTCAGCGCCAAAGCGAGCAGATTCGTTACCTGCTACATCTTCAACAAAACCAAGAATCTTAAGGTTGTTTAGGATTTCACGACGAATTGGTAGAGAGTTCTCGCCGATACCACCAGTGAAGATGATGCCGTCTAAAGAATCTAGCGTTGCAAGGTAAGAAGCAACGTATTTAGCTACGCGGTAAGTAAACACCTCAAACGCAAGCTTAGCGCCTTCGTGGCCCTCTTCCATTGCTTCTAAGATGCCACGAGCATCGCTCGTAAGACCAGACACGCCAAGGAAGCCAGACTCCTTGTTTAGAGAGTTAAATACTTGCTCTTGTGACCAGCCTTTCTTAAGTAGGTATTCGATGATGCCTGGGTCTAGGTCACCACAACGTGTGCCCATCATTAGACCAGAAAGTGGTGTGAAGCCCATTGAAGTATCAACACTGTTACCGTCTTTGATGGCACATACAGATGCGCCGTTACCTAGGTGAACAGAGATAAAGCTAGATTTTTCGATAGGCTTGTTAACCATCTTCGCTGCTTCACGGCTAACGAAGTAGTGGCTCGTACCGTGGAAACCGTAACGACGTACGCCGAAGTCTGTGTATAGCTCTTTTGCGATTGCACCAGTGAATGCACGTTGTGGCATTGTTTGGTGGAAAGCCGTATCAAATACAGCAAATTGAGGTAGAGAAGGGAAGGCTTCAATCGCAGCACGAATGCCGACAGCACCTGCAGGGTTATGAAGCGGAGCTAGATCAGATAGGCTTTCAATTTCGTTCGTTACTTCTTCAGTAATACGAACGGTTTGAGTGAACTTCTCACCACCGTGAACGATACGGTGACCGATAGCCACGATATCAGCAGTGAAGCCTAGATCTTCCATCAAGCCAACCAATTTGCCAATGGCAATTTTGTGGTGGTTATCTTCGCCTTGAATGGCAATTTCAGTTTTCTCGCCTTGATATTTCCAGCTCATACGAGCATCTTCAAGACCAAAACACTCCCCTAGGCCACTTAATACTGCTTCACCAGAAACAGAATCGATTACAGCAAATTTTAGGGATGAACTACCCGAGTTAATAACCAGAACAAACGAATTAGACATTGGATATGGATCCTGTTTCAGTACGAATTGGATGAAGTGTTTACTTCAATTTTAGTTAAGTCCATTATTCAATAATTTTTGAATCTTTCAACTTTTGTTTTGAAAAAATCACTAAATGAACACAATTAAGTTGATCTTAGTCATCAAATTATTTATTTCGAGAGCGAAATTAAAAAATAGTTGAATAAGAAAATTAATGAACAGGTGACGCAAACGAGTGCTCACGTTATTTTTAACTTGATTCAGTTAATTAGAGCGACTCGAACAAATGCAGGTAATCCGCTTAGAAAACAACCACCCTTCCCTTTCGTCTGCTTATCATTACCGATAACTTTTTGCTCGATTTCTCAATTGCTCAGTGTTTGCATCAAAAAGCTCACTGGAATTGAAAGTAGTGATTTGATTGCCTTCGAGCACAACTCTACAAATAGATGCACTGTAACGTCGCTTAGATAGCCTTCACTCTTTGTTTTAGCATCTTGTAGCACGTTCTTTCAGTATAGGCTTAGAACGCGATACAGCTAAGTTTAGGCACTAACATTAGTTCTAGGCGCGATGCCTAGTTACATGAACGAAGCATAGTTACAGGGACGAAGCTTGATTAAAGTAAGCTGGCTACGAATATCGAACCAACCAAAGCTTAAGTTCAAATAGCAGGCACAAAAAAGCCGAGCATTACGCTCGGCTTTTAAATTCAGTGTCTAGACTAAAGCGTCTAAGCGACAGGTTGATTAACCTTCGTTGCGCTCTGGACGACGACCACGGTTACCACCGCCATTGCCGTTACCATGGCCACGTTCGCCACGGAAGTTACCACGGTGATCGCCACCACGGTTACGGTCGAAACGACGTTCGCCATCACGTCCGCCAGCAGAGTTACCATCGCGAGCACCATCACGGTTGCCACGGTATCCACCACGACCGCCTTCACGGTTACCACCTTCGCGGTTGCCGCCTTCACGGTTACCACGGTAGCCGCCACCATCACGACCGCCACGGTTGCCACCACGGTTGCCATCACGACCGCCGCCGCCACGACGAGGCTCACGGAAGTCATTGAAATCAACAACTACAGCGCCAGCTTCTTTTTGACGAATGCGAAGTTTGCTTAGCTTACCAGCAGTTTCAGAGTTCATTGCTTTTGGCAGTTGAACGTAAGTAGAACCTTGGTCTAGCTTGATAGCACCGATAGAACCTTTAGTTAGGCCAAGTTCGTTTGCTAGTGCGCCAACGATGTCTTTAACCTGAACGCCTTGCTCACGGCCAACTTGTAGTTGGTAAGTATCCCAATCTTGAGTATTGAAGTTGCGACCACCACCGTCACGGCCGTTGTCACGATCTTCACGACGCTCTTTGCGACGGTTCTTATCACGCTCAATAGCAGCGATCATTGGGTCTTCGCCAACGTAGAATAGTGGGCTCTTACCTTGCTGACGCTTAAGAAGCATTGCAGCTAGAGTAGCAGCATCAACTTCTAGAGACTCTTGAAGAGTAGAGATAAGACCTGCAAAGTTTTCTAGTGCTTTGCTTTCTTTCTCAGTTTCAAGTTCAGCGCCAAGCTTAGCAACACGTGCAGCAGCAACTTGGTCACGTAGAGGAAGTTGGATTTCTTCCATTTGAGACTTAGTTACGCGCTCGATTGTGCGAAGCATACGAATTTGGTTAGTGCGAACTAGTAGGATCGCTTTACCTTTACGTCCAGCACGGCCAGTACGACCAATACGGTGGATGTAAGATTCAACATCGAATGGGATGTCGTAGTTGAATACGTGAGTGATACGTGGAACATCAAGACCACGAGCTACAACGTCAGTTGCAACTAGGATGTCGATAACACCTTGTTTGATGTGATCAACAGTACGCTCACGTAGAGACTGAGGAATATCACCGTGCAGTGCAGCAGCTTTGAAGCCACGTGCAGATAGCCAATCAGCTAGACGCTCAGTGTCTTGACGAGTACGTACGAATACGATTGACGCGTCAGTTTCTTCAGTTTCTAGAAGACGAGACATTGCTTCGTCTTTTTCTACGCCTTTAACAACCCAGAAGTTCTGCGCTACTTTATCAACTGTGTGGTTAGTACCAGCAACGTCAACTTTAGCCGGGTTACGTAGGTAACGGTCAACAATAGTCTTAACCATTGGAGGCATAGTTGCAGAGAAAAGTACACGTTGTGCAGATTCTGGAGCTTGCTCTAGGATCCAAGTAACGTCATCTACGAAGCCCATTTTCAGCATTTCATCTGCTTCATCAAGAACAAATGTGTGTGCTTCATCTAGGTGTAGACGGTCACGAGTTAGTAAGTCTTTAACACGACCTGGAGTACCAACAACAATGTGAGCACCGCGGCTTAGAGCACGCATTTGGTCAACAATTGAAGCACCACCGTAGATTTCAATAACTTTAAGACCTTTGATATCACGGCCAAGGTTTTTGATTTCCGCAGCAACTTGAATCGCTAGCTCACGAGTAGGAGCCATGATGATTGCTTGTGGTTTGTGTTGGTTCAGGTTGATTTTGTTAAGTAAAGGCAGAGAGAATGCTGCTGTTTTACCAGTACCAGTCTGTGCTTTACCTAGTGCGTCACGGCCTTCAAGAAGAAGAGGAATAGCTGCTGCTTGGATTGGAGTCGGAGAAACGAAACCCATGCTATCAAGAGCTGAAAGAATGTTATCGTTTAGGGCTAATTCATTAAATTGAATTACAGATTCGGACATTGGGATCCCACTATATATAAGTAAACAAAAGGTCCCGGGAGCTCTATCAATTCCAATACTGATCCAATCAGATACTGATTCCATTCAGAGTTACGAAGCAGTAATAAAACACTTCAAGCCATTAGGGACGTCTAAGGGAGGCGGATTATTCCCTAAATGCATAAAAAAAGCCAGAAAAAATTGAAATACATCACATATTTTTCGGTTTTCTATCAATACTGGCTATCATATCGTCAAAACTTGATGAATATCTCGTCAGGGCGATAGAGTTCGACCAAATTGATAGAGTTAAATAAGAGGGCAATTAATTTACGCTCTCTTCGGCTTTAAGTAGTAATCGGGCCTCGCAATGATTATAGTGTGCTCAATTGTTCTCGTTAGATAAAAGTCAAATGTTTCAAGATAATCCTCTACTCGCTCAGCTCAAGCAGCAAATCCAAGAAACACTCCCTAAAAAGGAAGGTACTATCAAAGCCACTGAAAAAGGCTTTGGTTTTCTCGAAGTTGATAGCAAAACAAGCTTCTTTATCCCACCTCCATACATGAAGAAATGTGTGCACGGTGACAAGGTGATTGCCATCATTCGCACAGAGAAAGAGCGCGAAGTAGCAGAGCCTGAGGAATTGGTTGAACAAGGTCTTACTCGCTTTATTGCGCGGGTTAAGCTTTTCAAAGGCCGATTGAACGTTGTTCCTGATCACCCGCAGCTCAAAAAACTGCAACTTAAAGCGAAAGCAATGAAGGGTCTAAACCCTGAAACGCTTAAAGAAGGTGACTGGGTTGTTGCTCATATCGTTCAACACCCATTAAAAGGTGACAATGGCTTCTTGGCTCAGATCTCTGAGAAAATCACCGACGCTGACGACAAGATTGCACCTTGGTGGGTAACGCTGGCACAAAACGATCTACCAAACAGCGAACCTGAAGGCATCGACAACTGGCTAATCAATGATGACGCCGATCTTGAACGTGTAGACATGACGCACGTCCCTTTTGTGACTATCGATGGCGAAAGCACAAAAGATATGGATGATGCGCTTTACGCGAAGAAGAAAGAGAACGGTGATTTTGAACTGACTATCGCAATTGCTGATCCAACGGCTTACATCTCTCCAGATGATGCGATGGATAAAGTGGCTCGCGAGCGCGGTTTCACTATCTACCTTCCTGGTCGCAACATCCCAATGTTACCTCGTGATCTTGCTGACAACCTATGTTCACTGATCGAGAACGAAGTTCGCCCTGCACTTTGCTGCACAGTAACGGTATCTAAAGATGGCGTTATCGGTGATGACATTAACTTCTTCGCTGCAAACATCAAATCTCATGCTCGTCTTGCTTACGACAACGTATCAGACTGGCTAGAGACAGGTGCATCAGAGAAATGGCAACCATCAGAAGAGATTGCTGCAATTGTTTCTGATCTTCACCAATTCGCTCAAGCACGTTCAGCATGGCGCTCAGCAAACGCTGTTGTGTTCCCAGATCGCCCTGACTACCGCTTTGAACTGAGCGAAGATAACGATGTGGTCGCTATCCACGCAGACATGCGTCGTAGCGCAAACAAGCTGGTTGAAGAATCAATGATCAGCGCGAACATCTGTGCGGGCCGAGTACTAAAAGAAAGCTTCAACCAAGGTGTGTTTAACTGCCACTCTGGTTTCAAGGCTGAGAAAATCTCTGACGTTCTTGAACTGGTAAACCCGCAAGCGGAAACGCCGTTCACTGAAGAGCAAATCGTTTCTCTAGAAGGTTTTGCTACTCTACGTCGTTGGTTAGGTTCTTTAGACAACAGCTACTACGACAACCGTATTCGTAAATTCCAAGCGTACAGCGAGATCAGCAATGAGCCTGCACCGCACTACGTGATGGGTTTAGATATTTACGCAACTTGGACTTCTCCAATTCGTAAATATGGCGACATGATTAACCACCGTATGCTGAAAGCACACATCCTAGGTAAAGCGCCAATTCAAACACCAGATGAAACCATTGGTGATGAACTTGCTCTGCACCGCCGTCACCACGGCATGGCTGAGCGTAATGTTGGCGATTGGTTGTATGCTCGCACTCTAGCCAATGCTCCAGCAGAAGAAACTCGTTTCCAAGCTGAGATTTTCGATATTAACCGTGCAGGTATGCGTGTACGTTTACTTGAAAATGGTGCTGCTGCATTTATCCCTGGATCTCTCATTCTTAATAATAAAGAAAGAATAGAGTGCAACGGTGATATGGGTACTGTATCTATCGATAAAGAAATGGTATACAAACTGGGAGACGTTTTAGAAGTAGTTCTCTCAGAAGTTAATCAGGAAAACCGTAACTTAGTAGCAAAACCTACTCAAGTATTTGCGGACTTGCCTAGCGAGCCTGAAACGACAAACGAAACCGAAGCTTAAAGGCTTTAACAGCTACGGCTTTCAAGGTCAAAAGCTTCAAAGGTTCACTTCTAAAGGCGCTAATTATTAGCGCCTTTTTTGTAAATGTCTCATGCTTAAACAATACTTAAAAAAAACAATCAATAAGCAATCAATTTACAACGTCAAAGAAGCTCACTATGTCATCAATCACAGTTACTCAGTTCAGAAACTTCATTCCCAGGAGACGAGAACGTTATCCTGCCTCTAAAAACGGTATCTTTATGGTATCGAAAGGCAGCATTTCTTTTGTGTTACCCAATGGTACTCAAGCCTCGTTGCAAGCCGGAGATTTCACCCTTTACAATTCTGGTCAGATTAAAGACATCACGGTTAACACTGAAAATGGCGAATTCAGTGCAACCTGCTTAGATTTTGATTTGGCTATCTTTCAGAAGTTCATTAATCAGTTCAGCGATTTAGAGTCCGCTCGAATCCCAGACAAGTACATTAAGTTCAATCAAACGGATACTGAGCTCTGTCAGTTGAAAGATCTCATCATGTCACTCGCCAACTCTTCTTCTCAGAATGACTACGCACTCACTCAATTAGGTTTAAGTTTGCTGTCTTTGATGGTGGAACAGTACCCTGCTCTATTGGCTATTATTGCTCGAGCTTCAAGGTTAACCGTGACCCAAAGAGTCATTCATTACATCGAGCAAAACATTGAAAACAATATCTCTTTGGATACGCTCGCCAATTACATGGGAATGTCACCGGCTACGCTTAAACGTCGCTTATCGGCTGAAGATCTGTCGTTCTCAAACTTATTAAAGATAAAACGTATTGCTCATGCGGCCACTCAGCTAAGAACATCGGATAAGTCGATCACTCAAATCGCGTATGAGTCCGGTTTTAAAAGTGCCGCTCACTTCAGTACAGCCTTTAAAACGTATCACGGAAAAACACCAAAAGACTTCCGATCGCTAGTGGCACAAGCACAACTGCAAAGCGTAAAGCCGCAAGTTTAAACAAAGCGATAGATTGATGTGAACGTCTTAGTTGGGAACGGGTGTAAACCAAGTGGCTTCAATATTAAGCCACTTGGGTGTGGGATGAGATCATTTGGCTTTGGGATTCAGTGGTTGAGTTTTGAAACTCATTGATTCAGCTTTGGGGTTCAGGGGTTTAGCTTTGATAACAGGCCACCAGCAAACGTGAAAACAGAGAGACTATGACCAGAAGTACGATTTAGGGTCTTTTTCTATTTCCGCCAAAATAGCATCAAGATCCTTCGATTTAGGCAGGTACGGATAAGGTCCCCAATTCACAGAGTCGGATTCGACATCCCCTTCAAGTGGCACCATCACTAACCAACAAGATAACGACTCATCAAAAGTTACACAGGCGATCTCGTTTGTATAATCGCTATGAGATGAGTCGAGCAGATAATGCGCCTGAGAAAACAGCACACCCCCCTCACACTCTTCATATAGGGATTTGCCTAGCTCGACAGGTAAACTGCGATTTCGAGATGTACAGAGCCTCTCAGCCCCAATTAAAAGACGATTCAGTTCGATATGAATGACGGACATAACACCCCTTGTAACTTCATAGAAACTTCTAAGTAGTGAATTCCTCTACTTAGCTTAGGACTCAACAAACATTTTAGCGAACAAGCGCAAACAAAATACCCGCCCTGCTCCCAGAAACGAATCCTGCTTTCGAAAACCCCAAAAGCTATCACTCATCAATCAAACAGCTATGCATCGAGCGTATGGAATTTCACAAAAGTGTCATATAACCGACCTATCATATGCGACAAATGTTATTAACTAGGAGTTGTTTATGTTACGAGTCGCGCTTGCCTCTCTTTTATCCTTAGCCCTGTCTTCTCATGCTGCTTTTGCACAAGAAACCACCATTTCGGGCTCCACTTCAGTATCACGAGTGATGGATGTATTAGCTGAGGAGTACAACAAGACTCACCCTGATAACTATATTGCGGTTCAGGGCATTGGTTCTACAGCAGGTATTACCATGGTTAATAAAGGTGTCTCTGACATCGGTATGAGTTCGCGTTATTTAACCGACCGCGAACAAGACGAGAAGTTGAAGGTATTTCCAATTGCCTTTGACGGCCTAGCTGTCGTAACTAACCGCTCAAACGCTGTAAGCAACGTTACACGTGAGCAGCTGTTCGATATCTACAAAGGCAAAATCACGAACTGGAAAGCTGTGGGTGGCGCAGATCAGCCTATCGCAGTTGTCACTCGCGAAGCGTCTTCTGGTTCCCGCTACAGCTTCGAAAGCTTGCTTGGTTTAACGAAAATCATTAATGACCGTCTAGTGTCTGACATCAACCCAAATAACTTGGTTGTAAACAGCAACAGCATGGTTAAAACGATTGTTAACCATAACCCGCACGCGATTGGTTTTATCTCTGTTGGTTCGATCGACCGTTCGATTAAAGCAATTACATTTGAAGGCGTAGAGCCAACATCTAAGAACATTGCTAACCACAGCTATGAATTGGCTCGCCCATTCTTGTTGCTGCACAAGACAGACTCAGTTTCTGACGAGAGCAAAGACTTCATCAAGTTCGTGAAGTCAAAGCAAGGGCAAGACCTTATCGAAGAGTACGGCTACACTCGCATTAAATAAGTGAGTGAGTTTTATCTTATGAAAAAAAAGAGAGAGCATTAAGCTCTCTCTTTTTTTTGGAATCTATAGAGTTCGTTTAGAAGTGAAGTTGAATCACGGAAACGATCACAGCGCCAGGACGACGAATACCTTCGATTTCTACGCGAATTTCGCGTTCAATCTCTAGGCCTTTCTTGATTGGTGTTACTTTTGTTAGCGTACTCTTAGCACGAACGTTACTGCCCGATTTAACAGGGTATGGGAAACGTACTTGGTTAAGACCAATGTTTACGACCATCTTCGCTGTTGGGAATTGAGACTTGTCAGGGTCAACACTGTCAGTCAATCGAGGAAGCAGAGATAAAGTTAAAAAACCATGTGCGATGGTTGTTTTGAACGGAGAGTCTGTTTCCGCTTTTTCAGGCTCAGTGTGAATCCACTGCATATCTTCAGTAACAAGGCCGAACTGGTTAATACGGTCTTGACTTACATTGATCCAGTCGCCAGTATGGATGACTTCACCGATCTGTTGACTAAGCTCATCAAACACAAGTTGTGCTTCTGGCTTAAGTAAGATCGGCTGTTCAACCGGCATCTCTGGTGCATCTTCATTGACAGCAGGTTTGTGGTGATCACGAACCCACGCAAAGAAATGACTATTTTGCGTACGATTAAGAAAGTCGCCCCAGTAATCTCTAAGAGCTGGAGACATCCATTGCATAAACTCTGAGTGTTGCGAAGACATGCTATCGCCTCGGTGTTTAAATAAATCAATGACTTTCATAAGAACCTCAATGCACAAAAAATTTCAATATAACTTCGTAATTTTGAAACACTTCACACTATTGTGCAAATGTTTTCGAGCATACAACCGTTAGCTGAACCTTGTTAAAATCATATTAAACATACACTTACCAATAAAACATCATTTTATTACAAAACCCAAATTAGAGTGTTAGCTCTATCACATAACAAACTTTTGCTTATATAAAAGGCGTTTTTATTCATCAGTGGAATAAAAAAAGGCTTAGCGCAATGCTAAGCCTTAGTTTTTACAAGGAATTAATTTCCCAAGGGTTGGTCTTGTAAGAGACGAATCTTACAAGACACTCAATCCCCTATTCGTCATCAAGCGGAACCAGCTTGGTATTACCACCGTGTGCTTTCTCACGCTTACGTTGCACGAATGCGTAGAAGCCAGGGATTAGGAACGTACCCGCCAGTAACACACATAACAGGCCGCCGATCAGTGAAATACCCAAAGAGTTCTGACTCACGTGACCTGCGCCCGCAGCAAAGATAAGCGGGAAGATACCTAAGATGAACGACCAAGACGTCATGTTCACAGCACGGAAACGTAACGTACCGCCCTTCACCGCCGCATCTTCAATCGGTGCGTCTTTCTCTTCACGCTCAACCTTTGCGAATTCCACAATCAAGATTGCGTTCTTCGCGGCCAAGGCTATCAAGAGAACCAAACCAATCTGTGCATATAGGTTCAACGGTGTGCCCGTTAGATTCAATGCTAAGAAGGAGCCTAAGGTTGCGACAGGTACCACGAGGATAATCGCAATCGGTATTGTCCAACTCTCGTATTGAGCCACCATAAACAAATAGATGAAGATCAGAGCCAGTGCGAAAGCAAAGATCGCTTGGTTACCTGCTAGTACTTCTTGGTAAGCCATGCCTGTCCATTCGTACTGATAACCCTGAGGCAATACTTCTGCAGCTACGCGTTCCATTGCCGCAATCGCATCACCACTTGAGTAACCTTCTGCAGGTTGACCTTGAATCACGGCACTGCGGTACATGTTGTAACGCCATGCTACATCTGGTTCGAAGATCTGGTCGTAAGTCACCAATGTGCTTAACGGGATCATCTCGCCATTAGACGAACGAACGTGGAATCGTTGTAGGTCGTCCATGCTGCTACGGTGTTCACTGTCAGCTTGCATGGTTACGCGGAAGTTCTTACCAAACATAGTGAAATCATTCACATACAGAGAACCTAGGTTACCTTGTAGTGTTTGGAAGATTTCCGACAACGGAATACCAAGTTGCTGCGCTTTCTCACGGTCAATGTCGACATAGTAGTGCGGTACATTGGCACGGAAGGTACTGAATGTATGTGAAATCTCAGGCTGTTTAGCGGCCTCAGCAATCACGTCATTCATAACCATCGCGAGATCAGTACGGCTACGACCTAATGTATCTTCAAGAACGAACTCAAAACCAGAAGCTGCACCCATACCCGGTACTGCTGGAGGTCCCATTGCAAATACAATCGCTTGAGGCAATTCTGTTGCTGCTCGACCGTTAATACGTTGTGAGATAGCTTGCGCTGAATGTTGACCGTCCAGTGCGTTACGCATATCCCAATCATGCAGTTTGATAAATAGCGACGCGCCATTCGAAGCAGAAGCGCCCGTCATGAATGCATAGCCATTAACCAGTGTTACGCCATCAACACCCGGCTCTTGCTCAACCATCTCTAGCAATTGCTCAGTCACATCTTCTGTACGAGACAGTGATGCCGCGTCAGGAAGCTGCACGTTAACCAGCAAGATGCCTTTATCTTCTTGAGGTACAAATGCCGTAGACGTAGTTTTCGCGAAGTAAGTTACCGCCGCTAGTGCCACAACAAAGAAGGTAAACAGTAGAACACCCTTTTTCACAAGGAAGCCTGCAATTTGACCGTACTTGTTGGTTACGGATTCAAGACCACGGTTAAACGCTTGGTACCAACGCGCTGTGTTACCACCGCCCTGTTTAAGAACCAATGAACACAATGCTGGTGATAGCGTTAGTGCGTTAATAGAAGAGATAACAACCGCAATACAGATAGTCAGAGCGAACTGACGATACATGATGCCGGTGATACCTGGCAGCATCGCTACTGGAATGAATACTGCTAACAGAACCAATGTAGAAGTAATGATCGGACCCGTTACTTCTTTCATCGCGATGAGCGTTGCTTTACGCGGCGAAATGGTTGGGTCTTTAGCCATCGTGGTATCAACGTTCTCGATAACCAAGATCGCATCATCTACTACGATACCAATCGCTAGTATCAAACCAAACAGGGTTACCGTGTTGATGGTGAAACCCGTCATCTGCATGATGGCAAACGTACCAATCAAAGATACCGGAATCGCAACCACAGGAATCAAGGTTGCACGCGCACTACCCAAGAACAGGTACGTTACCGCAATAACCAGCAAGATAGCTTCGATAAGTGTTTTGACTACGCCTTTAATCGACTCAGCAACGAAGAGTGTAGTGTCATAGCTCGCCTCATAAGCAACGCCTTCAGGGAAGTTTTTGCTTAGATTGTCCAGCATCGCCATTACCGCTTTACCACTTTCAAGTGCGTTAGCGTCTGATTGAAGTGACAACGTTACGATTGAAGCGTCTTGACCACGGTATTTACCATTGCCGTCGTAGAACTTTTTACCAAGCTCAACACGTGCGATATCTTTTAAGTAAACCGTTGAACCATCTTGGCTAGCGCGAAGCACAACATTTTCAAACTCATCAGCCGTTTCTAGTCGGCCTTTGGTTACCAAGTTGAACTGCACTTCTTGTGCGTTGTCGTAAGGTGCTGCACCAATACGGCCAGCCGCTACCTGAACGTTCTGTTCAGCCAAGGCGCGATTCACGTCAGAGGTGGTTATATTGAGGTTAGCCATTTTCTCAGGATCTAACCAAACACGCATCGCGTATTCACCACCACCCAATACGTTAACTTCACTGATGCCCTTCACACGAGCCAGCTGATCTTTAATGTTCAAGTTCACGTAGTTGATCAGGAATTGGTCATTGTACTCACCGTTTGGCGAATAGAAGTTCAATACCATCAACAGGTCTGGAGAACGCTTCTTAACCGTTACACCCACCATTCTTACTTCTTGTGGAAGCTTCGATTCGATCTGAGCAACTCGGTTCTGAACGTTGACCTGAGCCATATCTGGATCAGTACCAACATCAAAGGTCACGTTAAGGTTGTATGAACCATCGTTAGCACTTTTAGAAGACATGTAGATCATATCTTCTACGCCGTTAACCGACGTTTCTATGGGGTCGGCTATCGCCTGTTCCACCACTTCAGCACTTGCGCCCGTGTAGAATGCCGACACACTGACCGACGGTGGGCTTATTTTTGGATATTCAGCCACTGGCAATATAGCGAGAGAAATCGCACCCGCCAGCGTTAAGATTATGGATATAACAAGGGCGAACTTAGGCCTTTGAATAAAGAAACGACTTAACATAAATAGCCCCCTTACTCAGCTTGTTCAGCAGAAGCTTGAATACGAACAGACATGCCATTACGCACACGCTGTAGGCCTTGAGTGATGACCGCGTCGTTTTTCTCTAATCCAGAATGAACAATCACGCCACCTTCAATCTGACGGCCCATCTCGATGTTTCTGCGCTCAGCAACAGGTTCAGCTTCGCTTTCAACCAATACCATCACGAAGTCACCTTCGAGGTCGGTTTGCACTGCGCGACGAGGAATAGTCACAACATCAATAGATTGTTTCTCACGTAGATCAACGCGAACGTGTTGGCCTGGAAGTAGTTGCTGATTCGGGTTATCGGCAATCGCACGCATCGCGATCGTACCAGTATTGAGGTTTATACGGTTGCCTAAGAAGTCAAGCTGACCTAGGTGTTCGAACGCTTCACCGTTCTCAAGCATGATCTGAACTTCAACACCTGCAGAGTCGCTGCTGCCATCGCCTTCGATGCGGTCCATACCCAGCTCAATACGCTCACGCTCACTGATGCTGAACGATGCGTGGATTGGGTCTAGGCTAACCAACGTAGTCAATACACCTGAAGACGGTGAAACCAGATCACCCGTGCTCACATTGGTATCGCTAATACGGCCAGAGAACGGCGCGATGATTTTGGTATGAGAAAGCTGAACATTCGCAGCATTTAGCTGTGCTTGGCTTGCTTCAAGCTGTGCTTGAGAACCTAACAAGTTTGCGGTTAATGCATCAAATTCAGATTGAGAGATACTGCCTTTCGGGAGTAGATTTTTACCACGATTAAAATCAAGCTCAGCTTTTTTAAGGTTCGCGTTCGCTTGAGCAACAGACGCTTTTGCACTTGCTACTTCGGCTTCAAACGAAGAAGGTTCAATCGAGTAAAGCAATTGACCCTTTTCAACCATTTGGCCTTCATTGAAATGACGGCTTTGTAGATAGCCCGAAACTTGCGCTGTGATAGCCGTGTCTTCAACGGCTTCAATACGACCGATATACGACTTACTTTGCTGGTGAGAAACAACGCTAACATCCTGTACAGCTACGAGAGGTAGAGGCGCTTGCTTGGCATTTTGAGCATCTTGCCCACATCCAGCAAGAATAAGAGAGCTTGCAAGAGCCGTAAGGATCAACTTTTTACGCATGGTTATACCGTCACTTATTAGTATTTGAACAGCATAAAATTTACGTAACACACTCGTTACCATTGTCCGAGGAATATCAATTATAACTAGCTAAAGTGTATCAATATGTTAATTGAAACCAAGTGCTTATAAAGTAATTACAAACACGCTACAATTCCTAAGTAAATCAATCTCTCAGCTTTTGTTCTCTATGGATATTGTCTAACATAATGTATTGTCAGGCAGATAAGCATTCACATTTAATTGTTAAGGAATTTTCATGATTTCAAAATGGGCTAAACGTTTCTATCAAATGGCGGAATTGGTCGGTTCTTGGAGTAAAGATCCTTCAACTCAAGTCGGCGCCGTAATCACTAAGCACAACCGTATTGTTTCCGTTGGTTTTAATGGCTACCCACATGGCGTGTCTGATAGTGCGGATACTGATGACAGAGAGATGAAGTACCTCAAGACACTTCACGCTGAAGAAAATGCGATCTTATTCGCCAAGCGTGATTTGGACAGTTGTGAGATCTGGGTGACGCATTTCCCTTGTCCAAACTGTGCAGCAAAAATCATCCAAACAGGTATTTCAGCAGTACATTGCCCAGAGCAAAGTGAAGATTTCCTTTCTCGCTGGGGCGACAAGATTAAAGTTAGCCAAGATATGTTTGAGCAAGCTGGTGTACAAGTGGATTGGTTACCACTCGCTGATCTAGACTAAACTAATAGATAGCAAGAACAAAAAAGCCGAGAGTCGATAGTATCGCTCTCGGCTTTCTTATGTTTGGACGCTATAGTTTAGAGGCTATAGCTTGGTCACTGTAAACGGATGAGCAAACTAAGCGCTTGTTGGGAATGCTTCCGCGTACGCTTCCATAAAGTCTTTACGAATATCTTGCTCTAAATGAATCGCTTTTTCGGTCGGACAGAAGATCATAAAGTGCACTTCTTGCTCACCTGTCGAACTGCTTGTGATATGGATGTGAGGCTCAGAACCCGGAAGGTCAACACCGGCGTGCTTTTCAATCACACCGTTGTAACGGCGGGCAACATCGATAAACTCTTCACAGTGCTCTTCAATTTTCACAATAAGACCCGGCAGCATAGGGTATAGGTTTACAAAGTCTTTCACCGTCACGAAAAAGTTATGATAAACATAACGCTTCATGAAGTTGAGGTTCTTAACCGGGTAAGTGAAGAACATGCTATTAGGCAGCGTGGCTGTCTTGCCAGTGAAATGATATTGCCCATGATACAAATCGATTTCTTGAATCACAGTCGCCATCAAATTGTGTTCAATCACCTCACCGCTGATTTTACCCACTTCGATCCAGTCGCCGATTCTAAATGAACGAGAACTCGCACGTTGAATAGAACCGGTGAAACACAAAATGATCTCTTTAGATGCGACGACTATAGCAACAGCAATGGCCGTTACTGACAGCGCAAACTCGCTGATTTCGGATTTCCACAACACAAATAACGTTACAACAATAATCGCGAATGTGCCGTTTTTGGTTCGTGACATCCAGTTACGTTGGTCTTCGCTAAGGAAAGCAACATCACCTCTTATTTGAGATAAGGTGATTCGGCGAATGATTAATATAATAGTGATAATCAACGCACTAAAAATAAACTTATGAGCGAGTAGAAAATCAATTACTTGCCACAACTTTTCCATTACTTATTCCTTTAGCTTTATAACGACGAGCTTTACAACAATTAGCATTTTCACGATTAGCGGAGACTTCGCTATGAAAAAGCGCTCAATTGTTGAGCGCTCGATTTCATTCTGGTATTAGCCAAGCTAAGGCTATCATTTTATCTTGGCAGAAGTAATAAATTGACCAAAAGTTTCACACCAAATCACAACCGTATTAAACCGATTAAGATCAGTACCTTCGGGAAGCTCAACCATAAAGCGGTCGAATGTTTTTACATCTCCGACTCTCAGCAACTCATTCTTGCTGTCATTGAAAGCTTGCTCGGTTTCAATGAACTTAGGTGAAAGGTAAACCTTGTAATCAGGTCCCGGCGACAATTCACCTTCAAAAGCGATCGCACTTTCAGACACTGAAATGATGCCTTCTCCCCAGTGCAAGAAGTCACTGTCTTGTCGATCTTTAGTGAACTCACCCGTGTAGATAGCCTGCTCACTGATCGCTTCAACAGAACTTGAAGAAGGAGAATCTGGCTCAATCAAGATAGGTAATGCGTAGACACCCAGCCCAAAACCAAAAGCACCCACGGCTAAGTGGGTGCAAAGTAAAACTAACTTTTTCATCGCGTACTCCCTTATGCTTAAAGAGAGTATTATTGAATACTCTCAAAAATACAAAGAGATATAACGCTCTGATGTTCTATTTTTGGTAATGCGTCGCTGTACGTTGAGACAATTCAACAATCACTTTTACCGCTTGCTCCATGCCTTGAATGGTAATGAACTCATGAATACCGTGGAAGTTGTAGCCACCAGTAAAGATATTCGGACATGGTAGCCCCATGAAAGATAAACGAGCACCGTCTGTACCACCTCGGATAGGCTTGATCATTGGCTCAACATCGCACTCAATCATCGCTTGCTTCGCTAATTCAATAATATGTTGATGCGGTTCAACCATCTCTTTCATGTTGAAGTAGCTATCGGTTAGCACCAGCTCAACACGGCCTTTCTCAAGACGTTCATTCAGCTCATCGACTTTCTGTTGCATGAATGCCTTCCGCGCTTCTACACCCTCACGTTCAAAATCACGGATGATGTATCCCAGTTCAGAGCGAGCCACACCCATTTCCGCCGATTTCAGGTGGTAGAAGCCTTCATAACCTTCTGTGCACTCAGGTGTTTCTTGCGCAGGCATCATCAATTGGAATTGCGCGGCAATGTTCATCGAGTTCACCATTTTACCTTTTGCGGTACCCGGGTGAACGTTCACGCCATGACAGATAACATCAGCGCTCGTGGCATTGAAGTTCTCAAATTCCAACTCCCCAACTGGGCCACCATCGATAGTGTACGCCCACTCGGCGCCAAACTTTTCAACGTCAAACAGGTTCGCACCGCGGCCAATCTCTTCATCCGGCGTGAAACCAATGCAGATGTCACCGTGTTTGATGTCTGGATTCGCTTTTAGGTAAGCAATTACACTGATTATTTCAGCGATGCCTGCTTTGTTGTCGGCACCAAGTAAAGTCGTACCGTCAGTCGTAATCAGGTCGTGACCATGTAAAGAATCAAGATCTGGGTACTGGCTTGGGTTTAAGCTCTCGCCACTGTCACCTAATTCAATCGTTCCACCTCGGTAATCTTTAATCACTTGTGGTTTCACGTTGGCACCTGATGCGTCAGGAGCGGTATCCATGTGAGCCACAAAGCCAATCGCAGGCACTGGATAATCGACATTCGACGGCAGTTTCGCCATCAAGTATCCATTATCATCTAAAGACACATCAACTAAGTCTAATGCCACCAATTCTAACTTTAAGGCTTCAGCAAAGGTAATTTGACCCGGTGAACTTGGGCATTGCTGATTAGAAGGATCGGATTTGGTATCAAAAGTAACGTAATTCAGAAAACGTTCTACAAGCTTTTCCATAATTCATCTCACCATGGATTAAGTAATTGATTTACTGACTTAATTATTATGTCGATAAGTGATACATCGTTAAATAAATACGAGCACAGAGTCAGTAGCGAGGGTTTTCATCTTACGCCCCTGACCATGTATGTAATTGCTCTAAATCATTATTGTGCGAAATTAGATGCGCTTCCTATACTTGAAAACAGAGGGTTTCGTCAGTTCAACATTGCATACGGATGATAAGAGATCGCTTTGTACGCATTCTACGCCCTTCGCTCTCAGCCTAACAAAAGTACAAAGTGGATGATGATCACAATTTATCCTTGATGCAGAATCTGTCATACGTTACACGGAGACACAGTTATGACGATTAATAAATATTTCATTTTCTCTCCTCAAGCCTCTGAGGAAACGCTTCAACCAGTACTAACTGAGAAAGAAGTTCAAAGGCAGGAAGCTCTAAGACAGGCGCAAACCCAGGGTGGGTTAGACACAAACGCGACCTCGTAACTCAATGAATACCTAGCACTATCAAGACCCCTATAAAAAAGCTCTACGCTCTATCCTGTAGAGCTTTTTTTCTTTTTGATCTGTTCTCCTATCCCCCACTCCCAAAAAACTGAACATTAAACCTTCACTCATTGCTTGTTGTTCTTCACTTCTCGCTCACCGTTTGTCTCATAGTCTCTCGCGAATGTATTTTCACGCATTGCACACGCTAGCTTGCAGCGCTGAGAAATGACTCACTAAACTCCCCGATGCCATACCTTATCGTGTCATTTTATGCTAATAATTCATATTCGTTTTCATTCCTCACTCGCCCTCTTTTCAAAACTATAATGCGAGCACCAGAGAACCTAACCACAGGAACCCCGAATTCAATGGAATATTCAAAGCTAGGAAGTAGTCAAATTCCCGTTTCCCGTATCTGTCTTGGCAGCATGACTTGGGGGCTACAAAATACGCAACAACAAGCAGACCAACAGATCGAATACGCATTAAGCCAAGGTATTAACTTTATCGATACCGCAGAGATGTACTCGGTTCCACCTTCTCCAGATACCTACGGCAAAACAGAAGCAATCATTGGTAACTGGTTATCGCGTAACCCACAGCGTCGCCAAGAGTTGATCATCGCGAGCAAAATTGCCGGACCTGGACTTCCTTGGGTTCGAGATGGTGGACCGATAACCGGTGAAGCTGTGATCGCAGCCGTCGACGCATCATTAAAACGCCTACAAACAGACTATATCGACCTTTACCAACTTCATTGGCCAAATCGCACAACGCCTCACTTTGGTAAGCATTTTCCGAATCACATTCGATTCAGTGATATTGACCGAAAGCAACATGAAGCTGAGATGTTGGAAATCCTACAAGCACTGGCAACCTGCATTAAGGCGGGTAAAATTCGCCATGTCGGGCTTTCAGATGATTCTACTTGGGGCATTAACACATACCTCAAGCTGAGCGAGAAACACGATTTGCCACGTATGGTTTCGATTCAGAATGAATTTAGCTTGCTGCACGCAAAAGACTGGCCATATCTGATTGAGAACTGTGTGCATGAAGATGTCGCTTACCTGCCATGGTCACCTTTAGCTGCAGGCATGTTGAGTGGAAAGTACATTGATGGCGCAAGACCGGAAGGCAGCCGTTGGACTTACATGCAACGTAAAGGCATTTTCCGTGACACTGAATCTGCCAACGAAGCGGTTAAAGGCTATGTTGAAGTCGCGAATGCTCACGGTTTCACTCCAAGCCAACTGGCATTAGCTTGGTGTAATCAAGTTGATGGGGTGACGTCCACCATCATTGGTGCAACCACCATGGAGCAGCTAAAAGAGAACGTAGCCGCTTTCAGTAAACCGTTATCAGAAGAGATCCTGACTGATATCAACACAGTATTTAAACGCTACCCGGCTCCGTATTAGGCTGTCAGTTCAGCTTAACTTAGGTAAGTAATCCCATAAGAGCGCGCTATTTAGTGCGCTTTTCTTTTTTAAGTGAGTTGCTTTTGCTTTTTATGTAGATCGCATTGAGTCATCACGCTTTTGGTTCGCCAACCTTTGCTCTATAATGCGCGGGCTTATATCTAGGATAAAAACATGATTTCAAAAAACCAATTAAAACTCCTTCGTGCTTTGGGCCAAAAGAAACAACGTAAAGCCCACGGCCTGTTTCTAGTTCAAGGTGAAAAGAACGTTCTTGAGCTGTTCAATAGTGACTTAGTCGTGAAGAACGTCTTTGCTACCGCTGATTTCTTATCTGAAAATCATGCTTCACTGATTGAGTTTGATTGTGTTGAAGCCTCACTGGATGATCTAACCAAAGCGAGCACTTTGGTAAGCAACAACGCCGCGATTGCAGTTGTTGAGATCCCAACGTTTGAATTACCAGAAGCAACTGGGTTGATGATTGCACTTGATGGCGTTTCAGACCCTGGCAACCTAGGTACGATTATTCGCGTAGCGGACTGGTATGGCATCAAGCATATCGTTGCGAGCAGTGATTGCGCAGACCCATACAACCCTAAAACGATCAGCGCGACTATGGGCAGTTTTGGCCGAGTTCACGTAAGCCAAACTGACTTACCCGCTTACTTAGAGCAAGCGAACCTGCCTGTTTACGGTGCTTTCTTAGAAGGCGAAAGTGTTCATAAGACTGAGTTTACTGCTAACGGCATTTTGTTGATGGGCAGTGAGTCTCACGGCATCCGTGAACACGCGGCTAAATACGTGACGGATAAGATTACGATTCCAGCATTCGGTGGCGCAGAGTCATTAAATGTGGCGATGGCGACAGGTATCATCCTCGACAACATGCGTCGTCAGCATAGCTAGACCTCTAAGCTAACTAGCCAATCGACAGTGTTCAGATATTAAAAAAGGCGTATTGATTAAATCAGTACGCCTTTTTATTTGAGTTCTTTTCAACAATTACTTTTCTAACATTGCCAATTTATCAGCGACACCATTCCACTTTTCAGCGTCATCCATTGGTGCTTTTACTTCCGTTTGCACAGGCCAAATCTCAGCAAGCTCTGCGTTCACTTCGATAAAGATCTTTTGATCTTCTGGCAGCTCATCTTCTTGGAAGATCGCTTGAGCATCACATTCAGGTACACACAAGCCACAATCAATACATTCGATTGGGTTGATTACCATGAAATTTGGGCCTTCATGGAACGCATCTGCGGGGCACACTGCCACACAGTCTGTGTATTTACATTGAATACAATTATCGCCTACGACAAATGCCATGATGCTCTGCTCTATAAGTTAGTCAAAATTGAAGAATGGGGATAATACTCATCCCAAAGCAAAATTCAACATCATACGGCTCTAATATCGTGTCTATTTGCTCCATGTTTCCAAATTAGTATGACAGATAAATCAATTTCTCGTAAAATGCGCGCCATTGTGAGCTTATCGCTTCTTTGAGCATCAGCGTTTTCATCAAACTCTGTATTAAGAATACGATCTAGCTAAGACACCTATAAAAAACGAGACATCGAAATGATACGTTTAACCGAAATTAAACTCCCACTAGACCATGAAGAGTCTGCGATTCAAGACGCTATTGAAGCGAAACTTGGTATTAACTCTGATCAGGTACTCTCTTTTAATATCTTTAAACGTGGCTACGATGCTCGTAAGAAATCAAAGATCTTACTTATCTACACGCTTGACGTTCTCGTTGAAAACGAAGCTGAGTTGTTAGAACAATTCATTAGCGACCCGCACGTAAAAGTGACTCCTGATATGGAGTACAAGTTTGTTGCTAAAGCGGTTGAGAACCAAACTGAGCGCCCTGTGGTTATCGGTTTTGGCCCATGTGGTCTATTCGCTGGCCTAGTGCTTGCTCAAATGGGTTTCAACCCAATCATCGTTGAGCGTGGTAAAGAAGTTCGTGAGCGTACGAAAGATACCTTTGGTTTCTGGCGTAAGCGTACGCTGAACACTGAATCAAACGTGCAGTTTGGTGAAGGCGGCGCAGGTACATTCTCGGACGGTAAGCTATACAGCCAAGTTAAAGATCCAAAACACTACGGCCGTAAAGTAATTGAAGAGTTCGTTGCAGCGGGTGCACCAGAAGAAATTCTATACGTAAGTAAGCCACACATCGGTACCTTTAAACTGGTTACCATGATTGAAAAGATGCGCGCTTCTATCATTGAACTCGGCGGCGAAATCCGTTTCAGCACTCGTGTTGATGACGTTCATATGGAAGATGGCCAAATCACAGGCCTAACGCTTTCTAACGGTGAAGAAATCAAATCTCGTCACGTGGTATTGGCTGTTGGCCACAGTGCTCGTGACACGTTTGAAATGCTGTACGATCGTGGCGTTTACATGGAAGCGAAGCCTTTCTCTGTTGGTTTCCGTATCGAACACAAGCAATCAATGATCGATGAAGCTCGTTTCGGTAAGAACGCAGGCAACCCAATCCTAGGTGCTGCGGACTACAAACTGGTTCACCACTGTAAGAATGGCCGCACTGTATACAGCTTCTGTATGTGCCCAGGCGGTACTGTAGTAGCGGCAACGTCTGAAGAAGGCCGCGTAGTAACGAACGGCATGAGCCAATACTCTCGTGCAGAGCGTAACGCAAACAGCGCAATCGTTGTAGGTATCGACCCAGAACGTGATTACCCAGGTGATGCATTGGCTGGTATTCGTTTACAGCGTGAACTAGAAAGCGGCGCTTATGTTCTTGGTGGTGAAAACTACGATGCACCAGCTCAGAAAATCGGTGACTTCTTGAAAGGTCGCGACCCAAGTGCAATCGGCGAAGTACAACCGTCGTTCACGCCAGGTATCCACCTGACTGATATTTCAAAAGCGCTGCCTGATTTCGCTATCGAAGCGATTCGTGAAGCAATCCCAGCGTTCGAGAAGAAGATCAAAGGTTTCTCTACGCCAGACGGCCTACTAACCGGTGTTGAAACTCGTACGTCTTCTCCTGTATGCATCAAACGTGGCAAAGACTTCCAAAGCATCAACCTTAAGGGCTTCTTCCCCGCTGGTGAAGGTGCAGGCTACGCAGGCGGTATCCTGTCTGCTGGTATCGATGGCATTAAGGCTGCAGAAGCGCTAGCACTATCAATGGTAGAGCAGAACCAAGCTGAGAAGATTGAGATCGCTTAAGATCTCAGTTTAAAGCAGGTATCAAAAAGGGCTCAATGAGCCCTTTTTTAGATCTTAGTATCAGTCTTCCTAGCGTAGCTGTTACTTTTCATCAGTCTCTAACTGCCTAGGATTCCACTTACCTTCATGAATCGCTGAATTGACGTCTCTTCTTGGTAGCCAACCCATGGTTTCAAGTTCTGGTTTATCTTTGAAGTGATCAACGTAGCCAATACACAGATACGCCACAATATCGATGTTTTCCGGGATATCGAGGGCGTCTCGCAGTACTGAATCGTGAAGAATGCTCACCCAACCTAACCCAAGGTTTTCAGCTCTTGCTGCGAGCCATAAGTTTTGAACCGCACACACGGTGCTGTACAGATCCATCTCTTGTTTGATGGTTCTGCCTAAAACTACTTTTCCGGTTCGGTTTCGGTCGCAAGTCACACAGATTCCGATAGGCGATTCAACAATACCTTCAAGCTTTAATCGCTTATACATCGCCTGCTTTTCATCGGTGAACATTTCCGCTGATTCGGCATGCGCTTGATTAAAACCCGCTTTGATCTGTTGCTTGGTTTCGATATCACGGACAACGACAAAATCCCAAGGCTGCATAAAGCCAACACTGGGAGCATGGTGCGCTGCGGTTAGCACACGCATCAACACATCTTCAGGGATCTCTTCTGGTAGAAACTGCCCACGAACATCTCGGCGAGAAAAAATCGTTTTATATACTGCATCGCGTTCATTCGGCGTAATTTCCATACATCCCTGTCTTATCGTCGTCTTATTGAGTCAGTATTATCCAACTAAAGTGTCTATGTTACTAGCGGTACACAAGCAACATGGTAGAATGCCGCCATTAATCTTATCCTTGTATAAGATTGTTGAACCTTTCCATCGCTATTTAGCCAAATCATACCGAGAAACTTATGCCATTTTCCAAGCTTGGATTAAGCTCACCTATTGTTAAAGCCGTTGCAAAACAAGGCTATGAAAAGCCAACCTCTATTCAAGAAAAAGCAATTCCGATTGTACTTTCTGGTAAGAACCTTATTGCGGCAGCACAAACAGGTACAGGTAAAACTGCGAGCTTTGTTCTCCCTATCTTAGAAATGCTAAGCAAAGGTGAAACGCAGCGTAAAAAACGTATCCGCGCAGTTATCCTGACGCCAACGCGTGAGCTGGCAGTTCAGGTTGAACAGAACATCACTAAGTACGCGAAGTTCCTAAACCTAACATCACTAGCGATGTACGGTGGCGTGTCTTACCAACACCAGAAAGATCGTCTTATTGAAGGCGTCGATATTCTTGTGGCAACACCAGGTCGTTTGATCGACATGTACGGACAACGTGCCGTTCACTTTGATGAAGTGGAAGTACTGGTTCTAGATGAAGCTGACCGCATGCTAGACATGGGTTTCATTGAAGACATCAACAAGATCATCGCACGTCTACCACAAGACATCCAAAACCTGCTGTTCTCAGCAACGCTTTCAACGCCAGTACGCGCGCTAGCGAAAAGTGCTATCAGCGAAGCAGAAGAGATTTCGATTGCCAAGACTGATGCGTCTAAACCGAACATTGAGCAATGGTTAGTGACCGTAGATAAAGACCGTAAGTCAGCACTACTGAGCCACATGATTACCGAAGGTAACTGGGACCAAGCGCTTATCTTTATCGAAACCAAGCACGGTGCGGCTAAGTTGGTTGCTCAACTTGAGAAACGTGGTATTCAAGCGGAAGCTTTCCACAGTGGACGTAGCCAAGCAATTCGTGAAAAGATTCTGGCTGACTTTAAGAAAGGTCGCCTAAAATACTTAGTCGCAACGGGTGTTGCAGCTCGTGGTATCGATATCGACAACCTAAGCCGCGTAGTGAACTACGACATGCCTTTCCCAGCAGATGATTATGTTCACCGTATTGGTCGTACAGGCCGTGCTGATGCGTCTGGCGAAGCGATCTCTTTCCTATCGAAAGATAACTTCAAGAACCTGTGCATCATTGAAAAACGTCTTGGTCACTTGATTGAACGTCGCGTTGTTGAAGGTTTCGAACCACGCAAAGAAGTACCCATTTCGGTATTGAACTTCGTTCCTAAGAAGAAAAGAGAACAGCAACAAGACTAAGTAATTTCAGCGACAGAAAATGCAAAGTTGCATTAACCAAAAGAAAAGTCGCGTTAACCAAAATGAAAATAAAACGAAGCCCTATGTGGCTTCGTTTTGTTCTTTGAAATACATATAACGTTGAGGCAATAAGATGATCACTCCTATCGCAACGAGATTAACCCGCGGCCAAGACCTAAAGCTTGAGATCCAAAGGTTAGTGACCACACACAACATCTCTGCAGGCTCTATCGCATCTTGTGTCGGTTGTGTCTCTCAACTCAATATTCGTTTAGCTAATGCGAACAACACCAAGCTAATCACAGCTCCGTTCGAAATAGTCTCTGTAATGGCAACGCTAACCCCAAACCACCAGCATGTTCATATATCCGTTGCCGATGTGAATGGCAATGTAATTGGCGGTCATTTACTTGAAGGAACAATAATAGCAACCACCGCTGAATTGATTGTTCACCGCTACGATACTTTGACCTTCAACAGAGAGCATGACGATTCGACGGGTTACACTGAGCTTGTTATCGGCACTAGCAAATAACTGATTTAGCCATAGCAACACCAAACGCCCCATATAAAGCGATACTACCAAACAGCAATTAGGAAACACGATGGCTTCAAACTCCGCAGATTCCGTTATCGTTCTCGATTTCGAAACCACAGGCTTATCACCCAATATGGGCGACCGAGCGATTGAGATCGGTGCGGTAAAACTCGTTAACGGCGAAGTCGTCGACACCTTCCAACAACTCATGAATCCAGGATTTCGTGTGAGTGGCTTCATTGAAAGCTACACTGGCATTACTAACCGCATGCTGAACACCGCGGCCAGTTGCAGTGAAGTGATGGATGAGTTTGCAGACTTTATTCAAGACAGTCAGCTTGTTGCTCATAATGCATCGTTTGATAAACGCTTTCTCGACGCAGAATTAGACGATATTGGACGTGATTACAACGGACAGTTTGCATGCTCGATGTTGATTGCTCGCCGTCTCATCCAAGATGCTCCGACTCATAAACTCGGCGACCTTGTGCGTTTTAAGAATATCGACAACGACGGTACTTTCCACAGAGCGTTAGCCGATTCAGAAATGACAGCAAGGTTGTGGTTATTAATGATCGATGAGCTGCAGAGTGACCACGGTATTAAACAGCCGAGCTTCCAATTAATGCAGAAAATATCGAAGACAGCCAAAGGTTCAATTCCAAAACTACTGATGAGCAACAGGGGTTAGGTTCCGAAATTCACCTTAAACTTTGGTGAAAGGCTAGCTCGACAATAATCGCTAGCCTTTAAAAGAGACGCTTTACTCTTGCAATGACTTCAACGTTCCTTTGAGGCTTTCTAATTCATTCATAAAATACGCCCACTGCTTGTTACTGCTGGTCGCGGCGATATCTACTAAAAACTTGGCTGATGTTTCCATATTTTGGTTAAGCTGCTGCTCAAGTTCATCAGGATAATAAGCTTCATTGTTTAAAAGTAACTTCATAATAATTGGCTGAGCAATATGCAGGTCGCTCTTCTTTGCCATCAGCGTCGTTAGCTCTTCATAGATGTTGTTTTGATATTGTCGCCAGCTATTATTGGTGTTTACCCACTCTTGAGACCAAGCCACAATAATCTGTTTTTGTTCTTTCGACACCGAACCTAACCACCGTTCTGCACGCTCTTCTATTCTGCTTCGGTATCGCTCTCTCGAATCGGCATCGTTCAACGACAACCTTTCTTCATAATAGTCTTGCTGCTTTTCACGAAAGTTCTTTAAGAACTCCCTGTCTTGCTTAGGGCTAAGCTGCATACTCAAGGCGTAAACATCGGGAGCGAACTTATTGACGATTGAGCGAATATGCTCTTTCGTTTGTTCACTTTGACCCACAATAAAAGCGGGATTCATATCCGACCGATCTACGTTTTGAATCGCTTCTAATTGCGAGATATACAGAGGTAGCTGAGTTTCTTTATGCCATTTCTGTAATATATCTAATCGCTCTTCAAGCTCGGACTCTTGGCTATTTGAGAGGGAGACAAAATCTTCTATATAGCTAACAACAAACCAACCTATATTGTTATAGGCGAACTTGGTCCCGCACCCAGTAAATAGAAAACAGATCACTAAAACTAACCACCGGCACTTTCTCATTCTACCCTCTCACGACATTCAACAAAGCCACAAACCGATTAACTCATCTCTTTAAGGTTAGCCTAGTTCTTATAACGCTAATTCCAGCTCTTATAAAAGTAGCCTTAATAAACAGTGATCGTAAAAACTTTGAGATAAATTGAGAGCCAAACTTGCTAATCTAGCTATTTAGGCAAATGATTAAACTAAAAATAATTAATGGCAGTGATGTAACTTGATTTTATTACTCATTTGACGTGATACGAGCCCTATAAATGAGTTGGGTTGACGTATTTAAAATGATTGATATTTGGGAGGGAAGCTATGGCCGCTATTCCTGATCATCCAAGCGATTTAGAATATGAGCTTTGTTATTTTGACGATGGTTCAATAACCACAATCACGATATTGGTTCACAATCGACAGGAAGCGATGACTTGGTATCTTAGCGAAGGAAAACATATCAACGACCTTTATTCGATAAGACCCGATGAATAATGCTTTGGTATAGAGGACTAGGTCGATAAACCTAAGAGAAGAAACTTGAGTGGCATTTTGTGGAACACCCTTTACTGCAATGCCATTAATTAGCAATGTCGTTAATTAGACATATCGCAGCAAAGGGATTCAGTCTCGAATTACTTCAGGATTCGGGCGCGGAATTGACGACCCTTCATTTTACCTGATTCGATTTTGTTCAGTGCTTTCTTAGCCACAGATCTTTCTACCGCTACGTAAGCACGCATTGCGAACAGATTGATCTTACCTACTGATTTACCATCAATGCCGCCTTGGCCCGTCAGTGCACCAAGAATATCACCAGCACGAAGCTTAGCTTTCTTACCGCCATCAATCTGAATGGTAACCATGTTTGAGTAGTACGGCTTAGCAATTGGTTTTGCTGGCAGTTCAGATGGCTCGATTGGCATGTCCATGTACTCATCGATTTGAGCAACACGGTACATCTCTTTTTCGCTAAAGAAGCTAATCGCTACGCCTTTGCTTCCTGCACGGCCAGTACGACCAATGCGGTGAACGTGAACTTCAGGGTCGCGAGACAATTCAAAGTTGAACACAGCATCTAGGTTATCAACATCAAGACCACGAGCCGCAACGTCTGTCGCCACTAAAATCGAGATGGTTTTGTTTGAGAACTGAACCAAAGCTTGGTCACGTTCACGTTGCTCCATGTCGCCATGAAGTTCGATAACACTGAAACCACGGTGGCTTAGCTCATCGTTTACGTTCTGCACTTCTTTCTTCGTGTTACAGAACACAACCGCAGATTCTGGTTGGTGATGAAGTAACAGCAACTCTAGAGCGTCATCACGAGCTTCAGAACCTTCTAACTTGTAGAAGTGTTGTTGGATGCTTGAGTGATCGTGTGTTGATTCAACCTTCACCATTTCTGGGTTACGCATGATGCGGTCTGCAACAGATTTGATCTGTTTAGGGAAAGTAGCACTGAATAGCAGAGTTTGGCGTTCTTTTGGCGCCGCTTCAATCACAGCATCCAAAGCGTCTTGGAAGCCCATTTCTAGCATGCGGTCAGCTTCATCTAACACAAGTGTGTTCAGCTCAGACAGATCAATACGACCTTTCTCTAGGTGATCCAAAATACGACCAGGTGTGCCCACAAGAATGTGTGCGCCATGCTCTAGTGAACCAATCTGTGGGCCCATTGGCATACCGCCACATAGTGTCAGCACTTTAATGTTGTGAATACCACGAGCAAGAGTACGAATCTCTTTTGCTACTTGGTCTGCAAGCTCACGAGTCGGACATAACACTAAAGACTGAACACGGAAACGCTTAACGCGTAGGTTCTGCAGCACGCCTAAACCGAAAGCAGCTGTTTTACCTGAACCCGTTTTACCCTGACCGATAACGTCCTTGCCATTTAGGATAGTAGGAAGACTTAACGCTTGGATAGGCGTCATTTCAGTATAACCAAGAGAATCTAACGTGTTTAGAAGCTCTGGTTTAAGGGCGATTGAAGAGAATTTTGAAGTGCTCAATGGAAATATCCAACTGGTGAAAAACAGAGTGCATTATGAGTGTTTTTGAAAATTATTCCACCTTAATCACATTTTTGGAGAAACATGTTAGGCGAACACAAAAAAGCCAGCTTACTTAGCTGGCTTTGACCTCTAAACGAATTGCTTTCTATGGTACACCGTGACCTTTAGATGCCACCCATACGCGATACCACTGTTCGCGCGTCAGCTCGATTTTTAGTGCATCAACCGCAGTCTTCACACGCTCAATCTTACCTGAACCAATAATCGCGAGCGGATTCGATGGTAAACGACGAACCCAAGCGTAAATCACTTGATCAATGCTGTCTGCACCCACTTCTTGACGAATCGCCTCTAGTTCATCACGAACGCGAATTGCTTGCGCTGAATCGCCACTGAAGATGCTACCACCACCGAGACAAGACCATGCCATCGGACGAATACGGTTCATCTGCAGTTGATCTAGCGTGCCATCATGAGCCACTTCAAAGTTCAATGGGTTGATTTCAACTTGGTTGGTCACTAACGGCTTACCGAGTCGAGATTGAAGCAGTTCGAACTGACGCGGTGAAAAGTTAGAAACACCGAAATGCTTAACTTTGCCTACTTTGTGTAGCTCTGCGAACGCTTCTGCTACTTCATCTGCATCCATTAACACGTCAGGGCGGTGAATCAACAATACATCGATATCGTTAACACCTAAGCGCTCTAATGAGTTATTTACTGATTGGTAAATATGCTGCGCGCTGGTGTCATAGTGATTGATCTTACGATCTGGAGTGTGGTCACCACATAGGTTGATATCGCACTTGGTGACGATTTGAATATCATCACGAAGGCTTGGTTCAAGCGCTAACG
The DNA here is from genome assembly GCF_902751245.1 of Vibrio sp. Vb339. NCBI lineage: Bacteria > Pseudomonadati > Pseudomonadota > Gammaproteobacteria > Vibrionales > Vibrionaceae > Vibrio > Vibrio sp. Vb339. The sequence goes on along the minus strand of NZ_CADDIS010000001.1, from coordinate 859,335 downwards.
CCTCACCAAACAACTTTTCACATTGGTAGTTACCGTAAATATCCGCGTGATCAACAGTTGTGATGCCAAGATCAATATGTTGCTTCAGGAAAGTCAGGCGTTGTTGCGGGGTCATGCCCCACTCTGCTGTACGCCAGTATCCTTGCACCAACTCAGAAAGTTCTGGGCCTTGTGGCGCTATCGTTACTCTTGCAACCATGGGTTGTCTCCTTTATCAATACTGAACGTATCCTAAGCTCGTTTTACCGAAGGCTCAACGTATAACAAATGGCAAAGGTAAACGCTTATTAAAAATGTGAGAGCCGCAGAAAAACGAACACTTAAATGAATTATAACTTGCTGTCTGCCCGTGAGCCGTTCTCCTGAAAGGCTTGTTTAGCCCAAGAAATAACGAAACTATCTATAAATTTGAGCAATTAAAAACGATTAAGTTCAACCGTTAAGTTGTCACCATCACTCTGTAACTGAACCCGAGGAGAAGTAGAGCTAGAAGAAGATAAGCTAGGCACATTCCACACACTCAGTTGCTCTGCTGAACCGTGAGGCGCGTTGATAAATTCGACCAGCTGTTTATCCACCTTATCGAAACCAACACCTTCATTTCGAGCTTGTTCAAGTTGAACAGTAACATCGAATTCATCTTCACCAATACGAATTGAACTGAGAGCAAAGCCATCTTGGCGAAGGTATGCCTGAAGCTTTGTGTAACTTAGGTGCGAATATGGCAGGTTTAAGCGAACTGTTTCAACGCTTGAGTCGCCCAACTCCAGTTCAACATACACATCCAAATCGTAATATTGGGTTAAGTCACTGCACAACAGAGTACCTTCAATCTCACCACAATCCATCAAGTCGATATCGTTAATATAGTTTTGAGAATTCGGTTGACTTGGACTGCTGTTAAATACTGTTCTTAGCCACCAGCTTTCGGTTGCTTGCGCTGAAAATGAAATAGCATTGAGGGACAGCATTAGAGGCAAGATTAGAACTTGAAAGATTTTCATCGACTGGGCTTATTTAGCGCTATATGAAGCGTCCATTATACGTGACCAATCGACAAACAACCGCTCGAGTCGCAAATTTTAGGCGAAAAAAAACGGGCATACATGCCCGCTAGATAAATTCATCACCGAATAACGTAATCCGTCACGTTGAGAACCATTACGAAAGAGAGAATATCACTCTCCCACAATAGTTACAACACACCATTCCTATTACTTATAGCCACCTTCAATCGCTGGCTCTTCAAGCGACAATCTCACTTTATTACGTTGAATAGCTTCTGGCGGTAAACTGATGAAACCGTATTGGTTCAACACGCCTTGATGATGAGGTAACTTCTATGCCGTTATACTTAACATCACAAAATACATTCAATGAATATGTCATAATGTTGAAATTACTGGTTAATTTTCAAGGAATGTCATGACTGCAACGAACTATCTCAACCAATTGAATCAAAAGTATCTTGCGACTCATAAAGCGAAAGAAGACTTCTTTTGGGATACATATATGGGGATCAGTGACGACCACGATGGCTCGACACTCGCGCAGACTCAGTGGACTGAGTTTCTAAGCTCTGCCGAACAGATTGCTGCTATCGAAACGCAACTAGCTGCTATCGACAAAATTCACGATCCCCTAGAAAAAGAGAGTACGCTAACAGGCTTGAATGGTTGGTTAGCGACCTTTAGATCTCACGCTATTGAGTCTGAGCAGTCACAGAAGCTTAAAGCCGAACTCATAAAGTTTGAGGCTGAACTGTTTGAGAAGAAACAGAATCATGTGATGACTTACGTAAATGAAACGGGTGATGAAACAGAAGGGTCACTGCCCGTTTTAGGTTCAGCCGTTAGAAGTAATGGTAATGAACAAGTTAGGCATTCTGCACATCAAGCACTATTAGATTTAGAGCAATGGCTGCTGGCTAACGGCTTTATTGAGCTGATCAAAAAACGTAACCAATTTGCTCAATCACTGGGGTTTAAAACCTTCTTTGATTACTCGGTGGTAAAAACCGAACAGATGACGACAGAACAACTGTTTACTATTCTGGATGACTTCGAAGCACGCACACGCGATAGTCATCAGCAAAGTCTAGCCAATTTGGCAGAGCAGAAAGGCGAGAATGCACTTCAAGCCCATAACTTTACCTACTCTTTTGCAGGTGACGTTATGAATGATCTTGATCCTTATGTTCCGTTCTCAAAGTCACTTCGACGCTGGATTGAATCTTTTGGTCGCCTCAACATCGAATACTCTCAAGCTACATTAAAATTGGATCTGCTTGACCGCAAAGGTAAGTACCCTAATGGCTTCTGCCATGGTCCTATCCCTTCTTTCTACGATCAAGACACATGGGTAGCAGCTCAAGTTAACTTCACGAGCAATGCAAAGCCCGATCAAGTTGGCAGCGGCTATGATGGCATCAACACGCTATTTCACGAGGGTGGTCATGCAGCACACTTTGCTAACGTAAAAATGAACGCACCATGTTTCTCTCAAGAGTTTGCACCAACCTCAATGGCTTATGCCGAAACGCAATCCATGTTCTGTGACAGCTTGTTGAACGATGCCGATTGGCTCAAACAATACGCGCTTAATGCAGATGGCCAAGCAGTACCTGACGAGTTAATCAAAGCCATCATCGATAACAAACAACCCTTCAGAGCTTATCAAGAACGCAGTATTTTAGTGGTTCCATATTTCGAGCGAGCACTTTACGAATTGGCGGATGAAGATCTGACACCGGAAAAGATCACTGCTCTTGCTCGTAGCAGTGAGAAAACGATTCTTGGATTAGCTTGTAGCCCTCGCCCATTAATGGCGATCCCGCATCTGTTGTCGGATGAAGCCTCTTGCGCGTATCAAGGTTACCTGCTGGCTCATATGGCGGTGTATCAAACCCGTGCGTATTTCACTGATAAGTTTGGTTACTTAACGGATAACCCAGAGATCGGCCCTTTGTTAGCTAAGCACTATTGGCACCAAGGAAACAGCGTGAATCATAATGGGACAATCGAAAGCCTGACTGGGGAAGGTTTTAATGCCAAATACCTCGCTGACGAGTGTAACTTATCGCCAGAGGAAGCTTGGGCTATTGAGGAGCAAAAAATCAAACAACTGTCGACAAGAGAACGTGCACCAGTCGCGGATTTGAATGCGAAGATATCGATCGTTGATGGTGCAACCGAGTTAGCAAATAATGACAAATCAAATCATCAGATGTGTGATGAGTTTGAGAAATTCATTGTTGGGCAATACGGTCGATAACGGGTTCTAAGCACCTGTAACCAAGGTTGAACCAAAACTCAAAGGAAAAAAGGACGATAATTTATCGTCCTTTTAGTATTCAGCTTTGGATTTATTCCGTTACACATGTCGAGCGAGTTTCAGTATCAAACTCAACATCAACAGAATCAGCACTTCGCAATGATTTTCGATGAATGCCAAATACTTGCCCCGTCAAAACAATATAAAACTTTTCTGTTTTGAGTAGACTCCAAGCTTCATCAAGAGATTCAGCATAAACCTTATTCTTGAGATCTTGTGGGCGAGTACCTGCGACTCTTCCATGTTTACGCGCCAATTCAAATAATCCATTACGATTCGGTTTACACGTAAACAGGGTATCATTTCCATAGATAACACCCTTGGCTGTAATGCTTTTAATCATTACATTTCTCCAGATAATAATTTCACTCGTAGCACTTGAGTGACAAACCACATATCAATCTGTGGATGCTTACACTGCAAAAAGAAGAGAACATGGTGTAACGACCGGGCAAGCTATTACACCATTACCATCAAATGTCTTAGAAGTTCTTAAGAGGTCAAGTTCTTAGAAGTAGTAGTAAGCCGCTGAAAATACGTGTGTTTCTTCGTCGTATTGTGCGCTAGTTGAACCAATGCGCGCACCATCGATGTCTTGCTTGATATCGATACCCATGTCAGCGTTGTCAGCGATACGGTACATTGCCGCGATGTTGATGTAAGAAGCATCTACATCTGCTTGGCCATCAAGTTCATTGTTGCTAAACGCGTAACCTGCTGCGATTGTTAGGTCTTCAGAAACTTTGTAACCACCTGAAACGTAGTAGCCTGTGTTCTTAGCAGAATCACTCTCTTCAATCCAAGAGTTCATACCCAGTTTAAGAGCACCAACCTTCACGTTACCTGTTACTGTGTAAACTTCGTAATCAGCATCGTCATCACGAGCTTCATAACCTGCGTATAGGTTGAATACCTCTTGCTCTAAACCGATGTAACCATTAATGCCTTTATCCGCATCATTATGATCATCACCTGTTTCAAAGTAAGAAATACCGTAAGCGATACCGCTTGTCGCACCTTGGAATTTAACAACATTGAAGCCGTCAGAAGCATCACCAGCAGAAGCGCCAAACTCGTAAGTGTTGTCGCCTGCGCCATCCACTTTATCTAGCGCTGTGTCGTTTTCCCAACCGAATGAAGCAATACCATAGCCAGTATCGAAACCTAACCATGCTTTATCTACATCTGTTGCTGGACCAGTATCAATACCGTTTGTCCAACCAGCTGTTGCTGCGTCATTCGCAGATACGTTGTTGTCTGTCGTGTAGTTCACCATTAAGTCAGTTTCGAAGTAACCAACAATACGGTTGTTACGGTAGTTAACTGCAAGAGTAAGGCCTGTTGCCCAGTCATCGTAGAACGCTTTAGAGCCAGTATCGTAGTAACCACCAACACCGAAAGAGCCTGATACTGAGAATTGATCTTTGTGCATTGAATCGAATGCAAACATGTCTTCGTTTTGGCTGTTTTGGCTGCTTGTGCTTACAGCGAAAGCTGAACTTGAAATGCTCGCAATCGCAAGTGCTACTAATGTCTTTTTCATGATAACCACTACCTATATATATTGATTCGGCCTTGTTAGTCCGGCCTTTTGGAGTGGCGCTATTGTTCAAAAAAACACGTTATTGATATACCGTAAATTTACTGAAAATTTTATAGCTTTGGTGAATTTCATGAAATAAGAATATATTAATGTGTCGTTTATATTGAAAAAAGTAATCCGAGTGTAAAACCTATATCGGTGCTGTTATCCATATTACGGATGTTCTCAATCATCAGCGCTTCGACTGCGAGTTTGTGTTGAAGTACATTTGAATGAATGGGTGACTGAGCGTACACAAACATTGGAGAATTATTTGCGCGTGTAGTCGGATGAAAAAAGCTCAACATCGAGACTGAAATAGACAGTAACGTCCTTAAACTTATCACAGTGTTTACTCGGTTATAGAAATGCCCGATTTTATTAAAAAACACCGTTCAATTAATGCAGTAGATGTACTGCTTATCACCCCTCCAGATAGAACCAAGAGTTATAAAAAACTTTAGATTAGAACCTATGATATATATAAGAATCTTATCTTGCACTGAGCGACTCGAACGAATATCTTCTGTGCATTGATGAAATGAATGTATCTATAAAGGAAAAATGTGTCTGCTTTAAAGCTAAGTTTTGAACAACTGTTAATGAAACAATCGACATCTCTCATTAATAGCGATCCAAAAAACTTTCAAACAACTTGGTCAGAAGCAAGCTTTGATGTACTCGATTGGTTTGGGATTGATCGTTTGACACTCTACCCTAATTCAATGGTCTTACTTGAAGAAGGAAAAACGTGTTCAGTTTCCAAAGCACACATTCCTCCTGTTAATATAAAAAGCTTAGTCGGCGGTAACTACCTTGATTACCTCAAGCTTTTAAAAACCAATGAAACCTACCTCGCTTTTACCAGCAACGAACTCGTTTCAAGCAAAAACTATGTGTTAAAGAAACTCTATAAAGAAGGGGGAAGATGGCACTGCATCATTCCTTTGCAGCTCTTTAACCAACGCTGGGGTGCATTGTCTTTTACTAACTTTCACGGCAACGATACTACCTTCAATCTCGAAGACATCCAGCGCTTAAAATTAGTCTGTGAACTTTGGCTCTGTTATTGGCAACATTCAACGTTAGCCAGAACACTAAAGCAAAACGAGAACTTACTAGAAGATGACAGTGAGAAGCTATTGTTGCTCACCAAAAAACAAACCAAAGTTCTGGCGCTGATTGCTCAAGGGTTTAGTGCAAAAGAGTGTGCTGATAAGCTTCACTTAAGCTCACGAACCATCGAGTCGCACAAATACCGCATGTTAGGTTTGCTGAATCTAAACAGCCACAATGACCTTATTCAGTTCGCCTTACGCAATGGTTTGGGGATTGCAGAGAACATACACACGACACGTTAGGACAAGTTGTTCGATGCCCTTCTGCTGTTTATATCTTAACGTTCGATGTTTCTTGAGCTCAACTTTTCTTAAATTCAATTACGCGCGCTACTCATTACCTTCACTCAGAGCAAATTTGATCTCGTCTGAAGAGAACCCCTTTCGACTTAGCATCGCGTAAGCCTTGGAGCGTTCTTTATGATCGTTTAGGTCATAAGACTTCTTCTGCAACTGTTCTAAACAAGAAAAATAGAAATCTAGCTGCTCTTCATTAATCAATCGGTCGATGAGCGATGACAGCTCACTGGTGTCGATTTGTCGTTGTCTAAGTTCTTGCTGAATGGCGGTCAGGCCCTTGCCTTTACGAGCGTACTTGAGCACCTCTTTTTCCAAATCGGCTTTCTCGGCCTTAAGTTGAATATTACTTTTCAGTTGATGTGCTTGTGGGTGCTGGTCAATCGCTACCTTAACTTGTTGATAGCTAAAGCCACGCTTTTGCAGTGTCGCAACCAGCTTTTCACGGCTCATGGTAAAGCTTGAGTAGTAATGGTTGATTCGGTCTATCAAGATGGTTTGTTCATCAATAGACTTTTCGAACGACACTTTATGGATTGCATCAGAAATCACTGAATCGCTCAGGCCCTTCTTCTTCAGTTTTTCGACAATGTATCGAGAACCGAATTCACCAGAAAAAGCTTGTTCCACGAATTGTTCTGCAAACACTTGGTCAGACTTGAGATACCCGAAGCCTTTCAATGTCCCTAAAGTTTCATCGATCCATTCTTGATTGTCGGTTTTCACTTTGAGCTTCGCAATCAACTCGCTTTCCGTCATGTCTCTCTGAGTTAAATGCCACATCGCAGAGTTCATAACGCTTTCAATTCGCGTCGCTTTTCTTACCGTTGTATTTCTACTATTCGTTTTTTTCTGTGAATCATCCATTCGCTTTCAAGTGTCCAAACTAAACCTGCCCCATCATAACTCAATTCTAAGGCGGTTGAGTGACATAAAAGAATGAAGCTAAACATAAGCGGCAGCCAATAAAAATGGACGCTTGTTCAGCGTCCATTTGATATCACATTAAGAATGTCGACTCTAAGCTGCGCTTAGCTTTGTCGTAATAGCTTTTTCGTTTAGTTCTCTTCGTGATTGTAAATATGTACATCTCGTTGAGGGAATGGAATCGTGATACCTTCTTCATCGAAGCGTTTCTTCACGGTTTCCGTTACATCCCAGTACACATCCCAATAGTCATCAGTCTTAACCCAAGGTCGTACTACGAAATCAACAGAAGACGTATTTAAGGTATGAAGCTTGATCATATGCTCTGGTTTTTTCAACACTAGAGGGTGTGCAAGAATGATGTCGTTCAATACCGCTTTCGCTTTATCGATATCATCTGAATAACCAATACCGAAAACCATATCAACACGTCTTACACGTTCTGCCGTGATGTTGTTGATCACGTCACCCCAAATCTTGTTGTTTGGGATCACCAAGCGTTGGTTATCAATGGTTTGAACAGTCGTCGATACTAAGCTCATGTCTTTTACCGTGCCTTGCACGCCTGCCACTTTAACCATGTCACCGACGTCATAAGGACGGTAGATCAAGATCATCAAACCCGATGCAAAGTTAGATAGTGTGTCTTGCAATGCGAAACCAATGATGACACCGGCTACACCGAAACCAGTAAGAAGAGGGGCTAGCTCTATCCCTATTTGAGACAGTGCGATAAGCAAACCAATAAACACGACCGCTTTAGATGCGATGGATACAAAGAAGTCCTGCATCAAAACACTGAAGTCCATTTTAGAGTGCGAGACACTCTTACGAACGGTCTTACGAGCCACGTTAGCAATAAGGCGAGTTACATACAAAATACCGAGAAACAGAGCGAGTTTAACGATAAAAGAAGGGGTATTTTCAAAAGCCCATGAACTGAACGAACGAAGCCAACCATCGAACAGTTCCAGTGCAACATCAACATCCAACACATCGGCGTTAATGTCACCTGTCGTCGCTAGCAAAACACGTTTGTATGAAGTCACATCCACGCCAAACGGCTCCATTAGCGTGATGGTTTCTTCTAAGCTCGCGACCATAACGCTAGTGCGCTCGCTGAAACGCTCAAGCTCCTTTTTAATGGTCGCTTTCTCTTCTTCATTCACAAAAGACAAACGCGCTTCTAGATCTTGTCGCTGTGTGTCTGTGTAAAGAATCGCATTTGTCAGGTATTTAGAACGAGCAATTAACGCCGTTTTAAGTTCACCTTCAGGAACAGCAACATCAACACCACGCTCTTTCGACCAATTTAAGGTCTTAGCGAGCTGCTGATAATAGACATCCATCATTCCGATTCGTTTTTGAATACGCAACTCAAGGCGTTTTTTAGCGTCACCCTCAGCGGAACGGTTTTCTTTACTCATTGAAACGATTTTAGTTTCATTCAACGACAGCAATTTTTGTAGCAGTTCAACCTGCTGAGCAAGAGTGACATCCAGCCCCTCTTTTTTATCTGACGATAGCTGTGAAAAAATCTCTTCGCGTAGGCCCTGGTTCTTACGCCTTAAGATATCTTCAAGAAAGGGTTTTTCAGCATCATGCGCCGTTTCTAATGTTGCTAGATCGAGCATTAACTGATCTTGTACTTCTGCGATTTTCTCAACGCTCTGCGCATAACTTCCAAATGCGACAAACGCCAACATTAACAATAGACAACGCCAAACCTTCATCATATTAATTCCTATTACTGTCTAAATTGACCCTATAAATAGTAGTAAAAAGAATATGGATAACAAGCATTTAAACGTATGTTATGTTAAAAATTCGCAAATTATCAGCCTGCTTCTAATATTTGAGAGTTCCAATCCCCTCTTATGACCTGTAGAGTACGCATCCAACAAAGAACAACAGCCAATATCTTCATTCGAGCACATGCACTAAAGCGCCCTAAATACGATGTTGGCTCACAGCAAGAGAGCATAAAAATGAACAACGAACTTGATATTATTGAGTCTCTAGAAGAACTAGAGCAATTCCTAATTTCAGTGGAAGCTGGCGGTTTAGGCCTTGAAGGCGTTGAAGGTGTAGGCATGGCAACCAATAATTCAGATGGTCGTCACTTCGTTGCTGTATTCAACAGCAGCCACAAAGTTCTGCTTGCTCGCTGGATCACCAAAGAAGTGTTTGATAACGGTAAAGACTTGGTACGTAACGGCCCTCGCCGCACTCACTAAGCCTTTCCAATAGCACCAATGATTAAAGCCCAACACGTTCAACGACGATCTGTTGGGCTTTTTTTATATCGCCTGTCCCATCCTGATAATGAATAAACCACGCGATACAAAATAAATTAGCGATAACTTTCAGTTGTTGTGAACTTTAGCTACAGCTCAATGTCGTATTCGCGTGAATTGGTGTTTATGCATCGTTTATCGTGTATCTGCCGTTTCCCGCGTTTATACATAGTTTCACTTTAACCATTTTATGACTTGTGGCGCGAAGAGAACTTATCTAAGCTAGCCACAATTCAACGAGCTCGCTTTAACGACTAACAAATTTGATTACTGACTAATTTGCTGAACACATCGCTACTTTTCTTATCCACACAGAACCGCCGACAAAAGCATTCGCTTTGGGCGCTCTTCCTTACCGGACTGGTTATCGTAACTTGTCTGGCGAGCACTCTGGCCGTAAAGAAAGTATCGTTATCTGCATCCGCTAATGGTCAATCAGTCCTAGTTGACGCGCAAACTCATACTGAAACCAGTAATCCTCAAACCGACATCGCTTCTTCAGAAAAAATGGCCACTCTATACGCCAGTGTTTTCGGCTTAGAAGCGTCAAAAATGCTAATGTCCCCCAATTCAAGTTCATGCAGCCTGAGTTCGAAAATGCTGACCTTTGCCGCCCCAAAAACCGGCTGGCTGATCCCATTCGTACTTATTATTGCTGTTGCATTTAACTTACCTCCCCACATATCGAGATTATCTAGAGACAATCATCGCTCTACTCGACCGACAAAACACAGATTGCATCTAAAGCACTGTATATTTAGAGAGTAAATAACCGGGCTACTACACCCTTTTATTTATTTTTTGGAGATACATTTGTGTACAACACACTACTAACTAAGTTTGTCGATTCATTGGCATTCTCTATGCGTACATGCGCGAAAACCTTAGTCACTGCCCTTTTGGTTATGACGTCATTTACCGCCTTGGCACAGACAACAGGCTGGCTTAGTGTGCCTGAGCATCCGCCTGTGAAGATGCGAATGATGTCGACGGGTGAACAGTCGGATGACGGCTCTAAGATCCAAACCGTGCTCGATGTCGTGCTCGACGGCGACTGGAAAACCTATTGGCGCAGCCCAGGCGAAGGTGGTATTCCGCCAAGCTGGGACTGGTCTGGTTCAACAAACATTGAGTCAGTAGAGTGGCACTGGCCGATACCTAAGTACTACGAGCAGCTTGACGTCATGACGTTAGGCTACAAAAAGCATGTCAGCTTTCCTGTCACGTTAACCCTGAAAGACAACACGAAGCCTGCAATATTCAGGGCGTCGTTTACCTTTCCGTCGTGTACCAATATCTGTGTGTTAACCGATTACGATATCGAACTGCCGATTGACCCACAAACCTTAGCGCTCGATGAAGAAGCGATGTTCTTGTTCAACCAAGGCATGAGCCAATCTCCAAGAGAAGCTAATCGCACTTCGGTCAATGGTCTATTTTGGGACAAGAGCAAGCAGCAACTGGTTACTCAGCTGACGAGTAAAGATGGCTGGGATAAGCCGATGGTGTTGATTGACGGGCAAGAAGTGAATGATGACTTCTTCTCTCAACCAAGCGTCCACATCACAGACAATACAATGACGGCCGTATTTGATGTGAGCAACTGGATAGGTGAAGTCGACTTAACGGATCGCACCGTTAGTGTCACCGTTTCAGACACTAATTTTGCCGAAGAGATGACGGCTCAAGTTGGCTCAGAACCGATCGCTTACCAAACAAGCAACAACGGCTTTCTAGCAATGATTGGCTTTGCTTTAATTGGTGGTTTGATCCTCAACATCATGCCATGTGTGTTACCAGTATTAGGAATGAAATTAAACAGCATCATTCAAAACCAAGGTGCATCTAATCGTCATATTCGACTCTCATTCTTAGCTTCTGCTTCAGGTGTCATTACATCATTTGCGCTGTTAGCCCTAGGTATGACCGCTCTAAAAATGGGTGGTAATGCGATTGGTTGGGGAATCCAATTCCAAAATGTTTGGTTCATCGGATTCATGCTGATCATCACTTTGCTGTTCTCAATTAACTTGCTTGGGTTATTCGAATTCAGACTACCATCAGGTTTAAACACTTGGATGGCAACCAAAGGCGATGACTCACATTCAGGCCACTTTGTTCAAGGTATGTTTGCGACGCTACTAGCAACGCCGTGTAGCGCGCCATTCCTAGGAACCGCTGTCGCGTATGCACTTGGAGCAAGCTATCAAGAGTTATGGGCTATCTTCATCGCGCTTGGTATCGGTATGAGTGCGCCTTGGTTGATCTTTGCACTATTCCCAAGCCTAACCAAATTGCTTCCAAAGCCTGGGGCGTGGATGTTCAAAGTTAAGCTGGTATTTGGCTTAATGATGTTCATTACCAGCCTTTGGCTAACAAGCCTTCTGAGTCCATTCATTGGTAAATTCCCAACTATCCTGCTGTCGCTATTTATCGTGATTTCGGTGCTGGTTTGGATTGGTATGAAACTGGGTCGCAAGGTACTGATTCCTATCATGGCAACCACAACCTTGGTGTTTGGTGCTGCATTGATCGTCGGTAGTGTCACCGCTGATAACTGGGCGACTCCGATTGTTGACGATCTCGCTTGGCAAAAGCTGGATGCGAAGCAAATCCCTCAGTTAGTTGATGAAGGCAAAACGGTGTTTGTTGATGTGACTGCTGATTGGTGTATCACCTGTAAAGCCAACAAGATCGGCGTCATCCTTCAAGACCCTGTCTACAGCCACCTACAGCAAGAAGACATTGTTTTGATGAAAGGTGATTGGACAACACCAAGTGAAAGTGTCACTCAATACTTACAAAGTAATGGGCGATTTGGTGTGCCATTTAATATCGTCTATGGTCCGAGCTATAAAAGCGGTATTCCACTGCCTGTCATTCTCAACAGTGACACTGTCGTTCAAGCCATCGATGCTGCGAGATAACTGATGAAGACTCCCAACAATGAAGAGAAATCTAGCACGACTGAAGACAACGCTGTAAAGGGTGAGGCCAAAAAGCCAAGTCGTCTTAAGAAGTGGGGAAAGGAACTGGTTTCAATGATATTGATCGTTGGCGTGGTTTCATTTGCCATGGACTTTTATCACAGCAGAAGCATGCCTCAAGGCGACGCGATTCCTATTGTGGGTCAGTCGCTCCAAGGCGAAGGTATTGATGTTATTGAGCTAAGCAAAAATGGTAAGCCAGTCATTGTCTATTTTTGGGCGACTTGGTGTGGTGCCTGCAAATTTGTAAGCCCAACCGTCAATAGCTTCAGCGATTCCCATCAGGTGGTTTCGGTCGCTCTATCGTCTGGTCCAGACGAACGTGTCCAGCGCTACTTGGATGCAAAAGAGTATGACTTCCCTGTTATCAATGATCTTTCTGGATCAATCAGCAGAAGTTGGGGCGTTAATGTCACTCCAAGCATCGTCATCATCAAAGACGGAAAGATTAGCAGTATCGCAACAGGCGTTACTTCTCCTATAGGGCTGTGGTTAAGAACCTACTTTGCCTAACTCGCTCACAAAGAAAAACAGAGCAAAGCTAAGTGAATAAACCGACTCAGCCAGTTTAACAAACAATATTAATGTGAGCGCAACCCAATAAGCGCTCACGATTATCACGAATTAGAGAAAAGACAATATGAAAAAGCATCTGATAAGCACACTGATTTTAGGCTCACTAATGAGTACTAATGCCTTCGCAGAATTAAACAAAGAACAAACTCAACAACTTGAAGAAATTAATCAATTCCTGAAGGAAAACCCATCGACGATCTCTGGATTGCATACCAGTTTAGAGCAGTACGTAGCAGGTCAAGAGCAAGCGAAGAAAGCCCAAGCGGAAAGCCATGATTGGTTATACAACAATGACGCTCATCCGATCCTTGGCAATCCAGATGGCAAATCGGTCATCGTTAATTTTACCGACTACAACTGTCCTTTCTGTAAGCGCTTAGAAAAAGGGTTAACTCAACTGACCTCTGAAAATAGCGACATTAAGGTCATCAATGTCTACCTATCATTTAAGCAGCAACAGGTTTCGGGTCTAAACACCAACGCAGCGCTATACGCGATGAAAGTATGGAAAGATAATCCAGAAGCGTTCCCAGAAGTAGACCGACTATTAATGGCGAAAAGCGGTAGCCACACAAAATCGTCACTGCAAGCTGTAGCCAAGAAGACAGGAACAGAAGCACAACTAGACACCACCACAGAACAAAGCAACACGCTAATGACCAACCACCAAACCTTTAGCGCATTGGGTTTAACTGGCACACCAACATTAATGATGAACGGGCAGGTCTTACCGGGATACGTGCCTTACGACCGATTAAAAGAGATCGTGGATGACGCTTTTTAATCGAGTGTAGATAGAGATAAAGATTCGAAAGAGAAGTAATAAAAAGCCGACTCGCGTAACTCGCAGTCGGCTTTTTGATGAGGTTAAGATAATGTTTTCAATATTATTTTTGAAATAGAAAAGCAGTCGAAGTGTCACTATCTTGCAATGGATTCTTAATCTAGCCTCGCTACTCTAAAAGCAGTTCTCTCGATGAGTCCAAGACGTGCTTACTCTAGACAACTGTCCTTTGGCCGAGCCTAGCTCGGTCTTTTTTTTACGTGTTTTAGATAGCAACACAGTGCATTAACACGGAAACGTCCAACCGACTGAGCCTTAACTTAGCAAGCGACAAACAAGCGCACCCGGCTCCCTTAACGCATCCACGTTATAGCTAAGGACACGTCCAGCAGACGGCGCGTGATAACGGCGACACTCATTACCAAAAGCGTCATATTGAATGGCCAATAAATCATCTTGTTCTACGCTCTGTAGAAGCTCAACCTGCGGCAATACAAAGCCACCAATATCAGCGCGGATAGAAACCACATCATTACCCTCTATCCAATCCATGCTCGGCAGTTGCATGTTCTCGGGATGATTTATTTCAATCTCGAACATTTCATAATAAGACAGCATGTTAAAAACACCGTCTACCGCTCGTTGAATCATGTCAGGCTGAGTAAATTTCCCCATCCCAACTTCCACCGTGATGCTCGGAATTCCACTTCGATTCCAAACTGTTTCTAAAATACCTGGGTCGCCAGGGTCATTCAGAACACAATCGGGCTGCATCAGCCTCGCCATCTCCAAACATTGTTCTATACGGTAATCAGCAAACACATAAAGTGGGTAGACTGCACCACGAGTCTGAGTGTGGAGATCAACGGCGAAGGTGGCATTATGCTTAAGCAAACGCTCCCACAAAGACGCAACAAAGCGCTCCGCTGCCAAGCCATTAGCATCACCCGGAAAGAGTCGATTAAGATTAGCAGGACAAGAGCCCGGATCCGAAGAGATGAAATCACGGCTATGGTTCAGCAAGCCAGACAAATTCACAGTAGGCACAATCGTTACCGTACCTTTGAGCGTTTTACCGACTAAGTCCCTGATAATTTGCTGTGCAGCCAACACTCCGTTTAGCTCATCACCGTGAATACCGGCGGTGATCATCAACTTAGGACCTTCTTGACTGCCTTTGAAAACAGAAACCGGCATGTTCTTAGGTTGCCCTAGCCCATCACTGGTGACTTGAAACCAAAACTGGTGCTCTCCAACGGGTAGGTCTTCAACATTCAAGGAGCCAATAACCTGCCTACCTTGTAAAACATCGCCTAAGTACTCTGTTTTCATCCAACGTCTCCATCTTGTTGAGCAGAATCTATTCTCTTCTAAGTTTTTGCATCATAGAGGATATCCTAACCAGTACAAGCAGTTAATCAGATTAACAAGCCCTCAAGCGCTACCAAAATTCATCACCATCGACATCCGTAAATCCAAGGTAAAACTTGTCAATGTGACCTTTGAAATACACGCAACTTGTATATCTATTCATAGAACACTTAATCGCATGAAATAAAAATGCAATAAAATCAACACTTAAAAAAGTTCCCCATTCACGAAAATGTAATTTTATGGAAATGAAAGCTTAATTTATCTGCTCTAAATTAGCTTCATATCGAAACGGAGAGCACATTGCTCACGGATTTTAAAATACAAGGTAAGTGATTATGAAAAAGGCAGTTCTAGCTTCTGCAGTGGTAGCGGCACTAGTTTCAGGTTCATCTCTAGCAGCAACAGTTTACAGCTCTGATGGTACTGAGCTTAAGATTGGTGGTCGTGCTGAAGCTCGCTTCAACATCTCTGACAATAATGAAAGTGCATCTGATAGCACTTTCAAAGATAAGTCACGAGCTCGTCTAAATATATCTGGTAAAACTCAAGTTTCTGATGAGCTATACGGTTTCGGTAAGTATGAAGCTGAATTTACTGGAGATACGGCAGTTGGTGTAAATGGCGAAAAAACAGATTCACTTACTAACCGTTATTTCTACGCTGGTCTTGGTACAAACTTTGGTGAGTTCTCTTACGGTAAGCAAGATTCTGCACAGGTAATGTTAACTGACATTACAGATACAATGGCTACATTTGGTGCAGATGCTGCTGATGCCGTTGATGGCAACAAAGATAAGCGTGAGAATAACTTCCTTTACTCTGGTGAGTTTGACGCGTTGACAGTACAAGCTAACTACATTGCCGCAAACGAAAAAGATGCAGATAGTTTTGGCCTCGCTGCTATGTACAACCTAGGCGCTTTTGACCTTGGTGCAGGTTATGTTTCTCAAAAGAATGGTAACTTCGATGACGATCAAATCAACCTTGTAGCTCAGTTCTCTATGGATGCGTTTACTGTTGGTGGCCTATACACTATGGCTTCAGTTGAAGATGACGATTACACAGGCTACGAGCTTTCAGCCATCTTCAAAGCAACTAAACAGCTATCATTAATTGGCGTATACAACTACGGTGAGTTAGATAAAGCAGATGAAGAAAAAGCAAACAACTTTGCTATCGAAGCTGTGTATAAATTCAACGGCCACATCCGTACATACGCAGGCTACAAATTTGAACAACTAGACGACCTAGATGACCAACTACAAGCTGGTATTCGCTACGACTTCTAATCTAAATCGACTTTAGATACAGACTAAAAGGTTGGGCAATAGCTCAACCTTTTTCATATTCAAATATTCTGACTAACTTCATCAATGCTTTTTCTGGTTAAGTGGTGCTAAATCCGTATCATAGGTGGACCACATCAAATAATTAGAAGCATCATGTCACAACACCATCCGATCCAAGGCGCTAGCTGGATGCTAACCGCAGGCCTAGCCTTTGCCGTTATTAACAGCCTAACTCAAATTGCTAGCATTCATTTCGGACTTACTTCTACCACCGTCGCCGTTATTCAATACGCCATCGCGTTGTTCGCTATTCTTCCTTATCTGAAAACGCTGGGCATTCGCCGTGCGCTAAAAACCGATAACCTCAAATTGCACATATTCCGTGTCTTCTTATCGGTTATTGGTATTCAACTTTGGATATGGGCACTGGCTTACCCAGTACCTATTTGGCAAGGCATTGCCCTTCTCATGACGTCGCCATTGTTCGCAACCATAGGCTCAGGGCTTTTCTTAAAAGAAAAAGTTGGGGCTGCTCGCTGGGGCGCGACCTTAGCAGGCTTCGTGGGTGCGATGGTGATTCTAGAGCCGTGGGCTGCAGATTTTAACTGGGCAACGTTATTACCAGTCGGTGCCGCTTTCTTCTGGGCATGCTACTCACTCATGGTGAAAAAGCTATCTTCGCAAGACAGCCCTTCAACCATGGTGGTGTACCTGCTGCTATTAATCACACCATTTAACATCCTGCTTGCCGCGCCAGACTGGCAGACGCCAAGCGGCGGTACAATTTGGGCTATCTTGATTGTTATCGGGGTTATGACGGCACTCGCTCAATGGGCGATTGTAAAAGCCTACTCGGTCGCTGATGCTTCGTTTGTGCAACCATTTGACCACGCCAAATTGCCGCTAAATGTTTTAGCCGGTTGGATTGTGTTTAGTTGGGTTCCACCGGGTCGTTTATGGCTAGGTGCTGCTATTATTATTGCGTCAGTTGCATTTATAACGCACTGGGAAACCAAAAAACCTTCAAAAGTGAAGAAAGTTTAAGGTTGGTGAAATAAATAGTTCGACTGTCCGTTCTATATGGATAAGAGAATTCAAACGAGGCCGTAACCATGAAGAAACCAGTCAAGATTACACTATACCGTTGGGCAGGCAGCTGGGGTCCATTTAAAGTTAATATCCCATGTGGGGAATGTACCCTTACCAAAGACATTCTGAAGGATACTTTTGAGAATGAATTGGCCGATGTCGATGTCGAATTGGAAGTGAAAGATTGGTTGTCTCACTGGTGGGAGCCGCTAAAACTAGGCTCTTGGCATGCTCCAATCCTTGTTGTTGAAGGCAAGGTTGTCAGCCAAGGTGAAGCGCTGAATCGCGGAGTCTTGGTTCAATCTGTGATTAAAGAGTGGACCAAACGAGACAGCCTAAAAGGCAACATCGTTTATGGTAAGGCGACCTGCCCATTCTGCGTCAAGGCGAAGAAAGTGCTGGATGAAGCGGGTGTCGAATACCAATACCACGATGTCGTAAAAGACAGCGCCGCTTTGTACCGTATGATTCCAGAGGTAAAAGCACACATTGGTGAGAAAACACCGGTCACCGTCCCGCAGATCTGGCTTGATGGTAAATACATCGGTGGTGCCGACAACTTAGAAGCGTGGATGAAAGAGAATGGCTTAGATAGCATCCCTAATAATGTGGTCGACTTATCCAATCAATCTGCTGGCTGAATTCATTAAAAGCCATTAGTCAGAAGCTTAATTAGTGTTTTTTGTGTCCATCCACAACAAAACAAAGCGATAACGTTCACCAATCGCTAAAACGAAAAAGGCCTTAAACTTCATCGAGTTTAAGGCCTTTTAAAATTCCGTTTTTAAAAATGCTTATTTAGCCATTTTCTTCATCATTCGCTTAAAGAACGATGGTTTCTTTGGCTTTGAAGTGCCGTACAATGCTTCGTGCATCATATTTTTTGCTGCCATTTGACCAAGGTATGCGTGGCCTAGTTCGTAATTCATGCTTATCTCCGCACATAATCAACTTTCTTTAGCGCGGATTTTACACTTAAAACGCCCAAAAACAAGATCTAAATCACACTTTAATGCAATATTAAGTATTGATTTGCAATTAGCTTAATTTTGTCTGTGTGCTAATCAGCATTGTATTTGTATATCAATAAGTTAACCTGAATTCCGATTTGAACTTAATGCTCCATTCCTAATAACAATCCAAGACATTAGTTTAGACACTGATAAAAAAAGCAGCTCAAGAGAGCTGCTTTCTAAAATACTTTACTGAGAAACCTAGCTGCGCTTCGGCTGTCTGTAAGTTTTACCGGCAATTTGGTATGTGTCTTTTTGCTTCAATTCAAACATTGTTTCAAAGAACCAAGCTGCAAATTTGATTAAGTCATCGCCTTCATTCATGACATGTTCGATGTACTCTTGCTCTTCGCCTTGTTCATTTTCTTGAAGCGTCACGTGGTAAATACGCTTTTCGCCTTCCACTTCAGCAAGTGCAAATTGACCAGTCAGTGATGCAGCAGCCTCAGCGACTTCTGTATCCTCATTGGATTTCAATAGCTCAAGCGCTTGAGGCAGGCCATCTAGTGCGCAGATAGCTTTTACCAGTACTTCAAATTCATTTTGCTGCATTTTGTTTTTACCTATTCAATGGACCGAAGCATTGTAGAAAACCATCAGCACAAATACAACGTATTAACGATGGTGCGTTAAACGATAGTGAATTTAGTGTTTAGCTATATTCCACTTCAACAGTATCGCCTTTGCTGTTCATTTTGGTTGAAGACCAAAGCACTCCGCCCATTGCTGCGCCAATAATGAGGTAGAACACGCCTAACTGTAGATGAGTCGTGACCCAACTCTCTACTAGATACCCACCCAATAAACCCGCTAAACACATCTGAATTGAGCCAGACAATGCCGACACTGCGCCCGCTTGTTTCTTATGAGGTTCTAATAACATGCTGATTGATAATGGGAACGAGATGCCTTGTGCTATCGCCAACCAAGTAAACGCCCAAACCAAGTTAAAGATGGATAACTCATGAGTAAGAAGCCAAGTTCCCGACGCCAAGATAATCAAAATTGCTAGGCTCATCAATTGGGGCGTACTAAACCTACGATTGAGTAAGTTTAAGGCGACACTACCTATCAGTAAGCCCGCCGAAGGAACAATCATCAATGAACCATATTCAGCGGCGGTCAATCCCAATTGCTCTTGCATTAAGAATGGAAACAACGACAGCGATACCAAACTTGCCATGTAGCTCATCCAGTTGTAACTGGCACTGGTCAACACTTGGCGATTGGTCAACAAGCGCCCGTAGTTCTTCACAACTTGGCAGGCATCAAAGCGGCTCTTTCCGTATGGTAGAGTTTCATGCAGAACAAAGTAACCCAGTGTGAATATCGCTAGTAGATACAATAAAACGAACAGGAATACCGCCTGCCAACCGAGGTGAAATGAAATCCAACCACCGAATACCGGCGCAATGATCGGCATGATCGACGCGGTGATCGATATATAAGACAACGCTTTGGTAAGCTGTGAACCATCATAGCTGTCACGAAGCACACTTCGTCCAAGAACCGAGGCACTACCCGCCCCTAAACCTTGCAGCAAGCGACCAACTTCTAGCGCCGTCATATTGTCAGAAAACACAACACAAATGACTGTACCAATCAAATAAACACCCTGACCTAACAAGAAGATAGGTCTTCTTCCCACCGCATCAGACATTGGTCCGTAAAATAGCTGAGACAAGCCAAAACCCACCAGAAACAGCGTGACGAGCAGCTGTACATCTACTTGAGTAGTACTTAAGTCAGAAGCAATTAACGGCAATGCTGGCAAGTAGATGCTCACACCTACCTGCCCCGTAGCAATAATCATCATTGCTAAGAGTAACGGCGTTTTTTTAAAGGTCGATTGGCTCAAAAAAATCCCTATTCGTTTGATATTTGTTCATTAGATGAGTTTACATTCAAAACCAATAATTGATAATTAGCTAAATTGGAATTTTATTAAGTCCCAACAGGAAATAATATGGATTGGATTCTTAACGTAAAAAGCTACGTCAGAGTAGTCGAAGAAGGCAGCTTCAATGGTGCAGCTCGAAAACTAAACACCACCAGCTCGGCGATCAGCAAAAGAGTCAACTGGCTAGAAGAACGTATTGGCACTCAACTGTTAAAGCGCACCACACGCTCAATTAGCCAAACCGAAGCCGGCGCACTCTTTTACCTGCGAGCCAAGGATCAGCTCGATAATTGGCAGTCCATAATTGATGAAACTCGCTCGGTTAACCAAACCCCAGCAGGCCTGTTAAAGATAGGCGCGACGATTGCGGTTGGATCTAAGTTTCTCGTGCAATACATGGACGACTTCTTAGAAAAGTATCCGGACATTAAGGTGCAGCTGATCACGACCACGCCAGGGCAATTGCCAGAACTGGGCTTGGATCTGGTAATCAGTCGCGAACTGGAACAGCTCAACTCGTTAAGCTTCAAGAAAACACCGCTGTTTGAACACAAAGCCAGCTTCTATGCAGCGCCAAGCTATTTAGCTAAACATGGTTACCCCACCAACGAGCAGGACTTAGAACAACACAACTCTTTAATTTGGGGAGAGCGCCCTACCCGAGAAGTCACACTTACCAAAGGGCAACGCATCACCCTCAATGGTAACTTTGCTACCACCAATCCAGAGGCTTTGTTTCATGCTGCGAAGCGAGGAATGGGCGTACTGTTAACCATCAAAGCGATGATCAAAGAGGATCTAAAACAAGGGACATTAGTTCCAGTATTGCCAAATATTACTGCCGACGAAGTGATGGTTTACGCGTACTACCCTAAGCTTGATTACTCACACACGCGAACCAAGCTCTTTTTGGACCATCTGAAAGATAGACTAGACAAAGAGCGTAGCACGCAAGCTCTGTGAAATAAGTCACATTTTAATTTGAAAAGTTATACGACACGGCCGATAATAAACTTGACGCATATAGATTGTACAAGTTCGCACATATACAAGATAATACGTATACCGCTTACACCGTGAATCTGGTTAACTAGGGATGGTGACTATGACTCAACATACGCACAACAGCATGATAGACACAGAGCGCATTGGCCGTTTGCTGAAATTGGAAGGTATCGACCTTTTAGAGTCAGCTGTGCTTACTTTACATCAGACCTTTGATACTCAATACACTAGCATCATTGAGAAGAAGCACTTCCCTGACCAAATCGTTCCCTTGGTGATCGCCCATTCTGACCATGTATTGCATGACAAAATCAATGCGCGCCATGGTCACATCTACCAACAAGCCGTCAATCAAAGACACCCAGATTGCTCGTTTGCTCAGTATGTAGTCCAGTCATTGCCAACATCGGCATTTAGGCAGGAAATCACCTCACAAAACTCCATCGCGATCCCGACTCGAACTCAAAGTGGCGAAGTGATGGGCGTGCTGTTTTCAACGTTTACCTCGCCTCTTAGTCCTGATCAGCAGCAAGACGTAATAAAGCATCATCAATTGTTCGCCGACATCATCATTCACACCTTACGTGAAATGTGGTTTAACGATCGCTCCGAACAACTTGTAAATCAGCTTAGTTATGAGGTGTCACACGACAGCCTAACCGGGTTGCTCAACCGAAGCTGTCTATCAGATACCTTAGAGTCTATTACTCAACAGAGCGTCACTCCGTTTACATTGGCTTTACTCGATATCAATAGCTTCAAAGCCATCAATGACATGCACGGCAATTAT
This sequence comes from Vibrio sp. Vb339, assembly GCF_902751245.1. Classification (NCBI taxonomy): domain Bacteria; kingdom Pseudomonadati; phylum Pseudomonadota; class Gammaproteobacteria; order Vibrionales; family Vibrionaceae; genus Vibrio; species Vibrio sp. Vb339. The sequence continues at coordinate 836,974 of NZ_CADDIS010000001.1, read as the reverse complement.
ATTGGCGATAAAGTGCTTCAATTTGTCGCAGAAACCTTGCGTCGAACCTTACCCGAAAGCAACCTGACTTTCCGGACTGCTGGCAACGAGTTCGCCTTCATTACCTACCATTCCGATCCAATATCCGTTTGCGAACAAATATTGGCTAAGATTAAACAAGGTTACAGCAGTGTCGATATCAAGATCGATGTCAATCTCAGCATTGGTATTGCGCGCTCAGACGGAGACATCAAAGACATTGAGCAGATCATCTTCAACACCAGTTTAGCGCTTAAAGAGTGCAAACATAGCCAAGATACTCACATTCAATGTTATGACACCCATCTAAGGGTACGCTACCAAAGAAAGGCTGAGTTAGTCGCCGCTTTACGAAATGAGCTTGAAAACCCAATTTCAAATAATTATGTACCTAGTGGCAATGGTATGTACGTGGTTGTGCAGCCAATTGTCAGTCAAGGTGATACACAATGGGAATACTTCGAGGTACTGACTCGCTGGAAAACCGCCAGACACGGTGATATATCGCCTGTGGAATTCATTCAAGTGGCTGAAGAGTCTGGGCTGATTGTCGAGCTAGGTGAGCGTATTATTGAGTTAGTGTGTCGCGCTAAAACCACCTTAGAGCAAGGCTTAGGTTACAAGGTTAAGCTTGGGATAAACTGTTCCGCTCATGAGCTTACCGACTCGAAACGCTATATTTCCTACCTCACTCGAACCATTGAGGAACATCACTTTAAAGCTGAAGAGTTTGTTATTGAGTTAACCGAAACGGTGTTGTTATCTCCAACCCAAGAGACCAAATCGGCACTTAACTTTTTGAGAGGGCAAGGCTTCACCATTGCGCTCGACGATTTCGGTACGGGATACTCCAGTTTGAACTACATCCACAGCTACCCTATCGACTGCATTAAAATTGATGCCACCTTTATCCGTAACTTGCTGACTAGCTCAACATCGGAGAGCGTCGTTTGGTTGATTGTTCAGCTTGCTCATAGGCTCGATGTTTCACTAGTTGCGGAAGGCGTAGAGAAGCGAGAGCAATTGGAAAAGCTGCACGCTATGGGATGTGACAAGATACAAGGTTACCTCTACTCACCACCGATGCGGCCAGAAGCTATCGTCAGCCATATCACGCATTCAGAGCCCTTAGCTTAGACCGCTATCCTTGTTTTAACCTAGGATCAAAAAAACCGCGAAAACATGACTCTACTCGGAGTGATGCTCTCGCGGTTTTAGTTGGCTGCTTGGTGAGTAACAGCCTTATTCAGGGTTATCTCTAAACGATCTGGCTAGCTGTTATTAGCTTGGGCTAACGCGACCTTTAGCAAATTATCAGCTTCATCTCTTGCTGCTACAAACGTCGCTTTTTCCTTTTTAGGCACAGAATCTGCCATCGGGATATTTGCTGTCATTGCATTCACAGGACGACCACGTTCAATCAGCTCGTAGTGCAAGTGTGCGCCGGTCACTCGGCCAGTTTTGCCAGACAAACCAATACGCTGACCACGAGATACCGTTTGTCCTTTACGAACCAGAATCTTACTCAAATGTAGGTAACGTGTTTTGTACGTGCTGCCGTGCTGAATGACCACATAGTTACCCGCGTACGGGTGCTTACGCGTCATAATCACTTTACCATCACCCGTTGCTTGAACCGGCGTGCCAATTGGCGTCGCGAAGTCGGTACCGTTATGCGGTGAGACTCGGCCTGTCACGGGGTGTAAGCGCTTGGGGTTAAACTGAGAACTTTGGCGCCAGCTACTGCTCACAGGGTAACGTTGGAAAGCTCGTTGTAAGCTATCGCCATTGGCATCGTAATATTGACCATCAGTGTGCAAGTACGCTGATACAACGCGGTTACGATTCATGATCTTAATTGCTTCAATTTCACGTTTTCCGGTTGCAACACCATCAACATATTGCGCTTTTTGAAGCACTTCAAACTGATCGCCAGCGCGCAGATCTCGGCTAAAGTTCAGCTTGTCTTTAAGAAGAGTCACAATATGGTCAATCTCAAGACTGCTCAGGCCAACCTTGTTCGCCGACATAGAGAAGCTGCCTTGAATATCACCGACTAAAGGTTTTTGCTTCCATTCACCCGGAATAGAAATGTCTTCGAATTCGTAGCTGCCGTCATCAAGCAGTCGATAAACCACTTTGTCTGCGACGCTAAATTGAAGTTCCATTTTAGAAAGGTCGCCGGTCGCTTCATCACGCCAAAAGCGTAATGTATTACCAGGGCGAAGCGTATCTAAAGCAAGGAAGTTCAAATCGGTTTCCATCACGCTCATCATCGATTTATAAGAAAATCCAAGTTGCGTGAAGATACTACTCAAGTTATCGCCAGATTGAATTTGATACTCAAATGTCGGCGGCTCAATAACGGTAACAGAAGATGGTGACAGAATTGATTCAATAACGGTTGAGTCTGGTAGATCAAGTTCGATCGTTTTCGTCAGATTTGATTGCGAAGATTGCAGAGCAACTCCAATCGCTGCAATAAGCGGCAGTCCTAAAATAGCTACTTTTTTTACAGGTGAAAGCTCGGCAAACGGAGAGGAAAATATTTTTGAATACACGGTAAACAGGTCTTTCTACGATATAAAGGCATAGGATATGCTTTTCAAACGCATAAATCATCAATGCATTGTCATAATATGATGTGAATCTGCCCAACTTAACCTAAGTCATTGAGTTGCCGTAGATGAAGGGCCACTCAACAAGAAATAAAATTAACCGCTAAATTTAAAAATAAAAAAGCAGAAACGGCTAGTTTCTGCTTTCTATTGGTTGACGTTATCCCGTTTCGAATAATTAATAAACGAAGCGAATTAGTCGCTGATTTTAAGGCAAAGACTATGCGTTAACCGTCGACACTAAGCAGTTGTCTTCACCAAACTCATTTGGGATGTAACGGTCAGCGTTCGCATCGTTCACCCATTGTTGGTCATCAACTAGGTAGCGGAATTGAAACTCGCCATCTTTAGGTAGGCGAGTTTTAAACTTGTAAACCTTCCCTTTGGCTAGTTTTTTCATTGGGGTAGCTTTCCAATCAAGAAAGTCAGCAACGATGGATACAGAGTTCGCTTCCTGAGCTTCTAGCTCGAAGGTCACTTCAACTTCATCTTTCGTCTTAAAAAAACGTTTATTAATCATTCGCAAGCTCCATTTGTAAAAATAAGCGGACACAAAGCTAAGTGTGTCTAAATTTCATTCATCTAACTAAGATAATATGTAATTTGGCTCACATAAACAACAGATCCTTACATTCACGCAAACGTTATTGCTTACCAATTGATTGCGTATCAAAAGAAAAACTCATTAACACCTTTTCAGAAGGGGGTTCTGCAAATGATTGTTCCGCAGAATGCTGAGTAAAGCCGATAAAACCTTCCCCAGTGAGTTTATTCTGTGATTGCGAATCTGGCTGCTGAGCGACCTCCAATGTCTGAATTTGTATACGATCACCCAGTAAAAGTTGGTCGACTAACACCACACGGCTTCGTTGCTGGTCATGTTTAAACAGGCCTAGATAATAGAAAACACCGCTGCCTTGGTTAGATATCCACATCGGCGCGACAAAGAAACTCGCCTTGCCCAGCGTGGCGGCTGAAAGATTATTGGTGTCTACCGTTACCACACCGCGCTCAACACCTGAGTCATAGCGTCCAAACGCGATGGCTCTAGGCTCATCAACTTCATTGATAAAAGCGTAGGCGTTAGTTTCAGGAACTTTAATTGTCCATGGGTTGGTCGTCTTCAAATCAAAAACGGTTTCTACGACTGAGTCATAACTCACTTGAGAAGAAGGAAACTTCGCCAAGATCTCTTCATCACTTAAGCTAAAGCGATAAATACCCGCTACTATCACCACAACCAGCATGACAATTGGAATCAGTAGAATCAGAGGGATAGGTAAGATTTTCTTTTTCATGGGCAATTATATTCTTTTGTTTTCATCCAGTTGTGCAGACCATAAAGGGCTTTAGTATAATTATCAATACAGGGTTAACCAGAAGTGGAGCATGGATGGATATCAATCATATTAAAGATAGAAATATCAGAAGTTGCGAATGCCGCTGTGGAGCAGTCAACCTAGTATGCCGAGGCGAACCTCAACGTACATCTGTCTGCCATTGCTATGAGTGTCAGAAACGCACCGGAAGTGTGTTCGGCGTTCAGGCTCGGTTCCCAATAGAACAAGTTACACTCAGCGGTGAAGTGACCTCTTTTTCACGCATCAGCGATACGGGTAATGAAGTCACCTATCAGTTTTGTCCCAAGTGTGGCACCACCATGCTTTTGCAGTCGGTTGCCGCCGCCGATTTTTATATCGTCCCGCTCGGATTATTTAAAGAGCAAGACTTCCCACTGCCGAGCTTTTCGGTTTATGAAGAACGCAAACACGGTTGGGTTAAATTCGACCACCAAATGAGCCATTACAACTAATTCGTCATTGAGCGTAATCTTTATCTCGTTATTGACCGTTATCTTTATAGAGCAACAGTATTAAAACAAACTGCAATACTGTTGCCTAAGATCAAATATCAACGCTCCACAACGCTAGCGTATCTTTTGTCTAGCGTTATAATCTTGCTCCTCTATTTAACCCAGGGTGAACCACATGATTTCTAAGCTACCTCGCTGGGTTGAATACGGCGCCCTTTTGTTAGCCGGCCTTGCTGGCAGTGTTAATGCTATCGGCTTACTTGGCTTCCAACATCAAGCTATCTCCCATATCTCCGGCACCATGTCTTTGCTAGGCAGTAGCCTGCTTACACCGACCTCGGCTTCTGTTCACCTCCTATTGGTGATCATGAGCTTCATGTTAGGTGCGGCGTTCAGCGGGTTCTTTATTGAAAACCAAGCATTGAAGTTAGGACGCCGTTACGGTGTTGCGCTATGTATTGAGGGTGGATTGCTGTTCTTGGCGCTGTGGGCACTGTTGCAAGGCTACACTTCCGGCCAGTATTTCGCTTCAGCCGCGTGTGGTTTGCAGAACGCGATGATCTCCACTTACAGCGGGGCGATCATTCGAACAACACACATGAGCGGGATCATTACCGATCTGGGGATCATGATTGGCGCTCGCTTAAAGGGGATGCCTTTTGACCGTCGTAAAGCCAAACTGCTGATGTTCATTGTGGTTGGCTTCCTGTTTGGCGGTTTAAGTGGCGCTTGCCTGTTCCAACGCTTCGAAATCTTGGCATTGGCTTTCCCTGCCTCTTTTGCTTTCATTATTGCGTTTAGCTACTGGTTATACTTGACCTATCGAACTGAAACTCCAGTCAATTTATAAATATCTGGCAATATAACCTCAAACTACGTAACATCCGCAACACTTTATTCTAAACTCTTAATACGTTGCAGAATAACCAGCATGAATATTTAGCGATATTTGATGAATAGTATTGCAAGCAATATTAATACTGGGTAATCTTGCACCCAATGAGAAAATACGGACGTTTAGTGAATAAAAATGCCAAGGATGTGGCTTTTTTACGTGTAGAAATTCGAGAACAATAACATGTCTAACAACACGAATACTGCTCAAACAGAGAAATCTAAAGGCAGTTTCTGGGTTTTCTTAATCCCATCATTGATTGGTTTATTCCTTTTCATGGCGCCAATCAGCTATCAAGGTGATCTAACTATCCCTGTAGCTATCTTAGCCAAATCAATTCAAGCGGTTTTCGGTGAATATCTAGTCCCTATCATCACTGCGATCGTTGCTTTCATGTCTGTAGCTTCAGTTTTAAGCACCATTTTTAAGCCTACATTCATTACATCAAATTCATTTTTAAACGGCCTTTTCAACCCATCTCCACTGTGGTTGCTGGTTCGTTTAATTGGTGGTGCTGCAGCCGTTATGGCTTTTTTCCAAGTTGGCCCTGAGGTTATTTGGGAAGAAAACACCGGTGGTCTGGTTCTAGAAGGCCTGCTTCCGACACTGTTCTCAGTATTCATCTTTGCTGGTTTGCTACTTCCGCTTCTACTTAACTTTGGTCTACTAGAGCTGTTTGGCACGCTACTAAGTAAAATCATGCGTCCAATCTTCAACCTCCCAGGTCGTAGTGCGATTGACTGTATGGCTTCTTGGTTAGGCGACGGCAGCGTTGGTATCCTGCTTACAAGCAAACAGTACGAGAAGAAATTCTACACTCAGCGTGAAGCTGCGGTTGTTGGTACGACTTTCTCAGCAGTATCTATCACATTCAGTCTTGTGGTTATTGCTCAGGTAGAACTAGAGCACCTGTTCCTACCTTTCTACGCAGCAATCTGTTTAGCGGGTATTGTGGCAGCGGTAATCATCCCTCGCCTTCCACCACTAAGCATGAAGAAAGATACTTTCATTGATGGCAGCAAGCCTCACAAAGACGCTGACGCTATCCCAGCAGGTCACTCAACATTCTCTTGGGGCCTTGAGCTAGCAGTAAGCAAAGCATCACAAGTTAAGTCTGCTAAATCAGTATTTGCTGAAGGCATCCGTAACGCCGTGGATATGGTATTTGGCGTACTGCCTGTTGTTATGGGCCTAGGTACGATGGCGCTGGTTATTGCGGAATACACGTCTGTATTCTCATTCCTAGGTCAGCCTTTCATTCCATTCCTAGAACTACTTGGTGTTCCTGAAGCGGTTGCAGCATCTGAAACGATTGTTGTTGGTTTTGCGGACATGTTTATCCCAGCAATCCTTGCGGCTTCTATCGACAACGAGATGACTCGCTTTGTTATTGCAGCAATGTCGGTAACTCAGCTGATCTACATGTCTGAAGTAGGCGCTCTGCTTCTAGGCAGTAAGATTCCAGTGAACATCTTAGAACTGTTTATTATCTTTATTCTGCGTACGTTAATTACACTTCCAGTTATCGCTGGTGTAGCGCATCTAATATTCTAAATTAGATACTACTTATATAATTCAATAAAGATTCAGTTTATAAAGCCTCACTTTTGTGGGGCTTTTTATTAGCACAAAATATATACACAGTATTATTTGGAGTTCAATTAATTTATAAGTTCTGCATATCATTTGATTTCATATCGTTTATTCACCCCGCCTCTTGTTAATAGAAAACTGAACGCATAACTATCAAATTAATACATTCTTAATTCCCCCTTAAACTACGTCTAGCCCCATTCCCCAACTCATTGAACCAAATACTAAAAGTAACAAATATGTGATTTAGTGAATTTTGTATTGTTTAGGTTGTTGTATTTTTGTAGTCTATTTTGTGAAATTACATTCAAGTAAAATTCAATCGAGTCGATATATATAATTACAAAAACACGATTAACTTTAGTCTTCGCAAAGCCTGTGAGAAGGGGAAAACTCAATGAAATTTAGCCATAAGGTGGTTGCTGCATCATCAGCCTTGCTGCTAGTGACAGTATCATTGCTTTCAATACAACAACTTTACACTGTAAGAAGTGCAGTAGAAAACCACGTCAATGCGAGCCTAGAAGAGATGGTCTCGGGCGTGAAAAATACCGTCGTATCGGAGATGAACGCCAAGAAAGCGTTGGCTCAATCGACGACTGAAGTCATCGAGATCAACCCTGAAGATCGCGCTTACGTTAAAGAAATCCTAGAAAAGCCAAAGCTTAAAAACAGCTTCCTAGCGGTTGGTTTTGGTTATGAAGCAAACGGTTTCGTTATTGAAAATGATGATGGTTGGGATGCAGGTCCAGATTACGACCCGCGAATTCGTCCTTGGTACATTGATGCTAAATCCAAAAACAGTTTAGTTGTTACCGCTCCTTATGTGGATGCATCGAGTAAGAAAGTCATCATCTCTGTGGGGACGCCAGTTAAAGACAATGGACGCTTCACTGCAGGTATGTTCTACGACCTAGAACTGACGAACCTTGCTACCTTGGTCAACCAAGTGAACTTGTTTGATGCGGGTTACCTGTTCCTAGTAACAGCGGACGGCACCACGATTGCTCACCCGAATGCGAAAAACAACGGTGAAACGCTTTCGAGCTACATGCCTCAAGCGACTATTCGTGAAGGCTCTCAAGAAATTGAAGTCGACGGCAAAATGTTCCTAGTTAACTTCACCCACATCCCAAGTGAAGATTGGTACATCGGTGCCATCCTTGATGAAGAGATCGCTTTCCAAACGGTTGAAGAATTGAAGAACAGCTCAATGATCTACTCATTGATTGCGGTGATTCTAAGCATCATTGCTCTAACAGTTCTGATTCGTGTGTTAATGCGTCCACTGGATGCACTTAACCAAGCAATTCAAGACGTAGCAAGCGGACAAGGTGACTTAACTAAACGCCTAGATACCAACACAGACAAAGAGTTCTCTGATCTAGCGAAAGGCTTCAATACCTTTACCGAAAATCTGCAAAATCAGATCATTCAATCGAAAGCGATTGGTGTTGAGATTAAACGCGGTACTGAGATCACAGTGAAAGGTGCGGGCGAGTCAGCGAAAGCAATGAATACCCAGCTGCAAGAGCTTGAACAGTTAGCGACTGCAATGAACGAGATGGCGGTTACTGCAACTGAAGTTGCAAACAATGCTCAAGGCGCAGCAGCGGCAGCCCGTGAAGCAGACGAAGCAACGCTAGACGGCACATCTGTCGTAAGCGACACCACTCAAGCGATTGATAACCTTTCAGCACGTATCGACCAAGCGGTTGCCGAAGTACAAGTACTTGAATCAGCAACAGCCAACATCGAAACGATTCTAAAAGTAATCAACGATATTGCAGACCAAACCAACCTACTGGCATTGAATGCGGCTATTGAAGCGGCGCGTGCTGGTGAGTCAGGCCGTGGTTTCGCAGTCGTTGCCGATGAAGTTCGCACTCTGGCGCAACGTACTCAAGAATCGACTACTGAAATCCGCAACATGATCGAGCAGCTCCAAGCGGGTGCAAGCTCAGTATCGAACGCGATGAACCAAAGTAAAGACACAGCCACTGACGCCGTTGAACGCGCTCAGCAAGCGAACTCTTCACTTGACCGTATCCGTGACGCGATTCAACGCATCTCAGATATGAACATCCAGATTGCTTCAGCGGCAGAAGAGCAGAGCTTGGTAGCGGAAGAGATCAATAACAACACAGTTAAGATCAAAGACCTTTCAACACAAGTGTCCAACGCAGCTCAAGAAGCGAACACAGCAATGCAGGTTCAAACGGACAATGTTCGCCAACAAGACGAGCTATTGAACAAGTTTACGGTTTAATCGCTTTACCGTTGAACTAACACTCTGTTTAGTAACTAATAAACAGCTTCAAATAAAAAGCCCCGCTTACTGATTGCCAGTAGCGGGGCTTTCTTTTCAATCTTATCTTTCTAAACGATTAGACGTAACTCATAACAGATTCGATCTAGTTGGTCGTCAGCATCATGCACTGGTTAGGCTCAACCTTGATGGTTAACTCCTTACCAACACAGTCAAACACTTCTCCAGACAACAAGTCGGTCACTGCACCAGTCCAATTTAATGAGGCTGTCTTGCTTCGTTTCGACTTGTTAATCACCACAATGCCTTTATCACCACGGACAAACACCAACAAATCATCATTCGCTTCAACCACACGCATCGCTTCGCCATGAACATGGTTATGGAATTGAATCATGTTTTTCATGTAAGGCGCTTGCCAGTCGTTGAGCCAACGAGGCTGACCGCTCTTGTCCAGAATACCGCTGGTGCTCAGTTCACTGTAAACAAGCGGCACACCGCCGTCTCGACCAAGAATGAAAGCATGAGCCAATCGCTCATCCACTTCATCCATCACATGCTCCAAAAACACCTCGTTGTTTGGAATATCATGAGTTACCGCAAACGTGATGGCTCGCATATTCGACAGAGCTTGACCAAAACAGTAAGGGTTAATCAAAGACTTAAAGCTGCCCTGTTCTTCAAATGCTTTGAAGATGGTGTTGAACAACGGGAAATCGTACGCCCCTAAGCGAGTGTGTTTGAGATATGGCTCAAGGAACAGCTCATACTCTTCTTCTGTCGCACCGCCATCGGTAATGATCTCACCGAAGATGTGCATTTCTTCGCAGATGTCATCAGTCCACACCTTGCGTAGGTGTGCCAGTGTCATGTGCTTTGCCGCGTCAATACGAAATCCTTTCACACCAATGTCTTTCAGTGCTTTTAGGTAGGCTCTTTGTTGTGCCACCACATTATCGTTATCTAGCAGCGTTGGCAGGCCAGGATCGCTCGCGCCACCGGTAATACGCCCGTTTTGCACTTCCCACGTGTCTTTCCAGTTCTTGATACCAAACGCTTCCACGAAGTCGTTTTCATCGAATAAAGGCTCAGAAAGATCACCAAACAAACGTATGGATTCATAATAGTCAGCATCTTTTTGATAAGACGCCATGTCTTGCTGATTGGGATACGTTAGATCACCGCGGATACCCGATTCGTTGGCCATATGGTTAAACACGACGTCTACATAGGTACGAAGCCCGTGTTGCTTTAACGTGTTCACCATCGCAGTGAAGTCTTGCGTGTCACCAAGTTGATTATCGATCACACGATAATCTTGGGGTTGATAGCGCTGCCACCATTGGGTGCCAGAATTTCGGTCGCAACCTTTAGGGCCGCGCAGCGATTTCATCGCCGGTGATACTAAAACAGATTTATAACCCAACTCTTGGATCAGTGGGGCGTTCTTCATTACGTCAGCGTAGCACCAGTCAAAGGCATGCAATATGACATCTGTCGCTGGGTTGCTTAACATAGCTGAACTCTCCATGTTGTTCTCCTACCAAACTCGTTTACAGCTTTCTAGATAAATACAAAGGCTAAAAGGCAAAGCTGCATAAATTTCCTTAAGAATGGTATTTATTATATGAGTTACTCATTAAACCCCCTCATCCTCCCACCGATTAGTCACGGCGGATGGTTAAGGGCGTAGCGCCAATTATCGCATAACGTCTGGGATGAACACTCAACCGTAGTACTTTAAAACGCGTAAAAAAGTCACAAAAAAGAGCGTATAAGCTCTCATTTAAACTCCATTCGATGCATATGATACAACAGTTTTACGACAGAACTTCAGTTACATACTTTACAAGGGCATGGCCTTGAGGCGAGATATTCTTGATAAACGCCCAGAAACAAACATCGAACAATCCAAACAAAATGCAGAATCAAGCGCATTAACCTTCCCAAGGCGCATTTGGCGTCACTTTCTCCATCACAAAATCGACAAAGAGTCGGGTCGGTTTTGCCATGTATCGATGAAATTGATAGACCACAAACATGTCTGAGGTTGGTGTGTCATATTCAGTGAGCACTGGCACTAAGTGGCCATTTTTCAGGTATGGGGTCGCTAATGCAATTGGAATATAAGCGACGCCGAGCCCTTGCAATGCCGAGTCAATAATTAACCTGGCACCATTCGCCGCATAGAAACCAGTAACTTCGACATGATGAGCCTGTTCAGCTTTCGTAAAATGCCATCGGGTATGGGCTATTGAGTGGCCCATCACCAAACAATTAACCTTCTGAAGGTCCTCTGGCACTTTAATCTTCCTCGTCTTTGTCAGGAACTCTGGGCTAGCACAACAGATATTCTTCTTGGGACCTATCCTTCTCGCAATGAGTGAAGAGTCTTGCAGCGACCCCGAGCGAAACGCGATATCCATTCGCTCTTCCACCATGTTGACATAGTCATCTGAGGTATCGAGCTCGATACTGATATCCGGGTATTGATTTAAGAACTCGACGATCCAAGGTTGTACGTATTGAATCGCAAATTCTAATGGCGACGTGATACGAATTTTGCCTTTCGGCTCTAGCTGAGTTTGCTTGATCTGTTCATTAGCCTCTTCTAGAGCAGCAAGATGTTGTTGGCACGATTGGAAGTATTGGTGCCCTGCTTCTGTCATAGAAAGCTTACGAGTGCTTCTATGAAGGAGCTTAACGCCCAAGTCAGCTTCGAGCATCTGCACCTTCCTACTTACCGTCGTAGAAGGCATCTCCAAAACTTTACCTGCACCAGCAAAACTCCCGGCCTCTACAACGTCAATGAACACCTTGATGTCATTCAGATTCATCCTTATTACCCTCAATAATGGGATTAACAAAACCAAATATACCATCTAATCAAGTAATGATTCTTTTATTAATATTATTTTCAGCAATCAAATTTAAGGACTAACAAAATGATTAGACAAATACATGAAATCAGAAATGGTCGAAATCACGGCCCCGTAAAGAGCTATGTAAGTTCATCGAACCTCACAGATCTCAACCCTTTTGTGCTTTGGGACCACTTTAAAATGTCGAATGTGAAGGGAACCGCCGGTTTTGACTTTCACGGACATTCAGGCGTAGCGACCATAAGCTATCCACAGATTGGGGCTATTGCTCACAAAGACACCGGCGGCCATTCAGGCTTATTAGAAGCAGGAGGCATCCAAATCATGTCTGCAGGTTCAGGAGTGCTGCACAAAGAGACCGTTCATCCGGACAACAAAGTTGCGGATGCATTTCAGCTCTGGGTTGCCTTACCCGAAGACGAACATGAATTGGGGCCTGTCACTTATTCAACCCAGCAACAAGAGCAACTCCCAGTTATTGAAGAGGCTCATTCAACCACCAAAGTGCTTGTGGGACGATTTAACGGCAAACAAAGCAAGGCTCTCACTCCTGTTGATATGACGTATTTACACATCAACTAAGATGCCGAAAACACATGGCAATACGCAGGAGAACCATCACAGACAACAGCCTTTATTTTTGTACGCCATGGCTCTGTCAGAGTCGGAAGTAAAGACTTATCAGCGGGTGAGTTAGGTGTGTTTGATAAGAATACATCGCTAATCGCTGTCGCTGCATTAGAGAGTAATGCTGAGTTTGTGATCGTCTCGGGAACCCCATTAAAACAAGACTTCATTAGTAACGGAGCATCGTTACACAGCAGCACTAGCAACTTAATCGCAGGTGTTAGACGAATAAAACAACTGCAATCCCAGCAAGTAAACCAATAACTAAAAAAGGAAGTCCATTATGAATACTACAACATTCACTCCAGAAAACTCTGTGATGCTACTGATCGACCATCAAGTCGGCACCATGGGTTGGGTTGGCTCAGCTAACCTAGAAGAGATCAAAAACAACACGGTCGCATTAGCTCGTGCTGCACATGTGACCAAGATGCCGCTGATCCTAACATCGAGTATGGAAGATCAAGCACAAGGCCCTCTTTTTAATGAACTGATTAACGCAGTACCAGAAGCTTACGAGAATCGTATTCTTCGAGGAGGAGTTGTCGATAGCATGAAAGATGAAAACTTTGCGGCTGCGGTTAAAGCAACTGGGCGCAAAAATATCATCATTGCAGGGATCACCACGGATGTATGTGTTGTTTATCCAGCGATTACAGCCATAGCTGAAGGTTACAATGTACAGGTCGTGGTTGACGGGTCTGGATCTCCAACAACATTAGCTGATGAAACAGCACTAAGAAGAATGGAAAAACACGGTGTTACCCTAACTTCAACCAATCAGTTGATTGCAGAACTGGCGCAAGACTGGAGCACCGACTATGGTAGCAAGCTAATCCAAGTGTTATTCGAAGAGATCATCTCGAAACAACATTGATTCACTAAACTGCCGCTACATAACTTTGGTTGCCTTATAACGACCAAGTTACATAAGCGTTTAAAGTGCGTCAGATGGATACAAAAAAGGAGCGTATATACGCTCCTTTTATTCAATCTAACACATAATTATAACTAAGTTCTGTAAAGAACCTTCACGACGTGCCAGCCAAATTTTGTTTTCACAAGGTGGGGTACAAGCGTCTCGCCAGAGAAACAAACCTTATCAAACTGAGGCACCATTTGACCTTTTTTGAACTCACCTAGGTCGCCGCCCTTCTTACCAGATGGACAGGTTGAATGTTTCTTCGCTAGCGTTTGAAATTTAGCGCCCTTTTTAAGCTGCGTCATGATGTCTTCTGCTAGTTCTTTATGCTTCACCAAAATATGAAGCGCTGCTGCTGTTCTTGCCATGATAATTCTCAGTTTGTTGCGGCCAGTTTACCTACGACGATTGCTTAGAACATCGTGAATGAACTGACTGTTGTAAATCTGTTTGCCGCTAACGGCTTATCGACATAAATTCATCGACAGCCAGCGTTTAGCGTGATTTTAACCCAAGAACCGCTATTCTTCACTCTATAACCGAAAACAACTGCCTTAAAGGTCATTAAAACCGCATCGCGACTTGCTGCGGCTTCCATTTCCCTTTAAATTAATCCTTATAAATTAAGCGCGTATTAAGTAGGAGCCACTTATGGCCAAACCGATCAGTAAAGCGAGTCAGTCACAGGGAATGTTGATGTTCAAGTTATCCCTCACTCAAAGTTTTGCGATTGGCACGCTTAAGGTCAGAGAAATCGTCCCTTTTCAGCCGATGACTCAGATCCCCTACTCCCATCATCACGTGATTGGTACAGTGACTATCCGCGACCTTACGGTTCCAGTTATTGATATGTCCGCTGCGATTGGCTTCCGCCCGATAACACCCGCTGAATACCAAGATTGTGTACTCATCGTTACTGACTGTTTGAGAACAGTTGTGGCGTTCTTGGTTCGTTCGATTGATAAAATCATTGAATGCGACTGGAAGAGTATTGAGTCTCCACCCACGAGTGTGGGTCGCAATGTGTTTGTTACCGGTATTACACGTTTCGAAGACCGTATTGTGCAAATGCTCGACGTGGAACTGCTGCTTTCTAAGATCTACCCAGCTTATGAGAATGCGCACATCCCAATGCTGACCGATGTGGAAAGGGAACGCCTCAAAGCGTTGAACATCTTATTGGTGGATGACTCTTTGATTGCGCGTAAACAGTTATCAGATGCCTTAGACAGCATCAACATCCCTTACAGCATTTGTAACAACGGCTTAGATGCCATCGACCTGATGCGACGCCAAGCCAGCGCTGGCAATGCCATTGATCTTCTGGTGAGTGATATCGAGATGCCGGGATTAGATGGTTATGAGCTTGCATTTGAAGTGCAAAACGACAGCGCTTTAAGTCACGCTTACTGTATTTTGCATACCTCACTATCCAGTGAGATCTGTGTTGACCGTGCCAATCAGGTGGGGGCGCATGAAGCTCTTGAGAAGTTCAACGCGGGTGAATTAATCGAAGCTATGCTACGCGGTGCAAAAGTCTTAAACGGCGCCTCTACGGCTGCTTAGGCTCTGTTTTAGAAGCTAAACCTAGCATAGTGCTCAATGGTTTAGCTTCTTAGTCTCTTCTTTCTTCAAATCTTAATAAGAATAGAGCTAACCGTTAGTCTTTATTTTCTGGCATAGACTTTTTCGGCATAGAGTAGCTCTTACTCACAAATTCCACTTCCTCGACTTCATTGACATGATTGGTAAAAGAGGCCAATGCATAGAGAGTGTTCGCCACTAGGTTTGCGTATTTAAAAAGAATCGGGTCTGGCGATTTTTTACTTTCATGATGCTCAATACTCACCAAAGCTCGCACAACTTTCTTAGCCTGACAACGACACAAGTGAAGTTCACTAGACACTCGGTGTCCACCGGGTAAGACAAAACCTTTAAAACCACCTTCTAGCTGATCGCGGATACGATGATAGTCTTGCTTGAGCTCGACCAATTCAGACTCGGTGATGGCAAGCTTACCGCGCACAGAGCCATTCAAGTGATAGATGTTTGGCTGCAAGCGTTGCAGGATCTCACGAACCTGAGGCTCTAGCTCTAAAGACAACACCAATCCAACTCGGCAACAAAGTTCATCCGACAAAATCTCAAAATCACAGATAGGACTGTCTTCATAGATAAACGGATAACAAAACTCGTCCCAATCTCGACTTACTGGTTTCACGTACCGATCCTTACACATAAATAGTCATCAAACGTTAATATACCAAACTCTTTGATTTAGACATAAAAAAGCCCTCACATTGGAGGGCTCCTGAAGAAATCGGTTAAACGAGATTACTCGTTAGATACTTTTTTGTGGCCTTCTTGTAGGTGAACGAAGTCCACCAGATCGTCGCCTGACACTTGGTATGCCTGACCGAAGCCTTTAACGAATAGGCCGTTCTCTGCTTTAAGGTTGAATAGAGAGAAGTCTTGAAGTTGGCTCAAACCATCAATGATTTCACCAAAACGCTCTTGCATCTGGCCAATCACTTGAGTCCAAAGTTCCGTTTCACGCTCCACAACACTTGCTTGAGCATCAAACGTTAAACGCTTACGTGCGTAAAGCTGCTTCGAGCTCTCTTCGTCTTCAATCATCATCAAAGATACCTGAGGATTCGCTTTCAAGTTACGAGCATGACGAGCAATATCAGAAATTAGAACAAAGTAACCTTCTTGGTTCTGAACGAAAGGTGCGTAACTTACGTTCGGGCGACCTTCTTCATCAACCGTTGCAAGTTGAAGGGTACGGCGCTCTTGGCGAAACTCTTTAATTTCTGGACCTAAGCGACCTTGTAGACGTTCTTGTTTTACTTGCTGTTCCATGGGTAATTCCTTTCTTCACTTTCTCTGATTTATTATTTTTGCCCGAGGTTGAGCGATCATTAGCGAACTAAACGATCCTCGAGCATTGATGTCTTGTTTAAGCCAGTTAGCAACCCTATGTCAGATTGCTGCTGATTATTTACTATTGACTGTACTTAAGCTTGTTCTTTTAACGCTTTGAAGCGTTCTACTTGGTCGGCAATAAGCTCACGCTTTTCGTTACGGCCTAGGTAAATCTTAAAAATATTTTCGCCGGTTTCACTGAAGAAGCCGAAGTAATGACTTTCACGACCCATAAACGCCTTGCTCACCAAACCGATATGTTTAACGTTATCAAGTTTAAGGTGGCCATGAAGCTCGCCCTCTTTGCCCATCAGATTGTAGTAACCACGCGCTACTTTACCTTTCGGGAATGGCGCTTTAACTTCAAAGATAGAACCAAATGAGTGCACGATAGTAGTCACAGGGCCCCAACCCACTAAACCTTCTAGAATCTCTTGAGCACGGCTGCCATCTAGCATTACCGCCATGTCGTTTGGAAAAGCAGCAACCACTTCAACTTCTGAAACACCTAGCTTCTCAGCAATTACTGTTGGCAGTAGTTTTGGCTCTTCTTCTAAAATTAGAGCTACGCGTTGTTCTAGAGTTTCTGTCATTTCTAATGTTGTATCTGTCATTGAATATGTTCCGTATAAACGAGTAAGTTATAAACTAAAAATTCGATATTAAGCGTGCTTCAAACTAGCATGCGGGTGTACGCCCGAACCTGACGCTTTAGGCGCTGGATACATAGCTTGGAATTCAGCGTTAAGCACTTGAATTACACTCTGCGTTAGGCTTACCGCCCAAAAGCTGCCAGCAATAGTCAGGCTCAGATAATCTTCCGAAAGCTCAACTAAACCGTTCTTTTCCCAATGCGCGAACAGAGGTTTTAGGTAGTCGAACGTGTCTTGTCCCATAAAGCTCGGTAGCGTACTTCTTCTAACAACACCAGAATCGAAACCTGCCTTTAATGTTGAGAAGATAGGCTCTAATGAGCTTTGCTTCGTCATCATGGCGATAGGTAATTGACCTTGCTTTATAGACTCCATGTAGCTGTCTAAAGTTCGATGCTGCATCACACCATGACCGCCGATGTTGCCACCAGCCCCACAACCAATGGGTAAGACTTCGGCATAAGTTTTCGCTAAGCTGTTGTAAATGCTGCGTTCGCGGTTATCACGAGTCCAGTGGTTTACGCTCAGTTGCTTGACCTTATTTTTTGCCATGAACTCCACACCCGCCAAATACATGCTCGCCTTATCTGGCGTATTCGCAGGCGGTGGGATTTTTCCTTTCTCAACAAGATTAAGCATAGGTGCATTGCCCGTAACAATCAGTTGGTAGAGGTCAATGCCGTGCGCGCCAGTAGACATGTAGTCTTCTAAATCCTGTTGGAACACTTCCATAGATTGGTGTGGTAATCCGTATAGCAGATCAAGAACGATTGGCGCTTGTTCTGTACGGCTCAGTGAACTGATACGTTCTAGCACAACCTCTCGGTCATCTAGGCGCTTAGCACTACGTCGAACCTGAGTATTGAAACTTTGAATACCGAATGAGAAACGATTGAAGCCTCCTTCAAGCGCACGATCAAACATCTCGTCACCAAATCGATTGATGCGCCCTTCCAATGTCATCTCAACATCGTTTGCTAGTGGGAAATATTGACGAATCGCTTTACCCAGCTGCTCAACTTGCTGAGGCGACAAATCGGTGGGTGTTCCGCCACCAATATAGACAGCGTGAAATAGTCCAGACTGAGCCCAAGGCGTTTTGGCTTTCTGCTTTAGTTCGACCATCAGTGCATCGAAATACTCATCCACTAATTTACGGCTTGCGGCATTTTGGAAGAAATTGCAGAACGTACAACGCACACGACAGAAAGGAATGTGGATATACAAGCAACGCTTATCCTGTTTTTTCCCTTCACTCAACATCAATTCGTCAAAGAGTTCTAACTTCTTACTGGGGTCGACCGGAATTGAACTTCCTCCGGCGTGTGCAGAATGCTTTTTCGCAAACGCAAAACGAAGCGGATCAGGGCTAGAAACGCCCAAGATTGATTCGTCAAATTTATAAATATTAAGACTCATATAATCTCTCTAAACACTTACATAGCAAAGTCTGGAAGACTATTCGCTAAAAACTGAGAGAATCATAAATACACGTAAATGATAATGCAATTGATAATTGATCTTATTTAGATTCTAAGCAATAATCCGATACAGAATTTTGATTTGGTAAAGGATTGATTGTGAACGTTCCTAGATATGTTATTGCAGGCGGTGCATCGTTAGTGATTCATGCCGCGTTGTTGTTTGTCGCTCAAGAATCCAAAGTATTTGCGATGCCTGCAGGTAGCCAATCGAACACGGTATCGATCAACTTCACTCCTAAGAGCGTTCCTTCACAAGCTCAGCAAAAAACAATCACAGAGCCAGTTGAACCAGAACCAGTAAAAGAAACCGTCTCACAAGCCGAACCTAAACCAGTCGAACCAAAAACGGTTGAGCCAAAGCAAGCTAAGCCAACCCCAAAGAAAAAAGCGATCACCAATAAACCTCAACCAAAGAAAGTTGAGAAAAAAGTGATTGAGAAGAAGGTTGTCAAAAAAAAGCCTGTTCAAAAGAAACCAGTGACTGAGAAAAAGGTGGTCAAGAAAGAACGCCCAGAACCAGCACCACAACCAGAGAAGCTAGCCGACAAGAAAGTCGATAAGAATATGGACGAATCTGCCAACCAGCCTCAGGAAGTAAATCAAGGCGTATCAAACCAAGAGCCAGTTTTGGTCACTAAGCCTTCGTTCTCTGCGCGTCCTACCCCACCGAATTACCCTCGCCAAGCAAGACGTCGTGGCGTTGAAGGTGTCGCGACTTATGAGATCTGGCTAGACGCTGAAGGCAAACAAATTAAACAAGCATTAGTAAATTCATCAGGCGCACTAATGCTCGATAACGCCGCATTAGATGCCATTAAACAATGGAAATTCTCACCTCACACTGTCAATGGTCGAGCGATTGCTCACCGAGTACAAATACCTGTTCGTTTTAGGTTGGATTAATCATGCAACAAATCAGTTACTTACAAGATCAACTTGGCTTAATGACTTGGCCTCTTCTTATCTGTTCGGCATTAACAGCAATGATCATCGCTGAACGTGTCTTCCAAGTCATGCTCAGCATTGGTGTGGGCAAACGTGCTATTCGTCGTGAGCTTAACCAAATTTCACCAACCAACAGTAAAGAGATTGAAGCGCTTGCTCAGTCGATTTCAGGTAAACGCCCGCTACTGTACAAGGGTGTGTCAATGTTGCTTGCTCACCACTCTTTCTCAAAAGGGTTACGTGAAGATGCCGCTGGGATCTGGCTACAAGAAAAACGCCACCAGCTTCATGCAGGTTTAAGACTACTTGGTTTGATCGGCGTGATCAGCCCACTCATCGGCTTGCTTGGTACGGTACTTGGTCTTATTGAGATGTTTAAAGGCGTTGCCGCGACAACAGGCAGCATCACGCCTAATGATTTGGCAGACGGTCTTGGATTAGCAATGAGAACCACAGCAGCAGGTTTGATGATTGCGCTTCCTGCCATCTCTGGTGCTCAGCTGTTAGGCCTTTGGGCCGATCGAGTGCTAGCTCAGCTAGAACATACTCTGAACTATGTGAATGTGTGGCTAGAAGGCATGTCGATTCAAACCAATCAGTCTGATGATACTCAAGGCAAGCCTGTCAACAAATCTTCTATCGGTGATGTGAGCCAAGCATGATTAAAACGCCCCACTCATCGAACACACAGAGCCTAGCGCCGGACTTAACACCGCTGCTCGACATCATTTTTATCGTGATGGTTTTTCTGTTGCTTACGGCATCGGTAAAGCTGGAATCGCTAGAAGTTGAGCTGCCAAGTTCGGATGTCAAAAACGTTTCTGAAGTCCACAAGGATTCGATTAGCGTCAATATTTTAGACCGCGAACCCTACTGGGCAATTAACGGCCAAGAATACATCGACTGGGAAAACTTCAAGATTGCCCTGTTAGAAGAGACTGGTTCAACGGATAAAAAACCGATCATCATTGGCGCGGACAAAGCCGCCAACGTTGAAAACCTAGTGAAGTTGCTGTCATTCCTTCAAGAAAACGGAATACCAGCGACTCAACTGCTAACGGACGATGGTTAGAGCGACACTCAATTTTCACGAGGTTTGGCTTCTGGTTGATAAGACTAAACAACCAGAACTAAGCCTATCTATCGATTCGAACTCACAATGCGAACGGACTGCTCACTGAGTATCTTCGCGATACAAAAAGAAAATATAAAGAACTTATTATGAACAACTTAAACGTGCTCAATAAATTAAAGACCAAGACACATCTCCTTTCAGTTGCCGCTATGAGCTTGGCACTTAGCGCACCCGCAATGGCCAACGACGCTGAACAACCTCGAATCATCAGTGCCGGTAGTGCCGTTACTGAATTGGTTTTGGCATTAGGAGCTGAAGAGCAGCTAGTCGCTATTGATGTGACCAGCCACTTTCCTCAAGCAGACAACCTGCCAAAGATTGGTTATCACCGAAACCTGTCTGCGGAAGGCTTACTTGCCCTAGAACCGACCACGTTGATTGGCTCAGATGAAATGGGACCAGACAACGCGATTTCTCAATTAAAATCGGCAGGCGTCGATGTAGAGATCGTCAACACCGAAGCAAATGTTGAAGGGCTGTTAAAGCGTATTGACCAAATCGCCAAGATTACCCATACCGAAGCACACTCACAGCAAGTTAAAGCTGAAGTAAATCAAAAGATTGCTGCACTGAAAGCGAACCAAGTACCAAGTAACGAAGCGAAGAAAGTACTTTTCCTATTGCTGCACGAAGGTCGCCCTGCGAATGTTGCTGGCGGTGAGACTTCGCCAAATGCAATCATCGAGTTAGCTGGCGGTATCAACCCTGCAGCTCAAAGCCTAACGTCTTACAAGCCACTGTCGATGGAATCACTGGTAGAAATGCAGCCAGATGTGATTTTAGTCAGCGGTCGTAGCTACCAAAAAATGGGCGGTGCTGATGCCATCCTGAAATCGCTACCTATGTTAGCGGCGACTCCTGCGGGCATGAACAAGCAAATCATTACCGTTAATGGCAGTGCTTTGGTTGGCGGACTTGGCCTTGAAAGCCTTTCTGAAGCTAAACGATTAAACGCACTTATCTATCCGCTATAACTTATCTACCCGCTATAACGCGACTACCCTATTCTTACTGTTGCTAGTTCAATGCCCGTCACCAGCCTACTTTCGCAATGTTGGTGATGGATATTGAAGTTAGCGACGGACATTGAGGCCCTTTATGTTGTTACGATCCGTCCCACTGAAAACATCGATGTTAGGTCTAGGTGCTACCCTAGTCTTCGTCGCACTGTTTTCAATCACCGTTGGGCCAATGAACATTAGCTTGGCTGACAGCGCAGCGAGCTTACTTCAGCCAAACAATGATTTAGCCCCCCACATCAACTTAGTGATTCAAGAGATTCGCTTACCTAGAACCATTTTGTGTATGTTGATTGGTGCGATTCTCGCGTTATGTGGTTCTGTTATGCAGGGCTTATTTCGAAACCCGCTTGCTGAGCCTGGGATCATCGGTGTGTCTGCTGGTGCGGCGCTAGGTGCAGCACTGGCCATCGTACTTTTCTCTGAGCTATCACTTCAATATCCTGCTTTCATGAACTTTGCTGCGGTTCCTGTGTTCGCTTTTCTTGGCGGCGCTTTAACCACTCTATTGGTGTATAAGCTGGGCACGGGTAAATTCGGTACTTCTGTCACCATCATGTTGTTAGCGGGCGTGGCGATCAGTGCGCTATCCGGCGCTGGTATTGGCTTCTTGAACTTCATTGCTGATGACCAAATGCTGCGCGATCTTTCTTTGTGGTCGATGGGTTCATTGGCAGGCGCTAAGTGGTCAGGCATTTTGCTGGCTGCTGTCACGCTCTTTGGATTGTTTGTTGTCTTCTACCGCCAAGCGATGTCTCTAAATGCTCTATTACTGGGCGAGTCAGAAGCACAACACCTTGGTATCCCAGTTCAAAAGCTTAAACGAAAGCTGATTCTACTGACGGCTGCGGGCGTTGGTATCACGGTTAGTCTGTCTGGCATGATTGGTTTTATTGGATTGGTTATCCCACATTTAGGTCGCATGTTAGCTGGCCCTGACCACCGAGTTCTGTTGCCACTATCAGCGGTACTAGGCGCACTGCTGCTAACCGCCGCAGACATGTTCTCACGTGTGGTACTTGCTCCGGCAGAGCTACCTGTAGGTATTGTCACTGCGATTATCGGCGCCCCATTCTTCTTATATCTACTATTTCAACAGAAAGGGAGAATCCTTTAATGTTTCCTTCAGCTTTAAAAGCGACCGATATCGAAGTGAAGTTCGGCAGTAAAGTGATATTAGATGGCGTTTCTATTGAGATTGAAGCGGGAAAGGTAACCACACTGCTTGGGCCAAATGGCGCAGGTAAAAGCACGCTGCTTAAAGCTTTGTGCCAAGAGATATCAAGCAACGGCGATATCCAGTATTTTGGACACAGTAAAGATAAGTGGCCTTCTCACAAGTTAGCTAAGCACCTTGCTATGCTTCCTCAACACAGCACATTGACCTTCCCATTCTTGGCACATGAAGTTGTCGAGCTTGGTGGGATTCCCCTGCAAGAATCCAACAAGAAGCTGACCAGCATTGCTAGCCAAAAAATGGATGTTGCTGATGTGACTCACTTGAGTGAAAGGCTTTATCCTTCGCTATCAGGAGGTGAAAAGCAGCGAGTGCACTTGGCTCGAGTATTAACTCAGCTTCACCACTCTGGTGACCAATGTATTTTGATGCTTGATGAACCAACGTCTGCACTGGATCTTGCCCACCAGCACAACACCTTAAAGATTGCGAGAGAATTAGCCGATAACCACAATGCCGCGGTTATCGTGGTTTTGCATGATCTCAACTTAGCCGCACAATATTCCGATCGATTGGTGGTATTGAAAGATGGTAATTTGGTGTGTGATGGCAAGCCTTGGGATGCGCTGAAACCTTCGATGATAGAAGATGTGTATGGTTACAAAAGTATCGTAGAAAAACACCCAACCATGAGCTTCCCTCAGGTTCACCCCGCACAATAAATCCGATTAAGGAGCGACTCGTTTTGAGTATTCGTTCTTGATAACAATGACGTAATCCTAAGCCTCGATTTGTTCGGGGCTTTTTATTGGCTCACAGCCACTCTCTCGGCTTAAACTCAATTTTATTAAAACCACAAAAGCAAGCACCAAAGCGACTCACCTTGAGCATTTGAGGCTCTAGAAATGAACTCTACTTGTTAGGGTTACTTAGCTTTTAACACTGAAGAGAAAAACAAGCCGCGGGCGTAAGCATATAAAAAGAAAAGAAATAACATCATTCAGCATCAATCAACATCATTCAGCAAACAGCAACATCGGTGTGGGATTGAGAGAAAAACGCACAAGAAGTGAAACTGCAGGCACAAAAAAAGCCCCCGCAGGAGCTTCTTTTATTGAGTGCTGATTATTGGCTCATACGAATCAATGATTTACCAATCAACCACTCTAGTTCTTTACCGCTAGTATCGCCAAACTGAGTTTCAGTCAGCTTGTATAGACGATCAATACCGTTTGCAGCGAACTCATGTGCGCTCTCAGCAGTAACGATATGATGGAAAAGTAAACGTAAGATTGCTAGGAACTCAGCGTCTTCAAGTGCTGCAACCCAGCTTGCTGAAAATGCGTCAAGGCCATTTTCGAAGTCAATGTGTTCCATGAACATCTTGAAAATACGACCGTCTAGAGCAGCAGTAAAATCCGTTTTCTTTGGAAAGTGATGACTTATACCTGTACGAGAAACACCCGTTTGCTGACTCAACGTCGTGTATGACATCTTGTCGTAACCCAATCTTAGTAGCTGGTCTACAACGGCATCCATGATTTTCTGGATCGTGATTTCTGTATCTTCTTTACTACGCTTTGGCATATTCAGGCTCTTCTCTTTGTAAATCCATCTAACTCAATCAAATGAAGTCAGAATGAAAATCGTTATCAGCATTATGTGAGCAAGGTATTTTTTCGCAAGTATTTCCATTAAATACCAACAAATACTTTGTACGAACAATTTTACAGTGCTGCCTCTTTGGGCACTTTGTCTAATTATTCTTCGAAAGTCACCTTACCTCTCTAAGTGGTTAATCTAAAATAACAACTTAGAATATCAAATACCCAACAATAAATTCATTGTATAAATACCTATCAAGCAATAGATAGTCTTATAAAATTAGTTACGACGCAACTAACTGAATGATATTCTAACAAATTAATGACACTGCTTATCAACAAAACATGAGATAGATCACATACATATTTGGCGACGCGAATGTACACATTCATTTAACCCCTTCAACAAACAACATAGCATACCAGTACAAATTAGTTCAAAGATTTTAATTTTTGTAGATACAGTTCAAATTGCTCGTTAGAATAACCTCAGACTTTGTAAGAGGATTATTATTATGAGCCAAGATATTGGTAACAACGATGTATGTGAGGCTTGCGGCTGTGCAGGCGAAATCGGGTTCATCATTAAAGAAGGCGACGATGTTGCTGAAGTAACGGTTTACGGAAACTCAAAAGCACTTATTGAAGCTGAGTTTGCTAAGTACGTTGAACTTGCTAAACAAGTGTCTAGCAACGTTGAATTTGAAGCATCAGAGATGACTGAAGAAAGCACAGAGTTGCACGCTCGCTTTAAATTTGAAGTTAGCGCTGAGAAGATTATTTTTGAACTTAAGACTCGCTCTCTAGCGCGTTAATATAAGCATTTATATTCTTATTAAAAGACGAGTGAATTACTCGTCTTTTTTTAATTGAACCCAAGCCAGTGAACCATTTTGCTCAAAATCGTTTTCTGCAGCACACTGAATCACTACGCCCCCTACCTCTAACACCGCCCCAATGCTATAAGCCTTGTCATCGTAATAACAAACTCGTTGCTGTTGACCGCCTTGTGTCACCACCACCGCAGCTTTACCGGGCGTTGAAATTACTTTGTTCGCACTCGCAGACATTGAGCCAAACATTGAAGCGGCTATCAGAAAGACCTTAACAATTCGTATATTTACTCTAATCATTGATTTACCTGCCATCTTTGTTCCATTCCTCGTTAATCTACCGCCAAATGGGTAAAACACTATGCGAGATTAATTTTTCCATTATAGTGTAAGCGTCTATCGTAATAAGAAGCCTGTTATGCTCAGAATAATTGCACTTATTATTGGTTCCTTAACCATAACAAATGTCAGTGCTGAACCACTCGATCACTATCAAATATTGAACCATCTCGATAATTACGGAAACTTATATCTACGAAATAAGCCTTATACATCACTTCCAACGGGCTTGGTGGTAGATGGTAATCTCAATATAGAGAATACTGCGATCACACGCCTACCCAAAGGGTTAGAAGTGAACGGCAGCCTAAAAGGCTCTAACAGCCAACTCGCTCGAGTCCCGAGCGGGGTTAAGATAAAAGGTTACGTCGACTTGATTGGCAGCCAAATCACTAGTTGGCCAAGAGGTGTAAGAGTGGGCGGCTTTATCAACCTCACCGATACTCCACTGGAAAGGCTACCGAATGGCTTTAGAGTGAAAGGCGATCTGAGCGTGATCCGCACTCCTTTGACTGAGCTACCCAACGGGATCGTGGTTGATGGCGACTTATATATAGGCGGTTCTGGGATTACAACATTCCCCGAGACCATGACAGTCAAAGGCAACATCTATCTGGGCGGCAATATTGTAACCACATGGCCAACCAATCTAGAGCTCGGTGGCGCAGTCGCTCGCTAATTCAGGCTAAAGCTCTATTGCTCTAATACTCGGTCACAGCAGCAAGTAGCGATTCAGAAACAAAAAAAGGAGCCCAAGGCTCCTTTTTCAATTCAATCGAGTTGCTAATCAACTAGCAAGCTAACTAACGCGCGTTAACCAATGTTCTTCACTGGGTTCGCATAGCTATCGATCAAGTACTGACGCGCACCCTGTGGCAGGCTAGATAGTTTAGCGTCAAACTCTTGCTTAACGGCCGCTGTAATCGACTCGTCTTCTTTTTCTGCTGCCAGCAAGTTTACTGGGAACAGTTTGTAGTTATCGTGGATCTGACGATCGATCTCTTCAGCAAGCGCTTCAGGGGTATCAAAATCTTGGTCGATAACCTGACCGAAACCAACGTGAACGCGTCCTTTATTACCGATGATGCCTTGAATGATACTTTCGATATCTTCAAACTCACCCTTTTCGTAACTGCCGTTTACGTCTTTCTCGAAAAGCTCTATCGCTTTAGCTGTGTCACATGGGTCGTTCTCGTAAGAAATAGCCACAGGAACAATCTTCAATGACTTCACGTATTCAGGGAAAGCAATTTTTTGCTTACGTCCTTCAACGTGGAACATTTTCAAAATTGCTGGCTCAGTAAAATCGTTACCGTCTTTCGCACGACCTTCCTTTTGAGCGATCCAGATTGAGTTGCCTGTTTCTAGAGAGTGCTTAATGTAGGAAGACAACTGCCCTAGCGCTTTCATCATCTCACGCGGTCCTTTCAGAGAACGCTTTACGATGAAGCTCTTGTTTAAACGCATCAATTCAGTCGCACATGGCTTCTTCAACAGGTTGTCACCGATAGCGATACGACAAGTCTGATGATTATTTTGATGCAGAGCGTAATTTACTAACGCAGGATCCATAGCAATGTCACGATGGTTTGATACAAACAGATAAGCTTGGTTCGCATCCAGTGACTCGATACCAGTGTACGTCACACCGTTAGTGGTTTTCGCTAACGTATCGCGTAAGTACTTTTTCACTTCAATCTGAATGGATTCAACGCTAGTCAGCTTGCTCCATTTCATTTTTAAGTACACACGCAAAATCGGGCTCATTAATGCTTTGAACCAAGACGCATGGTTTGAAAAACGGTAGTGCAAGATTGCACTGATAAATTCTTCATCATTAATAAGACGGTTTAGTGCCGCTGGAATTTCATCATCGCCGTAAGGACGAATATCAACATATGGATCGGTTGGAGAGGTCATTTTTTAATTCATATAATAAAAAGCTGGCTCATTCTACGCGTTGTTTTGACTTCTCGCAGCTACAGAGCCCATACTTTTGACAAGGTCAGACCAGAAACATTGAAAATCCCCTGTTATTGTTGGCATTCTTTAAGATTAACGGTAATCTTGACGCCCCAAAATTAAGGTACTATCTATGAACTTCGCTATTGAATATACATCGGCTTACTTTTCACACTTGGTGATCACACCACGCAAGAAAGTACTTAAACATAGCCTTGTATCGGTTCAAAGTGGCTTGGTTTTGATTAAGTTAGGTAAACAAGAGTATGCCGTTGAACCAGGACAAAGCGTCTGGATTCCACACGACTGCCTAACGTCACTGACCTACTTTCCAAACACTCAGGTTAACCGTGTCGATTTTTCTGTTCGTTTAACGGATTCATTCCCAAGACAAGCGGGTTACATCACGCAAACTAACCTCTCTTCGGCACTACTAGAAAAGCTAGAGCAAACCAAAGCTCGTGCTTCCAATGCCAATAATACGGAACAAGCGTTTAAAGATATGCTTTCTGTCTTGAAGCAAGAAGTGTTGTCGTTTAAACCCCTGCTTTGCGAAAGTGCTCTTTCTCAGCGATTCAATCAATGGAACATTGATGATTCAAACCTACCACAAGAGCACACTCTGGTGATGGTGATGCGAGAAGCGAAGAAACGCATGCAGTCAGGCCAGAAACGTTCACTTGTGATTGATGACCTGTTCTCAGGTAAAGAAGAAGAGTTCGATCAACTGTGTATGCTTGTTTTTGGTGAAGATTTATAGCTTGGCAGTAAGTGAGTGTTGGTATTTAAACTCGCAAGCCAGATACTAAAAAGCCGCAAAAACTGAGTTTTTGCGGCTTTTTTAATTCTTACTATTTAGACGCAGATAGCAATCTATCTATGTCTCTATGTCACTACCTGTCTAGAATGGCAACTCAACCTGCATCATTAGGTCGGCGTCACGTGAGTCGTGCCAACGATAATCAAAGCGCATACGCGGCTGCCCTTCTACTTTCTCGCCAAAACCGATACTGAGTTGAAGACCATGATTCATCAACCACTCTTCAGTCGACATATCATACTGCTCATCTTCAAGGTCTTCTGGAAACCACATACCCAAGCCAACATAGTTTGACTCAATGCTTTGTGTCAGCAATGGCGAGTCTTTACTTTGAAGTACCCAATCAGACCAATAGTCCGGTGTGCTTTCAGGTTCATCATCGCTCAGCCCGCTGATTTCCATCATACGTTGGCCAAAAGACTCGATGCTGGTCGAGAAATCTAGACAGTTGTCATCTTCATCAGAAGTCAGCATAATTGAATCTAGGCTAAAAAAATCACACTCAGCATACGCTGGCATACTGCATGCTGCCATGATCAACGTCGCTGGTATCGCGCTCTTTAGCATAGTCCTCTGACCTCTTGATTAGTGAACTTACATTATCTGATACAGTCCACTATCTTGCAACATCTTTGTAACTGACTTTGTACTCAGTTTTGCCACATCGCTTCCACTTATCAGTGCATTACGTATGTCTGTGCTGCGAATTTTCACTTTTTCAGGGCAAGCCATTACAGACCACTGCTCGGTAATCTCATCTGATTTATAGAAAGATGAGAACTTAAAGAAGTTATCTGGGCCAATAACAAATGTCAGTTCAGCGTCACGATGTAACTTTTGAAGTTCACTGAGCACCGCGTAAGTCGTGACGCTTTCACCTGGGGTAAATAGGCTCTTTTCGATCAAAGAAAGCTCCACTTGATCCAGTGAAAGATCGCTAATAAATGCGTTAACTAACTGACATCTCGTATCAAAGTCTAGCATCTCTTTTCCCCAAGCATGGGCAATACTTGGAACGAGTAGAATTTTGTCAAAGTGAGCCAACGAATCAATCACACTTTTGTGCCCTAAGCTCGGTGGATTAAACGCACTACCGAAAATGGCTATTTTTTCCATTATTTATTACTGCCTTCTCTTTCTAAGCTTGTGCAAAGAGGTTTTTAAATCGGATGATTTAGGTATGATAACACTAGATTTTTAATTTGCTTGCAGGAAAGGAATACGAATGGAACAGTTAATTCGTGACGAAATGCGCGTACTACCTTCAATTGACCCTCACTTCGAAGTGACTCGTCGTGTGGACTTTATCAAAACGAAACTTCAGCAGTCAGGCTGCAAGTCTCTGATCCTTGGTATCAGTGGCGGTGTGGATTCGACAACTTGTGGCCGTTTAGCACAAATGGCCGTTGATAGCCTAAATGAAAACGCTGGTAGCAACGACTACCAATTCATCGCGGTTCGCCTGCCTTACGGTGAACAAAAAGATGAAGACGAAGCGCAACTTGCTCTCTCTTTCATTCAGCCTTCTCAATCTGTTTCTGTAAACATTAAAGCGGGTGTTGATGGGCTTCACGCTGCATCTCACGTTGCTCTAGAAGGCACTGGCCTGCTACCAACAGATTCAGCAAAAATCGACTTTGTGAAAGGCAATGTGAAAGCTCGCGCTCGCATGATCGCACAATACGAAATTGCCGGTTACGTTGGCGGTCTTGTAATCGGTACAGACCACTCAGCGGAAAACATCACGGGGTTCTACACCAAGCACGGTGACGGCGCATGTGATTTAGCACCGCTGTTCGGCCTGAACAAACGTCAAGTCCGTGAACTAGCAGCTACACTGGGCGCTCCAGAGCTACTGGTTAAGAAAGTACCAACTGCTGATCTAGAAGAGCTTGACCCACAGAAAGCCGATGAAGCAGCATTGAACCTTTCTTACGATCAGATCGATGATTTCCTTGAAGGCAAAGCCGTTTCTCAAGACGTATCCGATCGCTTAGTGAGTATCTACAAAGCAACACAGCACAAGCGTCAACCAATCCCAACGATCTACGATTAATTCGTTTTTGAATTAGTCTCAGAATCAAAAAGGCCGGAAGCTCATTCACGAACTTCCGGCCTTTTCTATTTAGTGCTTTTCCTTTTAAGCGAACGCGTCGTTAATCGACAACTTCGATATCGGTTTGAGGCACACTGCAACACGCCAGTATCTGACCCATATTGCGTTCATGTTCTTGCAATGCAGGCACATCCGGTTGGTGAACTTGCCCTGACTCAAGGGTCACTTTACAAGCGCCACAGAAACCAGCACGGCAACTTGAAGCGATAGACACACCCGCCGATTCAGCTTGCTCTAGCAGGGTTGATTGGTTATTACCTTCGAACAAGTAGCCATTAACACTTAACTGCAGTTGCTTCACCGCCTCTTCAGTAGACTGAGCAATACCAAACGCTTCTTGGTGGTAATGCTGAGGGTTCAGCCCCATTTGAATCAGCAATTTTTTGGCATTATCCATAAAGCCGTCAGGGCCACACACGAAGGCTTGGCGTTTGTGTAACTCTTCAATTTTGGCAACATGAGACACGCTCAAACGTCCTGATAAACCATCCCACTCTTTCGTTGGTTGGCTTAGGGAATAAATAACCTGTAAGCCTGAATGTTCGTTGGAAATTTGATCGATCTCCGCTTGATAAGGGATATCTTCTTCGCTGCTGCATTGGTGATAGAAAACCACATCATCAATCTGACCATGGTCGGCTAAATAACGAAGCATCGACAACATTGGCGTAATGCCGCTACCCGCAGACAAAAGCAGTAGTGGATGCTTAGGGTTTTCTTCTAAATAGAAAGCACCATCTGGATTTTGAGCAACAAGCGTGTCACCGACTTGGAAGTGATCATTGAGCCAATTTGAGATTTGACCATCGTCCACTCGCTTCACGGAAATCGCCAAACGACCTGCACGTGAAGGGCTCGAAGATAGCGTGTAACGACGAGACACTTTTTCGCCATCAATCACCATCTCAATCGGTAGATGCTGCCCCGGCTGATAGCTTGGTAATGAATGGTTCTCTTTCGCTGGCTCTAGCCAGAACGTCGTGAAGTCGCGAGCGATCTCTTCACGCTCGACGCAAGTTAAGTGCAGTGACTCTACCCAAGTGTCTTCGTAGTGTTCTTTCTCTTTGGTTTCAAGTACCTCAACCACGTCACCCGCTTTCACCAGACCTTCATTTTTTGCCACAAGGTTCTGACCAAAGAAAACTCCACCACGCTCGTTGGCTCTGAATGTAGAGAAGGTATTAAGAGGCTCTTTTGTCGCTCTGAATTCGCCGCTCTCAACATCGACTGTCGTCAGGATA
The DNA here is from genome assembly GCF_902751245.1 of Vibrio sp. Vb339. NCBI lineage: Bacteria > Pseudomonadati > Pseudomonadota > Gammaproteobacteria > Vibrionales > Vibrionaceae > Vibrio > Vibrio sp. Vb339. Next base: position 805,081 of record NZ_CADDIS010000001.1, on the reverse strand, counting down.
CAACGCTCACAAGGCTTCACCGCTTCGAATTCAACCTCACCAATTCGGATACGCTTCCAACCGTCTTCGGCAAAGGCTTCTGTATTTGAAACCACAAAGTTGGTGCGGAACTGATCCATTGAATGGGTTTCAGGGCTGCGGCGATTGAGCTCATCTAGAGAGGCTTGGCTGATCACCAACATTGGATAGCCGTCAGCGAAACTGACATTCTGACCAAGCTTTTCTCGAACACGATTGGATTGCTCACCACAGAATAGCAGTTCTACGCGAATACCAAGCACATCGCTAAACCAATCATCCGCCTCGTCGTTGGTGGTATACGCAGTGAAGCTATCTTTCCACACCGTTGCAGGCGCTTCTTGCATCTTGAAGTTTGTATATTTCAGGCGCAGCGGCTCTTTACCTTCATAAGTAAAAATCAAACCGTCTGGCTGCAAGCTTGAAGACACCTTGACCATTTTAGGGTACTTACGCGCCGTCACCATTGAACCGTCAGCCAACGCCAACATAAAACGTCTGTCGAAGGTAAGGCCCTGTTTTTCGACCCAAGCAGAAGAGAGTGCAATCCCGCCTACTGATTTAACCGGAAACACGTTGATTTGAGATAAGGAAGGAGCTTGCTCTAAAGCCTTTCGATCTATAGGTGACTGCGACATAACGATTCCAATGTTCTGTTGTTTGTCCCAATGCTAACAAATGGTTATAAATAGATAAACTGGCAGGCATTAAACACTTGATACTAAGCTAATATCTTGAGATGTTTAAATCACTGCCTTGTATACATTAAGACAGCAATGCATTAACACTCTCCATACGTTCTATAATGTGAACACGGTTATCGCATTGAACTTTCATTGAATAAAAAGGATTTATCATGAACAAACTCGTCATTATCATTTTATGTGTACTGCTTCCGCCTGTTGGCGTGTTCTTCGCTCGTGGTGCAGGTAAAGATTTGCTGATTAACATCGTCCTGACCTTCTTCTTCTGGGTTCCAGGAATGATTCACGGACTCTGGGTGGCGACTCGCTAACCCGTATCCAAAAATAAATACCGAATTAAAAACCCATAAAAACAAGCTCCTAGCCCTGAAGAGTTAAAAATAGGATGAAATCAAAGTGCTTTTCCACTATCATCCTGTCGCCTAAACGTAAGCGATTGCTTTCACAGATTTCGCCGAGTTTAGGCTCCAACTACATAACACTTCAAATGGTGGGAGCCTTCAATGACACAACTTACGATTACTCGTCCTGACGACTGGCACGTTCATCTACGCGATGGCGAAGTATTAAAAGATACAGTGCGCGATATCAGCCGCTACAATGGTCGAGCGTTAATCATGCCAAACACCATCCCACCGGTAACCGATACCGAAATGGCTTTAGCTTACCGTGAACGCATCATGGCAGAGCAGCCAAGCGAGCAATTCCAGCCTCTAATGGCACTTTACCTGACAGACAACACCACACCTGAAGAAATTCGCAAAGCGAAAGAGTCTGGTGCAGTAGTGGCAGCAAAGCTTTACCCAGCGGGCGCGACGACTAACTCTGATTCAGGCGTGACGTCAGCACAAAAGATTTACCACGTGTTAGAAGCAATGCAAGAAGTGGATATGTTGCTACTGGTTCATGGTGAAGTTACCACTCACGATGTTGATATCTTCGACCGCGAGAAGCAGTTCCTAGACACAGTGCTAGCTCCGATTGTGAACGACTTTCCTAACCTAAAGATTGTTCTTGAGCACATCACAACTGCTGACGCAGCAAACTTCGTTAAAAACGCGAACGACAACGTAGCGGCAACCATCACCGCTCACCACCTACTTTACAACCGCAACCACATGTTGGTTGGCGGCATTAAGCCACACTTCTACTGCCTTCCAATTCTGAAGCGCAACACTCACCAATTAGCGCTTATCGAAGCTGCAACGAGCGGCAGCAAGAAGTTCTTCTTGGGTACAGACTCTGCACCACACGCAAAAGGTGCTAAAGAGTCAGCATGTGGTTGTGCGGGTTCTTACACAGCGCACGCTGCCGTTGAACTGTACGCAGAAGTGTTCGACTTAGAAGGTAAGATTGAGAACCTAGAAGCTTTCGCGAGCCACAACGGCCCTGACTTCTACGGTATTCCACGTAACACGGACACCATTACTCTTGTTAAAGAAGAGTGGAACGTTGCTGAAACTATGCCTTTCGGTTCAGACATTGTTGTGCCAATCCGTGGCGGCGAGACGATTGCTTGGTCGGTAAAGTAAACGCTTAATCGGTAAATAAGCGCTTATATTGCAAAATAAGAGCGTGGTGTTAATTAAACACGACCCATTAGATTAAAAGGGGCACCATAATGATTATGGTGCCCCTTTTTCGTTTCGTGGAGATATGGTTTTATTAAGACCAATAATGAGCGATTACTTACCGCGAATTTTTCCAATCACCGTCCAAACTGCAACGACGAACAGTCCAGCTAAGACACCGATAACACCGTTCAATAGCGTTGGAACAACCGCTGTCGCAATCGTATGTCCACGAAAATCCATAATAATCGGCTCAATTAAGTGATGAATCGCAGGAACGTTGTGCACCACAATACCGCCACCAACCAAGAACATCGCGGCTGTGCCGACCACAGCAAGCGTCTTCATTAACTTGGGAGCAAACGCAACTAGCCCGTTACCCAATTGAGTTTTAATGCCACTGCCATTCGATGTTCGCTGCAGATAGAAGCCTAAATCATCCAACTTAACGATCCCTGCCACTAAGCCATAAACACCAATCGTCATCACAACTGCAATCAAACTCACGACAAGAATCTGAGTAACGATGCTTGTACCTGTCACGGTGCCCAGTGCTATCACGATGATTTCTGCGGATAATATGAAATCGGTACGAATCGCGCCTGCGACCTTTCTCTTCTCATATTCCTCTATGGATTCACCAGTACTTGTGTCCTCCCCCTTTTCATCATCTTGATGAGCATGAGGAAAGAGCTTCTCTAAGATTTTCTCTGCCCCTTCAAAACAAAGAAACAAGCCACCAATCAAAAGCAAAGGCATGATCAGCCAAGGAATGAAGGCACTGATCAATAATGCCGCGGGCACTAAAATCAGCTTGTTTTTAAATGAGCCTTTGGCAACCGCCCACACCACTGGGATCTCTCGTTCAGCAGAAACACCGGATACCTGCTGAGCGTTCAGCGCTAAATCATCCCCCAACACACCAGCGGTTTTTTTCGCTGCGACCTTAGACATGAGTGCGACATCATCCAACACGGTTGCAATGTCATCCAATAGCGTTAATAAACTTGCTCCAGCCATTTTATGGTCTCTTTTAAGGGATTAAACAATTGATAAAATGTAACACCATCAATCCACTCATCAAAGTTATGAGTCTGTAAAAAATAGAGTCACAAGTTGTGTTTTCTATTGCCGTCTCAGCTAGACAGGACTAGTCTGTCTTCATCTTTCGCGAACATAAAAGAAGAAGTATAGATGAAAAGTGAATACTCCTACCCAATTGGTAAGCCAGGACAAAAATGGCAAGAAGCAGAACGTCAAGCATGGTTCGCTCAAAGAACTGTTAAGCGAGAATACCAGCAAGAAGTCGTGCCAAAAATCCAAGCATTGGCAGACCGCTTTGACATCGAGCAATATGGTGCACTGAGCTACGATGAAGCTCGTTTCCCGCTTTTTGCAATCAAAAGCAAAAACTGGGACGCATCAAAACCGACGATCCTTGTAACGGGTGGTGTTCACGGTTACGAAACCAGTGGTGTGCATGGCGCGATCAAGTTCGCCGCAACTCAAGCAGAGAAATATGCAGCGCACTTCAACATTGTTGTTGCACCTTGTGTGAGCCCTTGGGGTTATGAAGTGATCAACCGTTGGAACCCAAATGCTGTCGATCCAAACCGCTCTTTCTACGACGGTACGCCAGCAGAAGAATCAGCAAACCTACGTGCATTAGTCGCTTCTTTACCAGAAGTGTTGGTTCACGTTGATCTACATGAAACGACGGATTCTGATGAAACAGAATTCCGACCAGCACTCGCAGCGCGTGATGGCATTGAGTACATCGAAGGTATGATCCCAGACGGTTTCTACACGGTTGGCGATACTGAAAATCCACAGCCTGAGTTCCAAGCGGCGGTAATTGCTTCAGTTGAAAAAGTAACGCACATTGCGCCAGCAGATGCAGACGGCAAGATCATTGGTTCTGAAGTTACCCAACATGGTGTGATTAACTACCCAATGAAGAAGCTTGGCTTATGTGGCGGTGTGACTGATTGTAAGTACGGTACAACCACAGAGGTTTACCCGGACAGCGACAAAGTGACAGACGAAGAGTGTAACGACGCTCAAGTTGCTGCGGTAGTTGGTGCTTTGGATTACGTAATTCAACACGAACTAAACGCGTAAGCTAATAGCTAATCCCTAAAGCTAAAAAAGAGCCACAAGTGACGATTCGCTTGTGGCTCTTTTTTTGTCTCTTTCTCTTACTTGTCATTTCTTCTCAGGCATAAAAAAGCTCCCTTACACACGGTGCAAGAGAGCTTTGAAATAACGCTTCCTCAGGAATAAGTCGTTAATTATCTACTGACTTACTCAGCGGCTTAGCTACTTTATTTCACTGTTTCGCTAACGCTTGCTTGTCCTTTGTCTACTTCAGTCAGTAGACCTTTCAACAAGCTGAAACAACCAATCAGAAGAATGATCGTAAACGGCAATGCAGCAATGATCGTGATCGATTGCAGTGCTTGGATAGATTGAGTACCACCAATCCACAACATCACCATTGCGATAGCGCCTGAGATAACCGCCCAAACCACTTTCTGTTTAACAGGAACTTCAAGCTTACCGCCCGCCGTCATGCCATCGATAACGATAGAACCTGAGTCTAGTGTTGTAACGAAGAACACGATGATCAGTGCTACAGCGATAACCGATAGAATGCTACCAAACGGGTAAGCGTCTAGCATGTAGAACAAGCTTAGAGATACGTCTGTGATGCCTTGGTCGAGGCCAAGTTGCCCCACATGACTGATCACTTGCTCGATAGCCACGCCACCAAAGATAGACATCCAAGCAGACGTTACCAGTGTTGGGATAATCAATACGCAAAGTAGGAATTCACGAACCGTACGGCCCTTAGAAATACGCGCTACGAACATACCGAAGAATGGTGCATACGCAACCCACCATGCCCAGTAGAACACTGTCCAGCCATGCAGCCATGTTGTGTCTTCACGGCCAGAGCTTTGGCTCAGTGCAATGATGTTTTTCGCATAACCCGTCACAGCCGTCGCGACAGAATCAAGCACAGTTGTGAAGTTCAAAACAGCGATCAGACCAAGGAATACGAACGCAATAACCATGTTCAGGTTACTTAGGAATTTAACACCACCGTCCATACCACGTAGCACAGAGATGATCGCTAAGCCCATGATCAGAACGATGATAGATTGCTGAAGGAAGATGTTGTTGTCCAAGCCAAACACGTGGCTGATACCACTTGCTGCTTGTGTACCACCTAAGCCTAGTGAAGTCGCAAGACCAAACAGAGTAACCAGTACCGTTAGTACATCGATTACATCACCCGTTTTGCCCCATACTCGCTCACCCAAAATTGGGTAGAACACAGAACGCATTGATAGCGGTAAGCCTTTGTTGTAAACAAAATACGCAAGGCAAAGTGCCGTCATGCCATAGATAGCCCAAGCATGGAAACCCCAGTGAAATACGGTCGCACCGAGTGCCAGTTCACGGCCAGCTGCTGTGAAAGGTTCTGCATCGAGTGGCGTTCCGAACCAGTTCGTAAAGAACGCGGTTGGCTCTGCAACACCCCAGAAAATAAGTCCAATACCCATACCTGCTGCGAACAACATCGCAATCCAAGATGACATTGAATAGTCCGCAGTCGCGTCTTCGCCACCTAAGCGAACTTTACCTAAAGGTGAGAATGCAAGAATAACGGCAAAAACTAACATGATGTTGGCTCCCCACATAAAGAGGAAGTCAAACTTTGATAAAACAGCACCCTTGATAGAATCAATCGCAGCTTTGGCATCTGCAGGAGGAAGAGCAAGAAGAGTGATGATGAAGAGAAGAGATAAGCCTACTGAGGCTACGAAGACTGTGTTATGGACATCCATGCCCCATTTACTGACGTTATCTTGACCAACTTGATAGTCAGTAGAATCAATACTGTATTTTTTTGATTTAAAACTCATAAATTATGATGTTCGCATATCCGAATCAACGAATATAAGGACGCTCTCCGTATCCAATTACTACTTGATTGGCTCGCCGAACCGCCTAAATAAAAGGCAATAAAAATCACAATAGTTAGTGATAAATGGACTTACTGGCTCAATCCCAAGGCGCACATTATAGCACAGCTCAAAGCATTTTGACTGAGTTTTAGCTCAATAGTCACCCAAACCACCGCTGATAGTGATAGTTAACCCAATAAACACAGAATAAAATAAAAGAACAAAAACCTTCAAATACAACCATTTAAATTAAAATGACGCACCGTAAAATCACATCCAAACTTTTTGCAGATAATTTTAATAATCACCCAATTTACTTATAGCTCTAATAAAAAAGCCCCGCTATAGGGGCGGGGAAAGTTACCAAAGGTAAAAGAGAAATCAGTGTTCAAATGTCAGTGCTGCGTCTCACAGATCAGCACTGCACATTTCAAAGACAGTACATTAGATTGCGAAGCAAAAACCTAGGTTATAGTCTTCACCATTTTTCGCCGTGAACTCTTTGTCTTCACTTGATGCATTCGGGCGGCCACTTTCATCGCCTTTTACTAAGCTCACCCAGTGACGAATACCTGACGAGCGGCTAGCCTCAGTTTGACCAAACGTGGTGCACGTCTCTAATTGAATATCTTGAATATCAACCAACTCCAGACGGCCTGTTCCTTTACGAGCGCCGATTGTCGCTTCAACGTGCGTACCGCTTTCATCACGGAATAGGATTGCTGAAGGCTTAGATTTATCACCTGTGTAAGCCACAAAGTGTTTAGCGCGTTTCAGTCCAGTATGTTCACCATTCTTGAAGTAAACCTGAACGTGTCGGTAATCGATCTCGTAGCTCACTACATCTTCATGTGAACCCGTCTCTAGAGGGAATAGAGTATCAAGCAACTGTTTCGCCATTTTTTGTTTTTCGAGTTGCTTGTCTGCTTTCACCATTTCTACGGCAAAGACAGCTTCAGCAATAAATGTTGAATGGTTTCTGTGAAGTTCTGTTTTGTCTAGTGTCAGCATATTCATAATCTTTCCCTCTTACGGCTTTGAATTTCATGTAGGTCAAAAATCCTGATTGACCCTTTTCAAATGTGTTCTTTACTGTGTCGCTTCCATGTATTTCATACTACTTGTATTTTTTAAACAATTTCACAACAAAAATTTCACAGTGTGAATTTTACTAAATTGATTTTTTACACAAACCGGAACTTCCGCCCCCAGCCCTTTATCTAATTGGGCTGAGAGCTCATTAGACACACTTTTACGTGTTGTTTGATTTTGTGTAATAACCGACCCCAACCAATTTATTGTCGATCACTCGATAGTAGGTGTGCTTGGTTTCGACTTTGCTCGACAGAGGATTTAGCCATCGATAAGTGTAAACACCACGGCCATTTTCTTTGGCGAGATTTAACATCTCAGTGAGAATTGGCTTATCGTCAGGGCTTAGAATTTCGTTGTGTGAACGTCCAACAAGCTCAGGGGATACACCATGTGCAAGTAGCTTTCCGGAGCTCATGTCCATCACAAACACATACAAATCTCCTTCAACAAAGCTACCCTCAGCGTCATTGAACTCAGTCAGGCTCTCTTGTTCTGACTCCACTATCGCTGTCATGGCTCTCGCCAATAAATTCTTCGCCTCAGCAGCACTCGAACGTTCTGGGTAATAACCCACAGCGACGATCACATCGCCCACTCGCTCAAAGAAGGTGGTTTTAGGCTCTCCCATGCGATCAGTTGGGTTGGTCCAGTGATACTTAACTTCACCAAAACCGTTGTGTACTGCTTTAGTGATCATTTCACGGAAAAATGGATTGCCGTAAACGTCCTGAGTGTCTAAAACACTGTCGCCCACCAACACCATTGAAGAACCGCCACTGGCAAGGAATTGGCCATCAATCCCCAAAGCGAATACATACAACTCACCATCTATGTATTCAGCATCGCTCATAAAGTCTTGAACGCTTTCATCGCCTTCTTTTTGAACGTGTACTACAGCTTTCGCAAGCAGGGTTTTGGCTCTTCTTTCAGCGTCACTGACCACATGTGGTTCTGAAATATCGAGCACATTAACTGGCTCGTTTTCTTTCGCTGTTTCTGAATGTTCAGCACGCAATCCAATGCCACTGATCACTGCAAACACGGCACAACCAATAAGGATAATTCTTGATATATTCATAGTGACTTCTCTTAATAGCCCACTAGGGACGGTAGCCAAAGCGTGATTTGTGGGAAGAAAGCGATAACGAAAACGCCCACGACAGACGCGAGTACAAAGGGATGGATCTTCGCGGTGATCTGCTCGACCGTAGAGCCACCAATCCCCGAGGCGACAAAGATATTTTCACCGAGTGGAGGCGTAGCAAAACCTATCGAGAGCGTACACACCACCACGATACCAACGTGAGTAGGATCGGCGCCCAGCATGTACATGATTGGCAGCAGAACAGGCACAATGATCATGATCGCCGCCAAGGTTTCCATGAACATACCGATGAACAGCAGCAAGGTGATCGTTAGTGCCCACACCATGTACATGTTGTCGGTGAAACTGAGTAGCGATTCCGCCACAACAACTGGGATTTTTTGTTCAATCAATAGACGACCAAATACAGTAGCGGCAAAGAGGATCAATAACACACGTCCGGTGATCCATGTGGTGGTCGATAGCGATTTCATCACACTTTTAAACGACAGTTCGCGGTGAATGAAAAGCCCAACAAACAACGAGTAGAATATCGCTACAACCGCAGACTCTGTTGGTGTGAACATACCGCTGTAGATACCACCAAGAATCAAGAATGGCGCCAGTATCGACCATAAACCTCGACGCAAGTAATGCCTTACATCCCCAAATGACCAGGTTTCGGTCAGCCCTTTATAGCCTTCACGCTTAGCAATAAAATAGTTAGTGACTACTAGTGTCGACGCCATAATGAAACCCGGCACAACCCCAGCGACAAACAGTTTTGGAATCGATAAGGAAGCAAACTGGCCGTGTTGAGCAATGGCTTCTGGTGGCGCCATTAAGCCCATTGCCGAGATACCAAAGATAACCAAAGGAATGGATGGCGGGATGATAATGCCCAAGCCTCCGGATGCAGCCGTTACGGCCGAAGCGTAGCTCTTATCGTAATCACGTTTAACCATCGCAGGCACCATTAACATGCCTACTGCTGCGGTGGTTGCCGGACCTGAACCCGAGATAGCACCAAAGAAAAGACACGCCATTACTGTTGCCGCACCAAGGCCGCCTGTTACGGGACCAGCTAAGCTTTCTGCGATATCCACCAGACGTTTGGAGATACCCGCCGCCTCCATTAATGCACCCGCAAGAACAAAGGCTGGCAGCGCCATTAATGGGAAGTTGCCCACCGAGGTAAACGCGATTTGTACTAAGGCGATGGGATTTTTATCGAGCAACATATAGGCCGCCATCGAAGCGCCGGCCAGTGATACTGTGATTGGTGCGCCTAGGATTAACAGCGTTAAAAAGCCACCAAATAAAATTAGAGTTAAATAGGATTCCATTATTACATCTCTCTATTACGACTATTCTCTGTGATGACTACTGCGCTGACTTTTGTGCCGTCATTTTTCGCAGCTCTTTGACTTCTGGATCTTCGTTGGTTGCGCCTTTGAATAAACGCTCGTAGTTGTTCCAGATAATTCGAATCATCATTAGGGAAAACGCGATAGGTAAAATCATGTAGAAATACTTCATCGGGATGCCTGTGGTTTGAGATTTCCAAAACAGGTTCATTTTGTTAAACACGAAGTCGTAACTGAGGTAAACAAAGTAACCGTTGAAGCAGAGCCATAAGAAGTCAGCGATGGTTTCGCTAACGGTTTGCACGATTGGCGGAAAGAATTTGAAGTGAAAGCTCACTCGGTTATGAGCCGACATTTTGGCCGCTACAACCGCTCCCAAGTAAGCAAACCAAACGAACATGTAGGTCGCCACTTCATCACCCCAAGGTATGGAGTAATCAAAGAACTGACGAGTAATGATTTGTGTGAACAGCAATAGGACAAAGCTTGCGAGCAACAGACAACAGGTATATTCCTCAATGTTGTTAAGATGCTTTTTAATTGTTTTAGCGACTGACATATAACCTCCAATGTTGATTTCCACATGACAACCAGTCGCTCACGGTCCTAAAAAGATCAGGTACAGAACAGATCAACGAGTAAAGCCATGTAAATGCCCTATCTCACTGTTCTATCGCTAGGTGATTAAGTAGCGAAGAACAGCAGATAGGGCGAATCTAATCGTTACTTTCTACCTAGTAACTCAAGAACGTCGTCTAGCTTGTCTTTGCCCCCAATGCTTGAGTAGAACTTAGGCCAAACTGACTTAGTCACCTTGCTGATCCACTCTTGCTCGTTATCTGCTGGGTCGGTGAATACCATGCCTTTCGCTTGTAGTTCTTCACGGATTTTGTTTTCAGTATTTTCTAGATAAGTAAAGCTGTGCTCTGTCGCTTCCTGACCCGCTTCAAGAATGATCTTTTGCATTTCAGGAGTCTGTTGTTGGAAGACCGTTTCACTCACGATTAGAGGTTCTAAAGAGAAAATGTAGCGAATGTTGGTCACGTACTTTTGTACTTCGTTGAATTTCATCGCGTGGACTGTGATGTAAGGGTTATCTTGACCATCTACCACACCTTGTTGCAGGCCAGTGAAAGTCTCAGACCACGCCATTGGTGTTGGGTTTACACCCCATGCTTGGTAAGAAGCAATCATGATTTCGTTACGAGGAACACGAATCACCAGCCCTTTAAGATCCTCTGGCGAAGCGACTGGCTTTTTCGAGTTAGTCAAAACCCTAAAGCCTGAATAAGCCCAACCAACGATACGAACACCAGCATCACGAATCGTGTTATCGACGAGGTCGTGGCCAACTTGACCTTGAGTCAATAGAACCGCTTCTTCTGCGCTTTGAATCACGTAAGGCATGGTCAATAGACCAACAGTTGGAGAGAAAGGGGTTACGTTGTTGATCGCCAATACAGAGAAGTCGAGAAGACCGATTGCCGCATCGTTAACGGTGTCTTGCTCATTGCCTAATTGACCATTCGGGAACAGATCGATTTTCACTTTACCGTCTGTTTTTTGCTCCATCAGTTCAGAAAACGATGTCGCCAATTCCCACTGCGTACCACCAGCAGCATCGCCGATAGCCATTTTAAAATTCGCTGCTGCCGCGGTATGAGATAGCACCGCTGTTGCTACAATGGTGACACCAGCAATAATTTTATTTTTAATAAATTTCATAGTCTTAACCTTTCCTATCATACAGACTTCCTGCCTGTACTTTGCTCACAAGGTGACCTGGTACAACTTTCCTGGTCGTAGTTCTATTTCCCTATTTTGGAAACAATGTTCGAGTCGCTATTACAGCTTTTCATCCTTTAACGAATACCACTGATAAAGGAACCGCTGCCCCATTCTGCGAAACGGTGCAAACATCTCTGATTCCACCACTTCCCTCACGTTGGGGAACGGAAGTTTTGATTCAAATATTGGCAAGTCCAACTTGTGGCCTTCACCTGCAATCCACTGAGCGAGGCGCTTACCTGCTTGAGCGGAATACATCACGCCATTACCGCCATAACCCAGCGCGTAGAAGATGGATTGCTTTGGATTAGGCTGATAGATTCTCGGCATCATGTCGTGGCTAACATCCACCCAGCCCCACCATGAGTAGTCGATTTTGATCTGATCGAGAGACGGGAATTTTCGGGTTAAATCCGCTGTCAACATGTCTTCGTATTTCTTTTCAGGTGCGTTCTTGCCACTGATGGCACTGCGTGTACCAATCTGCACTCGGTTATCTGGTAACAAACGGTAGTAGTGGCGCAGAATTCGAGTATCAGTAATCACTTGATTGGTTTTGAAGTTACACGCCGCGATTTCGTCTTGAGTTAACGGACGTGTCACCATCGAATTAGAAAGTACCGGCAACAAGCGATTCTTAAGCTCGGAATGCAAACCTTGGCTTGTGTATCCACCCGTACACACCCCAACAGAGCGCGCCTTCACAACACCACCTGGCGTTTTCAAGTAATGCACACCGCCACGAGTTTCCCAACCCATAACTGGGCTAGACGGGTGAACTTTAACGCCGAGTGCTCGTGCCTTTCTTAGATAACCAAACGCCAGTTTTCCAGCATGAATGCCAATCCCTTCGGGTTCATGCATCGCGCCTGCCGCTTCTTGGTCACCAACGTAATCACGCTTTACAGTTTCCGCATCTAAGATCTGCGCATCGTAATCGAACGTGTCACGCAGCAACTTGGCTTCTTTCTCAAGCGTTGCCATTACTTTTGGACGATGAGCCACATATAGGTGACCACCCGGTTGTGGGTCACAATCGATGTCTTTGATCAGTGACTTGAACGTTTCCATGCCATCCACACACTCGCGGTGCATTTTTAGCGCTGTTTCTAAGCCCCAGCGTTCAATCCATTGAGAACGCTTCAAACGCCCAGAAGCACACTGTGCTTGACCACCATTTCGGGTGCTGCAGCCCCAACTCATACGGTTAGCTTCAATCACAGTCGCTTTAATGCCGTACATTTCAGCAAGGTGTATCGCGGTACTTAGGCCTGTGTAGCCTGAACCGATTATTGCCACATCGACATCCATGTCTGACGTGATTGGGCCATCATCTTCAGGTGGTGCGCCTGCGGTATCTACCCAATAAGTCGGGGCGTATTCCTTACCATGGCCTGGGTTCTTGTCTTTAAGTGGATCGTATTTTGGATCGTATTTATCTTTTGCTTGGGTACTTTCTTTTGCCTGGGTGCTTTTCACCTTTGGCGGCACATCGGCTGCCGGTTGTTCCATTACTAAACTCATAATTCGACTCTCCTAGTCATAACACGTGAACGGGTTGTGGTTTCGTGTCTAGCTTTTGGGAGTATTGTTGGGAGTCAAAAGAGGTCGTGTTTTACGGAAGGCATTTTTTACGCTTATTTTTCCATCTTTCAGGGTAAACACGTCGACCATGCGAGCTTCGATGACGCTGCCATCTGGGTTAGTCGCAGAGAACGTTGATTCACTCACCGCACGGTCACCACACACAAAGTGGACAGGATCGCTCCAAGCCGCATCTGGAAAGTTCTGCCAAACCAACTCAAAGCTATTTCGAACCGCTTCGTACCCTTCGATAGTGTTTCCAAGCAAGCCTTCTCCTGCCACGGTGTGGAATACACAGTCTTCTGTCATGAAAGACATCAGCGCTTCAATATCATGGTTATTCCATGCATCACTAAAAGACTGTAAAAAGGCGGTGTCGACTTGGTTTTCCAGCACGAATGTCGCTGCATTGGTTTGCATATTCATATTCCAGAATCCTTTATGTTTTCGTTATTGGTTTAAATTTCAGTAGCTTTGCGCCACTTTTTTATTAGAGTGTTTAAACTAGATCTGTGAAAATTTAACAAATTGATAACAAGGTTCATCACTCTAACTTCGAGTTAGGTTATAAACAATATCTAAGCTCACAGATTTCATCTTTTTATAAATTAATTAGTGTTCTAATTTTATTTACTCAACTTTTCACTCACGATATAAGATGTATAATTAAATTAGAACATGTTAGCCTTTAGTCGAAATCAAAGTCTTGATGATACTTTCGACCATACTGTTCAAGTTGACGATCATGAGTATTAACTTGCAATTCGATATTACCGTCACCTTTATTTATGACTTGGTTGTTATCTGCATGTGCTTCGTTTTTTAAATCCGTCAGTTTCTCTTCGACATACTCTGTCGGTTCATTTAAAACATTCATGGATATTAACTCCTTTATCAGGTTTACTTTCACTGATGGAAGAATATGAACGGACACTAGACCGTTTGAATTTTCTTTCTCATCGTACAAAGGCTGAATGGCATCATTGCCACCTTCCTTAAATGGGTGAATGGAATACCACTTGTCCTTGCGTGGCTCTTGCTGATCGCAATCCGCCACATTAAATATCTGAGTTTTGTTGAGATAACACGGCGAGCTAAAAACACTAACCCGCTGATAATCAATAGCTTTAATTATGTTTATGCAGTCTTTACTTTGGCTGTGACACACCGACCAAAGCGCATTTAACAGGTTATCGGTCCATTCCAGTAAACGGGTGGGAAAGCCCTGCTTTTTGGCTAAACACATCAATAACCAGTCATTTATGTCGTTAGAACTCAGCGAGTGACCACCGTAAACTCTCACTGTTGAAAGCAACTCTTGTTCGACACGGCGTATGTTCTTACGATTGGAACGGCCTAAACTTGGCATTAGATTATTATTTTCATAATCACACACGTTATACATCAAACCACGTTGGTCACTGCATTCATTCATCAATGAATCAATTATTTTATACAGTTCTTCGAGCGTGCTGATATAATATTTATTGTTCATATTTGGTTCCGACTACTCGACAATATAAATAACTAAATTTAAATTTACTCGTTAAAAACTGACATGTAATAAAATACACAGACTAAAGTCTAATAACTCTATCGGCTTATCGGTAATTACTATTTATAAGTAACTCATAATAATTATTGATAAGCCTCTATCACTGAAACCGAGCACCGATTCATCTTGGTTATTTCATTAGGGCTCTAATATTTAGAGCGAAATAATAGAAATATATGACCCAATACTTAGATAACAGCACTATTAAGAATCTTTGAAAACCACTCGGTCGCTGAGCCATTCTGTTTCATCATCTAATTTAGAATTAATGGCTAGTGTTAGAGCTTAATTTGTTTGCCCGACCACATTCTCGATAACTCTTTATCTAGCATTCACGAGACTACTTTGGCCGGACAAACTTCCTATGACTTATACGTAATCTTTGTATTTATCTAGGAAACGAACCGGCGTTGATAGTGCATCTCGGCGGAACGGGTCGCCCAATTCCTGAGTACACATGATTTCAATGATGGTTGTTTTGCCTTCGTTCATTTGCATGTCGATGGCTTTTTGCAGAGTTGGACCTACATCTTCTAGCTTATCAACCGTGATACCTTCAGCGCCCATAGCTCGTGCAATCTCTGCAAAGCTTTGGTTATCCAGCTCGCCGGCAACAAAGCGTCGGTTGTAGAAGTCGACTTGGTTCTTCTTCTCAGCACCCCATTGACGGTTGTGGAATACCACGGCTGTCACAGGAATGTTATGACGAACACATGTCATGGTTTCCATCAGGCTCATGCCCCACGCACCGTCGCCTGCATAAGAGATAGCTGGACGATGAGGTGCCGCTGCTTTCGCACCAATGATGGTCGGGAACGCGTAACCACAGTTACCAAAACTCATTGCAGCAAAGAAGCTACGTGGTTTTTCAAAGCGTAAGTAGCTGTTCGCCACCGAGTTGATGTTACCGATATCCGTCGAGACCATTACGTCTTCAGGCATCGCTTTTTCTAGCTCACGCAATACTTGGCGCGGGTGTAGGTATTCACCACCAGAGAACGGAGTCTCGTGAGAGTTTTCTTCAATCATATCCAAGCTGAAAGAGTCACGTTCGTGAGTCCACTCATCAAGCTCTTTTTCCCAAAGTGCTTTCTCTGTTGCGACGGTGTCTTGGCGAGCGCCTTTATTGTCATCACACAACAGTGCACGGCCTTCCAATCTTTCAGATAGAGCAACCGCTGCTGCTTTTGCATCACCACAGATACCAACTGAAATCTTCTTAACCAGACCTAGCATCTTGTTGTCTGCATCAATCTGAATGATTTTCGCGTTCTTCGGCCAGTAGTCCATGCCATGTTGAGGCAAGGTACCAAATGGACCAAGACGTGTACCCAAAGCGATAACCACATCTGCTTGAGCCATCAGTTTCATTGCTGCTTTCGAACCTTGGTAGCCTAAAGGACCACACCATAATGGGTGACTAGCAGGGAAAGAGTCATTGTGCAGGTAGCTGTTCACTACAGGTGCACCTAGTCTTTCTGCTAATGCTGCACACTCTTGAACGGCATCAGCCATAACCACGCCGCCACCAGAGATGATGACTGGGAATTTCGCTTCAGCAATCAGGTCTGCCGCTTCATTCAGAGATTTCTCGCCACCCGGACCACGGTCTAAACGCGCAGGTTTAGGGATCTCGGTTTGAGTTTCACCATAGAAGTAGTCACGAGGAATATTCAGTTGAGTCGGACCCATTTCGCTCATCGCGCGGTCAAAACATCGACCCGTGTATTCCGCCATACGGTCTGGGTGTGTTACGTGTCCTTGATACTTAGTAAACTCTTGGAACATTGGAAGTTGGTTACACTCTTGGAAACCACCTAAGCCCATTGTTTTAGTACCAGTCTCTGGCGTCACAATCACGACTGGGCTGTGTGCCCAGAATGCAGCTGCAATCGCAGTTACACAGTTACTAATACCTGGGCCATTCTGCCCGATAACCACGCCATGGCGACCAGATACACGAGAGTAACCATCTGCCATGTGAGCAGCACCTTGCTCGTGTACCACTGGGACCAATCGAATGCCAGCAGGAGCAAAGATATCCATTGCGTCCATAAATGCTGACCCCATGATGCCGAACATGTCGGTAACATCATTAGCAACCATAGTTTCAACGAACGCTTCTGATGGTGTCATTGTTACTGTGCCGGAAACAACCGTACGTTTTTCTTGCTCACTCATTCTTCCATTCTCCTTGAGTTAACCAAAATTTCATTTTTCGGAATGAATTGTCTCTTTTTCGAATTCACTTTCACCTTAGTAGTAGAATTTTTGCGCGTCAACTTTTTATATTAAATTGGAACAATTCATTCTAATTAATAAAACCGGATCACATTATTGGTAGTTTTTCGTACAAAAAGTGCCATTAACTTAAGAGGAGCTGTTAATAATCGATGTCATATCGCGATAGCAGCGACAAGTGATGAGCTATATAGAGGGAAATATGATGAAAGAGGCGGAATTGATACCAACGCAACCAGTAAGTGTGAGAGAACGCTTTGGGATCGACAACAATCTAACCGTGATGGCATTTGAACATGCGGGCGAATATGTGCCGAAAGTCGACCCTAATTACTGTTTTGACCCCGAAGTGACGCTGGCTATATTGGCGGGGTTCACCTCCAATCGTCGCACACTGATTCAAGGAACACATGGGACGGGCAAGTCATCTCACATTGAGCAAATTGCCGCGAGATTGAACTGGCCATGCTTGAGGATCAACCTAGACGGACACTTAAGTCGCTTGGATTTCATAGGTAAAGACAGCATCGTCATTAAAGACGGTATGCAGGTGACTGAGTTTAAAGAAGGCATTCTTCCTCAGAGCATTCAACAACCCATCGCATTAGTGTTAGATGAGTACGACGCTGGTCGCCCTGACGTGATGTTTGTGATTCAGCAGCTATTAGAGCAAGACGGAAAATACACCTCTTTAGAACAAAACCGAGTGATCACTCCTCACCCTTCTTTCCGCCTGTTTGCTACCTGCAACACGCTAGGCTTGGGTAACTTCTCAGGATTGTATTCTGGCACTCAAGTGCTTAACCACAGTCAGTTAGATAGATGGAACATCATCGCCACGCTTAACTATTTAGATCCACAGCATGAAACTAAGATCGTGTTATCCAAGCTTCCAGAGCTGAATAATGAAAGTGGCCGACAACTGGTTGAGAAAATGATCGCAACGGCAGGATTAACGCGTAACGGGTTTCGGGCTGGCGACCTTTCAACGGTGATGTCTCCACGAACGGTGCTTACTTGGGCCGAAAACATCCAAATATTCGACGATGTAGCCACCGCATTTAGGTTGTCATTCTTGAATCGCTGTGAAGACGAAGAAAAAGAACTGGTTAGCGAATATTATTTCCGTTGCTTTGGTGAAGATTTAGAAACGCCTACTCAAAACTATTCGCACTTGGAGTCGTAAACCATGGCCAATGTTTCTTCTCAGCAGAAAAAGATCCTCGATATTGGTGTGTCTGTCGCCAGAGCAATCAGTGGTGAACTCGATCTGAACTATCGGGGAGAACGACTCTATAAAGGCAATAGCCCCTGTTATTACCAGTCTGCTCACACCAACGATCTCACCTTTGTGTCTCGTCATGAGCTGAAAAAAAACAAGCTATCGATGCAAGGTAAGATCGATTCATCGGCACTGCGACTATTACTTTCAAATGCTGATCTTCACTATTCATTACGACCGAAAAACGAAGTCGAACGTCTGCTTTACGACTTCTGTGAACAGGTCCGAATTGAATCTCAAGTCCCGCCTTATCTAAAAGGCGTGACCACCAGTATCCAATTTAACTTTGCGTATTGGAGCGACCAATATCATCAAAATGGCTTTACCGAATCACGAATAGGCCTCTTGCTGTTTACACTGATGCAAGTCATCCACACCCGTTTAACTGGCGTTCCGGTGTCTGAGCCTATCGCTGAGACCATTGAATCGACTCGCGCCGGTATCGTGCCTACTTTTGGGCATTGCCTGAAGCTCTTGAAGCAACATAGAACCGACCAACAACAGTTTGCTCACTGCGCCAATGAGTTAGCAGCCCTTGCACAAGAGCTCATCAACCAAGAGCAAGAAAGTGATAACTCGCCCACGCCAACGGTCGAAGAAGACATTAAGATCCTTGCACAGCTTGCCTTGATTGTTGATGGCGACATTCAAGATCAAGACGTCGATACCGACATCACGGGCAGTAGTAAGGTGTTTGAACTGTCGGGCGCCAATTATCAGGTCTTTAATTCGGAGTTTGATCAAGTCATCGCCGCAGACAAACTCGTCAGGCGCGCCCTATTACTCGAACTGAGACAAAAGCTCACCGATGACATCATGGCGAGACAAGTAAACACTCGCCGTTTAGCCGCTATGCTCACCAGCTTTGTCGCCACGCCACAGAGGAACCGACGTCAGGACCATTTAGAAGAAGGCATTGTTAATGCCACTACCATCACCAAGCTCATCACTTCGCCATTGGATCGCACGGTCTTTTATCAGCCTGACATCGGTGCATCTCATCAATGTGCCATTACTTTTTTGATGGATTGTTCAGGTTCAATGCAAAAACACAGTCACAAGTTAAGTTTGTTGATGGATACCATTCTCAAATCTGTTGGACTGGCAAACATCCCTTTCGAGATTATTGGCTTTACGACCAATAACTGGAACGGTGGCAAGGTTTATCGGCAGTGGCTTAAACAAGGTCAACCAAAGCACCCAGGCCGCTTAAACGAAGTTCGTCATATTGTATTCAAGGATTTTGATACGCATTGGAGACGCGCTCGCCTTGGCATTGCGAGTCTTCGTAAAGCCGACATCTTTAAAGAAGGGATTGATGGCGAAGCGGTTCAGTTCGCTAGCCATCGATTGCAGCAGCACACCGCCCAGCGAAAGGTTTTGATTGTGTTCTCAGACGGCTGCCCAATGGATACTGCCACCAGCACTGCCAACGATCAGTTCTATTTGGACAACCACCTAAAACAAGTGATTGAACGTGAGTCGACCAAAAACGGTATTGAGATTCATGGCGTGGGGATGGGCGTGGATTTGAGCCCATATTACCGCAACAACATTACCTTGGACGTACAAGAGAGCTGCTTGTTTGGGCTATGTAGAAACATCTTTGAGATGCTAAAGCGCTGACGTGTCAGTGAGGAGGGTGTCATCAAACATTAAACGAGAATCAAGCCCTCCTCCTTCAAAGGTGACTTTGATAAAGAAGACGTTCTAAGCTGCAAACAAAGACCATGCAGAGACAGCCATCAAATATCCGCCTATCAGCATTAACACCGTAAACACTAGCTTTCTGAATTGATCATTGGACAACGGTGGTGGAAAACGTCGAGCAAACATTGTGACAAGTGCCACCAAAGGAACAGCGATAGCAGATAACCACAGTATGCTCTGTTCCATGTCGCCTGCCGCATAGACATTGACCGTACGGGACATCGACGTACAAGCGAACACCATCAGCAGTGTGCTTCGCACCAGATCGAGCGTAAAAGGTTGCCGATAGAGATGATAAACAATCGGTGGACCTGCCATCCCAAACAACCCACCCGCTAACCCAGAGCTAAATCCTGAGACAAGGAAAGATACGGTTGCCGAACGGACCGTTCTGGTTTTAGGTTTGAACATAAAGCTCAAGCCTGCGAACAACACCATGGCACCCAATAGTCCCCGTAGGATTTGGGTTGCTGACTCGCTCAACGCGTCCAGCAAGTACACGCCCATCGATACGCCGGGAATAATGCCGATGACTAACACCACCAGAATCTTGAGTTCCCCAAGCAGTGGCTTACCCATCAACGCCACCAAGCAATTGAACAAGGTCACAATACTGACCACAGCGGCAATAACGGGTAGGGATACCAAATTAAGGCTGACCGTTAACCCAATCACGATGATACCGAGACCAAATCCAGTGACAGTTTGGAAATAAGTACCTACCGCAATGGTGGCAAGAATGGCGAGTAAAACAGGTAACTCCATTAGCTATCCTAATTAGGTTGTTTGGGGGTAAATATGAGTGCAAGATTCAGCATTAGTTTAAGCAACGAGTGTTAATACCGGAATTCAAACTCCGACTCTTGGCTCTCTACAACATCAGTTTCTGCATCAACCGCTGATTTTTGTGTTTTCCCTTGTTGCGCTTGCACCGCGGTAACGGCAATGACATTAAAGATATCTTCGGCACTACAGCCTCTGGACAGGTCATTCGCTGGTTGATTCAGCCCTTGCAGCAACGGGCCAATCGCAACTGCCCCACCTAGCCTTTCCGCAAGCTTATAACCTATATTCCCCGCTTCTAAGTTAGGAAATATCAACACGTTAGATTGACCTTTCACCTCTGAATCAGGCAACTTTTTCGCCGCTATTTCAGTGACAATCGCCGCATCAAGTTGGACATCTTGATCGACGGCGATTCCGGGACAACGTTGTTTCACGAGTTGAGCGGCATTACGAACCTTATCGACCGATTCGTGTTTGGCACTGCCGTTGGTCGAAAACGACAGCATCGCTACCTTAGGCTCTTCCATCAGTAGCGTTTGAGCGCTGTTTGATGCAGCCACAGCAATCGATGCCAGCTCGGTTTCATTGGGGTTAATCACTAAACCACAATCGCTGAAAATCATACCGCCTTTAAGATTATGGAAAGGCTCACACAGCATCATCAAGAAGAAACTCGACACCAATTCGCTGTCCGGTGCAGGGCCGATAATCTGCAGCGCAGCTCGCACCACATCAGAAGTGGTATAAACCGCGCCATTAACTGTGCCGTCGACCAGCCCTTCTCTGACCATCAAATTGGCAAAAACAAGTGGGTCTTGAACCAACTCTAGAGCGTCATCATAAGTCATACCTTTGGCTTTTCTTAATGTATACAGCCGCTCAGCGAGCACCTCTTTGAGTGACGACGCCTGGGGAGAAACAATATGAATGCCAGCGAGGTTAATGTGGTGAAGTTCTGCAGCAGCGATGATCGCCGATTCATCGCCCACAAGTGTGATGTGAGCGAGCTGTTTGTCGATTGCCATTCTTGCAGCAGCTAGCACTCGCGGGTCCTCCCCTTCACTCAAAACAACACGCTTACGATCTAAATGAGCTTTATCAATAATCCGTTCAATCGCCTTCATCTTAAAATTCCATTTATTGAGATTAATTGTTCCATAATTTATATTTATATTATTGGAATAATAAAAAAGGTCAAACTTTATTCAGATAATTGAAGAATAATGAATTGGTATGTACACTCTTAGGCATAGACATATCGCAAGGATGAATCACTGTATGCAAACAGAAACACCGCAAGTTCAAGGGGATACACCGACCCTCCGACTTTTTGCACTATTAGAGGTGATAGCGCAAAAAGACGAGTTTATTTCTCTGCAAGGTTTAGTCGAAGAGACTGGATTGCCAAAACCCACGCTGCACCGAATGCTTCAGCAATTAGAAGCGGCGGGCATCATTCAACGAGACGGCGACGAAAAGCACTACAGCTCAGGCATTCGACTCAGAAAACTTGCCGAAAACCTACTTTTGAATAGCACCATGCACAGCGCCCGACGCACCATCCTTGAAAATCTAAGGGCAGAAGTCGGTGAGAGCTGTAACCTGACGGCTCTTTCAAGTGGTGAAATCATCTATCTCGACCGTGCAGAAACTGAAGCTCCCCTTCGCTTTCACCTGCACCCCGGCTCTCGCGTTCCCGTGCACTGCTCGGCTACCGGCAAACTGTTTTTAGCACACATGTCTAAGTCGCAGCGCAGACGATTAATTGAAAATGTGCCGCTGACTCAATACACAGTAAACACGATTACCGACTATTCGACTCTAGAGAAAGACATTGAAGAAGCGAAAATCCAAGGTTTTGCTATTGATGACGAAGAGTTTTTACCAGGCTTAGTCTGTATCGCTGTGCTGATACCCTCACCAACAGGTCAATCAAACCTAGGCCTCGCGATACAAGCACCTGTGATTCGAGTGAAACCAGATGAAGCAATAAAATTCTTGCCCGCACTTCAAAAGGCAGCAAAAGCGCTAGCGAAGATCGAAGCTGATAATTGGAGTCAGCAGTAAGCACTTTCTTAGAGAATCTCGAAGTCCATGACTTAGCTGATCATGGATTTCGAAAGCCCTACTTTGGTAAACAATGCTTGCGCAAACAAGGGCTTCAAAACTATCGAATTAACGACCACAATCTGCGACTAATCAACATTTGGTCGAAGTGATCTGAACACTCGCCAACCCGCACATCAGCAACACGTCTAAAGTAATCACGACAAAGGAATCACGATGCTAAACATTGATAACCAGCACTTACTCTCTTTTATGGTGACAGAAGCGAACAACGCAGTTGCAGTCACAAACCCAGCAACGGGTGAACTCATCGGGCACGCACCGGTATCATCAGAAACAGAGTTATCGAGCGCGATTGAACGAGCTCATGTAGCGCAAAAAGAATGGGCAAAAATCCCTGCTAAATCTCGTGCTGCACTACTTCATCGCTGGCACCAGTTGATCCTCGAAAACAAGAATGACCTTGCTCGAATCATGACAATGGAACAAGGCAAGCCGTTAGCAGAAGCTACGGGCGAAGTGATGTATGGCGCGAGCTTCATTGAGTGGTTTGCAGAAGAAGCGAAGCGCACTTATGGTGATTCCATTCCTAGCACAGTCGCTGGCAAACGCTTGGTGACCATCAAGCAACCGATCGGAGTGGCGTGTGCGATTACGCCATGGAACTTCCCGATTGCAATGATCACTCGTAAAGCAGCTCCTGCCTTAGCTGCGGGTTGTAGCTTTGTCGTGAAACCTTCGGATGAGACACCGCTTTCTGCGTTTGCTGTGGTTGAATTGGCTTATCAAGCGGGTATCCCTAAGGATCTACTTCAAGTCGTTCTTGGTGAAAGCCCGGAACAAGTGGGCAATCTATTCACTTCGCATCCGTTGATCAAAAAAATCTCTTTCACTGGGTCGACCCGTGTGGGCAGTATTTTGATGGCTCAAGCGGCAAAAGGTATCAAGCGTACCTCTATGGAGCTCGGTGGCAATGCACCTTTTATTGTGTTTGACGATGCTGACATCGACGCTGCCGTTCAAGGCGCAATGGCGTCGAAGTTCCGTAATGCAGGTCAAACATGTGTCTGTGCAAACCGATTCTACGTTCACAGTAAAGTGTACGATGAGTTTGTGGCTAAATTCGATCAAGCGGTTCAGCAGCTTAAGATTGGTAACGGTTTAGATGAGGGTGTCACGATTGGACCTGTTGTCAGCCTTAATGCGAAGAACAACATCCAAGCTTTGATAAACCGAGCGATTGAACAAGGTGCTGCGCCTGTCACGCCAACTAAGGAGCTTAATGGGCTTTTCATTCAGCCAGTTGTTCTTAAAGATGTAAAACACAGCATGGACATCGTTCAACAAGAGATCTTTGGCCCAGTTGCGCCTGTGATGAAATTCGACACGGACGAAGAGCTTATCGAGATGGCCAACGATACGATTTATGGTTTGGCGTCTTACTTCTACAGTCAGAACATCCACCGAGTGTGGAACATTGCAGAAGCGCTTGAGTACGGTATGGTCGGCATTAATGATGGTCTAATCTCAACCGAAGTCGCACCTTTTGGTGGTGTAAAACAATCAGGTATTGGCCGTGAAGGTGCGAAAGAAGGCATCGATGAGTACATGGACATTAAGTATCTTTGCTTTGGCGGAAAATAAGGTTGGTAGTAGCTAAGTTCTGGCAGTGATTAGGTTTTGGAAATAATTGAGTCTTAGTGAGCATTAACCTGCCCCATTCTCCCCCCTTCCCGCCACAAAAATAAATCAAAAAAAAGCCGCGCTATAAAAGCGCGGCACCTTGGGCTCGGTTAAAGGGGTTTCTTTTTTTAGTATTTTACATTCTCTGTTTTTGTTATTCGGTTGCTTCGCTATTCCTGCGCTTTCAGTTTTAGACGCATCGCGTGCAGTACTGGCTCGGTGTAACCGCTCGGCTGAGCACAGCCTTCAAATACCAACTGACACGCCGCTGAAAATGCAATGCTGTTTTCAAAGTCAGGCGCCATGTTACGGTAATTCGGGTCACCAGCGTTTTGCTCATCCACCACTGCGGCCATACGCTTCATGGTTTTCATTACCTGAGCTTCCTCGCAAATGCCGTGACGTAACCAGTTCGCAATATGTTGGCTTGAAATACGCAGCGTCGCGCGGTCTTCCATCAAGCCGACATCGTTAATATCTGGTACCTTCGAACAACCAACGCCTTGGTCAACCCAACGAACTACGTAACCCAAAATACCTTGGGTGTTGTTATCCAATTCACTTTGAATATCTTGCGCGGTAAGCTTTTGATCGCCCAGTAGCGGGATAGTAAGAATATCATCAACATTGGCTCTCACTCGCTCACGAAGCTCTTTCTGACGGCTTGGTACACTCACCTTGTGATAGTGCAGCGCGTGCAAAGTCGCGGCGGTTGGAGAAGGAACCCAAGCAGTATTAGCACCCGCTTGTGGATGTCCGATTTTCGCATCCATCATCTTCGCCATGTTGTCTGGCTCTGGCCACATACCTTTACCAATCTGGGCTTTACCTTGCAGGCCACAAGCTAAGCCAAGATCAACGTTTTGATCTTCGTATGCGCCAATCCAAGTCATGGTTTTCAGCTGTGTTTTAGGAGCAAAAGGCCCCGCTTCCATACTGGTGTGAATCTCATCACCCGTTCGGTCTAAGAAACCTGTGTTGATAAACACAACACGATCTTTAGCTGCACGAATACATTGTTTAAGGTTAACCGAAGTACGACGCTCTTCGTCCATGATGCCGACTTTTATCGTGAATCGATCTAGCCCTAATGCATCTTCAATACGGCCAAACAATTCATTAGTAAAGGCGACTTCTTCAGGGCCATGCATCTTAGGTTTTACGATGTTGATACTGTTCGCAGTCGAGTTTTGGTACGCGCTGTTGCCTTTTAAATCATGCATCGCAATTAACGAAGTGATCATGCCATCCATAATGCCTTCAGGCACTTCATTACCTTCGGCATCAATAATCGCAGGGTTAGTCATCAAGTGGCCGACATTACGGATGAACAACATGCTGCGGCCTTTTAGTGAAATCTCACCACCCGTCACGCTGGTGTATTGGCGATCGGGATTAAGGTTACGAACAATAGTTTTGCCGTTTTTCTCTAGTGATTCTTGCAGATCACCTTTCATCAAGCCTAACCAGTTACGGTAAGCCAATGCTTTGTCTTCACCATCAACTGCAGCAACCGAGTCTTCGCAATCCATAATGGTTGTTAGGGCAGCTTCGACCAACACATCTTTAATACCCGCCACATCAACGCTACCAATCGGTGCGCTTGGGTCAATTTGAATTTCGATGTGCAGATTATTGTGTTTAAGAAGAATGCACGAAGGGGAACTTGCGTCACCTTGATAGCCAATGAACTGGTCGCTATCAATGAGAGTGACTTCTTCGCCGTTATCGAGTGTCGCTATGAGCTTATTGCCGATGCTAGCGTTACTGATGCTGTATTTGGTCACGTCTTTATGAGAGACACCGTTTAATGGCGCTGCATCATCAAGGAACTCACGAGCATAAGTCACTACTTTAGCGCCACGAGCAGGGTTAAAGCTTCCGCCCTTTTCCGCGCCATCACTTTCACTGATCACGTCCGTTCCGTAGAGCGCATCATATAGACTGCCCCAACGCGCATTGGCTGCGTTAAGTGCAAAGCGTGCGTTCATGATTGGCACCACAAGCTGCGGCCCTGCTTGTGTTGCGATCTCAGGTTCTACGCTGGCTGTCGTCACTTGAAAGTCATCGCCTTCAGGAACCAAATAACCGATCTGCTGTAAGAACTGTTTGTACTCTACAGGATCTAGCGTTTGCCCGGCACGCTCTTGGTGCCAAACGTCAATTTGATGTTGAAGATCTTCACGCTTGATAAGCAATGCGCGATTTTTTGGCGCCAAATCTTCAAGGATGGTTGCAAATGATTGCCAAAAGTCTTCAGCGACAATGCCTGTTCCAGGAATCACCTGCTCATTAATTAATTGGTAGAGGGTGCTATCAATGTTCAAGCTTCCCTGTTGAATACGACTGCTCATAAAATCTCTCTCAAACTAATTGATGGCTACTCAATAAATTTTCGTGACTAGCTCAAATTTACTTTACTGATTTAAACTTACTTAACGGACATGAATTTAGCTAATTTATGCCGGTTATATTGGATATTCATATAAAAAATACCCTACAAACTATGTTATTCCGTCACTCCACTCTCGATTTCGTTAGCGACACTTTTAATCAAACGACGCATCCACTGATGGTCTGGATTGGTTTGTAACAATGGACTCCACGCCATCTTCACCTCAAAGGGTTCAATCGCAAATGGCGCAGGCTTGATCAACAATCTAGGGTTGTTGCGCTGCAGTTGAGCGGCTTTGGTAGGAATAGTCAGGATCAGGTTCTTCTGCTGAGCGAAGAGAATCGCCGACAAGTAGTGTCGCGTAAACACCGTGATGTTACGGGTTTTACCAATGCGCATTAGTGCTTCATCGATCCAACCCAGCTTTTGTGCTTCGCTTGGGTTGATCCCCACTCCCGTTCCCATACCTGTCTTACTCACCCATATATGTTGTGCCTTTAGATATGACAAAATATCGAAGTTGTCGGCTATCGTGTTGTCACAACTAAAGAGGCAAGAAAACCCGTCGTGCCAAAGGCTCATCTGGTGAAACGACTGAGGAATATCGTCAAATCGGTTGATAATTATATCAACGGTACCTTGCTCTACATCCTGATAACTCACGTCACTTGGCGTCATGATATCCAGTCGTATTTTCGGTGCGATCTCACTTAGCCTTTTCAGAAGAGGTTGAATAATGGTCGACTCTGCATAGTCACTCGCCATGATACGAAACACGCGTTCACTGTCTTCTGCATTAAACTCTGTGGTCGGTTGCAGTGTCTTCTCTACATTCGCCAAGATGTTTCGAATCAGTGGCTGCAACTTATGCGCGCGTTCGGTCGGTATCATCCCTTCACTTGTTCTTACTAATAGCGGGTCTTCAAACAGATCACGCAATCGGCGAAGGCCATTACTCATCGCTGGCTGAGTAATACCCAATTGATTTGCTGCTCGTGTAACGTTTCTCTCACGTAGCAACATGTCTAAATACACAAGTAAATTAAGGTCTATACGAGCAATATTCATAAGAAAAATACCGAATATAATAACTATAAATTAACAAAATTATCACATACATGATTATTATTTGTCCATGGTTAGATTTAATCCAAATCAAATGACCTCGCCAAATTGGCCAACATGTCCACGTGAAACTAAGGAATAGTTATGTCGCAAATTACACAAGATATCGAAATGATTGAAGTTGCAAAAAGCGCTGCTGGTGCTCCATGGGATGCAATTAACCCTGAATCTGCTGCTCGTATGCGAGCTCAAAACAAATTCAAAACAGGTCTGGATATTGCGCAATACACGGCAGATATCATGCGTGCAGACATGGCGGCTTACGACGAAGACAGCTCTCAATACACTCAATCTCTGGGTTGCTGGCATGGTTTCATCGGCCAACAAAAGCTGATTTCTATTAAGAAGCACTTTGATGGCAAGACTGACCGTCGTTACCTATACCTTTCTGGTTGGATGGTTGCTGCACTTCGCTCTGATTTTGGTCCACTTCCAGACCAATCTATGCATGAGAAAACATCGGTTGCTGGCCTAGTAGAAGAACTATACACCTTCCTACGCCAAGCCGATGCTCGTGAACTGGGTGGTTTATTCCGTGAGCTAGACGCTGCGCGTGAAGCGGGCGATGTGAACCTACAAGACCGTATCCAAGACAAAATCGACAACCACGTGACACACGTAGTGCCAATCATTGCCGATATCGATGCTGGTTTCGGTAACGCAGAAGCGACTTACCTAATGGCTAAGCAGATGATTGAAGCGGGAGCTTGTTGTCTACAAATCGAAAACCAAGTAGCCGATGAAAAACAATGTGGTCACCAAGATGGCAAAGTTACGGTTCCACACGCTGACTTCCACGCAAAACTTCGTGCGCTTCGTTACGCTTTCCTAGAGCTAGGCATCGACAACGGCATCATCGTTGCTCGTACCGATTCTCAAGGTGCTGGTCTAACAAAAGAAATCGCGGTAGTGAAAGAGCCGGGCGATCAAGGTGACATCTACAACTCTTACCTAGATGTTGAAGAGATTGATGTTGCAGATATGGCTGAAGGCGATGTTTGTTTCAATCGTGACGGCAAGCTAGTTCGACCTAAGCGTCTACCTTCAGGCTTATACCAATTCCGCCAAGGTACTGGTGAAGATCGTTGTGTATTTGACTGTATCGAAGCTATCAATGCAGGTGCTGACCTACTTTGGATTGAGACTGAGAAGCCACACATCGGTCAAATCAAAGAGATGATGGACGGCGTACGTGAAGTTCACCCTAATGCGAAACTGGTTTACAACAACTCTCCATCATTCAACTGGACGCTAAACTTCCGTCAGCAAGCTTACGATGCGATGGTAGCAGAAGGTAAAGATGTTTCAGCTTACGACCGTGCAAGCCTAATGAGCGCGGAATACGATGAAACTGAACTGTCTGCAAGCGCTGACGAGAAGATCCGTACATTCCAAGCAGACGCATCACGTGAAGCGGGTATTTTCCACCACTTGATTACGCTACCGACTTACCACACTGCTGCGCTGTCTACTGACAACCTAGCGAAAGAGTACTTCGGCGACCAAGGCATGTTGGGTTATGTTGCGAATGTTCAACGTAAAGAAATCCGCCAAGGCATCGCATGTGTTAAACACCAAAACATGTCTGGTTCAGATATGGGTGATGACCACAAAGAGTACTTTGCTGGTGAAAACGCACTAAAAGCTGCAGGTGAAGCGAATACATCGAACCAATTTGATTAATCGCTAACGCTTTTGATTAACCGCTAAAATTTTTGATTAATCGCTAACGCTAAAGCCTCCCCCGCCCTTCTCTCTTACTTAGGTAAGATCCGGGGGAAGGCTTTGAGATAAAGCTTGTACTGCCAGCTTTATCTCAAAGCCTCAGATTTGTGTTCCGCACCACGGTTAACCGAACAACTTCTGTTTAAGCTAACTGTATACATATTTGTTCAGATTCCTATTTGTTGAGATTCTTATTTTTTGAGAGTGCCTATGACTTCAATACCTACACACCTACAAGATGCAAAAACACTGTTATCAGAGAATGGTTTCGCGACGGGTGATACTTGGTATCACGGCACATCTTCAGCTTTATTAGCTTCTATTCAAGGCCAAGGCCTAAAACGCTCTGGTGACAAAGCGCTCAACGAAGCAGCTTCAAAAACCATGGCGACCATCGGCAACAACTATACCGAATCGGTTGATCCAGTGTTTCTCACTCAGAGTAAAGAACTGGCGTATTACTGGGCTCAACAAACCGTTCGTGACCGAGGTGTTCGCTTCGAAGGAGAAGAACAGCCTATCGTATTAGCGGTAAACCTATCTGGAAAGCAACGCGCCAAAGTAAGACCGGACGTGGGCGCAATGAGCCTATTGATGATGAGTGTGGGCGAGCAATTCATGTCTCACCTCACTGAAATTTATCAAGCCAACAACATTGCAGGCCCCGACATCGAGCTTCGCACTGCCGATCGCATGGACTACCTCAATAAACTCGGTATGGCCTACATTGATGAAGACATCAGCCGAGCTTGTGTTCAGGAGTTAGCTGAGCCCGAGCTGGCCGACTGAAATCGTTCAATAAATCAATCTTCTTAGAAACAAAAATGGCTCCCAATACGGAGCCATTTTTATTTGCTATAAGCCTATCTCACAAGGTACAGGCGTATCTAGACTATGAGCACAGAAGACCTTTCTGTGCAGGTTGCGTCATTTCGATGTCACCTTGAAGAGAACGGTAAACGATGGTATTCCACACTTCACCATTATCCATTTCAAACTCAATAGCGTAATTCAAACCCGCGACAACCTGAGTTCGAACACTCAAGATCTGTTTGAGCTCAGCTGAAGTGTTCATTTGACCAAGAACTGCGTTTAAAGCTTGCTTAGCTTCTGGTGTAATCTCACTTTGCGACCAACCACCCGTCAGGTTTTTAGTACTGCAGATAGGGTTCGCATTCTCTTGTGGTTGAGTCGGTACCTCTGATTTCTGACTACACCCAGCTAACGCCGCGACACTAAATACGGTTACCAATATTACTTTCTTCATAGTTATCTCTACCTCTATCACTCACGAGAGGTTACTCGCAATGATGTTTCATATGCAGACAAGCTTAAGCCTCGAATGTCATCACTTCATCAGAGATTATGGTGTAACTACTCTATAAACACAGAAGATTGTCAGGAAAACAAAGCCGAGCACTGGAGCACTGCTTTTATCCACCTGATATTTAAATCAATACAATGGGTAGCGAAGGAATAAGCGAGTATAAGACAGATACAATGCATCAGTTAATTACATATCTCTCACTAAATATATTCACACTGTAATTAACAAGATAAGCTCATGTTGATTTGGGTTATGATATTGGTTCAAAAAATAGATATTTGAGATTATTTTATAAATTCAAAAGTTTATGCTCGGCTTAATCATGTCTGATTTTAAACTGTGATCCAACCCTACAAGTTGTTGATAATAATGTATTTTGTTCACCTTTGAATTAATTCAAATATGGAAAATCTTTATTGTTAAAGGTGGGGGCAAGTAGTAAAATCTCACCCGATTATGCAACTTACTTCTCACACCATGGACACAAGTAAAGTTACGATTAGCTCTCTCAAAGTAACGTAACTTCAAACACATACCTAAAATCAGTGTCCTATAGATAGTGCAGATCAAATAAAAATAATTATATAAACCTAGGCTAGGTTAAACATGAAATTAACGTCGTCTTTAGGCTCACTGTTGGCTAGCAGTCTGTCTATCGAAATAAAACAGCGAGCGCTGATAGAGCTCGTCATCAGCTCTTATCAGCCACATGAGCGCACTGAGCTTTTTCAAAGCGTGACTGAATATCGTAGAAGCCAATTAGAATTGCTTTTCCCAGAGCATCAAAACAAAAGCTACTCTGTATTGTTTGAGGTGATGGACTACCGCGATCTGATTCTGCGCTATCCAAATACACTATCTGCAGAGATTGCTCTTCTAGAGCAGGCCGTAGGGCAGTGCTATATGCATTGGCTAGATTTCTGGTGTGAGTGTGAAATTGCTGCGATCAAAGCAAAATCTCCATTAAATCCAAGCTCCATTTCTCATGTCGACCTCCCTATCAATGACAGTGCTTATTACGGTGCGATCATCGAACAGATAGAACATGAGCCACTTTTGGTACAAACACCGAGTCACCCACAAGGAATGCCAATCAGCGATGCCATTGCTTTAAGCAATCTCGAGGTGTTTATCAAGGGTGAAAAATGGTTTGAGATGCTGCCTTTATTACACCTTTCTCAGGCAGGTAAGCATTTTATTCTGCTCAAACATCCAGTCGATGAAGCCTTTCCAACACTGGTTTCCTCTGCGCTGATTCAAGACTGGTCTAAGAATGACACTTGGCTAAGTTACGCACCACCGTTCAGCAATGAGCAATGGCAATACTGTTTACCCAATTACGGCTACGATGAACTCGCAGGGTTACAACTTTTCACACCGCCTACACTGTCAAAATGTTATTCTCTCCCAGAATTTGACCAACAATTCCAGTTACAATTGTCCGACAAAGATGCCCTGTGTGAGGTGTTACGTCTGACAGTCAGTGGCAATACCCAACAAAAGCTCTATTTCCTCTACCTTGCTCAAAAAGAGCTGATGAGTGTGTTACACCAAATAGGCTATAAGATTGGCTTCACTATTATCGAGCAACCTTTCATGCTTCAGTTTTATCAAACCATTGATTCCAATGCATACTTCCATTCTGGATATTGCGAATTAAATGACGATGGCACAACAATTTATCGTGGATTCTGGAATTTTGAGATGATGGTAAAAGCGTTCAATAATGTCGATTTTCGAAGCTACAAACGCGCAGTGCGAGAAAGCAGAAAGTCATTAGAAAAGTCGCGATCGGCAGGAAAAACTAGCTCGGTGAAAAAGGATGAACATGTTTGATTTCGGCCTAGAGGCGATCATCTATGCAAAAGCAATCACACTGCTTGCAACCGTGGCTGTGGTTGTCATGTGGTTGTTCTATTACTGCTATCGCCTGAAACAGAAGAACGAAGTGATCGCAGGGACACACCATGCCCCTTACATCGCGTATTCGATCTGCATTGTTGCGTGGATCAGCAGTAACGCTTATTTCCATACCGACTTATTACCGGAGCTTGGGGCCTCGGCTGCTGTGTTCGCCGCAAAGTTTGCCAACCTCGCCTCTTTCTTTGCGTTTGCCTTTGCCTATTACTTCTCGTGTAAGCTCGCCGCTGAACAACGTAATGGTAAGGTTCATGTGTGGCAACAAGCCATTTTCGTCACCCTAACCGTCTACTCCTTCTTTATCAATTTAAGTCCGGGGTTAACCGTTGAACACGTCACCATTGCAGGCCCAAGCCAGTTCGTGATTGAGTTTGGCCCACACACGCCGTACTTCTTCATTGGGATGATAAGCTTTGTAGTGCTAACACTACTCAACCTGGTGGCCATGCGCGCCAACAGCAGCAAGCTGACCTTAGCCAAAACCAACTACATGATCGCAGGCATTTTAGTCTTCATGCTGTCTACTGCGACGATCCACCTAGGCATGACCTACTTCTTGCGTGATTTCTCGCTCACTTGGCTGCCACCAGCTTTGTCGATAAGTGAAATGTTGTTCGTTGGCTATGCCCTGCTGACCTCTCGCTTCTACAGCGTGAAATACCTGGCGTACATGAGCCTAAATGCGATGTTGGTTTGTGCTATTTTGGTGATCCCTTTTGGCGCGATATTTATCCCGCTGACAGACGACAGTCAATGGCTTGTTGCTATTCCAATCTGTGCGATTATCGGCATCACTTGGCATGTTCTCTACAAGCGAGTGAGCCACTACGCCTCGTTCTTTGTCTACGGCAACAAGAAAACGCCAGTACAACAAATCCTCTCACTAGAAGACGATTTTAAGCTGTCGATTGATGATGCCATGCGTCGACTAGGTAGCCTACTGCAGATCCCAGAAGACAAGTTGCGTCTGGTGAACAGCAACTACAACGAAACTTTCTACGAAGATTACCTGTCTACCAACAAGTCCGTTTTAGTGTTTGATGAACTGTCTCAGGAGCTTGATTACACCGCGCCAGCCAAGCGATCGATTAAAGCCCTGTATGACAAGATGAGTTCAAACGACACCGCTTTGGTGATGCCTTTATTTGGTCAGGGGAAATCGGTCACGCACTTATTGGTCTCGTCACACAAGAGCAACGATAAGATGTTCTCTAACGAAGAGATCTCTGCCCTGCAAACCTTGTTAACTCGTGTACAAAGCACCATTGAAGCCGATAGACGTATTCGCCAAAGTCGCGCTCTAGCTAATTCTATCGCTCATGAAATGCGTAACCCGCTGGCTCAAGTGCAGCTGCATTTTGAGGTGTTAAAGCAGCACATTGATAACCAAGCCCCAGCCAAACAAATCCTAAAGGATATTGAGAATGGCCAAGCGGCGATTCAACGCGGGCGACAACTGATTGATATCATCCTGCGCGAAGTCAGTGACAGTACGCCTGAACACGGCCCTGTGACCATGACCTCTATCCACAAAGCCGTGGATCAAGCCGTAAGCCACTATGGTTTTGAGAATGAAAAGAGCATTGAACGCATTCGTTTACCACAACACGCTGATTTTGTAGCAAAACTCAATGAAACCTTATTCAACTTCGTCATTTTCAACCTGATACGTAATGCAATCTATTACTTTGATTCTTATCCAGAAAGCCAAATTGAGATCAGCACCAACACAGGACCTTACGAGAACGTTCTAATATTCCGAGATACTGGCCCCGGCATTGACGAAGCCATTACGCATAAAATTTTTGATGATTTCTTCTCGTACCAAAAAAGCGGTGGTAGCGGCCTAGGGCTCGGTTATTGCCAACGTGTAATGCGTTCATTTGGCGGCCGAGTTGAGTGCCACTCTAAACTTGGGGAGTTTACTGAGTTCCACCTGTACTTCCCGGTGGTACCCAATGCACCCAAAGCAGACGCACTTCGTACGCCTTACTTCAATGATTGGAAACACAATCAAACCACAACTGAAAACAAATCCAACGCAGAAGTTAAGCCAGATAACCAAGCGGAAACGCAAAGTTCAGAGCCAACAAGTACGCTAACCCCAGAGAATCATCTCGCCCCCACCGTGCTTATCGTCGATGACAAAGAGGTACAACGCACGCTTGTTCAGATGTACCTGAGTCGACTTGGCGTCAATAGCTTGCAAGCCAAAAACGGGGAAAATGCTGTCGAACTGTTCAAAACACACAAGGTCGATTTGATCTTAATGGATGTACAAATGCCGATAATGAATGGTTTTGACGCAAGCCAAATCATCAAGGCACGCTCACCTCAAACACCAATCATTGCTTTGTCTGGCGAATCAGGACAGCACGAGTTAGATATGATCAGCAAGTTGATGGATGGTCGCCTAGAGAAACCAACCTCTTTGAACGCGCTGCAACACGTGCTCGATAACTGGCTAGAAAAAGGCTGGGCGTCGAATGCTCCCAAAGAAACCGAAAGTGAAGAGTAGCTAATGGCTAATAGCTAATAGCTAACAAGTTAATCAACGACTGATAAAAAATCCCCTCAAGAAAGGTTCTTGAGGGGATTTTTATTTGGGAACATTTCAGCCATTAGAAAAGATATTAAAGCTCTTTAATCTCAATCTGACGCAGCGTCTCCATGTATTCCAAAGTTTCATTCACATCGACTGGCTCGTACAAACGTAATACACCAGCCCAACCTTCAGACACTTCAAAATCATAAGCTGTACCGGTACCACAATTGAATGTGACAGACACCGTGCCATCACCGTTATCTCGCATGGACTCACCCGACGCATAGAAATGCTCAGAATCAATCCAACCGTCCGCACCATAGGTTGTCAAAGAGTAATAACCACCACGCCCTTCAAAGTCCAAGTTCGGTGTTGGAATCGTCCATTCTTGGCAGGTTGTTTTGCCTTGTCCCGGAACACGCTCTAAATACTGTGCAGTGTCTGCTGGTAGTCCGGCATAACCAAATGCCGTCACGTATTTAAAGTGGTGATCTTCTACGTCATCCAAAGTCGCACCAAATCCTTTTAATCCTTCAATAGGCGCGCCATGTTTCATCACGTTATTGATCAATTTCAATCGGTAGTTTTCAACGTCACTTGGGTTGTAGCCTTTGCCTTGATAAGGCTTGTTAGAGTTCGCTTTGATAGAAAGCAGACTCTGACGACGCTTGGTATCTTCGATTGATTCAGCGATACGTGTTCTTGCTAGTACATGAACATGAGTACCCATCGTTAGATCATCGGCAGTCAGATTGAGCGTTTCACCGCGGCGAACCACTTTATGAACAAGGTGGTTTTCGTCCATGATATGAATAATCTGGAAGTAGTCATTGTCCTCGTCCGGCACATGGAACGTCGCACCTTCTGATACATCCACAACCATGGTTGAGTAAACGACATCACGATTAGAGCGAATCACCGTTTGCGCGTCTTTAGATACTGGGTCTGCGTGCAGCCAATGGTTAACACCGACTTTGTTTTGCAAGCCAAGGAAGTTCCAATCAGACTCCGCTTCAGGGTAGTTGTCCCAATTAACACCACCGATAGCCGCGTGGTCATAAACCGCTGAGCTGTTATTGTCTGCAGCCGTTGCGCCGAATGCGGTTAACGCCAAGAACGTCACTAACGTTGTTTTCTTCATAATGGTTTCTCATGTTTGTTTCGATGAGCTCAGTATGTAGATGCTGCGTGATATGCTCCAATTGATTATATGAAATCAAGATATACAATATAGGTATATCTAAACCATTTCGATGATGGAGTCCCTCGATGATGAGTAACCGGTTTAAACAACTAGACCTAAATTTACTTAAAGTATTGAAGGTGTTGATAGAAGTGAAAAATACCCGCAAGGCTTCAGAACTGCTGTTTACCAGCCAACCTTCAATCAGTCGCTCACTACAAAAGCTACGCGATTACTTTGACGATGAGCTGTTCATACGCTCCCAACATGGCCTAGAACCAACCGCCAAGTTGCTTGAAATTAAGCAGACTTTGTTACCCGTGTTATCGCAGTTAGAACAAGTGCTTGAACCAGAATCTGAATTTGACGTTGCTCAGTTTGATGGCACGGTGAACATCGCGATTAACGGTTTTATTGCCAACAGCATCTCAGCAAAGCTAACTCAGATATTGTTAGCACAGGCACCACAGGTAAAAGTGAATATTGTAGATTGGGGAAGCCATACGTTAGATTTACTCACCTCTGGCGAGGTTGATTTAGGGGTCAACTATTACCCACTAGAACTATCTAAACAGGTTTACCAAAAACGTGTCGCAAGTGATGATTTTGTATTGGTATGCCGCACAGGACACTCGCTTGCCAACACATTATTGAAAAGTGACCAGCAAGAACCTTTGCAATTAGCGAGCTTGGTCGTCAGTGATTGGAACGACAATATTGCGTTAGCACCGAACGTGTTAGCTGATGTCGGCATCAAGACTGAGGTCAAAATACGTTCGACTTACTTACACAGCTTATTGTCTATAGTGAAGCAGAGCGACGTATTATTCCCATGTTCAAAACTACTGGCCAACTCGCTTTCAGATGAATTTTCCTTTGTGCAGTTTCCCCACATGCCCAACATGCCCAACATGCCAAATGGCGATATTGGTATGACTATCGGGCGTAAACATCGCAATCAACCGAAAATGCGCTGGTTAGAATCGTGTATCGAAGAGGTATTCAGAGGTTAGCTACCGTGCCTCTAAAAAGTAGACAAACAAAGCTAGCTCTTACTGGTGATTAGCCTCTGCCATCGCCGTTTCAATCAAATCCAACAGCCATTTGAATTTGGCTGAGTGCTGGTTTTTCTTATGAAGATAGGCGAACACCTCCATCTCTTCGGTTCCCTCTTCCAGTCCTTCAATCGCGATTGAGCGTAATACCCCTTTGTGTTGTTCAATCACCGGAGGCATGCAAGGGGCGATAATATTGGAATGCTTGATCGTTTCAATTAACCCAACAATAGAAGTCGTTCGCAGTGCCATGTTAATTGTTTTACCTTGGCTCAACACTTCCTCTTCCAACCGTGAATGTTTGTTTTGGTCGAAATAAGCAAGGTCAACGTGAGCAAATGGAAACGACAACAAATCATCAATCGTCGCGATGGATGCCTTGAAAGGATGATCTTCTCTTACTGCCAATACAAACTTTAAGTTCACGAGAGGTACTGCAATGATCTCAGCAGGTAAATTCTTAGCTTCGAAATGAATGACAAAATCAATCTCGTCACTCTTAAGCCTTTCTAAAGAGTTTTGGGAACTCGTATGGCTGATCAATCTTGAAAGTGGACTTTCTACTGACAGCTGATGAAACAGAGCGGGAGTCAACCAAGGCAGAACATGGGGATTCGCCTCAATCTTAAAATCATCACTGAGGTCCGCGGGATTAAACTGTTTTCCTTCTTCTATCGCCGTAACCAATCCGTCTAATAGCGGGAAAACGCGCTGATAAAGGTCGTCCGAATAAGGCGTTGGTAAAAACTGTTGATGAGACAGCACAAACAATTCTTCACCTAAGGACTCCTTAAGCTTCTTGATGCTTTGGCTAACCGCTGGTGTCGAGACAAACAACTTCTCAGCCGCTTTTCTCAAGCTCTTCTCCTGATACACCACCACAAACACTTTCAATAAGTTCAGATCGATATTGTTCAGTTTCACGAGACACCATAAATCATTGCTTAACGAATGGTTAAGTTTATATGAATTAACTTAACAAAGTCCACTTTGTATAGTTATCCCACCTTCACGAAGTACACGGATGTAGTGAGATAACTCTATGAGGCAGCTATGTTATTACAACGTTCGATCCTTTCTCTAACCCCTCTTTTGTTAGCTAGCGGTGCTATCGCTGAAGAAACAGAAGTTCAAGATATGTCAGACCCATTAGCGGTCTACACGCAAGCAGGCTTCGGCTACACCGATAAGGGCTTAAACCTAAAAGTAGGACAAACCTACGACACTGGCAGTGATACCACCATGGGCATGAATGTGTTCGAAATCAAAGGTATCGCTGGTGAGGCTATTGGTTGGAACGGTCGAGGTGCAGACGACAGTATTGATTCTTTCCGCTTTAGAAACTTCGGTGTAGACCTAACTAATGGCCGAGGCTCGCAAGTTGATATGTCTTGGGATTTCGATAACAACCAAGGCAGCGCGTCTTACAGCTTTATTCAAGCTTTACCACAAATGGGCATGTTTAACTTTTACCCGCTCGCTGGTGTCGGTATCGCAGCAGGTGAAGAGTTGGTTGAAGGCACTGGAGGCGATATCGATGCCAATCAACTTCGTGACCGCTACAACATGCACGGTACTTTCTACGTCGCAGGTATGTACGCCAAGATGCAACTGACTGACAAAGTTTGGCTGAACTATAACCCAATGTATTTAGGCACAATGTCAGGGTCATCAACGTTCAAAGATTTTGGCTTTGAGGGCAGTGACTCAGTACTCGCGCATGAATTTGCAGCGAGCTATCAGATAACTCCAAGAGCCAACGTTCGTTATTTCGCAAACTGGACTGAAAATACCAGTATCGAAGACGGTGATCACCGTATCGAATTTAACTATCAGTTTTAGCAAAGCCATTTTAACTGAGCATTTCTAACGAACGGTTTCAACTTCAAAGAACA
This sequence comes from Vibrio sp. Vb339, assembly GCF_902751245.1. Lineage (NCBI taxonomy): Bacteria > Pseudomonadati > Pseudomonadota > Gammaproteobacteria > Vibrionales > Vibrionaceae > Vibrio > Vibrio sp. Vb339. The sequence goes on along the minus strand of NZ_CADDIS010000001.1, from coordinate 765,402 downwards.
GTTTCAAATTAAAAACCAAGTTTCGAATAAAAAAAGTTTCGAATTTTTGAGGACACAACATGAACATTTTATCTAAAGCGACAGCCGGTACTTTCACCTGCCCACTTCGATCGACAGCGATACTCGTTTCTGTAACGGCTTTGTTTTCAGCAACAGCGATTGCTGGAAACGATAACCCAACAGAAACCCTTCAAACACGTGCGGGAGACTTCACCTTCGAAACTGACTTTCTTCATGGTATTCCAACACAAGACAGTTCAGCGAAGCTGTTTGAACTGATGGACTATCAACGTGCGTCACAAGCTTACATTTGGTCGGTGCCTTTGGTTTCAAACTACGCATGGAAACAAGCTTATGCCGACATGGGTGCAGAGGACGGTCAAATTACTTATGTTGAGTCCCATGAATCTAAGCTAGGAGGTTTAACTTACAACACCTCTACGCCTTACGCGATTACTTGGTTTAACGTAGAAAAAGAGCCCGTTGTTATAGAGATTCCCACAGATGAACTGCGCGGTGCTGTGCACACCATGTGGCAAATCGGTATTTCTCAGATGACAGAGCCGGGCGTCTACGTGGTAAAAGCCAAAGGAGCAGAAACACCGACTAACCTGCCAAAAGGCGCTAAGGTTTTTGAGTCAGACACCAACTATGTTTTCTTCGGCGTTCGCTTAATGGCAGATTCAGACCAGCAACGTATGAAAGACTTAGAGGCCCTGAAAATCACCGACCTTAACGGCAAGCCACTGAGTGATAACGGCGTAAACTTCCCTGAGCGTGGTGAAGATGCCAAACACCCAAGAGGTATGGCATTTTGGAATACGTTGAATGAAGCCATTCAAGCTGAGCCAGTAGCAGAGCGTGATCGCATGATGCACGACATGTTACGCGCACTGGGTATTGAGAAAGGTAAGACGTTTGAACCATCAGGTCAGCAGCGTGAGATTTTAGAGCAAGCTGTAGTGATGGGGGAGGCTATGGTTAAGAATATCGACTTCAACAAAACAGAACGCTTGCCACACGCAGCTTACGGTAAGGAAGGCAACTTTTGGGAAGTCGCGACGGCTTCAACACCAAACCAAGATCGTTACTACGGTATGGATCTCGATGGACGCGCAGCTTGGTTCTATGAAGCTGTAACTAACGACGTAGCAATGCACGGTTTTGAAAATGGCGGCTGGGGTCAGATCTACCTAGACAACTACCGTGACGACAATGGCAAAGGGCTAAATGGCAGTAACCACTATACTTTGACGCTAGACGGGGATGTAAATTTCGCCGATTTGTTCTGGACAATTACAGTCTACAACGTAGAGAACCGCGCCATCATCGACAACGATATTGAGCGTGCCGACGTGGGTTCTAACATTGAAGGAACAGTTAAAGATGCACAAGGCAATTACACCTTCCACTTTTCACCAACTAAGCCAGCGGGCGTTAATGAGGCTAACTGGGTGCAAACTCGAGAAGACGAAAACTGGTTTGTTTACTTCCGCGCATACTCACCAAGTAAAGCATTTGTAGCGCAGCAGCCAGAAACCTTACTGCCTAACTTTAAGCGTGTGGACTGATCATCTAGAGCGAATCACAGATCATTTATCTATGCGTCTAAAAACTAACAGGCTCATAGAGCAAAAGAAAAGAGGAGCCTCAGGGCTCCTCTTTTTCTTTTCTATCTTCACTAATAACCAAGTAAGACCTTGATAGAGTTAATCTAAAAGTGAACGAACGTAGTCTGCAATGTCTGGGTCTTGGCAATGATCAAACAAGCATTGTTGGAAGCGCTCACTGCCAACCGCTGTTTTCACGAGATCTTGGTCGATTGCTCTTAGTGAATCAATAAAGTTATCTTTTACCACCGCCGCTTTCACTTCATTCAAAATGGCTGCATTACGTTGCTGTGGTTCTGCACGCTCTAGTGGATACCCATTACCACGCTCGCCTGTGAACGCTTTTTCAAAGATATAACGAATGTTGAGTTCACCTGCCCAGCCAAAGCCTTTAGCAAAAGCGAGTGCGAGAGCATTACCGTTGTTAATTTGGTTAAACAAGAAAGCATCTGATGGCTCTAGGCAGTAACCACAAACCACCCCCGGATGCAGGTTCAGTGACATCAAAGCACCTTGCCCTGTTCCACATCCCGTCACAACAAAGTCCACAGCCTTTGAGTTGATGAGAATACTCGCCATGATACCTAAGTGGATATACGTTAAGTGGTGATCATTCTCGTCGGTCATACCTAAGTTGAAAACATCGTGACCAATGCCACCTGCCACTGACTCTAGCTCAGCTGCAACCATAGCATTTTTACCTGCCTGACTGTTTTCCATCATTAAAGCGATTTTCATTTATCTTCTCCTGCAAGATTGCTGCAAACTCAAAATTTAGAATAAAAAACCAATTAGCGTGCTAACCAACCACCGTCAACAGCAATGGTATAGCCGTTAATATAATCCGATGCTGATGAGGCTAAGAACACACAAGGACCTGCGATATCTTGCGGTTTACCCCAACGCTCAGCAGGAATACGTTCAAGAATCGCTTGATTGCGCTCAGCATCTTCACGCAGAGCTTGAGTATTGTTCGTTTCCATATAACCGGGTGCTATCGCATTCACGTTGATATTGTCTCGCGCCCATTCGTTCGCCATTGCACGTGTCACTCCCATAACTGCACTTTTTGAGGCAGTATAAGAAGGAACTCGAATGCCACCTTGAAATGAGAGCATCGATGCAATATTAATGATCTTTCCGCCAGTGCCTTGAGCCTTAAACTGCTTTGCAACAGCCTGAGACATAAAGAACACGGTCTTGGTGTTCACGTTCATTACGTCATCCCAATCTTGCTCTGAGAACTCAATAGCATCTTGGCGACGAATCACTCCGGCATTGTTCACGAGGATGTCGACTTGACCAAACTCAGCCAAAGTGCGCTCTATAACCCCGGGAATGCACGCTTGATCGAGAAGGTCAGCACGAACGTTTAGGAACGTATGGCCTGCTGCATTCATTTTCTCAATAGTCTCTTCAGGTTCCGTACGGTTAACACCGACAACTTTGCTACCTGCTTCTGCTAGGCCTAATGCAATACCCTGCCCAAGCCCTGTGTTACAGCCCGTCACTATCGCTACTTTCCCTTCCAGATTGAATGACTCTAAGATCATGCTCGCTTCCTCAATTACATTGGATTCATTGCGTATCGTTATTACCAATAATTAAATCATACAATAAGATGTAAATGCGAGAGCGACGTTGTAGAAGTTCGATCTTGAACCAAAATCCGTCTTACAAAATGAAACGAGCACAACAAAATGAATGGATGAGATAATGATTTGAAGAGGAGTGAATCTGTAACCGATGAGAAATAGGGAGCCTGAAGATTCTCTAAATCAGATAATTTGGGATTATGACAACAATTCCATGATTTAAAAGAGTAAAAGGGTTATACATAATGATGTGTTATCTAAATTACTGAAATTATCATGACGCTCAAAGAGATCCTTAAAATTCCCAATGTCCGCTACTTCTTAATGTTTAGAAGCAGCTACTTTGCGCGTTTTTACTACCCTATATTCACCCTACTTTATTTAGATTACGGGTTAACCCTGTCTCAATTCGCGATGCTCAATGTAGTTTGGGCGGCCACCATTGTGCTTGCTGAAGTACCGTCGGGCGCATTCGCCGATACCTTAGGCCGTAAGAAACTGGTGGTGCTGTCTTCGATTGTGATGTTTGTTGAGATCGCCATGATAGCGCTCGTACCAACCGGAAACCCCGACTTGGTGTTCATAGTCTTTCTGATTAACCGGATTCTCAGTGGCTTAGCGATGGCACTGGCCAGCGGTGCTGACGAAGCATTGGCTTACGACACCTTAAAAGAACAAGATAATGAAGAGTTGTGGCCTCGAGTGCTGCAAATCCAGCTTCGTGTCGCCTCAACGGTCGGTATCTTTGTCACACTAATTGGTGCGGCGATGTACGACGTGAATTTTATGACGAACATCTTTCATTTCCTTGGACTAGCCGAACCCGAAAACACTAAAGATCTGATGCGTATTCCTGTGTTCGCCACCCTATTTGTTGCGATGATCGCTATCTATGCCGCGATTAATATGCGCGAAGAGAAAAAGGTGATGCCAAGCGACCAAACCAAATTGGCAACCACCATCTCAAGTCTCAAATTGACGATCGATGCGGGTAAATGGGTATTCGCTACGCCTTACGTGCTGTTCATCTTGCTCTACTACAGCCTATTCGAACACACCTCACGCATGTTCCTAACCATGAACAGCCAATACTATCTGGCGATTGATATTCCAATTATCTACTTTGGTTTTATTGGTGCGGGTATAAGTTTGCTTAAGATTATATTGGCAGGACAAAGCCGAAGATTAGCAGAGAGCATTGAACCTAAAACCTTCATTGTAGTTATGGGATTGGCCAGCATGGCGACTTATTACTGGATCAGTTTAGGTTGGTCGATTTACGGGGTCATTCCGGCACTGGTATTAATCTTTATTATAATGACGATGAACATTTTCATCAGCTACCACCTGAATAAAAAGACCGAATCGCACAACAGAGCCACCGTTCTTAGTTTCAAAGGTTTGATGTTTAACCTCGGATACGGGCTGATCGGGATCTTGTACGCTTACTACTATAAGTTGGTGTCTCAGGGCTACACCGAACAAGAAATAGAGCAGAACCTTGCCTTCTTGGCCTCACTGTCTTCGTTTTTCTATTACTTCACCTTACTGTTCATTTCGATCAGCGCGCTGTTCTATTTCAAAAACAAGAAACAGCCGATCTTCTGAAGAAAGCATCGAACTGTTGAAGAGATCTCTACTGCCGAATAGAGAATAAAAGTGAGCCTGTGGCTATAAACAGATCATGACACTTCTTATCATGTGATTTTTTGTTAGTATCACCACCAAATTACATCACTCATGGAAGCGTCATGTCTTTTAGTTGGATCACCTTTACTCTCCTTGCCGCCTTTAGCCAATCTTGGCGCAATGCCTTTCAAAGTAAATTAAGTGGTACCATGAGTGTGGCTGGCGTGACGTTGGCGCGTTTTATTTGGGCTGGCCCAATCGCCCTTATTTACCTCTACGCCCTCTATCAATGGCAGCCAGTCTCCGCACCGGATTTTTCGGGTGAGTTTGTTTTCTACATTATTGCAGCAGCCATTATGCAGATCCTCGCGACCGGCTTAATGGTGATGTTATTTAAGCTAGAAAACTATGCGATAGGCGCAGGATTAGCCAAGTGTGAAGCTCCCGTTTCTGCAGTGCTCTCCGTGTTGTTTTTTGGCACCGCATTAACAATGACAGGTTGGGTTGGCGTACTTATTGGTACTTTAGGCGTGTTAATCATGAGTAGTGCTTCTGGTTGGCGAAGCTTGTCCCCGAGAGTGTTCTTATTAGGTATGGCTTGTAGCACCGCCTTTGCTTTAACGTCTCTTTGGGTACGGGAAGCAAGTTTGAGCATAGGGTTGCCCTTCCCTCATAGCGCTGCTTGGGTGCTGTTCCTCGTCATTTCCCTTCAGACATGCATTATCTGCACGTATCTTTTCTTCAAGGAACGCGACACGCTGCGCCTGATATTCAAGAAGTCGAAACTGGTCGTCATGACAAGCCTAGCGAGTGTTATCGGTTCTCTGGGTTGGTTTAGCGCAATGTCACTTCAAGCCGTTCCGTACGTAAAGACGCTTGGGCAAGTCGAAGTGATCTTCATGGTGTTGATATCCTACTTCTGGTTAGGGCAAAGCATCGCACGCAAAGACATTGTTGCACTCATCTTACTCTCTATCGCAGCGGTATTGGTGATGTGGCAGTGACTTGAACGTCGCCATACTTAGAGGTTGGATCAAAGAGAACTGGAAATCATACCCAAGTGACATATTCATCCACCGTATAAATATTACCGTGGCGTAAAATGATAAGAACGGCCTCCACATAATTTTTATAGTGCACGTATCAGCTATTAATCATTACCCAATAGGATACAGCCCAATGAAAACCCTTACTCAAATCGCACTAGCAACGATCTTTTTTACAACCTCAATGATGGCATTCGCCGAGCCCGCGACAACAAACCAAGCCCAACTAGAAGCGTCAACCACAACAGTGAAGCATGAAGGAATGACCGTGACGCTAACAGATAAGCATTTTACGCCTGCAGAAGAAACTGAAGCCACTGCTTCACAGACTTTAACGCAAAGCCAAAAAACAGACTCAGCGCCACAGCCAACAATATAATGGCTGTATCAAAATAGTGGCGGGGCAAACTAACACATAAAGACCTGTCATCATCAGGCAGTGACGAGCTCGTTAATATGGCTAGGACAAATTGAAGTCATATTGCGACCGTTTGTTTTCGCTTGATACAACGCTTTGTCGGCTCGGCTAATAAACCCATCCCAATTCTCATGTGGGTGAAGCTGAGCGACACCGAAACTCGACGTCAGAAACATCTCATTCCCTTGCACGGCTGAGATCTCTGAAATAGACAATCGCAGCTTACAAGCAATAGCCTGTGCTTGTAGGAAATTAACATTGGGCAATAAAATCATTATCTCGTCTCCGCCAAAACGGAACGCGCTGGCTGTTGGCGATGTTTTGATTGCACTTTGAACCATTTCAGCAAAAGACTTGATGACGAGATCACCCACAATATGTCCGTGTTGGTCATTGATCGACTTAAAATTATCAATATCCATCATAATGGCACTAACAGGCTTAGTCCCCGCCTGCTTCATGATGACGGGAACCATTTCATCTAATGCTCTGCGGTTTCCAAGTGCCGTTAAAGGGTCGCTGTAAGATAGGTCATGAATAGACCTAAGCAACCTTGCATTAATCAACCAGAGCATCGTGAAGCTCATCGATACGATAAGAACAATACTCACTAAAAAGGCAAGTTGATGAATGAGCGCGGCCGCCATGAAATCCTGCAGCTCAGCCGAAAATAGCGTCACCATTACTCGGAAAGCCATAAACCCGCCATATATCAAAAATGACAAGGCCATCATCCGAGTTGCTAAGGTCAAGTCATCACGTTGCCCCTTCAATACCGCAAAAGCAGTACAAAGAGTCACAAAGGCTAAATAGAAACTAATGAGGATGATTCGAGCCTTGATGGAAGGTTCGTAGTACGTGAAATAAATAAAACATGGTAAAAGAGCCAACATCATCAGACTGCTGAGGTAGGTGCATTTTAGGGAATATTCTCGAAACAGGCACAAGCTATACAAAGCGAGATGAAAGCCAAGCGCAATGACCATGTTGGCGCCAATAACAGTGATCCAATCAGGGAGTTCCCCTCTTAGGCTCAACATCAACGGCCCACTTCCAATAACAAATATTGAAATGGAAAAAATTGAAAGCCCTTTAATGGACTGTTGGGTAAATTGGAACAGCAACAAGCCAATGCAGTAAATGAAAGAGAACAAAATAATAATAAAATTAAGTGTTCTAATATCCAGCGAAAAACCATCCATGATTTACTCTCTTCCCTAAGCCAATTAAATCACAATATGGTCAATAATTATCTAAACCATAAATTTATTCACCATATGAATTATTACACTTTGTAAAATAGGGGATGTGTCACATATAGGGAGATCGGTATCACATGAGTCCATGACATGGATAGGCACGTAAAGCTCGCCCCCCATATGGCTTCATAGCATCACTGAATCTACAGGCTTCTGCACTCGTTACTTGGTTGAATGACGACTGTCTGGCATTATGCGCCCAAGAAATCTGTGGTTATTACACAGCAAAGAAAGAACGAAGGTAGTCAGTGGTAGAAAACAGCCAACAATTAAGTGACCGTTACGACGAACATGGTTACTTTGTTATCAGAAATTATTTCAATGAAGCTCAAATTGCATCGCTTAGAAAAGTCGTGCTGAAATTTCATGAATCATGGAAAGCAGACAATGAAGAATTCTATAAAGAAGAAGCATTTAACTCGTCTTTAATTACGGGAAGCGAGTATTTGCCTGCGGACGATAGAAGCGTGCTTTTCGACTTCATCAGCTCGAAACAAGTGATGGACGTGGTTGATGCGGTGATTCCGAACAAACCGGCATTCATGAATACACAGCTGTTCTTCAACCCAGTAAATCCGCAACAAAAAGACTTCTGGCATCGTGACTGTCAATACGACTACGACATTGATGACCAGATGAAAGTCATCATGGAAACCCAGGTATTGCATCTGCGAGTGCCCCTTTTTGATGAGCCAGGTATGGAACTTATCCCTGGTACACATAAGCGCTGGGACAACGAAGAAGAGTACAATGTTCGCCAAGAAGAAAACGGCAAAGTGAGCAGCGATGACATCTCTGGCGGTAAGCAGATACCGTTAGCCGCCGGTGACTTATTGGTGTTTTCAGCGGATATGATCCACCGAGGCCGATATGGCTTGGATCGTTTGGCTTTGGATATTTTGATCTTCGATTCGGCGGCAGATTATGTCGACTACGTTGATGACGACTGTTTACCAACACCAGCTATGTTGAGCAATATTAGCGATCCAAGGTTGTTTATGAACACGCTACACTTAAAATCAATGCAGTACTCATAATCCATAAAGGTGCCCGAACTATGACTGACACTAAGCAAAATACCCGAATTAGCCAGTTCCGTTTCGGTCAGCCAAAAGAATCTCTCAAGTTAGAACATGTCGCTTTGGGGGCACTAGACAAAGATAAAGTTCGCGTACAAATTGAAGCGACTAACATCAACCCTAGTGATCTGTTGTCGATTTATGGTGTGGGCCAATACAAACATAGCCATCAGCCGCCGAGAGTGCCGGGATTTGAAGCGGTAGGAAGGGTTGTAGAGTCCAATCATGCTGAGTTTGCAGTAAATCAACGCGTGCTTGTGGCAACCAGTGGAACATGGCAGAACTATGTCGATGTATCACCAGATGATCTGTTCCAAATTCCTCAGAATTTAGACAATGGCTACGCCTGTCAGTTGTACATTAATGCGCTAACCGCATGGGTACTGACGACAGAAGTAGCCAAGTTGACCCAAGAAGATGTGTTGATCATCAACGCGGGCAGTTCAGCCATCGGTAAGATCTTCTCCCAGTTGTCAGTGTCACTCGGCTTCAAAATCATTGTCGTTACATCACAGCCGACACAATACCCAACCACTTCCAGTTGGGTGTTAGATGCAAACGACGATTTAGCTTCGCAAATTAAGGCGTTAGGCTTGCCGATGCCAACCGTTGCCTTTGATGCGATTGGCGGCTCACCCGGAACCGATCTTATTCACACCCTTGGCAACAACGGGCGCTTTATCAACTATGGGACGCTGTCTCTGGATTTTTACGAACCACGCTTCTTTGAGTACGCGAAAAGCCAAGACATCGATTTCAGCACATTCTTCTTGCGTTATTGGGAGGAAGCGGAAGGTAAAGATGTTCGCCGTGATAAGTTCACGACCATGCTAGATCACTTCATCACAAACGACATTCAGCTCGACGTTGACCGCTATCTGCCATTCGATGAAGTGCAAACCGCGATTGATCTCATTGAATCGAAAACTACACGCTTGAACGGCAAGATCATCTTACTGCCACAGTAAGTGAGAGTTGGACGATATATACCTTGTTTATTTCAACAGGCAAGATGTTCAACGGCTTACAAACATGCTTATTAATACCCCAACGCTTAGAAAGTTTGATTCAAGTAATTGAGTATTGAGAACGCAGTAAAGAGTTGTAATGCATTTCTCCATAACTTAAGTGGTTACGAGATAGTCATGAGTCACATTTATTTGAAACATCAATAAGTTGTATCACTAGAAATATGATACTGATCACCCATAAGATAACCTCGATTCTATATGGTAGCGTCATACTTAAAACCACGATGTGAACATACTTATGAAAAGACACATACTATCAAGCGCCCTCCTACTCTCTCTAGCCTTTCCCACCTTTGCAGCTGATGGCGATATACACGATGTCACGATACTGGGTACTTCAGATATCCACGGTCATTTTATGGCGTGGGATTACGCGGCAGATAAACTCAACACTCGTGGTAGCTTGAGCCAAATCGCGACCAAAGTTGGTGAGATCCGCAAAGAGCAATCTAACATTATCCTTGTCGACGCTGGCGACACGATCCAAGGCAACTTCGTCGAAACCTTCAAAGACGAGCCCGTTGATCCAATGATGCTTGGCTTTAATCACATGAAATACGATGTGTGGGTTTTAGGTAACCACGAATTCGACTTTGGCCTTAAAACGCTCAACAGAGCCGTTACCCAATTTAAAGGGCTGTCTCTCGGTGGCAACATCAAGAACAAAAACGGAAACCCATTCTTGCCGGGTTACACCATCCTTGAACGCGGTGGTATTAAGATCGGCGTGATCGGAATGGATACCCCAATGACGGAGGTCTTTGCGCAAGGTACCAACCGTTTAGAAGGCGTAACTTTCACCAATCCAACCTTGGAAGTGAAGAAAATCGTCAAAGAGATTGATGGTAAAGTGGATGCCATCGTATTGGTTGCCCATATGGGGATTGAGAACGAGAATGACATTGCTGACACCGGTGTCACCGACATTGCCAATGCAAACCCAGAGCTTGATGCCATCGTCGCTGGCCACATGCACACTCGCATCGATAAGGCTGTTGTGAATGGCGTTATTATTACTGAGCCCGACAAATATGGCCGAGCCCTATCTCGTATTGATCTTCAATTTGAAGAGCGCGATGGCAAATTCACTCTCGTTAACAAAGACAGTTTCACCTATAAAATTAAAGGTATAGATTCTGACGAGAATATGGACGAGCTATACCAGCCTTATCATAAACAACTCCGAGAAATGGCGAATAGACCTGTCGCTCAGCTTACCGGCGTTGATTTAGTCCCTGAAAATGAAATCCGCGGTATCCCTCAAGTCCATGTTCAAGACACAGGTATTAGTGCGCTATACCAAGAAGCGAGCTTCTTCTATGCACCCAAAGCCAATGTCATCGCACTTCAAATAGACAACGACAATGCAGAGCTTGATGTTGGTCCGATCAAAGCTAAAGACATCGCGTACAACTACCAATACGCAGGTGGCGAAATCACGGTCTACCAGATGACAGGCAAAGAGCTAAGAACCTATATGGAATGGTCTGCGGGCTATTTCAACTCAGTGCAACCCGGTGATGTGACCTACAGCTTTAACCCTGAACGCAGAGCATCAAAATACTCAACCAATGACTTTTTCGCAGGCGTAACTTATACCATCGACCTCACTCAACCTGCAGGTACCCGCATCACTAACCTTGCGTTTGCTGATGGCACACCGGTTACTGATCAAACAGAAATCCGTATTGGTATGAATAGCTATCGAATGGGTCATCTAACCAAGAAAGGCGGCGTGCTAGAGGGTGAATCGTTCCCTGTACTCTTTGATACTGAAGCCGAGTATGGAGAAGAAGCAGGCACAATCCGTAACATGACCATCAAGTATCTTAAAGAAGAAAAGAACGGTCAGTATGAAGGTAAACCTCAACAACGATGGGCACTTTCTGGTTTAGAAAGCCGTTATAATGAACAGCGTGAGATCGTAAAGTCATTGATTAACGATGAAACCATATCAATCCCGACCAGTGACGATGGCCGCTACACAAACATCGCTTCTATCAACGTGAAAGAACTGATGTTCAAATCTGACGAAGCCAAACAAACAGCCATAACCACACGCGAAAAGAAACTGGCGCAGGCGACTGAACAAGAGAGTAAGCAAATCAAACGTGAAATCACTCTGATTGAAGCGCTCAATTAATCCCTGACCTCAAACCAATAACGACTTAACAACGCTTGGAGCGTGGTTAAGTCGTTGTCGTTCCCGCCCTACAACACCACATCTGTACTGAGTAAAACGGTTGATATTGGATGAATGAGCTGCAAAGGCTAACTCATAGTTGGACAAAACTTTCTTAGCAACAATAGCTAATTCGATAAGAAGTTAAGTATTGACCAAACTAAACTCAGATATAGCAAAAGCACCAAAGACTTGTACCTTTGGAGTTGTTAGTTCTTAGACTGTCGAAAGCGGCAACTCAGACACCTGACATACGCCTAACAAAATGCAATTACGCGCGATATGATAATGCGTAATCGCATATCACCGTCTAAATTTAGCCATTCGAGATTTGTTCAATTCAGTAGAAGCGATTCTATCTAACACCTCACCTACTTTCTTCCCTAGTTCGGGGCTACTCGAAGACAACAGCATGAACGTCCTAATGTTAGAAGTAAGGTCATCTCCCTTAAACCCTCTGAACATTTCCTCGATTTTCTCTGTTGATAGTTCATTAAAAATCTCAACCTCTGACGTATTGTAAGAGTTAGAACCTTTTCTCATTTCAAGAATTTCCTCCACAGTGGGTTTAGGCTCAAACTCCAAATAAGCCTCCTTCAGTTTCTCTTTAAACTTTTCATCTTTGATACCGAAAGGGTTAGCTACGATGCTGTCTACATCAAATATCTCCGGGTTCCCTTTCCTAGATTTAACAAAAACATCAATCAATTCGTCAGCTTTTTTATCTTTCCCTAGCTCCCGCAACACCATCAATCCACTAGAAAATTGAGAGCAAGAGGTTGAAGCAGCTATATCCCTCATTCCTGCTTCCATTGCCTCAGCGACTTCTTCTTCATTCGCATCAAACGAACCGTGAAATAATTTCCAAGCCTCATCCCATTTAGTACTAGCATGTTGAATTTCAACTTCTTTCTGCTTATGCCTACAAAGAGGAATCAACTTTTCTTTGTCAAGAAAACCTTGCTCAATACCGCGAGCAACAGCCAAGTCGATTTCATCGGTAAATCCGTAACCATATCGATTTAACGTCATATTCCAACGAACGGTTATTTCTTTCGTCCATCCCGATTCTTCGTTTTCCTTTCTAGTCCCTGATTGGTTTACAAACGCAAACTCTGGAATGTGCACCTCATCAGCACCATGGCAGTAGTAACACCAACTGAGCACTATAGTGGAGTGAATCACTTGCTTCTTGATACTTTCATCGAAGCCATCAACAAGCTCCAAAAACTCATTTGTGTGCTCGACTATCTTTCTGATGACTCGTTTGTTTTTGATGTTCAATCCAATACAGCAATCACGAACATAATCTCTAAACTCGAAGTCGTCAGCAAACATTATATCGAAGCACTGTTCAGCGGTTGGTTCGAAGTGAAGTTGTCTATCTACGATTTTCTCTTTGTACTTCCTGTAATCTTTGAAAGTATCGTCACCAGCTTCCTCATTAAGCAATAAGACAACCTTGCAACCTTTTTGCTCCTTGAAGAAAGAAACTAACCCCATGAAATCTTTGATAGTGATTCCCTTGCTATGACGCTCTAAGTCATCAAAGCAAATTATTGTCTTGTTCATCGCTAGCTGAGAAACTGAATTAATAAGACTGCCAATACCCCCGACATACTTACTCACATAGGGAATTTTTGTATCCTTCACCAAATCAGCAACTTTCTTTGAATAGCCTTTGATGTTAGGCGCTTCTCCAATTCGCTTGGTGTCAATCGTGTTTAAGAACGTAGTTTGCTTTAGCTCAGCAATAGAGTTAATTCCAAACAATGAAACGTATGAGTATGATTTTAAAGTGCACTCGCCTTTGAACTCTTCGATGTACTGCTCCCAACTATAAGTCTTACCGACCCCCCAATCACCTTTGATAGCAAGTACTTCGGGAGTATCGGTGGAAAGGAACCTTCGAATTTGCTCTTTGACTAATTCAACTGACATGTTTGCAAATATCCTTACAAAACAGAATGGTACTCCGACAACTATAAACCTGTTAATCAATCTATTGAATAGAAAAAGGTGTGTTCATAGGCATTCATCAAAAAAGCGCAGGGGGCAAAAACAAGCTAGTAAAACAACACCAACCCTACCCCACTTTCATAAATAAAACGTTTAATAATTTGAGCCATGATTTATTGCACTTAAACATGGTCACCAACCGTCTGACGAAAAATCCAAAAGCCCCTGAGGTGACTCTAAGCTCCCACTAACATCCTTATTCCTCCCCACACTGATCTAATTCCCTCTTTTCGAAGTACAAGTTATTAATAATTCGATATAAATCGCTCTATTGTTTGAAATTGTTGTCTACAGTTTTGTAGAGCTTGTCGCTTCGGTAGTTGCCACAAGTAACGACACCTTTTGATGGTAAGTTTTGGTTATGAGGAAAGGAAATGGAAAGCCCAATTGTCACACTCAAGCACGCCAGCAAAAGCTTTGTTGATGGCAAAGATACCCATCACGTGCTGGACAATGTCGACTTCGCTTTGGCGACAGGGGCAAGCGTGGCTTTGACAGGAGCGAGTGGTAGTGGAAAGAGTACTTTACTCAATCTAATCGCGGGGTTTGAACCTCTATCTGGTGGTGAGTTGTGGCTCGATGGCGAGAACTCATTAGATTGGAAAGACCCACAGTGGAGCCGATTCCGCCATCAAAAACTAGGCGTTATCTTTCAACAGTTCAACTTGTTAACCCCGCTCAACGTAAAACAAAACATCGCGTTTCCTCTCCATTTAAATCAACATAAATGGAGTGACTGGTGCGACTATTTGGTTGAGGCATTAGACATCAGCGAGCTACTCGAAAGACATGTATCCGCACTCTCTGGCGGTCAGCAACAACGAGTCGCAATAGCGCGTGCGCTGGCCCATAAACCCAAACTATTACTTGCCGACGAGCCCACTGGCAACCTTGACCACAAAGCAGGCATTGAGGTAATGAAGCTGCTGAGTGAAATCACTACACAAGGCAACACTGCCGTGCTTTTGGTTACACACAGCCCAGAATGCGCCAGTTTTATGCAGACAAAATTGGTGTTAGATGATGGTTGTTTAAAGAACGCAGATATAACCCCAAGAGCAGCAGCGTTGTGAGTCATTCAATGAAGCAAACTGGCTTCGCTCAGACCCAGTTCACCCATACCAAACTGACTTTGAATCTATTCGCGGCGCACTATCGTCAATCACCATTGCAAGCCGCAGCGATTCTGATCGGCATTGTGCTAGCGGTCACCTTGTTTGTCGCAGTGCAAGCCATCAACCTCAATGCCAAGCGCAGTTATGCAGAATCGACCGAGCAACTTAGCGCCCAAGCGAACAACCTTATCATTCCACCAGCAGGGCAAAACTATTTGCCGGAATCGCTCTACTTCGGCTTAAGACAAAGTGGATTAAGCGCAGCGCTACCTGTTATAGAAGGGCGAGTAAGAGACGAGCAAGGTCGACGCTGGTCAGTTCAAGGCAGTGAGCTGATCGCCGCCCTCACTTCAAGATCTCGTCACGCTCGCGTCGACGAAAAAAGCAATACTCAAACCAAAGAACCAAACATTTCCCTGTTCGACAATTCCTTACCTTTACCGCAACTCTTAGCGGGTGAACCCATTGTGATGATGAGCCAATCACAACACCAGAACTTGGGAGAAGTAGACGCACTCACTTTGGATGAAGTGCTCACTCAAGTGGTAGTGCTACCAGATGAATGGCAGCTAGGTAGCCGAATGTTGATGGACATTGGATTCGCTCAGCAATTGCTTAACAAGCAAGGGCAACTGAGCTATATCGCTATTTTTGACACCAAGAGCGACACTAACAGCAATACTCAGGATAAGTGGCGAAGCCTTATCGGCAAACAGGGACAATGGATTTCCAACAACCAAAGCACGGATCTCGGTTCAATTACCGATAGCTTTCACCTTAACCTCACCGCCATGAGTTTGTTGGCGTTTTTGGTTGGCCTGTTCATCGCTTACAATGGCGTGAAGTACAGTTTGCTGAAACGTAATCGGCTGTTGGTGCAAATTCAACAAGCTGGGATTGCGCCAAGCATCGTATTTTCAGCTCTGCTAGTCGAGCTGGTTCTTTTAGTCACAATGGGCGCGTCGCTTGGTTTCATTCTCGGCATTCAACTCAGCCATTGGCTACATCCCACCGTCGCGATAACGCTTGAGCAACTTTATGGTGCAACACTGCTTCCCGGTACATGGCAGTGGCAATGGTTAATTCAAGCACTGCTGCTCACGCTGGCCGCAACGCTTGTCGCATGTTGGCAGCATTTTAAACAGCGGGTGCGACAACCCCTCTCTTCCCATGGAGGTTTCTATCAAGCACCAGAAGCGTCTAACGAAAATCAGCTGTTTGTTATCGGGCCAGTATTAACCATTGTCGCGTTAGCAGGGTTATGGCTGAGCGAACATCATCGCTTTACCATGGCATGGCTAGGCGTGTTAGTGGTGTCGATTCCCTTGTATCTACCCAAAACGCTCAGCGTGCTAGCGAACTGGAGCGAAAAACGTACTCAATCTGGGTTAATACAATACCTGTTCGCTGAGCTGCGTGAACTTATCTCCCCTCTTTCCCTTGCCATGATGGCGTTCCTTCTCGCCGTCACCGCCAACATCGGAATGAATACCTTAGTCGGCAGCTTTGAATCCACGTTAAAGCAATGGCTTGAACAGCGCTTACATGCCGATATTTACGTTAGCCCTACCCAAGGTGAAATTGCCAATGTCGAACGTGCGTTAGAACAGTTTGATAATGTTGAAACCGTCTATAAGCAATATTATGTCGACGACAACTTGCAGGGCTTACCGACCTTACTCGGCACCAAAGACAAAGACACACTTGAGCAAACCATGGTGTTCCAATCCTACCTTGATGATTTCTGGACGCGCTTTTACCAAGGTGAATTCGTGGCAATCAGCGAACCCACTGCGGTGAAGCTCGGCTTGTCCCTTGGAAGCCAACTCAAGCTCGACGCGATCCAAGACAAAACACTCATCGTCGGGGCGATTTTCCACGATTACGGCTCACCGAATGGCGAAGTGTTACTTGCACCTAATTTTTGGTTCGAAAACGGATTTACTGACTTACCCACCAGCTTGGGAATCAAAGTCTCTGGCGACCCACAAGTGGTGTACGAACAGCTGCGCCAGCAACTGAACCTGCACCCAAGTCAGCTTTACGATCAAGCACAGATCAAATCGATCGCTTTAGATATCTTCTCACAAACCTTTGCCATCACTCGGGCGCTTAATGGCGTCACCTTAATGGTGGCGGTGATCGGCTTGTTCTGTGCCTGTTTCATGTTGCTCGATGCACGCAAAGCCGCTATTGCAAGGTTGTACGCGCTCGGTGTTAGTCAGCGAAAATTGATGGCGATGGTGGTCGGGCAAATCGTTGTTCTGGTCGCCTTCACTCTGGTTATCGCCATACCGCTCGGCGCTATGGTCGGTTATGTATTGACGGACATCGTTACCCTGCGCGCCTTTGGTTGGAGCTTAAATTACGTATGGAATTGGAGTGATGCACTCAGCATCGCAGCCATCACCATTTTAGTGGCTGTGTTTGCGACCTTGATTCCACTGTGGCGTTTGGTCAGCAAACCCGTGGTATCCAGCTTGCAAAGTGAGGTGTTGTGATGAATCGATCAATGAGAGTTTTCGTTCTCACATTTGGCATCTTACTCCTTTTAGGGTGTGAGGAGTCCACTCAACCATCAGCTCAAAATATGGGTTCGATACTTGGCGCAGAAACACAAACCGACGATGAAACACAAAAAGAGACTGAGCAATTCGCGCCGGTAGTAAAAGGCGTGGAGATCACCTTCCCTGCCGACCATCAAGCACACCCTGATTTTCGTCATGAATGGTGGTATTTAACCGCAAACTTGATTGATGAAGAAGGCAATACGTTAGGCGTGCAATGGACACAGTTTCGCTTTGCGGCTGCACCACAGGAAAGTGGCAATAGCACCAAGGAAACTACGTGGCAAAGTCAGCAAATTTACATGGCACACAGCGCTGTCACCACTAAAGACAAACACTACGCCGATGAAAAGTGGTCTCGCGACCAAGCTGAACTGGCAGGTGTCAGCACTTCACCGTTTCGGGTCTATCTTGATGATTGGCAATGGACGTCGACGACCGATGACCTGTTCCCAGCCACATTGGTCGCCAACTCGGATCAATTTGGATATTCGCTTAAGTTAACCAACAACGCGCCATATCAAAAGCAAGGCGAACAAGGCTACAGCACTAAAAGTAGCGATGGCAAAGTGGCTTCCTATTACTACAGCCAACCATTCATTGATGTATCGGGCGAGGTAACCATTGATGGAGTCACTCATCAGGTTTCCGGTACAGGTTGGATAGACCGAGAATGGAGCTCTCAGTTTTTACTCGACTCGCAACAAGGCTGGGATTGGTTTGCGCTAAGGCTTAATGATAAAACCAGCTTGGTGGTATTTCAGCTTCGAAACTCAACAACAGGCAAAGCCAGTTATTCCCATGCGAGGTTGATGAATCAAGATGGCTCCGGCATCACGATTAAGCAGCAAGACATCAGCTTGACCGCTATTAATCAAACGGAAATCGATGGACGTGACTACCCAACAGAATGGCAAGCTTCGATTCCAACTCAACAAATCGAACTGACCGTCTCGGCACTCAATCCAAATGCCAAAATGCCGCTGTCGGTTCCCTATTGGGAGGGGCCAATCGTGATTAAAGGTTCTCATTCCGGAGCTGGCTATATGGAATTGACTGGGTATTAAGCCAACAGCATATTTCTGAAATGAGAAGCTTAAATTTTTAATTTTTAACAGACAAACAAGAATAAAATCAACCGTTACATCGACCGCCATAAATATCGTTTACCCAGCTTGGGTTATCAATACAAGTTGCTCTAGTTTGTCACTCCCCAACAAACTAGAGCAACTTAAAAATCAACGCCGTAGACAAACATATCAATAGGTTTTCTATTCAGTCGATAGTGCTAGTGCAGAAATCCCTTGGAATATTTCTTGTCCTTTACCTGTTTTAATTTCAAAATCATCGAGCCAATAGATATCAGTTAATAACCGAACATCTCCGATTAATTCACAGCGATCCTTTTCGCACAGTGTGTCGATTTCTCCACTCCAACATGTTGATATATCGATGACTATCATTCTTTCTATCTCAAGAAACTGGTGGCTAAAATGCTCATGCAATGACTCTATACCTTCTGCGTAACTAAGCACTAGAGTGCATCTCCCTTCACCAATATCGCAAACTCTATATTTGCGATCGTTTAAATATATTGTGCAATCCACGTAGATTTATCCTCAATCATTAATTCAGATTACATTGTTTTAAATAAATCGAATCTCTGCGAGGAATTAGAGAAATTCATATATGCAAAGTCGAGCAAACCAAATATGAATTTCTCTAACCCATAGTTCTATTGAATCAAGAAACTAAGATAGCTCGGTAACCAACAGTTAGGTTTATCGATAAAACCGAAAGCGCCATCGATAACCTTTAGGATCCCTTAGTTTCAACTCATACATGATTAATACTGGTGCTTATTTAATAAATAAGCTTGGTGCTATTTACGTATGCGTTAATCAATAAGATGCAACCAAAATGAAGTTAAAGCGCTCAATCGCACCCATAAATTATTCAGCTAAATGGAAGGTCATCGTTCTCGTGTTGTCTGTAGTACTGATGCTTCTCAGTGCCCTACCCTCTGCATTTGGTGAACGTGAAGCTTTGCACATTTCAAACCAAACGCATTCGACACACGCTGATGATGTATATCGTTATCTTGTGGACAATAGCATTGATGTTCACAGTGTTAGCGAAAACAACGATAGGTTAGTTGTGACGTTTGCTTCAAGCGGACAACAAGCCCCCGCACAAGCTTTGATGTCCGATTTTATCCAATCATCGGAGACCGTTGCCCTCACGCTCGAACCTTCAGCTCCTTCTTGGCTAACCTCGCTGGGCTTTCAGCCGATTAAGTTTGGATTAGATCTGCGCGGTGGTGTGCAATTTCTCTTAGACGTTGACCTCGCCCCTGTCTTTAATGCTCACGCGCAATCAGTGATCGACGACCTTCGTCAGGAGTTTCGTGTACGCGGTCGTGTAGAAAGCGGTGAGGTAGTCATTGCTCGATATAACGAAGCATTACTTGGCGATATTCGAACCCACTTAAGAACACAGTATCCAAATTGGACTCTGAGCCAATCTGGTGAGCGCTTAATGATCTCAATGGATGAGGAAGAGAAACGCGCGATTCGAACTTTGACCGTGACACAAAATCTTCAAACAATGCGAGGCCGCATAGAAGAGCTAGGGATCACGGAAGCCGCAGTCCAACGCCAAGGTGAAAATCGAATTCGCATCGAACTGCCAGGAGTACAAGACCCGACATCCGCAAAAAACATTATCGGCGCCACTGCATCGTTAGCGTTTTACCATGTGGAGCCTAATGTCAGCGCACGAACAAAATCCATCAATGACCAAAATGGTAGACCTGTCATTCTGCATAGAAACAGTATCTTAGGGGGCGAGCATATTATCGATGCACGCGCCAGCCTAGGAGAAATGGGAACACCCGAAGTTAACATCACTCTTGATAGCACGGGGGGGCGGCTGATGACCAATCACTCGCGCAGCAATATCGGAAACCCGATGGCGACTCTGTACAGTGAATACAGTCAATCAGAGACAGGACAATCCATTGAGCAAAGCGAAGTTATCAGCGTAGCGACAATTCAATCAACGCTGGGTAACCGCTTTCGCATCACTGGCGCGGGGTCAATGGCAGACGCTCAAAACCTGGCTCTTCTATTGAGAGCTGGCTCACTCACCGCTCCTGTTACCATTGTTGAAGAACGCACAATCGGGCCAACTCTTGGTGCTGAAAACGTCAAAAATGGCTTTGCTGCACTCGCCTTGGGGCTTGGTTTTACATTGGTATTTATCGCTTGTTGGTATCGACGCCTTGGCTGGGTTGCGAATGCTGCACTGACTATCAACTTAGTGTGTCTGTTTGGCCTATTGGCGCTCATTCCTGGCGCTGTGCTAACGCTTCCGGGCATTGCTGGGCTCGTGCTAACCGTGGGGATGGCTGTCGATACCAACGTGCTTATCTTTGAACGCATCAAAGACAAAATGCGAGAAGGCAGAAACTTTTCCCAAGCCATAGATCGAGGGTTCGATAGTGCATTCTCTTCAATTTTCGATGCCAACCTCACCACTATGATCGTTGCCATCGCTTTGTATGCAATAGGTAACGGCCCAATTCAAGGCTTTGCGATCACACTCGGATTAGGCCTACTGACTAGCTTATTTACCGGCGTATTTGCGTCTCGAATTCTTATCAATTATTTGTGGGGAAGAGACACCTCACATGAGGTAAAACTGTAATGACCAAATCAATTAACGTCACCAAAATACGTCAATTGATGACGATGATATCTCTGATTTTTTTGACGCTTTCCATTACATCGATCGTTGCAAGAGGGTTCAATTGGGGACTCGACTTTACGGGAGGTGTTGTCGCT
Organism: Vibrio sp. Vb339; assembly: GCF_902751245.1. Taxonomy (NCBI): domain Bacteria; kingdom Pseudomonadati; phylum Pseudomonadota; class Gammaproteobacteria; order Vibrionales; family Vibrionaceae; genus Vibrio; species Vibrio sp. Vb339. Next base: position 744,007 of record NZ_CADDIS010000001.1, on the reverse strand, counting down.
GATATTCAAACAAAACCAAACGTAACTCAAGTTCAGCTCAAATCTCACCTCGACTCAGCACTGAGCCAAGATGTTCAAGTGACAGCGGCAGGCAGTGAGGGAAATTGGCAACTGCGTTTCAATGATACAGACCTCGATTTGCGAGACGCACTTAACCAAGCACTGTTGCCAATAGACAGCAATTTTCACATTGCTAACAGCAGCGTAATTGGCCCTCAGGTTGGGTTAGAAATGGTCGAACAAGGCGGTTTAGCGATTTTGGCTTGTTTCGTTCTTACCTTGCTGTACTTGAGCTACCGATTTGAATGGCGATTAGCGCTAGGTTCAATTGCGGCGTTGATTTACGACATTGTTATTGTGCTAGGGCTCTTTGCGGTGACTCAAATTGAATTCAACCTAACCGTGTTGGCCGCTTTACTGGCAGTGATGGGCTACTCCCTGAATGACTCGATCATCATTTCAGATCGAATCCGTGAGGTATTTCGTGCGAAGCCAGACGGTGAAACCGATGCCCTTCTCGATCAGTCCATCGTGTCAACGTTGTCACGAACGCTTGTCACATCAGGCACCACCTTAGTCACAGTCTCAGCATTGTGGTTGTTAGGAGGGAGCGCACTAGAAGGTTTCGCCATTGCACTGTGTGTCGGGATTTTAAGTGGGACATGGTCTTCTATCTCTATTGGCACACTCTTGCCAACTCGTGTGGGCTTGAAACCAACCCACTATAAACCGGAAGAAACTGAATCCCTTGAAAGCATGCCTTAGCTTTTACTTACTGCGCTCATTGCTTACTGCTTACTGCTTACTGCTTACTTAGCACGCTATTAGGCGAATGTCGGTCGTCTGATAGCAACAAAGAATTTCTCTAATTCATAGTCTGAATCATCGGTTCACCTTAAGTTAGCAACATGGTTAGACGCATAGCTTTGTAGATATCGTTTTAGATGCAAAAGCTTAAACGCATAACTTGAAACGAACCGTTTGCTGCACAGGAAATTGCAGTATTCACCCGATTTACTCTCGTTAAAGGACATTAGCGAGCCTTCGGTTACTCAATAAAGGCTCAACATGCTCAACGTACTCAAACAAGAATACAAACTGCCACTTGGCATCGTTGCCGTTCTATTTTTCAAACTAATCGGCGACAACTTACTCACAGGAGAGCTGTCTCAGTTCGCCTACATAATGATTACTGCGGTGCTGTTTTACTCGGTGATGAGCGCCATTTTTTCGGTTGTTCGCCACTCAGATGCACTGGCGATCAAGCTTGGCGACCCATACGGTACTCTTATATTAACGCTGTCTGTTGTCTTGCTCGAAGTCATTATGGTCTCGTCCGTTATGCTGACTGGAGAATCGAATCCCTTCCTAGCGCGTGACACCATGTTTGCTGTCGTGATGGCGGTGCTTAATGGCTTTGTCGGTATCACCTTGTTAATCGGTGGGATGAAATACCATACCCAAACCTACAACCTTGATGGAATAAAAGCGTACTTGGTGGCCATTATTCCACTCTCATTACTGTGCTTGGTACTGCCTAATTTCACCAGTATGGATTCGCTGGGTAACATGTCGACCAGCCTAACTTGGACATTAGTGCTCGCTTCGATCGCTTTGTATGCCGTATTCCTGTTCATCCAAACACGCAGCCATACCGACTACTTCATTGATGGTGATAATGAAGATCATCACGAACATCACGGCCCTCTGCACAGCAATATATTCCACACGATTATGCTGGTGAGCTATTTGATGGTGGTGATTTTGTTAGCGAAAAGCCTCGCGATTCCAATTAACGATGGCATCACGGAAATGGGCGCACCTGCGGCTCTAGGTGGTTTGATTGTTGCCTTGATTATTCTCGCACCTGAAGCTGTTGGTGCCGTTAAAGCCGCCGTGACCAATCAATTACAGCGTGCGATGAACCTCTTCTTTGGCTCAGTTCTCGCCACTATTGCACTAACCGTTCCTGCTGTTCTGTTGATTTCAGGGGTAATGAACGAACCCATCCAACTCGGCCTCGCCCCAGCAGAAATGGTGTTATTAGGTGCAACGCTATTAATGACAAGCGTGAGCTTTAGCAGCGGGAGAACTAACTCGCTCAATGGTGCAACCCACCTCATCCTGTTCTTTGCCTACATCATCTTGATGTTTGATTAAAACGCATTGTGGGCTCCGGCTATCAACAGCCAGAGCCCACGTTAACTTGGAGTTTCCATGCAAGAGATTATTTCCGCGATTTGGCTGCAAGACTTTGATGCCTTACTTGAATTGAATTCACTGCACGTTTTATTGCTTTTGCTTGGTGTCGTGCTTTTCCTTGAGTCGAGTTTTGTTTTCTTACCACTACCCGGTGACGGCCTAGTGCTGTTTGTCGGGGGCATGGTTGGTTTGGGCGCGATTGATTTTTCAAGTGCTCTAATGCTTCTAACCAGTGCCTCTTTTTTGGGCAGTATCATTGCCTACCTTCAAGGGCGCTGGCTGCACAATACTCCGTTCATGCATAAAGCTGAACAAACACTGCCAGATGAATCGTTACCCAAGGCAAAAAAACTATTAAACCGATTCGGGTTTTTGTCCCTGTTCGTTTCGCGGTTTGTCCCATTTGTTCGCGTACTGACCCCAATGTTGATGGGCGTTGCACAACTCAGCGCAATAAGAACGCTGATTGTTAGCTTCACTAGCTCGATTACATGGGTCTTTAGTTTATTGCTGATAGGAAAGTGGATCATGCGACACCCATTCGTCTCTCAATATCAAGAGTTGATTACAAAGTGGTTCTTAATGGGCAGTTTAATCCTGATGGTTACTGCATTTATCGCCCTCTTTATTCGGCTTGCGACCAAGAAGCGACAACCACAAACATCAGAATAAAAATCGCTTCAATTGTATTCTCACTTATTGTCAAAGGTCTAACATATGACATTAATTACATTAGCTTTTTCATCAGAAGGGGCGGAAAAGCTGTACCTGAAAATACTGGAGTGTCTAACTCTAAGAAAGGCTAAACGACTGAATCAAACGCTTCTAGAGGCTGAACCCGTCGAACTGCCATCAGTATTAAGGAAGCTCTCTGACCAGCAACGTATCGCCACTTGGACTCTATTAAGCGAAGTAAACCCAAGCCTTGCTGCCAACTTACTTGATCACTTATCTGATCCCGAGCTTCTATGGCTGATCAGTCAACTATCTGAAAGTAGCACCATAGTGCTATTTCAATATTTGCATTCCGCAGACCGCCGGTTGCTACTCAATGAGCTGCCAAGTGACCTACAAAAACAGCTCAGGCAAGCCCTACCTTCAACATGGAAAGACGAAGAGCGTGCAGCCTTGATCTACCCACAAGACTCTGCCGGAGGGATTTGTAAAAGCGAAGTTCTCAAACTGGCAGCAGACGCTACCATCGACAGTTTGAGCGCAATATTAAGCGCAGAAGAACACAACTTAGATCGACTAGAGTGGCGCTACGTTTACTTGCATGACACTGAAGGCAGCTATTTAGGCGGGCTGAAGATCCGTGATGTACTGCTGCTACCACGTGGTACGCCATTAAGGGGATACATAGATACCACAGTGCCCGTTATCAGCCCTGACACGGATCTAAATACGATTAAAAGTACGCTGGACACCACTTTACACCCCGTTGTTCCCATCGTTGATGAACAAGGTTTCCAAATAGGCATCGTCGGTTTTAAACATCTCAATGAAGCCTTATGCCAACGTTCGAAGCAGCAAATGCTGGAGCAATCCGGTGTATTTGGAGGTGATGAGTCTCGCACCATGCCAGTACTAAAACGTAACCTACGTCGACTCGCCTTTTTATTGCCTTCAGTCGCCTTAAGTTATGCCGCGATTTCAATCATTGCTATTTACGAACCCATCATTGAACAAATTGCCGTCTTAGCGGCCGTGTTGCCGCTTGTCGCCAATCTTTCTGGTGCGGCTGGGAATCAATCCGTTGCAGTGTCGATACGTGAATTATCTATGGGCCAGATCTCAGCCAAAGACCTGCTGTATGTGGTCGCGAAAGAGATTCCAATCGGCGCGATCAATGGATTGCTAATTGGTGGTGTTCTGGCTCTGCTTACGTTGTTCACGCTTGGCGGGGATCACTCTGGATTGCCATTGGTTATCGCCATTGCTTACACACTTTCTTCTACTCTTGCCGTCGTGATTGGAGGTACATTGCCCTTGCTACTAAAACGGCTCAACTTCGACCCAGCCATGCTATCAAGCCCAATGCTGACAACCTTAACCGACGCAATTTCGTTCTTCAGTGTTCTGTATCTAGCACACGCTTTTTTACTGTGATTTAACTTTTTCTTCCACCACAAAATGGGGATTCTTATGCATTTAGAAACATTGTTCACCTATATGACACTCACGGTTCTTGGCCTATTACCCATCATGAACCCACCCGCAGCAGCAACGGTTTTACTCGGTTTGAGTAAAGGACGAGATAAGAGCTATATTGTGTCGCAAGCCAAAACGACTGGAGTCTATCTTTTCATTGCCTTGTGCATCACCTTCTTCATTGGTGCATCGGTACTCGAACTCTTCAGTATTTCAATACCGAGCTTGCGTTTAGGTGGTGGCATCATCATTGTCGCGATTGGTTTCAATATGCTGTTTCCTCGCCCCGATAATGAAGCCGCCCCCTCTGGGCAAGATTCAATAGCACTAGTACCTTTAACTATTCCTTCACTGTGTGGCCCTGGTTCTATGGCGATGATCATCAGCCTGGCCGCTCAAATTGCTACTTATGAAAACCACACAAGTATGACTAGCGTCTATGGTGGTGTAGTCGCAGGGCTTGCTGTCGTTGCACTTATTGCGACCTTCACATTAACCATGGCGTACCCTCTGCTCAAGGCGCTTGGTCAAAATGGCATCAATGCATTTACCCGAATTATGGGCTTCCTATTGATCTGTATGGGAGTGCAGTTTTTCACTCTCGGGATTCAAGAAATCGTTCTTGAGATCAATGAACTCTTATAAGTAAACAAACAGCCCAATTTTGAGCCTCAGCCATTTTTGGTTGGGGCTTTTTTATGTCTATACGTTTAGCAAATATGAATCGCTGTAATTCATAGTCTATTCCACGGTCAGTAAATAAAATAGCGGCATAAACAAACACAACTTGGACTTATATTTATGAAACTAACTAAAACATCTCTATTAATTGCATCACTTATTTCTTCACCTTTAGCACTTGCAAATACCAATGTTGATTTCTCTGACTCTAAACAACATTATTCGGGGTTTGATATTGGTTATGGCAGCAACGATTTTGATATTGGTCTTCAATATGCAAAGTCACTAAATAACGATTGGAGTTTGCTAAGTTCATATAGCAGTGACGACAATTTTTATAACCACGAATTGGGATTTGATTTTCAAAGAAGCGATGGCTTAGGGCTTGCTTTTGAGTATGAACATGATACCAACTTCCAATCCGATAATTTGCGCGCGAATGACTATAGCTTCAGTCTCTACAAGGCCAATACGGTTAACGAACAGTTTTCTGTTGTACCTCAAGTAACGCTTGGCAACCTGAAGCATCAACAGATGAGCAGCAGTGTTTACTACACCAGTGCATCACTTGATATGACTTACAACCTGAACCCAAGCATGTGGGTAGGATTCACACCGGAATACACTTACAGCTTAGGTAAAGTGAAAGAAAAGAATGGCAACCAATCGACGCTTAGAGATTGGGATTACACGGCAGAACTTGGTTATCAATTAAATAGCACAAGCGCGTTCGTCTATAGCTATCAATATGATGATGGTAATAACCTTTCATTATTCTCTTTTAAACATTCATTCTAAATCATTAGAGCTGCCGGTAATAGTCAGCTCATTTTTTAATACCTAATCTTAAAATATTTAAATAAGTGAGCCACTTTGAAAACTAAACTAATATTACTGAGCTGTATTATCAGCGCTTATTCCATTGCTGATGAAAACGCAATTGATTTTGAATCCGCGGTAGAAGAGTTTACAGAAGCGACCATTGAAACAACCCCCATTGATTTCACCGACCCGACTGCCGCTTATAGCTCCCTTCAATTAGGGTACAGCAATGAAGGCCTTGATGCCGGATTTGGATATGCTAGAGCAATCAATGACGATTGGGCGGGATTGATTTTTGCTCAGTCTCTAAACAGTTTTGACACATACAGAGTCAGAGCCGCGGCACTGAGCACCAATTTCGGTAGTGGCGTTATGGGAGACTATTTATATGATGACCGACATGACACACACACTTTCGTATTGAACGCGATGCAAGTCCTGCCGCTGCATGAACGATTACTGATTGCACCGACTCTTGGCGCGGGTGTCATATCCAGCGATAACCTTAATAAAGACGTACCTATTGCTATGGCGCAATTGTACGGTGTCGTTACCATTACAGAGCAAGTCTCTATGATGATAGCACCTATCTACACGACGTCTTTGAGTGACAAAACACTTAAAATCAACACGTTAGACTGGGAAGGTAATTTTTCATACCAAATCGCAGATAACCAAAATATTTCATTTAAGTATAGTATCTACGATGAAACCGACAACAAGGTGGGCATTCACTACACCTATGCGCTGTAGCTACACTCATTCACTATAATGCCCTTGACTCTACCTAAAACGAGTACTCTAACTCGAAGCTCTTGTATCACATCAAGCCCTAAGCGCCTTTAGTAACACGGATGTTGCTAGCCCTCCTTTTACTTACTCAAGATATTTAGAACGCCTTTCGTTGAAAGCTAACTTCTGCTCACAGCGCATTGCTGCGAACCGTATCAAACAATCTTTAACACATATCGTTCTTAAACTATTGAACAAAGGCTAATTTCCCTTATTCTTAGGTTACGCTTTCGAACTTCATTACGAAAAGGTAACCCATGAAAGAACTTCAAGACTTAGACCTAAATCTGCTCAAGTTACTTAAAGCGGTTGTTGAAACTCGTAATACCCATGCAGCAGCAGACAAGCTTGGTATATCGCAAACCAGTGTCAGCAGAGGGATGGCGAAGTTAAGAGAAACTTTTGGCGACCAGCTTTTTCTTCGTAAAGCACACGGCGTCGAGCCTTCAGAATTGGCAGAGAAACTAGCCGAAGCGGCCGATGAAATGTACTCCCCTTTGATAAAAGTGGTTGAGTCCTACCACAACTTTGACCCTAAAATATTTACCGGCGAAGTCACCATTGCATTAAACATATTTCTACTTGAACTGTATGGCGATGGGGTTTTTAAGGTTCTACAAGAAGCTTTACCACAAGCGAGCTTTAAATTGGTCTACTGGCAAGATAAAAGCTTGGTAGAAGTACTGAATGGACAAGTCGATTATTTACTACAACTTTCAGGCATTCCATTACCTCAAGATATCTACCAACATAAGCTCACCGAAGTAAAATTGAGCCTAATTGCGCGTAAAGATCACCCAGTGTTAAGTAAAAGCAGTGAATGGGAAGACATTCATCACCTACCAATAACAAGAATCTTAATTGATGGCATTAACACCAAGCGTGCTCCGATTGAAGATCTCTATATATCAAAAGGCTACAACGCGAATATTGTGCTGGCGACGCATAGCCTCACAGTATTACGAAGCAAGCTCAGAAATTCAGATGCCTTCTCTTTTGGCAGCAGTTTTATGACGGAAGATGATTCGGAACTCCGCTGTTACCCATTACCTAATTTACCAAAAGAAATGCGCCAAATTGGTGTAGAGGGCGGCTACCTGCAATCCAAGCGAGGCTTCCCACTTCACCAACTATTGCATCAAACCATGCAGAGCTACTTTGATAGTATTGTTCAACCTGACGGTCGATAGCGAGCGGGATTTCTGGCCTCAATTAAAAAACTATTAACGATAAGCTCTGGCCCCTAAAGCGATATATAGGTCGCTTTAGAGGCACGTTGTCTTTAGGGGCAAGGTGTCTTTAGGTTAATCGTGTCTGAGGCTGCTTTAAGCAGAAGGTGGCCGCACAGCAGAGGTTGCCGCCGGATACATGATGGTATTTTTAATTTCGTACTTATATTCAAAGCTGAAATCAGGAAATGGGAAGGCTTGCTCTTCATGCCACTGCGCAACAACCTGTTCGGCTTTTCGTTTCTGTTCCTCATTGTCATTGGCATTTACATCCACAAGTTGATATTGCGTAGAGTGAGCTATCTTCGCACCAATGCTCTCGACTTGGGTCAATACAGAAAACAAAATATCCTCTTGGACAGCCATGAACTCTTCATGGTCACGACAGCTAATGTAAGCCATCAGATTAATATTGATGGAGTATTCCCCAACACCCATGAGCCTCACTCGAACTGGATCTTCTTCGATGATTGGATGTTGTAGTAACAACCGGCGCAGATTAACGATCAGTACGCGTAATTGCTCAAGGGTGGTTTCGGAACGCAATCTCAACACATGATCCATGCGTCGCTTATCACGTCGCTCCAAGTTATCAATTTCCATGTTGGCAAATTCCGAGTTAGGAATGGTAATTAAAGAGCGCTCTAGCGTCCGGACTCGAGTCGAACGCAAACCAATACTCTCAATGGTTCCTAGTTTGTCTCCATAACGACAAAACTCACCAATCTTTACGCCCCCGTCAGCATAGAGCGTTAATCCGTTGATTACGTTCTCCAATATAGGGCGAATGGCCAGTGCAACCGCCAAACCACCCACACCCAAACCTGCCAATATTGGGGAGATTGAGAACCCCATAAATTCGATGACATAAATGCCAAGAATCGCGATCGTCAACCCGCCAAATATACGTGCTAATACGGTAATCAGTGACGAATCTACGTGCTTTCCATTGTGCTTTTTGAATACATAAATATCAGCGAAATAGTTGAAAATGGCCATAATAAGCCATGAGACGAAGAAGAACTGAGCCAGTAGGAAGAAGGTGGTGAACAGCTGATAAACACCACCTGTAATCCATATCCCATCATCAATCACCCATCTTGCTAAAAACAGCAAATTCACCACGCCCACCAGCGACAACAGTCGACCTGCCCGCCATTTAAAGCCTTTTCCTTCCCAGCGACGATTCCAGCGTTCACCAAGCAAAAAGCTAATTCTTATCATTATCTTACATAGTGACAAAACGCCAGTGAGTGCAAGCCATTGCCATAAAGGAAGCGGCCCATAAAGTTGATTAAAAGATGAAGGTAAAGAAAGAACAAATTGCTTAGAGAACATAGGTCCGGGGCTAATCAGAAATTCCTGATAATAGTCTGGACGTGCTTTGCCATAGTACGGAAGGACTGACATCGTTCTATACCACCGAGAAAGGCTTTGAATGGTGTTAGAACTAAATAGGAACTGATCGGTTCGATCGCCTAGAGTTTGGCGAGACAATACGATCTCAGTGTTGCCTAAACGCCAGTGATCAATATCTTCTCCCCTTATTTGCTCGACATTTGGCACTAGCTGATGAGTACCTTGATCAATTCGATCCAACAACTCACGAAGAAGAATTATTTTCTCCATCACGACAACTGTTCGGCTTCGATTCGGAACCATAGACAAATCCATGGTTCTGATCACTTGTGAATAAGCATGCTGCGCTTCTTTAAGATGCAGTGTTTCATTTTTCCAATGCTCGATAACCACACTCGAATCCCTGATGAAGCTCGAAAGAGTATGTTTGGGGCTCGACGTGTCAGCGAGCTCCAAAGCAATACTTGGCATGGCTAGCGCATTAGGTATGGTTAGACATAAGGGTATGGTTAGAAAAACGGCTACTAACATCGAATAAAAACGTCTTATCACAACGATCTCCCGTCATCACTTTGTTCCAATGAAAACATAGGGGTAAGCGAATAAGAATGATCCATGACAGATTGATGTTGAGAGTAATGATAATTAGCTTGTAGTAACGTGGATATACATTTTAAAAGTGAAGTGAATAACGTTGTCATTATATCCTCCAAATAAAAATTCACATCCGTGTGATTCAATATTAGCTTGCTGAAATAAACTAGTTGATATGTTTATTAAAGAACTGGCCTAACTCATTAATAGCATCTTCAGACTCTGGCATATCGATTAAGATACCATTCATATAATCACCATGAGATTGGCCATCATATATATGCAGGTCAGTTTCTACGTCTGCACTGCGTAATAATCGATGCATACGAACCGTATCACTTAACAAGAGATCTCGAGTACCTGAAATGAATATCGTTGGTGGGAATTCATCAATATCAGCGTATATTGGTGAAATAAGAGGATTATCAAGCGCTTCTCCACCAGCATAGACATCGAAAGTGCCCTCAATCAGCCCTTCTCGCTGACCTAGAGGGTCTAAGCCTTGCATCGTTAACCATGAATCCGATGTCTCTTTAAGGTCGACGGAAGGGGTCCCAACAAACAATGCGCCAGGTGCGGGAAGATCGAGCTCTTGCAGTTTAAGTGTCGTTGCTAACGTTAAGTTACCGCCTGCGGATGTGCCAAAAATCGCTGTTGATTCTGGTGATTGAGTTTTTATTAGCTCTTTCCATACTGCAACTGCATCATCAATTGCCGCTGGGAATGGATGCAGTGGCGGTTGACGATAGTCAACAGAGATCACCTGTGCACCAAGCCCGTTCGCAACCCAAATAGCTTCTCGTAAAGCTGATTCACCCCCACCGAAAACAAATGCACCACCATGGATATGTACTAGCCACTTATCTTTGTATTCAGGGGCGATATTCTTCGGCGTAACAAAGAACGTATCGACTCCGGCAAACTGCTTAGCTTCATAAGTAACGTCCAAGCGCTCTAGAGCTTGTTGAGCAATCTTAATACCTGGCGCATCAAATTGGGCTTGTAACGCCAACCACTCTGCCGTGTTGTTAGGAACAGGAATTGCCGGTGAGATAACTCTGTTCTCAAATAACTGAGCAAACTCTGTCGATATACCTGCTGGGGTCGGAACCTTTCGCTCTTGCAGTTCCATTCCAGCGAACGCCGCTGTGCTTGATAAGCTGAGTAGCAATGCAGGAATAACAGTGCGTAGTGATTTGGTTTTCATAGTAACTCCGGTAATGAATCTAAAAGCCGTGATTGGCGAACTGAGGCTATTATTCACGTCCGAACCCATTAGCACTATGAATTAGAGAAATTCAAATTTGATTATAGCTAAGTAGCAATAATGAATTTCTCTAATTCCTACTAAGTCTAAAAATCAAATGCGATATTAAATGAAGAAAAGATAAGGAGCTTACATGAAATACTTACCAGCAAGTATGGTATTAACAGGCTATTTGGTTTTCTTATTTATATTGGTTATGCGTCTAAATAGCTAAACAATATAAAAAGAAAACACTCAATCACTTATTTAACTTCTTACTAGTTTGATAAATAAAATAGTAAGAGGAACATTAAATTTAGTATCGGTCATCAGAATTAATTCGGACAGTATTAAACCATGAGAAAACCAATGAAACTTAATTCAACAACAAAATCAATCAAGCTATTCATTCTGACAGCTTCATTAAGCGCAACTGCCATCGCTCAAGACACGATGTTTACCTCTCCACAAAACGTATATAACGACAGTGAAGTAGTGCTGACTAAGTATAACAATGGCGGAGTAGTGAATGCTTCGGTGATAGAAAACGTAGCAAAGACTCAGCCTGAAGAGGCGTACATCAAACAAGTAACAGATGGAGTTTGGGCAATCACTGGCTATCATTTCGGCTACAAAACAGTTATTGAGGGCGAAACTGGCCTTATCATTTATGACTCTGGTGACGACATTGAAGAAGCAACGGAGATCTTGGAATTAGTACGCAAACACATTAGTGAAAAGCCGATCCACACCGTCATTTATAGCCATTCTCATTATGTATTTGGTGCACAAGCGATTCAACAAGCCTTTGATGGCGAGCTCAAAGTGATTGGTCATCCAGAGATCAACAAAAACGTTCTAGAAAGCGGCGGCTTAGGTGCGTCGATTCCTGAACTATCACCAACGCTAACAGCCCGTGCCTATGAGCAATTTTCGGTGCTCCTGCCTGCTGAGGGGCCTGATGCAAAATCCCCAACACCGATAGGTAAAACACAAGGGTTTGTGCCAGTAAATACTCCTGTGACACAAGGCCAAACAATGACTGTTGATGGTGTCGAGATGGTTTTCTACACCGACTTTGATAGTGATACCGACGATCAAGTGATCGTCTATCTGCCTGAGTCCAAAACGGTACTCAACAACCACCTATGGCCAACTTACCCGAACTTCTACACATTAAGAGGTTCAGTGTATCGTGATCCGACAGTCTGGGCTGAAGGTATCCGCCTTATCAGAGACTTAAATCCAGAACATCTTATCAACACGCACACTGAACCACTCAGTGGCCATGATGAGATCCAAACCACATTGAACGGTTACTATGATGGAATTATGTACCTCTATGACCAAACTATTCGAGGGATTCTGCAAGGTAAAACACCTGAAGAGTTAACCTACTCGGTTCAGTTACCACAAGATCTCGCCGAATTACCCCATAACCAGATGACTTATGGTGAGTTTTCTTATTATCCGAAAAACATCTATTACCATGCGCTTGGTTGGTTTAACGGTGAAGCTGAAACCTTGAACCGTATTGAGCCGAACCTTCAAGCTAAGAAAATCATTGAAGGGTTTGGGGGAGTAGACGCGGTAAAACAAGAGCTAAACAAGACTATTGCCAACAATGAACTCGCATGGTCAGCAGAACTCGGCGGCTACTTAGTCCGTGTTGTCCCGAACGATGAAGAAGCTAAACAGCTTTTGGCAGACACATTAAGACAAATGGGCTACCAAACAGAGGCATCAATCCCCCGATCTTGGTATCTAACCAAGGCTCTTGAATTAGAAGGAAAAGTCCAAATACCAAGCGTGGTGTTTTCAGATGCTAATTCAATCATAGGATCCCCAGCCGAGACGTTGGTGGGCCAATTTCGAGTGCGTCTAGACCCAATCGCAAGCTATGGGGAAGACCAAATGATGGCAATTACGATAAAAGACTCGGATGCCCCAACAATGGGATTGCATGTACGTAGCACTGTCGCTGAGTTTATCTCAGACACCGAAGACTACAATCGCCAAGCTGACCTTGAAATCAGCGTATCTAAACGCACTTGGGCAGAGTACTTTGTTGGGGAGAAGAGCTTAGATCAAATGCTAGAAAGCGCTGACGTGAGCACTAACCACAAAGATGATGTGAGAGGATTCTTTAGCCTCTTTGACCAATTAAACGAATCGAAAACCCGGTTTGTATCGCCATCACAGTCTTAGACTTGAGCTTCGACATAGACTTAGTTTTTGGGCTTAAACATAGCGATAGCCATGGACTAAACCACTTTTAACCAAAGCCTCCACGACGGAGGCTTTTTGCTATTCATCGTGTTCTATTTATCTAAACGCTTGTTACAAAATATCTAATTTAACCAAACACTGAGCTCCCCTAAAATACCAGTCAAATGATTAGGGGAGATAGAACATGATTAGCTCAGTACACAATGACGAACTCAACAGATACATAGAGAAACTAGACTTAAACCTTACCAAAGCTCAGGTTCGTGAACTTGGTTGGCAGCAAAGTAATGAAGAGGTAGGAAAAGAAAAAACAGTATTAGGCTCGTGGTTTTTCTTTTCTTTCCTTGGCTTATGTACGTCTGTATGTCTTGCTCTGCTGATGTATATCTCATGAAGATAAACAAAACAATGACCACGTATAACCAGCATGGAACGTTCAATTGGTTCGAGGTCGATGGAGAAACGTACATACTGTTCAAAGTGGGCAGCAACAGTGCTCTATTGAACCAACATTATGAGGATATCACCGAACAACAGAGCGAAATATACGGGTTGTTAGGTGCGATTCCATAAGCTCTTACTGCACGTATTCACTTATGGTGTATTTATTCACTTGTTGTCTATCTACTCACTAACTAGTGAAAACATCGGTTCTTTTAGGAACAACAACGAACTACAACAAACGGTTCTTATACTGTTCCGGCGTTTGGTTCGCATAACGTTTGAACATGGTGATAAATGGGCTTGCTTGGTTATAACCCAATGTAAGAGCGACCTCTTTAACCGATTGGCCGTTTCTCAACAAGTCCATTGAGTAAAGGTAGCGCACTCGCAGCCGCCACTCGGTAAAGCTCATTCCAAGTTCCGTCTGGCAATGGCGAGAAAGGGTTCTTTCCGTGGTGTGGACACGTTCAGCCCAATCTTTCAGCGTCACTTCATCGGTTGGGTTCTCTTCAACAGAAGCTAATATTGGTGCTAGATACTTATTGTCGGTTGAAGGCAAGAAGTGGTGTTCAACCTCACGCTGCGCAAGTTGGTCAAGCAGTACCTGAACAAGCCTTTGATCTTGCTCTGTTTCCGCAACATTGATCCCACGATCGCGAAAATCATCGATAATAGAAGACACAATCGGCGTGATCTTTATAAGGCTGGTTTTATCTGGCAGGTGTTGCGTGAGTTCTGGGGCGATATTTAGCGAGCAGTAGTCCAAAGGCTTACGGTTATAACTGCAATGCATCACCCCGGCTGGTACCCAAATAGCCAAATGTGGTGGCGCCAGAAATCGGGTGCTTTCCGCTTCCATCTCTAATATACCGCCACTGATCAATTGAACCTGTCCCCATGAGTGGCTATGAACTCGGGTTTCAGTGTTCGAAAGAAACGCTTCAAAATTCATAAATACGTTGGATGGTGCCTTATCAATTGATAAGGATGGATGAAGGTTTCTGGAGTGTTTTTTCAAACTTGTCTTCCTATCGCGCCTGATGTCTTTCTAAAGATACTTGTAAGTATAACGACCTGTCAAACTAGCCGCATCAACTCATTCGCCACGGAATTCACATGCATTACCTCTTACCATTTTTTACAGTCTGTATCTGGGGCGCCAATGCAATCGTCAACAAGCTTGCTGCAAGCACCATAGAACCGAGCGCGATGAGTTTTTACCGCTGGTTTTTTGCAATGTTAATTCTCACGCCTTTCTGTATTCGCCCAGTCATGAAACAGTGGGCTGTCATTAAGCCAAACTTATCTAAATTAGCGTTCCTCGGCTTTTTAGGCATGGTGTTGAACCAATCTCTAGGTTACTACGCCGGCTTAACCACAACCGCTTCCAACATGGCATTGATCACGTCTTTAGTCCCGTTGATCAGTGTGTTTCTAAGCGTTCCCTTATTGCACAAGTCTATTTCTAGTTTGAGTATTGTTGGCGGTGTGTTATCACTGTCAGGCTTAGCTCTGATGTTAGGTAAAGGCGATCCGTTATTCTTCATGCATCAAGAATTGACTCAAGGCGATGGCTATATGCTAATTGCAGCCTTTGTTTATGCTTCTTACTGTGTGCTATTGAAACGCTGGAAAATGCCAATCAGTAGCTGGGTGGTGATTTACATTCAGGGTCTGTTTGCTGTCGCGATGCTTACGCCACTTTGGCTTACCAGCGAACAACTTTTACCACCGCAACAAGCGCTCCCATTGATAGCTTACGCCGCGGTTGCCGCTTCAATTTTAGCGCCTTGGATGTGGGTGAAGGCGATTGACACGATTGGTGCTGACTCAAGCGCGATGTTCATGAACTTGCTTCCGGTTGTTGCGATCGTATTAGCCGCGACATGGCTTGGCGAAGAAATTAACCAGTTCCACATCATTGGTGGCGTGATGGTGATTTCCGGTGTCATCCTTGCTCAAATAAAAAGAAAACCAAGGCTTGAGGCTCCTCTCCCTCAACAAAGCTAAACGCACTACCCAGCGCTCACATTAGGGTAAATATTCAAACTCACTTTTCTCACAGTACCTACTTCCGAAGTAGGCACTGTTGTTTTATTCACAAGCCTTTCAAATGCTTTTAATACGCGTTCATTGTGGTTGCAACATGTTACCGACTCAGGTTTAATGCATTGAGTACTGTTTAAGTTGTAAAAGGAATTACAATGACTCAACCAACGACCCCTGTGATCATCTCGTCCCTGCTGGCTTTATCCTCTGCTTCAAGTTTTGCGGCCACTGTTCCTGCTAATGCACCACTAGCTGAGGAACAACATTTTGTACGTGGCAACGGTGCAGAGCCCAATACACTAGACCCAAGCTTCGTAAATTCAGGTATGCCCGGTGACATTATCGTCAATGATATGTTTGAAGGCTTTGTGATTGAGGACAGTGACGGACAAATCATCCCAGGGCAAGCCAAAGAGTGGTCTATCAGCAAAGACGGCAAAACAGTGACGTTTGTATTGAAAGAGAACCTCAAATGGTCGAATGGCGATCCAGTCACTGCATCTGATTTTGTGTTTGGTTGGCAGCGTGCTGTGTCTCCGAAAACAGGTAACAACACGGGTTTTGTTTTTGCGACCGCTAACATCTTGAACGCTAGCGAGATTCTATCAGGAGACAAAGATCCCTCTGAGCTTGGCATCAAAGCATTAGATGAGCGCACGGTTGAAATTTCACTTTCAAAACCTACGCCCTACTTTATGAGTTTAATGAGCATCAAAACCTTCTTCCCTCTACCCGCTGAATTGGTGAAGAAGAAAGGCGAACAATGGACTCGCGCAGAAAATATCGTGACCAACGGTGCTTACACTTTGAGTAAATGGGTGCCTAACGAATACGTTGAAGTCATGAGAAACCCAAATTATTGGGATAACACATCGACAGTCATCAACAAGGTGACCTATTTGGGCTTATCATCTCAAAATGCCGAGCTTATCCGTTATCAAGCGGGTGAAATTGATATGACCAATCGCGTCCAGCTTGAGTACTACCAGAAATTAATCCAAGAAAGCCCTGAACAGATCAAAGCGCAAGCTCTACTAGGTTCGTACGTCTATTCATTCAATACACGTCAAGCACCCTTTGATGACGTAAGAGTACGCCAAGCACTGAGCATGGCCGTCAATCGTGAGATTCTGGTCGAGAAAGTTACAGGTCAAGGTGAGCCAGAAGCATACAGCGTGACGCCGAATAATATTCCTGACTACACAGCGCCTTTATCCGAATTCAATTCTTTAGACAGCACGCAGCGTTTAACAAAAGCCAAAACACTACTTGCTGACGCTGGATACAACAAGAGCAACCCACTCAAATTCACACTGACTTATAACACCAGTGAAAATCACAAAAAGATCGCTATTGCGATTGCCTCGATGTGGAAGCCGCTGGGTGTGAAGGTAGAATTGGAAAACATGGAGTGGAAAGCGTATGTTGCGGCAAAAGGCGCTGGTGACTATCAAGTTGCACGCTCATGGGCTTTTGGTGACTACCCAGAGCCTTCTGCACTGTTAGAGGCATTCACTTGTGGTCACACGGCAAACGAAAGTGGCTACTGCAATCCCGATTATGATGAGCTCTTACAGCAAGCGAGTAAAACGGAAGATCAGTCTAAACGCTTTACTTTATATCAGCATGCTGAGTCGTTACTCAACGATTCTGCAGCAGTTATGCCTCTGTATCATTACAATCACACACGATTAGTGCGAAATACACTAAAAGGCTTCCCAAACAATAATCCGAAAGGAAATATCTACGCGAAGGATCTATACTTTGTAAAACAGTAAAAGTGAGCTGATAAGAAAACAATAATAACTACCACTTTAGTGGTAACTGAGATACAGTCACTTTAACTAAACCAAATCAACAGCGGTTAGTTGGCTAGCACAAAAAAGGTACCGACATGAGTACCACACGGCTTAGAAACACCTAGCATTGCGCTAGGTGTTTTTTTTTGTAATCGACTTATCTAGCGACTTAATCAGTATTTCTAATCGCTTGCTTGATATCACTTCATCCATGTTTGCCACTCGCCTTATACGCCTTTAAACACCAATATTCATCAACTGATCATCTGTTTGAAAAAAATAGTCTTAACCGTGAGATTATCCGCTTTAACTTATGTCATCTTAAGTATATTGTTACTAGCAAGTAACAAGCATGTTATTCAGCAAAATAATAATGAAGGAAGATAGATGAGCAGTAGCAATAGCCGACAAGATGGTAAACGAGACGTTACTCTGCGTTTTTTAGCTGAACCCGGGGATGTGAACTTTGGTGGTAAAGTTCATGGTGGTGCAGCAATGAAGTGGATCGATTTAGCAGCCTACGCTTGTTCTGCAGGTTGGAGCGGTAAATACTGTATAACAGCCTATGCAGGAGGAATTCGATTCGTTGCCCCAATTCATGTAGGTAACCTTGTGGAGGTAAGTGCAAAGGTCATCTACACAGGTTCATCTTCAATGCATATCGCTATCGACGTGCAAGCAAGCGACCCTAAAGAGCTCAATAACCGCCTAACAACTCACTGTATCGTTATTATGGTCGCTGTCGATGAGAATGGTAATCCGACTAAAGTGCCAGAGTGGATACCAGAGACGCCAGAAGACATCGAATTACGAGATTCGGCTATTCGCCTAATGAACATGCGAAAACAGATTGGTGAAGAGATGGAAGCTCACGTGAAGTACCTGAAATAAGGTCCACCAGCAGCCCTCCCCCTACAAAACCTTATTACAATGCCAAGCGCCTGCTTGGCATTGATCTATTTGATACCTTCGTGCTCTACACCGCCAAATCCGCTGCACACCCAATATAGACGACAAGAGCGTGATACCCAGCCAAAGGTTGAAATGAATCGGCACTTGTTCACTGATTTATTTTGACTGTAATAAAGTCGTCATTTTGCTCTGATTAAATACCGCCAATCATAATAGATGCATTTGAATTTCTTGGAGCCACTCTTGAGCGTCATACGCCCCACTCTTAGCGAGTCTACACTGAACAATTTAAAGGCTGTTGAGTACCAATGGGTTAGAACTTTGTACGTCGAAGGCTACGACAGCAATGAAATCAACCACTATATCCAAACGTGTTTCGGCGGAGATCCGACATTTGCCGATCTATTTCGTCGCGTGGCACTCGATCAAGAAAGTATCTATGTGTTATTGCAACACTTAGGCTGTGCTCCATCGAGCAAAGAGTTCTGACTTCTAACTCCCGCCAAAAACCAGACATATAACTAAAACCACTTTCATAACCCTAACAAATACTACTTAAAGACTCTGTAACTACCTCTCGCTTCCCTACACATTTTCAGTGCAATTTCAGGTTTTGTTGCATACAAATCATTGAAGTATCACGCATTGGAATATTAGCAACATATCAATAGTGCAACGGCCACTTATACTGAGTGTCTGATTTGTGAGACTCGTTCATTTCTACAAGTAACCAAAATGAAGCGGTCGGTATTTAGGAGAGAAGTAACTCGAAACTTTGGCTTTTAAAGTAGATATGAGCGCGATAGTTGACGAGTAACGCTGAGACAAAAAACAAAAAGTAGCAGGCATAAAAAAACCCAAGTAAATACCTGGGTTAGAGTTACAAAAACCACTAATCATTAATAGCGTAAGGAACCTGATTAGTAGCCAGCTATGCGTAACCTGAGGGTTATTTTTATTACTGATCGGCGGCCAAACCAAATGATGTAATAAAAATGCCAATATAGAGCGACCTAACGGTCGCTCTTTTTCTTTCTTATAGAGTACAGCTTATCCTTTTACACCACCTGCCGTCAAACCGCCAACTAACCAACGTTGAGCAAGTAAGAACACGATAGTAATCGGAAGTGCTGATAGTACAGCCGCTGCCGCAAAGTCACCCCATAGGTAGTTCTGAGGGTATAGGTACTGCTGCATACCTACTGCTAGTGTGTAAGAGTTCACATCTGTAAGTAGGATAGACGCTACTGGCACCTCACCCACTGTCGCGATGAAAGATAAGATAAACACAACCGCTAGGATTGGCACAGACAGCGGTAGTAGTACCAGTCTGAATGCTTGCCAAGGCGTTGCACCATCAAGGGCTGCAGCCTCTTCCAGAGAGTTATCAATCGTTTCAAAGTAACCTTTAATCGTCCATACGTGCAGTGCAATACCACCAAGGTAAGAGAAGATTAGACCACCGTGTGTGTTCAAGCCTAAGAACGGAATGTATTGACCAAGTTTGTCAAACAGCGCGTAGATTGCTACTAGAGCCAATACTGCTGGGAACATTTGGAAAATCATCATCGCTTTCAGGATAGTTTCTTTACCTTTGAAGCGCATACGAGCAAATGCGTAAGCCGATGTCGTTGACAGTGCCACGATTAAAATCGATGTAACACCCGCCACTTTAATCGAGTTCCATAACCAAGTCAGTACTGGGAACGGAGGTGCCGTTACCGAGCCATCTGCGTTCGTCACTGAAATACCCAATGCTAGCTTCCAGTGTTCCAATGATGGGTTATCTGGAATCAAACTACCGGTTGCGAAGTTACCTTCACGGAACGAGATTGCGATGATCATCAGTAGTGGGAAGATAATCATTGCCAAGAAGCACCACAACACTGCATGCGTTGCCCACACTCGGTATTTAAGGCCTTTACCTTGTACCATAGCCATTGTCGAGCTCCTTAATCTTGAGACAGTTTAGTGAAACGAAGGTTTAGTAACGCTAGTGCACCAACCAATAGGAAGATAAGCGTTGCGATAGCACTTGCTAGACCGAAGTCTTGACCGCCGCCGCCTTCGAATGCAATTCGGTACGTGTAGCTTACAAGCAAGTCTGTGTAACCCGCTGGCTCAGAAGTACCAATCATGTTCGGGCCACCGTTCGTCAATAGTTGAATCATTACGAAGTTGTTGAAGTTAAAGGCAAACGCTGCAATCAATAGCGGTGTAAGCGGTTTAATCATCAATGGGAACGTAATGCGCTTGAAGTTATCAAGGAAGTTCGCACCATCGATTGCTGAAGCTTCGTATAAATCATCAGGAATCGCTTTAAGCAGACCCATACACAGAATCATCATGTATGGGAAACCTAGCCATGTGTTAACCATCAACACCATGGTTTTCGCTAAGATAGGATCTGAGAACCAGTTCGGGCTTAAGCCGAAGATATTATCGAGCACCATGTTGATCTCACCAAAGCTTTGGTTGAATAGACCCTTAAAGATAAGAATCGAGATGAACGCAGGTACGGCGTAAGGCAGAATCAGTAGAACACGATAAATAGAACGACCTTTCAACTCTTCCCATTGCACGATGTTAGCCAATACAAGACCGATAACTAGCGTGAACGCTACGGTACATACCGAGAAGATAACCGTCCAAATAAAGATGCTGATAAACGGTTCTTTAATGCCGTCATCTTTCCATACACGCTCAAAGTTATGCGTACCAATGCTAACCACAAAACCTGGAGAGATGGTATTACCCGTAAACTCACCGTTTGCATCAACAGGCTGGTAGAAACCCACATCCATATTTGGTTTGAGAACTTCACCCGTTTCATTGTTGATTAACGTTTCTTCATCGTCTTGAAGGGTGTAAAGCGGAGCAACAGAAGCAAACTTACGTAAGCCACTCATGCGGATGTCACCACCGTCCGGCAGATTGAAATCAACACCGCTGATCGCAGCTCGGTTTTGGATGATCGCTTTGATCTTCTCTTTTTCACCTTGCGCAGACTCGATGACAGATAGGTCCATCTCTGTTTCTGTCATATTGTCTAGAGAAAATACGTCAGTCGCTAACAGTTGGTCGCCATCTTTTACGACGATCTGGTGACCGTCATCTGTCTTGTACAAAGTAAATGGGTAGCTCTCACCGCTTTGGAAAGAACGGTCTAAAAGAACGGTTTGAGTACGCTCTAGAGAAAGCTGGTTTTTCGCGCTGTAGTTAGTAAACGCAAGCCCTACGGTGTATGCCAATGGGAAAAGAATGAACAAGATCATTCCGGCAATACCTGGGTAAATATAACGGTGGGCGTAAGTTTTTTTACTACCAAAAATGTAAAGTGCCAAAGCCGTTAAGATCACTGTAAGCAGCGCAAAAGCGAGCTCACCGCGAGAATACATTAGAATTGTAGCGTAGCCGTTTATTAAGCCAACGCTACCAAGCAACCCCCATTTGATGAAGACGCTTTTACTGCCTGGAAGGCTTGATGGTGCTGGGATAGCATCTGTACCTTGAACTGACTGCATAGAGGAACCTGCTAGCGATATAGATAAAAAATAGAAAAGTAAGGAGAGGTTACCCCCTCCTTAAAAGGTAGTGCCTAGGTGTTACTTAACCATACGACCTTCAGCAGCTTTTAGTGCTTGGTCTACTGATTGACGGCCGTCAACTACGTTGCCGATCGCTTCTTCCATGCTGTACCAGAATGTTGTGAACTGAGGGATGTTAGGCATGATTTCACCGTTCATCGCGTTGTCCATTGTTGCTGCAATACGAGTATCGCTGTCTAGTTGACGTTGGAAAGAGTTAAGAGCAACAGCGCCTAGTGGCTTGTCGTCGTTCAGGCTCTTCATACCTTCATCAGTTAGTAGGTAGTTTTCCATAAACTCAACAGCTAGGTCGCGGTTTGGAGACGCAGTGCTGATACCACCAGCCCATACACCAACGAAAGGCTTAGACGCTTTACCGTTGAACTTAGGTAAAGTTGTTACGCCGTAATCTACGCCAGCTTTCTTGATGTTTTCCCAACCCCAAGGGCCGTTGATTGTCATTGCAACGTTACCCGCAACAAATTCAGACTCAGCAACTGAGTAATCCATGTCTGCAGAGATAATTTTGTCTTGTACCATCTTCTCGATGAAACCTAGAGACTTCTGAACACCGTCAGTCGCTACGCCCGCATCTTTAATGTCGTAACCTTCTGCAGTCTGTTTGAATGCGTAACCGCCGTCAGCTGCAAGTAGAGGCCATGTGAAGTAAGCGCCGCCACGTAGAGGCCACATGATTGCTTTCTTGCCGTCTTTTTTAAGTTCAGCATCAAGTGCTGGGATTTCTTCCCAAGACTTAGGTGGGTTAGGAACAAGCGCTTTGTTATAAATTAGAGAAACTGACTCAACCGCTACAGGGTATGCGATTGTTTTACCTTCGTATGAAACAGCGTCCCATGCGAAGTCTACGATACCTTCTTTAGTTTCTTTAGAAGGTTTGATATCAACAAGAAGTCCCGCTTCTGCATAGCCGCCAAAACGGTCATGTGCGTAGAAGATCATATCTGGGCCATCGCCAGCTGCTGCTACTTGAGGGAATTTCTCTTCTAGCTTGTCAGGGAAAGCGACGGTTACTTTAACACCAGTATCTTCTTCGAAGCGTTTACCTACTTCAGCCATGCCTTCATAAGCTTTGTCACCACCTACCCAGATTGTTAGTTGTCCTTCTTCGATAGCAGCATTTGCACCAAAAGAACCCAGAGCAACTATTGTACCTAGAGCTACAGCGCTTAGAGCGTTTTTCATGTGAATATCCTTTTTATATTTATACGTAGGGCACATCTACCAAGACGAGCCAGTTTTCGGAGGTTATGATCTGAGAAAACAGACCCTAGCTCATCATCCTAGCCACTACGCCCTAGCTATTATGGCTTAAATTCGTGATCGCCATCCGGTCAGATTAGAGACTGCAATCACAAAATGCATACTCATCGTGATCAACATCACCGTTACGTGGTGGATTTATTTGAACTGGATCGCCAATTATTAATAACCCCATTTATCTACTCCTCCCCTCCTACTCCCCCTAGTTAATTTTCCATTAGGAGGATGTACCCTTACGCCATTTCACCGAAACTGCACTCATCCAAGAGTGGATAGTAAGAACCCTTTACCGGCAAGTGTTATGCGTTGACGCATTATTCATTTAGTTGGCTTCACTGCCCGCTGGTGTCTTATATTAGCATCGAGCTAAATCTGTGATTGAATCACGGGGGAGGTTTAGCTGGATGTGGGGGAAATGGGCATCAGTTTGGCTATGACGGGTGGGCTTGGTTAAAGAAGCCAAGTCTCACCCACTTTTTTCTTACTCACTCAATACTTACCAATTCCTACAGTTACTGCTGACCCAAAAATTTCTTATAATGATAAGCAGTAAAACTTAAAATTTGATCGATCGAGGACAAGCTAGATGGCGAGTGTCACGTTAAAAAACGTTTATAAATCATATGGTGATGTACAGATTTCTAAGGACGTAACCTTAGACATCAACGAAGGTGAATTCGTAGTATTCGTTGGACCATCAGGTTGTGGTAAATCGACGCTATTACGTTGTATCGCAGGTCTAGAAGACATTACGTCTGGTGATTTGTACATTGGCGACAAACGCATGAATGACGTTGAACCGTCAAAGCGTGGCGTAGGTATGGTATTCCAATCATACGCGCTTTACCCTCACCTTAACCTATACGACAACATGTCTTTCGGTCTTAAGCTAGCTAACGCAAATAAAGCTGAAATCGACAAGCGTGTTGAACATGCTGCAGAAATTCTTCAGCTTGGTCACCTTCTTGAACGTCAACCTAAAGCGCTTTCTGGTGGTCAACGTCAACGTGTTGCGATTGGTCGTACTCTGGTTTCTCAACCAAACGTATTCCTACTTGATGAGCCTCTATCAAACCTAGATGCTGCGCTACGTGTTCAAATGCGTTCGCAAATCACCAAGCTACAGCGTCAACTGGGTTGTACCATGATCTACGTTACCCACGACCAAGTGGAAGCGATGACAATGGCAGATAAGATCGTTGTTCTGGATGGTGGTTATGTATCTCAAGTGGGTAAGCCGCTTGACCTTTACCACTACCCTCAAAACCGTTTCGTTGCTGGCTTTATTGGTTCGCCGAAGATGAACTTCATGTCGGTACACATTGAACAAGCTGAAGCAGAACGCGTATTGGTACAACTTTCTAATGGCATGACTTTCTGGATTCCTGTTGACGGGACGACGGTTAATGCTGGCGATCGTATGTCTCTGGGTATTCGCCCTGAACACTTGATGTCTGCTGAATCAGGTGACGCGACGATTGAAGCTGACGTGATGATGGTAGAGAAACTAGGTAACGAAACTCAGGTTTACCTAAACCTTGAAAGTGCCGATGCTGATGTTATCTATCGCCAGCCAGACACGTTAAAAATCGAATCAGGTGACAAGTTGGCGATTGGTATTCCAGCGCACCGTTGTCACCTGTTCCACAGCGATGGCCGCGCATGTCGTCGTTTGTACAAAGAATACGGCACAGACTAATCGCTTAGCCTTTTAGGATATAACTTGCCCATATCGAATCCCTCTTACTCAGTAAGGGGGATTTTTTATGTGCTGGAGACGGTTTCACTTACATTGAATAGTTTATGAGTCAGCCATTCGATCTTTCGCTAGCGGCAATAAAAAAGGCCTAGCAATCGCTAGACCTTTATCTGTTAGTTAAGCTATCAGCCCAACCGCTAATATCACTTCTTTCAGACATGAAACCTGTCTAAATCAACTTAGTGAATTGGCGTATCATTCTGTTTGTTGAACTGGCCAAAATGCTTCTCTAACACTTCAGGTGTCAGTTTGCCTTCCGCTTCTAGTCGCTTGAACTCAGCAACAATTGCTTTTTGCTCTTCAAGTGATGGCAGTTTCACTTCAGGCTCATCGCCCATCTCTTGAGTCATCTGCTCTAGTTCTTTTTCAAAATCGCTCATGATACTTACCTAAATATTAAACCTAACGAGATTTTACTCATTTACGCCCTATGATGCTAGGGCGATTAAGTGCAAAGCCCGAAACCAGATCAAGCTAAGGTCCGTTAGAAGAAAACAAACCTACAAAATAAAAAGAGCTGGATTCACGATTAAATGAATCCAGCTCTTCGTCGATGTAACTATCTAAGCCATGCAATGACCCAAGGGATTAAAGCTTAAACGAACCAACCATCTTATCTAGACGAGACGAAAGGTCTCGAAGCTCTTGGCTCGCCTCAGCAAGTTGCTCAGCCGTGCCCGTTGTCACTTCGTTGATTGCGTTGATCTCTTCAATGTTCTGGTTGATTGTATGAACTACAGTTGATTGCTCTTCCGTTGCCGTTGCCACTTGAGTGTTACGGTCTGTGATATCAACGATACGGTCTGAAATGCCACTCAGCACGTCTACCGCTTCATCCGACGCCGATACACCTTCAAGGGTAATCACCTTACCCGCACTCATTGCCGTTACCGCATCTTTAGCATCGCTTTGCAGTTGGTTGATCATCTTTTGAATCTCTTCCGTTGAATCTGCGGTACGGCTTGCTAGGTTACGTACTTCATCCGCTACAACCGCAAAACCACGGCCTTGCTCACCGGCACGGGCTGCTTCAATCGCTGCGTTTAATGCGAGTAAGTTAGTTTGCTCTGAAATATCACGGATAACGCCCAGAATAGAACCGATGTCTTGAGTTGTAGAAGCCAGTTGCTCTACTACCTGACCCGTGCTTTCGATATCTTGCGCCAAACGGCTGATCGCGTCTTTTGCTTTGTTCACCACAGAGCGACCTACTTCCGTATTGCCTGAAGCTTGGGTAGCCGTTTCTGCTGCGGTTGCCGCGTTCGATGCGATCTCGCTGATCGTCATACCCATTTGGTTGATCGCAGCAACGACTTGAAGGGTTTGGTCACGCTGTTCTTGGCTATTGTCGTGGGTGATGTGGGCTTTGTTAGACACACTCTCTGCTGCCACTTGAAGCGCTTGGCTTGTCGAACACACCTCTTTCATCGACTCGTGAATCTTTTCAATGAATCCGTTGAAGCCTTTTGAAAGCTGTGCAATTTCATCGTTGCCTTTCACTTCAATACGCTGTGCAAGGTCACCGTCGCCTTCACCTAAGTCGCCGAAACGCTTAGCCAGAAGTTTAATTGGTTGAGTAATGCTGTTCGCCAGTACTACGCCCATTAGGATAAACACTAATGCCACAACCGCAGTCATGATCAACATCTTTTGCGCGGTCGCATCTAGCTCTGCAAACACTTCACCAGTCGGAACTACACCAATAACAAACCAGTCCATTGAAGACACATACAAGCTCGCCACAAACAGCTCTTGGCCTTGGCTTTCAGTGGTAATCAGGTTAAAGCTCGACTTGTTCAGTAATTGGCTTGCTTGAGGACCGTAAAGTTGTTGAAGTGAAGAATCACTGCGAGAACGCTCACGGTGAATTTGAACATCACCTTGGCTATCGGTTAAGAAGACAAAACCGGTATTTTCAATCTTGAAACCATTGAGTAGGTTAACCATGTCATCCATCGACTTTGATAGACCAGACATCGCCATACCAGAAGGCTGCTGATAGTTAGCAAACATCTTCACTTCGCCATTGGCTTCTTGGAACATGCTCACCATAGTCGGCTGTCCAGATTGCGTAAACCCAAAGAACCAGCCATCTTGTTGTTGGTTTAGCTGACGCAAGAATCCGTTTTGGTTCCAGTAATATGCCGTTTGACGGTTCGCTACCGATGCATCATTCAACTGATATTGGTTGCGAACATTGTTCAGCTGTTTAACCAGTTTATTTTCTAGTGCCGGATCGCGATCGGTCGATTCGATAGCGCCAGAAATAAATTCATTCGAAGCAATTTGTTCTGCAGCTAGCAATAGCTGAGAGACTTCACGATCAATCTCACCATTAATTCGCTCTAGCATTCCTGGGAGTTCAATATCGATCAATCGATGACTTAATACATCTCTTGCTTGCTGTTGCGCCATCGCGCCGACAATCACTGTCGATGCAAGAACCGCAAAGGTAATTCCAAGTACAACTTTTTGCTTGATACTCAGAGAGTTAGTTTTAAACATATTGGGACCTTTAAAAAGAATCGCTCGTTATCGGTATACCCTGAACAGGACTTTTTAGTGCACGCCAACAGCAATGCACAATCTGAGTGATGTATCGGCCACACCCCATAAAACTAGAGACTTTTCTCTCAAAAAATTGCAAATATGATGTAACAATTAGAAATATTCACCTTAAGTATGAATTAACTAAGCAAATACCGCATTGTCGAGAGTCGATTTTAGCTCTCAGCCCTTAGATCCAACCGAACTCAAACCACTCCCCACCGCCGAGCTTTTGTATATAAAAACCAATTGATATGGTAATAATCACAACCTAACGATGATTTTAGCTAACCACTTGTAAATCTTTCCAATTTTGAAAAAATAAATTACGCAAATGTACTGGAACTTTTTCCTCGAAATCAGTGACCAATACTCAAAATAAAAATCAAATGGATACCCAGAGAGTCCAAAATGCACAAAACAAATTTCGAAGTCCTTCAAAACTATCTAGAGTCTCAAATCATTGGTCAAAAAGAGCTCGTTAAGCAACTGATGATCGCCCTTTTAGCGGATGGTCATATCCTCGTTGAAGGACCTCCCGGCTTAGCAAAAACTCGCGCAGTAAAATCATTGGCTGATTGTGTTGAGGGTAACTTCCACCGTATTCAATTCACTCCCGATCTGTTGCCTGCTGATTTGACGGGTACCGACATCTTCCGCCCTGAGACTGGGGAGTTCACTTTCCAATCAGGTCCGATTTTCAACTCATTGATTCTAGCGGATGAGATCAACCGTGCTCCGGCGAAAGTTCAAGCGGCAATGCTGGAAGCAATGGCAGAGAAGCAAGTGACTGCCGGTCGAAAAACCTATGCGCTGCCTGAGCTGTTCTTGGTAATGGCAACACAGAACCCAATTGAACAAGAAGGGACTTACCCGCTACCGGAAGCTCAGTTAGACCGATTCTTGCTTCACCTAGAAGTTGAATACCCAGATATGGAAAGCGAGCTTGAGATCTTACGACTCAACCGTGGTGAGGCTCAAGGCAACGAATCAGCTCAGCCACAACAGATATCTCAGCAAACGATCTTTGAAGCGCGCCAAGAAGTGCTCAACATTCACATGGCAGACACCATTGAGCAGTACATCATCAGACTGGTTATGGCGACTCGCCAACCTAAGCAATACAGTGACCAACTTGATCAATGGTTAGACATGGGTGTCAGCCCGCGTGCAACCATTGCGTTAGACCGTTGTGTCCGCGCTCACGCTTGGCTTGCAGGACGAGATTACGTCACGCCACAAGACGTTCAAGCGATGGCATTCCCTGTGTTACGCCACCGTCTACTGCGCAGCTACCACGCACAAGCTGAAGGTGTCACCGCAAACCAAGTGATCGCACACCTTATTTCATTGGTTGGCAGCGCATAGGGATACGCGCATGAATAATCAACTACCCAACCATAGTGACGGTGTCACGTTAAATCTAGATGAGCTGCTGCAATACAAAGCGCAGTCTGTTCGCTGGTTGCCTCCAGCCAAGAGCCTTTGGTCGCAGCTTAACGGTCAACACGAGAGCAACCGCAAAGGTCGCGGGATGAATTTCTCTGAAGTTCGTCAATACCAAGCGGGCGATGACATTCGCAGCATAGATTGGCGTGTAACAGCCAGAACGGGCAAAGCACATACCAAGCTGTTCTCTGAAGAACGAGAGCAGCCTGTCATTTTATTCTTGGATCTATCAAGCAGTATGATTTTCGGCTCAACCTTGTTGCTGAAATCGGTTCAACTTGCACACTTTGCTAGCCAACTGTGCTGGCTTACTGTGGCTCAAAAAGACCGAATTGGCGCGGTGATCGATACTGGCAAAGAGGTCATTGATATTAAGCCAAGTGCAAGCAACCATGCTCCACTGCGTATTTTGCAAAAAGTCATAGAAATCAATAATGCGGCGCTGACTAATCACGACAATCATAATGACACAACCTTAGAGCATGGGCTGAAATCTCTGCACCAGCTTTGCCCTAAAGGAAGCGATATTATTATGCTCAGTGACTTTGTGCGTTACCAAGAAAGTGACTACTCACTTATCAGTCAAATTCGGAGGCACAACAGAGTACGTCTGGTGCATTTCTACGATCCGCTAGAGCAAGGTGAAACCTCCTATAAAGGTTCTAAACAGGTCACCGATGGCAGCAAAACTCAATGGTTTAATTTCTCTTCTAATAAAGAAAAGCAAAAGCTTAACCATGCTTTTTCGCTTAAGAAACAGCAGCTACAACAGGTGGGGTTGTCTCTCGCGATACCTTATAGCTCGCTGTCGAGTGCGCAGTCACTCATGAGCCAGATATCAGGAGCTCAGTCATGAAACAGCCCTTAGATTTAAGTCCGGTTATTGCGCCAGACGCACCGACTTGGTGGCCTTTGGCGTGGGGCTGGTGGGCAGTGATCATCACGGCCATTTCCCTGATTGCCTTGGTGCTTTTCATTCTAAAACGTAGAAAAAACAACCAACAGGCGAAGCAAGAAGCGCTGTCTTACTTTAGTAATAGTCAGTCTCCAGATGGCTTGTCTCCGAGCAAAGCTCAAGACATGGTTCGTCAGGCTGCACTGAGCTATTTCCCACGCGAAAAAATTGCAGGTTTGTCTGGTGATGATTGGTTGAAGTTCTTAGATGCGCAATTGGCGAAGCCGTTATTTGTAGCAAAACAATCCCAGTGGCAACAAGCGCTCTATCAAGATGTAGCCCTAATGAACGACGAACAGAAAAAGGTTCAACAACAATTAGTTAATGATTGCGAAACTTGGCTTCGCAAAGCCCTTCCTCCAAAGCGAGGTCGTTATGAGTGATATTCTAAGCACTATGTTTCTAAGCGGGGACTTGTTAAACATCGAGTTCGTTTGGTGGTGGATGTTCTTCATCGCGCCACTGCCGTTGCTCGTTTACTTATTCTCACCAAAGTCAGAATCAAGCAATGCCCTAAGGCTTCCATTTCTGCCCGAAGACAGCAATACCAAAACACCGAGCAGTCGCTTACCAAAGGCGTTGTCCGTTATTATCTGGCTTCTACTGGTTACGGCGAGCGCACGCCCTGTATGGTATGGCGAACCGGTGGAGTTTCAACCGAAGCATCGTGATTTGATGTTGGTTGTCGACCTCTCCTACT
This sequence comes from Vibrio sp. Vb339, assembly GCF_902751245.1. Lineage (NCBI taxonomy): Bacteria > Pseudomonadati > Pseudomonadota > Gammaproteobacteria > Vibrionales > Vibrionaceae > Vibrio > Vibrio sp. Vb339. The sequence goes on along the minus strand of NZ_CADDIS010000001.1, from coordinate 713,220 downwards.
CTATGAGCCAAGAAGACATGCAGTTCAATGGCGAATACATCGACCGCTTGTCGGCTGTGAAACGCGTATTGAGTGACTTTATTGAGCGTCGTAAAGGCGACCGAGTCGGATTGGTGCTATTTGCCGATCACGCCTACTTGCAGACCCCGCTTACGCTAGATAGAGATACGCTTTCACAACAGCTCAATCAAGCGGTGTTAAAGCTTATCGGTACTCAAACCGCGATTGGTGATGGTATTGGCCTTGCCACCAAAACCTTTGTCGATAGCGATGCCCCTCAACGTGTAATGATTCTACTCAGCGACGGCAGTAATACCGCCGGGGTATTAGACCCATTAGAAGCGGCGGATATTGCAAAAAAATACGACGCGACGATTTACACCGTGGGTGTCGGTGCCGGCGAGATGATGGTCAAAGAGTTCTTCATGACGCGTAAGGTCAATACTGCTCAAGACTTGGATGAACGCACACTAATGGAAATTGCCAAACGCACTGGCGGTCAGTACTTCCGAGCGCGTGACAGTAAAGAGCTAGCGACGATTTACGACACCATCAACCAGTTAGAACCCGTGACGAACGCCACTAAGATCTGGCGACCACAACAAGAATGGTTTGTGTGGCCACTGTCGGCGGCAATGTTCTTCGCATTTATGCTGTTAGCCATTAGGAGAAACAATGTCTAACTTTACTTTTATCTACCCATATTGGTTCTTGGCGCTTGCAGCATTGCCCGCTATTTGGTGGCTGAGCAAGACACAATCTAAGCAAGGATTACTCGCGTCACACATCGCCCGTTATCTGGCTCCTGAATCGAGCAAGCCGTCGAAAAATCGCCGTACTTACTTCGGTATTTGGTGGCTGGTCGGCGTTATTGCATTAGCTGGACCAAGCTTCGAGAAAAACGAACAGCCAAGCTTTGAAAAAACGCAGGCACGAGTTGTGATCATGGATATGTCGATGTCTATGTATGCCACCGACATTAGGCCGAATCGCTTAACTCAAGCCCGATACAAGGCTCTGGATCTGCTTTCATTATGGAAGGAGGGGCTAACAGGCATGGTGGCGTATGCTGGAGATGCTTACACCATTAGCCCGCTAACCTCAGACATGAACACCATCAAGAACCTAGTCCCTAACCTATCGCCAGATATCATGCCTTATCAAGGTGGTGATGCTGCATCAGCCGTTAAGCTTGCGATTGATATGATGACTCGCGCTCATATCTATCAAGGCGATCTAGTTCTGATTGCTGACGATATTGATGCTCAAGAGAAGAAACAGATCGATTCCCTACTCTCTGGCAACGATTGGACATTGTCGATTCTAGCAGTAGGGACTGAAAGCGGTGCGCCAATCTCGTTATCTACGGGTTCGATGCTGCAAACCGACTCAGGACAAACCGTGGTGGCAAGAACCAACTTGAAGAACATGCGCGAGCTTACACGCAACTATGGTGGCACGTTCACTGAAGTTCAATTTGATAACTCAGATGTTGAACACATCGCGAGCTACCTCGACCGCGTTGCAACAACATCAGAAGTCACCAAGACCAACAACTCACTCAACACCAGAGTTAACAACGGTTTCTGGTTACTGCCTTTGCTATTGCTTCCGGCACTTGGATTATTCAGGAAAGGGGTTATTTGGTGTGCCTTAGCTGGAGTTATCTCTTTTAGCCAACCAAATACTGCGTTTGCGAACCCGTGGAAGACCGATGATCAAGTAGGCTATCAGCTGTATCAGGGCGAGGACTTCCAACAAGCTGCTGAACAGTTCACCCAGCAAGAGTGGAAAGGCATTGCTCAATACAAAGCCGGTGATTTCGAAGCCGCAGAGCAGACGCTGCAAGACCTTTCTGGTGAAGATGCTCGCTACAACCTTGCTAACGCCCAAGCCCAACAAGGTAAGTACGACCAAGCGATACAAGAGTATCAACGTATTCTTGAAAGCAACCCTGAGCATGCTTATGCCAAGAAGAACTTAGAGATCGTCGAACAAGCCCAGAAGCAACAGCAACAGCAACAGCAACAGCAACAGCAAGGCGATTCTGATTCCAAAGACCAGAAAAACCAAGGTCAGCAAGGTCAGCAAGGTCAGCAAGGTCAGCAAGGTCAGCAAGGTCAGCAAGGTCAGCAAAATAATTCTTCGCAAAACTCTCAGGATCAACAACAAAACTCTGCTGACAACGGCAAGTCACAAGATCAAAGCAGTAACCAAGATCAAAGTGACAACCAAGGTCAAAACGCAGCTCAAGACCAACCTGAAAATCACTCTGACTCTGAAAAGTCTAAACAAGACGACAAGCAAGCCGGTCAACAAAGTAAGAGTGATCAGCCAAAACAGAGTGACCAAGAAAGCGCTAAACCTCAAAGTGCTAGCGCGCAACAAGCTTCAAAAAAAGATGGTGAGCAAAATGGTCAGCAAGCTGTAGCACAAACCTCAGATCAGCCTTTGTCGAGCGATCCGGACATGCGAAAACTTGAGCAAGTAGAAAGCGCCCGTGACCCGAGCCAACTGCTTAAAGCGCAAATGATTTTACAAGCACGACAAAAAAGTGCTCCTAACAACCAGAACAAAAAGTGGTAACCATGCGATTTTTAAACAAGCCATTTTTATCCGTACTCCTAACATTGTTGTTGGGAGCTTTCTCGTCCTTCTCAGTATTGGCTGCAAACGCCGTGGCGAGTGTTTCACATAACAGTGTCACCAAAGATGAAGTGTTCCTTCTTAGAGTCGCAACCGATGAAAAGGTCTCCTCTGATGCTTTAGATCTAACGGCGCTCCAGCAGGATTTCTATGTCGGCACACCAAACTTTGGTTCATCGATGCGAATCGTCAATGGCAGCCGTTCGGTATCAAGTGAATGGAACATCAGCCTTGCTCCACTGCGTTTAGGCAAGATCCAGATTCCTAGCTTTGATATTGAAGGGGCAAAAACTCAGCCTATCACCATCAATGTTGCAATTAACAAAGCCGCTCCAACTCAACATGATATGGCTGAATTCCAGCTTAATCTCAGCAAGAACTCGCTATACCCACAAGAAGTGGCAGGGCTTGATGTAAAACTCATCATCAAAGCTGACCCAAGAAGGCTGCAAGACCCTAAAATTGCGCCACCGAGCTCGTCGGGCTTAGATGTGGAACCTATTGGTGAATCGAAGCAATTTCAAGATGTTCTCAATGGACAAGAGGTGACGGTAGTTCAACAGTCTTTCCGTATCTCTTCACAAAAGGCCGGACAGTTTAAGCTGAATGGACCGAAGCTGACTGGAGCCGTTGTTTACTCAACCAACAACTCCAGTACAACGCGTCTGTTCCAGCTCGACACGCCCGTTGAAACCTTAGATGTCACCGTCAAAGAGGTGCCAAAAGGCTACCAAGGTGAGTGGTTACCAACATCAAACTTCAAACTGATTCAACAATGGTCAGATAGCCAAGGCAATCAACTGGGAAATAGTAATGGTTTAGAAGGCGACAACCCATCCATTGAAATGGAAGCGGGTGACTCGTTAACTCGTACCATCACCATGACGGCTAGCAACTTAACGCAACATCAGCTGCCAAAACTGAATATCACCTACCCTAAATCGGTACGTGTTTATGAAGAGAAGCCGCAATTTGGCACAACTCAGTCAGGTGATTCTGTCGTTGTTTACAAGCAAGTATTGATTCCGAAAGAGTCTGGAAATATCTCGCTTCCTAATGTGTCTCAAGCTTGGTTTAACACCGATTTGCAATCAGAACAAACCAGTAAAGCGCAGGGGCTAGAGTTAGCGGTAAAAGCAAGTGATCGCGCAGCGTCAAGCACTCCACCAGTTACGGCTACGCCCGCCCAACAAGTAAGCCCGACAGTTGTTACTGTTGATAGCCCTGGGGTCTGGCCTTATCTCACCGCTCTGTTTGCTGTTTTATGGTTAATCAGCTCAGCGATTGCTTTCTATTTCTGGTCACGACGTGGTGTAACGACAAAACCAACACACATAGTTGAACGTCAATCAGATACGGCAGACGCGCTTATTGAAGCTCTAAAAACGAAAGATGGTGTGATGACCAGAACCTTGTTTGAACAATGGAAATCTGAAAACCCAGACTTGGATGATGAAACGTTAGAAGCCGTCGAAGCCGAGCTAAGCAAGCTCAACCAAAGCCTCTATGCTGAAGCTGATTCACCAAGTCAGTCATGGGACCCGGCTCAAGCAATCAAAGCAGTTAAGAAGCCAAAGCGGGTCACAAGCAAAGCACGCAAGAGCACATTGGAAAAGCTTTAGTTAACCAGCAATCTAAGTAAGCATAAATCTAAGTAAAAAAAGAACGAAGCCGTGATGACCACATAGTGGTCATCACGGCTTCATTCTTTTGCGTTAGGAAAAAACAGATACCACACTAAGAAATTAAAACTGCGACCTTTTTACGCTTTAAAGCAGAAACGATTCGATTTCTCCCAGAGTCTTTGGCTTGATACAAGGCTTTGTCTGCCTTGCAATACAGTAGGTCGAAGTCAAACTGGCGCTGATCAGAAGTTATCGAGGCATACCCGACAGATGCGGTTAGATACTGGCTGGTACTGCTTTCACAATGGAGGATCTTCGCCTCTTCAATGCATTTTCTGATCGACTCTGCTCGCCGCTTGGTTTCAGAGTGATGGGTACCGATCATCAACAACATAAACTCCTCTCCCCCAATACGACAGAAAGTCTCTTGTTCATTGTAAACATGGTTATTCAGTATCTTACCTATCGAGCGTAAGGCAGCGTCACCTTCGGTATGGCCATAAACACTGTTGTACAAACCAAAGTGGTCGAGGTCGACAAGGATCAATCCAAATGTGACTTCATGTTGTGTGGCAAACGCTCCTTGATCATCGCAGTTCAAATCTTCTAACACTTGCGACAACATACGGCGGTTTCCAAGGCGCGTCAGCGGGTCTAATTTAGAAATGATATCCAACTGTTCGTTGGCTCGTTCAAGCTCTTGAGTGCGTTTACTGACCTCTTGTTCAAGCGTTTCATTGAGCTTTTTAAGCTCCTCTTGCGCCATGGTTCTTTGCAGCACCTCAGCAAGGCTAGAGGCAAAGATACGAATCACTTCGCGAAGCTGGGAGGTTAAAGGGCTGCGTGTTAACAAGTTATCGGCGGCAATAAATGCAATCGGCTCACCCGTATTGGTGGTGAGCATCGTCATTGCCGTCCAACCTACCCCAACAATATTAAAGTCATGATAGATAGGTACTGACTCTTCAAAGGCAACTTGATTGGGACAAGCGCGAGCCGCTGAAACAATGTTGCGCTCCACCAGCTCTGAACGATAGTAGGACTCGTCGACAATATCGCCTTTTATGTCGGTGCCCCATGTACCTTGCATGTAGCTGCAATTCTTATCCGTCAGGAAAACCGCCAATCGGTCGATGCCTAAGTGTTGAATAGCAAAGCTAACCGCAGACTTACACACCTCACTAACACTGTCGCAGCGAGACAACTCAACCATGCTCGAGTGCAGCATGCGTATGTTCTGTTCTTGGCGTTTACGAATGTATATCTGAGAGAGCAGCGAGCCGAAGGACTCAAGCATCTGCTTTTGATAATTGGTAATGGGTGAACGGTGGATGTAGTTATCCATCGCAATCCAGCCGACCGGTTTATCCCCTTCACGCAAGATAAGCATCCCATTCCAGCCCTGCCCCACCACCTTGCCTTCGGTGTAGAGTGGCGCTTGTTCAATAGTGACTAAGTTGGTGTGGTTGTCAGACAGCGCCTCAATGTATTCGGCTTCAAGCTGGTGTAAATCATATTGAGTATGATGTTCACTGTTGGTTTTACCCGTTTCATCAGTGCCGTAAGTACCACTAAAGCAGCGCTTTTTCATATCAAGCAACATGAAGATCGCACGATCAAAGCCTAGGCGATCGCGTACGGCTTCTACTGATGCTTTATAGAGTGCATCTAAAGTTTCGGGATTAGAAAGCTCTAACGCCACCTGATGAACTAGCTTCATGTTCTCGACAAACAATTCACGAAGCTTAATCTCATCAAGGTATTGAGCTTCACGTGTGTCTCTGTGTTTGATCTCAAGTGCCGCGTTCTTCTCAGCACGAATACACTGCCAGCGAGCGGCTGCAAGTTGAAGAACATCTAGATCTTGGTCGAAGGTTTGATTGATCTTTTCGACATCGCAATTTTGAACAATTAAATAAGTTCTACAGGCAGGCGCATTGTCGAGCATCATGATGAACGACTCCCCACCGAGCACTTTTATGTGATCCCAGTTACAAGTATTGATTGCCATAGGTAAAACACCGTCTGCGGTATCAAACTGTGAAACCCAAGGCCAAAATGTAGAGGGGTAATTCTCAAGAGGGGTTAATTCACCGTAACAAAACAACGGCAACGAATCGCTTTCCGGTATCGGCTCAGCAAATATCCCAATCCCTTTTGGAGCAAGCATTTTAGCTAAGTACTCAAAAAGAGACTCTGCCAATAAACGGTGATCGCGCGTAGCAGATATTTGTTTTGCAAAGGCTTTTACAGGCACAACTTCTGTCCATTGGCTATTGAGAATACAGCAAAAATACAGAAGCCTTGATATGCAATCAATGTAACTAAAAATGAGATGTTAAGCGGGTCGCAATTTCACTTTTTACATTATCACAAGCATGAGAAGGACTACAAAAATGGGATTTCCTGCCCAAAATTTCATCGACATTGGGACTTTTTTAGAGGCATAAAAAAGCCCCACCTAAAGTGGGGCAAAACTTCCATCGCTTATAGTTATAGTGATAATTCTGTCGATCTATTCGATTATCTAACCTGCGTATCAGTTAGCGTACTGGTTTTGCTAAAAGGCCAAACACAGCACTTAAATAATCAATTAACCAAAGTCACCGTTTACGTAACCTTTAGTACGATCATCTTTTGGTTCGCTGAAGATAACACTCGTTTCATTGTGCTCTACAAGCTCTCCCATTAGGAAGAAAGCAGTACGGTCTGAAATACGACGCGCTTGCTGCATTGAGTGCGTTACGATAACGATAGTGAAGTCTTTCTTCAGGTCTTCCATCAATTCTTCAATCTTGTGCGTCGCGATTGGGTCAAGAGCCGATGTCGGTTCATCCATCAGGATTACATCCGGTTCCATTGCAATTGTACGAGCGATACATAGACGTTGTTGCTGACCACCAGACAAGCCAAATGCGTGTGCTTTAAGACGATCTTTTACTTCGTCCCAAAGTGCAGCACTGCGCAGTGAGCTTTCTACTACTTCATCAATGTGCTTCTTGTCTTTGATGCCTTGAGCACGTAAGCCGTAAGCTACGTTCTCGTAGATGCTCATTGGGAATGGGTTTGGCTTTTGGAATACCATGCCTACACGAATACGCAGGTCAGCCACATCAATATTGCCGTAGATGTTTGTGCCATCCATATCCAGCTTACCTTTGATAGTAACGCCTTCAATTAGGTCATTCATGCGGTTCAAGCAACGTAGTAGCGTTGACTTACCACAACCTGATGGGCCAATCAGTGCCGTAACCTGACGAGTAGGAATTGGCAGGTTGATAGATTTAAGCGCTTGGTTGTCGCCGTAAAACAGATCTAGGTTCTCAATATCAAATTTGTTCATGTTCGTAATCTCTAAATTCTTAAATTCGTGTCTAACTTGATGCTTTCTTTATCACGGGGGCTCTCTTTATTGATGAGCCAGCTAATGAGCTTAGTAAGTTGCCGTGTTGAAGCGTCTCGCAATCAGTTTTGTAACCATGTTGATCAAGAGAACCAGTACGATTAGGACTGTCGCCGTGCCGTAGGCTTGGTTCCACTCATCGATAGTAAATAGCTCTGTTGTCAGCTTATAGAGGTGAACCGTTAGTGTACGGCCAGAATCGAATACCGACTCAGGAACACGTGCCACCATACCTGCTGTTAAAAATACAGGTGCTGATTCGCCAATTACACGACCAATACTAAGAATGACCGAAGTTAAGATACCTGGCATTGCGCTTGGTAAGATCAAACGCCAGATAGTGTAGATTTTTGAAGCGCCAAGGCCATATGAGCCTTCGCGGTAAGTTTGTGGCACTGCCATCAATGCTTCTTCTGTAGTACGAATGATTACAGGAAGAATCAGGATACTTAGCGTTAGTGCACCCGACAGAATCGAGAAGCCAAGACCAAGAATCGAAACAAAGAAGGTCATACCGAACAGACCAAAGATGATCGATGGGATACCAGCTAACGACTCAGTACAGAATCGAATCACTTTCACCAATCGGCTACCTACTTTCGCATATTCAGTTAGGTATATCGCCGTCATGATGCCTAGTGGCGCGGCTACCGCAATCGATGCAATTACCATGTAGATCGTGGCAATGATCATTGGGAAAATACCACGTTCTTCACCAGTACGAGTGTAATCGTCAGTGATGAAGTTCCAATCTACGTATTGCAGACCGTTCGATAGGATGTACCAAATAATCCAGAATAAGAAACCAACGGTTACAGCTGCAGCTGCCCAGATAAAACCTTTTAGGATGTTATCTTTGGTTTGACGTGCTTGTTTTAGTTTTACGCGATCCATATTACTTATCCTCGCCTACTTCGCTTTTTCACGGTTAAGATAAAGTAGAGCACCATTTAACATCATGATGAACACTAGAAGTACAACACCTGTTGCGTACAGTGCGTTAGCGTGAACGCCACTTGCGTAAGACATTTCAATTGCAATGTTTGCTGTTAGCGTACGAGCAGAGTCCAAAATGCCTTCTGGCATTGCTGGCGCGTTACCCATAACCATGATGATTGCCATGGTTTCGCCAAGTGCGCGACCAATACCCAAAATCACACCAGTCATAATGCCTGAACGTGCAGCAGGAACGAGTAGCTTAAAAATCGTGTAGATTTTCGAAGCACCCAGTGCAAGTGAACCTTCTTTGTATGTGCGAGGTACAGCACGAATCGAAGTTTCAGAAACCGTGATAACGGTAGGAAGAATCATGATACCCAGAACAATGATACCCGCTAGGATAGTGTTACCCGCTGGTACTTGGAAAACGTTCTGAATCATTGGAACGATAATTACTAGACCGAAGAAGCCGTAAACTACCGACGGGATACCCGCTAGAAGCTCAACTGCTGGTCGAATAATATCTGCAAGACGCTTTGGAGCAATCTCAGCAATAAAAATAGCGGTTAATACACCAACTGGCACACCAACAACTACAGCTCCAAGTGTCGAAACAATCGATGCAACAATCATGGTTGCAACACCGAATAGAGCTGGAGGTAACCAGTCAACACCCAGAACGATGCCAGAAACACCAGCCTCTTGGAATGCAGGGATACTCTCTGCAACGATAAAGTAAGCGATAACGGCTAGTGATACGATGCCGATTACAGCACTCGATAAGAACAAGCCGTGGAAGATTCTTTCTCTCCAGTCGATGCGCTTCTTAGCACGTAGACTTGGCTTGTTGATTTGAGTCGCTTCAGTATTCATAAGCTTTTCACTATTTGCGATGGTCATATATAAAATCTCAAACTTTGTGGCTCAATAAGAGCTCGAAATAAACAAAGTTGAAAGAAAAGGCTCAGCCTAAAGCAGGCTGAGCAATAATTAAGATTGAGTCAGTTAAGATTAGTTAACTGTGATGTAGCCTTTTTTAGCTGAGATAGCTTGAGCTTCGTCTGCAACCATCCAGTCTAGGAATTGTTGAGTTTCAGCTGATGGAGCGCCATCTTTGTAAAGAACTAGGAAAGGACGAGCAACTTTGTAAGAACCGTTCTTAACGTTGTCTACAGTCGCAGCAGCGCCGTCGATAGTTAGAGCTTGAACAGATTCGTCAACTGTACCTAGAGAGATAAAGCCGATAGCGTATGGGTTGCTTGCTACAGAAACTTTAAGTGCGCCGTTACCGTTTGCAACTTGTGCACGTTGAGAGATAGCCGATACTTTCTTATCGCCAATCTTCTTCTTAAGTTTCATGATGTCTTCGAATGCACCACGTGTACCAGATGCAGTATCACGAGTGATTGCTACGATTGGCTTGTCAGCACCGCCAACATCTTTCCAGTTAGTGATGTCGCCTTTGTAGATTGAAGTGATTTGCTCAGCAGTAAGAGCAGATACTTCGTTGTTCGGGTTAACAACAACTGCGATACCGTCACGAGCGATAACTAGCTCTTTCAGGTCAGCTGTTTTCTCTTCTTCTTTTAGGTCACGAGAAGAGATACCAAGGTCAGCACTTCCATTTTTTGCTGCTTTGATGCCTGCAGAAGAACCTGGTGCTTGAATTTCGATGAACACTGGTTCGCCTTTATTCATGTAGGTTTCTGCAAAAACTTCAACCAGTGGAGAAGCACTGTTAGAGCCAACTACAGAGATAGTTTCTTTAGCTGAAGCTGTATTCACTGTTAGAGCGCCTAGTAGTGCGATTGCACCGATAACTGTCTTTTTCATCACAAATTTCCTTTAGTGGCGTTATTGCCGTAATGTTGTGTTTTGCTTGAACGAGGCCTACTTTAGAATCTGAATATGACAGTTGTGTTTCACTTAATTGAAGCCTATATGACAACTACAACTTATTTTCTTGTTTCTCCCCTACCAAATAGCCTTAAAGTAATAAATTAGCCCCACTCATAGGCACCGAAAATTCATTCCAACCTATTTAAGCTAAACCGCTCAATATCTCGCCATCCTTTTATTTTATTACCTAATACCACACAAGGTTCTGTGCCAAATAACCCTACCTTAAAAATGGCTAAAGCCTTGTTTGTACAATAAATATTCAAAATTTATCAAATATCTATCTCATATATCAAAATCGAATTCATTACTGATTGAATTGTCAGTCTCATTAGTTAGAATCGCCAACTAATTCTAATAATAATAATTCTCATCTTTTTATTTTATTCAAAGAAGGACATTACATGCGCCAACTTCTCAGTGGCTTATCAATCAAAATACAAATTCTTATACCCGTACTATTTTCCGTCGTTTTACTTTTAGCCGGTGTCATTATCGGTGGTGAAAAGCTAGAAAGTGCATTCAAAGATGTGTCAGTAGCAACCGACCAATTAATCTTACATAAAGAAGAACTCAGCGAAATCGTCGACAACAGCTATGGCATGCGCATCAAAGCGATTTACAGTCTATTCAATGCTGATGACGTAAAAACATTGGTTGAAACACTAAACCAAAAACGCGATCAGAATACTCGCCTACTAAATTCATTAGACACAGTGCCAGGCATGCAAGATGAAGTGGCCGCAATGAACAAAGCGATGAATCACTATGTCGATTTTTCTCGCACCACCATGCTTCCTCTCTTAAGAGCGAAACACGGCGATGCATCACTCTCTTCAGATTTTGAGAACCGCTACCAGATCGCAATTGACCAATACCGACATGCTGGTAATGAAATGGTGCAAGCGATCAACACTCTATCTAAAAAGCTGAACTTGCTTGCCACTCAAGAGGTCGACATCAACGGCCAGCAACACGCTAGCACGCTGACTACAGCGACCATTGCACTGTTGGTGATCCTGTCTGTAGCTCTAATTATCAGTTGGACGCTGGCTGGTATCATTGTTAAGCCGATCAGCAACATTCAAGAAACCATGCGCGAAGTAGCAAAAGGTAACTTGTTAGTTAAAGCAGAAGAGTATGGCGACAACGAAATCTCACGCCTAGCGCAAGACGTAAACCAGTCTGTTGAACAGCTGCGTGACACGGTAAGCTCGCTGTCTCGAATCAGTATCGAAGTGGCTTCTGCATCGACAGAACTAGCAGCGGTAATGACCCAATCAAGCGTTAACTCAGACCAAGAGAAGCAAGAAGTGGAGCAAGTTGCTTCTGCTGTGAACCAATTAGAAAGCACAGCAGCACACGTTAATGAGAACGCAGTACAAGCTGACTCAGCGTCTAAGCAAGCTGACGAAATGGCGACACACAGCATGAGCTTGTTTAATGAAAGCAACAAAGCCAATGAGCAGATGGCGATTCAGCTAAGCAAAGCTGCAAATGTAGTGGGCACGCTAAAAGAGCACTCTGAACAGATTGGTAAAGTGATTGAGGTAATTCAAAGTATCTCTGAACAAACTAACCTGCTGGCGCTTAACGCAGCAATCGAAGCCGCTCGTGCAGGTGAAAGCGGTCGTGGTTTCGCAGTGGTTGCTGATGAAGTTCGAATGCTAGCGGCACGCACACAAGATTCAACCAAAGAGATCCAAACCATCATTGAAGGTTTACAGGTTCAATCCGGTAACGCGAATGAAAGCATGAGCAGCTCACTGGCTATGCTGGAGCACAACCAAACTCTTGCAGGGGAAGTAAGCGCAGCGCTTTCAGGCATTGCTAACTCGGTAACGGACATGACTGAGATTAACACTCAGGTTGCCTCTGCCGCCGAAGAGCAAAGCCAAGTAACCTCAGACATCAACCGTAATATCTCAAACATCTACAGCCTAGTAAGCCAAAACGTAACCGGCATTACTCAAGCCGCAGCAGCAAGCCACGAGCTATCTAACCTAGCCGAACAACAGAAGCAGCAGTTGGACTACTTTAAGGTCTAGGGTTTAAGGTACGAAGTTCAAGGCAACAGATTCAAGCTGTATGCGCTTTAGAACTCGCCGATAAACAAAAAACCAGCCATCATGGCTGGTTTTTCGCTTTTAGACACTACTGACCAGATTCAGCCGCTCGAATTCTTTCAATCGCTTCTACCCTTCTAAGCTGTTCTGGTAGGAAATGTTCAGTTCGAAGTTGCGCAATTGTCTCTTGTTGTTCGGTTTCTGATAAGGCTGAGTCGTTCAAAACATCATTTCGCTCTGCGAAGTAGACCTCTAAAGAGTCTTCAAAGGCCGCTCTTTGTTTATCAAGTGCTTCAAGTCTTTGGGTCGCTTCTTCACCAACAAGTTCGCTTCTCTTTAAGTATTTATCCTGTTCATCGAGACCTTCAGAGCTAGAGAGCTGTTGGATTAACACCTGATTCTGGTGACTCGACTGAACATAATCAGGTTGCTCAGATAGATAGGATTCGAGTCTTTGTTGGTATTCTTCCTCCTCTAATCCCTCCTGTTTCAGAAGTAACTTTTCTAAGGCGATTGCTCTCATTCTGTTGTCGTGCGTAAACAGAATACTTATCTCGTTTTCATTGAAGAACTGAGCTTGAAGGTCAAGGAGCGCTTGATTGAGTGCACGTAGATCATCAGCGGAAATGGATGTGGTATCGAACTGCACATCCAACGATGTCAGTGCCGACTTATACTCAAGATATTTGGTAAACAGTGCTTCATCGACCACGGCTGTTGATGATTGCTCGTGGTGTTTTGCTACATTGTCGCGAATATCTTCAAGGGTTAGTTCGGTATTACCGGATACGAAATATTCCATCATGTCTTTTGCTGATGCGTTATCGATGTCGGTGTCTTGTTGAGAAGCGACTTTCAATGAGGAGACGCGTTGTTCGTTGTCATTAGGTGTATTGGGTTCTTCCTTTTTTAGATATAAAAAGACCGCCGTTGTACTCATCAGGGCTATCGTAGTTATCGACAAAATGGCGGTCTTTTTCATCATACTTTCCTTGTTTTCTTATTAAACGGCTTTGCAGACTACAAACCAGCCAACTTCAATCGATTGGCATGTTGACGATATAGAGTCATAGGATCGGTCTCAAACAAGTGGTGAATTCCCAATAACCCATTGATCTCATCTAGGTGGTTCATTTTGTAATCATCACCAATCACTTTGCCCAAATGGGCGCTGCATGCCCCTACTAACCCGTCATTAGGTTCATTGAAAGCTAAGCCTAAGATTGTCATCGCTCCGTCGGTAGGATCAAGAAGGTTGGTAAAAGTGGAAGACCCTGTCCATGAATAGTAATAAACGCCGTTACTTGCTTGCCACTCACCATCGCCACACTCAGACGTCGGAACGCCTTCAGGGTAAAACTGATTGAATGCAAGCGAGCCTTCTGTGGTCAATGCTTCAAGAGAAGCGAGGCCATCTTGATCGAGCTCCGTTCCACCAGATAAAAGGTTAATCAGTGTCGTTAATCCACCTGCTAATTTCACCGCGATACCTTCTGTGACAGAGCCTTCAGATACGTTCCCTCTAACGAGATCAGCAACCTTAGAACCTTTATGCACACCGCCAATACTGGTCACTGAAGCAACAAGATCCGGTCGAACCGACGCAACATAACGAGCCGTTGGCCCACCATGGCTGTGACCAACCAGATTCACCTTACTTGCTCCTGTTGCAGCTAACAGCGTTTCAACTTGGCTGAGTAACTGTTCACCACGGACCTCAGAACTGTTGGTTGCAGAGACCTGAGCGACGTATACGCTCGCGCCATCTTTAGTTAGGGATTCAGGTACGCCATAGAAATAGTCGACGCCCGCTAATGTATCGAAACCAAACAGACCATGTACCAACATAATGGGGTATTTAGTTTCAGTGTATCCGCTGGCTTCTAATGCTGATGCGCTCGTTCCGGCATATACGCCAAAACTGGATAGGCAGGCTATCGTCCAAATTAATATCTTTTTCAATGCTCTTTCCTTAAACAGATTAGACCTCTGATGAGTAAAAGAACCGTAGATGATAATTTTATAAAACAGAAAGTAACGACTTGATATTTGTGATGGCGAACTTGAATTAAACAGGTGTGATGAACATCAGACGAACAGAATTGGGAGAAAAACCAAAACCATAAGCAATTGATTAAATTAACATTTAATTAAGATTAACGAGATTCCTCATTCAACATCCCGACTCAAATATCAATTCAACATTCTCAATAAACCAAAATTATTCGACAAATAACCGTTTGGAAACAGGTATTTTTCAACCATAAACTCGTTGAAAACTTGATGCTTATGCCATTAACGACACACCAAAGCCCTGAATATATTGACGCTAATTATTGATTTTAGATATAGGTCGTACCAGTTATTTACTTATCCCCTTATCAACAAGCAACAAGCAACAAGCAACAACGTTTTTGTTTGGCTCATCTAAATATAAAAGAGAATACAGTGATGAAAAATACGGCTTTAATACTCACGTTAGCCCTGCCTTTTGGCGCTTATGCCGCTGAAGACTCAATACCAACACCAGAATCGATTACATCTGCACAAGTACTCAGTACACAAGGCTCAGAGACCTATTCATATGTTAGATGTTGGTATCGAACCGATGCCTCTCATGACTCCCCAGCCACCGACTGGAAGTGGGCAAAGAAAGAGAATGGTGATTACTACACGATCAACGGATATTGGTGGTCTTCTGTTTCTTTCAAAAACATGTTCTACAGTGATGCGCCTCAATCTGAAATCAAACAGCGTTGCGAACAGACGCTCGACATCCAACATGACGCCGCTGACATCACCTACTTTGCCGCAGATAATCGCTTCTCTTACAACCACTCAATCTGGACCAACGACAACGCTTTTCAAGCCAATAGCATCAACCGTATTGTCACCTTTGGTGATAGCCTGTCCGACACGGGTAATCTTTTTAATGGCTCTCAATGGGTTTTCCCCAACGCAGATTCGTGGTTTTTAGGGCACTTTTCGAATGGTTTAGTCTGGACTGAGTACTTAGCAAAAGCGAAAGATGTCCCTCTGTATAACTGGGCAGTGGGCGGCGCAGCAGGTACCAACCAATACGTGGCATTGACTGGTGTTTATGATCAAGTCACCTCTTATCTGACCTACATGAAAGTCGCCAAAAACTATCGTGCGGAAAACTCACTGTTTACTCTTGAGTTTGGTCTCAATGACTTCATGAACTACAACCGAGAAGTCGCCGATGTGAAGGCTGACTTTAGCAGCGCGCTGATCCGCTTAACGGAATCCGGTGCGAACAATATCCTGCTGTTCACCTTACCCGATGCGACCAAAGCCCCTCAATTCAAATACTCTACCGAACAAGAGATCATAAAAGTTCGTGGCAAGATCTTAGAATTCAACCAGTTCATCAAAGCTCAAGCCGAGTATTACCAAGGTATGGGGAAAAACGTGGTGTTGTTCGATGCGAGTGCGTTGTTCGCCAGCATTACCGATAACCCTGAACAGCACGGCTTTCGAAACGCGAGTGATGCTTGTCTTAATATCAATCGAAGCTCAGCGGCCGACTACCTGAAAAGCCACAGCTTAACCAATGATTGTGCGATCTATGGTGCAGACAGTTATGTATTTTGGGGCGTGACGCACCCAACCACCGCCACACATAAATACATTGCCGACCATATCCTAGCTTTTTCATTCTCGACATTTGATTTCTAAAGTCTTTAGAGCAACTCCGTAACCTGAGGCAGCACCTCTTAGGCACAAAAGTCAGATACAAAAAAACCGCCTAGTAATGGCGGTTTTTATTTATGTCAGTTTTACAAACAAACGCTTTTAACTGGCTGTTGATTACTCGTCGTCAGTTTTTGGAGCAACTTTCTTCTTAGGGATAAATACTGTATCACCCACTGCCACATTCTGGTGGAAGCTCTTATCGCGCTTAACTGGTTTCTTCGGCGTTTTCTTAGCTTGAGTGTTGGTTTTCTTCTTCGCAGGACCACCTTTAGCAAACGCAGGTTTACGAGGCTTAATACCTTTGAACTTACCTTTTAGGCCTTCAAGCACAGAGAAAGTCAGATCTTGTTGAAGGTAAAGCTCAACACGCTTGAAGCTGTCCCAGTCTTTTGGACCAACCAAAGAAATTGCATCGCCTTTGTTACCCGCACGGCCTGTACGACCAACACGGTGAACGTACTCTTCGGTGTGCTTCGGCATATCAAAGTTGATCACGTGGCTTACGTTTGGGATATCGATACCACGAGAAGCAACATCGGTTGTAACCAAAATCTTGTAAACCGCGCGCTCAAACTGACTCATGATCGCATTACGCTGTGTTTGGTTTAAGTTACCACTCAGTGCAACTGCTTTAAGCTTCTTCTCATTCAGCTTATCCGTTAGGCGATCAGTATCAGCACGCGTTGCTGTGAAGATCATAACCTGACGGTATTCAGCTTCTTCTAATACACGATCTAAAATCGCTTCTTTGTGATCTAGGTGATCACATAGGTAGAATTTCTGAGTGATATCAAGGTGCTGCTCGTTAGAAACACCCACCGAGATGCGCTTAGGTGCGTCTAGCATTTCATTGGCAATGCCATTCACTTCAGCGTGATCCAACGTTGCAGAGAACATTAGAGTCTGACGACGACGGTGCTTAGCCGCGTTTGCAATACGACGCAGTTCTGGAGCAAAACCAAGATCAAGCATACGGTCTGCTTCATCGAGGATTAGCGTTTCAACACCATCAAGGAACAATGAGCGGTGCTCTAGGTGGTCAGCAAGACGACCTGGCGTCGCTACGATAAAGCGAGGGTACTTACGCAATGCTTTAACTTGGTCGTTAAAGTTCTCACCACCTAAGATAAGCGCCGCTTCATAAGACAGACCACCAAGCATGCTACGCAATTCGCCGTAAACTTGCTTCGCTAGCTCACGAGTAGGAGCCAAAATTACACCACGAGGATCTTTAGCAGAAAACGCTTTTGTTTTTAATGCTTTATGTATCATTGGCAACACAAACGCCAATGTTTTTCCTGATCCCGTTTTTGATGAAGCCAATAGATCCTTACCAGCAATAGCAACAGGGATCGCTTTTGATTGGATCTCTGTCGCCTTCTTGAAGTCGTAATGTTTTAAGTTCTTCAGTAAGCGGTTATCTAAGCCTAAATCTTTAAAGTGCAAAGGACTCTCCAGTCATGATGGTATTGAATAAAATTAATTTAACGTGACATGATACCGCGAAAGTACTTTATAAGGATAGAGATCACAGTAAATTTATCCCTTTATCTATCTTTAGCTAGAACATTGTATGCATTGCTAGCAAAGGGGTGGCCCTCCAAAAACACCTTCAAGTCGTCTCTAAATCCTGCATCTCATAAGTGAGACAGAACGTGATGCTTAGCTAATTACCTCAAAAATTTAGCAATTTCTTTAGTTATTGTTTTTGCAGTTAAAAAATTAGTCGCTACAATCATTAATGAAGCGACTATATGATAAAGAATGTATAGCGCATCTTTTGATGATAAATAAGCAAGGAGTTCTTATGAATAAGACGTTAATCGCAGCTGCAGCATCAGTTTTCATTCTAGCCGGTTGTTCTTCAGAGCCAGAAGAAGCTGCAGTGTCAGAAATGGATCAACTAACTAACCAAGTGGCTCAACTTACAAGCGAAGTTGAAGCACTTAAGAGTGACAAAGCAGCCGCAGAAATGAAGGCTCAAGAAGCAGAAGCAGCCGCTATGGCAGCGAAAGAAGAAGCGGATCGTGCTAACGAACGCATCGATAACATCGCTGAGTCTTACACTAAGTAGTTTGAGATCTAATCGCGATTAAGCTGTAGATTAAATAAGTCGCAAAAAGCAGTATATAGACAGCACCACTTCTTAACGAATGTGGTGCTTTTTTTTGGGCGATACCAATTCGAGTAGAAGGTATTGATTCGAGTAGAGAAAAGATAAAACGCCCCTTGTTACAGAAGAGGCAGTCGAATTAAAACTCAATCACAGGTGGTGCTATCTCTACAGGTACGCCGTTTTGAGCAAAGATAACCGCTTTCGCCTTTGAATTTGGCAGTTCTGCGTCTTCAAGCCACCATTTTAGTTCCACAGGGATCTGTAATGATTTCTTTGAACCATCACTTCGAGTTAATGGCTCGTGCGCTTCAACAAACACACTTCTATCTGGTTCTAATGACACCTTAATCGGCTCATTGATAATGGTGACCTGTTCACCACGGTTCACTTGCTCAAATAGCCACTCAATATCTTTAGGTTCCATTCGGATACAACCAGAGCTAACTCGTAAACCTATTCCGAAGTCTTTGTTAGTACCATGGATCAAATAGTCGCCAGCGCCATAAGCAAGTCTCAAAGCATACTCACCCAATGGATTTTCCGGCCCAGCGGGAACCACTCTCGGTAATTCAATACCCTTTTCAAGATACTCTTTGCGGATTGAATTTGGTGGCGTCCATGTTGGATTCGGTCTTTTTTGGCTTATCTTGGTGATCATCTCGGGAGTATCGCGCCCCACTCGACCGATGCCGACAGGGAAAACATGCACCTGATTTTTCTCGGGCTCAAAGTAATACAACCTTAACTCAGCAAGATTGATGACGATCCCCTTTCTTGGGGTGTCAGGCAAAATCAAGCGGCTTGGAATGCTTAACACATAGCCTTCCGCGGGAAGAAAAGGATCCACCCCTTTGTTAGCTGCCATTAAAGAGAGAAAACCAATATCGTATTGCTTGGCAATGATGGCCAAGGTTTCGCCCGCCGCCACTTCATGCTGCTGGATTCTGCCCACAATGCGGCTTTCTGTCGGTGGCAATTCAAAGGTTGCAGCAGACACCCACGATGAAGCTATCCCGCTGGCAAGCAAAGTGGTTCTTACAACAAGCGACGCCGCCCTGTGAAGTCGTGTTTTCATTGACGGCAAAGGCGTCGGTTTAACGCAATACGACATACAAATCCTTGGTTTGTCTTTTATCAAAGTTTAGATTATCTCTGATCAAACGTCTCTACAACGTATTGTTGTCTCGAAACTGATAGGCAACAAGTTTATGTGTAGGCCTTTTCCTCTCATTCGCTTGCAATTTACCCATACAAAATCGATTGCCTTTACGCTTTCAACACATTTGGTTATCAATATTAATAAAACTATAATGGCAGACCTGTTTTGTGACTAAAGTCTCATGGAGCCACGTTCTAACTCGCTAATATTGCCTCAACAAAACGAATTCAATTCAACAGAATCGGTAATTGATTAAATCCTGTTCCTATAATTACCGTTTAAACTTTGGAGAACGACCATGGCTACACCTCATATTAATGCTCAAGCTGGTGATTTCGCAGAAACAGTACTTATGCCGGGCGACCCGCTTCGCGCAAAATACATTGCAGAAACATTCCTTGATGACGTGAAGCAAGTTTGTGACGTTCGCAACATGTTTGGCTACACAGGCACTTACAAGGGTAAGAAAGTTTCTGTAATGGGCCACGGTATGGGTATCCCATCATGTTGCATCTACGTACACGAGCTAATCGCTGAGTTCGGCGTGAAAAACGTAATTCGCGTAGGTAGCTGTGGCGCAGTACGTGACGACGTTAAACTAATGGACGTTGTTATCGGTATGGGTGCATCTACTGACTCAAAAGTAAACCGTATTCGTTTCAACAACCACGACTTCGCTGCTATCGCTGATTTCGGTCTTCTAGAAGAAGCAGTAAACCAAGCTCGTGCACAAGAAGTTGCAGTTAAAGTTGGTAACGTATTCTCTGCAGACCTTTTCTACACTCCAGAAGCTGACCTTTTCGAAAAAATGGAAAAGCTAGGCATCCTAGGTGTTGATATGGAAGCGGCTGGTATCTACGGCGTTGCTGCAGACCTTGGTGCTAAAGCACTAACTATCCTAACAGTATCTGACCACATCATCCGTGGTGAAAAACTAAGTTCTGAAGAGCGTCAAAAATCTTTCAACGACATGATGAAAGTTGCTCTAGAGACAGCAATCAACATCTAACGACTTGATAAAAGATACATTGAAAAGCGTTACCCCGCAGCCAAGCTCGCTTGGCTGCTCAAATAATCCCGAGGGGGAGATCGTGTCTAACGACAAGCTGCCAAAAGATGCGGATGGTTTGCAACTCAACTTTTGTAAAACATTGGCGTGTGACAACTTTGGCTTGAGCGATGCAAAACGGTATGTTTTGCAACACGCGAACCCTAAGCGTCCAGCGATGGTTTGTCGTGAATGTGGAGCTTTCCCCCCCTTACTTAACAATCGTGAAGTGTTAAGCGAACTTCATCGCCTAAGACAACTTCACAGCGACGGGCTTCCTGCTTGTCGTAATGATGATTGCGATAACTTCGGCTTATCAGTTCATACCCACAAACATCTTTATCATGCCTTCGGCTACAGTGGCGACAGACAGCGTTATCGATGCAAAGACTGCCAATCAACCTTCGTTGATAAATGGTCTGGGTCCAACAAAAAACTCCAATTTCAAGAGAACCTCATGGGCTTACTGTTCATGGGCTATTCTGTACGTGAAATCTGCCGAAAATTAGAGATCAACCCAAAGACTTTCTATGATCATGTTGACCATATCGCGAGCCGTTGTCGTCGTAAATTAGCGATGATCGATGCACGATGGGTTAACCATGCAAAAGATTACGAATTCGCATCTCACTACCAGCGTCTGCAACCAAAAAGTAACAACGGTGTGGTGTGGATAGCGACGGGCGAGGCGCATTCTGGCTATATCCTTTGCCAACACGTTAACTACTCTCAAAATGAAGAACCATCGGGGAACGTCGACCACAATCCTTATGATGATGTGGCACGATTTGTATCCAAAGAGCACTCTTCAGAAGCAAATCTCGAACTGCCTCAGCCCTCTGACAAACTAAAAGAGCGCATTGAACAGCAATACCAAGTGATTCTTGCGAGAGGTAACGTTGAGGACCCTATGGGTAACCTCACCACATTTAGCTACCCTTCAAAGGGTGCACTCATTCGACCGCCTTATACCTCTTATGCTCACTTCTTACATGTGTTGGATATGTGTAACGAAGACAAACATGTCGCCATCTATATGCCACAAGATCCATTACTAAGATCTGCCGCTTTAAGTGTATGTTTGCCGCGCATTCAGAGTCAAAATATTGACCTTATGTATGTAGAGGAAGATTCAGGCTGGCAAGACGATCAAAGTTTTGAAAAAATCGACATCGTTCACATGAGTTGGTGGCGAGATCGTTGGGCTATTGCTAATCAGGGTGATAACCAGAAAGGTATCTGCTACCTAACCGGTAACAATCCAGAACCAAAACAGTGGTTTAACACGGCCTCAATTCAACAAACTAAGTTCTATCAACAGCGCTTTCAGCTGTTATTTGATAGCTTTATCAATGAGCCCAGACGTAAGCTTCGTCCTGGGGGCATTCTTCCATTGCTCGACATATTTAGAGCTTGGCACAATCTGTGCTACCAAGATAAGCAAGGGCTCACGGCAGCACAACGCTTAGGCGTAGCGGAGCTGCCATTAACTCTAAAGCAACTACTTTCATAGCAACAAAGCCTTTAGATAATTATTCGGGAACTCATTGATTTTAAAGCGACAACATGAGGTAACACCCATAATTAGAAAAGATCGATGTTCCTTTGACGCTCTAGGAAAGATAATTGGTGCTTATCTCAAATCACACTCTTATAATGATTGTGTTATCAATATGTTCGATAATCATGGATGTAAGTCTTGGACAAAAATCAGTACCTTCTTGAAACAGAATTAGAAAAACTTAAAACTCGTGTCGACTCTGAGCCATCGGTGATCCTAGAGATTGCCCAGCAGTGCCTAGTCCGATCAGAGCAAGTTCTGTTTGAAGAGGGTGCCATCCAGTCATTAATGTTAATGGCAAGATGTAGCTGGAACCTGATGGATTACCAAAAAGGTTTAAAGTACATCAAGGAAGCCTACAAGCGCCAAAGCCGATTAGATACCGACCTTTTTCTCCCTGAAATCCTCCATTTACACGCGCTCCAGTTCTGGGGACAAGCCAAGTATTACTCCGCCCAACAGTTCTGGATCAATGCTTTAGAGCAGTCCGCGTTGGTTGATGAAGTCGAAATTCAAATTGAATGCCTCATTGGCCTTGGCAATATTTGGCGAATGACCCACGAATATAAACTTGCACGTTCTACCCACCAGCTTGCCGTTAAAGTGGCTAACAACAGCCGCATTGGTTGGTTAGAGGGTAAAGCCAGAATACTGCTTGCGTGGGATTACTACCTGCTCAACAACTACGTTGAAATGCTGTCGGTATTAGACGGTGCAGAAGAAGCATTAAAAGACCACAAAGATAACACTTGGCATGCTGAGGTGTGGGACTTCCGAGGCCTTGCCCTACTTGGTCTTGAACGCTTAGATGACGCAGAGCGCGCCACGGCCAAAGCGCACAATCTGGCAGTCGAACACAACCTAGTTTGGATGAAAGCGCACTCGTATATCAGTCGTGCTCGCCTAGAGTTGCTACGAAAAAGACCAGAGCAAGCCGCGGAACTGCTTAGGCTCGCTGAAGAGTCAGCAAACGAATTCGACAATGGCGAACTGCTCAGTCAGATCTGCTACCAACAATCTTTAGTCGCAGAAGAAAATCAAGATTTCAAAGCCGCATTAATCGCCTTTAAAAAGTACCGTCAATATTCTATCGGTATGCTCAAAGAGCAAACGACCCGCGTTGGGTTAGATAAAGCGCGCAGTTCAAAACGCCAGCTAGAACAGAGGGCAAGAAAACTGATTAACCGTATTCGTGGTCAGCACGAGTACGATCCTGAAAAGCACCTCTCTTATGTTGTCTCTGAAACCTTTTGGTGGGAAAAGTTGGTGTTGTTCAAGACAGAGCTTAAACGTTCAAACCACAGCATCATTATGTTCCATCATGTCGATACTGATTACTTAGATGTCTGTACCGAGATTGCTCATGCTTTATGTAACCAGAATGACTTCATCGCAAGACTAAGTTCTGAACGTGTGGCTCTTATGCTTTCCGAAAAAGGCGAAGCCGCAGAGCAAACCTTCCAAACTCTCAGCACCATGCTCGATATCTATCCATGGCATAGAAAAGGATTAAAAGGTTCGAAACCAACCGTCAGCCTCAATGATATTTTGACGTTCCCGTTCACGCTTGAACAACTCGAGGAAGACGATGCTGAGGTAATAGAATAATGGAAACTCTATTAAGCAAGATCACAGACGCCGGTTTAGATCCTTCATCGGTATCAGGTGAAGAAGCGATCATCTTCTGGAACCACATTCGTCAGCACGTTTCGACAACGCAAACAGAGCAAGCACACTGCTATATCATTAGCTCTGAATACCGTGCCGAGTTACAACAAAATCAAACCAGTATCGAAGAGTTGAGACGAGCACTCGATCTGCTCCACCTTCCTGCCGATATCGAAGACATTCTGACAGTCAAAACCAGCTTAAGTGACCGCTTAGTTGAAATTGGTGATTACACCTCAGCACTCAATGAATTCGTCAGTTCATCGACTATCGCGGTTGAACACGGTCATATCGATGAGTATGTATTAGCTATTTTAGGCATGGGCAACCTGTGTGATTCCTATGGCGATCACAACAGAGCCCTTCGCTACTATCAAAAAATCAGCAGCATAGACCATGCGATAAGTAGTCGCTCACTTCGCCTCAAATTCAAGCTGCATATGGTAGCAAGCCTACTTCTACTCAATCGCATTACTGCGGCCAGCGATTTACTCAATGAGTGCGAAGAACTGAGTATTTTGGTGAGTGACAAGTTGCTCACAGCTCAAATATTGCTTTACCAAGCGAAAGTTCTGCGCGCTAAGAAAAAATACCATGAAGCGCTACGCTGTCTGTCTAAGGTTCAATACCCAGCCAACAGCACTCAAGCAAGCTGGCTTGCGACCATGACTCGTCTAGAGCTCGCACATTGCCTAAGTGCAACCGGCAAGCAAGACTACGCGAGCATGATTTTGTCTAGTACAGACAAACGCGTGAAAGCCTACTCGTCGCCAGTACTTGCGAAGCGATTCTACGACTCTCTGAGTGATGTGTGTATGAATCAAGGGCGTTTTCAAGAAGCGCTAAGCTATGAGAAAAAAGGCTACCGAATTGAAACCGATCTGATGAAGCAGATCCCGATCAGTGAACTCGGTGCAAGCCAGCTACGCCGCCTGTCCCGTTTTGAGTTACAACTCAAACTCATTCTCTCTGAACAAGAGAACAAAGAGCTCAAAGAGACAACTGAACAACACAAGAATGCGGTGGCTCAGCTTCAACAAGACGTGTTCACTGATCCATTGACAGGGTTACACAACCGTCGCTGGTTAGATGTAAAACTGAAGGACATGCTGCTGCACGATACCTCTTTCGCACTGATGGTTATCGATATTGACCACTTCAAGTCTATCAATGATGAACTGAGTCACTTAGTGGGTGATAAAGCGATTGTTAGTGTGTCTCAAGAGCTACGTTCATACTTTAAGTTTAGAGGTGCATCGTGTGTCAGATTTGGTGGAGAAGAGTTCCTCGTCATTCTAGAGAACACTGATCTTCCTAAAGCAGAAATGCATTCTGAAAATTATCGAGAGCGTATCTTCCAATTCGGTTGGCATGATATACTTGGGGAGCGCGGTTTGACCGTGAGTATCGGTATCACTTTGCATCGTGACGGAGAGAATACTCAACGTACCTTCTACCGTGCCGATAAAGCGCTATACCGAGCTAAAGCCAACGGCCGTAACCAAGTGTGTACAGAGTAATGGCATGTCACTCTGTAGCTCTGTAGCTCTGTAGCTCTGTAGCTCTGTAGCTAAAGCCAACATCTTATTGATAAAAGAACAAAGAAATTCCCGCAAGGGCGGCAAGCGTGCCGATGATACTTTGCTTTGACACCTTCTCCCCTTTCAGCGCATAAATCACCAAAATAAAGACCGGGCTGGTCGCTATCAACGTTTGTGCAATCGCAGGGTTAGCATTTTTCAGCGCCACTTGTTGAAGCCATAGAGCGAGAAACGTCCCGACAAAGATTGCCCCTAATAACCAAAGTTTATCGAGCTTGGTCATTTCCCATAAATCTCTTTTTATCGATGAATACGGCTTCTTTTCAACGAAAGGGATAATCAGCATCACGGCAAACACGCCGATCGTCAGGCGAATCAGTGCACCTAACAATGGTGGAATGTCGCCCGCCACTAACGCGTAATGAGAAATAACCACACCAGATGCCTGACAGACACTCGCCACAAGTCCATAACCAATGCCACCCCACTGTGCTTGGTCATTCGATTCACCGCTCGCCGATTTTGATGGCTGGAAGACAACGAAGGTCACCGCCAATGTTGTAATCACGACACCGAGCCAGCTTTGCACTGTCAATACAGCACCAAGGAACATTAATGCCAGCACACCAGAAAGAGGCGGTGCTAAAGACTCCAGTAACAGCGTCTTATTGGCGCCGATTCTTTTCAACGCCGCAAAATAGGCGCTATCTCCAATCGCAATGCCAATCACACCTGAAATTGCCAATATCAGAAAATGGTTGGTACTCAGTTCAAACTCCGGCATCGGGATAAGAGGCATCACCAGCAACATCATCCCTGACGCCACCACACCCTTAACAATGTTCAATTGCATCGCAGAGAAGCGATGTCCAAATTGCCCATAGATCCATGTCGCACATGCCCACACAATTGCAGCGCCAATGGCCGCCAATTCACCTATATACATCCGTATTTGTCCCTTGTGGTTATGCCCGTCATTTAGAATCGTAGCTGCCATCATTTCAGCTTAAATACCAACCAGAAAGCCGAAATAGCCTCTTCAAACGCGATGAGAATTTATAAGATTCATCAATGCTTTTATTCGCATTAGAAGCGACAACACATTATTTTCAACTCGGTAAATCATTTTTATAACAATTACTTGGATGATAGCGTAGTATATTTATAACTAATATCTAACATTACAAGGATCTGTTATGTTTTTAGACTACTTTGCACTCGGTCTACTGATTTTCGTAGCATTGGTTATCTTTTACGGCATCATCGTTATTCATGATATTCCCTATGAAATTGCTAAAGAACGCAACCACCCTCATCAAGATGCTATTCACGTCTCAGGCTGGGTTAGCCTATTCACCTTACACGCTATCTGGCCCTTCCTTTGGATCTGGGCAACGCTGTGGCGTAAAGATCGTGGTTGGGGCTTCGCTAAATTAGAAGAAGAACAACACGATATTCATCATCGCGTCGATATTCTCATCGATCAAGTGAGTACCCTTCAGGAAGAAATCGCACAGCTCAAGCAAGCTGGTGCTGGACAAAACAGTCCAGAGAAAGAGACAAACAACGTTCAAGATCAGGAGGCTAAGTAATGGATTTACTGCTGATAATGACCTACGCGGCACTTTGTATCACCATCTTCAAAGTATTTAATATCCCGCTCAATAAATGGACAGTACCTACCGCCGTTCTTGGTGGTGTCGTCATCATAGGTACTTTGATCCTACTGATGAACTACAACCACCCTTTCACGCAAATTGGTAATCAAGTTTACTCAACAACGCCAGTCGTTTCAGGCGTTAGGGGTAAAGTTATCGAAGTGCCAGTAGAGGCAAACAAACCTCTGAAGGAAGGGGATATTCTTTTCAAAATCGACCCAGTTCCATTCGAAGCTGAAGTTGCAAGATTAGAAGCTAAAGTAAAGGAAGCAAGCCAAGGTGCGCTTGGAATGGAATCTGAAGTGGCTGAAGCTGAGGCTGCAAAAATCAAAGCCATCGCAGAGAGAGATAAAGCCCAACGTGAATTCTCTCGTTACAAGCGCGGTTATGACAGCGGAGCCTTTACCGAGCAACAATTAGATACTCGCAGACAAGCTTACAAGGCATCAGAAGCTGCCGTAAAAGTGGCAGATGCTAATCTAGAACAAGCAAAAATCGCCTTAGAGTCTGAAATTGGTGGCGAGAATACAGCCGTTTTAAGCTTACTGGCTGAATTGCGTAAAGCTCAGTTTGATTTAGAGCAAACCGTGGTTCGAGCTCCCACTGACGGATACGTTACGCAACTAGCATTGCGCCCAGGCGTTATGGCAGTGCCGCTTCCTTTAGCTCCTGTGATGACCTTTGTTCACACAGAAGAACAATTCTATACCGCTGCGTTCAGACAAAACTCCTTACAACGCCTGCAACCGGGTTACGAAGCTGAGTTCTTGTTTAGAGCATTGCCAGGGAAGATATTCAAAGGACGTATTGATGAAGTGATTCCAGCTATTGGTGAGAGCCAATTCCAAGCTAGAGGCGCGCTTCTAGGTACTGATGCGTTGCGTACCAGTGGTCGTGTGTTTGTTAAATTGAGCATCACAGATGATCTGTCTGACTACCATTTACCTATGGGCACCGCGGTTGAAGTTGCCGTTTATTCTGACAGCTTCACTCACGTGTCTATCATGCGTAAGGTCCTTATTCGCATGAAGAGTTGGCAAAACTATCTATACCTAGACCACTAAACGGTCGTAGATATGTGACGAACCCGCTTAACACATTGTTAAGACGAATGAAAAAGCTAGACTCGCTCTGGCTTTTTTGTTGCTTGATTAACCGTAAAATTGCACTTTTTACACGATATTTCGGTGTTCAGATGGAATTTTAGACATCTAGACACTTACCTTCCCTTATGGAAGGGTTCTACTGTATAATGCGCGCCTTATTTTTTATATTTGCCCAAAAAACGTTCTCGTTGAGACGCATATTAATAATGGCGAATATTCGTTCTTTATTAAGCTTTATCTTTCAGTATTCGAGGTTATCTATGAACTTTTCAGCTAAAACAGTGGTCGTTATTGCCATTGGCGCGGCACTGTACGGCATTGGTGGTTTACCTATGTTTGGTGTCCCAGTGTTTGCGAACACGACATTGAAACCAGCGATGGCAGTCCTAGCACTGTTTTCTGTTTTGTTCGGCCCAATGGTTGGCTTCTTAGTTGGCTTTATCGGTCACTGGGTAACGGATCTGTTCGCAGGCTGGGGCGTGTGGTTAACTTGGGTACTAGGCTCAGGCATCGTAGGTATGGTTATCGGCTTATTCCCTATGATGACTAAGAACCGTCTTCAACAAGGCGAACTGCCAATGAAAGATTTTGTATTGTTCGTGATACTGGCCCTTGCAGGTAACGTTGTAGGCTATGGCTGCTCTGCGTTCCTCGACACCATCCTATACGCAGAACCGTTTACTAAAGTATTCACTCAACTGTCTATCATCGCAGCGGGTAACACCGTTCTGATCGCTGTTGTGGGCTTCCTGATCCTAAAATCAGTCGCTAAACGCAATAAACAAAGCCGCAACCTAACTGAGGCATAAGCGATAATGACTATAGCATTTTCGAACTTCTCTTTTAGATATGAGTCGCTGGACAAACCGACGCTAAAAAATATCAATCTAAGGATAGAGAAAGGAGAGAAAATCGTCATTATTGGACCAAGTGGTAGTGGTAAATCTACCCTAGGTCAGTGTCTCAATGGTTTGATACCTCATGCAATCAAAGGTGAGGTAACAGGCTCTTTAGAGATAAACGGCAAGAATATCTCTGAGTTTTCGATGCACGATTATACCGAGCAAGTCGGCACCGTATTACAAGATACTGACAGCCAGTTTGTCGGTTTGAGTATCGGTGAAGATATCGCTTTCGCACTCGAAAACCAGTTGATGTCGAACATTGACATGTACCCGTTAGTTAAGTCGACGGCAAAAATGGTCGACCTAGCAGACATGCTTGAGCGTTCACCTCATGACCTTTCTGGTGGTCAAAAACAGCGAGTATCGTTAGCGGGCATCTTAGTTGATGATGTTGATATATTGCTGTTTGATGAGCCTCTAGCGAGCCTTGACCCTAAAACCGGCAAGGCAACGATTGAGATCATCGATCAGCTGCATAAAGAAACCAACAAGACAATCGTGATTATCGAGCACCGCCTCGAGGATGTCCTACATCGCGATATCGACCGCGTGATCTTAATGGAACGTGGTGAAATCGTTGCTGACACGACACCCGATGAAATCTTGGCTTCTGAATTACTTGATACACACGGTATTCGCGAACCGCTTTACTTGTCGGCGCTTAAGGCGGCAAAAGCCCCACTAACCAGCGAAGACAAACTGTCAAATCTCAAGGCTTTAGACTACAAAAGGTTCCGTCCTGCTGTTCAAGCATGGTTTGCTGAGCGCCCTGCCCCGGTAGCAGAGAAGCAGTACCCACCTTTACTCGAAGTTCATGGTCTAACTTATTCTTACGACGGCGAGAAGAACGCTCTCGAAGATGTCAGCTTCAAGATTGGCAAAGGTGAGTTCGTTTCGATTCTAGGCAAAAACGGTTCGGGTAAATCAACCATCACTAAACTCATCATGGGTGTGATCGATGCCGATTCAGGCTCTTCCTATCTAAATGGTGAAGACCTATCTGAACTTTCTATCTTTGAAAGAAGCCAGAAAGTCGGTGTCGTGATGCAGAACCCTAATCATATGATCTCGCATCATATGATTTTTGACGAGATTGCTTTTGGTCTTCGTAACCGCAATATTGCAGAAGAGCGGATCACAGAAAAAGTAGAGCATGTTCTTGAGCTGTGTGGGCTGAGCAAGTTCCGCCACTGGCCGATCGAAGCCCTGAGCTACGGCCAGAAAAAACGTGTAACCATCGCTTCTATCTTAGTGCTGGAACCTGAGCTTCTTATCTTGGATGAACCGACTGCAGGTCAAGACTACCGTAACTACACATCCATGCTGGCATTCATCCAAAAGCTTAACCGTGATTTGGGTATTACCGTTGTGATTATCTCACACGACATGCACCTCGTTCTCGAGTACACCACACGTTCAATCGTAATCGCAGACAGCAAGTTGATTGCCAATGCAGCGATGACGGAAGTATTTAGTCAACCATCACTTCTAGAACGTGCAAATCTTTGTACCACCAGCATTTATGAACTCGCGACTATGATGAAAATCGACGACACCAATGCGTTCATGCAGTACTTCATCGACTACGAGAGAAGCGCTCAATGAACGCATCAAAAGTAAAATTCGGCATCAATTACATTGATACAAAATCACCGCTTCATGCACTTAACGGCATCACCAAATTTGCGCTCTTCTTAGCTTGGGTAACCGTGGTCTTAACTACGTTCGACCTAAGATTGATTGCACTGCTTATTGTGAGTGGTTTATACCTGCTAAAGCTGACCAATGTGCCTGTACGCGTATATAAGCCTTTGTTATTAGGAACGGCGAGTGTATTAAGCCTAAATGCTCTGTTCATGTATCTACTGGCTCCACAACAGGGTCCTGAACTCATCGGCAGTGAAACGTTATTGTTGACGCTTCCTGGCAATTATTCATTGAGCCAAGAGACACTGTTTTACTTGGTGACCGTGACGCTCAAATACATGAGTATGTTCCCGATAGCGCTGATCTTTGTCTTCACAACGCACCCAACTGAGTTCGCAGCAAGCCTCAACCGTATCGGAGTTCCTTACAAAATTGCTTATGCGGTGAGTCTAACCCTGCGTTACTTGCCTGAGGTTAAGAAAGACTTCATCAATATCATGCACGCCCAACAGGCTCGTGGTGTAGAGCTTTCAAAGAAGGCTCCCCTAATTACTCGAATCAAAAATGTGGCTAAGGTTCTAGGCCCGCTCATTTTCTCTAGTTTGGACCGCGCAGACGAGATCTCTAACGCAATGACGCTACGAGGTTTTGGTCGACACAAAGCACGCACTTGGTATAGCTATGCACCTTTGAAACGTATCGATTTTGTTTGTTTAAGTGTCATCGCTTTTATCGTGGTGTTAGCCATTGCGAAACGCATTCTAGAGCCGCAGTTATTTTGGTATCCGCTCTAATCATCTGAATTAGCAAAGATAAACAAAGACTTTAAATAACACACCGCTCAACAGGGCGGTGTTTTTGTTTATGCCAAAATCTGATTGATAATTGAACCAATGACACAATACTGACTATATTTAACGATAAATTGACTAGTTATTTACCCTTGGAGTTTGAGATTTAATTCAGAAGCTCTTAATATACTGTGTTTACAGAATGTTACACTCAATAGAGATTTGTAATGGCTCGAATAACTCAAGTACAGAAATTAGAAAATCAAAAAAACTACGATAACATCGTACTAAACCTTTTTCTGGCTGAAGGACATGAAGCACTAACTTATGCAAGGATTGCTCAAGAAATTGGCATTAGTTTAACGACGCTTCAGGGCTATTATCCGTCGACCCGCGCTATTCGTTCAGTACTTCACGAACACATGCTATCGATCGTTATAGACAGTCTAGACTTTTCATCAGAAGCGCTCTTTATCCAATCTTGGCAAACCGCTCTAGATAATGAGCAGTTTCGATACGTGATTAAATTGATGTTTTTCCATGCTTCGCAAATAAAGAACCCTGAGCAATTTAATCTCAGCTCAAGCGGTGAATTTCGTGAAAAGATGTTTGATAGTTTTGGCAACGACTCAGTTCGAATCCTTGAAATGGTAGTCGGACGCTCAATGTTCTATCTCACCAACTTCAAGTAACACTAGCCAGCTTACTGAAATAGAAAAAGGGAACCCTAGGGTTCCTTTTTTAGACTTTCAGAAAAGTGAGCAGCGATGACCTGCTCAACTTATAGACCTAATTTAGCTTGTAAAAAACGGTCGATAACGGCGGTAAGCGTAGCTCAATCGAAGTGTCTAATCCTTCGCTTTCTACTGATTCAATCTCAGCTGTCTGCTTCACTTCAAAACCGCTGCCTGCATAATCCACAGAGTCTGTGTTCAACAGCAGTGAGTACTCACCTTTTGCAGGAACACCTAAACGGAAATGCTCATGAGGCACTGGTGTAAAGTTAGAGACAATTAATACACGCTCACCAGACTCACTGATGCGCTCATGCGCTAAGATACTCGCTTCTGCAGAATCCTGTAGACGCCATTCGAACCCTTTCGGATCAAAATCAAGATCGTGCATTGCAGCTTCAGAGCGATACAGGTTATTCAGGTCTTTCGTTAAACGTTGAACACCTTGATGACGTTCGTAATCCAGCAAGAACCATTGCAGTTGGTCGTCATGATTCCATTCGGCCGTCTGACCAAATTCTGCGCCCATGAAGTTCAGCTTCTTACCCGGCTGCGCATACATGTAACCCATATAAGCACGTAGATTTGCCGTTTGCTGCCATTCATCACCCGGCATCTTGTTGTGGATAGAGCCCTTACCGTAAACCACCTCATCGTGAGACAGAGACAATACATAGTTCTCACTGTGTGCGTAAACCAGTGGGAAGGTAATCGTATCGTGGTGATATTTACGGTTGATTGGATCTTCTTGGATGTAAGACAAGCTATCGTGCATCCAACCCATGTTCCACTTAAAGCCAAAGCCCAAACCACCCATGAAAGTGGGTGCAGAAACACCTGGGAAAGCGGTCGACTCTTCGGCAATCGTCATCGCATTCGGGAAGTGCTTGTACACTTCTTCATTCATCCACTTAAGGGTTGCGATTGCGTCATAGTTTTCGTTGCCGCCGTCGGCGTTCGGAATCCATTGATCATGGCTGCGCGAGTAATCGAGGTACAGCATCGAAGCGACTGCATCAACACGAATGCCATCAATGTGGAATTGCTCGAACCAGTAGAGTGCATTAGAAACTAAGAAACGACGAACATGCTCTTTGCCTAAATCGTAAATGTACGAGTTCCAATCTTGATGCCAACCGCGACGCGGATCTGGATCATGGAACAATGGTGTACCATCGAAGTTTGCTAGGCCGTGATCATCACTTGGGAAGTGAGCTGGAACCCAATCCAGAACAACGCCAAGACCTGCTTGGTGACATTGATCGACGAAGTATTTGAAATCATCCGGAGAACCAAAACGACTAGTCGGTGCAAATAGACCAACAGGCTGATAGCCCCAAGAACCGTAGAATGGGTGCTCTGAAACTGGCATTAGCTCAACGTGCGTGTAGCCAAGGTCCGTTAAGTATGGGATCAGCTCTGCCGCAAGCTCGCGATAATTTAAGAACTCACCTTCAGCGTTACGCTTCCAAGAACCCGCGTGCAATTCATAGAACGAAAGCGCTTCTTTACGCTTTTGCGTTACAGGGCGATTTTGCCATTGAGTATCTTGCCACTCGTAACGAGCGTGATCGTAAGTCACGGATGAGAACGATGGGTATTGCTCAGAGTAGAAACCCCATGGGTCAGCTTTGTGTGGTAAGCCTTCGCCATTGGGTCCTTTTAATTCAAACTTGTATTGAGCGCCTTCTTCCAGTTCAGGAATGAATAGGCCCCACATACCATAATCTAGGCGTTGCATTGGGTGGCGACGACCATCCCAAGCATTGAAGTTACCCACCAAGCTTGCCGCAGTTGCATGCGGTGCGTACACCAAGAAACGCGTACCTGAAATCGTCTGTCCATCACGCTCTAGTGTAATAAACTGAGCCCCCATGTGATGATACATATCTTTCGGTGTATGAAGATCTTCATAACTCGCGTACAGATCGTGGTATTGGTACGGATCATCGATGATCTGTTCTACGCCAGCCCAATCAACCGCAAGCTTATAGTGAGTGAAACGTAAGTCTCTGTCTTGCTTAAGAATGAAACCACTTTCACCCTCTCGCGCTAACTCAATACGAGGTTCCTTTCCAACAATCAATTCGACTTTATCTGCCCCAGGAATCCACACACGTAATGCACCTTGCTCAGAAGGTAGGTATGGCCCTAAAAACGCGAATGGGTCTGTGAAACAAGCCTGTGATAGTTGGGTATATATTTGTTTTTGCTTTGAAATCGAACTTAGTTCCAAAACGTTTCTCCCTAACCAAACATCCAAAAAACATAATACAAAAATGCCCGCTATTAGTGCGGGCAATATAACGACGGTTTATTCTACCAGATGAGCATTCATTATTGAGTGACCGAGGTTGTAGTTTCGTACGGCGTAAGCAAAAAACCACCTAATTTCAAGTCACTCAACGTCATTACTTACCTGCTTTTTCTCGAACGTCAGTCAGCTTAGAAGCGATACGATTAACGCCTTCGTGAGCAAATATTTCGTCCAAGTTCATTGATAGTTTACGACGCCAGTTAGGGTACTCATCAACCGTGCCAGGAATGTTTACTGGCTTATCCATCTCTAGCCAATCTTCTAGCTGAACGCTCAGTAGTGTTGAACCACCAGCCGCCACGTGCAGTTGAAGTGCCTCAGCAAGGTAAGAGTCCATCGGTACTTGGCTCGCATCGCGGCCCACACCTTCTGGTAGGAAACCATGCCACGCTACAGAATCTAAGATACCTTGCTTGCACTCTAGACGGTCATCGAACAAGGTTTCTAGTTGTTCTGCATCTGGGTATAAGCCAATATCTTGGCCCATTTTCAGGTCATCACAGTGCCAGAAGCCACGAAGCGTTGGCATATCGTGGGTACACAGTGCCGCCATCGATTGTGATGCATAGTGTTTTGGTGAGATGAAACCACCGTCGTCTTCTGATGTTTCGAAGAAGAACACTTTGTAAGAATGCACGCCAGCATCTGCAAGGATGTCGACGATTTCATCCGGCACCGTACCTAAATCTTCACCGATAACGCTACATTGGTAACGGTGAGATTCAAGCGCCAGAATAGACAGCATATCTTGTACTGGGTAGTAGATGTACGCGCCCTTAGTTGCGTTCTCACCCTTTGGAATCCACCACAAACGCAGTAGACCTAAAACGTGGTCAATACGCAGTGCACCACAGTGCTTCATGTTTGCACGAAGTAGCTTGATGTAAGCGTCGTAGCTTGTTTCTTGAAGCACTTCTGGGTTTAACGGAGGTAGACCCCAGTTCTGCCCCAAAGGACCAAGAATATCAGGTGGAGCACCAATGCTCGCATCCATCACTAGGTTGCCTTCGTCAGCCCAAGTCTCGCTGCCTGAATCTGCAACACCTACTGCTAAGTCACGGTACAGGCCAACAGCCATGCCCTTCTCTTCAGCAAGAGACTGTGCATCGTTGATCTGGCAATCTGCTAGCCATTGCAGGTACATGTACAGATGAACGTTTTCTAGGTTCTCTTTGATGTACTTTTGTGTCGCTGGGCTGTCGAATGTACGGTACTTCTCAGGGAATACTGGCCATCCCCACATGCCAGAATCTTCTGCATGCAGTTCACCATGCAGAGCATCAAACGCCGCTTGATGCATCAGGCTATCGCCACCCTCTTCTACGAAGGCTAAGAACGCTTGTGCACGGTCGCTGTTTTTGTCTAGATGACGAGTCTTAAATTCTGCGAATAACAGAGGCAAGATGCTCATCTTAAGCTCAGACACTTCGGTGTAGTTTACCCAGTGAGCTTCACGCGCTTTTTGTAGACGCTGTTGGAACTCTGCGCTGCCTACCGTTTGTTGTGCTTCAGCACTTAATGCAAATTCAGGTACTGAACTCACATCAATGTATAGGATATTCAACCAGCGACGAGAAGACGGGCTGTATGGGCTCGCACCTTCAGGGTTCGCAGGGAACAATGAGTGAATCGGGTTTAAACCGACAAAGTCACCGCCGCGAGACGCGATATCAGCAACCAACTGTTTTAGGTCACCGAAATCACCAATACCCCAGTTGTGCTGAGTTCTTAGTGTGTAAAGCTGAACACTTGGTCCCCAAAGCTTTTTGCCTTGCTCAATTGGAGACTGCTTGAAACACGCTTTTGGCGTAATGATCAGAGTCATCTCGTAAGGCTTTTTACGGCGCTTACGGCTCACAATTAGCTTGTGATAACCCCATGCCAAATCACTTGGCAATGCAAACACTAAAGGGCCACCCTCGGCACGCTCATCACGAACGACTTGAGATTGAAGATAGCCTTCGAGTACCTCTCCTTGCTCGGTTTCTAAGCGCCAGCTGAACTCACTTTCACGAGCACTTACACCTAAATTAAGCGCCACTTCTACTGGCTCACCGTCACGCAAGACAAGAACTGGGTCTAGTACATCTTTTTTGTGTTTTCTTTCTGCTGACTTAAGCAGTGCATCATCGCTGCTTGTATCGTAGCCCAACGAAGCCAATAGAGACGTGATCGTCTCGTCTGATACTTGTGCTTCATCGCCCCACGCACTAACGTAACTGTCGGCAATGTTTGCCATTTCTGCGACTTGTTTTAATACGGTCTGTTCTTTCATCGCTCTCTCCGAAAACGTTCTGACGCTTTCTATTTTGTAGGGTTGTTAATTTAATTTTTACTAATCAATTAGCTTGTGACAATCGGTTTGTAAGCAGCTTGTTTATAAACGAAACCTTTAAGCCTTTCGTTTGCTCACAAGCTAATTGAGCCAAGGCAGAAACTGCCTTGGCTACTTTGGAAGTATTAACGGTTAACCGCTTCAAGTTTCCAGATGTTGTTCACGTAGTCGCGGATAGAGCGGTCTGATGTGAACTTACCAACCAATGCTGTGTTAAGAATTGCTTTCTTAGCCCAACCTGCTTGGTCTTTGTATTGCGTGCCCATGTCTTCGTGCGCTTTCACGTAAGATGCGAAGTCAGCAAGACATAGGTAAGGGTCACCACCGTCTAGCAGGCTATCAAACGTTGCACGTAGAAGACCTGGTTGACCTGGAGTGAACTCATCGCCAGTCAGTAGGTCTAGAGATGCTTTCAGTAGTGGGTCTGCATTGTAGTAGTCGTATGGGTTGTAGCCTTGAGCTTTCAGTGCTTGAACACCATCAACGTCTAGGCCGAAGATGTAGATGTTTTCATCACCCACTTCTTCACGAATCTCAACGTTTGCACCATCCATCGTACCGATAGTTAGCGCGCCGTTTAGAGCCATCTTCATGTTGCCCGTACCTGATGCTTCTTTACCAGCCAATGAGATTTGCTGAGAAACGTCTGCTGCAGGGATAATGATTTCAGCCATGCTTACACGGTAGTCAGGGATGAATACCACTTTAAGCTTGTTGCCGATGCGAGGATCGTTGTTGATCTTCTCTGCAATCTTGTTAACTGCGAAGATGATTTCTTTCGCTAGATGGTAACCCGGTGCTGCTTTCGCTGCGAAGAAACATACGCGAGGCTCACACTCGAAACCAGGTTCGTTAAGAATACGGTGGTACAGAGATAGAATGTGTAGCAAATCTAGGTGCTGACGCTTGTATTCGTGAAGACGCTTGATTTGAACATCAAAGATAGCGTTAGTATCTAGCTCGATACCCATGTTCTCTTGAACCCAATCAGCGAGGCGCTGTTTGTTTTCTTTCTTAACAGCCATGAACTCTTTTTGGAATTTCGCGTCTGTTGCAAACTTAGCGATGCCTTCTAGCTGCTCAAGTTTTGCAGGCCACTCAGTACCGATCTTGCCAGTAATTAGCGCAGATAGACCTGGGTTACAGAACTTCAACCAACGACGTGGCGTGATGCCGTTCGTTACGTTAGTCAGTTTACCTGGGAAGATTTCGTTGAACTCAGGGAACAAGTCTTTCTTAACCAGTTGAGAGTGAAGCGCAGCTACACCGTTTACTTTGTAAGAACCAATCACACATAGGTTTGCCATGCGAACCATACGGTGGAAACCTTCTTGGATGATAGAAAGCTTCGCTTGCTTCTCACCGTCACCAGGCCACATCTTGCGAACTTCCTGCATGAAGCGGTGGTTGATTTCAAAAATGATTTCCATGTGACGTGGAAGAAGACGGTTGATAAGTGATTCAGACCAAGTCTCTAGTGCTTCAGGAAGTAGTGTGTGGTTCGTGTATGCGAACGTGTGAGCACTGATTTCCCATGCTTGATCCCAAGATAGACCTTTCTCGTCAATCAGGATGCGCATTAGCTCAGGAATCGCGATTGTTGGGTGCGTATCGTTAAGCTGAATCGTTTCTTGCTTAGGCAGATCTTCTAGAGAGAAACCTGCTGCTTCGTGGCGACGTAGAATATCGCGAACCGATGCTGCTGAATGGAAGTACTGCTGCATTAGACGCAGTGTCTTACCTTTCTCGTGGTTATCGTTCGGGTAAAGAACCTTAGTGATGTTACCTGCATCGATTAGCGAGTGTTGCGCTTCGAAGTAATCACCGTTGTTGAAGCTCGCTAGTGAGAATGGTGCAATTGCCTGACATTCCCAAAGACGCAGCGGGTAAACCGTGCTTGACTCGTAACCTACGATTGGTAGATCCCAAGGCATTGCTTTTACTTCCATACCTGGAACCCAAGTACGAACTTCTTTACCGTCGATGAATTCAACGTCTACATGACCGTAAAAACCAATGTGTTGTGCTAGTTCTGGACGAGCAACTTCCCATGGGTAACCTTCAACACCGCGCCATGCGTCAGGTGCTTCTTGTTGGCGACCGTCTTGGAAAGACTGTTTGAATAGACCGTACTCGTAGTGAAGACCGTAGCCTACTGTTGGGTATTCTTGAGCGGCACAAGAATCCATGAAACAAGCAGCTAGACGACCAAGACCACCATTACCTAGTGATGGGTCGCGTTCTTCTTCTAGAAGGTCAGTTAGGTTTTGACCTAGCTCTTCCATTGCATGAGTGATCTGTTCGTAAAGACCCATGCTGATCAGGTTGTTACCTGTTAGACGACCAATCAAAAACTCAAGTGATAGGTAGTTAACGCTCTTCGCGTTCTTAATTTTTTCATCATTTTCAGTTTCTAGCAGGTCAAAAGTCGTTAGCTCTGCAAGAGCACGACCCATTGCTAGATACCATGAACGGCTGTCTGCTGTTTCAACGGTTGTTGCGTAGGTTGCAGATAAATGTTTCTTAACACTCTCTTGGAATGACACTTTATCGAAAGTTTTTTGCTGAGTTGGTTTCATTTCAGAAATCTCGCTTTTAATAGTTCTAATTCATCTGTGACATATCGTGCATGGTCACCATAAACTAAACATCCTCCCGCTAATGCAACTGACTAGGAGTAGATGGGAGGGCGTAGGGGGCGTACCGACTTAGGGTTAGTGATCTGACTCTCATGTTCTGACTACGAACAAAAACTTGGAGTGACTAAGATCACAAGCTCCCGTTCGATAACTTAACTTCAATTGATGTGACTTTTATTTAACCAGATTAAAGTCATTGTCAAATCTGATATTCAGATCACGAAAATAATTTCCAACTCTCATCTTTTGCATAGATTCCCGTGTAGAGATGAACGAAGTCACATTCACAAACCAACCCGCAACGTGAGCAAAGTCTCAAATAAAGGGCGTAGACACCCAAAAACATGCAGGAGCGCAAGGTTTCTGAGGAGGATCATAGTCGGTAACGTTTGGCTTCACGTAATATGAGTAAAGACTTAAGTAATTAGGCTAATGTCATTGGAGTGCACTCAACGATAGATTGGGATATTCCAGAACATAGCCACGGAATAGGTGTAAAACTTCGATATGTGGATCCCTTCGAAACTGACTCGTCCCGGCCGCTTACATAATGCAATCCTACGACCTAGGGTTCTCGATCTGCTTCACAATGCAGATTGCTATAAGCTAGTACTGTTCCGCTCTCCAGCTGGATACGGCAAAACCACCATGGCTGCCCAATGGCTGGTAGAAAAACCTAATGTAGGTTGGTACAGCATCGATGATAGTGATAACGATGCCTTCCGTTTTATCAACTACCTACTTCAATCCCTTAATAAAGCGACGCAAAACGCCTGCCCGAATGCCCAAAAGCTGGCAGAGAA
Source organism: Vibrio sp. Vb339 (assembly GCF_902751245.1). Lineage (NCBI taxonomy): Bacteria > Pseudomonadati > Pseudomonadota > Gammaproteobacteria > Vibrionales > Vibrionaceae > Vibrio > Vibrio sp. Vb339. Next base: position 672,897 of record NZ_CADDIS010000001.1, on the reverse strand, counting down.
ACGACAGTTTTCATCGTTGCATTCTTTATTAAGTGAAGTGTTTGCTGAGATGTCTGAATTCCACCACGAGTGTTTTCTGGTGTTGGATGACTATCATTTGGTCAACAATGACGACATCCACGAAGCCATGCGCTTCTTCCTCAAACACATGCCCGACAACCTAACGTTGGTAGTCACCAGTCGTGGTACGCCACCACTTGGTACAGCAAACCTGCGCGTTCGTGACTTAATGATCGAATTAGGTAATGACTCGTTGGCGTTTGATACCGAAGAAACCACACGCTTTTTCAACCAACGCGTAGCCGACGGCATTGATGACACGACCGCAGACAGTATTTGTAGTTATGTAGAAGGTTGGCCTTCTGCATTGCAACTTATCGCGCTACAAGCACAACACCAAAAACGCACTCTTGCACAGTCAGCAGAGTCGTTCTCTCACTTTAACCACGCTCATCTTTGGGACTACTTGGTTGAAGAAGTATTCGACCTGCTAGACAAAGAAACCCGACAGTTCTTGATGCAATGCTCTGTGCTTGATCACTTCAACGATGAGCTTGTGTGTGCACTTACACAGCGTGAAGATGCGTTAGGTATGATCGAATCACTCAACCGTTTTGGTTTGTTCATCTACCCTCTTGAAGGTGAAAAGAACTGGTATCGCTTCCATAACTTGTTTGGTGAGTTCCTCGCACATGAGCGCCAAGCTCGAATTCCTCAGCAAGAAGCAGAACTGCATCGAAGTGCTGCAAAAGCGTGGATCAAGCAAAACACACCACACCAAGCACTACGTCACGCACAGCGCGCTGAAGATCCAGAACTTATCATTCAAATCCTGACTGAACATGGTTGGCCGATGTTCAACCAAGGTGAGCTTTCATCTTTAGAGATGGCGATCAAGCAACTGACCACCGATCAACTTTACAGTGAGCCAAAGCTTTCGATGTTGCGTGCTTGGCTTGCACAAAGTCAGCACCGTTATGACCAAGTGGGTACTTTGTTGGAAGAGGCTGAGACTCAATATCAAGCTCGAAATATTGAACTCGATACTCAACAGCAAGGCCAATACAACGCCTTACGCGCACAAGTTGCCATCAACAGCAATGAGCCTGAGAAAGCATTGGAATTGGCTGAGCTTTCTTTGAGTCAGTTGAACACCACCGTTTATCGTAGCCGCATTGTCGCCACCTCGGTTGTAGGCGAAGTGAATCACGTAATGGGTAACCTAAGCCGTGCGCTACCGATGATGCAACAAACTGAAAAACTGGCACGTCAGTATCAGGTTTATCATCAGGCTCTGTGGGCGATTCTGCAACAAAGCGAAATCTTGATTGCTCAAGGTTATGTTCAAGCTGCATTTGAGCTACAAGACAGTGCATTCAAATTGATTGAAGAACATCAGCTTCAATACGTGCCGCTGCATGAATTTTTGCTACGTGTTCGCGCTCAGATCTTCTGGTGTTGGAACCGACTAGATGAAGCGGAAGAGTGTTGCTACAAAGGCTTAGATATCCTTGGTCACCACTCTCCGAGTAAACATCTGCACAGTTACTCTATGCTGGCTCGTATTTCATTGAGCCGCGGTGAGATTGATAAAGCGTCGAAATTTATCGACCAGATTCAGCACTTATTGCGTCAATCGACTTACCACGTAGATTGGACAGCGAACGCTTCTCTATCTTTGATTCTGTTCTGGCAAGTAAAAGGCGATAAAGAAGCAATACGTGATTGGCTGAGTGTGGCGGTTCGACCTGAATCGGCAAGCAACCACTTCTGCCAACTTCAGTGGCGAAACATCGTTCGTGCTCACATCATCCTTGAGCAATACGAAGAAGCCGAAGAAGCGCTGACTTTCCTTAAGAGTGAAGCCCAGCGTTCGCACCTGATTACCGACACCAACCGCAACTTGATAGTTGAAGCCGTGTTACGTACACAAATTAACGATGAAGACAGCGCACGAGTACTACTTGAAGAAGCGCTTCATATGACTAACCAAACCGGTATGGTCGGTAACTTCTTAGTAGACGGTGGGACAATCGGGCATATCTTGGATAAGTTGAGCAACAAACCTGGCTTAGGTGATTTAGAGCGTCATCGTGCACAACAAATCATGAAGGATATCTCCACCACCCAGCGCAGTCGCTCGGTGCACTTCGATGAAGACTTTGTTGAGAACTTGGTTAATCACCCGAACATTCCTGAGCTTGTGCGCACTAGCCCACTCACTCAGCGTGAATGGCAAGTACTTGGTCTGATCTATTCAGGATTCAGTAATGAGCAGATCGCTCAAGAACTCGATGTAGCGGGTACTACGATCAAGACTCACATCCGTAACCTTTACCAAAAGCTCAACATTGCTAACCGTAAAGAAGCAATCAGCACAGCGGAGAACTTGCTGCAGTTGATGGGGTACTAAAACGGATTCGAGATTGATTCGAGATAACATAAGCTAGTCACCGATGGTGGCTGGCTTTTTTTTCATCTGAAATTCAGAGCCTAAAAGTATCGGGGCGGGAATAGAAAAAGGAGAACACCAAACGACAGGCAAAAAAATAGCCAACCGCAATAATCGCGATTGGCTCTATATATTTGTGAACAAATCATAAGTTCACTAACAACGTCAGTTGGCTAGGTGACCCTCGGCTTAAGAAGGGTCAATGTACATAATGCAGTTAGCGTGCCAACTTTTATTCGACGTTTTATAAGCCCTGCATCGCATAAAAACCATGAATTTATCATGCGAATTGCAAAGTGCATTTGCATAATGCAACCAAGATGCAATATCGATAAGAGATCAGTTTCATCGCTGCTCTTAATGACAAATCACTAAGTGGTTGTTATCTAAATGTTAGGCAAATATTCACTTCAACTTATTGCCTTACAATTAATAGAGTAATAAAAGCCCTTCCCCAAAAGCATATTCATACTTTTTTTACACTAAAGTTTGTATACTGCACAAAATCATCCTCAACTCTATGAAGCAATGAACTACTTAAGTACTTTTTTCAAAGGCATGGCAATGGGCGCAGCAGACGTTGTTCCTGGCGTGTCGGGCGGAACCATCGCATTCATCACTGGTATCTACGATACGCTGCTAGAAAGCATTCGAAGAATTAACCCTAGCGTACTTGGCTTATGGAAACGCGAAGGCTTCAAAGCCGCGTTTAATCACATCAATGGTTTCTTCCTAATTTCACTGTTCGCAGGCGTATTCACGAGCATTGCAACATTTGCAAAATTGATTTCTTGGTTATTAGTCACCCACCCCGTTCCACTGTGGTCTTTCTTCTTTGGCCTGATCTTGGTCTCGGTTTTCCACATTCTTAAGCAAGTAGAAAAGCGCGATATGATTCGTTTCGTGTTTTTGCTGCTTGGCGTTGCTTTCGCTTACAGCATTACCGTGCTTAAGCCGCTGCAAATGGAACCGACCAGCATCAACGTTCTCATTGCGGGTGCGATTGCTATCTGTGCGATGATTTTACCCGGTATCTCTGGAAGCTTCATTTTGCTATTGATTGGTATGTATGGCCCCGTGCTTGGTGCAGTTAAAGAGTTCCAAATCGATGTGCTTGCGCTATTCCTTAGTGGCTGTGTGATCGGCCTACTGACTTTCTCGCACGTACTCTCTTGGTTACTGCGTTCATTCCGCGATTTCACATTAGTGTTCTTAACCGGTTTGATGATCGGTACGCTGCCTAAGATCTGGCCTTGGAAAGAGACCATCAGCTGGCGCACAAACTCAAAAGGTGAACAAGTTCCTCTGATTCAAGAAAACCTATCTCCGTTTGATTTTGAAGCGGTAACCTCTCAGCCTTCTCAGTTAGTCATGGCGATTGTGATGATGTTTGCTGCGATAGCCTTAGTTTTAGGACTAGAGAAGTTCGCAGAACGTAACGCTGACTAATCATTCAGCCAACTTCTGGAAAGCGTCTAGAACGGATAATGCTTAGAAATACTAAGCTCACTTCTCGATTAAACAGACAAAAGCGAAGCCAATGGCTTCGCTTTTTTAGTTCTACCATACGCACAAAATTGCTTTTTGATACAAGCACGTATTGAGGGGTATGATAACATCGCCGCTCTTATAAAATTAGATGAGAACACGACATGCACTCTGCATTAAAGGTTGCTGCTCTTGGGATCGCTCTCGTGGCAGGCTTTTATGGACCGCAAGCAATTCAGCAGTTTAAATCAGCGATGGAGCACTCAACTGCCGACGTCAACTTGGATGACTACTGCATGCTTTCAACCACATCATGTGAGCAAAATGCGGTGGCTATGACACTCGATAGTGAGACGGCTCAACCTCTGGTCCCAACAAAAATCAAAGTGGTGTGGGAAGACTCAGCCTCTGACACATTAATGCTGTCGCTTACTGGCTTGGAGATGGAAATGGGCTCGGCACGTTTTCAATTAAAGCATATTGGCAACAATACCTATGAAGGTGACGTGATTTTACCTGTGTGCACCATGGATAAGATGACTTGGCTTGGTGAACTCACCGATGGTGTTGAAACCGTAAACCCTGCAATAAGGATGGCAAGATGAGTAAGAATTGGTCGTTAGCATTAGTGGTAGCGTTTGTACTTGGCTTTGGTGTCAAAAGCTATCTTGATGGGCAAAACGAAGCTCAAGAGCAACACGCTGCAAAGCAAGAATTCTCTGCAACAACCCTTTTTGGTAAAGATAACCAACCAACGGAAATCTTTGACCAGGCCGATGACAGAATTCGCATCGTTTACTTCGGTTTCACACGCTGTCCAGATGTGTGCCCTACCTCACTAGCAATGTTAGCCGGAGCGCTTAACCAGGTTTCTGATGAAGCAAAAGCCAAGATTCGTCCGATGTTTGTTTCTCTCGATCCTGAACGTGATGCCGCTGAAGCCTCGTATGAATACGCGCAATACTTCCACCCGATGATGGAAGGACTAAGTGGTCCATTGGATGTCACAACCACGCTTGCACACAACTACGGTGTTATTTTCAGAAAGACCAAGCTTGAAGGTTCAGAGTTGGAATACACCCTAGACCACAGCTCATATTTTTATTTTTTAAAGCCCGACGGCACCTTGATTACCAAAGTGCCGCACACGTTGACGCCAGCGCCAATTGTTGAGGCTATCAACAAGCTGACGCAGTAAAACGTAAAAACAAAGAACTTACTCAATAAAGTTCAAAAAAAGTCAGGTCCCAGACCAAAAACATAAAAATTAAGGACAACAACATGAAGTTAAAAGCACTTGCTCTAGCAGGCTTATTGCTCACCCCTTTTGCTCAGGCTAGTAGCGATATTATGGTTCATGACGCGTACGCTCGTGCAACACCGCCTTCAGCAGTGAACAGCGCGGTATTCACCACTCTGATGAACCATAGCGATAAAGATCGCGCTATTGTTTCTGCAACAACACCTGCAGCAGGTAAAGTAGAACTTCATGATGTAATCATGGATGGCGATGTTATGAAGATGCGCCAAGTTCAAGAGATCACAATCCCTGCAAACGGTGAAGCGGTACTTAAACCTGGTAGCCTACACATCATGTTGTTCGACCTAGCAAGCAGCCTAAAAGAAGGTGAGAAAATCGAGATGACACTGACTTTCGCTAATGGTGAAACGCAGACCTTCGACGCACCAGTGAAGAAAGTGATGAGCGGCATGAAAAAGATGAACCACGACCATCATTAATCGTATTCACAATTGAGAAAATAATTTAAGCCACGATGACTTCTCGCCATCGTGGCTTTTTGTTAAACTGAGCGCGATTTTTATTCAAAGCCTGAACACATTAATAAACCAAGGAGAATAGAAGATGATTGTAATGAACACACTAAAACTGGCAGTAAAAGTAACGCGTTAATTTGTTTGGTTAATCAAACTTAAACACCGACATACCAACTTATCGTCATCCATTGACGACCGCACACTTTTACCCGGTTTACTGTTGATCGTAAGTGATCAATATCTGCATGCCTGTAAGCATGACTCAATCCGGGGTCCTATCTATTTGAATTCGACCCAAGCTCAAACATTTTTGACGTCTCGACGCTTTTTGATCTGACCAACGCTTTTCGATCTCATCAACAATCTGAGGTCTTACAAGACGTTAATGCTCTCATGAGAAAAGAAAGCTCGCACGTCTGGGTAAATAGACATGAATTCACAAACTGCATTTTCTCATCCAATGTCACTTCAACAACTTGGATGGCAACCTGTATTCCAACAACAACTGACACTCGAAGACTATGACCATTCCGTCATTGCTCGTATCGTCGCACATCACCGCAGTGGCTATACCTTAGCGTCAGAGCAAGGTGAAATTGTTCTACCCATCCATCAAAACCAACCGGCAATGACCGTTGGAGACTGGGTGATTTTAAACTCTGATCTACAATTCGACCGTTTACTAGACCGTCAATCGCTCTTCCGCCGTAAAGCAGCAGGCAGTCGCGTCGCAGAACAATATATTTCAGCCAACATCGACACGGTTTTTATCGTGGTTTCGTTAAATAACGACTTTAATCTAAGCCGCATCGAGCGTTATCTCGCTCTCGCTAATAAAGCGCAAGTTGAAGCCGTTATCGTACTCACCAAGAAAGACTTGTGTGACGACTACCAAGACAAAGTACAGCAAGTGCAAAGCTTAGATCCGATGCTGATGATCGAAGCCGTTAATAGCCTAGACCAAGACTCGACTCAAGTATTAGCACCTTGGTGTAAAACGGGCAAAACGGTGGCTTTGATGGGGTCGTCTGGTGTTGGGAAATCTACACTGGTCAACTCGCTGCTTGGGGAGACTCAGCAAGCCACGGGAGGCATTCGTGAAGACGACAGCAAAGGCCGACACACAACGACGTCACGCTCACTGCATTTACTGACATCGGGCGGCTTACTGCTTGATACTCCAGGAATGCGAGAGCTGCAACTTGCAGACTGCGCCGAGGGGGTAAGTGAAACCTTTTCTGATGTCGAAGAGTTAGCCATGCACTGTCGTTTCTCTGATTGCCATCATGAATCAGAACCTGGATGCAAAATACGCAAAGCCATTGAGAGTGGTGAGTTGTCTGAAAGACGATTTAATAACTATCAAAAGCTATTGCGAGAGCAAGCCAGAAATGGTGCCTCATTGGCAGAGCAACGTGCTAACAGTAAGCAGCTTTCGAAGATGTACAAAACCGTACAATCAGAAAACCGAAACATTAAAAAAGCGACTGACTAAACCAATCAGGTTAATCACAATACGCTTTATTTAAACGACTAAGCCCCACCGTGTTAAACACGTGGGGCTTTTTGTTTCAATTTGGTCTTAGTGTGACTATTTAAGCACACAATGTTCTTACCAATAGTCGTTTACATTTCCAAATTTACAGTATATTGAGTCTATTAAATGTCACTTTGTAGATTTATAGCTCAATCAAAACACATTAATTTAACATTTAGCTCTAAAAACACCACGTAGCGCAAACAATCACCCTAAAAGTAAACTATTCCTAGACACCCACTTAGATCCCGCTAATATGACCGCCCATTCCACTAGTGTATAGTCGGATTTGGTACAACTTTATAAAAAGATACATCACTATAATAAATTAACAATTGCAGGTATTTTATGCAAAATCACAACATGCTCGCCCGCATCGCTCGTGGAAATCTCGTTCTACAGATCCTTGCTGGTATTGTTTTCGGTGTCGTTCTCGCCATGGTTTCTCCTTCAGCAGCTCAAGACGCAGGCCTACTAGGTAGTCTGTTTGTTGGTGCTCTGAAAGCTGTTGCCCCAATTTTAGTATTCATTCTTGTTGCAGCTTCTATCGCAAACCAAAAGAAAGGTCAGCATACTCATATGCGTCCAATCATTGTGCTTTACCTGATTGGTACGTTCTCTGCTGCACTGACTGCTGTAGTACTGAGCTTCATGTTCCCAACCACTTTGACACTGGTTGCTGGCGCTGAAGGTGCTAACCCTCCTCAAGGTATCGCGGAAGTTCTTCATACCCTTCTATTCAAGCTTGTAGATAACCCAGTTAGCGCGCTAATGAACGCGAACTACATCGGTATTCTTGCTTGGGCAATCGGTCTTGGTCTTGCACTGCACCACGCATCTGCAACAACCAAAGCGGTTTTCGAAGACCTTAGCCACAGTGTTTCACACATTGTTCGCTTCATTATCCGTCTTGCGCCATTTGGTATCTTCGGCCTTGTTTCGACAACATTCGCAACAACGGGCTTCGATGCACTAGCAAGCTACGGTCAACTGCTAGCGGTTCTACTAAGCTCAATGCTGATCATTGCACTTGTGGTTAACCCACTGCTTGTATTTGCAAAAACAAAACAGAACCCATACCCACTTGTACTGCAATGTATTCGTGAATCTGGTGTAACGGCATTCTTCACTCGTTCAAGTGCTGCAAACATCCCAGTGAACATGAACCTTTGTAAAAAGCTAAACCTAGACGAAGATACTTACTCTGTATCTATTCCTCTAGGCGCAACGATCAACATGGCGGGGGCTGCAATCACTATCACTGTGTTAACACTTGCTGCTGTCCACACAATGGGTATTGAGATTGATATCTTCACTGCAATTCTACTAAGCCTTGTTGCTGCAATTTCAGCATGTGGCGCATCGGGTGTTGCTGGCGGTTCACTACTGCTTATCCCACTAGCATGTGGTCTATTCGGTATTTCTAACGATGTAGCGATGCAGGTTGTAGCGGTTGGTTTCATTATCGGTGTGATTCAAGATTCAGCTGAAACAGCGCTTAACAGCTCAACAGACGTCGTGTTCACTGCGGCTGTATGTAAAGCTGAGCAAAACAAAGCTTAATAAGCTCTTAGGCTTAGATATTAGCTTTACTTTAGCTCTAAGCTCTAAGCTCTAAGCTCTAAGCTCTTAAAGCAAATAGCACATAAATAAAAAGGGAAGCATCAGCTTCCCTTTTTGTTGTCTTGAGTATCTCGATTAGAGCTAAAACGACCTATCAACCGTACACAACCAATGAGTGCAATTTACTGGTTTCTGTTCCAGTTAGACTGACTGAAATCTAGAGGATCGCTATTTGGTGTCGCTTGTCTCTCTGTTGATGCTTGCTCGGTATTAGGTTGCTGGCTGTAATCAACATTCGTATCTTGAGCACTCGCCGTTTGTGTATCTAAATGGCTCGCATCTACATTTAGCGCCTCACCTTCTTCATCAGACGCTTCTTTCACTTTCTTCGGAATCGGTATATTACGCTTGTAGAGCTTATTGAGCGCTTTAATGATTGAGTGCTTAGTGATTGCTTCTTGGGTCAGCTTAGTCATTATCGGCTTAGTCAGAGCCTGTAAGCCCACGACGGCATCCACACCAAGCTCCCCGCCTACTTTATCTCTCAAATGTTTGGCTTCTGAGTAACCAAAATGAGCTGATAGGAATAACCAGATATAAGCGATGGCGTTGCCGTGTTCACCATGGTCGATCCAAGCTTCGCCTGCTCTAAACATCGCTTCTGCACTGTTCTTTTCTGCGGCTGTCTCAAACCAGTAAACAGCCTCACCATGGTTAGGCTCAACACCCACACCGTTCAAATAACTCATACCGAGTTTGATCTTGCCATCTAGGTTATTTTTTTCAGCAGCCTTTTGGTACCACTCGACAGAGCTTTCAGCTGAGTAGTCTGGGTTTTCTTTATCGAGACACCAGTCACCGATAAACAGCATCGCTTCGGTATTACCACCAGCCGCAGACTCTTCAATATAGGTATAACCCTTAGGGATGTTCTTATCGGTTCCACGACCAAAGACGAGCGCTTTGCCCATCTCGAATTTCGCCGATACGTCATTGTCTAAAGCAGAGATTGCTAACTGCCAAAAGTTGGCTTTCTCTCTTAAAATCAGGTCTTCTTTACGCTTCATACTTAGGCGCACAATGCCGTACATGCCATTGATATTATCGAGTTGCGCCGCTTTGTCGTACCAATACAGAGCTTCCTTAATATTGTTACGTTCCGCTTCTTTTGCCAAATACAGAATCGACGGTACATGGCCGGTTTCGGCTTTGAAGTGACGCTCTTTTTGCTCTTGTATGCGCGCTTTTTCAATCGCTTTTCGGTAAGCGACAGCACGAGCCTTACGTTCTTGTTCCAAGCGCTGCTTTCTTAGCGATAAAGAGATCAGCCACACGGCGACAAGTATTAACGAAAGAGCCGTCGCACCAATTGCGATTCCCATTGTACTCATAAAATATTTTAACCTAACTCGGTTGATACCAGCCTCGGTGTCGAGGAGTTATCAACCTATAGTGAATGTTTCGAATTACAGGGAAAAGCGCCGTTATTAAAACGTTCCGCCCTAAAATGAACTCAGTTCAGTATCTCAGGAATACATAACGATAAAAAGTCTACTTAGACCTCTCCGTATGCACTCCATAAATGGTGTGATCTTGCTTCAATATCGATTGCTTATGAAGACTACCTTTCACCATAAAATCAGTAGTAAAGGGAATGATTTTCCACTCTCTCTTACATTTATGGTTAGGTAAGCTGCCCATAAATGTATGCCAACTCAGCGACCGTTTTCGCAGAAAACTTCTTCATCAAACTCGCTCGGTGGACTTCCACAGTTCTCATTGCGATGCACAACTCATCTGCTATTTTCTGGTTACGCTTACCGTCGATAATTTGTTTGAGAATGCCTATCTCACGCTCGGTTAACGACGCGTACGCTTGGCGATACACGTTCATGTGTAAGTGCTTTTCTGAAGCGTCCAAACCTTGTTTGATCGCCTCAGCTAACTCATTACCTTTAACTGGCTTTTGAAAAAAATTCACCGCGCCGGCTTGTAAGGCTTCAACCGCCATTGGCACATCACCATGCCCCGTCAGGTAAATCACCGACAGTGGGCTCTGCGCTTTCACCATCAACTCATGAACTTGCTGCCCTCTCATCTCTGGCATTCGGCTGTCTAATACCACACAACCCGGTGCACTCAAATCCACCGAGTCCAAAAAGCTGAGCCCATCTTCAAAAGCTGACACAGTGAAATCATGCTCTTCTAATAGGAACACCAACGAGTCGCGCATTGACTCATCGTCATCAACCACATAGACAGGAAGCCTTTGATGAAGTTCAGACATAACAAGATTCCTTATGAATCGTTTGAAAGAGAGAAAGGCAATGTCACCGCAACATGACATCCATGTGGGCTAAGTGAGGTGATCGTCATTTGACCACTGTGATCTTCAATAACATCTTGGCAAATCGCGAGCCCAAGCCCCAAGCCATTTTCTTTGCTGCTCACAAAGGCTTGAGTCACTTCTTGTTCAGTGAAATCTAAGCCCGTTCCGTTATCGATAATCGACAACATTATTTTATCCGGTTGATACTCGGTAATCACTTTAATTGTCGCTGGCTCACTGTTTTTGTTATCAATATCAGACGCAGCGCTTTGTTCGCGATGCTGCTGTGCATTACACGCGTCCGTTGCATTGTTGATCAGGTTGACAATCACCTGTTGCAAACCCACAGGGTCAATATTTAGTTTAATAGGCTTACCTACGGCATAGCGTTCAATGGTTATCTTGTGCTTCTGTAATCGGAATTGCAGTAACTCAATGGTGTCTGTAAGCAGCTGCTCGATATCGGTCTGAGACTTCTCTGATGAGCGTTTTTTGATCATGTTTCTCAATCGCTGGATGATTGCATCTGCACGGTCCACTTGTGACTGGATCTTCTCAAATACAGGCTCTATATCAGTCAGCGGTTTGTTCTTCGAAATCCGCAGTAAACCACCTTCACTATAGTTACGAATCGCTGCCAAAGGCTGATTGATCTCGTGTGCTAAGCTGCTTCCAAGTTCACCAACCACAGCTATGCGCTGTGAATGTTCTAACTGTTCGCTCTTAGTTTTCAGCTTGTGTAGCGTGGCTTCTAACTGCTTTTTGCTTCGGCTGAATTTGTATTCCAACCAAAAGTGGTAAGCATTCAGTAACACCACCAGAATAAAGAACGCCCATGCCCACTGCTGATTGTACTTGAGCCAGATTAACGCTTCTTTCCACCAAGGTTGTTGCAGTGGGTGCATGTCGAGTTGTTGATAAAGCTTGTCTATCGAGAGCAAACTTTGCGGTGACGTCCAACCCGATGCATTCGCTGCAATGGCCGGTGCACTGCTCTTAGGCATCGCAAATAACACCTGACTCATCTGCTTAGCCAGTGCCGAAGAAGCCCGCTCTGTTTTAGCGAACGACCAATTGGGGTACAACGGCGTAGACACTTGGCATCGGAATCCTTCTGGTGCTTGATTCTCGATAATTCGATATTGTCCCGCCACCAGCAAACCTTCACTGATCATGTTCTCAACTAAACAGCTTGGTACGACAGCCGCTTCAATATGTCCTTCACGCAGTTGATACAAACTGGCGTCGATCGGGAAACCTAAAAATTGGGTGTTAGAGAAAAAGTGGTTGGGATTAAGCCCTTGTTGCATCACTTGATAACGCATTGTTAGATAGCCACCGAATGCATTTTCAGATACTGCCGCAATCGGCTTACCGCTTAATTGTTCGAGCGAGATATAGGGTGACATTCTTCTTACCACCAAGGCAGAACCAATACTTCGGGAATTACTGATGCTTCGATCTTCGAAGTTATGGCTGGTCATGGTCGCCATCCAAGACAGGTCATATTGACGACCTAATCGAACCGCCTGACCCGGGTTGGTGATGACAAAGTCGACCTCAACACCTTTTACCGCATCAGCCATCTCTTCTAAGTTGAAAGGCTTGAGAACAAAGTGTTTGCCGGGAATGCGCTCCGACAACCAATCCATCGTCGGCTGCCAACGCTGCTGCGCGGAAAGCTTGCCTCGAATAGCCAATACACCGACCTCAATAACCTGCTCCGACTCAACAGTGCTTGTCGTTGTAATCTCTTGATCCGTTTGAGCGGCTAAACACATTCCTGCGGTTAAGCTCAACCAACAAAGGCTAACGATTGATATTAGGTTTCGGACTGTCACTAAAATCTCTTTCTCCACACTGACGGCATGTCCACACTGACGGCATGTCCACACTCAAATAACGCATTGACGACACGTTAAATAGAGCCTTTAAACAAAGCATAACAGCTAGATTGGTAAAACCACATTTGTTCTAGATCAACTTTGATCTAGGTATGTGGAAATCCACAATACCCCACGTACGCACAAAATCTGACAATGAGCCCAACAGATAGAATACCCATTTATAGGTACCAACATGGACTCATTGAAAAGACGGTTTCTCAGCCAATTCGGCAAGGTTTCCGCTGGTGCTGCGCTCATTCCCATCACCGGAATCAACACCGCAGTCGCAAGCACAGACATTCGAAATAACAACCAACCTGACCGCAAAGGCGAAGTAGGTAAACGCTACGCCATGGCGGTTGATTTACGTAAATGTGTTGGCTGTCAGGCGTGCACTGTTGGCTGTAGCGTTGAAAACCAAGCGCCAATTGGCCAGTTCAGAACCACCGTAAAACAGTATGAAGTCTCCCTTGATGATGGTTCGACAGCTCAACAAGACGTGAAGTCATTCATGTTGCCTCGTCTGTGTAACCACTGCGACAACGCTCCCTGCATCAAGGTTTGTCCTGTTCAAGCGACCTTCCAACGTGAAGACGGCATTGTGATAGTCGATAACGAACGTTGCGTAGCCTGTGCTTACTGTGTTCAAGCCTGCCCTTACGACGCTCGATTCATCAACAATGACACCCTTACCGCAGACAAATGTACCTTCTGTGCACACCGCCTTGAAGACGGCTTATTGCCCGCTTGTGTCGAAACCTGTGTTGGTGGCGCGCGCGTTATTGGTGACCTCAAAGATCCAAACAGCGAGATCAACCGCCTGCTTAATGAAAACCAAAACGACATCAAGGTGCTTAAGCCAGAGCAAAATACCAACCCACATGTTTTCTATATCGGCATGAACGAGCGTTTCGTTAGCCATATCGAAGGTCAACCTGCGATTTATGATCCAGCCGCCATCGATAACTCATCCTCTAGCAAACAAGAATTGGCAATAGCGACACAAGGCAAACAAGGAGAGACAGCATGAATATCACTGAGGTGTTAGTTCCCGCTCAAGAGATCGCTTGGCTACCGTGGGCGGTTCAGTATTTCTTCTACATAGGTTCAGCTTACGCGGCGGCTATTCTGTTTTTGATTGCACTTATCTTCAAAAACTCTACCAGTCACCAATTCCGTTCTGCCCTTGTGCTTGTGATGGCCATTGGCGCGATTGTTGGACCATTAGCCCTCACTGGTGACTTACACCAACCGGGACGTGCGTGGCACTTCTACGCTCACATCACACCTTGGTCATGGATGTCATTGGGCTCTCTGTTTCTTCCTCTGTTTTCTGGTCTGGCTGTAGCGACTGCTTGGGTTTACCTACGTGATGACATCGCACAGCTCAAAGAGAGTGAAAACCCACTTCTAAAACGCTTGTCTTGGTTAACACTGGAGCAATGGCAAGTATCGACAAAAGTGATGATTGCATTAGCCACTGCAACTGCATTATCAGGTCTAAGCATCGCACTTTATACCGGTGCAGAGATTGCGATTTTGGCGAGCCGACCACTTTGGCATCAACCGGCTTCTCCGTTGCTTTGGTTTACGACAGCGTTCTTTGCTGCAACGGGTTTAACGCTGTTGATTTGGGCTCTACTGCCTTCAAGCAAGCCAAGCTTAAAACCAACAGATCTCGCTCTGGTACAAAGAACTATTACCTTAACGGGTGGCCTTGCGATCATTCTTACGTCGATTTGGGCATCTAACCATGGTCATTTCAACCTGTATGAGAACGACGCTTGGGGTATCAACCTAGGCATCATGACCACCAGCATTTTGCTGTGCATGATCTTAGTGCTGCCACTACAACGCCTATCGCAAAGTAAGCTAGGAATTATCGGTGTTGCGCTTGCGACTATAGTTTCTGCATGGGCGGTACGTTGGGTCACCATGATGGAAGTTCAAACCATTCCACGTTTTGATGTGGGTGCATTCCCTTATGAATTGCCAATGGGTAGCTCAGGTCTACTTGGCATTATTGGTATGTGTGGTCTTTGGTTAGCACTTGCGTTGTTTGCTTCTGAAATCGTGTCTGCTGGATCGACAAGAACAACTGGCTCTGCGACAAAAACAGAATCTAAGCCAAACCAAAAAACATCATCACCACTTAACCGCTCACATAGCTTGTAGTCTGAGGAATCATCATGGATAACAAACGTCGTCAATTTTTGAAAACAGGCCTTGCTGCCGGTGGTGTTGGAGCTTTTGCTGCAGGTTATGCGACAACCACAAAGCACATGGTTCACGGTGCTATCGACGGCACCGCAGGTAAGAAAACCAATCACATCCATCACGGTAATTCGTTAGAGACGGAATACAGTGTCGATGAGCAAGGTAAGATCTCGCCGAATCCAAACCAACGCGTTGCACCATCAATGTGTTTTGGTTGCTGGACACTGTGTGGCTTGCGTGTACGAATCGATAATCGCAATGACGAGATCTTACGTATCTCAGGTAACCCGTATCACCCGCTATCAAGTGACCAACAGATCCCATTCAAAACGCCTGTAAAAGATGCCTACATTGGCTTGTCTGGTGAATCTGGTATCAATAACCGCTCGACTGCCTGCGCCCGTGGTAATGGTATGTTAGAGATCCAAAACAGCCCATACCGAATCACTCAACCGCTCAAACGTGTCGGTAAACGTGGTGAGGGAAAATGGGAACCGATCAGCTACGAACAACTTATCTCTGAGATCACCGAGGGTGGTGACTTGTTCGGAGAAGGCGAAGTTGAAGGCTTGCGATCGATTCGCGACATCGAAACACCACTTGACCCAAACAACCCTGAATACGGTCCAAAAGCGAACCAGTTATTGGTGACTAATGCCGGAAATGAAGGCCGTGACGATATCTTGAAGCGCTTTGCATTTAACAGCTACGGCACACGCAACTTTGGTCACCATGGATCTTACTGTGGCTACGCGTTCCGCGCGGGTTCTGGCGCGATCATGAACGATCTGGACAAGTTCTCGCATTTAAAGCCAGATTTCAACAACGCAGAGTTCATTCTTTTCATCGGTATGTCTCCGGCTCAAGCGGGTAACCCGTTTAAGCGTCAAGCAAGACAGCTGGCTGAGGCTCGTACTAACGGAAAACTCAGCTACACCATTGTCACTCCAAGCCTTCCGGCAGGATCTTCAAGCCTTGCAGCGGGCGATCGCAACAACTGGCTGCCGATCAAGCCGGGCACTGACTCAGCATTAGTTCTGGGTATGATCCAGTGGATCATCGAAAACCAGCGCTACAATCACGACTTCTTGTCTCGCCCAAGTGCGCAAGCGATGAAGAAAGCAGGCACCACACACTGGTGTAATGCATCACACCTTGTGATCAGCGACGAATCGCACCCACAAAATGGGCGTATGCTTCGCGCATCGGATATGGGTTTGCTAGAAACAGGCGAACCGATGTCTGACGATGACGGATTTATCGCCCTAGATGTGACAACGTCACTATTAACATCACATATTCAGGTGAATGAAGCGGCTCTGTTCGTCGATCAAGATGTAGAAATCGATGGTCAGACTGTTCGCGTTAAATCTTCTCTGCAAAGATTGAAAGAAGAAGCCTTCAAATATGACCTTGCTTACTACAGTGAGCAGTGTGAAATCCCTCAAGATCAAATTATTGCACTTGCGAAACGCTTCACGAGTTACGGGACAAAAGCCGTCGTCGATACTCACGGTGGCAACATGCACACCAACGGCTTCTACAACTCGTTCTCTATCCTAATGCTGAACGCGCTGATCGGTAACATCAATGCAAAAGGCGGGGCGATGGCGAAAGCAGGCGGCTACCCGACTTCGGTTGCAGGCCCACGCTACGACTTTACTAAGTTTAAAGGTAAGACTAAGCCTCAAGGTGTGTTCTTGTCCCGCAGCAAGTTCCCGTACCAAAAAACCAGCGAATACAAACGTCGCGTTGCCGCAGGCGAGTCACCTTACCCGACACGTGCGCCGTGGTACCCAATCTCAGCACCGCTTTTAACTGAGCACTTATCAGCTGCGATTGATGGCTACCCTTACCGAGCAAAGGCATGGATTAACCACATGGCGAACCCACTTTATGGTGTTCCGGGTTTAGACAACTTGCTGGGTGAAAAGCTTAAGGATCCAAAACAGCTTGGTTTGATCGTCTCTATCGATGCCTTCATCAATGAGACCACAGCGTTATCGGATTACCTCGTGCCAGACACAGTGACCTACGAAAGCTGGGGCATGGCAACACCTTGGCATGGCGTTGCAACTAAAGCGATCACCGCTCGCTGGCCGATTGTCGAACCTAAAACCTCACGCACTCAAGACGGACGTGCCATCAACCTAGAGAACTTCTTTATTGATCTAGCGAAAACGCTTGGCCTAGGTGGCTTCGGCGACAACGTAATCAAAGACAGCCAAGGCAACTGGCACGGTATCCACAGTGCGGAAGATTTCTACCTACGCTCTGCGGCTAACTTAGCATTTGCAAAAGGCGGCGTGCCGAATGTCGATGCGGAAGATATTGTTTGGTCTGGTCTAGAACGCCTAGTGCCTGTGATGAACAAAACGCTCAAGCCTGAAGAGATGCTCAAAGTAGCGTATATCTTTGCGCGTGGCGGTCGTTTCGAAGACGCAACCAATGCCTACACCAATGAAACCATGAAGTACAAATGGATCAAACCATTGGCTATCTGGAATGAAAAGCTCGGTACTTCTCGCAACACCATCAGTGGCGAGCAATACATGGGGTGCCCGACATGGTATCCACAAAAACTGGCAGACGGCACACCTTTGGCAGAGCAGTTCCCAGCAAAAGAGTGGCCGTTCACCCTGACTAACTTTAAGTCCAATATTCACAGTGCGGTCTCTAATTTGTCACCACGCTTGGAATCGATTAAAGGAGTAAATCCGGTTTACATCCACCCGCAAGACGCTTCTTCTGTGGGTATCAAAACCGGTGATGTATTTGCGATTGAAACACCGAGCTCAACCACACATGCGTTGGCGATGGTGATTGATGGTATCAAACCGGGAACATTAGGCTTTGAACACGGCTTTGGTCATAAAGAACTCGGTGAGCGTGCGCACTGGATCGGTGACACACAACAACCTGTGAAGATGAAGTCAAACGATGGCGTTAACATCAATGATATAGGCTTGATCGACCCGACCAGAGAAGGAAAAGGCGTGATGTTGGATTGGGTTGTGGGCGCAGCAGCAAGACAAGCGCTTCCGGCTAAAATCTACAAAGTCTAGACGTTCAAACCTCCCCTATTTCAGTCAAATCAAGACTGAGCACAGTAGAGCAACTTTGTCATTCGAGGTTGCTCTTCTTTTTTAAGCTATTCAACGCCCGACCATCAATTCTTTACATCACTTCCCTGCAAGTTTCTCACCTAGCCCCATCAAGCGTCTATGCTTATACAATCGGTGCCATAAAGAGCCTTAACAAGCAGTAACACCGAGGCGAACATGGCAGTTCCCTTGCACTTCGTTAACGGCAGTTGGATTCGCTTATCGAAATCCACATCAATACCACCATGGTGATTAAGGTTATTAATGTGAGACTTACCTCAAGTTCCCAGTGAATTAATGTGGAAATCCACAATAGCGCGAACAACCAATTATGTCGAAAATGCGTGCATTACAACCAATAGCGACGCCTCATGATTAAGCTGAACATAAAAACTCAAACTCTAACGCTTTGCATCGCTGCTCTGGGAAGCCTTTCTTTATCCGGTTTTGCACAAGCAGCACCCAATCCAATGCCAGAAGCCGCAGAAACCTGTAGCGGCTGCCACCAAGCCGACGGGAAAGGTATGCCCAACATCGCCCCTATGCTTGCAGGGCTCAATGCTGATTACCTCGAACATCAGCTTGTTCTGTTCTCAAGTGGTGAGCGTCAAAGCGCGATCATGAAGGGCATGGCTGATGGTGTGTCTGATCCTGCGATTCGTCGTGAAGTTGCAGAATACTTCGCTTCACTACCTTCGTACGACTTCACCGATTTAGAACAGCGCGGCTCACAAGCCGATATCGATAACCCGTATCGTAAACTTGTATTCCAAGGCGATTGGGATCGAAACATTCCTGCTTGTGCAACCTGTCATGGACCAAGTGGTATGGGCGTTGACAAATTCCCTCGCCTAGCGAGTCAGCACGCCGACTACATTCAGACTCAGCTCAACGCTTGGAAAAACGG
This sequence comes from Vibrio sp. Vb339, assembly GCF_902751245.1. Taxonomy (NCBI): domain Bacteria; kingdom Pseudomonadati; phylum Pseudomonadota; class Gammaproteobacteria; order Vibrionales; family Vibrionaceae; genus Vibrio; species Vibrio sp. Vb339. The sequence goes on along the minus strand of NZ_CADDIS010000001.1, from coordinate 653,638 downwards.
CACTCGTAAGGGTGATGATTTAAACATGATGGGCAATATCGCCGGCAAGTTAACCGACGATGAGATCAAAAACCTCTCTTACTATTTCGCATCTTTCCGATACTAAAGGGCTCGCATGAAAACATTACTTCTAATTACCGCAACCCTTGCCTCTGGAATCGCTTATGCCGAAGGTGAGTTGCCCGATCGCCAAACCGAACTGCCCGCCGTTGAAAAAACACAAGATAATAAATATCTGGTGCCACGCGACTTGGTAGATATTCCTGATGGGGAATTTGGCGACAAAGTAAAACTCGGCTATTCCCTGTTTGTCGATTCACAACAGATGCGTGGTACATTCGTCGGCAACGAACAAAACTGTGTAAACTGCCACATGCAAGCGGGCATGAAGCCTAACGCAGCACCTCTTTGGGGTGCGTACATGGCCTACCCTGCGTATCGTTCCAAGAACGACAAGGTAAACAGCTACGCAGAACGTATCCAAGGTTGCTTCACCTACTCAATGAATGGCCTGCCACCGGCCGAGGGTTCGAAAGAGATGGTCGCACTAACGGCTTATTCATACTGGCTGGCGATGGGCGGAATCTTGGATAAGAACGGTATGCAAGATACACCCGTTCCTGAGATTAGCGATGCCGACTTACAAGTCGGTGGTAAAGCAGAAAGCTTCCCTCTTCCTGAAGAGCTGTTAAGCAAATACCCGATCGATGATCGCAGTAAATTGGCAGGGCGTGGCTACCCTAAGATTGATAACCCTGAACAAGAGCCGTCAATAGCGCGTGGTGAAAAGGTTTACCAAACCAGCTGCCAAACCTGTCATGGTCAAAATGGTGAAGGCATTAAAGGAGCAGACGGACGTTCATACTTTCCACCATTGTGGGGTGAAAACGCGTATAACTGGGGTGCAGGTATGCACCGCGTGAACACCGCAGCCTACTTCATCTATGAAAACATGCCGCTCGGAAAGAGCCAGCAGCTTTCGATTCAGGATGCATGGGATGTGGCTGCATTTGTGAATAGTCATGAACGCCCGCAAGATCCTCGATACAAAGGTGATGTTGCCGGAAATTCTAAGCGTTACCACAACCACCAAGGCTACTATGGCAAAGAAGTTGATGGTCATGTACTAGGTACCAAAGCTTATCCGAGTGGTAAAGAAGTGATTCATGAGCATTAATAAGTATTAGTGAACATGAGCCGTTCACGCTAGCTATAGCTAAGCTTTACATTGTAAATCAGTTATAGTCGGAACAATAAAAAAGGAGCCAGATCGTGTGACGATCTGGCTCCTTTTTTATGTTTGAACGATTATAAATCTAGCTAACCTTGCTGCATCTTCTCCCAAATGGTCGGAGAGCCGATATAGTCTTGAACCGTAGTAATGAACTCTTTAACCAGTTTGGTCTGCTTACGGTGCGGATACACAGCGTAGATTGCGGTATCAATCGTCGAAATCGGGTAATCCGGAAGCAAAGTAACCAAGCCCAGCTCTTTCATTGAGGCATACAGATTTGATTGATCTAGGAAGCCATAACCTAAGCCATCTTTTACGCAAGAGACCATGGTACGTACATCACTCACCTTATAGTTGCCACGAATCGTCAGACTCTGGAAAGTGTTGCCATGCGGCTCTTCACTGATACGCAGATGATCAACCGTCATATCACCATTGGTATAAATCACAGCAGGTAACGCGAGCAAATCTTGTGGCGTTTTAGGTTCACCATGCTGCTTCACAAAGTCGTTCGAGGCGACCAACATAAAGTTACTGTCGGCAATCTTCTTCGCAATCAAGTTCGATTCCACCAGCTTGCTAAAGCGGAACGCGATATCAAACTGCCCGGCAATGATATTGGCGATCTTATCGTCTAAGGAAAGTACGATCTGAACATCTGGGTACTTTCTCATGAACTGAGTGATGATAGGTTGCAAATATTGCTGCCCAAAATAGATCGGTGAGGTAATTCGCAGCACACCTTTGGGTTCTGACTGGTATGAATCTGCAATGCCTTGGATCTGATTGATGGTGTCTTTCAGCACATAGGTTTGTGCGAGAATATCTTCTCCCGCCGACGTCAACGAAAACGAGCGTGTAGAGCGGTTCAGCAACTGAACACCTAAATCTTGCTCGAGCTTTTTGATCTGTTTAGAGAGCGATGAGTTGTCCATATCGTGCAAGGTTGCCGCTTTGGTAAACGACCCTTGTTGAACCACATCTAAAAACAATAACAACTGATTGGTATTTGGCACTGCGCCTCTCCTGAAATAAAACTCGACTAGCGTTCGTCTTTGGGGGTGTCCATCACAACCATAGTCGTAATAGATTGCACCTGAGCACATTCCCCAAGCACATCGGCATGAAACTTCTTATAGCCCGGTAGATCTTTGGTTTCTACCCTTAGCAAGTACTCATTAGCACCGGTAATGTTGTGGCACTCCACTACCTCTTTTTCCATACTGACGTGTTGTTCAAACTCCAGCTGAGCCGCTTTGCTGTGGCTTGATAAACCAATCGAAACATAAGCAATAAAACCGACCCCCATCAGCCCATTATCCAGAACCGCACGGTAACCTTGAATTATTCCTTTACGCTCAAGATCCTGGACGCGTCTTAAGGTCGCAGAAGCCGACAAACCAATTCGTTCTGACAGCTCAATGTTGGAGATTCTGCCGTCCAATTTAAGCTCTTGCAATATCCTTTCGTCAAATCTATCCATAAGTACTTATTATTGTGCAATTAGTGATAATAGATGAAATAAAAGCACATAATTGCCTCACTTTCCACCTACTATGTTTCTCAACACGTGAAAGTCATGACCGGTCAGTCACTTCGTCCATTTTTTTGCTGGAGAACCATAATGCCTTTAGAACAACTTAGCGCACTTGCCTTGTTTGCGTTCGTCTCAACCTTCACGCCGGGTCCAAATAACATTATGCTCATGACATCAGGAGCAAATGTTGGCTTTGCCCGCACTATTCCGCACATGCTTGGCATTGCTCTAGGGTTTGCTGCCATGTTGCTGCTGGTTGGTTTCGGCTTGATGGGCGTTTTCAACGCATACCCAGTGACGCACCAAATATTGAAATACCTAAGCCTTGCTTACCTCGTGTACCTTGCAATCAAGATAGCATTGAGCGGCAAAGCCAAAAGCAGCGAGGCTTATAAGCCAATGACCTTCATCGGCGCAGCAAGTTTTCAGTGGGTGAACCCTAAAGGTTGGTCGATGGCGCTGACGGCGATATCCGTTTATAGCAGCGGCAGTTCATGGTGGGAACTTGCGATCATCGCCGCTATATTCACGCTAGCGAACCTACCTTCAGTGACATTCTGGACAGCGGCAGGTAAACAACTGCAACACTGGTTAACAACACCAGTCCGTATCAAAAGCTTCAACTACGGTATGGCCGGCTTGCTTCTAGCCTCAACGATTCCGATGTTGTAACCAGATAATTTCCCTATGATGGTTAGTAAGTGATTACTAGCCATCAATTTACAAGTATCCAATAACCTCGCTAAGCCAACGCCCAAATGTCGCCTGCCCGCTCGGGGTTAACGTCCACGCAAACGCTGCTACATTAATTACCACTGTCAGCCAATAGATAAATCTGAACGGCTGCTTTTGCGTTTTATGACGCAGCTTATCTTGAGCGATCAACGCCCCTAACCAACCACCAGCAACAGAAAAAGTATGCAGGGTTTTCTCTGGCACGCGCCAATTGCCATTGATTGCTGCTCGCTTGTCCTTCGCGTACACAAAAAACGTCATCAATCCGACGACTAAATACCACATAAATAGTACTTTCGAACTTTCCGTAAACAACACAGACACCGCTACCAGAACAAGATAAGTGATAACGATTTGAATAGATGAAGACAACATCAACTCCTTTTGGGCAACAGCTCACATACTGTAGCAATTACGCCCTGTAGATTTTGATAAGGATGAGTAAGGCATATTGTAATTCGGTTAGCCTGCAAAGAATAAACAAGCCCTTTCATCCCTACATAACATGATGGAAGTTAAAGGAATTATAAATATGTACAACCAAAAGTACGCCATCTACCAAGTTTTTACGCGTTTATTTGGCAATAAAAACACCCAACATGTTCCGTGGGGCACAATCGAGCAAAATGGCGTCGGTAAGTTCAGTGATTTTACCGACAAAGCGCTGTCTGAAATCCGCAAACTCGGTATGACTCATATTTGGTATACCGGAGTGCCACATCACGCCATCATCAATGATTACAAACATATCGGGATTTCAGACGATCACCCGAGCGTAGTGAAAGGCCGCGCAGGCTCACCTTATGCGGTAAAAGATTACTACTCAGTCAATCCAGACCTCGCTGAGAATCCTGATCGCCGTTTGGAAGAGTTCGAGGCACTAATCAAGAGAAGTCACGGCAATGGTTTAAAAGTGATCTTCGATATCGTACCGAATCACGTTGCGCGTCATTATAGAGGCTTAAATAACCCGCAAGGCGTCAGTGACTTCGGCGCTCAAGATGACACAACGCTGGAATACCACAGAGACAATAACTTCTACTACATTCCTAACAGCACCTTTGAATTACCAGACATAGAGCCCGCCTTTACGCCGCTAGGTGGTGAACAGCACCCTAGCCTAAGCTCCCCGTTTATCGAAACACCAGCCAAATGGACGGGTAATGGCTCACGCTTAGCTAAACCTAATTTCGACGATTGGTATGAAACCGTAAAGATTAATTACGGTGTGCGCCCTGACGGTTCAAAAGATTTTCCTGAGCTACCCAAAGACTATGTACAGCGTGACCACCTAGACCATTACCACTTCTGGAAAGGCGTGGATGTGCCAGACTCTTGGATTAAATTCCGAGACATCGCCTTGTTCTGGTTAGACAAAGGCGTTGATGGATTCCGTTACGATATGGCTGAAATGGTGCCAGTTGAGTTTTGGAGCTACCTCAACTCATCAATAAAGATGAAAAACCAAGATGCCTTTTTAATGGCTGAGGTGTACCAACCTCATTTGTACCGCGACTATATTCACCTAGGAAAAATGGACTACCTGTACGATAAGGTTGATCTTTATGACGCCCTCAAAGCCATCATGCAAGGTAAGGCTTCAACGGCAATCATCCCTGAAATCCAACATCAACTGATGGATATTGAACATCACATGCTGCACTTCTTGGACAATCACGATGAGCAACGCATCGCTTCTCCCGAGTTCGTTGGCAATCCACATGTCGCAAAGCCTGCGATGCTAGTCAGCGCGTTATTGAGCAGTTCTCCAACCATGATCTACTGTGGGCAAGAAGTCGGAGAACCCGGTGCAGAGAGTGCAGGCTTTGGACTGCCCTCGCGTACATCAATCTTTGACTACATCGGCGTCCCACAACACCAGAAATGGGTGAACAACGGTGCCTTCGATGGCGGGCTATTAAACGATAACGAAAGGCAACTGCGCCATTTCTATCAGAAGGTCATGAACTTTTCGCTTGAGCACTCTTCAATGATGGGGCTGTACCTAGACTTACACCAGAGCAATAATTTGAGTGATTCGGTTTACGCATTTCTGCGCTATAACGAACAAGAGCTGACCATCGTTGCTGCAAATTTCAACCAACATGCCACCGAGAATATTCACCTAGAGATTTCACATGACGTCATTCAAAAACTCAAATTAGTTGATGGGCGTTACATACTCAATGAACACATTGAAGGCATAGCGCAACAAGTGTTGGACATTAAGAACAGTGTTGGCAATTTTAATATTGAATTGAAACCGCTGGCGTCTTTGGCTTGGGTATTAAAAACTGAATAATATAGAGAGGGTAACACCCGAAGTTAGTCAAAATATATAATTACTTCGGGTGTTGGGGGTCTGTTGCTACTTTTTATTGACTGCTTTTACAAAAACTTCTTGTGCGCCTTCAATACCCAATGCTTTTGCTTCATCTAGTAGGCTCAGAGCTTTTGGAATATTGTCTGCGTCTACGGCTGCTTGAATTGCATTATGGTAGTAAGTTTGTGTTTCTGGTTGAATTGTCTCAACCTTAGCAACTGCTGCTGGTTTAGCGTTAGATTCACTGCTGGAACCAAATGAGAAGAAGCTCGCTTTATCAATCGTAACTTCTATTTTGCCCACGTTAGCATTTGGAATTGGGATATCTTTTACTTCTGGTAAATAGTTACCACGGCCTTCTGCGTCTAAACGAGCAGGATGGATCACATCAGTAAAACCGCCAACCTCTTGCTGGTCAGTGTAAACCACTAAGAAAACCGAATCTTCTGTACGTGGTGGGAAAAACTCTTTTTCGGCAACAAGTCTATTGCCCAAATGCATTCTAGGCCTCTTATATTCAAAGTCGCTTTGGCCGTAGCTTTCTAACTCTTTACCATTTTTATCGTAGATTACTGCACGTGGGACAAAGGCTGTATCTCCAATCAAACTAGAAATTGTCAATGAATACTCGCCGCGATTCGCTGGAAGCTCAACTGCAACCACAGGGCTATTAATCGATTGATAGTTCAGGTATTGGCTTTCTGGCGTAACATCAAAAATTACAGAACTCGGTAATTTCATTGCTGCAAACTGAAGTCCAGCAATAGAATTTACTTGTTCAGCCTGCGCCACTTGCACTTGTTCGACTACTTGTGCAGATTGACAACCGGCCAACGCAACACAGCCGCTCAACATTAGAGCTTTAAAATACATAACCCTTCCTTCTTGTTATTTTTTTAAGAAATTTACTAACTTTAATTACCACAAAGAGAACTATTCACCTAGGGAACGATCAATTTATTTGTACATTCCTTAAAAAAATAGCCGACGCGAGCCGGCTATGAATTAGGACAGTTTAGGATTTGTTAAGCTAAGTGTTTACCACCAAGCTTCTACTTGGATACCAGCTACGTATTCAGTATCTTCATTTGTACCAAATGCGTTGTCATTTTCAGTATCTAGGATGTAAGAACCGTAAACACGGATTTCAGGACGAGCCCAGAAGCTGTCACCCATAGCCCAAGCTTGAGCTACTGTGAATTTAGCGTTACCAAAGTCTTCTACACCAGTACCAGCGCTGTTGATTTTCTCACCAGCATTGTAACCAGCTTCAAATACTGTGCGCATTGTGTCGTTCCACTTGTACATTGGACGAGCCACTACAGAGTACTGATCGATGTCTTGCTTAGAAGCACCAATTTCAGAACCAGCTAGGTAAGCAAGTTGGTGACCCATTTCCCATGATTCGCCTAGGTTCATAACACCCCAGTTGATCAAACGGTAACCTGTTGCATCATTTTGGTCGCCTGAACGGTCGTAGTATGCGCCAGCACCCCAGAAGTTAGCCGCTTGTACGCCGTAACCGTTGGTACCGTACTGTAATACAGTTTGGTTAAAGCCATTATCCATACCTTGGTGGATAATACCTGTAACTAATAGACCATCATCACCTTTCACTGATTGGCCATCAGTAGAAGTAGCGAAGTTGTATGCCATTGCAACTTCTAGAGAAGCGTCAGACCAAAGGCCAATGTTAGCTAAACGAACATCAGCAATGTAACCAGTTACATCTTCAGATTCTTTACCAATTACACCCCAAGTAGGCGCATCGCCTGGATTCGTACCAGCGACCCAACCGTACTTGTCTGTGTCAGATGCTTGAGAACCATTATCTTGAATCAATGCTACAGATAGTTTCTGGTCACCAAGTGATAGGTTTTCAATACCGCCACCTGTTCCTGAAGTATTCAAGAAGTAGAAGTCAGTGATGTGGATATCTTTACGTTGGTAGTATGTTTTACCAGCCCAAAGCGTTGCTTCTTTGTCAGAAGAAATTAGGCCCTTAGCCTTAACAGCGAACTGAGCGACGTTGAAGTCGGCATCTTCCCAACCATTTTCGCCTGGAGCACCAGAAGCAATCATTGATTCAAGGCGCCAAGTTTGCTCACCTGTTTTTAGCTCTTCAGAAAAACCAAACTCAGAGTAGTTGTCGTTTTCATTACCCAGACGACCAATACCATTTTTATTAACAGATACGTCACCTGAACCACTAGCACTAATACCAGTACCAGCACGCATGTAACCATTAAAATCTACAGCGAACGCAGAGCCAGCAGCTAATGTAGTTGCCACTGCAGCAGCAATCAAACTTACTTTTTTCATTCTTAACTCCATTAAGGACGATTTATTTTAGGTTTTTATATTTTTGCTCTCTTGCGGCAACCAAAGGCAGTAATGGTAGTCGTAAGATAGAGAGGTTTAGGGTTTCCCCTGATTCGTTTCAACGGAGCCAATATTAAGAGGGGATGACAAGTTTGACTTCCTCCACCCCTAAGTTAATTAAGGGGGACTAGAGGGGAGTAGAAAATATACAGAACGGTGTTTTAAAGAGGTAGATCACTTAATCTAGGAGGAGTAGACAGCACACAGATCTAATTATTCAGCATAAGTGAGATCTACTTCAAATATATAATTTGAACTTCATCGATGAATTATTTTTTTAACCGTAATTATTCTGTGAAGTTGCTTGACCTTACTGTGACAAAGCTTTTTACTTATAGTTCACTGATGTCGATAAACGAACAAGAAATCAAGCAATGACTAGAACGCTCGCTCGCCCTTATCCACTAGGCGCAACGCTAGGTAACACTGGCTGTAACTTTTCAATTTATTCTCCTGACTGTAAATCTCTCTCTCTCGCTCTTTTTGACGAGAACGACGAATTCACCACTTATAAATTGGAAAATGAATACGCTGATATCAGATATGTCTTTATTGATGGTATTAAAGCTGGACAAAAATACGGTTTCATTGCAGCAACGGACAATGGCCCTATCCTGCTTTCAGACCCGTATGCCAAGGCAATAAGCGAACCGCTCGATTACGTCACGCCATATACCAATGAAAAAAGCTTTGCGATGGCGAAATGTGTTGTTGTTGATGACACCTTCGATTGGCAAGATGTAGAAAAGCCACGCATTAGCCGTGAAGATACTGTTCTTTTTGAAACGCATGTAAAAGGCCTATCTCAACTCCACCCAGAAGTGGCTGCCAATACTAAAGGACGCTACTTGGGGTTAGTGAGCCCTGAAATGCTTGCGTTCTACAAACAACAAAATATCAACTCTCTACAGCTTCTACCCGTTGCTGCGTGCATGCATGAGCCTCATCTCTTGGACATGGATAAAGTGAACTATTGGGGTTACAACCCATACTTGTTCATGGTGCCAGACCCACGCTACGCAGAAAAAGACGCCGTCAATGAACTCAAAACCGCAATTCGTGAACTTCACCGAAATGGCATCGAAGTCATTCTAGACGTGGTGTACAACCACACGGCAGAAGGTGGCGAAGGTGGCACTACCTTCAACCTCAAAGCGCTAGATAGCCGCTACTACATTAAACATGGCTGCCATTACGCGAACTTTACGGGTTGTGGTAACACAGTTGACCTCACCCACCAGCCTGCACTCAACTTAGTGATGGATACGCTTCGCTACTGGGTGAGTGAGTTCCAAGTCGACGGCTTCCGTTTTGATTTGGCTGCAACACTGGGGCGCGAAGGTGACAACTACAACCCTGAGGCTGCATTCTTTAAAGCTGTGGCTCAAGACCCTGTACTTAAAGAAACAAAGTTGATTGCAGAACCTTGGGACATCGGCCCGAATGGCTACCAAGTGGGTAATTTCCCGCTAGGCTGGAATGAGTGTAACGACAAACTACGAGACATCACTCGTAGCTTCTGGCGTGGTGACCAAGGCTACCTAAAAGAGTTTGCAACCCGTTTGATGGGGTCACGTGACATCTACAGTGCAGCGCACTGGCCTTACAAATTAACCGTCAACTACATCACTTACCATGATGGCTTCACCATGCAGGATCTTGTGTCTTACAAGCATAAGCATAACGAAGAGAATGGTGAGAACAACCGCGATGGACACGGTGACAACCGTTCTGAAAACTACGGTGTTGAAGGTGAAATCGAAAACCTGTTAGTGATCGCGACGCGTGAAAAGCAGAAACGAAACTTCATGGCGAGCCTGCTGTTTGCTTTTGGTATTCCTCATATTTTGACGGCCGATGTGTTATCTCATACTCAAAAAGGTAACAATAACGCATACTGCCAAGATGGCGTGACCAGCTGGCTTAACTGGGAAGATTCAGAGCGAAAGACTTACTTCAAGACTTGGTTATCTGAAATGATCTCTGCTCGTCAGCAATACATGGTGCCTTTTATTAAGGCATTCAGTGGCGAAAAGCGTAACTCGAACCGCATCTTCTGGAGCCGTGTCGATGGCACACTTATGGAACATGATGATTGGAACCGCTTAAGCTCAGTAGCTTTGCATTTAGGTATTGGTAAAAATGGCGACGAGTTGATTTATCTGATCAACCAAACCAATGCGCCAGCACGTTTCTCGTTACCTAATGATCGTGAACAAAACTGGGTAACCATCTGTGATACCAACTCGCGAAACGTCAAACCCGGTCATGCTGAAGGTGAAATGTTGTTGTCGCCTACTTCGATGGCAATTTTGCACTACTCGCCAGATAAGACTGATTTGATTAAAGCAAAAGCTAAGTCAGCTTAATAAAACGCCGAAAACCATAGAAGCCAGTTATATTTGTAGCTGGCTTTTTTGTTAGCTGAATATCACAAAACTCATTTATCCATATGGAATCATTTGCATTGATGTGGTTAATGAAACTGTTTAGTATTGCCGTACTATAAAAATGAATCTATAACGTCTTTGGATATCATGGCTTTACCTAAAACATTAATTCGGCTTTTTAAACCATACATTATTTTATTAACTGGAGGGATGCTCTATCTTGCTGTGGCTCAGCTTGAAAAAGTAGAAACAGCAGCAACAGAACAATCATCATCAAACATTCGTATCGCAAGCTCTACCATTCGTTCCAACATCGAAGCCACATTCGGCAAACTCTATTTTTTAGAAACCAGTCTAGGCTTACCTAAAGCGGCACCAATCGGTGACAAAAAATTCAGAGAATTGAGTGATAATATTCTAAAAAGAACGCCAAACTTCTCCGATATCGTTCGATACCAACCACAATCCCAACAATATATATCAAGTCGTGGATTACCTCTTTCCCATGAACAAATCGACTCCATAAAATGGAACTCAATAGACAGTGTGGTTGAGGATTTCTACATCTCTTCGATTTACCAAAAAGCAGATGGTCGTTGGGTATTCGCAGTTAAACACACGGCGGAAAGATTAAATGAAGAAATATGGATTGAGTTTGACCTTTTGCATACAACACAAGGATTAAGAGACTTAAAAACGCTTAATCATGGCTATGTGTTTGTGGTAGACCGAGCAACAGAGCGACTGGTCTTCCACCCAGATCCAAAACGTATCGGAACTAAATCAGTCAGCTATCACGCAGGTATCAGCCATCAACTCTCACAAGGTGAAACCGTCGGTAAGCACGAATACTACTATCAAGATAACTTCAAAATATCGGTGTTTGACGCTGACAACAGCTTGAACTGGGTATTCATCGCAGGCACCGATCGCCACGACATCTTAACCAGCTCACACCAATTTACGCTAACTGGCTTGGTACTTGGTTCACTGCTTCTATTGTGGATTGGCGCAAACTATTTGGCTTATCGTTTGAACGTGTCCTTGTCACAACTGAATAAAGTCGATGACCTTGTAAGCTTTAAGCGAGAGTTAAAATCCATACTGGATAGCTTTACCTACCAAAAAGGCATTCAATTCTGTCTCTATCAACCTGAGAACCACTCATTCAGTACCATCGACTATCACGGAAACAAGTCAACGGTACATTGTGACAAAGCCCTTGCAGAGCGATTTACACCGGACACCATGGCTTACCGAAGCGGAAAGTACGCAGACCCATTAGCGTGTAAACTCAAAATACACCAACGCCATTACTGTATTCCTTTGCACTCTCGTCAGCAGTTGATCGCAGTGCTCTATGTGAACGCAAACTTGCCGATCAGCCAGAGTATTCTGCGAATGATCCGAGATTACACTGAGGTATCTTTGTCTAACTTACTGCTTCAACATCAATTGAGTAGCAAAGACCTGATGACGCAGTTAGACAATAAAAGCAGTTTCAGCATCGCCATCGAAAACTACGCGAGCGAGTCCGACACCTATGTCGCACTGCTTGATATCGATAACTTCGACCACGTAAACCGTGCCTACGGTGAAGCCGTAGGCGACAAGATGATCAAGCTGACTGCAGAATCGATACGCTGTTACTTCCCCAAGCCAAAGGGACTTTGCTTGGCACGTGTTGGAGGAAAGGAGTTCGCGGTATTATTCAAAGCCAATGATGTGAAAGATGCAAAATTCCAGCTAGACCAGTGCAGAGTCGGAATCGCGGAGAAAACCATCGTCACTCCAGATATCACCTTATCACTAGGGGTTAGTGTGGGGTACTCGCAAATAGAAGGCGAAACAAACTCAGCTTTAGCGCTGGCGGAACAGGCAAAGCTTATAGCGCAACAGCTTGGTAAGAACCGAGTGGAAGGCCATATCAGAGCCGTTGCCAAAGCATCGTAAACCTATACTTACATTTCTGTAGCCACTACAAAGCACCTAGGATTCACACCCGAGGTGCTTTTGTTTTTCTAGAAAGTCATTACAATGCGCCTTCGATAAGACAACATCCCTTTTCTAACGACGCGAACCTTATGAAGCTAAGTAACCGACTGCAAACTCTCCACTCCCTTGTCAGCAATGACTACCAGCATATTTGGGACTGTTGCTGTGATCACGGCTTTTTGGGTGTTCAACTATTGTCGGATAATAAAGCGCCTCAGATTCACTTTGTCGATATTGTCCCGTCTTTGATGAGTGAGCTTGAAGGAAAGCTAGCGCGCTACTTTCCACAAAATAACATAGCCGAACAAACGGTTAGCAGCCAATGGCAAGTCTACTGCATGGATGTCGCCGCTATCCCGCTTGAGAAACATACAGGCAAACACCTAGTTATTATTGCGGGCGTCGGTGGCGATCTTACTCAAAAACTCGTTGATGATATTCATCGTCAACACCCAGACAAAGCGATCGACTTCTTGCTTTGTCCGGTGCATCAGCAATTCGAATTGAGAAGCCATTTAAAGGCGCTCAATTTTGGTCTTATTGATGAAGTGTTGATTGAAGAGAACCGTCGTTATTACGAGATTTTATTGGTGAGTAATAGCCGCGGTGGTTCAGAAAAGAGCAAAGCCGTTAGCGAGATATCAAACGTCGGTGACAAGATCTGGACACCAAGTTGTGATGAACAAGTGAAGGTATCACAGCAATACAAAGCCAAAACATTGCAGCACTACTTGCGCATCCATCAAGGACAAGAGAAGCAAGGGAAACCGAGCCAAGTGAAGCATATCATTGAAGCATACCAAGCTATTTAACAGTAGTAAGCACTAACTTTATCGCTTACCTTTAATACCGCCAATTCAATAAAAAAGCCGACAGTTCAATGAACTATCGGCTTTTTTGATGCTATTGTTTGGTTTGATCTTACTGCTCTTGCTTCTTATTAATCGTATCAAGCCCATCCATCGTTTCAGCCTCACGGAGCGTTTCAACCCCATAAACCGTATCAAGATAGGCGTCTTTCTCTTTCCACGTGTTATTCAACCAACTGTGGAAACGGCGCTTAAACGCTTTATCTTCAAAGTAATTACCGTTTACGTTCTCGTCCATCGGATGCAGTTTAATACGCACCACGACCTTGGTCATTTTGCCTTTTAGCATGTCTTCAAACGGAGAAGTCTGGTTTTCTGGATAAGCCAGAGTGACATCAACAATGCCATCTAAGATTGGTCCCATTGCCGATAATGCAAATGCTACACCACCAGTTTTAGGCTTCAATAGGTGTCGGTAAGGTGTTTTCGCGGTCGCCAGTTTCTCGTGATTGGCACGCGTCCCTTCAACGAAGTTAACCAAGGTTGTCGGCGCTAGCTTGAACTTAGTACACGCTTTGTTGATTGCATCGAAGTCATCATTACGACGCTCTGGGTTACGCAGCAAAAACTCACGCGAGTGACGTCTCATGAAGGGCATATCTAACCCCCAACATGCCAACCCAACAAAAGGGACATACAGCAGTTCGTACTTAAGGAAGAACTTAGTCATCGGCATCTTGTCTTTCAAGATAGAAGACAAAATCACGATATCCGCCCAGCTCAGATGATTCGACATCATCAAATACCACTGTTTGGTCGAGATATCTTCCCCGCCTTCCACTTGCCACTCGATGTCATTGTTCACGTTCAACATCCAAAGGTTGAGCGAAGCCCAACACCAAAATGTGAAGTTAGCTAAACGAGTACACGACTTCTGCACAACAGAGATTGGCAGAATCAGTTTGATGAGGCCAAAGAAGCTCACGGTAAACGCAGTCATTGCGGTATTGATGGTCACGAACAATACGTTCAAGGCCATACGAAGATTATCAAGCATAAAACACGGCTATATTGAGATCGAAAGCCGCCATTATACTCATCTGCAAAATATTCTCTTTAGTAATTGGTTGAATACCCTAGGGGTCAAACCACTGCACTAATTTTGCTTGTATCTAAAGACCAATTCATCGTTCTTAATCAACAAAATCAACATCAAAAAACACCACCAGAGTCATTTGGACTCGAATTTAAATAAGTCCATTTGACATGATTCCAAATTATTTTCACCACAAACCCAGTATTGATAAGCATTCTCATTATTGGCATGGTACATGCAACTCCAAAATGTAAATAGTTGAGTATCCTTAATGAGATAACTTCTCTACGTAAAGGTGATGATATGACAGATATTCCTCATGGTTTGGTAACCGGCAAAGTCTTAAACAAGACGGAATGGACAGATCAACTGTTCTCACTTCAAGTCAGTGCTCCTGTCTCTCCCTATCAGGCGGGTCAGTTTACGAAACTTGGCTTGCTTAACAATGAGGATGAGTTCGTAAGACGCGCCTATTCGATGGTGAACGCGCCAGAGCACGAACAAGGTCATCAACATCTGGAGTTTTTGATTATTAAGGATCAGAACGGTCAGCTTTCACCTCAACTTCATGAGTTGAAGGTTGGCGATGACATCTTCGTCGGCAAAGACCCAAGTGGCTTTATGACCTTAGATGAGATCCCAGAGATCGTCGACGATCTATGGATGCTTTCAACCGGGACCGCGGTTGGGCCTTTTATCTCAATGCTCGAAAGCATGCAGATACAGCAGCAAAACGGATCTGAATCTGAAAAAGTCGCCTCGTTCAAAAACCTTGTACTGGTTCATGCCGTAAGAACAGAACAAGACCTGACTTATCGAGACCGTATCGCTCAACTCGTTCATCACTTCCAAGGGAAACTACAATATGTTCCAATTATTTCTAGAGAATCAGTCACCGGAACTTTGCGCGGACGAATCCCAAGCTTGTTACTTGGAGGCGACCTTGAGCAAACCGCGTCTGTCGCTTTCAATCAAACCCGCAGTTTTTTCTACCTTTGTGGCAATCCGCAAATGGTTCGTGACACGAGCGAAGCGCTAACTAGTTTAGGTTTCGAGAAGCACTTACGCCGAAAACCCGGCCAATTCAGCAGCGAGAACTACTGGTAAATAATAACCACCACCCGTTAGAAAGAAGCACAGAAATACAGAAATACAACTTTCAAAGAACAGTTAGAGAAGAGGTTTTATATGAGTCATTTACGTATTCCGTCACACTGGAAAATTCAACGTTCCACACCATTTTTCACCAAAGACAACATACCGGCAGCGCTTCTCAATCATCACAACACCGCTGAGGGTGTATTCGGTCAGATTTGTGTAATGGAAGGCACGGTCACCTTCTACGGTTTTGCCGATGCAGAAGCGACAGAACCAGAAAGTGTTATCACAATCGAAGCTGGGCAATTTGCCACAAGCCCACCTCAATATTGGCATCGAATAGAGCTTAGCGACGACGCACAATTCAACATTAACTTCTGGTCTGAAAAAGAGACCAAGAAGATGTTCAACACCCGAAAGTAAGATCCAATCAATATTGATGAACTTATAAGCAAGCTGCCTCGTACTGTGATTTTTAATGTTCAAGAAGTGAAGATAAAAGACCAAATAACCATAGTAATTACAATGACTAATGGTGATAGACAAGAGAAAAAAACTCTAGCACACTGAGCAGAGTTGTAGGGCATGTTGACCTATCGAGCTGATTTTTGCAGCCGTTTGTGGGTTATTTATACAAGGCAGAGAATTCGACGTGTAGCTCGCCTACATGAGAATTCGATAACGCTGTAGAAAGGAACCACAAACACTGCCCGAAGGGTTCGGCTAAAATCGTTTTACTCTTTGTTGAGAGGGTTTTGCTTAGAATGACTAGGCGGCAAACCTCTCGTCGCGATTAAAACGATTTTATCTCGAACAAAACTTAACCGCGAAAGGTCAACATGCCCTTGTTTTAATCCCGTTTCAGAGAATGAATCAGTGGGTTATTTATATTTTAGGTAAGAGAGGAAGCCATGCTCAACATTGCTTTTTTTAGCTCAAAATCATACGACGAAAAATCATTCGAACTGGCAAAAGGCGAACTCAACGCTGAGTTTCATTTTCACGATTTTCGACTCACCACAACAACAGCAAAAATGGCGCACGACAACGAAGTGGTTTGTGCGTTTGTAAACGATGACCTATCGCAAGACGTGTTCGAGATTCTTGCTCAAGGCGGCACCAAGCTGATCGCGATGCGCTGTGCGGGCTTTGACAAGGTCGACCTAGACGCAGCCAAAGAGTTTGGTCTGCAAGTGGTTCGCGTTCCGGCTTACTCACCAGAATCGGTAGCAGAACACACTGTTGGCATGATGATGTGTTTGAACCGTAAACTACACAAGGCATACCAACGCACTCGTGATGCGAACTTCTCTCTTGAGGGGTTAGTTGGCTTTAACTTCCACGGAAAAACAGTCGGTGTGATTGGTTCAGGTAAGATTGGCCTAGCGACAATGCGAATTCTGAAAGGTTTAGGCATGAACATCCTATGCTACGACCCATACCCAAACCCGTTAGCTGTTGAATTAGGCGCTAAATACGTTGAACTCGACAAGCTTTACCAAGAGTCTGATGTGATTTCTCTGCACTGCCCGATGAGTAAAGAGAACTACCACTTATTGGATGCAACGGCATTTGAGAAGATGAAAGATGGCGTGATGATCGTCAACACCAGCCGTGGTGAACTACTGGATTCAACCGCTGCGATTGAAGCGCTTAAACAGAGTAAGATCGGTGCGCTTGGTCTTGATGTTTACGACAACGAGAAAGAGTTGTTCTTCCAAGACAAATCTAACGATGTGATTGTCGATGACGTATTCCGTCGCCTCTCTGCTTGTCACAATGTATTGTTCACAGGTCACCAAGCTTTCTTGACCAAAGATGCGCTGTTCAACATCGCCAATACAACGCTCACCAGTGTCGATGCTTTCTTTGCTGGCAACACCAGCGGCAACGAACTTGTTTAATAACAGATTGAGTTAACAGCAGGCTGAGTTCAAAACAAACTAGGTCTACAAATACAAAGCCACGCTATTCCTAAGTGAACAGCGTGGCTTTGTCGTTTATCCAGTATTCTAAAAACGTTCCTAGACGCAGAAATGACAATCTTCGGTATCTAAACCATACACGCCTTTTCGAATGGCAAGGTGCTCTTGACCGGCTTTTACGCCCATCTCGTAACCTGCATTAAGAGTACTTTGATCCATAGTTAAACGCTTAACCGCGAAGGCTTCCGGTGGCGCTATCACTTTAATGGTCGCATCTTTGGGTGGATTACGAATGAACTCCAAAGACTGGTTGTAGTTTTCAGCACGCACCGCCATCGATTCTGCAATGTTAGGGAATTTCTTTAATAGCTTTTTCAGCATCCATTGGTGCTTTTGAGGCTTCATTCGGTAACTTAAAGGATGAGAAAGAATCACGGTGATGTCTCGCGCACCGCGACGGTATGCTTCGCGAACCGGAATCGAATCCGCGACACCACCATCGGTATAACAGCCACCAGAGAAACACGGTGTCTCGCGGTAAGCGATAGGTAAAGCGGTTGTTGCTTCAACCACATTAGAAAGGTTCTCTGGCTTAATGTGATAGTAATCA
Organism: Vibrio sp. Vb339; assembly: GCF_902751245.1. Classification (NCBI taxonomy): domain Bacteria; kingdom Pseudomonadati; phylum Pseudomonadota; class Gammaproteobacteria; order Vibrionales; family Vibrionaceae; genus Vibrio; species Vibrio sp. Vb339. Next base: position 635,504 of record NZ_CADDIS010000001.1, on the reverse strand, counting down.
GCACTGCCCGTATCCACATTAGTCACAGCAGCAATCAGTGGGATACTTGAAAAAAGCTCACCACAATCGAGCGGATAACGTTGATTGGATTCGTTCCATAACCATTTAACGTCCACTAAATTACCACCTTTGGCAAAGCGAGCAGGATTAAAGAAAGTTTTATCCGTCGCCATTGTGGTGATCACATCATAACTACGTTTTGGTGCATGAGATAAGTAACCAACCAGATTCGACACACCTGCAGATACGCCGATGGCAAAGTCATAAGGACGGAAATCGTCTTGCATGAAGGCGTCTAAAACTCCGGCAGCAAAAATGCCTCTCATTGCTCCACCTTCAACGATTAATGCGCTCTTATTCATCTCAAACTCTTCTACTTTATAAACTGATAGTCGTAGAATAATCCGATCACTCTTACAAAGATAATGGGATAGATTTATCAATTCGATAGGTAAAAACTATCAATGTGGATTGTTTTATTTTTCAATGATTTAGGGTTGCTTGATATTCAGCGAGATCAAAAAAGGCCATCGAGTAATTCACTCAACGGCCTTTCAATTAACGAATCAAGATGATTGATTACGACTTAAATTCGCTCACATCGATTTCAAGCAGTTTACCAATGCCTTCACCGTATGCAGGGTCGGCTTTGTAACAGTGTCTTAGGTGACGCAATTGAATCTCTTTTGGTACGCCGCCTAGGTTACGAGCAGTGTTATCAAACAGAATCGCTTGCTTCTCTGGTGTCATTAGGCGGAACAAGTCACCCGGTTGCGAGAAGTAATCTTCATCTTCGCGGTGATCCCAGTGTGCTGCTGCGCCATCTAGGTTCAGTGCTGGTTCAGCGAAATCTGGCTGCTCTGCCCACTGACCTTCGTTGTTTGGCTCATAACCTAATGTGCCACCGAAGTTACCATCGACACGCATCGCACCATCACGGTGGTAGCTATGTACAGGGCAACGAGGCGCATTCACTGGAATGTGCTGATGGTTAACACCCAAACGGTAACGTTGTGCATCACCGTAAGCAAACAGACGACCTTGCAGCATCTTGTCTGGAGAGAAGCTGATACCTGGAACTACGTTCGCCGGGTTGAATGCCGACTGCTCAACTTCTGCGAAGAAGTTTTGTGGGTTACGGTTTAGCTCGAATTCACCCACTTCAATCAACGGGTAATCTGCATGAGGCCAGATCTTAGTCAAATCGAACGGGTTGTATGGAACCTTCGCTGCATCTGCTTCTGGCATCACTTGTACTTTCAACGTCCATTTCGGGAAGTCTTGGTTATCGATGCTGTCTAGCAAATCACGTTGGTGGCTTTCGCGATCATCACCGATCACTTGTGCCGCTTCTGCATCAGAAAGGTTCTTAATACCTTGCTGAGATTTGAAGTGGAATTTAACCCAGAAACGTTCGTTATCAGCGTTGATGAAGCTGAACGTGTGGCTACCAAAGCCGTGCATGTGTCGGTAAGTAGCCGGGATACCACGGTCACTCATTACGATAGTAATTTGGTGCAGAGCTTCCGGAAGAGAAGTCCAGAAATCCCAGTTGTTTTTCGCGCTACGCATGTTGGTGCGTGGATCACGTTTCACCGCGTGGTTTAAGTCAGGGAACTTAAGAGGATCACGAAGGAAGAATACTGGCGTGTTGTTACCCACCATATCCCAGTTGCCTTCTTCAGTATAAAACTTCAATGCAAAGCCACGGATATCACGCTCGGCATCGGCAGCACCACGCTCACCCGCTACTGTTGTGAAACGTGCAAACAAGTCGGTTTTTTTACCTACTTCAGAGAACAATTTTGCCTTGGTGTATTTTGTGATGTCGTGTGTAACGGTAAATGTGCCGTAAGCACCTGAGCCTTTCGCGTGCATACGACGCTCTGGAATCACTTCACGATCAAAATGGGCCAATTTCTCCAAGAACCAAACATCTTGAAGAAGTTGAGGACCACGTTTGCCCGCAGTTTGAACATTCTGGTTATGAGCAACAGGACAACCCGCAGCTGTAGTTAGTTTTTTACTCATCATCAATTCCTTATTACCTTTTAGGTGCAGCATCTTTGTTGCACCGCCACTTCTGTATGGTAGTTATTCATCACACAAAACCACGCAGTAACTAAGGATATAGAATAAGCTTGAATCAAAGTAAAATATAATCGTTTGTAATTATCGTTATCATGGACAAAACCTATCAATTTAATGATCTAAATCATAATCATAATCATAATCATAATCATAATCATTCAATATTGATAGTAATATTTACAACATAACAATCAATAAGTTACATGGCATTACAAGTTAATCCCACGATTGTTCGAGTCTTATCAAAAATCGCTATTTTTGTGATATTTTGTGACCTAACCGTAAAGTCGCTGCAATATTTCTTGCCGTTCTCGTCAAGTTGATATCAGCCTCTTGTAGTACTTTTTCTAAAGTTTGAGGTGATCTTACCGTCCCAAACAAGCTGTTCATCTCACCATACAAGGCTTCGACTTCTATTCCTAAAGAACCTGCAATCCCTATGGTCGGAATACCTTGTAAACTCGCACGTTTAGCAATCCCATAAGGCGTTTTTCCTTGCAGAGTTTGGTTATCCATTTGCCCTTCACCGGTAATTACAAGATCTGCGCCTTTCAATACTTCATCAGCTTGTAAAACATCAAGCACCATCTCGATACCCGGTTTAATCTGCATGTTAAACAACAATCCAAGCCCCATTGGAGCACCACCCGCCGCGCCATAACCCTTACGCTTGTGAACAGAGTCATCACCACGAGTACAACCTTGAGATTCAGCTACTTGAGCAAAATTCTCAAGCGCCGTATCAAGCATCACAACTTGTTCTGGGCTTGCGCCTTTCTGTGGGCCGAATATATGGCTGGCGCCGTTATCACCACACAATGGATTATCAACATCGCACGCCACAATCAATTCGATATCAGCACAGCGCGAATCTAAGCCGGTAAGATCTATTGATGCGAGCTCTGCAAGTGCAGCACCACCTCGGCCAAGCTCTTGTCCATTCCTATCGATTAATCGACCACCTAGAGCTTGAACAATACCCGCACCACCATCATTAGTCGCACTGCCACCCAATCCAAGAATAATCGTTTGAGCGCCCTGTTCTATCGCTTCCAAAATCAATTGCCCAGTACCAAATGAAGAAGCCAACAAAGGGTTACGCTGCTCTGGCGCTAACAAATCCAAACCTGATGCCGCAGCAATTTCAATCAATGCCGTTTTGTTCGGGTTGCTATCGGATGGCTCAAGCATCGCCCATTCAGCATTAACCAATGCGCCCAACGGACCTTCCACTTGATGTGTTCGCTTCTGCCCCGCTAATCCTTGCAGTAACACATCCACAGTCCCTTCGCCGCCATCGGCCAGGGGTAAAGTCACATAGTCAGCGTCAGGGAAGATTTCACGAAAGCCCTTTTCAATACACGCCGCCACCGATACAGCCGATAAAGATTCTTTAAACGAGTCTGGTGCAATAACAATTTTCATACTGATAGATCCAAAAGATTAGTAATTTTGATGAGTGTCCGATCCAAAAATGCCCCTATTGAAGATCAGCAAGCTAATCAATTAATAGGGGCAGTATATAAAGGTAAGTAGTATTAGTTAGTAACGGCTGTCTTTACTTGTGATTTCTCTTTGCTTTTTAGCCATACAAATACAGCGCCTAGGACCGCAATTGGAATAAGTGGGTCGATCAACGTACCGCCTTTACCAAACACTAAGTTTAGAATCATGATGATGCTTGCACCAATCGCCCATGCGATGGTTGAAGACACAGACCAGATCTTAATTTGGTCAGCTAGTTCAGTAATACCTAACGTACGGTTGATGATGTGGAAGTATGAATCGTTCAAATGAGAGAAGCCAACCGGACCTACCGCACATGCAAGTGCTACGAATACTGGGTCTAGACCTAACGTTTCAACCAATGGCAGCGTCATCGTTGCTGCAACCATCATTGATGCCGTTGCTGAACCTTGGATTAGACGAAGCATTGAAGCAATTGCTAGTGGTACAAGTAGAGGTGGAATACCGCTGCTCGCAATAGCTTCGGCTACTTGAGGGCCAGCACCTGATGCTTTAAGTACTGCACCCATTGCGCCACCACAGCCAGTTACCACAAGAATTAGACCTGTAGTAGACAGAGCATCATCCATAGAGCTAACCATGTCTTTGCGCTCAATATGACGAGTAAGACCGTATAGCGCCATAAGAACACCGATACCAACAGCAACCACTGGGTTACCAATCAACGAAATAACGTTGTGCATTGCAGTGTCACCTTGACCAACAAGCGTGTTGATTAGGATGAATGCGATTGGCAGCAGAATTGGACCGAATGATAAAAAGTTACTTGGTAGCTCTCTGTCATCTGTTTCTTTCACTTTCTCAAGGTTTGCCCAATCAGCTTGGTTAGTAATCCATGTCTCACCGTTTGGTACGCGGTAGTACTCGTTACCTACTCGACGAATATAAATCATAGAAAGAAGCATCATAGGGATAGAAACCATCAAACCCCATAACATGTATTCACCTAGATCTACACCCAGAATTCCAGCCACAGCAACTGGACCCGGTGTTGGTGGCACAAGTGCGTGAGTGATAAGCAAGCCAAGCGCTAGAGTCACACCTAGGCCAACCGCTGACTTCCCCGTATCACGTGAAATTGCGCGAACAAGAGAATGCAAAATGATGTACGCAGAGTCACAGAAAACTGGTATAGCGACAAGCACCCCTGTAAAACCTAGCGCTAAGTCTTCACGACCTTTACCACACAGCTTTACAAACGTTTTTGCCATTCGAACAGCGGCTCCAGAGCGTTCGAAACACGCGCCCATGATAACGCCGAACGCGATGATCAAACCAATACCACCAAGCACGCCACCAAAACCAGCTTTAATTGCATCAATCAACTCTGTTGGCGCCATACCCGCAAAAAGACCCATGATGATACTTGCAATAACCATAGCAAGTGCGACTGGGATTCTCGTTTTAATAATCATACCCATCATGGCTAAGATGCCAATTACGATGCCTATCAGTGCTCCATCCATTTTTATATTCCTTTTGTCTCTTTCTTCATTTTTATGAAAATTGTAGGGTGGTGCATATAGGTGATATCGGGATCACCTATTGCACTTTATCGTTATGTGTTGGCTTACCTGTAAGCCGTGTTATCTAAATCAGTTTTTACTTTTATGGTTCGTTACATATAAACGCCATTCACACCGCGCTATAAATAACTTTTTACCCAGCCAAGCCCCTCTTCTGTCGTGCCTCTTGGGTTATATTCACAACCAATCCAACCTTGGTAACCTGAATCATCCAAAACACTAAACAAGTGTGGGTAGTTCAGTTCGCCTTCCGATGGTTCATGCCTTTCTGGTACAGAAGCAATTTGGATATGACCGGTATAAGCAGCCACTTCACGAATCAAAGTACTTAAATCACCATCCATGATTTGCGCGTGATAAAGGTCGAGTTGCAGCTTCACATTTGGCCTATCGACTAACTTAATCAGTTCGACAGCGTCACGTTGGTGAGCAACGAAGTAATTAGGAACATCACGGCTATTTAGCGGTTCAATAATCAATTCGATGTTATGCTCAGCAAACTTATCTGCGGCAAAACGAATATTTGAGATAAAGGTTTCAACGTGTTGCTGCCTCGTGAAATTCGCATCATGTAGACCCGACATCGCGTGAACTTTCTTGCAATTCAGCGCTTTAGCGTACATAAGTGCCGTATCAACGCTGGTTTTAAACTCTTCTTCACGGCCAGGAATCGCTGCGAAGCCACGCTCGCCTGCGTCCCAATCACCTGGAGGCATGTTGAACAGCGCCTGTTCAAAACCAAATCTCTGCATTTTTGCTGCAAGCTCTTCGGCCTCAAATGCATAAGGGAATAGGTATTCAACAGCTTTGAAACCGGCTTGGTGTGCTTTTTCAAAACGCTCTAGAAATGGTACTTCTGTGAATAACATCGTTAAGTTTGCTGCGAACTTAGCCATTATTTGCCTCTCCCTTTTAAATCCATCACTTCTTCGTCCGTTAGGTAACGGATATCATTCCCTTTCAATAAGAATGCTAATTTGGCGGTCTCTTCTAGCTCTTCAGCGTTATCAACGGCATCAACAAAGTCAGTGCCTGTTACTACTGGGCCGTGGTTTGCTAACAAAAATGCTCGATAATCACCTGCTCGTTTTGCCAACTCTTCAGCGATTTGTGGGTCACCCGGACGTAGGTAAGGAATGACTGGTAACTCGCCAATTCGCATCACGAAATACGGTGTGAAAGCCTTAATCGCGTTGTTACGATCCAACCCTTCAAGGCAAGACAACGCGGTAAGGTAAGTAGAATGCAAATGAACAATGGCATTGCATACAGGATTATTACGGTAAATCGCTAGGTGGAATGCCGCTTCTTTAGAAGGCTTCTTACCTGAGATGTGGTTGCCATCGATATCGACAACCGACAATTCCTCAGCGACAAGGCGACCAAATGAAGAGCCTGTTGGTGTTGCTAGAAAATGCCCATTAGGTAATTTGATAGACAGGTTACCTGCACCACCAGTGGCGTAACCTCGTTCGAACATTGAACGAGCGAGCGTGACCATTTGCTCTCTTAACTGCTGCTCGTTCATCAAAACTTTACTCATTTGAATCTCGCTTATGAAAAGAATGATTGAGCTTTAGCGAAGAAGTTTTCATCACCAAAATTGCCCGATTTTAGCGCTAGTGATAGCTCACCTTCGACCGATTTAACCCAAGGCACACCTGGTGCGATTTGAGGACCAATATGAAAACCTTTCACGGCTAGGCTTTGCGTCACGACGCCTGATGTTTCACCACCAGCAACGATGAAGTTTTTCACGCCATGTTGTTGTAGTTTGATAGCGAGTTGACTAAAAAATTGTTCAACGGCGTGGCTTGAAGCTTGTGCGCCGTACTCTTCTTGAATTGCTTTTAGTGCGGCAGCATCTGCGGTTGCATAAACCAAAGGAGCAAACTCGCCTTGGTTATTGGTCATCACCCAATCGAACACTTCATTGGCGTATTGATCATTGGTTAAGCAAGCCTTCACATCGATAGCAAAGTGAGGAGCAAGCTGCTTGTATACCGCAACTTGTTGGTTAGTCATCACTGAACAAGAACCAGAGAACACAACGGTTGGTGCTTTGACTGGGCTACCGGCATGTTTTGCATCACTTTGATCAGCAAGATGTTCTGTCCAGTTTTTAGCGATACCAGCAGCTAGGCCTGAACCACCTGTGATTAGTTTCAAAGATTTAGCCGCTTGACCTAACGTCACCAAGTGCTCTGCATTAAATGCGTCTACCACGGCGTAGCGACTACCTTGAGCTTTGAGTTCGTTAAAACGAGCGGTAACCGCATCAGCGCCCTGTTCAATCGTTTGAAAGTTAACTAAACCGGAAACACCTTCTGATTGTGCGTCCATCATTCGAACCACACTTGAATCCGTCATTGGTGTAACAGGGTGATTACGCATACCTGAATCACTCAATAACTCACCAAAAACAAACAAGTGACCGTTGTAAACCGTGCGACCATTTACTGGCAATGCAGGGCAAACCATAGTGAAAGATTCTCCAAGTTCAGCCAAAAGTGCATCTGTTACGGGACCAATATTGCCCTCAGCGGTACTGTCGAACGTTGAGCAGTATTTAAAGTAAAACTGTTGGCAGCCTTGAGATTGAAGCCATTTAAGCGCAGTAACCGAATCCGTCACCGCTTCGTCAACTGGGCAAGAGCGAGATTTAAGGCTGATCACCACAGCATCTGCTGATGTGTCAAACTCTCCCGTTGGAATCCCATTCAGTTGAACAGTGCGCATACCGTTTTCAACCAAGAAACCAGCAATGTCTGTTGCACCTGTAAAGTCGTCTGCAATAACACCTAATAACATGATTATTTCTCCGCCTTTGACGTATTTACACCTGGTAGATCAATACCTTGGAATACTTTAATCACTGCGCTGTCATCTTCTTGACCAAAGCCAGCATTGCTCGCGCTAACGAACATGTTCAGTGCAGCACTTGATAGCGGGAGTGGGAATTTCAGGTCTTGAGCGGTATCTGATACCAAGTTCAAATCCTTCACAAAGATATCAACCATAGATTTTGGAGAGTAATCACCATCGACTACGTGCTTCATGCGGTTCTCGAACATCCAAGAGTTGCCCGCTGCATTCGTAACAACGTCGTACATCAAATCAAGCGGAATGTTTGCGCGTGCGGCTAGTGCCATCGCTTCAGCGCCCGCAGCAATATGAACACCTGCTAGTAACTGGTGGATAATCTTAACGGTCGCACCAAGGCCGATGGCCTCACCGATGTTGTAGACTTTAGCTGCAGTTGCATCGAGTACAGGAGCCAATACTTCGAATGTACTTGTCGAACCTGAAGCCATGATGGTCATTTCACCGACTTCTGCTTTTACTGCACCGCCGGACACTGGCGCATCCAGCATCACAAGATCATGTTCAGCAAGCTGAGCTTCGATTTGTTTCGCGTCTTCTGCTGAGATCGTTGCCGAGACCATAACTGGCGTGTTAGATCTTAGTGCCGCCGCAAGACCAGTCTTAAACAGTACCGTGTTAACTTGAGCTGCATTCACAACCAATACCAAAACTGAATCAAGTTTGTCGGCAAACTCAACCGCACTTGTCGAGACCGCTTTTGCGCCATATTCACCCAAGGTTTCAAGCGCTTGCGGATTCAAATCGAAACCATATACATCAAGCCCTGCACGCACGCATGACTTCGCTGCGCCCATGCCCATAGAACCTAAACCGATAACACCAACAGATTGAACTTCATTCATAGCAAGATGCCTTTCACGTAATTATTGAATTCTAGATTTGTTAATTCTTGTTTATGTTTGTGATTATATGTTAAGCAATCGAATGCGACTTAGTGATAAGTCACATTTTTAACAAAAGTTAACACAGTTGAGTAATTTAACCCTTTCGAGGCATTAGATAAGGGTAATTTCGGCAGCAATCACAGTTCTAATTGCTATTTCACAACAGATATTCACAGATATTCACAAAACAGCTAAAGATTGATAGGATGATGAAAAATAAGAACATAGAAGAAGAATCATGATTCCAGCGGAACGTCAGAGAACCATTTTGTCACTATTATCACACCAAGAAGTGATCAGTATTTCTGAGCTTGTTGAGCACTTAGAGGTGTCTCATATGACCATTCGTCGAGATATCGTAAAGCTAGAGACATCAGGGAAAGTGATTTCAGTTTCGGGTGGCGTTCAGCTGACTAAAGCACTTCACAGCGAATTGTCACACGACATCAAGGTAGAACAGCAAGCAAGCGAAAAAGCTCAAATAGGTCAACTAGCTGCTCAATTGGTTCCTGAGTATTCGACTATCTACTTAGACGCTGGAACAACCTCTTTGGAGATCGCTCACCAACTTGCAGGGCGAGATGATCTGCTTATCATCACCAATGACTTCGCGATTGCCGCATACCTAATGAACAGCACACAATCTGAGATTTACCATACTGGTGGCAAGATTGACCGTGAAAATCAATCGAGTATTGGGGGAAAAGTAGCTGAGTTCTTGGCAGGGATGAATATTGATATTGCGTTTATCTCTTCTTCATCTTGGAATCTAAAAGGGCTCTCGACACCTTGTGAAAATAAGGTATTAGTCAAACAAGCCATTGTTCAAGCAGCTCATTCAAACTATCTGATTTCAGACTCAACCAAATACGGGCGTATCGCTACTTTCCACGCCTTAGATTTAAGTGCGCTTGATGGCGTGATCACCGACATTGATCTTTCGAGTAGTGTGATTGATGAGCTTCAAGACAAAGGCATCAAGGTCATTAATTCGTAACGGATCCCTCATCAAATTTCAGGCTCACCAACCAAACATTCAGAACCTGAATACCACAACTCCAAAACCATCTATTTATCTACTCGATAAAAATAATTCTTACAATTAAGCGTTTATATTCATTAATAATATTGGCGGCGGGCGGCATAATAGCCGCGAATCCTTTTAACGAGTTTGGTTATGTTCTACAAGCGTCTTTTGGTATTGGCTTTACCGCTTACTTTTGTGTTTTCCACCCATGCTGAAACGTTTGGTGAGCGAATGGCGCGCATCGAACAAGAGAATGTACTGGCGAAAACCATGAGTGAAGAACAAGTTGAATTGATACAAAAAGTCGTACAGACCAACCACTGCGCTAAAGTGGCGTTAACTCATCACCAACGTATTTTGGGCCAATATAAGGTTGAGACGTCTTCTTCTGAGTTATTCGTAAAATGGCGTCAACTCGGTAAGCAGTTAGACGCTCAATACGAGACAGATTACCCCGGCTACCCTAAGCACGCTTTTCAAGAATATCCTGCGGCGTCAGGCAAAGTCGATGGCTACCTTTTTGCTCTAATCGACAATGGTTTAAACGAGCAATCGTGGATCGCCAAAGAGTTTAAGCAGTGTAAAAAGAATAAGCTGATATCCCGAACCTAAGCTCTAGTCTACTCTGGTTCGAGAGTACTCACTCACATTGGCTCTAATAAAGTAAGAAAAAACCTTCATAACCGCCAATTTCTATTTCACTCACATAGTCACCAACGTTACCGTTAGCATCAACAGGTTTCATTGGAACATCCAACGCAATGGTGAGTTTTGACGTTTCATAAAAGCTCGGATTCTTACCGTGGAAATCCGTACGATACAACACACGACCATTGCTAAACTCTCTCGCTAACACCATGTCCTCAGGACCACCAGCAACCACCTGATTTTCAGATTGATACATAAAGTACGTGAACGTCGGTAGAACGTGCGTCATACCGTTGGGCAGATCAGCATGCACCATTTCGTTCATCGAGGCATCGCCAACGACGGTGTAGTCAGCGGGCTGAGGTGTCGTTGTCGAAAGCATCAAAGGAATCGGCGCAAAGCCTTGTGGGATCTGATGACTCGGCTCTCCCAAATCAACGGCCAATAACGAACTTGGTTGGTAGGCGATGTTTTTAGGGACACCTCTTTGCCAGAAAGTGTCAGCCGTCGTATTGCCACTTCCATAGACGTAACCATTGTTCCACTGATTAAAGTAGCTATGTTGAGCGTGTCGATTGAGGTGGTAGATCGCTAGCGTCGAGTATTGGTCTTGCTTCCAATTCTCTTCACTATTTCCAAGATACTGAACTCGCCCATAACGCGTTGTCGCCTGAAAAATAACACTTTGTCCATTATAGGCGAGCGCAGAATTATCCCAGAATTTAGAGATCCCCGAGTAACCACTAAACCCAGTAGACGGAAAAATGTAGTGCTCGCGTAAATATAGAGATCCCGCTTCGCTAAGATGAGACTGTCCATTTCGACCCAGCAAGTTCGCGGTTCCGATATTCAACCCAATCGACGCATCACTTTCTAAAGCTGATAGATTTTTCAGAAACGCTGAAAATTGTTGCTTGTAGAGATCATCCGCTTGATTCGAACCCGCAACAGCTCCTAACTCTTGAACATGCCCGCCAGAGTGAACATAGAACTGATTCGCACCAATAAGCTTATTTGTGTCGTCGTTGTACGCACCATTCAAACCTTGGCTTGCCCAGCTTTGCTTGTAGTAGCGATGAATAGCAGATAGATAATCCGCGTTTGCGACGTTCGTTAGCGACCAAGATGAGTTAGCGCTCCACATTCGACCAAATGGCACCACTCTTGATTCCCAACGAAAACGCGCTGTCGCGTTCCTATTAGTTCGATTTCGATACTCGCTTGGCGACAAGTAGTTATCGCCATCTAGGTCTGCAGACACATCAAAACCGCGGATTTTTCGCCATTGGCTGATAGCATTGCCGTCTAGCGTTGTAGTCGGAGCGTCGGTTAATTTGACGGTTGGAAAACTGTTCTTGAGTTTGACTTCTTTTAAACGCGGCCTGTCGCCGGCGTTCTCACTTTGCCAACGAACTCTTACAACGTATAAGCGCCCACCATCTCTCAAAAAGGTGGAGCCAAAATACTGGCCGCCGCCATAACTCGCACCACTGCCATCATGAGTCGTGGCTCTTACCCAGTTATCCGGAAGGTTCCAGATCACCGATTGGTTTTTGGTCATATTGAGCGTTTTGTCTTTCTTTACGTCGAGCCTTTCCCACTGTGAAACCCTTCCCTGAGAATCAATAGCTGTTGGATATTCAATCCAAAATTCTCCGCTGCCAGCAAACTGTGAGAACTTAAAGGTCAGCCGTTCGAACTGCTCAGCATGATAGACATACAAAGCCCCACCCTGTTCGAAATTCTCAAACACATCGGCATCCCACGGAGGCTCTTGATACAGCCAAAAGCCAGCATGGTCTTCACTGGCTGTATAACCCAAGATCATAGGTTTTCGGTTTAAAAGGGTCTTTTCGCCGTGAGTTTTATCAACTTCGGCAATGACAGTATCTTCAGAAAAGTGCAGGAAATAGTCTTCGAAATTGAGGCCTTCTAACTCAGCTTGGTTACGGAGATCGTTCTCCAACCAACCCGAGTTCATCGCCATGACTTGGTTGTACATATAACCAATTGTCGTAGCCCGCTCATTGTCGGCTTTGTCGGCATAAGCTCCGAACACAATATCACTGTTGGAAATTTCCCAATCAATGACGGCATTCGCAGATAGTGGGGAGCCCGAAAGATCGACACCCGCTTCATGTTGCCCTGGCAGCACAACTGCTGTACCAACAGCAAAAGCGTAGCCAGCGATTAAACATGACGGTATGAGTGCGAGCAGCCCAGAAATGTAGGTTTTCATGATTCAAATTTCCTAATCGATACTGTCATGCCTTAAATCGCAAGACGAAAAGTCAGCCAACTTACGTGTCAATTTAGGAATCAAAATACGAAAAAAGTATCGACTACATGGCAGCATTGTTCAAGTGCTCGTCTGTCTTGTTTCATCGGTGGCAAGTAAAACGAGCAAATGCCGATTCAAAATCAATCCATTAAGGAAAAGATAAATTTTTATGATTTTAATTTTATTTGGAAACCAAGTTTATCCGGCTAACGAGAAATCAGCTCAGATTTTCTCAAAATGAGAATAATACGGTTTGGAAGATGGGAAGTTATCAGAGCCTAGAACTCAGAGCATGACTTGGATTTGCTGTATCGAATCTCAGTTTGAGCGCCACAATGTTGAAACTCAATTTGGATAGGCTGTCTAAACAAGAACGATGACAACGCTCCTTAAAGCCTCTTGTTCCACTTCCCTTGATGGTCACGGTCGCAGTTTTCTTGCGTATCGTAGCTCACATACTTATCGATATTCTTCAGTTGAATTCCAACTTGATTGAACGCTTGTTGGATAGCCCCTGAGACACTTTGCTTGCCTTCGCCACTTAAGAAGTTCGTTCTATCCTGATTGGTATCGAATACACAGACAATTTTCAAACTTTGCGGAAAAGAGGAGAAGTTGACCGAGTGAATCACCCACAAAAAACCATCGAAGCCTTTCAGCGTGTCTTCACAAACGTCAGTTAACACGTCTCTGATTTGATTCTCGATTTTCTTATCTGATTTACGCATGCGGCAAAGGTCCTATTTAACACCTTAAAAAATAAGGTTTTTCGGTCAGTTTAGTACTACCTGATATTGGACACTGTGGCGGTTTCAAATGCAAAGTATTTATTGGGGAGAGTCGACTGGAAGATATAGGAAAACACCTCATGTTTGATAGCTTACGAGGCGATCAAACATGAGGCGAATATAGAATTTACGAAGATGTTAGCTCGCCGCTTGTTCCCAATCAGTCAGTAACTTCATGATCACGCGAGAGTCTTGGTGGGTTGCCATTGGCGCAGCAAGTTGTGTGTCACCTCGCTCGACTGCTTGGCGGATATTACGCACTTGATAATGGAAGCCATCGCCTTGCGCTTCAACTTTCACTTCACGTGTCGACGTCTCATAGATCTCTACCGTAAACGTATTTTCTGCAGTCGGTAACCAAGGGTTAGTATCTAGCGTAATACAGCCTTTGCTGCCTAGGATCGTGAAGCCATGCTTTAAGCCGTGATCTTCAGCAGTATGGATTTGCGCGGTAAAACGGTCATTGAAACGCATCATCGCCGACGATTCACAGATATTGCCATCTTCGCCTCGTCGACCGATTGCTGATATCTGCACACCATCGAACACACTCTCGCCAAATTGCTGCTGCGCGACAGAGTGAATCAGCGACATTGGGTAGCAGCCAAGGTTGTACAACGCGCCTTTACTTGCAGGGTTCACGAACTGATCAATCGCCGCAACGTAGGAACCTTGAATTGAGCGCACTCCGCCAATCTCACCTGTCGCTAATTCCTGATGAAGTTTTGCAATCAGTGGATGGTTTAGATACATCAAACCTTCAGCAAAGAATACGCCCGCTCCTTTCACGGCTTGTAAAGCTTGCTCGGTTTTTTCCATATCTACCGACAGAGACTTCTCACACAAGATCGCTTTGCCTTTTTGAGCCGCTTTAATCACATACTCATGATGGACATGGTTTGGCAGAGCAATGTAGATAATGTCGACCGACTCATCTTCAATCAAGGCTTCATAGCTGTTGAAGGTTCGTGTTGGTTGGTATTGGGCAGCAAACTCGTTAAGTGTTTTTTCAGTACGACCAGCAACGGCATACAACTCGCTTTGAGCATCGCCTTTAATCGCATCCGCCATTACGCCTGAGATAAAGCTAGTTCCTAGGATTCCCCATTTCATGTCTTAGATCTCCTGCTCTTGTGTTTTGATAGGCCCACGCTGTGTTTCAAATGCTTGCACTAATTCCGTAATATCACGCTCAATAAACGCTTGGGTATGAGGCATACCAAAGTGCTGATTAATCGCTTCACGGTTTGCGTATTGCTCAAGCAAGATCACACGATCGCTTTGGTTTTTATCATAAGTTGCAATTGCTTGTAGACAGCCCGGCTCGCTTTGCATGTCTAAACAAAACTGTTCGATAGCTTCGATCGCAGCAGCTCGTTCTATGTTGGTTTTGATCTTAAGTTCGGCAGTAACAAGGATGGTTTCATTCGTTTGAGGCATTTCACGCTCTTATTTTAGTTAATTATCGGTTTGCCATTAATATAATTAACCCCTAATAATTGATAAACTCACGTTTTGTTTATTGTTTATCAACCAAGAGTGTTCAATGGATAAGTTAACCAGCATGAAAGTCTTCGTCTACGTAGTGGAACAAGGCAGCTTTCGTAGCGCCGCAAACCACTTCAACCTGTCGGCAACCATGATAAGCAAACATGTCCATTCCTTAGAAGCCAGTTTGAAGTCTCAGCTGATCCACCGTACCACGCGTAAGCAATCGTTAACCGATTCAGGACAACTTTACTATCGTGAGTGTAAGCGAATTCTCGAAGACATCAGCAATGCAGAGAACCTGATTCAAACCTTGGAAAACCAACCGCAAGGCACGGTAAAAATTAACTGCCCAGTTACCTATGGAAACAAGGTGCTTGCTCCTATCGTAGCCAAATTCCTTGCACAACACCCAACCATCAACGTTGAGCTGATGTTGAATAATGACCTTGTCGACCCTTATTCATCCGACATTGACCTGATTGTGCGAATTGGCGACCTGTCCGATTCAAGCTTGGTCGCAAGGTATTTAGGGGATTATGAGATGTGTTATTGCGCCACACCCGCATACCTAAACCAACATGCTGAAATCAGAGTATTGGAAGACTTGGCGCAGCATCCATCGCTTGGGTTCAGTTACAGCAGCCAAGCCCCTCACGCCACACCGAATAAAGAACGTGTGCGCTTGATGTCGAATAATGGGGATGTGTTGCGATATGCCGCTCTACAGGGCGTAGGCGTGTTATTGCAACCGACTATCTTGGTCGCAGAAGAGATTAAACGTGGCGCGCTATTGGAAATCCTACCCGGCATGGCGCCGTTACCAAAGCCGATTCACTTGCTCTACAAAACCAAGCAACTGTCCTTGAAGAACCGAACCTTTGTCGAGTTTTTGTTAGCCGCTCTTTCTGAGTAGCTAAGCGCTTTCTAAACAACAAAGACCGCTAGACTGTTTGCCAATGGCTCATCAAGCGTTTACCAAGATCAAAAGGTGTGGAGTTATGGACGATCATCTCATCACATTGGTTAAACACCATAAAGTGCTTTAGTTCTTCGCATAAAGCGTGAATCAATGACTCATGGGTTTTAACTCTGTCTTCAACAACCAAGTTACGAATATTGAGTAAACGGGTCTTCCTGTCGACCTTGCAATCCATTCGCGCCACCAGCTTACCTTGCCACAGAATCGGTAAACTAAAGTAACCAAACTGGCGCTTGGCCTCAGGCACATAGCACTCTAGGAGGTAGTCAAAGTTGAACAATGATTGCATTCGCTTTCGTTGAATCAGCAGGTTATCAAACGGAGACAGTATCTTAAGCTTGGTTCTGGAAAGAGGTTGATTCAGCAGATCAAAAGCACCTGGCAGGACATAGTAATCAGAGCCTTGAATATCTACTTTCAGAACCTGTTTATCTTCAAGCATCTGTTGGAGTGTTTTCTGAATCAGAGGCTTTGTGTTCTTGAGCAGGTAGCTCATTTCCGACGCTATTCCAACTCCGTTAGCCTCTAAGTAACGTGTTATCAGATGCTCGATGTACTCTTGTTCAGTCGGCTCAGAGGTATCAATTCCGCTCGGCAAAACTCGCTCGGTAAGGTCATAGACCTTATGAAAGTTCACTCGGTTTGGCACCATTAAATCGCCTTGCATGAACAAGGTTTCTAATGCTTGCTTGGCCGGTTTACCGCCCCACCCTCCGGGGTTTGGCCTATCCCCTTCAAAATCTTTCGCCATCAACGGCCCTTCATTCTCAATACGTTTGAGAACATGAGCCATCAGTGCGTCATCCTTTTTATACCAATGCTTGAGCTTACCGCTCGCAAAGCCATTCTTGCGATGTAGGCTGAAACGGTAGTCTCGCATGGGTAAATACGCGGCGGCATGCGACCAATACTCAAACACCTCTCGACGCTCTAACAACTTATCAAGATGGTTAAGTTGGTAGTCTTGATTGCGATTCCACAACGTATGATGGTGGGCTCGCTGAATCACGGAAATGGTATCAATTTGCACATAGCCAAGGTTTTCAATCGCAGACAACGTGTTCGCCAAAGCACACCCATTGCGTTGCTTTTTAGGGGGTAATTTCTTAGGCGGAAGCTTTTGCGAAAGCAATACCAGTTTTTGCGCTTGAGTGAGTGACAACGATTCCATGTAATTCAGACTCTAATTGATACCAATGATTGGCTTATGATTCAGCAATAAGCTCTTGAAGGATCTGCTTGTAGGTTTCTAGTCTGCGCGCCTGTCACAGCACTCTTACGATTGAACACCACAGTAGGAACTGCAGAGATCCCCATGCGTTGCCATTCAAACTCTTGCGCTTCAATTTGCTTCAAGTTGTCGGTGTTCTTTAGGCGCTTCAGTGCCTTCGTTGCATCTAAACCAACAGCTTCAAGCTCTTGTGCGATAACCTCAAGATCAGACAGATCTTTCTGCTCTGAAAAGTGAGCCGTAAAGAAGCGTAGCTTTAACTCAGTCTGTTTACCGTGCGCTAGAGCAAAATCGAGCAGCACATGTAAGTGGCGTGAATTCACCATTCTCATGCTGTCATAGAAATTGAAATCGAACCCAACCGCTTTGCCACGAGCCGCAAGCTGTTCACGTGAACGTTGGCTCTCTTCCGCACTAGAACCGTATTTTCTCATGATATGGTCACGCAGGTTTTCGCCCTCTTGCGGCATGTCAGGGTTAAGCTCAAACGGCTGCCATTCAAGTTCAATCTGGTCTTCTAAACCAAGTTCCGTAACGGCTTGCTCTAAGTTTTTGTAGCCGACCACGCACCAAGGGCACATCACGTCAGAAATAATATCAAGTTGAAGTTTCTTGCTCATCATCATTCCAAATATCGTTGCTAAGGCGTATCCAATTCAAACTGAATACCCATCTTTCTGATTAGACTACAACATGCTGAACACTCGTTCAAATTTAACTCGATGAACCAGTAGCCAACAAAAAAGCCAACTCATATTCACGAGTTGGCTTTGATAAAAATCGGATTGAGCTTAACCGCGTTACGCTAGCAGTTTCTCAAGTACTTGGAATACACCCGCATCGACGTTACTTGGCGCGCTAAAACGAGCGATCTCTTTCAACTTAGGGTGTGCGTTTTCCATCGCGTAAGAGTGGTAGCTCTCTTTAAGCATTTCGTAGTCATTAAGGTAATCACCAAAGCTCATGGTCTGCTCGTAAGTGAAGCCTAATGTGTTTTGTAGATGTTTAATCGCCGCGCCTTTTGACGCCTCAGCGTTCATCACATCCAACCAAATTTTCGCACTCACAACCACTTGGTAGTTCTCACCAAACTTGGCATTAATGCTTGGGTTCACTTTCTCTTGTGAACCGTCGAAGTGACAGATAGCGACCTTGATGAAATCGTCTTCTACCGCCAGTAAGTCTTCTACTTGCTCACGGCGGTGGTAGTACTTAGAGATCTCCGCTAGAGCACGCTCATCTTTGGTTTCGATGTACGCCGATTTCTTACCACATAGCACCACATGCGCGCCTTCAATAGCTCGAGCTTCTTTAATGATCTCTTTGATGGCAACGGTATCAAGCAAGCAACTGTAAAGCTCTTGGCCTTTGTGCATCACCAATGTGCCGTTTTCAGCAACGAACATCATGCGATCTTTTAGCGGAGCAAAGGTTTCCATCAGGCTGTAGTACTGACGACCCGATGCCGCAGCAAAAATAATATTTTGAGCTTCTAGTCGCTCATAAAGATTGAAGAATTCTGGGTCTAACTTTCCGTGTTCATTAAGCAGAGTGCCGTCCATATCAGCAGCGATAAATTTGATGTTCTGTTGTGGCATTTCAGGGCTTACCTATAAGTAAAAATTAAAGTGACAATTAAAGTGACAATTAAAGTGACAATTATGATTTTTCGTTATCTTGTGTAACGGTTCTGCGTTCGATTATATCGTTAGAGTAGTCAATGAATGCAACGCTTTTCGGTCGATTTCTTTGTTTAAATCTAAGATCTTGTTTATGCGCAATAAGGGGGTGAAAACAGATAAGAAAGCGAGTATCAGCTTAACTAAAACGAATAATTTAATATGCCAATTTAGGCCGACTTTTAAATTTCGCGTTGACCAATAAAAGAAATAGGCTTACTATCAATCGTCTTTTAACGATTAGTAGTAAGTGAGTCCACTAAGTATGACTGCAACATGCCAAGCAACAGATAGCTGTTCTCTACCTCTTCCGCCGAGTAATGCTGAAGCAGAAAAAGAGATGGCTGTGTTAGCAAAAGCACTCGCTCATCCAGCGAGAATTCGCATACTTAGTATCTTGTCCGCTTTAGAAAAATCGGGCGGCTGCTTGAACAGTGACCTGGTAAGTGAATTGGGTTTAGCTCAATCAACGGTATCAGAGCACTTAAGAATATTGAAAGCCTCAGGTTTTATTACGGCTGAGTCGATTCCGCCGAAGATGTGTTACCGCATCGACCGCGACAATATTCAACGCTTCGAATCGGTATTTAACAGTATTTTAAAATAGAAGTTCACGCTTGAATGATTGGCTTTGATGGCCTTTACTTTTAAGCGTGTTTTTTTGCCACAACCAATCGTTTTTCGACGATTTACGATATCAACAAAGAGAGATTATCATGAAACCAAAGTTAGGTTTTCTAGATCGCTACTTAACACTGTGGATTTTTATTGCCATGGGCCTTGGTGTATTGCTTGGCACCCTATTCCCACAGATCGAACAGTGGAACGAATCTATGTCTGTTGGTACCACCAACATTCCGCTTGCGATTGGCCTTATCTTAATGATGTACCCACCTCTGGCTAAGGTTAACTACAACCTACTAGGCACCGTGGTAAAAGATAAGAAAGCGATCAAGCTATCTTTGATCATGAACTGGCTTGTTGGTCCAATTCTGATGTTTGTATTGGCACTGACTTTCTTGGGTGACCATCCAGGTTACATGGTCGGCGTAATTCTGATTGGTCTTGCTCGTTGTGTGGCGATGGTTCTGGTTTGGAATGACATCGGCGGCGGTAACAAAGAGTACGGCGCGGCATTGGTCGCTCTAAACAGTGCATTCCAAGTGGTGAGCTACAGCTTTATGGCGTGGTTGTTCATCAGCGTTCTTCCACCAGTATTTGGTTATGAAGGCATGTTGGTTGATATCTCGATGATCGACATTGCACACAGTGTACTTATCTACCTAGGTATCCCATTCTTAGCGGGCTTCCTAAGCCGTAAGATCCTTGTGTCGATGAAAGGCGAGCAGTGGTACAACGACGTGTTTATTCCACGTATCTCTCCAATCACACTGATTGCTCTATTGGCGACTATCGTTCTGATGTTCAGCCTAAAAGGCGAGATGATTGTAGAACTGCCAATGGACGTATTGTTGATTGCGGTTCCACTGACTATCTACTTCACAGCGATGTTCTTCATCAGCTTCTTCATTGGTAAGAAGATGGGTATTGAATACGACAAGAACGCATCAATTGCATTCACAGCGACTGGTAACAACTTCGAGCTAGCGATTGCCGTTGCTATCTCAGTATTCGGTATCAACTCAGACCAAGCGTTTGCCGGTGTTATCGGTCCACTGATTGAAGTACCTGTGTTGATTTACCTAGTGAACGTGGCGCTTAAGATGAAAGACAAGTATTACAACGGACAGACGGTTAAATCTAGCATCTAGCATCTAGCATCTAGCAGCAGATTAGAAAAACTAAAGGCTTACCTTTCGGGGTAAGCCCTTTTTATTTGTCTTTCGTTTATGAAAGATTAGTCGAGCAAGGTTTTTAGGTTATCTTCTAACCACAGTAAGCCCGGCCCTTTCATCGCTTTCTTTGAAATCACCAAATCGACAGGAGGCGACCATGTTTTGTGGTCAAACGAGACGTTAATCTGGTTAAGCTTTCCCTGTTGAATCTCATCTTCCACCAAGTAACTCGGCAAGTACGCCCAGCCCACCGAGCTATGTACGATCATCTCTTTGATTGCGACAAAACTGTTCGCCCACCACACCTTGCCTGCGACCACCGGGAAATGGTCAATCACCTTACCTTTGTTACCTCGTAGAATAAGCTGACGATGAGAAATAAAATCAGGCAACTTGGCAACTGACACTTCAGCTAAAGCATGATCTGGATGACACACGGCAACGAAAGGCAGGTTACCAATAAAGCACGGTTCAGAGTCGGCATGGAAAGCGAGGTCGGTAAACATCAGGCCGATATCTGCGCGGTCTTGTGACACCAGGCGGTTCACATCGGTACTCGCCGCAGCCATTAACTCAACTTCAGTAGCTGGGAATGTTCGGCTGAATTTGTCCAACACCTTAGGTAGTGAAGGAAGCAACAAGGCATCGTCTAAAGCGATACGCAGTAGCCCTTCCTCTTGATTATTGATGGCATTGACTGATGAGTTGAGATCTTCCACCTGCAGAATAATCGCTTTGACCTGCTTGAAGATCTGCTGACCTTGCGCCGTCAGCGTTGGTTTGCGTGTCGAACGATCAAAAAGCTCAACATTAAAATCTATTTCAAGATTACTGATGCCTTGGCTCACCGCCGACTGTACCTTACCCAAATGACGAGCACTGGCAGAAAATGACCCTAATTCAACGGCATACACAAACATTTTCAGTTGTTCAATGTTGTACATTCGGTTTCTCCCAAAACTTACTATCACTATATGTGATGCTAACTATCTTTATATTATCACTTGAGAAGATATTATCTAGCCAAGTCACTAGCCCATCGGCGGCTATTTAATCGTAAAGAGAGTTAGAAAAATGTCACATAAAGAACGCATGTTGCACATGGTGCTATTTGAATTGGTTGCTTTGGTTTTGATGGCAGGGCTTGCAACCTATGTTACAGGAAATGGCGCAGGTGAAATGGCAGGCTTAGCGCTCGCAATATCATTGATAGCAATGGCTTGGAACTACGTTTACAACTATGGCTACGACAAAATTTACGGAACAGACCGAAGCAAAAGAACCACGAAAACACGTATCTTGCACGGATTAGGTTTTGAACTTGGCTTGATGACAGTGACTCTACCTGTCTTGATGTGGGTTCTACAACTCGACTTCCTAACCGTACTGATCATGGACATCGGCCTAGTTATTTTCTTCGTACTTTACGCGATTGCGTTCAACTGGGCATATGACTCGGTTCGAGATCAATTGGTAGCGAAAGGAAAAGTGGCAGCTCTGGTTTAGAGCCCCAGTTCGTAGCATGTAACTAGAACAAACACCTAAATTGAAACTGCCAAACTACAACTTAGTTGGCAGTTTATTCATTTATGCATATAAGCTCATTGATTAACGCCCTTGTTACATAGCAAAAACATCACACAACCCTTCCTAATTAAGTCTAATTATCAACCACTCACGAAGTAGCATCACAAATCCAAACATAAACTCCTCGTACCAGTTGTGCATCCGTTTACATACAGGTAGTTTTAGCGACCTCGAAACACATCCATTCGAACAATGACGTTCATGCGAGCGTCTTTTCCGAGCAAAAGTGTTCGGATTAACATTTCAAGTGACTTTAATTAACAATTTTATGCTCAAACGCTCACTTTTAATGTTCGTTTATTTTCGAGTTCGCAAATTTATGCACAATACACGTGCTAGATAAGCAAAACTAAAAAGGACTCGAACATGACAACAAACAAACACCCTTCTTTATTTGGGCAATGCTTAGCCGAATTTATCGGTACAGGGTTGCTCATATTTTTTGGCGTTGGCTGCGTGGCAGCACTGGTATTAACCGGTGCAACATTCGGACAATGGGAAATCAGCATCATCTGGGGCTTCGGTGTTGCTATCGCGATTTACTGTACTGCTGGTGTTTCTGGCGCACACATTAACCCTGCAGTGACCATCGCACTGGCAATGTTCCATGGCTTTGATAAGGCGAAAGTAGTGCCTTACATCATCTCTCAGCTACTTGGCGCATTCTGCTCTGCTGCTTTGGTTTACAGCCTGTACAGCAACCTATTCACTGACTACGAAATCGCGCATAACTTCGTTCGTAGCAGCCAAGACGCACTATCAACCGCTGGTATCTTCTCGACTTACCCACATGCTTCACTCTCTTTCTTCGGCGCTTTTGCTGTGGAATTCGTGATTACAGCTGTGTTGATGTTTGCCATTTTGGCGCTAGGCGATGAGAACAATGGCGCATCTCGCGGCGCGATGAACCCTCTACTGATCGGTATCCTTATCGCGGTAATTGGTGGCTCTTTAGGTCCACTGACTGGCTTCGCAATGAACCCTGCTCGTGACTTTGGACCAAAACTTTTCGCTTACTTTGCAGGTTGGGATTTCGCATTGAGCGGTGCTCGTGATATTCCTTACTTCATCGTTCCAATTCTTGCTCCAATTGCTGGTGCGTGTTTTGGCGGTTGGTTGTACCCACGTGTTATCGGTGCTTACCTACCAGTAGAAGGCCAAGGCTGCACAATTCCAAACCAATGTGAAACAGCAGAAGAAGCTGAACAAGCTCAAGCTTAATCCCTAAGCGACCCTACATTTACTAAAATATAAATAACAAAAGAAAAAGGATTCTTACCATGACCGAGCAAAAATACATTGTTGCCCTAGACCAAGGCACCACAAGCTCTCGCGCTGTAATCCTCGACCACGATGCAAACATCGTAAGCTCTTCTCAACGAGAATTTACTCAAATCTATCCGAAAGCGGGTTGGGTTGAGCATGATCCAATGGAAATCTGGGCAACTCAAAGCTCTACATTGGTTGAAGCACTTGCTAAAGCAGGCATTCGTAGCGACGAGCTAGCGGGTATTGGTATCACTAACCAACGTGAAACCACCATTGTTTGGAACAAAGAAACAGGCAAACCGGTTTACAACGCAATCGTATGGCAGTGTCGCCGTACAGCAGACATCTGTGAAGACCTAAAAGCACGTGGCCTAGAAGACTACGTACGTGACAATACTGGCTTAGTCCTTGACCCGTATTTCTCAGGTACAAAAGTAAAATGGATTCTAGACAACGTTGAAGGTGCTCGCGAAGACGCTGAAGCGGGTAAATTGCTATTCGGTACGGTTGATACTTGGTTGGTTTGGAAGATGACTCAAGGACGTGTACACGTTACGGATTACACTAACGCGTCTCGTACTATGTTATTTAACATTAACGACCTATGCTGGGATCAAAAGCTACTTGATGAGATGGGTATCCCTTCATCAATGATGCCAGAAGTGAAGCGTTCTTCTGAGGTTTACGGTCAAACAAACCTTGGTGGTAAAGGCGGTACTCGTATCCCAATCGCGGGTATTGCGGGTGACCAACAAGCTGCACTATACGGTCAAATGTGTGTAGAAGCTGGCCAAGCGAAGAACACGTACGGCACGGGTTGTTTCCTTCTGATGAACACAGGCCAAGAGAAAGTAACCTCGAAAAACGGTCTATTAACAACACTGGCATGTGGTCCTAAAGGTGAACCTGCATACGCACTAGAAGGTGCGGTATTCATGGGTGGTGCATCAATCCAATGGCTACGTGATGAGATGAAGCTACTGGCTGGCGCAGAAGATTCTGAGTACTTCGCAACTAAAGTAGATTCTTCAAACGGCGTTTACGTGGTTCCTGCGTTTACTGGTTTAGGCGCACCATACTGGGATGCTTACGCTCGCGGTACAATTGTTGGCTTAACTCGTGGGGTTAACTCTAACCACATCATCCGTGCAACACTGGAAGGCATTGCTTACCAAACTCGCGACGTACTGGACGCGATGCAAGCGGACTCTGGCATCAAGCTAGCAAACCTACGT
The DNA here is from genome assembly GCF_902751245.1 of Vibrio sp. Vb339. Taxonomy (NCBI): domain Bacteria; kingdom Pseudomonadati; phylum Pseudomonadota; class Gammaproteobacteria; order Vibrionales; family Vibrionaceae; genus Vibrio; species Vibrio sp. Vb339. The sequence continues at coordinate 610,579 of NZ_CADDIS010000001.1, read as the reverse complement.
GTTGATGGCGGCGCAGTAGCGAACAACTTCCTAATGCAATTCCAATCAGACGTGCTGGATACTGAAGTTCACCGTCCTGAAGTAACGGAAGTAACGGCTCTGGGTGCGGCTTACCTTGCTGGTCTAGCGGTTGGTTTCTGGGACAGCATTGATGAGCTTCAAGGCAAAGCGGTTCTAAACCGTACCTTCATGCCACACCACGACGAAGAGAAGCGTAACCGCCGTTACAAAGGCTGGAAGCGTGCTATCAAGTGTGCTCAGGTTTGGTCTGAACTGCACGATGACGACGAAGAGTAATACTGAGTATTCAGTTAGTCACTATTAGCTAGATACTAGTCGTTAACTGAGCTGAGGCGTTCGAATAATCACTTTCACGTCGATTGGATTGTTCGAACCTCAGTAAACGAAACTAAAAAGAGCACTATTTTGTGCTCTTTTTAGCGTTTCGGGCTCAAATTTACCGCTCTGAGCACCGTTTTTGCGGTTTAGACACGATTCCTTACCATCATTACTTCTCTCTCTTCGTCAATTCGAGCACAATAGCGCGAGTTTATATTTTCGATTTTGACGCGCTAGAGCCTTTGGCGTGCAGGGAGTGGTAAGTTAAGTGAAGCAGATACCAAGACACCAGCAGATTGTAGACCTGGTAAAAACACAAGGATATGTGAGCACCGAAGAGCTCGTTGAAAAGTTCGATGTCAGCCCACAAACCATCAGACGAGACCTCAATGAACTGGCCGATAGCAACAAAATTCGTCGCTATCATGGTGGTGCAACCATTCCTTTAAGCTCGGAGAACACCTCTTATAACACGCGTAAAGCGCTTAACTTCAACGAAAAAGACGTGATCGCCGACGAACTGGTTAAGCACATCCCTGATGGTGCAACCCTATTCGTTGATATCGGCACCACGCCAGAATCGGTGGCACGCGCACTCAACAAAAACCACAAACAGCTAAGAGTCGTCACCAACAACATTAACGTTGCCAGCATCCTTCTGCCGAACCCAGAGATCAAGGTTATCTTGGCGGGCGGCGAAGTGAGAAACCGCGACGGCGGTATCGTGGGTGAAGCAACACTCGATTTCGTTAAACAGTTCCGCCTTGATTTCGGTATCTTGGGGATCAGTGGTATCGACTTTGACGGCTCACTGCTCGATTTTGACTATCATGAAGTTCGAGTGAAACAAGCCATCATCGAAAACAGCCGCAGTATTTTCTTAGCTGTCGACCACACTAAGTTTGGCCGTAATGCGATGGTTAAACTTGGTAATATCTCTCAGGCACACATGGTATTTACTAATAAGCAGCCGCCGGAAGAGATTCTCAACATCCTTAAAGATTCAGACATTCCGTTAGAAGTCATCGATACCGCTCAGCCTTCAACAGCAGGCGAATAGCCCCTGTAAGCCAAGCTAGATTAAATTGAGTTGAATTGAGTTAAGCTCTCGCATTCATGAGCAATCCAAAGCCAGTTCTATTGATAAACACTTATCGATAGCTGGTTTTTTATGGTTCATCGCGGATTAGCGGGAACTAAAAACAAAAACGGTAGTTAGTGATATGGTTTAGTCGCCAAACAAAAATCATACACAAACTACGTTTCCATACCGAATCCTACTTTTCTATCTTCATTCTGGGAAAGTTCTAAAATAGTAAAGTATCACCAGACAGCATCACTTATTATCCTGACTCTTAAACTAACTCTGAGGCTAAATGCCCTTTTGGTCTTGAGGCCGAGGCTATCCATGAGTATCAATGGCGTCATGTAAAAGAAGCGATGTTGCTCGGTGTTCCTGTTGAACTTTCCGTTCAAATTCGAAGGATTAGGTGCCGTGAATGCGGCATAAAAGCAGAGGCAATTTAAATACACAGCAAGACAGCTATCTTACAGAAATATTGAATATCAATAAGGACTTAATGACCACTTATATACTCGGCTCACAACTCAAAGAGCTTTGGTATTGTGAATCAGAAGCGCATGCTAAGGGGCTCTGGGAGGTGTGATGGGCAAAAGTACAAGAGAGGAATTAAGCCATTGAAAGAGTTCACACCAAAACTGAGCCACTATCTTCACGGTATTATAGCATCGGCAAATTATCAGCTAAACACCTACACCCTAGAAGGGATAAACAACAAGATAAAACTAATCAAGCGAATGAAGTATGGGTATCGAGATACAGACTACTTCTTCTTGAAGATAAAAGCGGATTTCCCCGGAAAGCCGCAATGAATGCAAAAAAGCCGCCCAAAGGGGCGGCCAAAACTCAACGTTTTATAGGTAATTCTTAGAATGCGTACTGAGCACCCGCACCAACAACAACGTCGTCAGAAGATGCCGCCAGTGTACCAGATGCAGACCAACCAGTGTCAACAAAAGAGTGAGCAACACCGATTGCTAGAGCAGCCTCAGAGCCCGCGTAACCAACACCCGCGCCGAATGCGGTCATGCCGTTTGCAACCATTGGGCGAGCGTTAACTGTCGCAGCGTTCAAAGCTTGAGTTTGGTCGATGCGAGTATCTAGACGGTCAACCTCAGAGAATAGAGTGTCGATGTCTGACGCGTTTTGGTTGCCTAGAGCGTAAAGCTCATCGATTTGGTTTTGTTGTACTGCCGCTTGTTGTGCAGCCGCTTTACCAGATTCAGTAAGTGATGAACCTGATTCAACCATTTGTTTAACTGCTTCTGCTGCACGTTCAGGATCAAGACCAACAATCGGTGCATCTTCAATAGGTGCTTCAAGATCAGGTGTTTTCTTCAGATCGCGTTCTTCTTTGTTTTTAGCTTGTTCAGCAACAGCGTATTCTTTAAGTTCATCAACAGTCATACCATGTGTTTCACCTGTTTCTTGGTTGGTGAAAGTAACGATTGTTTCACCGTTCGCATTTTGGTATGCGTTGAAGTCCATGCCGCGTTTGTCTGCTGCATCAGCAATCATTGCTGTTTTTTGTGAATCAGTCATTGCTGCGAATTTTTCTTGAACAACTACTGTTGCGTGTGCAACAACTTGGTCACGACCTGTGATTGGCTCAACGATTGGCATATCTTCGATTGGGTCAACAGGGTCATTACCGAACTGTGTATCACGTTTTGCTTGACGCTCTTCTTGAGCCTTTAGCATGTACTCGCTGAACTCTTCGTTAGTAACAACATAGGTAGAACCATCAGATTTAGTGAAAGAAAGCATTTGAGTACCGTCTACGTCAACAACGTTAGCACTGATACCTTGCTTTGCTGCTGCGCTAGTGAACGCCTCTAGCTTATCTTCGTTAGAAGCTGTGTTCTTGAACTCTTTTACCGCATCAGTAGCGGCAAGCTTAATGCCCTCTGGTGTGCTGTAGTCGTGCTCGATTGGTTGTAGATCACCATCATGTGGAACACCAACATCAATCGGGTCAATACCACCGTGATTACGACCGTACTCAACAACGTACTCTTTGAAGTTGTTTAGTTGCTCGATATCTTTAACGGTGCGCTCATCTGTATCACCACGGTGAATTGCTGAAAGGTTAATTTCTTTCTGGCCTTTCTTACCTTCTTTGATGTAGATAACAGTATCACCGTTTTCTTCACCAAACGTTAGAGGTACACCATTTGCTTCAGCCCAAGCTGTAACCATATCAATCTTGCTTGCTGTATCATCAGACTCTTGAACCGCTGAATAAAACTCATCCCAAGATTGATAATCGTTGCGATCGAAATCTGACGCCACTGAACCAAAAGATGCTGCTGCGATAAGTGTTGCTAGAATTGTGCGTTTCATATTCATTTTACCTATAAATATTTAATTAAGCGTATATATACGCATTGAGTTTCAAAAAAAGGCCAATTCAATTTGGCTTTAACTCGATGTCCGCTTCGATGGGGTGTATTATGTACATATACCTATTACAGCACAACCTTTTTTTAGTATAAATACGAATTAATTTTTAATACATTGATTTATATTGAAAAATAGCACTATGCTAAATACAGGTTTTATACTTGCCATTGCATTTCGCGTGTCATGTTCTGAGATAATGCGCCTACAAGCCAGTTAACTCCATTGATGGTTTGCGCGTTTGTGTTCTCTGCGAGTGTGCTATGGAATAACATTCTAGCCACTGAGGAAAGAAGCCACAGCTCTGACCCAAGAGTCCTCGAAAGCTTGCGGGCTTGATATATCTAGAATCGCCATCATGCGAGGAAATACTCGTCCATGTAATGTCTAAGCTCTCACGCGCCATTTCTGCAACCCGTCCGTAGGGTGCCGCGTCCCATCCCTCAGTCATGAATTTTGGAAATGTGTAAACAAAATTTAGGGCAGTACAAAGCAAAGAAAAACTTTCGGAGTCTTCGTTTTATTCGCCCATGCCGACTAATAGCCTCATTTTGTCGGGGTGCGTCTGGGGTTCGGACGTCGTTTAGGGCTCAGGCTCCGGGATGGTTTCCGGAACGGCTACGGGTTGAGGTGCGGCTAACTTCAAAAGCTGTAAAAGTCTTTCAGTTGTCAACGTGTCACCTCGTCGAGAGATAGACGTCACCATGTCGAAAGCGTGAGCGTCTAGTTTCTCGATGGCCATACCAACGATTAACAGGTCGAGATTGCGCGAGACTTATCGCCTTTACTCAAGCTGCCGACATACGACAGGATTACTTTTTCACTCGCTCGCCGTCGATTAGGGATTGTGGAGCCTTGTGTTTAGCCATTATCGCTCCCCCTTTAACTTTTCTATTTCTGCGTTTGATACGTGAACGATAGTCAGAACATAGAGTCCAAACATTTGAACCTCTGCTTTTATAAGCAGAGGTTTTTTTATGCGCAAATCACATAAAACGCGCATAAACGAAAATAATAAATGACCGCAAACGAAAGTTAATATAGGATTCAATTATGTTCTAAAATGCTCGTTCGCTCAGAAAGAGGTCAAAACCATGAGTGCTCAACAAAATAATTCAAAAAATAGTACATCTTCAACTCTAGACTTAATCGTGATCGGCGGCGGCATCAATGGTGCAGGCATCGCGGCAGATGCAGCAGGTCGTGGTCTAAACGTTGGTTTATACGAAGCAAATGATTTCGCCTCTGCGACATCGTCTGCAAGTTCAAAACTTATCCACGGTGGCTTACGTTACCTTGAACACTACGAGTTTCGTTTGGTTTCGGAAGCACTGGCCGAGCGTGAAGTATTGCTAAGAAAAGCACCTCATGTTGCTCAACCAATGCGTTTCCGTTTACCTCATCGACCATTTTTACGCCCAGCTTGGATGATCCGCTGTGGCCTATTCCTTTACGATAACTTGGGAAAACGCACCACGCTTCCTGGTAGCAAAACAGTGAACTTGGCGAAATCAGGTTTACTAAAGCCAGAGATGAAAACCGGTTTCGAATACTCAGATTGCTGGGTAGATGATGCGCGTATGGTATTGCTGAACGTGTTAGCGGCGAAAGAGAACAACGCAGAAGTTCGTAACTACTGCCGAGTTGAAAAAGCACACCGTGAAGGCGATGTTTGGCATGTAACGATTCTTGATGTGATGACAAACCAACGCTTCGAGCGCAAAGCAAAAGCACTTGTTAATGCAGCAGGCCCTTGGGTGAAACAGTTCTTCGATGATGGTTTAGAACAGGCGTCTCCACGTAACATTCGTTTGATCAAAGGTTCACACATTGTTGTGCCGCGCATTCATGACGAACCACAAGCGTACATTCTGCAAAATAAAGATAATCGTATTGTGTTCATGATCCCTTACCTAGACAAATTCTCGATCATCGGCACTACTGACCTTGAATACAAAGGTGATCCGCGCGAAGTGGCTATCGACGATGTAGAAGTGGATTACCTGATTGATATCGTTAATCAGCACTTTGTTAAACAGCTTGGCCGTGAAGACGTGGTTTGGACATACAGTGGCGTAAGACCGCTTTGTGACGACGAATCTGATTCACCACAAGCGATCACCCGTGACTACACATTGGAATTGGACGCAGAGCTTGATCAAGCACCACTGCTTTCGATCTTCGGTGGCAAGTTGACCACTTATCGTAAGCTCGGCGAAGCGGCACTTAAGAAGCTTGAGCCTCACCTAACCAACATGGGTGCACCATGGACAGCGAACGACACGCTTCCAGGTGGTAACTTTAGTTGCAGCAGAGAGCAGCTTGCGAAGATGATCCACACTAAATACCCTTGGGCATCTGAAGCGTTGTTACTTCGTTATGTGACTCAATTTGGTACTTACACGTGGAAACTACTGGAAGGCGCAAACAGCGACGCTGACCTAGGCATCCAATTCTCAAGCGAAGCACATGGCGTTTATCAAGTTGAAATCGATTACTTGATCAATGAAGAGATGGCGATGACTGACGAAGACATCTTGTGGCGCAGAACCAAGCTTGGCCTGTACATGAGCGAATCCGAGCAGCAAGCAGTAACGGATTACCTGAAAGAGAAACTACAAAGCAAGGTAGTGAGCTTTTCTCAAGTAGGCTAACCCCACCAGCCTAAACATGGTTCAAGAACATACTTAACAACGAAGCTTAGCGTCCCCCGCGCTAAGCTTTTTTATTGTCTGCTATTCCGCTCAGCTTGAGACTTTGTTCACACCTCTATTTTCAACAAAAACTAAATAGTGTTTTATTAATCCGGTTGATTATCAACTTCACAAAAGGTTGCTATTCTTTATTTCAACGAAACAACACATTTAAAAACGCTCACCATGTCAGCGCTTTAATAAGGAATCTATTCCATGCAAAAAGTTATTCTGATCACAGGCTCTACCGATGGTATCGGCTTCGAAACGGCAAAAGTACTTATTCAACAAGGTCACCACGTTTTATTGCATGGACGTAACCCAAGCAAACTCAAAGACGTAGAGCAGCAACTTGTGGCTATCTCTGCTGAAGCGAAAATTCAAAGTTATGTGGCAGACTTGTCTGTTCTGGCTGATGTGGATGCGTTGGCTGACGAAATAATTGCTGAGCACGATAAGATTGATGTACTGATTAACAACGCCGGTGTGTTCAACACTCCGAACCCAATCACTAAAGACGGTTTAGATGTTCGTTTTGTTGTGAATACCATTTCACCATACCACCTAACTAAACGTCTGTTACCTGTGCTCGATGCATCTAGCCGAGTGGTGAACCTGTCTTCAGCGGCGCAAGCAGCAGTGAACATCGAAGCGCTAGAAGGCAAGAAGTCAATGTCTAATGGTGACGCTTATGCACAAAGCAAGCTTGCGATCACTATGTGGACTCGTGAAATGGCAAAAGAGTTAGGCTCTACAGGGCCAATGGTGGTTGCGGTCAACCCAGCTTCGTTACTAGGTAGCAAGATGGTGAAAGACGCTTACGGCATTGCAGGCGGCGACCTAAGCATAGGTTCTGATATTTTGGTTCGCGCATCATTGTCTGATGAGTTTGCACAAGCAGGCGGTCAATACTTTGATAACGACAACAACACATTTGCAAACCCGCACCCAGATGCGATATACGGCGACAAGTCGCAGCAAGTTGTCGCTAAAATTGAAGAGATCATCAAAGCGACGCTTTCTTAATCACGACGACTCATGCTGAGTTGATTTACAAATCTCAATAAAAAAGCCCTGTGTTTCTAATAAATTAACTTAGAAACGCAGGGCTTTTTCGTACAACGTTTGTCTCTACGTTTATTCCCAATACGGCGGGTTACCATAATATTCAGAGAAGTAGTCAATGAAGGCTCTCACCTTTGGCGCAAGTAACCTTGTGCTTGGGTACACCGCCCAAATCGCAGGCTCTGAGGTTAATGGGTAACCTTCTAATATTTGAATCAGTTGACCGCTTTTCAGTTGTTCATACGCACACCAATTTGACGTCACCGTGATACCCATACCACCTGAGGCTGCGTCACGCAGTGCTTCTCCGTTATCTGCCCTGAACGATCCCGATGCTTTAATCGTCTTAGACCCACTTTCAGTATTGAAGGTCCAGTTTTCTAAACCAATTAGGCTAATACACTGATGATCGTTAAGATCTTGAGGTGTGGCTGGCTTACCGTATTTGATTAAGTAATCAGGCGATGCGCAGACAATACGTTTGTCTGTCGCAAGTTTTCGGGCGATCAGTGTCGAGTCTTTCAGCTCCGAGATACGAATTGCGATATCAAAGCCACCCTCAACAACATCCACCATCGAATCTGATAGCCTGAGATCGACTTTTAACCCAGGGTAGCGTTCTAAGAATCCAGGTAAAGCAGGCACAAGATGCAAACGCCCAAAAGACGCAGATGCGGTAACTCGCAGCGTTCCGGTTGGAGAGTCACAGCCGACACCAACCGCCGATTTGGCAGCATCGACGCTCGATAACACCTCTTCAGCATGAGGCAAGAACGCTTCCCCCTCTTCGGTTAAAGAGACCTTACGAGTGGTTCTGTGAACCAAGCGAACGCCTAAATTGTCTTCCAGCTTACTGATGTGTGAGCTTGCAACAGCAGGTGATAAACCAAGCTCTTGCCCAGCCATGCTGATGTTATGTGTGGAAGCTAAACGAACAAACAATTTGAGGTGTTCAATATTCATGAGATTACCAATAAAATCTTAAAAATCGTGTGCCAGTAACCCTCATTATGCGTCATTCACATAACAATACAACGTATTAACTCAGTTGAATTGTGATGATGCTATTGAGCCAAAACGAAAAAAACTCCCGAAGGAGTTTTTTGTCTAAGTCTGCAATTCGCCATTTAGCTAGTCAGCAAAATTACCCGCTCACTAGCCAGTTAAACGTGCATGCAGTGCATCTTTCAGTACAGAACGATCATGTTTCAGTTGGTGCATCGAGCCGTCATCAATGGGTGAATCTTTCAGCTCAAGCTTACGAATCTCTTTATCAAGGTTGTCGTACGTTTTCATGTCTGCTGCAAAGCCATCGTCAGTTTTAACAAGCTCAGCAATTTTATCTTTCATTTCAGGAAATTCGTGAACAAGAGAATGATTTTCACCTAGCATAGAAACCTCTTAAGTTGAGTAAAGTGATTGGGTTAGTCTTAAACACATTCATTATTAACCTTAGCAAGTGGTTCAAATAACAAATGAGATCCAGTACACAGCATAGAATATAGACAATTCAGATTCACAAATTTACAACATGTACCTAGAAAATGGCTTTGTTGATTTTGATCAATCTCCATAACAAAAATCACTAGCAAGGTCCTTTAAACAAAGAACATCAAGCTCCTTGTTGATATTAGGTGTTTATACGTTATAGTAACAAAAACAATTTGGAGAAAGAGAATGGCACGCATATCTGCAAAAGAGAAAGAAGAGAAACAAAAGAAATATGACGAGGTTGTCTTTAACATCTTCATTACTGAAGGTTGGGATGCAATCAGCTATGGACGTATAGCCAAAGAAGTCGGGGTGACAGCTTCATCACTACAAAATTATTATCCTCGACTGGTCGATTTTGGCAAAGCATTGCAGGGTCGCGTCTTCCCAATGGTCGCACATCAATTAGATTTCTCTTCTAAAGAGGCATTTGTGTCCTCATGGGATGTCGCAATCCAAGGTGGAGGCTTATTTCCTTCATTGGTGAGAATGCTCATTCAAAGTGCTCTGGAAGCCGAGACTAGCCCGCAGACAGTTCAGGGTATCATCCGACTAAAAGGCATTTTAGGTCAGCACATGAGTCCAGAAGACGCAGATTCGGCAATAAAATCCGCGTTAGGCACAACTATAATAACCCTTATGAATCAATAAATTAAAGTTAATATATTAAAATGATTCAAATTTCTTTCAAAAAGCACTTGCCTTTATTAATGCATATACCCAGAACTCCTTCCCATCTAAACGGAACGACGTTGAGACAAAATCTGTAGATTTGCACGAAGAAATCAAAGATATGAGCCTAGATCAGAAATTCGCTGATTACATTCGTGGCAACAATGGCGAGATTGCTGGCCACATTCCTGATATTGAGTCAATTCCAGGCGAAGATGATGGACCAAAACTACTAGGTGACGTAGTTGGTAAAGTTCGTGATGCTATAGTAGAAGCTGGTTACAACCTTGGCGAATCTGGTCAAAATCTAACAGAATCAGGTAAAGCAGCAGTACAACAAAACCAAACTTATGAGCTTTACGCTATCGGCAACAAAAAAGCTCCAACAGTTAATGCTCGCCCAATGGTGACAAACGGTATGACTGCATTCGACGCAGGTGTTGGCTACACTGGTTCTGAAGCAACTCAAGCAATCGGTGTTGCGCACAGCTTTGGAGATACATGTTGGTCCGCTTCAGGTACTGTTGCAGCTTCTTCTGACAATTCAGTACTAGGTGCGAGCGTTCAATACGCATTCTAAGAGTTACCTATAAAACACAAGTTTTAGCCCCTCGAAAGAGGTTTTTTTTCGTTTATGGCAAATAAAAGCCTTTTGAGAACACAAGGCTTTACAGGAGTAACTCTTTATTAGAGCAGCTGAAAGGGGGTTTCCACAAAAGGAGATTAGCTGCTGCACCCCTGAGTATGAACTCGATTCATGTCGTCACCGACTTGTGCTTCTTGAGAGCCCGTCGATTGGCATCCTGCCACGAATAACAGCGTTACAGATAAGATAAGCAATTTCATAATAAATCCTCTTTCGGTCATGACTAAAGCATAGTGCTTAAAAGCGCAGATACCTCAGCCATTAACTAAAACCTTACCTGTTGATAAAGCCTTGGTTAATGAACAAAGCATCGCTTCATTAATTAACGACCTGCTTTTGTACAAAAAACTTTCACTCAACTGAATAAAAATCGCACAAAAACTAAAAGAGGACTGCTATGGAGCTAAGAACAAGAGCTAGAAGTTAGTCACTCGTCGCCAAACGTACTGCCGCTTCTGCATGAATGGCTGTGGTATCAAACAGGGGTACATCGGTATGTTGTTGCTGAATCAGTAGGGCGATTTCAGTACAGCCCAGAATAACGGCTTCCGCACCTTGTTGGCCTAGCTTCTCAATGATTTGACGGTATACATCTTGAGATTCTTCTTTTACTTCACCTCGACACAGCTCTTGGTAAATGATGTTGTGCACTTTCTCTCGGTCACTCTCATCAGGAATCACCACATCGATACCGAATTTTTTAGTCAGGCGGCCTTTATAGAAATCTTGTTCCATGGTGAAAGCCGTGCCGAGTAATCCGACTTTCTTCACTCCTTGTTCCAGCAGCTTCTGCGCCGTGGTATCAGCGATGTGCAAGATAGGAATCGTGATCTTCTCTTCGATCTCAGGAACGACCTTATGCATGGTATTGGTACAAATCAGAATGAAATCAGCGCCGCCCTTCTCTACCGATAAAGCCGCTTCCGATAAGATATCCGCCGTCTCAGCCCAGCGACCTTGATGTTGAAGCTTTTCTATCTCATCGAAGTTCACGCTGTACATACAAACCTTTGCAGAATTGAGCCCACCAAGGGTCGCTTTAACGCCCTCGTTGATGGATTTGTAGTAGCTCACTGTCGACTCCCAACTCATACCACCGAGCAAACCGATCGTTTTCATTTTTCTATTCCTTTAATTTCTGACTAACTCGATTAAAGCGCCATGCGTTGGGGATTTATAGTACGTTCTTGCTGAAAATGAGACGAAGCCTTCGCTATTTCGCAAAAAAGGCTCGAATTAAAAATCCAAGCCTTTGTGGTTTTGACCAAGGGTAAACGTGGCGTTAGTACACCTCACACCAATCGGATTTCATGTCGATCAGTGTCCAATCCTCTCTGGAATTCGCCTCATCTACGCTTTATCCAACTTACCAACGTGAGACTTACGATCGTACTGCCACTCTCGTTCGGCATCGGTATGGTGAACAATCATTGCCATTGAGTTGGGTTGGCTCGTTGCCCATTGCATCATCGCTTGATCACCGTCTGAGTTACCGACCGCTAAAATCGGCTTCTTACCGATAATATGCTGAATGTTGGTGACCTTTCCTGCTTTGTCATCGATGGTCAAAATCGACGAGTCTTTGGTCACCGTTGGTTTGCCATCGTTGTAGCTGTAGTTGTATTTAAGAGCACTACCGATGATTTGCTCTGTAGGAATGTTGTAAGTTTGTGGAGCCCACGCCCTCATGAAATCAACGCCTCCGCCCGACACAATATAAGTCTTAAAGTCATGCTCTTGCAGGTAGGTCAGCATCTCTTTCATTGGCTTATAAGTAAGGTCTGTGTAGGCTTTGTTGAAGCGTTTATCTTTTGCTGCCGTCAACCATTGCTCAACGTCTTGCTGGTATTGCTCAACAGTCATACCAGAATGTGTCGCCATGACGATTTTCAATAACCCTTCTTCACCGCTGCCCAGAACGCTCTCAATATCATCTTCAAGCACAAACTTAAACGGTGCTTCTGTTTTCCACTCAGGGTGTTCTGGCGCCATTTCTTTTACACGGTCCAACGCAAATGCCAGTTGGAAGTAATAAGGTTTTTCTGACCAAAGCGTACCGTCGTTATCAAATACAGCGATGCGATCTTGAACCTCCACGAACGTATCAGACTCAGCTTTGGTGGCTTGTCCAACAAAATCGACGATAGCGGATTTGCTCTCGCTATCTTTCCATGAAGGCAGCAAATTGGGGTCACAATCTTTAGCAAAAGATGAGAAAGAGAGGCTAGATAAAATCGCAACGGACAAAAGGGTCATTTTCTTCATAGCACTACCATGTTGTTGAATTACTTGTAGGGTTTAATTCAATTCATCCTAGTTGGTCTACTCTGATTTTCCACTTATGAACACTATAACCAATACTCATGTTGGTATTAGGGCTGTCGTAAGAAAGAGGATTAGCCTCACAGCCAACCCTCGTTTTTAATGCCAGATAAAATGCTTAAAGACTCGGTGGAGTTCCCTCACCATTGGAAGCAATCGCATCAATTTGCACCAAAGCGCCCATAGGGATATCAGAGACACCGATAACTGTGCGCGCAGGCAATGGACCGTCAAAGTAGTGCATGCAAACATCATTGAGCACATCTAAATCAGCCATGTCTCTCAATTGGATATTCAGTTTCACGATGTCATCCATGACATGACCAACGCTCTCAACGACTTCTTTGATGTTATTCAGGCACTGCATTGCCTGCTCTTTTGCACCATTCGCAACAATCGCTCCAATTCTTGGATCCAGCGGTAATTGAACGGAGATATTGTTGTAGTGTGAAAAGGCCACAGTTTGCGTTGAAAAAGGGCTGATTGGTGCAGCTTTGGTATTGTTCGCTTTGATTACAATCCCGTGTCGGTCTTCAACCGCTTGTGGCGGAGTGCCATCACCGTGTGACACGGTCGCATCCATCTGTACTAACGCTCCCATTGTTAAGCCTTCAACCACCGTCACCGAGCGTGCTGGCATGTAGCCGACAGCCCTTGCAATCGCGGAATCTGGAAAGAAAGTGGTATACACTTCATTGACGGCAGCAAGGTCATCCAAACTTCTCACATGGATATTAACCTTCACAATGTCATCAAGTGGAACATCAACATTTTCCAGTATCGATTTGATGTTTTTGAGGCATTGAATCGCGTGCTCCTTTGCTCCACCAGCAACGATGCTACCCGATTGCGGATCAATCGGTAGCTGAGCTGAAATGTGATTATAGTGAGAGAGAGCCACCGTCTGAGTCGATAAAGAACTGACTGGTGCGTGTTGGGTATTTCTTGCGATTTTAACTAACTCACAAGCTGCTTGAGGATAAGTACCTTCACCATTCGAGATCACGGCATCCATTTGTAAGTGAGCGCCTTCGAGCGGTAAATCGGCTACAGCGAGTGTTGTGCACGTTGGTACGTAGTGTTGGAAAAAGGACACATAGATTTCGTTAACCGCATCGATATCCACTATATTTTTCAAGTATATATTCACTCTCACAAGGTCGTGCATGCGGTGTCCGATACTCTCCACAATCGCTTGAATATTTAACAAACACTGCTTGGTTTGATCTTCCAAAGAGCCTGAGATCAAGCCGCCCGTTTTTGGATCAATCGGTAATTGAGCAGAAAGGTTATTGTAGTGTGAGAATGCCACCGATTGTGTTGAGAAAGGGCTCAGCGGTGCATCTTCAGTGTTTCTTGAAACTTTAATAATATCGGCACTCATGTCGATATATCTCCTATTCGAGTATTGATGTCAGATAGAGCCGATTGGCCGCAGGTTTACCGACATTTCAAAATAAAAGGCACAAAAATAGCCGAACCAATAAATCGTGATAAATATTGGTTCAGCTTAATTCGAGCATCACAGTGGAGGTTCTTACGCCCCTACAAATAAACCTCTACAGCGTGCTTAGGAAGCTACTGATTTTTTCTTCATGATGCTTAACGGTTTCTTGCGTTGGGATAACCGCATCTTTATGTGTGAAGTACACTAAAATCGCCATCTGAGCAGTGAGTCGGTTTTCTGCTTCATCGAACGCCACTGAGTATTCACTTTCTAGTGCGCCGCGAGTCACTTCTTCTTTGTCATTCGCTGGTAGGCAGTGCAGCAACATTGCGCCTGGGCGAGCCTTCGCCATTAGCTCTTCGGTGATCACGTAGTTAGGCATGAATGCAGCAAGACGCTCTTCCTTCTCATCCATTTGCGTCACCCAGTAGAAGCTATCGCCGTACACCACATCACAGTCACTGATACGCTCTACATCATCGGTAATTTCAATCTTGCCACCAGATTCTTCACAGAAGTTCAGCGCCATGTCGATCCACTCTTGCTCCATGTGGTACTTCTTAGGACCAATTTGCTTGAAGCCCATACCGTACTTAGCACACGTCAGCATCAGTGAACGGCACACATCCGTCGCGTCACCCATGAATGCTAAGGTGAGATCAGACAGCTTACGTCCATCAGTGATATGTTCTCTGATCGTGTAGAGATCCGCTAGCATTTGAGTTGGGTGGAAACGCGTATCAAGGCCGTTGATTACTGGCACTGTCGACATTTCCAGTAGGCCATCGAGTGTTTCAGGGCTATTGGTTCGAGCCATGATGATGTCGCACATACGTGATAACACACGAGACGTATCATCAATCGACTCTTTACCACCTAAGTGAATGTCTTTTGGAGATAGGAATAGTGCGTGACCACCCAGTAATGTTGCCGCCACCTCGAAAGAAACGCGTGTACGAGTCGAACCCGCTTCGAAGATCATCCCTACTGACTTACCTTTGAACAGTGGTGGAATTGCGTTGTCTTTGCGCGCCTGTTTCAGATGAGTCATCAACTCCATCATGTTGTCCATCTCTTCTACAGAGAAATCTTTCATGGAAACCATGTGCTCTAGGTTTGCTTTGTTTAGTTCAGTTGCGCTAGAAGAAGGTAATTTCATAATAAGTTCCTATTTTTCATAATTTTGTGCGCGGCTCTTTCAAGTTCACTTTCATGGCAATTTGATTTTGAATACCTGCCATCACTTTCAAGAACCGCTACGTTTGGGATTAAATATTGGTGTTAACGACTGTTCTCAGTCTTTAGTTGTTATTAGGTTTATCGTTGTAACTAAACTCTTGGTACTTGTTGGGTGATGCAGTGGATATTGCCGCCACCTAACAAAATTTCTCGAGCCGGGACGCCGTTCACTTCGTAGCCTGGATAAATGCCTTCCAAGATCCCGATAACATCGTTGTCGTAGCGCTTATCCAAAAGCGGCAACACAATTTGGTTATTGGTAATCAGGTAATTGGCATACGACGCCGCCAAACGTTCACCCGCTTCTCGCTCCATCCCGTCTGCGATATCAATGCCTGCTGCCTCTTCTTCTGTCATGAATAGAGGGCCAGGCATTGGCAGCTTATGTACTTTTATCTGACGGCCTTTGGCATCGGTCTGGCTGGTGATGTAGTCATAGGCTTCTTTGCTGATCTCATATTGAGGATCATTCTTGTCATCGCACCACGTCAGAACCACTTCACCCGGCTTCACGACATGAAGGATATTGTCGACGTGACCATTGGTTTCATCGTTGTATAAACCACGAGGCAGCCAAATTACCTTCTCAACATTGAGGTGTTCGCAAAGTACTTCAGTCAGTTCTTCTTTGCTCATATCTGGGTTGCGGCTTTCGTGTAATAAGCACTCTTCTGTTGTGTAGAGCGTGCCTTCGCCATCAACATGAATTGAGCCACCTTCTAGTACAATTGGAGCGCGGTATCTGGAGTCACGAATGGTTTCACACATCTTTTGTGCGACTTGGTTATCGCGATTCCACGGTGAATACAAACCATCGACAAACCCGCCCCATGCATTGAATTCCCAATCCACTCCTCGGCGTTCACCGCTGTCATCAACAACATAAGTCGCACCGATATCACGCATCCAAGAGTCATCAGTCGAGATTTCCAATACTCGAATATCCTCTGGTAAACGAGATACTGCGTTATCGTATTGGTCTGAACTCGCGAGCATGGTGACTGGTGTTGTATGGCTGATCTTGGTAGCAACGTCTGCAAACACCGCTTGTGCTGGTTTTGCCCCATTGCGCCAGTTGTCGGTGCGCTCTGGCCAAGCCATCCAAATCTCGCTGTGTGGCTCGTGTTCCCCTGGCATTCTAAAGCCATCATGTTTTGGAGTAGTCTCAATCAATTTTTTCATCGTTATGTCCCCTAAATTATGCTTGAGCTTCTTTTTTATCTTGCGTATCGGCTGTGTCGTTATCGTCCGATCCTTTCTGTTTCTTACGCTTTAGAGCGCCTAGTAGAATCCATTCACCAGCGAGGATGGTGGCAATCACGCCAATCAAAACAGGTCCTGTGTATCCCCAATCAGCAACGGTGAGATCAAGAGCCTCGGGGAAGATAAATAAAATCACGGCTTGAAGGATGACGAAGAAACAAACAATGGACATCACCCACTGAGCCACCATACCACCAGGTACTTTGAATGGGCGTTCACGTTTACCATCAACCACACGAAGCTTTAGGTATGCAGGGAACATGAACAGGTAAGGAAGTAAGAAAATGCAGCTAGAGAAGGCAAATATGGACCAGAACAGATCATCATTACCCTGAGCAAACAGTGCGTAAGACAAGATAACGACCGTTGATACGGTACCTGTGATGTTGTTTGCACCAACTGGAGAACCTTTCTCAGATACTTTCGCGACAGGCGCTGGAAGTTCACCTTCTTGAGCGGCTTCAGCTGCAGCTCGGCTCGCACCCATTGTCCAGCTCACCATGTTGCCGATAAGCGTTAGCAGAGCGAAAGTACCGAAGATGTACACCATGGCTGTACCAAACACGCCAGCACCGAAGAGTGTTTTGAATGTGTCGATAAGACCAGACACTAAGCCAATGCTTTCAACAGGAAGCGCCATCAAGATGCCTACCGTACCGAAGATGTATAAGAAAGCGGTGATACCGATAGAAAGGAAGACGGCCTTAGGCATGTCACGAACATCTTTCATTTCTTTAGTCATGGTCGCAACCAGTTCAAAACCCATTAGGTTGAACACAATCGCTGGTAAGAAAGAGACCGCAGAATCCAATGAAGGCATCATAGCTGGCAACGTAAATTCGTTAGCAACGCCGTTTTTCATTGCATAGATAAAGCCGCCCACACCCAATGTACTGATCACAACAATTTTTAATATTGCACCAATATTCGTGACCCACACACCGATGTCGGCAGACACATTACAGATCCAAACCGTTAACCACGTCAGTAATATACAGATGGCGATTTGCCCCCATAAAGACAGACCTGGCATAAAGAGTTCGGCAAACATCCCTGCAAACATGATGTATACCGCAGGCATCCATAAACCAACGTTAATCCAGTAAAACCACGTTGTTCTGACTGCCCATTTAAAATTGAATGCTTGTTTTACCCAATCGTATATCCCACCTTCACCTGGGTAGGTGGTACTCAATTCGGAAGTAATTAAGCCATATGGAATGACAAAGAAGACCAGCATTAACACCCACCAACCAATGGCACTGACACCAATACTGGCTGACGCGGTTAATGTGTCGACCACTAAAACTGCACATAGTGTAAAGAGTGCAATTCCCGTAACCCCCATTTTTCCTTGCGTTTCGTTACTCATCTCTTAGCTCCTTAATCTCTAATTCGGGATTAATTAAACGGCAAAGCGATGAAGTGAACTGGGATGAAAATTGAATATCGGTTTTACACAAACGAATTCGGAGCAAAAACAAAATAAACTCAACAAATATTAGATTTATAATGCTAAAAGTCGGAATACTTGATTTTGGTCAATAACCATTCGATTAATAAATACATTTTCCATTTCAAAACCAAGATCACATATCTAGTTAATCTATAGATAATTAAGGCTTTCTGTGACATATAGGCGACTAAAAACATCAAATATTAAGCACAAATCGAATTGTGATTTTTATCCCCACGACACCGACAATATTTAAATACAATTCAAACCAACTTATTTGCCAAGAGCAAAATATTATTTGGAGAATTAAACATGTCGAAGCCTATTATTGTTGTTGCTGTCGGTGGGAACGCTTTACTACAACGTGGTGAAGTAATGAGTTGTGAAAACCAAAAAAAGAGCATCGCGCAAACCGCCAGCTCTTTGGCTGAACTCAGTAAAGACTACCGTTTAGTGGTTGTGCACGGAAATGGCCCTCAAGTAGGGCTACTGTCATTACAGAACAATGCTTACAAAGATTGTCCTCCTTACCCATTTGATGTCCTTGGAGCTGAGACTCAGGGAATGATTGGCTACCTTATTCAGCAAGGGTTGAACGCTGCGATTCAAGACCGCTTTACTACGACAATTCTGACTCGCATTGTGATTGACGAAAACGACCCTGCGATCTCCGACCCAACCAAGTTTATTGGCCCTGTCTATACAGAAGAACGAGCCAAACAACTCGCAGAAGCCAACCAATGGATTGTGAAACCTGACGGCGCACACTGGCGTCGTGTGGTTCCATCTCCTTCGCCAAAAGAAGTGCTAGAAATAAAAGCCATCAAAGACTTGCTAGAGAAAGAGCACCTAATTATTTGTGGCGGTGGTGGCGGAGCTCCAGTCGTCGAAAAAGATGGCGCTTATGTGGGCTTCGAAGCAGTAATCGACAAAGACATGACAGCGGCTCTTATCGCAGAAGAAATCGGCGCAGAACATTTACTGATCCTCACTGACGGCTCTCATGTTTGTTTAGATTGGGGAACCCCAAAGGAAGAGAAGCTTGAGAACGTGTCAGTTGAACAAATGAAAAAGTACACTTTCCCAGCCGGTTCTATGGGGCCGAAGGTAGACGCATGCTGTCTTTTTGTTGAAAAGACAAAACAACACGGACACATTGGTGATCTATCTAGCGCGTTAGAGATCATAGAAGGTAAAACGGGGACACATATTAACGCCTAACATTGGGCTATAATGTTTTATATAAATAAAGGGTAATAAAGTCTAAGTTTTGATATTTCAATTGGAACTTTGCTTGAAAACCCTTTATGTTTTTTGTGTTCCAAATAACAGTGAGGATCATTAGATGCGCAAAGTAACCACCGAAGAAAAGTTAATTCGAATTCATGATGCTGTTGTGCAACTAATGGAACGCCGCGAAGCTACTGATATTTCAATGTATGATGTTGCTAAAGAGTGTGGAATGGCAACATCCACGGTTTATCATCACTACCCAAATATAGAGAACTTATTCCATAATCTATTAGATGACGTTTTTATTGATTTCGACTCTCTGTTAGGTAAATGTATCGATGCCGAGCATGTTAATCATTGGACTGACATCAACCGCATGATTGAAACAGCGTATGTTAATTATTACAACGATCACCCTATTGCCAAAAAGCTTATATTAGGTCGTCATACGTTCACGGAGTTAGGTCATGCAGACACCGAGAATGACTTAATCCTTGGTAAAGAAGTAGAAACGATTTATCGACAGTTTTTTGATGTTCCTCAGTTACCACAATCCATCAATGTCTTCGCTATCTCACTGCAAGTCGCAGATAAAATATACTCGTTATCTTATCGCCAGCATGGTTGCATCACACCAGAACTTGCCAATGAAGCTATCCGACTGACTGAGTCTTACCTTCAGCTGTATATTCCTCATATCTGTCAAAGAACAGAACCCAACATGCTGCATACGCATTAAGAGAAGCTGTAATCCCGATAACGTCTTGCCTTTCTATTTTCGCTTGATGACCTGACTAAACTCGCTGACCAAACAAAAAAGCAGAACTTCAATTTCTCAAAGTTCTGCTTCAACAATCCATTACTTCTTACGCTCTACGCTTTTTGAAGGCGTGCCAGCCGGCGCTGAGAATTGTTTTTACCACCACACTTAATGCGCTTAGTTTAGGGTCGGCGTTCTTGCCAGAGGCGATGCGCCACATCTGATGTTCATACCAAACCAGCCCGACCATCGCCATCTTGTCTAAAGCGGGTTTTCCTGTGGTTGGCACCGTTAGTGGCATGCCGTGGCTAGGGTCTTCGATTAACTTGTTAGGGAAGTCAGGATCAACCGCCATTGTGCGTGCAATACCAATAAAATCGGTCGCCGAGGTGTTTAATGCTTCATTCATTGCTTGCGCGGTTCGGAAACCACCCGTGACCACCAGCGGTGTGCTGACGAGTTTTCTCGCCTTCACCATGTAATCCATAAAATACGCTTCACGCTTTACCGTGCTGGCTTTGATTGGCTCAGTTTTGCTTTTCGACCCCATCATTGATGGGCTTTCATAGGTGCCGCCGGAGATCTCAATCAAGTCGATACCGTTATCACTCAATGTTTGTACAACCTGCATCGACTCTTCTTCAGTGAAGCCACCTTTCATGAAGTCGGCGCTGTTGAGCTTAATCCCGACGGGGAAATCGTCACCGACCTCTTTTCGAATCGCACGATAAACCTCAAGCACAAAACGAAGTCTGTTTTCGAGTGAGCCACCCCATTTGTCTTGGCGTTGATTGTGTCTCGAAGACAAAAACTGACTGACAAGATAACCATGAGCACCGTGAATCTGGACACCAGTAAAACCCGCTTGTTTTGAAAGCTTTGCACTCAGCGCGAATTTATCAATGATTGCGATTATTTCCGTCTCAGTCAGAGCTCGTGGCGTATTAAAGCCTTTTTCTAACCCGCGCTCTAAAGAGATAGCTGAAGGGGCAACCGGGCTATCACATAAGAACTTAGGGATTTGCTTACCTGGGTGATTCAGTTGCATCCATATCTGCGAACCATTCTGTGTTCCGGCTCTCGCCCACTCACGAAATACGGTTAAGTCACTGTGCTCATCCAACACAACGTTTTTAGGTTCACCAAGCGCCCCCCTATCGACCATCACGTTACCCGTCATGGATAGGCCAATTCCTCCTTGAGCCCAACGCTGGTAAAGCGTGACTAAACCTTGCTTAGGGTTATGATGTTTATCACCTAGCTGTTCACTCATTGCCGATTTGAACAGGCGATTTTTGATCACTTGGCCATTAGGAAGAGAAAAAGGGTCGTTGAGGCAGATCGGATTCATGCGTGTAGTTACTTTCTTGGGTTTATATATTGCGTCCAGTATGCCCTATTTTATCCGACAGTTCTGAGCATTTAACGCCTATTTCGAAGCAAGTTTCGCTCAATAAAAAATGCCAGCGGCATGGCAGCTGGCATTAATCGATAATAAACAAAACCTTAATCAGGTGATTTAATGCATCACTTTATCGCGGTTTTTTGACCTTGGTGAACGGTGTCGATTTCCATTTATCGGTTCTTACCTCTTCACCGGGCGTGTAGATGCGTAACACTGAATACCATTGGTGATCCGGGATAGGTAAGAAGTTAGGATCATCTTCATGCCCTTTTACGTCGCTACTCATGTAAATGGTGTAGCTGCCATCAGCATTAGGCGTTAGCGTTCTGTCTCCACGGGAATGACGGTTTAAGTCGTTTTTCTCCATCAATCGGGTTTCACCACTGTAGGCCGTGTATGACCAAAAACCACCCTCTTCTAGCGGTGGCGCATCGAAGGTCACCGTGTAATCATACTTACTACCGTCGAGCGCACCACCTTCACTATCAAAGAAGTCGCCGCTGTACATAGTGTGTTTTGCAGGCAACCCCCATTGGCCCATTAAGGTGCCGTAGGCGTGTTGAAAGCTTGGAACCTTGGTCATTTCATCGCGAGTGCCTAATACGTCACGTGAATCATCAAAGCCCGCATTAATGATTCGTTCCAGTCCGTCTTTTTGACCAGACTCGAGCATACTAAGCTGCTCTGCCGTAAATGGATGATTGGTTTTGCCTAATTCAACATCTCCTAAGCCAATGAACTCGAACAGTTCAAGCAGCTTTTGGTCATGCGTCTTCATTGTTCCTTCAGACAAAATGAAATTGGTTCGTTCGACCCAATTAGAATCTTCAGGGTCTGGATACTCGCGTTCAACAGGATCTGGCCCTTTCTGACCTAAATATTCCGACAACGTCCTAATATTCCATTGATCCATTAACTTTTGAGCAGTTGCAGAATCGTCACCGCCAAGGTCCATGATTCGACCCATCATTTTGACCAGCGGGAGCTCGACATAGATGACTTGATCGACACTCGCAGGCACTTCACCTTTCCACCCTTCAACTGCATACATGAAACTGCCGCCTTTTGTGCCTCGTTGTGGAGAGCCAAAAGCCGAGTCAGTAAAGTGCTGCATATTCATGGTATGGAACAACCAGTATCGATTGTCATCATGGTCTGGAATCGTAACGATGACAGGCTCTGCTGCTAGGTCCATCCAACCCATCAAATGTAACGTGTCATTGTTAATCGTCGGGTGCGCAGTGTAAGTGTCGTCAGCAAGTATTCGAATATTTTGGAATCGATTCAAAGGGTAGTCTTGCTCAACCACGGTTTTGTAAAAGTATTTGTAGGCTTCATCTATCGAGTACGCGTACTCATAGGCAAGTTGTGCCAATAGCTGATTATCCTTTTTGAGCGACGCTAAACTCGCCATCTCAATGGGTAGAGTTTCCGTCTTGATCCCCATTGCTGTTTTTGTTGCCACAGATGCGCTCGTCGCGTCCACGGATTGGCTTGCGAGTACCGGAGACGGAAGTGCAACCATGAAAGCACAAGTCAGTGCTGCCGCAAGTATGTTTTTTTTCATCATTTAATGTCCTAACTAAAAACGAGTACGGAAGGTGATCCAAGTGTTGTTGTCAGTATCACCACTAAAAATGATGATGTTGTCACTATCGACCTTGTAGCCCAGCTGCATTTCAGCAGAGAAATCTCGAGTGTTCTCACCATCCAATCCGTAGGTGTATTGGGGGGCGAGTAGAAGATAAAATTGGTCAGCAAAATC
Organism: Vibrio sp. Vb339; assembly: GCF_902751245.1. NCBI lineage: Bacteria > Pseudomonadati > Pseudomonadota > Gammaproteobacteria > Vibrionales > Vibrionaceae > Vibrio > Vibrio sp. Vb339. Next base: position 587,302 of record NZ_CADDIS010000001.1, on the reverse strand, counting down.
GTACTTTAGATAGTTGATACTGCTGATGATTTGCGTGTCCTCAAACTTATTATTCTCCTCCCACATTTGTCCGTACGTTATGGCGCTATAGAGTTTAAATTTGTCGCTTAACTTGAATGCTTGCATCACACCAATAGAGGCGTAGTTCGATGTTAGATCGTCGTTGGAGAAGTCGTGTCCAGCATCAACAAATAAGCCGGTGCCCGTTTTCTTATTGGGTGTGAAGAATCGTGCTCGATAGTTTTCAAAGTTGTTTTTGCCTTCCAGCTTACCCAACACACCCCAATCGCCACGATTCACGCCAAACTGGAAGGTAGCGCCAAGCCCTTTATTGCCCGCAATAATTTCACCTCCCGTATAAACAGCCATTGGATCAGCCATGTCACTGGCAGGTTCTTCTTGAGCGGAAACACTAAATGCAAAGGGGATAAGCGCAAAGATAGAGAGTGTAAAAGTGGAAAAGGTGCCCGTGAGCAGACGTAACGGTTTCTTCATATTATTGTCCGATAGTAAGGTGCGCTTGTTACAGCACACCTTGTATTAGTCGTATTTGGCGTTAGTCAGCAACCACTGATTTGTCTGCCATACCAATACCACCGGCTTTCTGTCTTGGTGGAAACGCTTTGAGTGACTTCTGATATTCCGCCGCTGATTTTTGCAGTTTTGGTAATACCCAAGACTTCTCTTTCATCCATAAGAACCAACCACGAGTATCAGGGCTACGCTCGTAAGGATCAGCCTTGATGTTGATGAGCATTCCTAGTGGCCACTCTTCAGGAGGCGCAATCCACTCCGTTTTGGTTTTTAGGTGCACTTTCCAATCATCCACTCGGAACGCATTCAAATCTTGCTCGTTGTAGAAGAAGAACTCATGACGTTGACTCGGCTCGCCTTTGGTCAACATATCCAGCTGGTTATAACCATCCAAGTGGACTTGGTAACGCTCGCCGTTTAACTCTTTTCCATCAAGCAGCTCTTGCTTAATGTCGCCTTCACCCACTGCAGCCATAATGGTTGGCACCCAGTCTTCAGATGTCATGAAGCCATCGGTGTATTCACCTTGAGGGATTTTATCTGGCCAGCTGACCAACATTGGCACACGGAAACCGCCATCCCATGTCGTGCCTTTTTGTCCTCTGAATGATGCAGAGCCGGAATCAGGCCAATGATCTAGGTTTACGCCGTTATCAGATGTGAAGAGAATGATGGTGTTGTCGATTTCGCCCAAGTCTTCAAGCTTATCGAGCAGCACACCGATCTGGTCATCAAGTTCGATCAAGCCATCGTAGTAAGTGTTGATTTGGCTCGCGCCTTGGTACTCCGGGCGCACGTGCGTTTTTTGGTGCATACGAGTCGGGTTGTACCACATGAAGTAAGGCTGTTCGTCATTCTCTGCTTCATGTCTATCAAGCCAGTTCGTAGCAAACTCCAAAAATTCGCCATCAACGGTTTGCATGCGTTTAGCGCCTAAAGGACCTTTATCTTCAATCGTTTGCTTTCCAACCACACCAAATCTTGGGTCTTCTTGCATGTCCACACTCTCGGTAGCAACAGTGTGAAGAACATTGCGAGGGCGACCTCTAAAGTTAGGGTCTGTTGGGAATTCCGGCTGTTCAGGCATCTCCATAACATTAAGGTGGTAAAGGAAACCGAAGAATTCATCAAAGCCGTGCACCGTTGGCAGATGACTATTGTTATCGCCTAAGTGACTTTTACCGACATGCACGGTCGCATAGCCTTTGTCTTTCAACATTTCGGCTAGGGTTGGATCTTCTTTTTGAAGGCCAAGTGAAGAGCCCGGCTGACCGACAGACGTTAAGCCTGTTCGGAAAGGGTATTGACCCGTGATAAAGGCAGATCGCCCCGCAGTAGAACTGCCTTGTGCGTAGTAATCGCTGACCATCATGCCGCGTTCGGCAATTCGATCAATGTTCGGCGTATCCACCGCGCCTAAACCACGGTGGTAAGCAGACAGATCCGTTGGGCTCACATCATCGAGCATGATGGCAACCACGTTGGGTTGGCTCGCTGCGTGTACATTGACGCTCGCCAGTACCGAAAGCGCCAGAGCGGATTTAACAAAAGACTTATACATTTATAACCCTCATTCACTATGAGTAAATCGCTGAAGTCACAACGAAAATTGTGCATGTCTCAGCGAACCATTGTTGAGGTAAATGGTATAAGAAAGACGCCAAAAATGGCTTGATAGCCACTATTACGATTCTTAATAGTGGCCGTTAGAAAGGGGAGTTATTTAAAGGGAATAGTAGCGTGATGCTAGGATTGAATAATCGACGTGATTTCTTTTTGAAGCCAATCCGTGAACGGATTATTGCGGTTTGCTTGATGAGTAAACAGTGCCAATTCTCGACGATAGGTATCTTTCAATAGTTCCGGCGGTAAATCGATACAACGATAAGAGTGATCAAGCAAATAGCGGCATTTCGACGATGTTACATAGATGAAGTCGCTGTCCTTAACGACTTCTAGCATCAAATTCATATTGTTGCTTCTGAGCCCGATGTGTTTATCTAAGTCGTATTTTTTGATCAACATTTCCGTCTTGGTCGGCTGAATGTAACCAGGGATCATATTGATACAGAGTGGGTATTTCAGAATGTCCTCAAGGGAATTGCCTTGAATTGGGTGGTCAGCTCTTAGCACCAACATGAACTTATCAAAACCAACTGGCCGTTCAGTCAGGGTTTTATTGACGTCCATAGGAAGATAGCTCACTCCCCAACACATTCGGTTGGTCTCTAGAGACTGGACGCCGTTATCTAACCAAGGTGAGCATTGGAACGTCACTTGCGGCGCTTCTTTGGTCAGCTTTTTGATTAGTGGCACACCCACTGGGATCAACAGCGGGGAAGGCAACATGATTTGAACCTCCCCTCTTAAATCTTCCAAGCCCCACTCATCATTGGGTATATAAAGGTTGTCTAGTTGCTCTAATAGCAGGGGCAAGGTTTCGATAAGCTTCAAGCATTTTGGGGTGGGTTCAAGCCTTGCTTTATCTCGAACAAACAACTCATCATCAAATTGTTCTCTGAGTTTACGAAGCATGACACTGATCGTCGGCTGACTTACGTTCAAGGCTTTGGCTGCACTCACCGTTTGACGAGTTTCATTAAGCACCAAAATGAGCCGTAGTAAGTTTAGGTCTTTGGTCATGCCCTACTCCAAATGATTTAGAAAAGTGGAAAGTACGCTGGCGAATACCCTTTTTTCATCGCTTCTACCATAGGCAATAATTTGGGTAATGCGTGACGAAAAAACATCTCATACCCTTGGCATAAATGATTCATCGGACTGCCATCTTCGGTTGTTGCTATTCTGTTTTTAGGACAACCACCTTGGCAGAGTTCAACAAAATCACAACGTCGGCAAGTGCTGTTTAACTCATCATATTTGTTGGTGCCAAACGCGATTTGTTCTGGTGAGCTCGCCATAGTTGCAAGCTTATCACTGTTCATGGTACCCAATTGATGATCTTGATACCCATAATGGTCACAACTGTAAACATTGCCGTCATGCTCAACCATTAATTGCTGTCCACAAGTCGCGCTGTGATGACACATTTGGCTTTGGTAGCCCATCAACACCATTAAACAGTTTTCAAAAAACTGGATATACACTTTACCGACATCATTGGCACTCCATGCATCAAACAAGTCGCAAAGAAATTGCCCCCATTGCTCCCCCGTTAACGACCAGTCGTGCCCTGTTCGCCTGTCCAACTCATGATCGATACAAGGCTGAAACTGCATGTAACCACTGCCATTTTCAACCAAAAACTGATAGATCGTTTTACCGTGTTTGTAGGTTTTATTGTTCACGACCGTTAACGTATTAAAATCAACATTGTGCTTCTTTAGATAAGACATCCCACGCATTGTGCGTTCAAAAGACGACTCGCCATTTTTGTCGATCCGAGCGATGTCATTCAGAATATTGGGCCCATCGATACTGATGCCCATCATGAAATTGTGTTTAGCAAAGAAACTCGCCCAGCGATCATTAATCATGGTTCCATTGGTCTGCATCGTATTCACGACTAGCTTGGTTGTCGCTTTGCTTGCCTGCGATTTCATCGCTGCCTCATAGAAATCGAGCCCTCTTAACATAGGCTCGCCACCATGCCAGATAAAGTCCACTTGCTGATCTTTCATTGGCTGCGCGTCGATATGAGCACCGACAATTTGCTCCATCATGTCCAAAGACATTGAAGATCTTTTATCAACATCTTGTCTATTGAGATAATAGCAGTAGCTACAATCCAGATTGCACTGAGCTCCTTCTGCTTTAATGAATAAGCTAAAAGGATAAGTAGATGTGTTCATATCGATTCCCGTACTTTTTTGCCAACATATCAACCGAAAATCAATCAAACAATAGCGCCCCAAGCACCCTACCTGCACACGTCGTAGAGTCGCTTCACCACCCTAAAACAATGTTAATTAAAACAAATACTTGAGGGGTGAAATTAGACTATTAACATCCTTAATATCGGCTATTACACTCCTTAATCTCACTTGCTCATATGATAAATGCCGAATTCTGTTCCTACGATCTAAGGTGTTCCATGAGAAAGCTCCTCTATAAGAAAAGTGTACTGACCAGTTTAGTGTGTTCTTTGTCCAGTATTATCGCGATGCCATCCCTTGCCCAACAATCTATTAATCCTGAAGAAGAGCTCGCTTACAACCTCGGTGTTCAAGCATTTATCTATGGTACAGGCCCATTAACCGTGGCAGCGGTTAGGCAAACGACCACATCTGTTGATGCGCCGATGGACAATGCCATGGCACCATTGAATGAGATGGGTAAAACACGCGTTCTATCCGGGCCTCAGGATAGAATTGTGCCTACCGTCAACAACGATACGCTCTACTCACAAGCTCACTACGATCTGGATTTATCGGGCCCAATGGTGATTGATATTCCTCGCACCGACAACCGTTACTACATTGTTCAGTTATTGGATGCTTACTCAGATTCGATTGAAGATCTGCACGTGAAGAATGTCGGCGACCAAGGTTCAAAAGTGCTTTTGGTCAACAAAGGATGGGCTGGCGAAGTGCCAGAGGGGATTGATCGTGTCGTAGAGTCTCGCACTCCTATGGTTTGGTTAATTCAACGAACGGGCGTGTTTGGCGAGCAAGACCTCAATGACGCGTTGGTTACTCACGATAAATTCCTCAGCTACCCACTTGATCAGCTTGGCGCAGAGCATGACATCGTAGAACTTAAAGCTTCGACAGGTCGCATCCCACCCATGGCGAGGCCTGAAGGGTTAGAGTGGTATTCGCTAATTGACCGTGAACTACGTAAAAACCCGATTCCAGAAGATGCTGCCATCGTTGATCAATTCCAGCAAATTGGTATTGGAGGATCGACCCCCTTTAACCCTGAATCACTAACTTCAGCACAGAAAAAAGGGCTAATGCGCGCGATTGAGTCTTCACAACAGATCATTCAATACGCAGGTCGAAGCATCGGTGATGTCAATAATGGCTGGTCGATGATGTACGAGGGTGGCCGTTACGGAAATGATTATCTGAGCCGAGCGAGCATCAATATACGTGCGGCTGGTTTGAATGTGCCAGAGCGAGCACTCTACCCAAACAGATACACGGACTCGAATGGCGAGCAGCTGTCGGGAGACAATCAATATCGAATGACCATGCCTGCCGATGCACCCGCTGACGCCTTTTGGTCTTTGACCATGTACGACGCTAAAAACCTGTTCATGGTTGAGAACTTCATTCAACGTTACTCCATCTCAACCAATCGTAAAGATGAGCTGAAATACGCAGAAGACGGCACCTTGCCAATATGCATTCAATACGTAAAACCGTCCGATCCAACGTGTAACTGGCTGCCAGCCCCTCAAGATGACTTCTATCTTCACATGCGCCTGTATGAGCCAACTCAAGCCGTTCTCGACAATGAATACCCACTGCCACAAGTTGAAAAACTCTAACCCCAATTAGGTCGATCAAGTCAATTGCCACGGCGTTCTTAATGTTCGCTCGTGGCAATTCGTTTTATCCCTAAATACATGACTCAAACTGCTAGCAACATAACTCATACACTGAAAATAAGGTTCTATTCTTGAAAACACCTTTCATCACACTGTCTCTGTTAGTTACAGGGATAGTCAGCTCTCTCGCTCACGCGGGAGGGTTAAATCTATCTCAGATTGCGACAACCAAAAGCGTCGGCACGGCAGGCACAGGGAACGTCACCGCGAACGATGCATCCGCTGTGATCACCAATGCTGCGGGGTTATCGGCTATTGAAGAAAGCGCTTGGATTCTCGGCGTTCAATACCTCGATGTTGAAACCACTTTTGTCCGTGACGATAACTCGGCTTCGACCACAGGAAGCAGCGCCGATGTTCTCCCTCACCTGTCTTACGCATCAAGACTCAATGACCAATGGGTCGTTGGCGCAGCATTGCACGCGGCAGGCGGTACTGGCGTCGAATACTCACACGGCGTTGGCGCACACCCCGCTTTATTGATCAAAGAAAACAGCATTTCGGCACTCAACTTAACGTCGTCATTGTCATATCAGGTCAATGAACAACTGTCTCTTGGTGGTTCTTTAATATTGCAGCACGCAGCGCTTGAGACTCAAGCTTTGAACGGTCGCGAACTTCAAGGAGATAGCCTTGATCTAGGGTTCGGCCTGAGTCTCAATCACCACATCAGTGACAACACACAATTGGGTGTCAGTTATCAGGGCCAATTTGATCACGACCTTTCCCTAGATAACGCCAACGTTTTTGGAATTAGCTCTGAACTGACGTGGGTTCGAAGCTTAAACTTAGGGTTGAAACATTCATTAAATGAAGACTTAAACCTTCTACTCAGCTCCAACATGGAGACATGGCAAGATTATGATGACAAATACTCAACCACCTACTCTCTTGGGATTGGTGTGGAATATGCATATGAGGATTGGTTGCTGTACAGCGGGCTGAGCGGTGACACGAGCCCTGTAAGTAGTCAAAACAGAGATGTGTTACTCCCGCTCGATAAACAGTGGCGTATCGGATTCGGTGCTGAGAAGAAGATATCCAATGACTTACATCTTGGGTTGAGCTACCAATACCAAGATTTAGGCCATGGTGAAATTAATGCTGACTCAGGACTATTTCAGCCTTCTGGCAGCTATTCGACCAACAGAGTTCACTTCATCACTTTGTCTCTTCGCCATTAAAGCGAACTCTTAAGCGTTCCATTCTAGCTTCTAACTTCTAACTTCTAACTTCTAACTTCTAACTTCTAACTTCTAGCAGGAAACGGTACGAAAAAAGGATTGGCTGTGACAGCAATCCTTTTAAATTCATGAATATCATTCCGCCAACCAGAAAGGCTCTAACGCCCTTTACGCTCATGGTAATTGTCGTTATTGTGATTCTCTACGTCATCATCACAAGGACTGTCTGAGAGTTATGAACAGCACGATTAAAACTATTCTGGGGCACCGCTCCATTCGTCAATATACAAATCAACCGATTGAAAAAGCACAACTTGATGTGATTATTCAGGCTGGCCTCGCGGCTTCATCATCGAGCTTACTGCAGGCTGTTTCTATCGTGAGAGTGACAGACAAAGAGAAGCGCAAGTTGCTAGCTGAATACGCAGGCAACCAAGCTTACGTTGAGAATGCGGCTGAGTTTTTAGTGTTCTGTATCGACTATCAACGCCACGCTCAAATCAACCCTGAAGTGAAAACCGACTTTACTGAACTGACCCTGATTGGCGCGGTCGATTCGGGCATCATGGCGCAAAACTGCATGCTGGCTGCTGAGTCTCTAGGTTTAGGTGGCGTATACATTGGCGGGTTACGTAACAGCGCACAACAAGTCGATGAACTGCTAGAACTGCCACAACACACCGCCGTATTGTTCGGAATGTGCTTAGGTCACCCGGCACAGCAACCAGAGGTGAAGCCTCGCCTTCCAGCTCACGTGGTGATGCACGAAAACCAATACCAACCGCTGAGCCTAGATGAAATTGCCAGCTACGATGATTCAATGCAGAGCTACTACGCAAGCCGTTCAAGCAACCAAAAGCAGAGTAGCTGGTCCCAGCAGATCACGCAAAAACTGTCTGGCGAATCTCGCCCGCATATCCTGCCTTACTTAAACAGCAAGCAGCTGACCAAGCGTTAAGCCGTTAAGCCGTTAAGCCGTTAAGCCGTTAAGCCGTTAAGCCGTTAAGCCGTTAAGCCGTTAAGCCGTTAAGAGCTTGCAACAAACCACAGCAAACAACAGTACAAACAAAAATGTCAGCGTAATATACGCTGACATTTTTATTTATCCGGAGGCGGCTAGCTTACAGATATTTCTCAATCGGTAACAACTGTAGGAAACCTGATTGCATGCGTTCCCACTTACCCGTTTCTGGTTCGCTGTCCCAGCTTTGATCGCCTGAATACCAATACACATCACCGTCTTCCAGTTCCAAACGCCAGCTATTGTCGTCACTCATTGCTTGCTCAATAGTTTTTGCTAACGTTTCAGCAATCTCTTTATTCTCGATGATCAAAACCGATTCAGTATTGAGGTAGGTAGAACGCAAGTTGAAGTTAAATGAACCGATGCTCGCGATGCTGCGGTCGAATACGACTGATTTTGCGTGCAAGCCATAGGCCGTCTCAGGTGCACATTTAGACACGTCTTGAGTCGATGCTTCACACAGCTTGGATTCTGGTTTTAGCTCAAACAGGTCGATGCCATGCTCCAACATGTCGTAACGTCTGCCCGCATAAGCGGAGTGATTAGTCACCAGATCATTAGACGCCATAGAGTTCGTTAGCGCTTTTATCTCAACGCCCTTGTTGTTCAATACCTGCCACTCTTCAAGCTGACCATCATCGAATACAAGGTAAGCGGATTCCAGCAAGATCTCTTGTTTCGATTCGCTCGCCAGTTTTCCAAGAAGGATCGCGGTTGCTTTCGGTTCATCGGTATTATCTGAGTCATCAGGGACGGGCTGATCGTAAACAAAGCGCGCATTCACCCATGTCATCTCACCAATCACCTCTTTCAGTAAGCTATCCGCAGCCTTACGATCTAATGGTAATTCAGGGTAATTTTGATAATGCGGAACGACAATATTATCTATCTTTGAGAGATCAGGTTGCTCGTCATCACCCAGCATATCGACAGGGTAAGACCAACGGCTGTTCCAGTATTCAACAAAACTGGTTTGGATGGTGTTAACTACCGAGCCCATGACTAATACATCGCGGTCTCGGAAATTGATTTCATCAGAAAGGTCAAAATATTCATCACCGATATTACGGCCGCCAACCACAGACAAAGTGCCATCGACGGTAAACGATTTATTGTGCATACGGCGATTTAAGCGAGAAAAGTCACCGACAAAGCTCAGCCATTTACTGAAGCCACGGCGTGTTGGTGTTGGATTGAAGATACGAATCTCGACGTTCGGGTGCGCATCCAGTGCCGACAGCAAACCTTCACGTTCGTTGAGGTTGATATCATCCAGCATTACACGAACCTTCACACCGCGCTCGGCCGCGGCTAACAAACGACTGGCTAAGTAACTGCCCGATTCGTCAGAGTTCCAGATGTAGTATTGAATGTCGATGGTGTGCTCGGCACTTTCGACCAGTGCTAATCGCTGTGCCAAAGCATCCCAACCAGACTCTTGCAGACGAACCGCAGTAGTGCCTTGATCTAAAGCTTCAGGCTGAAATTCATTGGTTAGAACCGATAAAGAACTAGGTGCAGGAGAGGTTGGCGGTTCTGTTGGATGATCGATGCCTTCAGGAAGTGAAGAACACCCACCTAAAACGGCGATTAAGATTAACGTTAAACTGATGCGTTGGAGCACAGGCATGTATCTGACTTCCTTTTCACGATGGCGTCTTTAGAAACTTTCCGGACAGCTTTTCAATGAACAAGCTATTCCGATCTATTCATTGATTATTACTGCTAAAGCCTGAAATTTATAGGTAATTATCCAGTATAAATTTAAAGGTCAGTAAATTGCCTACAGATCACTTAAGTTGAGTGAGTGCCAAACAGTATAAACTCAGCGGCTTTTCGACCATTTCAATGGTGAGTTCAGTTCGGTCTGGGTTGCAGTTCAACGCCAAAGCGTAGCCGTGTAAATAATCCACCAGCAAATCCAACGCGTTTTTGGTTTGCTCATCGGTTAACGCTAACGGGCTCAACACCGCTTCAAAGCGTTCACTAAATACTTCCATTGGCCCGAGGGATTTCATGGTCAATAAGGTCTCTAACAAGCCTCTATATTCGTTGAGCATCGACAAGTAACTCACACTGAGCCGATATAGGTTATCTTGCCAGTCTTGATTCAGCTCTGGCTGTGCCACTTCTTCAATCAAAGAAACTGTGATTGCCTCAAGCAGATCGTTTTTGTTTTTGAAGTAATAGTATATAGCCATCGCATCGACCCCGAGTTCCGTCGCGAGCCCTCGAATACTTGGCACTTTGCCACTCTCTCGCATCATGCTTTTAGCAATAGTGAGAATTCTCTCGGCGCTGAGTTGGCTTGACCCACTCTTTGGTCGACCTCGTTTCTGATCCTTGACAGTCATACCGTCACCTTTTAAACTTTATTTCTACACTGTAGAATATTTTAATTTATTACTGTGTAGATGCCAAGTTTCTCATCGATATCGGAGTTAAAAATGTCAAATATTGTATTCATCGCAACCAGCCTTGACGGTTACATTGCAGACAAGCAAGGCGGCTTAGATTGGCTGCAAGCGAATCCAAATCCAGACGGTGACGACATGGGTTACAACGCCCACACCGATCGTATCGATGCACTGGTCATGGGACGAAATACAATGGATATGGTGTTGAGCTTTGGTATCGATTGGCCTTACAGCAAGCCAGTCTATGTACTGAGCAACACTTTAAGTGAAGTACCTCAAGACCTTGAAGGTAAAGTATTTCTGATGAAGGGCGAGCTTAAAAAGATTGTCGCGGATTTGAATAACAAAGGCCTAAAGAACTTGTATATTGATGGCGGCATCACCATTCAAAACTTCATGAAAGAAGACCTGATTGATGAGCTGATCATCTCGACCATTCCAGTCTTACTTGGTGGTGGGTCTCCGTTATTTGGTGACTTAGTATCTCCCGTCGATTTTACATTGAAAGACGTCACGACGTACCTTGATGAGATAGTGCAAACTCATTACTTACGTAAGCGCTAGAAAGCCTTAGCTACACAGTCAGATAATAGCTTCTAATGTTCTCTAAACTTATTCGGCTTATATTCTATTGACAATATAAGCCGACATTGACACTCTATAATGCTGCGTTGATTTTACCGCACTAACTGTAATGCAGTTCTAACTTTTTAAGATAGGTAAAATATGAACTTCCCAAGTACTCTTCCAGCACCTCACAAAGCACTTCTTATCAAAGTGATTGATGTCCTGTCTCAAGACCCTCGAATCTGTGGTATTGCCGCAAGTGGTTCTTTTGGTTCTGATTCTATGGATAAATACAGCGACTTAGATTTTGTCATCGCGGTAAACCCAGCCGACTACAACAGCGTGATGCAAGAACGATTCGGCATCCTTGACCAGATCGGTGGTAAAGTCGCCGCCTTCACGGGCGAACACGTAGGTGAACCACGTTTAATTGTGTCGATATTCGGTCCTGAGCCAGTGCACGTCGATTTCAAATTCGTCTCTCTGCCAGACGCAGCAGCACGAGTCGATAACAACCACGTGTTGTGGGAGCGAGACAGCTTATTAACCGACGTATTCTGTACAGCAGAACCAGATTACCCTCAGCCAAACCCGCAATGGATTGAAGACCGTTTCTGGATCTGGACTCACTACGCTGCAACAAAAATTGCTCGTGGCGAATACTTTGAGACCATTGAATTCTTATCATTCCTGCGTCAAAACGTATTGTCTCCACTGGCACTAAAGCAGGCGGGTTTAACGCCCTCTGGCGTGAGAAAAATTGAAGCACGCTTGCCAGAATTTGCACAAGAACTCGCTAAAACCGTTTCAATGCCAGAACGTGATGCGTTGATTCCCGCTTTAAACCAAGCGGTAAAGCTCTACCTAGAATTAAGAAGCAACGAGCAAGTATCTGTAGATGAACATGCTCAGTCGTTTTGCCTTCAATACGTACAAGACGAATTGAGCTAACGCGACTAAAAATGCAGCAATCAGTCTGGCTCAATTGCTAATACACCTTAAACGCCGAAAGTATGAAAGCTATCGGCGTTTTCATTTTTGCGCATCAAAAGCTCCCTCTCACTGGCTTTCAAATCCTTCTTATTCATCTCTCTGCACTAACGCCTTTCCTATTAAAAGCCGACCTAAAGTAGTACCCTTTATCGTCTCTCATTCTTGATGGTAGCTGGATATTATGAAGCTTTTGGTCGATCGCACTGGTGAACAGTTTTTAGAAATTCTGCAAGAATCTGGAGACACGCTGACGGTTCAATTCATTACCAATGAAGGCAATCGAAAGGGTAAGCCGTTCCAAGATAACTTGAGTGGATTGTTCCTCACAGGGTGGAAGCCGCGCACCACTTCAACCGCCATCGGATTAGAACGCTTTAAGCAAGGCAAACTTGAAGATCCCAAAGTGAGTTTCGCATTGCACCAACTCTATCCACTCGGTCGAGACGTAAAATTACCTTCTGGAGATGTAGCGACCGTTGCCAGCTACGCCAATACCCACAGTGATGGCTACTACATGTATGTACGCCTTAACGATGAGTTAAAACGCCTGAAGATGACGCCAGAATGGGAACTGCTTCCTTCTGTTGTAAGACTCGCTCTACCATATTACCCAGCCCCACGAAGCCAACAAGAACTCGACAACATTGATGACTTTGATTCTTGGGCGGGAGGGTTCTAACACTCCTCACCTACGCCGAGTAGCACATAATACCCAAGCTATTATCAATTATTTTTTGAAAATAATTCAAATGTAGCACTGTTTATCGTTTCAAATATTCCTACTATTATTTATCCATCGACACAGACTGCAGCTCAATGGACAAAGAGTGGCGCTGTATACACAGACAAATCACCATTTCGGTGAAAAATAATATAGGTACGAACATGACTCAGCTAACTATCGTCGCAAACATCGTCGCTAACGAAGACAAAATTGAATTGGTTAAAGCAGAGCTGCTAAAACTGATTGATATTACTCGCGCTGAAGAAGGCTGTATCAACTACGACCTTCACCAAGACAATGAAAACCCAGCACATTTCACTTTCTACGAAAACTGGACATCACGTGAACTTTGGCAAACACACATGGGTAATACCCACCTTGCTGAATACATGGCAGCAACCGAAGGTAGTGTTACGTCATTTACACTTAACGAGATGACTAAGATCGCTTAAGTGTGAATAAAAGCTAGCTACGAGCCTCCAAGTATCCAGCCCTACAGTCTTTACTGTGGGGCTTTTTAGTTACTTTTGTTTTACCGTTTTTCTTATACAATGGTCTCTTATCCCCTCTGAAAATAGGCTCCGAGCTAATCACTTTATGCTGATCACTGAAGATGATATTTACTATACATCACATATCCTCGACTTCTTATCTGAAAACGGAGAAGCCTTGTCCTTTCGTAAGCATACAATTAAGAAAAGCGATCCTATATTTCAACAGGGGCAAGAGATAAACGACATCATCTTCATTACTGGGGGAGCTATTTCGTTGTCTCGCAGTTCACGTTACGGTCGTCGATATCAGGTAGGGACATTCAACCACAATGGTTTTCTTGGGCTTATGGAGTTGTTTTCAGGGAAACCCTGCTTCTACTCAGTGAAAGCAGAATCTGATTGTGAAGGATTCATTATGAATGGAGCGATGTTTGCCGAGCTCATCTGTCAAACCCCTACCTTGGCAGCACATACTTTTAAACACCTCACCTCCAAATGGTATTTATCGGTCGAGAGAATGTCGCGTAATATTCTCCACTCAATCACCTATTGTGTAATTGATGATTTGTTGCAGTTTCACAGTATGAATCCAGACAAAGATTACATCGTAAACAAAAGCTTAGAGTGTGAACGACTAGGCACAAGCCTGCGCGTTTACAATCGAATTTTAAAGCAATTGAATGACAGCGGCGCGATTTCCGTTACAAGAAAAAGTATTCGAATCATCAACCTAGAAAAACTCGAAGCGACTCGTTTGAAAGAGTCCGAAAAGCAATAACGCCACTCACACTCGTTTCAGCGGTTTCCACAAACAAAAACGGTGGCACATAGGCCACCGTTATTTCGACTATCAATAGTCACTAGCTTGAACGAACTATGGGTTAGTTCCAGAGTTCATGTTTAATTATGTCCTCAGTGGTGAAGTTAGGGTAAGCCATCTTCCACATGTTCAAGCCAGAATATTCATCACTGGAGTATTGAGCAAAAAACTCATCCAGCGCTTTTGTCATCGTATCTTGAACCGCTTGACGTGGTGGCTCTGCGATATACGCCTCCCCCATAGGGTTACTCAAATCATACCAATGATCGATCGGCTCATTTTTCTTATTGTAGTAACGCACCAACTTCCAATGACCGTTAGTGATCATTCGTGCATTGCCACGCTCTGAGAATTGGTACTGACGCCAATCACGAACGCGCTCACCCTTCATCATAGGTAACAAAGACTTGCCTGGGCCATAGCTCGTATCATAACCTTTACCTTTGCTGGCGAGCTCCATGATGGTGGTATGCAGATCTAAGATATCAACAAACTCACCACGCACTTGTTTCTGACGCACCATGCCTTCAGGGCCTTTGATGATGAAAGGCACGCGAATCGTCTCTTCATAGAAATTGTATGGGAAGCTGGCGTTGATCTTACCGTATAAGCCATATTGCCCCATCAACAAGCCATGATCAGAAACAAAAGCGATCACGGTATTATCCATCAAACCACGTCCCTCTAAACCATCGATCAACTGGCCGACTTGTTCATCCAGTAAAGTCACTGCAGCCAGATACTGCGCCAGCTTCTCTTCATGATCAGACGGCACCAAGGTATAAGCACTCATGTGTTCGAGTACTGAATTCCCACCGTAAGACACCACTTTATGGGCAATATCGCGGTATTTCTCTACCAATCGTTCTGGTAAACCTTCAAAGGGGAAATGCGGCTCAACATAGTTAAGGCTAACAAAGAAAGGCTTATCACTTGGCTCATCAATGAACTTGATCGTCTCTTTAGTTAAGAACTGAGCTTGAATACCTGTGTGCTCTTCGTTTTCGCCATCACGAGAAAACAACACAGTTCCAGAATGGAGGTATTGGTTTTTCCAACCCGCTTCTAACGCGTCGTAACTCAACCAACGATCAAAACCGCGAATCGGATCTTTACTATCAGTCGTGGCGTGCCATTTACCAATTAATGCAGTGCGATACCCTTCCTCTTGCAAGCGCTCAGACAACAGTTTTTCGCCATCCAACCAATCAGCATCGTACTTAGGGTCTTCAGCTAAGAAGTCATACACACCATGCTGAGAGGGCATTTTACCGGTATGAAAAGAAGCGCGAGCGGCGGAGCTCACCGGTGCTGGTGTCATACCATTTTCGAAGCGAACACCTGTCTCAGAAAGATATTCTAGATTCGGGGTTTCAACATATTGGTTATGATGGCTCGTGGCCCAATCACCAAGATCGTCGGCCATAATGACCACAATATTCGGTTGTTGGGGTTGTTTGACTTCTTCAGCGATAACACTGCCTGAGCAGGTCATTGCCGCAAGCGCGAACGCTTTTGAAACCGCACTAAGCGGAAATTTTTTCATGTTCGACTCCATGAATATTCAGGGGATGAGTTATTGGGATTCTTTGTTTTTGATGATTTGCATGATGGCAGCAGGAGGATGCCCGGCTTGATAGAGCTTCTTCATAAGATCAATGTAAGGCGCTGAATACGAGAAAAACGTTTTATAGCCATGACAAAGGTAGTTTTGATCAGGCTTACCCGAAGAGGAGAAAGAAAAACGATGTTTAGGGCAGCCGCCATTGCACACCGCACGATATTCACAACGCAAACAATCTTGAGAAAGTGATTGCTTTTTATCTTGACCAAATTCTTGGTTCGCGCGGCTTTCGTTTATCTCTTTGATGGTAGTGGTATGGATATTCCCAAGCTTAAATTCTGGAAAGACATAATGGTCACAGGCGTAAATATCGCCATTGTTTTCCATCGCAAAGGCACTGCCACACGTTTCGGAAAACACACATAATTGTGCTGGCTGGCCACATGTCATTGCAAAGGTATTCTCAAATAGCTGTACCCACACCTTTCCGACATCTTGCCGTACCCACTCTCTAAAAATTGCAGCCATAAACAAGCCGTAATGTTCTGAACCCACGCTCCAATCACAAAGAGCTACCGCTTCCGACCGCCCAGGATGTAACAGGGTTAAGCCATCTTCCGTTTGCTGCTGCGCTTCACGTTCCACCAACGGAATGAACTGCATGTGCGCACTTCCGATCCCCTTAAGGTAGTGATACACCTCTAACGGAGATTTGGCATTCACATCACTGATAACGGTTAGTGTATTAAACTCAACACCAAAGGATTTGAGCAGATTAATCGCCGCTTCAACTTTGTGGTGAGTAGGTTTCCCTGAGCGTGTTTTACGATAGGCATCATGCAGATGTTGTGGGCCATCAATCGAAATGCCAATTAAAAATTGATGATCTTTGAAGAACCGACACCACGATTCATCAAGCAGTAAACCGTTGGTTTGCAGAGTATTGGTGATGGTTTTACCTAAGCCGTATTTAGCTTGCAGAGCCATCGCTTTTTCGAAGAAAGCCAACCCTAACAACGTCGGTTCGCCACCTTGCCAAGCAAAAGTCACCTCATTGGACGATTGCGCTTCAATATGTTGGATAACATAACGCTCCAACGTGGCGTCATCCATCTTCCAAGAGGTCGGTGAACTGGCAGATTCAGGATAGAGTTTTTCTTTTTCAAGATAAAAACAGTAGCTGCAATCAATGTTGCATTTAGAACCCGAAGGCTTTGCCATAACATGACAGCCTTGAGGTGAAAAAGTATCTATACCCATCTTCGATTACCTACTCAATTTCGATATGGGCATGCTAAAAACTGATAAGCTTCGTCAATAGGACAAATGTCCGAAAAGCGGTGGTTTTAATCAGTGAAAGTCAGTAAACGCTATTGAGATCACATCCACTGATCGAATATCAATACAACAATATGTGCTCTCCAAACATTGATACGAATACCCGTTCTCAAACGATTCAAATAACGATTTGGCTGTGTGCTACTAAAGAGTGCTTCATGCTTCCCTACAAGCTCAAACGGGGCTGAATAAAGTCAATAAACGCCGAGATACGTTTAGAGACCGATGACGACTTGTAGTAAACCGCATTCACTCGCTCTCGGTCTGTGTTGGCAAGTTTGTCTTGTTCCAGAATAGGGATTAGACGCCCTGCTGCCATATCTTCCTGCACCATAAACCCCGATAAACAAGCTATCCCATTTCCAGCTAATGCCAGTTGACGCACGGTTTCACCATTACTGGCTGTCACGGTAGGCGCGACATCACTTTGGTTTGGTAAAGGCCAATGGTTAAGCACTTTGTTCCCTGAAAAACCCACAATTTGATGTGAACTCAAATCTTCAGGTTTGGTGGGTAGCCCACGCTTAGCGAGATAATCAGGTGACGCCACAATATGGAGTAAACTTTTGCCTAACGGGCGCGCGTGCAGTGTTGAGTCGGACAACTTACCGATTCGAATCGCAACATCAGTTCTCTTTTCCAGAAGATCAACGAAGCCTTCGTTGGAAGTGAGTTCCAACTCAATGTCTGGATAAGCCTCTTTGAATGACTGCACCAAAGGCACTAGCTGATGGAATACGAATGGACTGGCGGCATCGACTCTTAAACGACCTTTTGGCAACTCTCCGCGCGACACGATTTCTTCTTCCGCGCTCTGGATCATCTGTAACCCCAACCTGACTGAATCGACAAACTGCCGTCCTTCTTCCGTCAATTCCACGCGTCTCGTTGTTCGGTTGAATATTGAGACGCCGAGTTGCGACTCAACCTTACTCACCGAGCGAGACACCTTGGCGACTTGCACGTCCAGCGCCTCTGCCGCCGCAGAAAAACCACCAGCATCGACGACGGTGAGTACTATTTCTAAATCATCTGAACGGGTTAACATGAGGCTCCTTCGCTATCTTCATTTTGTTTAATGTCATCTCGCTTGTGCTCATCACAGCTCTAATCATCTGTGTCTTTTCGATCTCATCAGCTTAATCCAATGATCGGCTAACTCTCCAATTATTGCAAATAACACAAAGGTTATTTGTTAATGACGGCATTTTTCACAAATATATTTTGCTAGATAATCCTCGCCATCAAACGAAGCGCTCCTATTGCAGTCACAAGCTGCCCCATTTTATCGCGCTCGGTATTTAACAAAGAACAGTAAGAGAGATGATTATGCCACTAGCATTACTCGCATTGACGCTCAGCGCCTTTGCCATCGGAACCACAGAATTTGTCATCGTAGGCTTGATTCCTACCATGGCGAGCGACTTGAATGTATCTCTGCCATCAGCAGGTTTATTAGTCAGTTTATACGCGCTTGGCGTTGCTATTGGCGCACCAGTATTAACGGCATTAACCGGCAAATGGAATCGTAAATCGGTGTTGCTGGCCGTGATGGCATTGTTTGTCATTGGTAACTTATTGGCGTGGCAAGCTCCAGGCTATAACACGCTGATCGCCGCACGAATTTTGACTGGCCTTGCCCATGGTGTGTTCTTCTCGATTGGGTCGACCATCGCGACAGGTTTGGTTTCAAAAGATAAAGCAGCCAGTGCCATTGCGATCATGTTTACGGGTTTAACGGTTGCATTGGTGACCGGCGTACCACTGGGCACTTATATCGGCCAAACCTTTGGCTGGCAAGCAACCTTCTTGATCGTGACTCTGCTTGGTCTTATTGCTCTTATCGGTAGCGCTATCTTGGTTCCAAGCAACCTTAAGCAACCACCAGCGGCGAAGATTTCGGCACAGCTAAAGGTTCTAACTCAACCACGCTTACTGTTGGTTTACGCTATCACAGCACTAGGTTATGGCGGCACATTCACAGCGTTTACGTTCCTTGCTCCAATACTGGAAAACGTATCAGGGTTTGATTCGAGCTCAATCAGCTTAATCATGTTAGTCTACGGTGTGTCAGTAGCGGTCGGTAACATCTGGGGCGGTAAAATGGCCGACAAGATGGGCCCAATTAAAGCACTGACCGTTATCTTCTCTGGTTTAGCCGCAGTACTGGTGGTATTCAACTTTACCGCAGTAAACCCTTACGCAGCTGTTGCCACCATTTTGGTTTGGGGTGCATTCGCATTCGGTAACGTTCCAGGGCTACAAGTGTATGTTGTTAAACTGGCTGAGAAATACACACCAGACGCCGTCGATGTCGCTTCTGGATTGAACATTGCAGCCTTCAACGTCGGTATTGCATTAGGCTCATGGGGCGGTGGTTTGATTGTCGCAAAATCTGGATTAATGAACACCCCTTGGGTAGGTGCTGTGATCGTTTTGATTGCTCTTGTTCTGACTCGATTCAGTGGTGCGTTAGATAAGAGAGGTCAACAAGTAGGCTCTCCTATCCAAAACATCTAGTTGGTCACTCAATAAATAAAATGGCGAATAGACTATCTATTCGCCATTTTTCTTTATTGAAAATCACCTTACTGATAAGTTCACCGCTAATACCTGATATAAGCGAATCAACATTGCTTCAGAAATAATTAGTATGGATACTATCAAATGTATTTTTTTAATATCAATTAGTTATTTAATTTGTTTTTTAATAATTTACTCATTAACTTTGATTTAGATCAATACTAATTAATTAACAATAATACCTTACGAAATCAAAGCCATATTATTTAGTTTTCACCCAATTGGGTGATGATAAAGACATCAATTGGTGACTAATATCTAGATAAGATAGTGGAAAACATAAGACAATATGAAAATATCCGCTTGATGCAAGCTTAAGGAATGAGAGATGCAGATATCAGAAAACACAATTCCATTAGATCATGGGTTTAATAAATCCCCTTCTGAATTAGAAGAGGAAATTAAAGATGGGCTCATAGAAATTGGGATTGAACATGCCACTTTAGTTATCATGTCAAAAAACAAAAAACCTGTTTTCAAGTATATAAAAAGTGTTAATGATAGAATCTCTATTTCAAAGCGAGTCACAGAGAAGCTTGACTCTTACCTATCTTTACTCTCAATGGATAAGAAAGGTCAATTATTCCATAGCCAGGACACCATAATTGAAAATCGAATCTTTGATCATCAAGAGCTGTCGATCATTACCCATGCTCTAAATCACTATTCAATCACTGATGAACTCTCTTACAATTATGAGATAGTCATTGTTCTCCACAGCATAAATGCACTGAATCCAGAAGAATTCCGCCAACTTGAGCTCATCTGTGACATCACTATCGCTTGGGCAAATTCTTGGATAGCTCACCATACAATGTTGTTGCATTGGAACCGCTACGCCGAACCTACAACCACAACCCTGCCCCCGATTCTTACAAAATCGGAGCTTGTTGTTTTAGAACTAATAATCAAAGGGTTAACTGGTTCAGAAGTAGCGAAAATACGCAATGTATCCAAAGAAACAGTCAGAACCCAAATCAAAAGCATTCTTCACAAAACTCAATGTAAAAATCAAAATCAGCTGATATCACGCTTTGGACAAGGCCAGTGGTTGATGAATAAATCAGCGCGCTTAGTTTACACATAATTCCGTCGAAAAACGCAACAAGGTAGGGTACTTATGTCACACCACCTTCCATCTCCATATATATGTTTAATTACTAGAGATGTCGTTTTATCTAGGGTTATACAAGACATTTTGAAATTTGCATTCCCATTGAGTCAGTTTCAAGTTCTTGAATCGTTTTCTGAACTTAATGTTAGTTATAGAGGCATCGTCATTTACGATAGGCAAACCATCCCCATGCCAAACAAATGTGGTTTATCTATCGTAAATAGGAAGGACAAATGGATTGCGATCAACATTACTAGTTCAAGTTGTTATGACTATTTACAGCTTGGATTCTTTGGTCAAATTGAAACCAATCACTTTGAATTTCTGCCTAAAGCCATTAAGTCTATTCAAGATGGTGAATTATGGTTCCCACGTCATGTGATGGAAAGTTTCATTATTGATTTATGCATTAATGACACACAAAAAACACCGATATCTATAACAGAAAAAGTTACGAGTAAATTTTCTTTGACGAAAAAAGAAAGGCGCGTTTTTGAGTTAATGTTACAAGGATTTTCGAACATTCAAATAGCAAGAGACACTAATGTGAGCATAAATACTGTAAAGACTCACGCTTACAACGTGATGTCTAAGTTAGATGTTCACTCGCGGTATGAATTATTTGCAAAAGCACATGAATTAACTGTTTAAAATTAGCACTCTTTTCATACTTGTTTATTAGATATATCACCCACCTTTGCGAGGCATATATCTCAACGACAAATTATTATCTAGTTGTTGTCAGTAATAACACAGGTAATGAGGGAATAATTATGAAAAAGTTAATGATAGCAGTAGCGGTAGCAGGAGTGATGTTTAGTGTAAATGGTTTTGCAGCATCAAATAGCGCATCTCCAGTAAGCTTCCAGGAGGTTGGGTTTCAATACAGTAATGATGCTCTGTTTGCTAACGCAAGTAACAGCGATGGTGCACATATTCGTATGGAAGGCACTATCCCACAACGTTGTGTGCTCAACTTACAGGCAGAAGGGCAAGCAAACTCAGTAAATGGCGATATCCGTTTAACAGGTATGCTCGATGACAGTAAAAACACAATTCTAGGTCTAACTAGTAAACCTGTAGCTAAACTTCGCGCGTGGTGTAACTACGGAAAATCAATGGATGTCGATATGACCGCAACACCATTCAAAATGACTCGTTTTGGCATGGCCATTGGTAAAGAACGCATCGATTACACATTACAAGCAAATCAAACCGATGTTTTCGATACGAGCAACGCAAGTGATGGCCTGTTTGGTCATACAACAGGCAACTTCAAAGTCAAATGGAGCGGTAAACATCAAGAAAACAAAATTGCTGAAATTCCTCTTTCTATCACAACAGAAGGTGCAGCTTTAGCAAGAGCAGGTAACTATCGCTCAACTGTGTATGTGAAACTCCAAGCAAAAACTTGTCACGCATTTTGCGGATTTTAGTTCATAAATTCGAGCCCACTAAAGTGGGCTCTTGTCACCAAGGAAGGGCTTTATGAAAACAACTATTTTAATTTTTAGCCTATTACTGCATCACGTCGCTGCCTTTTGCTATGAAATAACGCCCATGTACCAAGAGATGCAAGAGTTTGGCAGAAAAGCACTGACAAGCTACACCATCAATAATACTCAAGACCGTTCACTTCCAGTCGAAGTGGTCGTATACGATGTGACCTATGACGAAACAGGAGAAGTGCTCACATTAAATGAAGACAGCTTTCTAATTCTTCCCCCTCAAATTATGGTTAACCCCTTAAGTTCACAAAAAATTCGAGTTCGCTATATCCCAAGTGATGCTCTCACCACAACAAAATTGTATCGAATTGAATTCAACGAATTAGAAGTGAAAGGCCAAGAAGATAAAGAAAGTAAAATCAAAACACTACTGAGTTTTTCAACCCTCGCCTTTGTCTCACCAAACGCCTTAGAACCAACAATGAAAACCTCGCTCAAAGACAACAATATCATCGTTGTTGAAAACACAAGTAAAGTGCTCGTCAATCTACTTCAATCAGTGTTCGAACTGCAGACCAGTGATGGAAAAAAAGACCTTCCTTGGAATGAGATTGATACAAAAACAAGTGGTTACTTGATGCCAGGTGCGATCGCACATTACCCAATCCCAACGATTCTCGGCAATGTGAGTGGCATATCTGTAAAGCAAGAAAAATAACATTGAATTAAAAGCTTATACATTTTTAGTACTAGGAGGGGAACATGATCCGATCTTACGCAGCCCTCCTGTGTATCTCTTTATGTTTATTTGTAGAGCCTAGCGCTTATGCTGCTGATTGGTTGTTCCCATTCCCAATTAACTATCTCGGCTCAACGGTGGGCGATATCGATGCATTTTCTGATGGTAAAACCGTATCTAAAGTGAACACCGTTCAACTGAATGCACTTATTGGTCCTGTCCTGTCATCAGAAGTGTCAGGCAAGCTATCTTCATACAAAGAAAACTTTATTCCAATTGATGTCCTTGAAGAGTGGGGAGTTTTACTCTCTTTCTCCCCATCTGATATGGAGATTACATTGTCTTTTGTTCAAGATGCTAAAAAAGAGCAGACCCTGACATTCAACACACCTTACTCTCCCCCGATCTATTCAAAGTCATCATTTTTCACCAATATTAATAACTTGAACTTTGGCGTCTCTGATACACGAGGAATCGAAACTCAAAGTGACGAGCAACAATGGAATATTGAGTGGCTATCTACAGGTAACTTCGCTGGTGCTCGGGGAGTGAATTATAAACTTTCAGGGTATTTTGATGGCGGAACCGAAGACGAACAAACCTTCTATCGTGGTGATGTATCTGCCTTTGTCGACCGAGCGGATGTCCCTTATCGATTAACTTTTGGCGACCAAGTCAACAGCACGTCTGGGCATCTACCAAGTGAGCAATTTGGTGGGATCGGTTTTGAACGCAATTACTCAGCATTGCAGCCGAATCGCAGTATTCAAGTTGGCGGTACACAAGCGCTCATCCTAGAAGAATCAGCCGACATTGACCTCTACATCAACGGTTCTTACATCACTGAATTTCGTTTACCTCCAGGCCGTTACCAATTAGACGACCTACCGCTTTCTTCGGGAAGCAACGATGTTCGCTTGGAAATTGAATATCAATCAGGTCGAACTGATTCCATTCTCTATAGCGTGTTCTACAACTCTAAACTACTCAAAGAGGGAATCTCTGATTTTGGTTTGTACCTTGGTGCCCCTTCTGAAATTGAAGACAACCGCTATGAATACGATACTGGGAGTCTTATTTCCACCGCCTATTATGACTATGGTTTAACCGACTATTTGACGCTGGGGTTGAATGGGTTCTATCACAAAGATGGTTTCATATTAGGTGGTATATCTACCCTTGGTACACCACTGGGTAATATAGGCCTGCGGCTCTCTGGCAGCCAATCCAACGAGTATGACGAAACGGGGTACATCGCAAGTTTGGATTACGCAGCCTCCCTTTGGGATCAAAATAACTACAGTGCACCCAACTTGCGTATTGCGCTTGAATCTTATGATTCCTTTTCCTATCAACCTTGGACTGAAGAAGGTTCTACTGGCCATTCGGCAGCTGTCAGCTATACCTTTGGCATTACCGACGATATTTACTTATCCCTTTCATACAACCTAGATAAAGAAAGTGGCTACGATACTGAATGGAGTGCAGAAGCTTCAACATCTTGGTCTTATTCAAATGTTGTTATTGGCTTAGGTGTCACTCACGAAGAAGATCCGAACGAGGGAACTTCAAATACTGAAGGTGTGGTTTCGGTCGACTGGACTTGGAGTTCAGATGATGGTCAATACTCTGCAGATCTCGGTTACGCTAGTGACACTGAAGTATTAAGAGCCAACTTCAGCAAACCGAGTAAAAACCAAGTTGGTCAATATGGTTATGCGTTATCTGCAGACGTTGAATCTGATCAAGGCCAATATCAAGTACGTGGCGACTATGTAAGCAACCGAATTCGCTACGACGGTGACATCACCTATTACAACGCCACCGAGTCTGAAGACACCGTAGTCACCTCATTTAGACCAAGTACAGCGTTTACTATTAGCGACGGCGCTTTATCTTGGTCGCGCCCGATATACGGTGCGGCAGCGGTCGTACAAGTTCACGACACCTTAGAGTCTGAGGTACTGATCAACAGTGATGACGACGACAAAGCCGAAGCTATCTCTTCAAATAGTCTCAATAATGCCGTGAGCCTTTCCACCGCTCATACCTCTCAAAGCTTTACAGTGTATGCGCCCGATGCTCCGATTGGCTACGACATTGGTAACTACTTCTACAACGTTACTCCAGGAGCCTACACCAGCCACATTTTCACTGTTGGCTCAGACGCATCTAAAACCGTTATTGGCAAATTGAGCTTAGATGATGGGAAACCTCTATCACTAACTCAAGGTTACTTCATCAACGATACAGGCGATTCCATTCCATTTTTCACCAATAAAGGGGGTCGGTTCGTTGTAGAAGGGATCCGCAGCGGGCACTACAAGATTCAAACCATGGACTCAGAGATTATGGGACACATAAACATCTCGGAATCAGAGGACAATTTAATTCGTCTTCCAGAGATTCAACTCATAC
Source organism: Vibrio sp. Vb339 (assembly GCF_902751245.1). Lineage (NCBI taxonomy): Bacteria > Pseudomonadati > Pseudomonadota > Gammaproteobacteria > Vibrionales > Vibrionaceae > Vibrio > Vibrio sp. Vb339. The sequence goes on along the minus strand of NZ_CADDIS010000001.1, from coordinate 561,826 downwards.
AAGGAGCGAACCATGAATAGAAAACCCTTAATAAAGACAATGCAATGGTTATTGGCGTCAACTCTACTTGCGTCATTTCTTGCATCACCCTCAATAGCTTTTGCCGCGAATTGCGCAGGCGTTTGGGACATCACTCAATTGAGCAATGCACCGATCGAATTTGATAAATCGGGCTATGCCAATATCCGATTTGAGTTGAAAAAACTTCGCTCTAAAGCTGAACAATGCGCACTAAAATCTGTGCGTTTAAAGGTGCTCGACCGTCCAAAATCTTCACATATTCACTTCATTAATCAGAATCAAACCATGCTGTCTTATGACCCTAAAGAGCGTGAATATTTACTTAGCTCTCAGCAGAATCGTCCGGTTCGCTTCTCATTAGTCGATCCCAAAGCAAAAATTAATTATGCGGCCAAGTATGCGGTGCCATTTCTCGTCAAATTGCAGTTCAAAAACGACCAGACCGTGACACTCTCAGCAAACGCAAACTACAAAGTTAAGTCATTCGTTTCTTTAGATTGGTCTGGCCGAGGTAACAATTTTCATAAAACAACATCAGGGTATCGCTGGGCTTTGGGTGTTCTATCAAACAGCAAGCGCTATCAAACCGACTTTGTAATCAGCTCAAATTCACGCACCGAGCTATGGGTAAAACCCAAATATCGACAGCTGGTCAATTCTCAGAATCCAAAATGGACGATTGAGTACAAACTTATCGTTGACGGGACTGAAATATCACCAACGCATCAAATGCTTCCGATAAAGCGTTATTCAAGGGGAAGACACAATATCCCTTTTGACTTAAAAATCACTGGAAATACAAACCTATCGCGAGCAGGACACTACAAAGAAGAGCTACAGATACAAGTAAAAGCCATAGACCCCATTTACTGAATGAGCAGGGGATACTCACGGGCTTTGAGTTTTAGAGACAAGGGTGAACCATATGAATATATTGAAATTCATCATCAAACAACGCCACTGGATGATAGCCTGTGTGGCACTGAGTATCTTATGTTTGCACATTGGTGATATTAGAAAGTTGATTGGGTTTGTTGAAAAAGACCAACAACATAGAACTCAGCTCATCCAGTTTCTTGTCCGAGATAATATATCCCGAACATTAGAAATATTAGGGGCTACGTTATCGCCTTCACTTGGCCACGTCGATATTAATAGCTTGGAAGGGGTACTTCATTCATCTTCATTTCCTTTCAGTAGTAGCGATATTCAAATCGTCGCGCGTCGCTTTGGTTTAAACCCTGAGTCGTCTACATTTACCAACGCAATCAAACATAAAAATACACTTTGGGGTTTAGATTATGACCAAGCAAACTCTCAAGTACATCTAATCGCAGGTAGCATAAAACCACCCAATTATTTTGAAACCCATTTTGACTTAATGCCCTACTTCCCGAAAATTAATTCTGGGTGGAACACCATCATAATGATTGAGAATGAGAAAAAAGAAGTCTTCATGCCTTCTGGTGAGCCAGCGAAAATCACGTTCACCAACAACCTCATTAGATCCGATCAAGTAAATGCTGATTCAACCCTCCACTTTACCGAGACACACCTCGGGAACTTACCGTTCTTTAGGCTCAGCTCTCACGACAATCGATATTTTCATTTGATCACAGTGCCTCTCCCCCAACTAAACGCGAAATTGTTGGTGTTCGACAACATGACCTCCTCCGTTGTTGAGATCATTGTCTCATTGCAAAATCTCATTGAGATCATTCTGTTGTTGGGGTTGTTCTACGTATTAATGCAGGCGTTTTCTCGCTATCAAGACAGAACAGCGCAAGCACTACAATCAGATACGCTTACAGGGCTTAAAAACCGGCTTTACCTTGAAACTGCAAGTTCGCGTATTGAACAAACCCAACAACATGAACAAGCTCGCTGTGTCGGCGTTATCGCCATAGACCTCGACCATTTTAAGATGATCAATGATAAATATGGCCATCACATAGGCGACTGTGTTTTGGTTCGAGTGAGTGAAATATTGTTGGAGAGTGTTAGAAGGCACGATGAGTGCTATCGGATCGGAGGTGATGAATTTATTGTGATCATTAAAACAGAGAAGCAATCTGATATCGTAAAACTCGCCGACCGTATTCGCGCTAAAATATCAAGCGATCAGCAGTTGCACAATCAAGTCAACGGAGGCATTTCAGCTTCATTAGGGCTTGTGGACTTATCAACAGGTCAATCAATTGAAGAGGCCATCATTTCTGCTGATGAACTTTTGTATCAAGCCAAGCACCGAGGAAGAAACCTAGTACAGAGCTCAATTTAAGGCGATGAACAAGGATATAGCATCGAATGAAATCATTCGGGATAAATGAACATTAAAGAAAGCCTATAAAGTCTCATTCCACCTCTATTAATGGTGATTTTTAGCACAACAGTCGGTATAAGTTGAACAATCAATATGCCGACAACACGATGACCAATGAAATATTCAGACTTTAGCCTTATTCCAACTTTCGTTGCGATTATGGAAGAGCGCAGTTTTAGCCGCGCTGCAAAAAGGCTTGGTGTCAGTCAATCTGCAATAAGCCAAAGTGCAATTCGACTTAAGGCTCTATTTGATGACCCCTTATTTCTCCGTGAAAGCCATGGAATAACACCTACTCAAATGGCAATCAGTATCTATCCGACGCTAGCCTCTGCGGTCGAAGACATCAAACTCACTACACCTTATTATCGTACCTTTGACCCAAAACATTGTGAGCGAGAGTTTGTCGTCTCTGCGTTAAGTGTATTCGGTTTAAGCATCCTACCTGTCGCATCAAAGCTTATTGGTCAAGCAGCTCCCTTGGCAAGCATCAAAGCAGAAGCACATGTAAGCCAATCAGAGACAATAAGTATGTTGAGAAAAAGGTTCGATATCACCTTAGACGTTGATTATGGTCAATACCCACAACTATGTTCAGAAGTGATCGTCAAAAACCAGCTCAATGTTATTTGCCGCAAAGAACACCCTCGATTAACTGGTTCGACTATTACAGCAACAGAGTTTTTAAATGAAAGACATGTCACACATACGGTACCCGGTCAGGTGCAAAGCTATTTACTGAATAAAGGGCTAACTGCAGAAAGGTTATTAAGAAAACGAGACATTGCATGGCACTCGAACAGCATCACGGAAATGTTGCCGATTATTGAACAAAACGACTATATCGGCATATTTCCAAGCACACTTTTAGATCAGTACTTTCGTCATTTCAACCTGAAAACATTGCAATGCGATTTCTTACCTGATTGGTTGAGTATTTCAATGTTCTGGCATGCATCAAGAAACAATGACCCAAGCCATCAATGGCTTAGGAGTATTTTTTCTGAAACATCTAAACAGCTGATTCAAAACGATTAAATCATTTCTCAAGTATCGACGAGCTTACTCGTTATCGATCGCTTTCAGCACTTTACATGGATTACCGACGGCAACCACATTGGCTGGGATGTCTTTGGTCACCACACTGCCTGCGCCAATCACGCTGTTTTCGCCAATGGTGACACCGGGGCAGATGATTACACCACCGCCAAGCCAAACATTGTCGCCAACATTAATCGGTGTGCCAAACTCAACGCCTTCTTCTACACGGCCTTTCACATCGAGTGGGTGACCTGCAGTCAGGATTTGAACATTCGGGCCAAGCAGCACATTGTCGCCAATGGTCACTTCAGCCACATCCAAAATCACACAGTTAAAGTTAGCGTAGAAGTTCTTGCCCAGCTTGATGTTCGAGCCGTAGTCACAACGAAATGGAGGTTCTAGATGCGCATTTTCACAGCCCGGAATGAGCTCTTGCGTTGCCGCTTCCCATTCAGGTGTGTCAGGAATACTGTTATTGAGTTTTTGAAGCACCTTACGACATTCGATACGAGCTGAATAAAGCTCTTTATCCCAAGCCTGATAGGGTTCGCCTGCTAGCATTTTTTGTTTTTCTGTTTTCACGTTACTTACCTGTTCTCACATCACTTAGCTATTTTCATATTACTTAGCTAGTTTCACATTACTTAACTAATGCTGGTCAATTCATCGACCAAAAACGCAATATCGCATATCTAAATAACAGTGAATAAGGAGTGTTTGAGCTTGGTTTAAGAGATGCGCAGCTCATCACTTTTTGTAGGTAAAATATGAAATTCGAACAGTGCTAATTTAGCTTCGCTATCGAATCACGTAGCACCAAACTGCCGGTGGTATTGATGGTGGTCGCTTGCTCTGTTTCACCGACAATTTGCAGGATCGCCTTTTGCGTCATTTGCTCTAATGGCACACTGACAGACGTTAAGCTTGGCGTTAAAAACGCCCCCACTTTGCTGTTATCAAAGCCGACGATAGAAACGTCTTTAGGTAATGAGTACCCAAGTTCAGTTAACGCCTTAATCGCACCAATCGCCATATCATCGTTTTCCGACAAGATAGCAGTGAATATGGTTTTGCTTTTAACCAGAGCCTGAGCCGCGTGATAACCGCTCTCCATCGTCCAATCACCTCGAACAACTTTGGCCTCATCCAATGCAGTACCATGTTTAGTTAGCACATCTTGATAGGCTTGGTAACGCAACTCATCTGTCGAAGAACCGGCTTTTCCTCGAATCACTGCAATGCCTGTATGGCCTTGCTCGATGATGTGTTCAACCATCAAACAAGCGCTCTGATAATGGTCGGTGGTAATGGCATGATTAGGCTTCGACGGCATTTCTCGGTTGAGTACAATAATCGGTGTGTCAGTGCTTTCGATGACCTTTGCAATCTCACTTTCATTTAAGCACTGTGGGTAGATGATGATGCCCGCGCACTTCATATCCAGCAGGAAGTTTATCGCCTTTCTTTCGTCTTCGGCGCTGTGTTTGCCATCGGTGATCACCAGTTGGTGATTCGACTTTTCGCTATAAGAAGCCGCGTGATACATCAAGGAAGAGAAATAAGGGCCATTGAACAACTCATTGGTGATTACAAAGCCGATGAAATTGGTCTTCTTGGTCGCCAATTGCTGAGCCAACAAGTTCGGTCGATAACCTGTTTCTTGAATCGCATCAAATACCTTTTTCACCACATCTGGGCGCACGATGTTCTTGCCATTTAAGACACGAGAAACAGTCGATTTAGATACGCCTGCGCGGTTTGCGACATCAAGCATGGTTACCATTCGCTTCTTTTCCTTTATAAAAAATTAGCCGACATAGGCCGACTAATTCATTGCAAAATGACAGCTCACAGTTCACATAACTGCGCTGGGAAATGCATTCTAAATAGTGGCACCGTTAGATGCAATCACGCCTTTATACCACTCGAACGACTTCTTGCGTTTGCGTTCTAGTGAGCCAGATTGATCGTTGTGCTTATCTACGTAAATGAATCCGTAGCGTTTTTTCATCTCGCCCGTGGTGAACGACACTAAATCGATACAGCCCCAAGGGGTATAACCCATCAAATCAACACCATCAATCGCAACGGCTTTTTTCATCTCTTTGATGTGGTCGCCAAGGTAAGCGATGCGGTAGTCGTCATTAATGCTGCCATCTTCTTCAATGGTATCAACAGCGCCAAAACCGTTCTCAACGATAAACAATGGCACTTCATAACGTTCATACAGAGACGCTAAACAGAAACGCAAACCCGTTGGATCAATTGGCCAGCCCCAATCGCTAGACTGGATGAACGGGTTATCGACCGAATTTTCATGACCGCCGTCCATCGCTTCTTCTGTAGATTGGTGAGAAGACGAGTCCAAAGTATTCGACATGTAGTAACTAAAGCCAAGGTAGTCCGCTTTGCCTTCTTTCAAGATCTGTTCATCTTCTGGCTGCATCTCAATATTGAAGCCTTTAATAGCCCAATCACGCTTGGCGTAGCTTGGGTAGTGACCGCGTACCATTACATCTGAGAAGAAATAGCGATCACGCATCGCTTGCTGTGCCACCATAATATCTTCTGGCTTTGAAGAACGAGGATAGAAAGGCACCATCGCACACATTGCGCCGATTTGAAGATCTGGATTGATCTCGTGACCTTTTTTAACCACCAACGCACTGGCAACAAATTGGTGGTGAACCGCTTGATACATGGCTTCTTGCGGCTTTTCGCATTGTGGAAACTTCACACCAGAGCATAACCAACCGAAGATGTCTGCCGAAGTGTTCATCTGGTTGTTGATCTCATTAAACGTCATCCAGTATTTCACTTTGTGTTGGTATCGCTCCATCACCGTAGTTGAATACTTAACGAAGAAGTCGATCACTTTACGGTTCATCCAGCCGCCATATTCGTTAGCTAGATGGTAAGGCATTTCAAAGTGACTCAGTGTTACCACAGGCTGAATGTCGTATTTCAACAGCTCATCAAACAGGTCATCGTAAAATGCTAAACCCGCTTCACATGGCTCAGCTTCATCGCCATTTGGGAAAATACGCGTCCAAGCGATACTGGTACGGAAACACTTAAAACCCATCTCAGCGAGTAACTTAATGTCTTCTTTGTAGCGATGGTAGAAATCCACTGCGACTTGGTTTGGATAGTTTTCGCCATCAATCACGCCATCGGTGATTCGACGTTGTACACCATGAGCGCCCGCTGTTAATACATCAACAACACTGACACCTTTACCATTCACATCCCAGCCGCCTTCTAACTGATGTGCTGCAACCGCACCACCCCATAAAAAATCGTTCGGAAATTCGTTGTTCATACCATTACTCGCTACAAGTTATTCGTGAAAAAGACCAGGATTAGAGCTGCGCTCACAACTCTGAAACCGATTTCAATAAAAGCAAAGATACAGATTGAAACCGGTTTCAGCAACAGTTAAAAGATCTTTTTTGATCGAGCTAAAGACTAATCAAGAGTCAGCATTACGATCAATGCTGCTCAAAATACTGATCATGCAGTGATTTGCCAGATTGGTCTTGAGTTCCCGGGTAGAACTGAACGAGTGTCTGATCGGCTAGTGTGAGGTGAATCCAACCCTCTTTGACTTTCAACCAGTTGGTGCCGTTGGTCTCATAGACCGCAGGAAAATTGCCCCAGCCTGACTCTGATACCTGCAGCTCTTGAAAGCGGTCGATCGGCGTTAGCTTATTGCTGTCGAAGTTTGCGTCGGCATAGACTGATAAAGGTTCAATAGCATCGTTTGGCTTAAACGTGTAACAGCTGACAGCGGCTGAAATGCGATCAAACCACTGGTAGGGTTGTGCGCCTGTTAAATCGTAGACCGTGCAATCGTTAAATTGAATGGCCCACTCTTGATGGGCTTTGAAGCCAAGATACCCAACGGGTTGGGATGGTTCAGGCTTCGAGTCAGCCTCTGGTTCATATACCGGTTCTGAGGTAGCACATCCCATCAGCCCAAGACTAAAAAGGAAAGTCACAGCACGCTTCATCATTGTAATACCTCAGTTCCGTTAGTAGATGAGTAACTCAATTAAGTCTCTACATTAAACGGTAAGTTCCAAACGATTACCATCAGGATCGAGTACACAGCTCTCATAATAGCCATCGCCTGTTCTTCTTGGGCCATCTAAGCGCTCATAGCCGTCTTCGACCAAGCGTTGAGTGAGTGCATCGACCGCTTGCTCCGACCCCAATGAAATCGCCATATGAACAAAGCCTGTAAACTGATCATAGATGTCATCTTTCGATTCAGGAACCGAATCCATTTCCATGATCTCTAGGCGGCTTCCAGTTTCAAATGAGAGGAAGTACGAAGAAAACCCTTTGGTTGGGTTGTGATATTTTGAGTTCGATGTCGCACCGAAATAGTCTTCGTAAAATCTCTTCAAAACTTCGAGTTTTTTGGTCCAAATTGCGATGTGTTCAATCTTCATTTTGTTTGCCTAAGTTTGATGTCTAACGCTAGATTACCCGCCAAATCAGGAAGGATAAACAGAACAGAATTCATCAAAAGTGTTCCTATTTAGCGAGCCGTTTGGTTATCAAAATCACAACAATTAGCTGCACAGTATTAATATCTAAGCTTGTGTAATATATAGCTTTGATCAATAGTCGGTGTTTTACACATTCTGAGATATACGCCGTGAACTTTCTAAAATTAATAACTCTCGCTGCGATATGGGGCGGTTCGTTTCTGTTCATGAGAATTGCCGCTAATCCATTGGGCCCAGCAGTGTTGATTGAAGCAAGAGTACTATTTGCAGCAATCACGCTACTGTTGGTGTCTTTGTATTTAAGAAAAAAGCTGACGTTCAACACTCACGCTAAACACTTCTTTATTCTTGGGTTGTTTAATACCGCAGTTCCCTTTTTACTGTTCGCTTATGCCGCGCAGACACTGAACGCCTCGACACTCGCCATCTTGAACTCTACCGCGCCAATATGGGCAGCAATCATTGGTGCGGTATGGACTAAAACAGCACTCGAGGCGCGAGTTCTATTAGGACTTGGGATTGGGGTAGCGGGAGTAGGAGTACTCGTTGGTTGGGATGCAATAAACATTGGCCATGAGGCTGTACTTCCTATTTTAGCTGCGGTGATGGCTGCCTTTAGCTACGGAATAGCATCAAACTATACCAAACAAGCACCTAAAGTTGAGGCATTCAATAATGCACATGGCAGCATGTGGGCGGCGGTCTTAATCGTATTGCCGTTTGTCTTTTTTATGCCGATGAGAGAGGCTCCGGATCTAACCATCACCACATCGGTGATCTTATTAGGCGCCGTGTGTACTGGCCTTGCTTACTTGCTTTACTTCAATCTCGTTTCTGAATTGGGTGCGCCTTCGGCTCTGTCTGTTACCTTTTTGATTCCAGTGTTTGGCATCTTATGGGGCAACCTTTTCTTAGACGAAGCGATTGGCCTTAATACTATTTTCGGATCGGTTCTGGTTATTACCGGTACCATGTTAGTAACCGGTATGACGCCTTCTAAGATGATAGAGAGCGCCAAACAAAAACGAGCAGCAAGAGCGGCTCGTTAATCAGCCATGTATTGTTGAATCTTGTTTCTCAACCACTGATGAGCAGGATTCAAATCGGTTCTCTTATGCCAGATCATGTATTGCTGCATCGGTAAGATTTCAAACGGCTGATCAAGGACTTGAAGCTGGAAAGGTTCAGAAAATTGATTGGCAAAATCACGCGACGTACTGCCAACACAATCTGAGCCCGATACCAGCACACACATGGTCATCAGTGAGTCACACTCTGCACTCACTTTTCTCTGTTTCAGTGGTGACTTGGTAAAATAATCTGCCGTATATAAACGGGTTCGACGCATTCTAAAAGTAACATGCTTTTCGTTGTAATATTGCTCTTCAGTCACTGAACCATTGATTCTAGGATGCCCCTTTCGAGCTATCAATACGAGTGCATCCTCAATCACAGGCTGCTTCATGTAGCCGTTAACTTGCGGGTAATGGATATCAATCGCTAAATCAGCTTGTTGCATGCTCAAGCCTTGCAATAATTCTTCTTCGTTGTTCGGCACCATATTGAATTCAATCGAGATATTGCCCAACGTCTCATCTTGCTCGACGAGAGGTTGAAGCTTGGTTAATCCAATCTCATTCACCAGGATACGAAACACATGATGCTGCTGATTATCAAATGTCTTTAAAGTGCTTACTGCGCTGCTTATCCCTTCTAGAGCAGGCTCTACTCGGTCTGCCAATTGCACCGCAGCGTTAGTCGGAATAATCCCACGCCCTTCACGAATAAACAGGTCGGTATCAAGCTGAGATTGCAATCGCTTCAATGCCCCGCTAACCCCAGGCTGAGTCATACCAAGCGATTCTGATGCAAGCGTGATCGACTTTAATCGATACACTTCTAAGAACACGCTCAATAGATTTAAATCCAACTTTTCCACGTCGCTCACCGTTACTCTCCCTGTCAATGTGGTCTTAATCAATCATAGGTCAGGATTCGCCTTCGTTCCCCAACCATTGCATGACTCAATACATAGCCAATCGTGATGTATTAAATAAAGCTTACTTTATTTTTTGCTATATGTCTTATTCCTATAATCGCCTCAACGAAACAAAATTCTGAAATGAAGAGGCTCTTATGACGACTTCACGCACGTTCAAAAATGCATCACTGTTCCTAGCTATCTCGCTCGCATTCCCTGCAGTTGCAGCTAACCATGACCACGCACACTTCAGCGAAATTGGCGACCAAGGTGGCAAAAGCGCAACCGAGATGACGACCAAGGCAAACCAAGAGTTCGCAAAAACACTTAACTTTGCCGACACTCGCGCTTTCGACAATAACAACAAGGGTCTTATTGCTAGCTTCGACCAAGAGACGGGCGACATCATTCGCAATAGCTTTAACTTTATCGACCCAAGTGTGACGAATGCAGACCAAGCACCAGATTCAGTAAACCCTTCACTGTGGCGCCAAGCGGTATTGAACCAAGCAGCAGAAGGCTTATATGAAGTTGTTCCGGGTAAAGTTTACCAAGTTCGAGGTGCTGACTTAGCGTCTATCTCTTTCATTCGTAGTGACAACGGTTGGATCGCTTACGACGTTCTTCTTACCAAAGAAGCGGCCGCTAAATCACTCAAATTCTTCAAGAGCAATGTGCCTGATGGCGGCGAACTGCCCGTCGTTGCTATGATTTACTCTCACTCGCACGCTGATCACTTTGGTGGCGCAAGAGCAATCAAAGACGCATACCCAGATGTAAAAGTGTACGGTTCGAAAAACATTACTAAAGAGATCGTCGACGAAAACGTATTGGCGGGTAATGCAATGTCTCGTCGTACCGCTTATCAGTATGGTGCAACCCTGAACCGACACGAGCACGGTATTGTTGATGCTGCACTGTCGAAAGGGCTATCAACCGGTAGCATTACTTACGTACTGCCAGACTACGAGCTGAACCATAACGAAGAGATTGAAACTCTGGTTATTGACGGCCTAGAAATGCAATTCATGGATGCTTCAGGTACCGAAGCGGCCTCTGAAATGGTGACGTATATTCCAAGCATGAAAGCACTTTGGACTGGCGAACTGACTTACCAAGGCATGCATAACCTGTACACGCTGCGTGGCGCTAAAGTACGTGACGGCTTGAAATGGTCTAAGAAGATCAACGAGATGTTAGTCACTTGGGGTGAAGATACTGAGGTGCTGTTTGCGTCTCACTCATCGCCAATCTGGGGCGAACAAGAGATCTCTGATTACCTAAAAATGCAGCGTGACGCTTACGGTTTTACTCATAACCAAACGCTTCGCTTAGCCAATAACGGTGTGGTTCTGCAAGATATCGGGGACGAGATTTACAAGGTAATGCCAGACAGCATTCAACAGTCTTGGCACACCAACGGTTACCACGGCACTTACTCTCACAACGCTCGTGCGGTGTACAACATGTACCTTGGTTACTTCGACATGAACCCAGCTAACCTAAACCCATTGCCAATCAAGCCAGAGTCAGTGAAGTTTGTTGAGTACATGGGCGGCAGCGACGCTGTGATTGAAAAAGCGCAGCAAGACTTCCAAGAAGGTGAATACCGCTTCGTTGCAACAGCACTGAATAAGGTGATTCAAGCAGAACCAGAGAACAAAGTTGCACGCGGCTTATTGGCTGATACTTACGAGCAGTTGGGTTATCAATCAGAAGGTGCAGGTTGGAGAAACATCTACCTAACCGGCGCTCAAGAGCTTCGTATTGGCACACAACCGGGCGCACCGAAAACAGCATCACCGGATGTGTTAGCGAACATGACCATTGAAAACCTACTCGACTACTTAGCCGTAAAAGTGGATTCGCTAAAAGCACAAGAAACACCATTTACGTTGAATATTCAGCTACCAGACGTGCAAGAGTTCTACTACGTTGAAATGTCTAACGGTAACCTGAACAACATTCAAGTGAGCGAGCTACAAGACGCCGATACGACACTGATCATCAATAAGTCTGACGTGTCTGACATCGTGCTTAAGAAAACAAGCCTAGGAAAACTGTTAGAAGACGGACAAGCAGGCGTGAAAGGTGATAAGACATCACTTAACAAACTGCTGTCTTCACTGACAGAAGCTGACACCTCTTTTGAGATTGTACCGCGTCCAAACAAAGGCGAAGAAGTTGATGCAGAGCTATACCAAGATTCAGCGGTACACGCTCATTAAGCGCCAGATACACTAAATAAAAACAACAGCAGTTAGCTAGAAAAACGTTCTATAAAGAACATAAAAACAAGCCCCTACCTTTTGGTCGGGGCTTTCTTATTTGTTATCAATAAGTGTTTCTGAATCGCTACTGAGCTTGACCGTTTACTTCGCAATCCCAATAAGAAGGTGAACCATAATATTGAACAAAGTAGTCGATAAATACGCGTACCTTAGGTGCAAGCAACTGAGCACTCGGGTATACCGCCCAGATAGCCGCCTCATCTTTTAAAGGGTAATCAGGCAATACCTCAACCAGCGAACCTTCCGCGAGCTGCTTATAAGCAATCCATGACGCGCACATGGCAATGCCTAAACCATCAACACACACATCCCTTACCGCTTCACCGTGATCAACGCGGATAGCACCTTTCTTCTTGATGGTGACATCGCCTTCTGGTGTATCGAACGTCCAACCTTCTAAGCCGGTTTGATTGATGCATTGATATTGCTTGAGGTCTTCTGGTGTTTTGGGATAGCCATGAGCTGCCAAATATTCTGGCGACGCACACAGAATACGTTTATCAGTCGAGAGCTTACGAGCGATCAGGCTTGAGTTTTGTAGCTCCGCATTACGAATCGCCACATCAAAGCCGCCATCGACCAGATCGACAATTGAATCACTGAGTGAAATGTCCACCGACAGATCTGGATACTTAGCCAAAAAGCCTTTTAGCGCTGGCATAACATGCATGCGACCAAACGATGAAGGCGCAGATATTCGCAACACCCCTTTTGGTAATTCATTACCAGTTCCGACAGAGGCAACGCCCGCTTCGACACTCAAAAGGATTTGCTTGGCGTGAGGAAGAAATGCCATGCCTTCTTCGGTCAGGGAAACCTTCCGCGTGGTGCGATGCACAAGACGAGCACCTAGGCTCTCTTCGAGCTTTCCGATATGAATGCTGGCTACCGGAGGTGACAACCCAAGCTCTTGTCCTGCTTGACTGATATTGTGCGTAGACGCGAGTCGCACAAACAATTTTAGATGTTCAATATTCATCAATAATGGCTAACCTGCGCTGAGTACACGCTGCTTATTGGCCACAGCGGCACGAGGGATAATGTGAGTTTTAATATAGGCATTAAGCTTAAACCATGCAAAAGCGCCCGCTAAAACATTGGCGACGGTCGCAGCAATAACCGCATTGATCATGTCTCCGGTTATCGAGCCGAGCCATAACGCCGGAATGTAGAAAACAAACAAGCGTAAGAAAGAGACATTCAAAGCTTTACGAGGCACACCCAAAGCATTAAACACCGAAGCAACCAACATGCAAAGCCCAAGCGGCCCATAGCTGAACGGGATAAATAACAAGGTCACTTCAAACCAGCAGCGTATGTTTTGTTCTTCCGAGATGACAGGAATAATCCAGCCACTAAACAGCGCCAATAATGCGGCCATCACGGTGTGGAAAACTAATAAGAACTTCGCTGTTGTATTCAATAGCTCAGGGATTTTGCATCGCTGCTGCGCCCCTAGGTAACGACCAATCATAGGCGGGATAGACATGGTCAGAGCAAGAGAAAACACCAGCATAAAACTTTCAACACGGGCGAGTAAGCTCCAAAAAGCCATCTCATCGGTTCCGATTCTCGCAATCAAAAGCATTGAGAAGAACGCGCTGACCGCAGGTAATATCTGATTCGCAGTGGTTGGCATTACCGTCTTGAATAACTCAAAACTGTAGCCTTTGATTTGGTTACGGCACGCGCCATTGAAGCCAAACCAACCTTTGCCGCGAGACTTGATTAGCATGTAGATTGCGCCGAATGCGTAGCCAATGCTCGATGCGATCGCTGCCCCGGCAATGCCCATATCCAAGCCAAAGATCAGAATAGGGTCGAGAATTAGGTTAATCACGCTGGCAGCCAAGAACATGCTGCCGGTTGTTTTGGTATCGCCATTGGCACGATAAACGCAGGTGGCCAGATAAAGCACCGCCACCATCAATGCACTGAACAACCACAGTGGCCAGTACACATTAAAAATAGACAGCATGGATTGGTATTGAGCGTCAGAGACATCATTCACAAACGACGCAAAAACAGAATCGCTAAAAACAATCAGCCCTATGCAGATCAAAGCAATCACCAAGACTCCAAATCCGACCGACAGCGTGGCAATTGAAGTAGATTTACGTTGCTCTTTTGCCCCTACCGCTTGAGAAATAATGGACGTTGCCGCCACACCGATGCCCACTTGAACCCCGGTAAACGCCGCTTGGAATGGCAAGGTGATACCGTGAACCGCCAACTCATTAACCCCTAGCTGACCAATAAAGATCGAATCGACCAATTGCACCATCATGATCGCAAACACACCCAGCGTCAGTGGCAGCGTTTTCTCAATAATGGTTTTCAAAGTCGCGGATCTCATCTGCATAAGTCGGTTCACTCTTGTCTGTACCTTGGGGCTAATTACCTAATTGAGCAGTATACGAAGCTAAATGAAAAGGATAAGAGCGCCAGACAAGGAATGAGTTTTTAGATTTCGTTGACAATCGAATTGGCAAGATACCTTCAACGTTATAATAACCATCTAAGACATTGAATAAATTAAAATTATAAAACGCGCCAAAACTCTTAATAATTCGTTAATAGTGTTTCGTTTAATGGTTAATTGTTGGTTCGAACATTCCTCGCTAGCCTGAATTTAGGTCGCATTCACACTGAATAGGCTGAAATGAAATCTCTCAGAAGGAATATGGAAATGGCATATCAAGGTTATACAACGTTTAAAGCTCAAGCCGAGGATGGGATTCTTACCGTCACTTTTGACTTCGGTACTGTGAATGTTCAAGGGCAAGAGATGCTTGCCGACCTCAATGGTTTAGCAATGAGACTAGAGCGCGATCGTGACATCAAGGTCGTGGTATTTCAGTCAGCAAACCCTGAAGTTTGGGTCTGTCACTACGACACCAATTTATTGAAAGACATGTCGACAGAAGCCGTTTCTCGTGAAGAAGCGAAGTTACTCGACCTGCAAGTGGTGCTGGAAAGAATCAGCAAACTGCCACAAGCCACCATTGCCAAGCTTGAAGGGTTCGCCCGAGGTGGAGGCCACGAATTTGCACTGGCGTGTGACATGCGATTCGCGGCTCGCGGTAAATACAAATTCATGCAAATGGAAGTGGGTATGGGCATCCTTCCATGTGGTGGTGGCGCATCACGTATGGCACGCCAAGTCGGCTTAGGTCGCGCACTCGAAATCGTCCTAAGTGCACGAGACTTTGATGCTGACGAAGCCGAAGCATACGGCACCATCAACAAGGCACTAGAGCCGGATGAAATTGGCGAATATGTTGATACTCTAGCCAAACGAATCGCTCAATTCCCTGCCGAATCGATCAATGCATGTAAGCAAGCGGTGTACGAGTCTATCGATAAACCGATCGACGAAGCACTCAAAGCGGAAGCATATTGGTTGTATCAAGCTACGAGCAAAACCCCTGCGGTTAAGCGCTTCCAAATTGCCGATGAGCAAGGCCTAGAGCACGATATGGAAAACCAACGTAACTGGGAAACTCTGGTTATGAACGTTCAAGACATCAAATAACTCGGTCACTTCTCTTAATTTGGGTCAGCCACAAACTGGCCCATTGTCTTACTTAATCGTTAAACGCCAACGGTTAACCACCAAGTGTTAAAATGGTCATTATTTGCCCCATAGACTCACATTTGAGTCTTCAGCTTGTGAGCCAAATGCAACTATGTGTCATTAATCTTTGTTATAACGTTGTTCAAACTATTTTTTGAAGGACGGAATATGCAAAAAATAATTCTGATCACAGGGGCCACGGATGGCATTGGTTTAGAGACCGCAAAAGCACTAACACAGCAAGGGCACCATGTTCTGATTCATGGTCGCAACCCAGTTAAGGTCAATAAAGTCGTGACCGCTCTGTCTCGCCTGTCTAAGAATGCAATCATCGAAAGCTACATCGCAGACCTATCGACGCTCTCTGAAGTTGAGGCGCTCGCAACCCAAATCAAAAGCGATCACAAACGACTCGATATACTCATTAACAACGCAGGTGTGTATAAGGTGTCGGACATCACCACTCCAGACAATCTTGATGTGCGTTTTGTCGTAAACACCATTGCGCCGTATCTACTGACAAAAAAGCTGCTTCCTCTTTTTGATGCGACAGGTCGTATCGTCAACCTATCTTCAGCAGCCCAAGCCCCCGTCGATTTAGATGCATTGATTAGCCCGAATGCGGGTGAACTTGATGGTCCGGTTTACGCGCAAAGTAAGCTGGCGCTAACTATGTGGTCCATCGAATTAGCCAATACTCTTTTAGACAAGGGCACCGCAATTATCCCTGTAAACCCAGCCTCTTTCCTTGGCAGTAAATTGGTGAAAGATGCTTATGGCGTTGATGGAAACGATCTGGCGATTGGTGCCGATATTCTTTGTCGTGCTGCGCTCAGTGATGAGTTTGCCAACGCTTCCGGTCGATATTTTGATAATGATTCTGGGTTGTTCAAAGACCCGCACGCCGACGCATTAGACAAGAACAAGAACCACAAGCTGGTGACAGTGCTTGATCAATTACTCGAAGAAAAGCTGTGCGTTGCGAACTGATCATTCATTAGTAAAGAGACCACTAACACTCCCCACCACCACCACACACACAATCCAAGCCGCAGTTCTATCTATACAGACAAAGAACTGCGCGCTCTTTCGATTATTAAAATTTCTTTAATACTGATTCCCCGCTTTGCCCAATTATCACCCAAGATGCAGGTTGCTAAACTTGCCCTCGTCGAAACAACACAGGCTACGGCCGAGGGGCACTTATGCGTTTTGAAGGTAAAGTTTATCGTCCTTGGATGGAAGCAGAGAGCGTACTCATCCAGACAACATTGGGGTGCAGTAATAACCAATGTACCTTCTGCACGATGTTTGATGATAAGCGTTTCAAAGTAAGAGATATCAAAGACATCTTTGAAGATATTGATGCGGCGAGAAAGATCTACCCGCATGTTGAATCTATCTTTTTGGTCGATGGTAATGTGATGGCGATTAGAACCGAGATGCTGATTTCGATTCTGGATTACATCAAGATCACCTTCCCAGTGATCAAGAACATTTCTCTGTATTCAGGGTTCAATGACTTCCGCCGTAAGAGCTTGTCTGAATTAAAAGAGATTAAGTCGGCAGGTTTAAGCATGGCCTATTCCGGCTTGGAGTCCGGTGACCCAATTGTGCTTGAACGCATTCAAAAGCGCATGACGCGTGAGCATGCAATTGAAGGTATGAACCTAGCCCGTGAAGCAGACATCAAGGTGCTGGCTTCTTTCATCTTTGGTCTTGGCGGCAAAGAACGTTCTGTCGAGCATGCGATTAATACCACCAGCTTGCTGAACATCATGCAGCCGGATGCGATTGCACCAATGGCTTTAGCCGTTCAACCGGGATCGGTGTTGGAAAAAGAAGTAAACCGTGGCGAGTTTGTTTTACCAACGCCATTACAGATTCTGGAAGAAGAAAAATACTTGCTCGAAAACCTAGAAGATTTCGATTGCTACTACTGGGGCGACCACGGCAATAACATCTCACCAATGCGTGGTATGTTGCCTCAGGCTCGCAAGCCGTTTCTTGATAAGATCAATCAAGACATCGCGCATAACCCAATCACCAAGCAAAATGTTATTAAGACCTTTGCTTGGTAATAGCTCGATTTAATTCGTAACCAGTAAACGTAAACAGACCAAACGACAGGCGTTGCAACTCCATATTATGGAATAATCAAAGTCCAGCAGCGCCTAACGTATATCTTACTTTTTCAGATTCACAGCCCTACCTAAGCCAAAGCCGCTAACAACAAGTCAGTACTCGCTTCAACGTGAGCTGTAATCTCTTGTTCTGTGGGTGCAGGCATTCCCATCAACACACCCTCTCTGACACTCATCACCATACCAAGCCAAAGCTTAATTTTGGTTTGTGGTTCTTCAATATCGAATCGCTCACTGAAAAACTGAGCAAGCACGCGATCGGTATCATCTGGGCCAACGTCCATAAAACGACTAACTAATTCTGGAGACTTACTGCCTTCTGCTATCAACAGCTTAAAGGTCGCAATATGTTCGCTCGAAAGGTGAAACAAAACGAAGTCTTTTGCAAAGCCCAATAGCGCTTGTCGAGTATCGGCGTGTTGCAAATGCACCACCAACTTATCGTCTGTCTGGCTACCCATTTGTCTTAACGTCGCTTCAAACAACACATCTTTAGAAGAGAAGTAACGATAAAGCGTTTGCTTGGTCATTTCCGCTTCACTAGCGACTCGGTCCATGCTGGTTTGCACATAGCCTTCCGCGAGGAATATCTCCTTCGCCGCTTTTAAAATCGCGAGTCGTTTCTTCTCTTTATTCTGCTCAATCTTGCTCATTACTTCATCCACCCCAAAACAGAGATCATACTTTAAAGTATGATTTGTGTTGACTCAACCAATTTTTAAAATCATGCTCACCAGTATGATTTATTGATAGCAGATAATTGGATAGAGAAATGACGACAATGAACCTTCCTAAAATTGAAGCAAGAAACACACGAACCCTCGGCTTTACGCTCGCGATCGCAGGTGCCGTGTTAATGAGTATTGACCCAATCTTCATTCGTTATGCCGGTGTCAGCGGATTCGATACTGCCTTTTTGTTCGGCTTATTCAGCGCTATCTCGATGCCGATTTTGCTTAAGTTCAACGACAAACGTGGAATACGAAAAGCAGTCGTACAAAGCGGTTGGCCATTGTTAGCAGCGGGTATTCTTATGCTCGGCAGCGCTTCAGGCTTGGTGTTCAGCATCAAGATGACCTCGATTGCCAATACCTTTGTGATCCTCAGTGCAGCCCCTGCGGTTGCGGCTATTTTCAGCTGGTTAATCTTGAAAGAAGCCACCAGCCGTTCAACTCTGATTGCCATTGTTGCGGTAATGATCGGTATTGCGATTGTGGTTTCAGGTTCGTTTTCTTCAGGCAATTGGATGGGCGATGCGTTGGCTGTGTTCGCGGTGATCTGCCTTTCAATGATGTTTACCTTGCTGCGTAAATATCAAGACGTCAGCCGATTGGCGAGCGTTGGCCTAGGTGGTTTGTTGCTAGCAGTTGTGATGTTTTTCTTTGCAACGCCATCAAGCTACAGCGTTGAAACGTGGTTAATCATGGGCATGATGGGCTTGTTTACGGCTCCTGTCGGCCGAGTGTTATCTATGGTCGCAACGCGCCACATTACCGCGCCAGAGGTATCAATGACTCTGATGTTAGAAACCGTGTTAGCACCAGTTTGGGCGTTTATCTTCTTCACCGAGATCCCGCCAACAACCAGTATTGTCGGCGGTGTGGTGATCTTGATTACGATCTTCATCTACACCTTAGTGACGATGAAAAACCAAGAATAATTAAGAACTAATAAAGAGATAAATAGGAGCTGAATATGTCTGAAGAACTGAAATTTATTGGTCGAATTACTACGCCTTATCACTCGATTTCGGAGTGTCCGAATAATATCCAACCGGACAACGGTCCGATCTGTGAAATCATCTTAGATGACGTTTATCAGCAAGGTTTGCTCAGCTTAAACCGTGGCGACCACATCTTGATCTTGTATTGGTTAGAAGGTGCGAAACGAGACGAGTTAATACAAAGCTGGGATGAAGAGACGCCGACCAAAGGCACCTTTGCACTGCGTTCACCGCACAGACCAAACCCTATAGGTGCCGCCGTGCTACCGATTGAAAAAATCGAGAATGGCACCGTAAGCGTGAGAGGCTTAGATTGCTTGAACAACACACCACTGTTGGATATCAAGCCAGCGATCTATAGAGAGAAGGGATAAGCGAGAAATTGGTCTTCCTAAACCAAGATCGAGCTGTGTGTTAACGAAAGGTTGGTATCACGCATGCTTGATGAAAGCTTGGCTTAACTGCTGAAAGAGTGAGTCTACATTGGGAAGGGTTGTCAAATGCGCGGACAAGGGAGTATGAACCTGCGCGTCCACTACGGTTGGATTCCCGCAAACTTGATTATAAAAATTCACTGGCGCAACGATGTTTTCTAAGTCGACATCCAACAAGATACAGGCTTGCGAAAGTACAATTTGGCCGCCTCCTTGTTTAAGTAAAACACGCTGCGCAGTACCCACTAATTTTTGTTTGTTGATATTGAGATTATAGTCGCCATCACAATAAGAACCAGGAGTTGCGTGCACATCCACATCGATGCCCAGTTCTTTAAAAAACAGGGTTAATACATCACATAAATGTCGATACGCTTTTTGGATGTTGTAGGCTTCATCACGAGGCCAATGGTAAATGTGCGATAGGTTAATGATCCCCGGCAGTTGGGGAACGGGAGCACCACCCGTTTTACGTGAGGTGAGTTGCCAGCCTTGTGCAGCAAGTTGTTTTCTAGATTCCACCGTCACTGGCCACTTTTTACCTGCGGGCAAAACGAGTGTCGGCGTTTTTGCTTGCCACAGCATTAAGGCTTGTCCAATCTCACCCGCCTGAATTTGCTGCAATAATTCAGCTTCTTTTTCAAACGCACGATCAACATCAATGTGCGGGTAACGTACGAGTTTATTTGTTAACTTCAATGCACTTTCCTCTACAGACTGTGGTGACCTACCATTTCACGTTCTGAAGTGATTGATGATAGATAGAGCTATATAAGATAGAAACAGCGCCCAAATGTAGTTATTGGCGCCATAGTGTTTGTTAGTTGCCCATCTCAAAGTCGAGTGCTAACATTTGTACACACACCAATAAAGGAATACATCATGGACACTAGAATTCAATTTCGTGTTGATGAAGAAACAAAACGCCTAGCTCAACAGATGGCTGAGAGCCAAGGTCGTACACTGAGTGGTGCTTGCCGTGAGCTTACTGAGCAACTCGCAGAGCAACAAAGACAGACATTATCTCACGATGCATGGCTAACTGAACAAGTAAACCTAGCATTTGAGAAGTTTGACTCAGGAGAATCCGTTTTCGTTGAACACCAAACGGCTAAATCTCGAATGGAAGAACGCAAAGCCAGAATCCGTAATCGAGGTAAGCAATGATTTTATGGGAAGAAGAATCACTCAATGATCGTGAAAGGATCTTTGAGTTTATCTATGACTTCAACCCTGATGCGGCAGAGAACGCTGACAACCTCATTGAAACAAAAGTAGAAAACTTGCTTGAGCAGCCTCTAATGGGTGTACAGAGAGACGGCATTCGTGGACGATTACTTATAATTCCTGAGATTTCAATGATCGTCTCCTATTGGATAGAAGGCGACGTTATCCGAATTATGCGCGTACTGCACCAGAAACAAAAGTTCCCAATGGATTGATTACTTCCTCTGGTATGCCACTCATGCGTATAGATATTGATTCGTGTGGAGGTGCACATTATTGTCAAAGAGCGATCTAAATTATGCCTTGGCTATCTCCAAAACAGTCCGACACCTTTTCTCGATAACACTGGCTTCTGTCTAACAAGGTTGTCTGATATGGTGGCGGCAGAACTTCAGCAATTGTTTAGATAGTATTGAATATGAAAACACTAACCATACTTGATGGCGGCATGGGCCGAGAACTCAAAGAAATTGGCGCGCCATTTTCTCAACCACTTTGGAGTGCTCAAGCGCTGATTGAAGCACCCGAATTTGTTAGCCAAGCGCATCAAAACTTTGTCGATGCAGGTGCTGAAATCCTAATCACCAATAGCTACGCCTGTGTGCCTTTTCATTTGGGTGAAGAGCTGTTCAAACAACGAGGCTTTGAACTAGCCGCACTGTCTGGCGAACTGGCTAAAGCAGTTGCAGACAATGCTTCTCACACCGTGAAAGTGGCGGGCGCGATTCCACCGCCATTTGGCAGCTACCGACCAGACTTGTTTAAAGTCGAAGAAGCCGCGCCAATCATTCAAACGCTTTACGATGCTCAAGACCCAAACATCGATCTTTGGATAGCGGAAACCATCTGTAGCCTGCAAGAATTCGATTCCATTCATGCGGTACTTAAGCAGTCCGATAAGCCGTGTTATTACGCATTCAGTTTGGAAGATACCAAGGGCGATTCTGCCAAAATTCGTTCAGGCGAGAGCGTAACAGATGCCATCAAACTTGCCTGCCAATCGAACGCGACAGGCATTATGTTTAACTGCTCAGTGCCTGAAGTGATGGACCAAGCCATTATCGATGCCAAGAAGGTGATCGATGAGCTAGGCCGTGATTTAGACATTGGTGTCTACGCCAATAACTTTGCGCCTATCAGCAGCGAACATGAAGCGAATGATATGTTTCAAGAAATGCGTGAGCTGGATGGCCAAGGTTACTTAGCTTACGCAAAACGCTGGCATGCACTGGGCGCAAATATCGTAGGTGGCTGTTGTGGCATTGGGCCAAAACACATTCAAGCCCTAGCCGATTGGAAACACTCAATACAGAGCTAATCTTGAGCTTCAACTAGAATAAAATAAATAGAGAACAGGTTGAGAAATCTGTTCTCTATTTGTATGTGGCGTCTCTGAGTACACTGATACAAAACAACGATTTGGAGTAACTGATGAGCGACACGCAACGCAAAATTAAATGGGGCATCGCAGGGCTAGGCAATATCGCCAATCGATTCGCAACCGCAGTCACAGAGCACTGTCTGCATGGTGAACTGTATGCTGTTGCCGCCAGAGATCACTCACGTGCAGCCACGTTCGCCAACAAGTTTGGTTGCGACAAGGCTTATGGTTCTTATGAAGAAATGGCGAATGACCCAAATGTTGAAGCGGTTTACATCGCTACGGTTCACCCATACCACCAGCCACTCGCCGAACTGTTTCTAAAGAATAAAAAACATGTATTGGTTGAGAAGCCGGCTTTTACCAACCTTGCTGACTGGCTTGAGATGAAAGCCCTCGCCAAGCAAAATGGCGTGATGCTGTTAGAAGCGATGAAAACTGTGGTGTTTCCCGCGTATCGTGAGCTCCAATCATTCTTGGTCGACAACCACATTCAGATAGACTCAATCGAAGCCAGCTTTGGTAACCAGCACGACTATGATCCCGATTTGTTTATCTTCAATCCGGATTTATCAGGCGGAGCAACACTCGATGTCGGCGTCTATGGGCTTTGGTTCTTCTACGATCTGTGTCGAACGCTGGGTATGAACCCTTCAAAACCTCAGGTAGAGATGTCGTGTCTTTATGAGGGGGCGAATGTTGATACCAATGCGTGCTTTACCTTCTCTGGCGATATGAACGGTAAGATATCGGCATCAACAGTGCAAAACCTTCCCCGCTCAGCACACTTGAGTGGACCTGATACTAAGATCACCATCCACGAAAAATGGTGGAATCCGGCCTTTATTGAGATAGAACATCAAGGCCAAAAGTCGACCATCAACTACCGAGTGACAGGGAATGGGTTCGAGTTTGAAATCGACCATTTTTCAGAGTTAGTCCTTCAGGGCAAAACTGAATCGAATATCCTAAGCTCAGAGATAACCTCTCTAGTTCTCGACACGATGGAAAACGCACTGATTGACTCTGGCTATCCACATTTAACTCAACCTCGTCGTTAGGAAAAGCAAATTGGGCAACCTTAAGCGCAAGCTTGAACTGTATGAAAAGATATTTCAGGCTTTTGGGCCTGGAGTATCACATTGTCAGGTCAACCAACTGGCCACACTGCTGCACGTGAGTGAACGTCACGTTCAGACCTTACTCAAAGCGATGACAGCACAAGGCTGGATTGAGTGGCAAGCTAGCTCAGGCCGCAGCAAGAAGGCACAACTCACGTGTCTGGTTGAACCCATTGAGGCGTGTTACCAATACGCACAAACCCAAGCTGACGCAGGCAACATAGAACAGGTGTTTAGCACCTTGAGCTTCAATGGCCGCAATGCTGGCGCTGAGTTGCAAGCCTTTCTAAGCAATACCAATCCGTCGGCGCAAAATATCGCGTACATCCCTTTTCACCGAGAACTCGAGGCGCTTCACCCTCAACGAGTACTTAGACGCACCGAACGTTTCTTAGTGATGCAAGTTTGCCAACGCCTAACCTCCGTTAAGCACGGCAAACTCAGCGGCGATCTAGCGTATCATTGGCAGCCTAATCTAGATGCGACACAGTGGCACTTTCAGATTCGCAATGGTGTTCACTTTCATAACGGTCGAACGCTTGAACCTCAAGACATAGCACGCAACCTTAACTCTCTCTGCCAAAGCAAAATATGGCGTCGCTGTTATCAGCATATTGATGAGGTCTCTGTCTCGGCAGGCAATGTGGTTGTCGTGAAATTGAATCAACCTGATTGGCATTTACCGCGCCTACTTGCTAGGGCTGAAGCCTCCGTATTCGATCACCCATCACCGACTGATAGGCTGATTGGATCTGGCGCGTTCTCATTAGACATCTTCTCAAGCAAGATGTTGAGATTGAGCCGCAATAGCGCCTATTCACACAACACGCCGATTCTCAATCGAGTCGAGTTGTGGGTCTACCCGGAATGGGCACAGAGCAAAGCCTGCGCTCAAAATCAGGTGTGCGTGAAACTGCCCGAGAAAACGACCACCGTGCGTGGCGATGACCATGCTTCCCAACCGGATTTCGGCTCAACGTTTTTCAAGGTTCAGAACCCAACATTAACTAAGTCAGTTCGTGAATTCACCGTTGAAGACACCTCTGAATGCCAAGCCCTTTTCGATCAGTTGTCAGTGTCTGGCGACCACAAAACCAGCGTCGAATATGGGCACTACCTAACTAACTACCTAACTACTAAAGACGTCGCGCTATGCAGCATTATTGATGAGAATGACACCTTCACTTCGTGGTTAAGCTTCTTCAGTCGCTTCCCGTTTGAGGACTTAGCGCTGCCTGCTGAGATGCTAGAGAAAATCGAACAAGGCTCAGCCTCAATAAGAAACCAGCCCAACGTTAAGTTAGCGATGAATACACTGTTGGAACTCAAGCATTGGTTGAATGACTCTGGGGTTGTGGTTGAGCTCAAGCAAGAGGCGTTCAACTTAGAGGTTTCAGAAAAGATACACGGCGCGCAAGTGAATGGTTTCGGTTGGTGCGAACTCGATCAGTTGTGGATTAACCATTTGTAAATCTAGCCATGTTCAAAAATAAGTCATTAGGCACAGCGACTTATCTTTAACACTCCCCTGCCAATAGCAAAGAAATGGGGTGCTAATGTACTCTCGAAGTGAGACTCAACAAATATAAGCACAAACTAAATAGATCCAATAAGAAGGTAAGCCATGACTCGACACCTAACAGGCTCATTACTGTTTCTTTGCGTACTCTCTTTTAACAGCATGGCGAGCACCCAATGCGACGTACTTACAGGCTGTGAAAAGAAGTTCTGTGAGATCGAATATCAGATAAAGAAAGCGGAACAGTACGACAATAAGTACAAAGTAGAGCGATTAACAAAAGCGTTGAAAGCCGCGAAAGAGAACTGCACCAATGAAGGTTTGAAGGATGATCTCCGTGAGAAGATTGAATCCAATGAACAAGATTTAGCTGAATACCAAGCCGATTTAGAAGAAGCAAAAAGAGATGAAAGAGCGGATAAGATTCGAAAGTATGAGGGTAAGATCGAAAAAGAACTGCGTAAAATCGATGAATTGAAACAAGAGCTGGCTAAGATCCCTTAATCGATAATTGAAACAAAAATGGTCTTACTGCTTAGTAAGACCATTTAGAAAATACCGCTTTAGGACGACTTCAGAATCAACCTAGCCAACGCCAGGCGTTATTATCCTACCAGCGCCAATTCAGACTCTTTATAAATCCGGCTAGCCACTTTGTATGCCGCCGGAGACGTTAGTGTTTCTTTGCATCTGCGCTTAAACTGCTCGACTTCAATCGTTTGTTCCTCCAGTAAATAGTACAACTCAGTCAAATAGTTGGCTTCAAACACAGCTTGACCAAGTGGTGTGCATTCGTATCGGCTCGACTCTTGGTAGCCAATTGCAGTCAACACAGATTCTGGCAGCTCCCAGAACTTAGCAATGGTGTAAGTCAGGCGAATAGAGTAGCTGTTCATCAGGCGCTTCAATGCTAACGAGTTAGGTGGAACAGAAGGATCAACATGCTTGAAGGCTTCTACCATCATCTGGAAAATGATCATCTTGCCTAAGTTGCGAATCAACCCAACAAAGTACGCCGCCGCTTGATCTTCTTGAGATGAAGAGTCTTTCATCAACTCCTTAGAAAACGACGCAGTCTGAACACTGTGATTCCAAATTTTCTCACCGAAGTGACGCCAGTAAATATTGTTCCCCGGCGTGAAGTTCTTCATGTAGCTATTCACCACCCCTTCAACAAGCCCTTGAGATCCCATATTGAGGAATGCTGTTTTTAGGTCGGTAACCTGTTTTTCATTGCGTTTGTAAAAGGCGCTATTTGCCAACTTAATTACATCGGCAGCCATACTCGGCTCACGCTCAATCACTCTTAACAGTGCATCGACATCAAACTCATCGCTCTGTAATTCTGCCATTAACGTGGTCACAGAGGCTGGCATCACAGGCAGTTCATTAAGCAAGGCTTTTGGAGAGCGAATCAAGCGTTCGATCTGACAAGCGACAAAATCACTAAATGGGTCTGACTCCGTGCGAAGGCGAGACTCTCCAAACAAATAATCAAGGAACTCACCATCATGAAGGCTAAGCGTCTTATCGACGATCAATGATGATGGTTGATCGGACGACGGCGGAACAAAAATTGAAGACTGAACAGAATCAGTAGCAACGGTTTGTTGTTGCTCTTGTTGGGCAGGCTCTGCAGAGGGTTTGTTTTTTGAATCAACAAAAGGTGAGAATAGTGCCTGCAATACCCTTTTAAACATCAATACGGCTCCTAGATGATTATCAAACAATTCGGGATATATAACGGCGGTGATTATCGCACAGTTAATTCATAAACCACACAATGACAAATGAATCATTAATTTCTCAGCTGTATAGGATCTGTTACTCAACAGGCTGCGAGACTGTGCCTACCAGCACTCACTAGAAACAAAAAAGCGAGCACATAACGCTTGCTCGCTCTTATATAGGTTAGATGCATGACAATATCTAAAGTTAACTCTGGGCTACTTCTAGTACGATCTTACCGACGTGTTTTTTCTTCAAAAATTCATCTTGTGCAGTATGAATTTCAGCCAACGGGAAAGACTGTGCAACGATAGCGCCAATCTGCTGCTTCTCAATACGGTTGATTAGATTCTGGAATACTTGTGGTTCTAAAACCGTGCAACCAAAAAAACTGAGATCCTTGAGATACAAAGTGCGAACATCAAGCTCAACCATAGCGCCACCAATCGCGCCAGATACGGCATAACGACCGTGTGGTTTCAGCACTTCAAGGAATTCCGGCCACTTATCACCGGCGACTAAGTCGATAACCACATTCACACTGCTTTCGCCTAGCGCTTTAACCAAATCCGCATCACGAGCAATCACTTCATCAGCGCCAAGTTCAAGTAACTGTTGGTTCTTGCTTGGGCTAGTGATGGCAATAACATACGCGCCGCGAGCTTTTGCTAGCTGAATAGCCGCAGAGCCCACACCGCCCGATGCACCTGAGATAAGCACGCGATCACCTTCAACCACATTCGAGCGAGTGAACATGTTCTCTGCTGTTGAGTAAGAACATGGGAAAGACGCTAGCTCAACATCCGACATAGAACTGTTCACCGCGTAAGCATGCTTAGCTGCTACTTTGGTGTATTCAGCGAAACCACCATCGCACTCAGAACCGAAATACCATGGCTGTGGCAGATCTCGTCCATATACTTCTGTTAAACAAGGTTCAATCAGAACACGCTCACCAATACGCTCAGCCGAAACTTCGTTACCAACGGCTACGATGAAACCACACACGTCAGCACCTTGGATTCGAGGAAATTTCAACGCTTCACCCGACCAACTGGCATCGTCTGAATCGTCACTTTTTGAGTACCAACCGATTCGTGTGTTGATATCTGTATTATTAACACCTGCTGCCATGACTTTGATCAGCACTTCATTAGGTTCAATTTGAGGAACAGCGATATCTTCGCGGTAGCCCAGCATTTCTGCTCCGCCGTGACCTAGCATCTCTGCACCTTTCATTGTTTTTGGTATCTCGAAATTCATACTGTTTCCTTGAGTAATTTTGTCACCATATTCTGTGCCGATGCCACTGCTTCTTCGCCTAAGACTGGCCACGCGCTTGATACGCCTTCATGAAGTAAAAACAGCGGTGTCGCGAGATCCTCTCGCAGGCTCTGCTTGCCTATTAGCAAACGAACTTGTTCTTTATGCTGTGTAACCGCTTGGCTGATAAGCTCATTATCGGGAAACGCGGCCATCGCATTCATCGACATACACCCGTGCGGCGCATATTCTTCTAACCATTGTTGGAGCTTGTTGAAGATATGAGTAACCGATTCGAGCCCCTTTTCAGGCGACGTTTCCAACAAGAAATCTAGGTAACGTTGGTGTCGATACTCCAAGGCACCAACGATCATCGCTTCTTTTGAAGGGAAGTGTTTATACAAGGTTCTTAGGCTTACATCGCACGCTGTTTTCAGCTGTGCAACGCTCGGCTCAGCGAAACCTTGTTGGCTGAACGCTACTTCAAGGCTTGCTGCAATCTGTTCTCTCAACATAGTGCTCTCTCAATACCCGACAAAGGGTAGAATGATTGTTCTACTTACAGAGTAGAACGATCACTCTACCCCTGTCAATATCCAAATTTACAAACCAAGAAATGATAAATTCCGCGCCAAAGAGGACGCGGAATTTATCAATATGAATGAGAGACTTACCGTTAAATCTAGAGTCGGCTGTGTATCGTCACCAACACAGACAAAGCGCCGCAAAGTACCAACACCCCCTAAATTTTGAACCATTCCCGCTAAAGCGAGCCCTGAGCCAATCAAGGTGTAGTACATCAAACCAAATAGTGCACCTGCACTTCCCGCTTGAGATTGGTAGCCAACTAATTCGCGACTCAACACATTGGGAATCGCAATACCAAATGCCATGACCACCAGCAGCATCATCAGAATTAAAAACCATATTGAGTGTTGTGAAAAATAGACACCCACCGCATCTATCGTTTGAAGCCTTGCCAGTAGCGAAGTGATCGGGTGCTAATGTACTCTCGAAGTGAGACTCAATAAATATAAGCACAAACTAAATAGACCCAATAAGAAGGTAAACCATCACTAGACACCTAAAAGGCTGATTACTGTTTCTTTGCGCATTCTCTTTTAACAGCATGGCGAGCACCCAATACGATGCACTTGTAGGATGTGAGAAGAAGTTCTGTGAGATCGAAAATCAAATAAAGAAAGCTGAGCAGTACGACAATCAGTACAAAGTGGAGCGATTAACAAAAGCGTTGAAAGCCTCGAAAGAGAACTGCGTAAAATCTATAACTTGAAGTAAAAACAGGCTAAGATCCCTTAATAGATAATTGGAAAAATAATGGTCTTACTTCTTAGTAAGACCATTTAACTTGTATCTTCAGGTTGAACGGAGCTAGTCTCTCTAGGTTTGAAAGTTAACTACGATCGCACATCTATATAAACCGTATGATAGCCTTTCCCTTGCCCATCATTTGCTACTAGCTGTACTCTATAAACTCCAGATTTTTTGAAGGTTACTTCTGTTGACAATTTATTCTGAGATGAGAATTCAACGTTTTTAGGGTCACCATACTTAAAGTAAGTGGTTTTGTTATTTTTACCTTCACCGGTAGGATATTTATCTACATCATTAGGTATTACAGTCCATTTTAATTCGAAATCATCTCCATCTTTGTCAAAAACATTACCGCTAAGAGATATAGTATCACTAACATTCAAATCTAGGACTTGATCTTCTCCAGCATATACATCTGGTGGGATGTTTGTGGATTGTTTAATAGTCGTTTCACTAGATGATCCATCAACCACTGCAGTTAATGGTTTATCACCTACGGTAAAATTACGGAAGTAGACTGAATCAAAATCCACATCATTAATCACTACAGGTTTCTCGCCATTTTCTAAGCTTACATTATCGAAAACAAAGTCTTTAATTGGGGTTGTATCTGTTCCTTCTAGTAACATAGGCTTTATTGACCAACCGCCAGTAATATTTTCAAAACGAATGTCTTTATAAATAGGATCTCGATTGTAGGCAACACTCTTGTGGTCATAATTAGTAGTAATTTCTATCATTGTTAGTTTTTTACTATTTTCTGGCACATCTGCTAAATCCTCAATATTCATATTACGTACACGGATATGCTCGTATTGTGCCCCTCTATTTTTATTGGTTTTGAAATAGAATCCTTTACGTAAATTTTTAGCAACCGCATCTTCTATAAATATATTTCTAACTCCACCAGAAGCCTCTGAACCAAGTGCAACCGCATCATCAGCTAAGAATTTTACATTTTGTACTACGATATTTGAACTAGGTATTCTTTTCTTAAGACCATCAAGGTCTCGGCCTGATTTAATTGCAATTGCATCATCACCAGTATCAAAAACAACATCATGAATATGAACATTGCTGGTTGCCTCTATATCAATACCATCATTGTTTTTATTCAAGGATTGCATCGTTATATCACGTACAGTAATATTATTAGACATATAGAAATGATTTACCCAAAATGGAGCATCTATAATGTTAACACCTTCCAAAAGAATATCTTCTGAGTCATAAAACATAATAAATGCAGGACGCAGTAAATCAGCTTCTTCGTATTTCCGCTCCCAGATTGGAGCTATGGAGTTATTTTGTGCCCTTAACTTAGTCTCGGCATCACTCTTTGGTGAACCAGACACTCGTTTTAGAGATTCGTCTTTTGCCTTTTGTACCCAAGTAGACCAACTTTCTTCCGCTTGACCATTAAGAGTACCAGAACCTGTGATTGCTACGTTTTTCTTTTGATACGCATAAATTGCAGGCGCAAAGTTATATAGGTCTACACCTTCATACCTAGTTAATACTTGTGGGAGATAGCTACTATAATTTGTAGAGAATAGTATTTCAGCCCCTTCTTCTAGATGAAAGTTAACATTATTTTCTAGAAAAATCGGCCCATCAACTAAAAACGTACCAGAAGGGATAATTACTTTTCCTCCACCATATCGAGAGACATCACGAATTGCTCTTTGTATAGACTCTCTTGCATCAGTTTTTCCATCACTAATTGCTCCATACAAATCATCTGTTACTTTAATATTATAATCTTGAAATGTTGGAACTGTTATATTAGACAATATAACAGGAACTTGAGCCCAAGATCCTTGGTAATTGTTTTCACTCTCAGATTGAGCAGCAAAACAATTACTCGAAGCCAGCGCAGCTGCTATCGAAAAAATTAAAAATGACCTTTTCATATAAATGTTCCCTTTTATTGGATAAAGAAGTACGGATTAAAAAGTTATATTTTTTTGATAAATAACTAGATGTCAATTAATTGTTTTAGATCACAAACCTCTAAATATTTCATTTAAGAACAGAATCAAATTGAGTCATTTAGAGGCGTGTTTTGAGTGATATATTACTTATTTATAGAAAGCACGTTTCAATGCCATTTCTAGACCACGAACTTCAGCCAAGCCTTTCAATCGACCAATTGCCGAGTAACCTGGGTTAGTGGTTTTCTTCAGGTCATCTAACATTTGATGGCCGTGATCCGGACGCATTGGAATTAAGCGATGGTCACCCACTTCTGCACGACGGTGTTCTTCATCCAAGATAGCCATCACAACGTTGTACATGTCCACATCACCATCTAGGTGCGCTGCTTCATGGAATGTCATTGGGTTGCTTTCTTCACGCTTGGTTGAGCGCAGGTGCGTAAAGTAGATTCGGTCACCGTGCTTTTTAATCATATTGACCAGATCATTGTCGCCACGAACACCGTATGAACCCGTACACATCGTCAAGCCATTCATTTTGCTCGGTACATGCTCGGTCAACCAATCAATGTCTTCGATCGTTGAAACGATACGAGGTAAGCCTAGAATGGGACGCGGTGGATCGTCTGGGTGAACCGCCATCTTCAAGCCATTCGCATCACAGATAGGCATCAGCTCAGCGAGGAAGTAAGACATGTGG
The DNA here is from genome assembly GCF_902751245.1 of Vibrio sp. Vb339. Classification (NCBI taxonomy): domain Bacteria; kingdom Pseudomonadati; phylum Pseudomonadota; class Gammaproteobacteria; order Vibrionales; family Vibrionaceae; genus Vibrio; species Vibrio sp. Vb339. The sequence continues at coordinate 529,563 of NZ_CADDIS010000001.1, read as the reverse complement.
TCACGTAGTTTATCTTTGTCGATTCCCGCATAGCGATCTAGCTGTGCTTGAAACGCTTCTAGTGTGTAACCTTCTTCAGCGCCTGGCAGGCCAGCGATGATGTTGTTGGTCAACTGCTGAATTTGCTCTGGCGTCATGTTGTTGAAGTAATCCAACGCTTGCACTTGCTCTGACTCTGAATAGTCCGATTCTGCACCTGGGCGCTTCAAGATATGCAGCTCAAATGCCGCAAACGCGATTTGGTCAAAACGCAGTGCGCGAGAGCCATCAGGCATTTCAAATTCTAAATCGGTACGCGTCCAGTCCAACACGGGCATGAAGTTATAACAAACCGTATCGATTCCACATTCTGCAAGGTTAGACAGGGTTTGTTTATAGTTATCAATCCACTGCTGGTAGTTGCCAGTTTGAGTTTTGATCTCTTCGTGCACAGGCACGCTTTCTACAACCGACCACGTTAAACCTTTCTCTTCGATAATGGCTTTACGCTTAAGGATTTCTTCTTTTGTCCAAACTTCACCATTTGGAATATGGTGCAGTGCATTCACAATACCAGTTGCGCCCGCTTGACGAATATCGTCTAGCGAAACTTGATCATTAGGGCCGTACCAACGCCACGTTTGTTCCATGAGACTTACCTTTCTTTAAGACGCACTTAGCCGGCTTGAATTAATCAAGCTAAATGCAATAACGACTTCTTAATGGCAGCAATGACAATTACTGCCCGAGATAGCACCGGTCTACGCCGGTCTAAAGACGATTACCTATTTACAACCTAGTGAATGAATCAGCTTTCAAGAGGAGCCTTGTCGCTGAATTCAACTTTAACTTCAGAACTAGCTTTCTGAGCTAAGCAGCACCACTGGATTGGAGCTAAATAAGTAACCATCAAAGTTTGGGTCATCAATGTCTGACAGCGCTAACAAACGCTGTTTAACATTCTCAAGGTGTTGCCACATTGCGTTCTTAGCAGCGACAGGGTCTTTGCGCTGTAAGGAGGCGAGGATACGAGCGTGATCATCTAACCATTCTTCACGGTAATCTTGACCACTGATGTGAGAGTGGAGTTTATTCCACATTGGACTCTTTTCGCGTCGCTCCCAGGATTGTTTCAACATATCTACCAGCACAGAGTTTTGAGTGGCCTCTGCAATACACATGTGAAATCTTTCATCTCCGCTGCAATCGGTGGTGCCGCTTGCAAGCTCTTCGCGCTCGAGTTCGAGTGCAGAGCGCATCTTAATGATGTCGCCCGGAGTGACCTGAGTTGCCGCAAACTCCGCGATATTACTTTCTAGTAATTGGCGGGCCTGCAGCATCTCGAATGGACCAGCATCATCGCTGACCACATTCTCGCGAGAATGAGTTGGAATGTTCAGGACATAAACACCCGACCCTTTTTTCACCTCAACTAAGTTTTCAAGCTCCAGCATGATGATCGCTTCACGCACCACAGTGCGGCTTACATCTAGACGATCAGCAATATCGCGTTCTGGAGGTAACCTATCTCCGACCTTATACAGGCCTTCAATCAGTTCTTTTCTTAGTACTAACCCTATCTCCTGATAAGGTCTTTTCGGCTCGAAAGGCATCATGATGATATTGTCACTTCTTTCCATTGTATTTCTCTCGCCATCATAATGACCAAATATAATTGGTCAACCTCTATATCTTAAAATGCAGTAACACCTTGTTTTTGTATTACTCTTTTTTCTATATTTGCTCGTTATTCAACAGCCTGAATACGGTCAATCAATGCGCTCAATTCTGGGTCCGCTTTATCTAGCGCGTCGTACATAGGTTGAACCGCTAGTGCGAACGCAGCCTTGTCTGGTTCCACAAAAGTTACGCCCATTTTCTCGGCTTTAGCACGCTCTTTTGCTTCCGATTCAGCCCACAATTTTTTCATCAATTCAGATGAATCACTTGCCGCTTTCATTAGTGCATCTTGTTGTTCTGTAGTCAGTTTATCGTATGCTTTGGTTGAGATAACCAACACATCCGGAACCATCGTGTGCTCATCTAAGCTGAAGTATTTAGACACTTCGCTGTGACGGCTCAAGCTGAAAGAAGGAATGTTATTTTCAGCCGCATCCACGACACCTTGCTGTAGTGCTGTGTACAACTCACCGTAAGCGAGTGGCGTTGGGTTACCGCCTAACGCTTTCACCATCGCAATTGCTGATGGGCTTGGTTGAACACGAACTTTCAAACCTTTCAGGTCTTCTGGTGTGTTAATTGGTTTATTGGTATAGAAGCTACGCGCACCAGCGTCGTAGTAAGTCACACCAATAAAGCCGCTATCACGAGAAGAGTTAAGAATGTCACGGCCTACTTCACCATCAGTTACACTGTAGTAGTGCGCTTGATCTCGGAATAAGTAAGGCATGTTGAATGATGAATAAGCAGGAGAAAAAGCTTCTAATTCAGCAGCATTACTTTTCACCATATCTAAAGCGCCGTTCTGCATTAGCTCCATAGATTCGCGTTGTGTACCCAGTTGAGCATCAGGGTAAATACGAATACGCACTTCACCATCTGTCATTTCTCGTACTTCTTTTGCCATAAACGTCATCGCTTCATGCACTGCATGGTCGCGTGGGTGGTTATGGCTCAGTTTTAATGTTGTTGCTGCATAAGCAGAAGCTGTTGCGCCGAAAGCGAAAGTAGCACCAACAACCGCACTAATCAGAGTTTTACGCGTCATCATCATTCTTATTCTCCGTGGATTGGTTATCCAATGTGTAGGGTATTTATTGTTCTTAGGCCATATTGGCGATCAAAAAACCAACCGTCAAAGCTGAAATCAGAATTGATTGACCAATATCACAATAAAAACCCACAAATTGGTCAACCAAAACCATTTGTGAAGTTGCTCACGCCAACCAAAGAATGAATAGCTTATGATTCGACCAGATTTTTGAACATCCCTACCCCTACATAGAAATAATTTCTTACATTGGTAAACCAATTGTTATGAGATACGCAATTTTGTTGAAAGGAAATAAACATGAATAAATTGGTCAGTTACATAAATAAAGGGTTGGCCGCCTTTACAGTGTCTCTATCGTCTTTCTTAGTGCTGTGTGTGATATGGCAGGTTCTATCCCGCTATGTTATTGGCAAACCAAGTACTGTGACCGACGAGCTCGCGCGTTACCTCTTTATGTGGGTAGCCCTAATTGGTGCCGCTTACACAACAGGTCTGAAACGCCACCTTGCCATTGACCTATTAACAATGAAGCTGACTGGCAAGCGCAAATTAATCAACGAAATCGTTATCCAAATCGCCATTGCAACCTTCTCTTATATCGTTCTAGTACACGGTGGAAGTCAGCTTGCAGCTAAAACGCTTGCGATGGGACAGCTGACTCCGGCACTCGGTTTAGAGATGGGTTACATCTACTTCTGCTTACCGATTAGCGGCGCGTTAATGATTTTTTACTCCGCCGTATTTACCTACGAACGCGTTAAACAATTAATGTCAGGTGACGATTTGATCACCGACTCACAACTTGATTGATAGAAGGATTTCACAATGGAATGGCAAGTAATACTGACCTTATTCGGTAGTTTCGCGGTACTGCTTACAATCGGTGTACCGGTCTCTTTTGCAATTGGCTTATCGTCACTAGCAACCATCTTAATGAGCTTACCGCTTGAACCTGCAATCGCGGTGGTTGCTCAACGTATGGCCGCTGGCCTTGATAACTTTGCGCTATTGGCAATCCCGTTCTTCATTTTAGCGGGCAACATCATGAACCAAGGCGGCATCGCGCTGCGTTTGATCAACTTCGCGAAAGTGTTAGGTGGTCGTCTTCCGGGTTCATTGGCACACGTAAACGTGATGGCAAACATGATGTTTGGTTCGATCTCAGGGTCAGCGGTTGCATCGGCGGCTGCAGTAGGTGGCACCATGTCTCCCCTGCAAAAGAAAGACGGCTACGATGAAAACTTCTCAGCAGCGGTAAACATCACTTCGTGTCCAACCGGTCTATTGATTCCGCCAAGTAACACGCTGATCGTTTTCTCATTAGTTTCTGGTGGTACTTCCATTGCGGCGTTGTTCTTAGCGGGCTACATCCCAGGTCTAATCATGGGACTCAGCATCATGATTGTGGCGGGTATCATTGCAAAACGTCGTGGCTACCCACTTGCAGAACGTCCTTCAATGTCTGTGGTATGGGACACCTTCTTAAAAGCGGCACCTTCTTTAGCGCTAATCGGCATCATCATGGGTGGCATCATTGGCGGTATCTTTACTGCGACTGAAGCTTCTGCAATTGCTGTGGTATACACCTTCGTTCTAGCGGTACTTATCTACGGTGAAGTGAAATGGCGTGAGATTCCAAAGATAATCCTTGAGTCTGCAGTAACGACATCTATCGTATTGTTGCTCGTTGGTGCATCAATGGGCATGTCTTGGGCGATGGCGAACGCCGATGTGCCTTACATGATTGCTGATGCATTACTGGCGGTTTCTGATAACCCGCTAATGATTCTATTGATCATCAACATCATCCTGCTGATTGTGGGTATCTTCATGGATATGACACCAGCGGTACTGATTTTCACACCAATCTTCTTACCAATCGCGCTAGACCTAGGCATCGACCCTGTTCACTTCGGCATCATGATGACCTTCAACCTTGCTATTGGTATCTGTACGCCGCCAGTGGGTAGTGCTCTATTCATCGGTTGCTCGGTTGCCAACATTGCCATCGACAAAGTCATCAAACCTTTGTTGCCATTCTATGCTGCGCTGATTGCAGCCCTAATGGCCGTTACTTTTATCCCAGAGCTGAGCTTGTTCCTACCTGAATTAGTACTGGGCTACGGTTCGTAATTAGGTCGCAGACACATTCTAAGACTGCTAAACACTCAAACGCTTTATCAAATAATAAAATCCCGCTGGTTCGCTGGCGGGAAAAGGAACTGAATAATGAAGACTGTTGCTAACTCTACGCTGCCAAACACTGTATTACGACCTGACTACGACCGTTCAACACTCCAGAGCCGTATCGTGCACCTTGGTTTTGGTGCCTTTCATCGTGCGCACCAAGCGCTGTTCACCAATGAAATGCTCAGCAAAACCAACACTGATTGGGGCATTTGTGAGATAAACCTATTCGGCGGCGAAGATTTGATTGAATCACTTCGCGCGCAAAACCACCTTTACACCGTTGCTGAAAAAGGCGCAGAATCCACAGACGTGAAAGTGATCGGTTCAGTGACCGAATCTCTTCATCCAAGCTTAGACGGCATCAAAACCGTATTAGAAAAAATGGCCGAACCTCAAGTGGCTATCGTGTCTATGACCATCACAGAGAAAGGCTACTGCGCTGATCCAGCGACAGGAAAACTCGACAAAAATAACCCATTAGTCATCGCTGACCTAGCTAACCCAAGCGAACCTAAATCAGCATTAGGTTACATTGTCCAAGCCCTCAAAATTCGACAAGAACGTGGCTTAACACCATTCACGGTCATGTCTTGCGATAACGTGCAAGAAAACGGTCATGTAGCAAAAGCAGCGATCATTGAGTTTGCTCAACTGCTTGACCCAGAATTACGTGATTGGATTGAAACCAATGTCACTTTCCCATGCACCATGGTTGACCGCATCGTACCTGCAGCAACAGAAGAAACACTAACAGAAATTGCAGAACTGCTAGGTTGTGAAGACCCATGTGGCATCGCCTGTGAACCCTTCCGCCAATGGGTAATTGAAGATAATTTTGTTGCGGGTCGTCCAGACTGGAATGTTGCTGGTGCAGAGTTCGTAGAAGATGTAGTGCCTTACGAAGAAATGAAACTGCGCATGCTCAATGGCAGTCACTCTTTCCTTGCTTACCTTGGATATCTTGGTGGCTACGACCATATTTCCGACACCATGACAGATGCAGGCTACCGAAAAGCCGCTTTTGACATGATGATGAAATCACAAGCACCTTCGCTAACGATGCCTGAAGGGACTGATTTGGAAGGTTACGCGACCTTGCTGATCAACCGCTTCACCAACCCAAGCTTGAAACATAAAACCTGGCAAATCGCGATGGATGGCAGCCAGAAGATCCCTCAACGTATGGGTGGCAGCTTACAATTCCATTTAGAGCAAGGCTCAGATTTCTCGTGGCTTGCAACCGCCATCGCTGGCTGGATGCGTTATGTATCTGGCGTTGATGAGCAAGGCAATGAGATCGATGTGCGCGATCCTATGGCAGATACACTTCGCCAGATCTGCGACCAGCATGGGCTCAATGTTTCCGTAGTTCCGGCATTGCTTGCAGTTGAAGCGATTTTCCCTGCCGAGCTAGGTCAAAACCCGCAGGTCATTGATGCAGTAAGTTCAGCGTACCAATCACTAATTGAACACGGTGCCGTTGCGACCGTGGCTGCGTTATAAGGAATACAAACAATGAAGAATTTCTTATGTGAAGACTTTTTACTGTCAAATGAGACTGCACGCCGTTTGTACCATGAACACGCAAGCCACCAGCCGATTTATGACTATCACTGCCACCTAAACCCGGCAGAAGTGGCTCAAGATCGTCAGTTCGAAAACATGTCTAAGATTTGGCTTGAAGGTGACCACTATAAGTGGCGTGGCATGCGTTCAGCAGGGATTGATGAACGTCTGATTACTGGAGGTGCTAGCGATTATGATAAGTTCATGGCATGGGCTAGAACCGTCCCTCAAACCTTAGGTAACCCACTCTACCACTGGACTCATTTAGAACTACGCCGCCCATTTGGTATTACTGGCACTCTATTTGGCCCAGAGACAGCCGACCAAATTTGGCATGAAGGCAACGAGCTATTAGCGACACCGGAATTTAGTGCTCGTGGCATCATGAAGCAAATGAATGTGGTGATGGCAGGGACGACAGACGATCCGATTGATTCTCTTGAACACCATAAAACGATCGCTCAAGACAGTTCATTTGATGTGAAGGTTCTACCAAGCTGGCGCCCAGATAAAGCGTTCAAAATTGAACTTGATGGCTTTGCTGATTACCTACAAAAATTAAGCATGGTTGCTGACGTTGGAATCACTCGCTTCCATCATCTATTGAGTGCCTTAGACAGCCGCCTAGCGCATTTCAACGACCATGGTTGCCGTGCAGCAGACCATGGTATCGAAGTGGTTCGCTACGCGCCGGTTCCATCAGAATCCGATTTAGATGCTCTGTTAGCTCGACGCCTCAATGGCGAAACGCTCACCGATTTAGAATGTGCACAGTTCTCAACAGCGGTTCAAGTGTGGTTAGGCAAGCGTTACGCTGCAATGGGTTGGGTAATGCAGCTTCATATTGGTGCTCAGCGCAATAACAACACGCGTATGTTCCAACTGTTAGGCGCTGATGCAGGGTTTGACTCGATTAGCGACAAGACGTTTGCCTTCGAATTAGCTCATCTGTTGGACGAGATGGATCAAAGCAACGAGTTACCTCGCACCATCCTTTACTGCTTAAACCCTCGCGATAACGAGATGATGGCAACCATGATTGGTAACTTCCAAGGTGGCGGCATCGCGGGCAAAGTTCAGTTTGGTTCTGGTTGGTGGTTCAACGATCAGAAAGACGGCATGCAACGCCAAATGGAGCAGTTATCTCAACTTGGTCTGCTTAGTCAGTTTGTTGGAATGCTGACTGACTCTCGCAGCTTCTTGTCGTACACACGCCACGAATACTTCCGCCGAATTCTGTGTGACATGCTTGGTCGTTGGGCTGAAAACGGCGAGGTGCCAAACGACATGTCACTGCTTGGCCCTATGGTCGAAGACATCTGCTTTGGAAACGCAAAACGCTACTTCGAAGAGAGGGCGTAACCCATGAAACATATCGCCATTATTGGTGAGTGCATGATCGAGCTTAACGGCAAACCGTTCGGCTCAATGCATCAAACGTTTGGCGGAGACACACTCAATGCTGCGGTCTATCTAAGCCGCGGCTGCGAGGCCAACCTCAATCAAGATGACATCAAAGTGTCCTACGTCACGGCTTTGGGCGCAGACCCGATTAGCAAGGGAATGTTAGAACGCTGGCATCAAGAAGGGGTGTCGACTGAACTTGTTCTACAAGACAGCCAACGTACTCCGGGTCTATACCTGATTCAGCTTGATGACGCAGGTGAGCGTACCTTCTTATACTGGCGTAATCAGTCAGCAGCACGGTACCTGTTGCAACATCCAGATTTTAGCCAGATAAAACAAGCTTTGCGCAACGTCGATATGGTCTTTCTCAGTGGCATCACATTAGCGATTCTACCCGAGCAAGATCGTATCCAGTTATTGAACATCTTGGTTGAATTGAAGACGCAAGGCGTTGAGATCGCCTTCGACAGTAACTTCCGCCCTGCGCTTTGGCCACAGGACGAAAACCAAACCGTCAAAAACAACTACCAAGCCATGTATACATTGACGGATTTAGCATTGGTGACATTCGATGATGAACAGTTAATTTGGGGAGATAGCTCTCCAGAGGAAACTATCGAACGTCTAACGGCGCTGGGGGTTAAGCGATGCATCGTCAAACTGGGTGCAGATGGCTGCCTCATTCAAGATGCCACAATTCAGGGTGACATAAATCCAGATTCTGGTACCGCTTCGGCTCCACGGGCGGTGCCGACCCTACCTGTTGAACATGTCGTTGATACGACCTCGGCAGGAGACTCATTCAATGGCGGATTTTTATCTGCTTACCTTGCGGGCGAAGACTTAACAAAGTCATGCCAGCGCGGCAATGCCATGGCAGGCGTCGTTATCCAACATCGTGGTGCCATTATTGCAAAAGAACTAACTCAAACGGCCATCACAGCCATTTAAGGAATACCAATGTCTAACATCAAACAACAACTAAAAACACTGAAAGTTATCCCTGTGATCGCTATCGACAACGCTGAAGACATCATCCCTCTGGGTAAAGTGTTAGCTGAAAATGGTTTACCTGCAGCAGAAATTACATTCCGTTCGGAAGCTGCAGTTGAAGCTATTCGTCTACTTCGTGAATCACAACCAGATATGTTGATCGGCGCAGGCACTGTACTCAATCGTGAGCAAGCGATCGCCGCAAAAGAAGCAGGCGCAACGTTCGTCGTTTCTCCAGGGTTTAACCCAAACACGGTAAGAGCCTGCCAAGAGATTGGTATTGATATCATTCCTGGGGTCAACAACCCGAGCACAGTAGAAGCCGCTCTAGAAATGGGCTTAACCACATTGAAGTTCTTCCCAGCTGAAGCATCAGGTGGCATCAACATGGTTAAGTCACTTCTTGCGCCTTACACGGATATTGAGATCATGCCGACCGGTGGCATTAACCCAAACAACATCAAAGACTACCTAGCGATACCTCGAGTACTCGCATGTGGTGGTACTTGGATGGTGGATAAGAAGCTGATTGAAGAAGGCAATTGGGAAGAACTGGCTCATTTAACTCGTGAAGCCGTTAAGTTAGTCAATTAACCCTAATGCAATAGCAACTTCAATATTATATCTAGCCCTCCTTTTGGAGGGTTATTTTATGGTTGAGCATTATTCTTTCAAAGTTAATATTTAATCGTGATCGATAGCATCTTAAAAATAAAGGCTAAATATGGAAAACTGGATAACACAAGGTATTGGCGGCCTGGCTTTTTGTATCGGTGTAATGGCCTTTTGGCAAAAAGATGATATGCGTTTTCGCTACCAGATGATGATCTTTTGTTTTGTCATGAGTATCCATTTCATATTAATGGGTGCCATAGTGGCGGCTATAGGTGTCATTATTAATGCTATTCGCAGTTACGCATCGATAAAAACTCAATCACGCAAAGTGATGTGGTTCTTTATTGGCTTGATGTGGTGCATGACTTTGCCCAACATGAACCATTTCTTTGAGTTTATTACAGTTGTTGGTTCATCCGTTGCGACATGGGCACTCTTTTCAAGACAAGGCATCGCCTTGAGAACATTGATCTTATTCAATTCCTTCTGTTGGGCTAGCCATAACATTTGGATTGGTTCGATTGGCGGGTCCTTTGTCGAAATCACCTTTATTGTCACCAACATGGTCACTATCTATCGTTTACATCAGCGCAGATTGTTAACTATAAAATAGGCAATATATTTTTTATTCTAGATTTAAAATATGGAAGTAATACACCACTAATTAAGCGGGGTAATAATTGGATATCAAAAAAATAATCATAGATAAGTTTACGTTATTTAAAGTTCGTCAATATATTTCCAATACTAAATTGAATTAAATCACCAATTAAATTTATATGGTGATCCAAATCTTTAGTTTGATTGATTTTGGTTAACCAATAATCTGTTAATTATTAAAATTGGTCATGTACTTATTATTATACTAACAATAGGATCGTGACCATGAAGCGTCTTACCCGGACACCTATAGCAATCGCGTTGCTTCTTGCGGGATGCAACTCATCTGATAGCGACAATAACCTCCAGCAACCCCAAGTTCACTCTCGTGTTCATGATGTCTTGAACATTGAGGGTTACCAGTTCCGAGACTCTAACGGCAATGGAACACTGGAACCCTTTGAAGACTGGCGATTATCTCCAGAAGAGCGAGCAGCAGACTTGGTTAGCCGAATGACGTTAGACGAGAAAGCCGGCATGATGCTCATTGACACCTTAAACTCAGCCGAGGGTGGGCTTGTTAGCAGTGCCGGGCAAGACATGATTGCCGATGCCCAAATGACGCGCTTTATCTTCCGTAACAGCGTAGTTGAAACCCCAACTAACACACCTGATTGTGATGCTGGCCGTTCAGGCTGTCAGATAACCCCAACAGAAGCTGCCCAGTTCATGAATAGTGTTCAAGAACTGCGTGAACAAACTCGAATGGGTATCCCCGCTCTATTTAAGTCCAATGCTCGTAACCACATCGATCCATCTGCAAAAGCAGGGATCAACATTTCTTCAGGTGCCTTTTCGGCTTGGCCTAAAGAGGCCGGTTTGGCAGCCACTCGCGACATGGATTTAATCACTGAATTTGCTGGCATCATGAATGAAGAGTGGTCCTCAATTGGCCTGCGCAGTATGTACGGATACATGATGGATTTGGCGACAGAACCTCGCTGGTATCGAGTACACGAAACCTTTACCGAAGATGCAGATTTAGCATCTGACATTATGCGTTCACTGATCAAAGGCTTGCAGGGTGGCGGTGAGGTCAACGAAGACAGTATCGCGCTAACCATCAAACACTTCCCTGGCGGCGGTCCACAAGAAAACGGCGGTGACCCACATTATGACTTTGGTAAGAACCAAGTCTATCCAAAGAACAATTTTGATTACCACCTAAAACCGTTTATTGCCGCGATTGAGGCTGGTGCTTCTTCAATCATGCCTTACTACGGAATCCCTGTAGATCAAAAGTGGATGCCAAATGATGTTGGTATGTCTTTTTCAAAAGGTATTGTCACCGACCTGCTCAGAGACGAATTGGGCTACACAGGTAACGTGAACTCAGATACCGGCATTATTGGTGAGCGAGCATGGGGTGTAGAATACAAAACGATTGATGAGCAAGTTGCAATGGCGGTCGAGGCTGGAGTCGATGTTCTTTCAGGTTTCCATGATAAAGAAGTCATCGTGAAACTGGTCGAAAAGGATCTGATCACCGAAGAACGTGTCGACCTATCAGTAACACGCTTACTTGAAGAACAATTCAAGCTTGGCCTTTTCGAAAACACTTACGTTGATGAGAAAAAAGCCCAAGAGATTTTAGGCAATGAGAAGTACCAAGAACGCGCTGATTACGCACAGAAAAAGTCTGTCGTCTTACTTCAAAACACCAATAAGACTCTACCTTTAGCTGAATCAACCGCACAGGCTCCTGTTGCTCTGTATGTCATGGGAATGGACGAAAACATTGCTGGAGACGACAAGTACAACTTTACCGTGACTTCGGGTGATTACGAAGCGGGAGAAACGCGTCCACCAGTACCAGCCGATACGGACTATGCGGTTATTCGTGTTCGCGTATCTAACGAAGGTTCAGATCCTGATCTTATCTTTGGTGGTGCGAACCCAGACGAACTCGATATTCTTGCATTCAGTGAAATGGCTACAGCTGCATCTTGGCATATTGAACCAAGCCTAAGCGACATCAAAGCCGTTATGAGCGAAGTGGGTGCTGACAATACAGTATTGTCCATCAACTTTAGACAACCCTTCGTGCTAGACGATCAAAGTAATCTTAAGCAAGCCGGTGCCGTGATAGCCACATTTGGTGTCTCGGACAGCAACCTAATGGAAGTGCTTTCAGGCAACTTTGCTCCTCAAGGAAAACTGCCATTTGCTTTAGCGAACAGCGCCCAAGCCATTCAAAACCAAGACTCAGATTACCCTGGGTATGATCAAGCCGACACCCTTTACCCGTTCGGACATGGTTTAAGTTACGAATAATATTTGAGCTAATTCAGGCAGTGTTGAGCACTGCCTTTCCTTCTTAGATACCAAGGACAAAGTCATGGAACATATCTTACAACTGGGTTGGGATGACCACGCTATTCCACATAAAATCTGGATAGAACAATACTACGATGGGTGTCGTATCTGCTTGAAAGTCGTAAAAGACGTTGAGCCAGAAATGCTTTCATTGATCGTTCCAAATATTGATGTGCAAACCACTCATAAGGCGTGGCAAGGTAAAGCGACCAACATTACACCGGCCTATGATGACGGCGTGTTGTTCACTCAAACTCGCTCGCTATTCAATTTACCTCACGGCTGTGTGATCTGGGCGGTAACACATATCCAGATGCAAAATGGCTTAAAAATGTCGGCAGACAAATTGTGTTTCGTACCAAAATACAACAATCAAGATTCTTGTTTTAAGGTTCCAGCATAACGTAACAACAAGCTGAGTCGCTTATCCAACTTGGTGCTAATCTGCAAAAGAACCATAAAAAAGGCCAGCGTAAAAACGTTGGCCTTACTGCTATCTGTTATTCGTCAGAATTCAGAACTAATCAATCAACACCAACGAATCGAGAATCCCTTTACCACTGTGGATTCCACCTTCATTTTCGCTAGCGGGTTTACTGCGGATCAAGTAACCCGCGTAGCCGTCTAGCTCTGTTACTGGTTCACCTTTGAAGTAAGCGGTGAACAAACCCACTTCGCTGACTAAGTCTGTCACGAGCGTTTGTTGAGTGTCACGCACTGCAATAGTCGGCACGTCACGTTCATGCGGGTACAAGCGCTGCATCAATGCCCACGCGTCGTACTCTTCTGGTTTAAGCTGGCTCAGTTGTTCGCTGATGTCGTCACCAAATACGCAGTGGCCACCGCCCTCACCTTGGTTTTTCAGCACCCACTCTTGCTTATCAGCTTGCGTGTTAAACCACTCAATCGATTCACTGGTGATTGGCTTCATGTCAGCTAATACACTCTTGACCAGTTCGGCTTCTTCTAGCGTTAAACCCCAGCGGGCGTATTCTGCTGCTGGCATAATGGTCAGCAGCATTTGCATGGTTTTGCTGGTCGCTAATTGCTGGCTGATAGTCGCGTTCATTGCGACATGGTGTTGCTCCATAAACAAGCGAGTCTGACTTAGCGTGTGGCAACACACTGATTCATTTAGCTCTGGAGCCCAGTAATCTGAATACTGATAGCCAGCTCTTAAGTACACCACATCGACAGCGCCGACATCTTTCAATAACAAGCGTTGATTATCACCCGATGAAAGCTGACAGCTCAATTGTTCAAAGGTACGACGAACCGTGCGAATGCCCTGTTTTTGTAGCTCAACTTCAAGTAAATGTTGGTCATATACGTTGTCTTCGTTCTTCTGCACCACCATCAAGAACACAGGTTTATCTTGCTCATTGAAGTCGGCTTTCACTTGCCTTGCAGCATTAGCGATACCATAAGCCAACTGGGTTAAGCCTTGGTTTTCAGCTGGCACTGCTGACGGATCTTCCAACCAATGGTTATACACGTTTGGCCATTGGTTTTGCATGAATAAGTGAAATTCTGTTGCTCGCTGACCAAAAGGCGCCATTCCTGCAGCAATGCCATTAAACTCAATCACTTTGGCACCGTGTTGGCGATCATCCATGAAATCAGTGCGCATCAACAACAAAGGTTGTCGCGCTGGATTCAAGCGCTCATCCGCACTGCCATGGGCTTGTTGATGCAACTCCATCAAGCGACCAAAAAACGGATCGGCTTTCGCCATGTCGCTCAATGATGATTGTAAAAAGTCGTGGTCTTCAGAGACATTATTGATGAGCTTGGTGATCAGCGGTGTCACCTTCAACAGGTGTTCAAAAACCTCACGCTCAATACTCATTGGAGCAAGGCTAAAAGGGCAATGTCTCGCGGTATTGTCAGACTGACGAAAAGCGACACCGTGCATAATTGCCCACTCACAAGCATCTTCAATAACTTGTTGCGGAATCGATGGCATTGGATTCATTTAGATATCTCATTCTTGGCGGGCATTTGGCACCCGTAATAAGACGATGCTCATTCTAAAAAGACGAAATAAATTTTAAAAAAGTTATTTCGCCGTTTTGATCATCGTAGCTCGCGGTTTACAGCTGAGGTTCTTGGGTCTTATTGACTATGAGGTCGCGAAGCCATTTGTGGCTTGGTTCAGAGTCAAAGTAACGATGCCAAAGCAGAAACAAACCACCTGGAACCAACTCAATGGGAATTGGCTTCATCACCAGCTCGCCACTCTCAATATAGTCACGAACCGAGTTGTACGGATAACACATCAGCAAATCGCTTTGCTTGCACAGCTTTACTGCGCTGGTGATGTCCGACACGTTGGCGGCTTTGTTAATTTGAAGCTGTTTGGCTTGCAAGATTTCCAGTAGCAGCCAGTCACCAACGCCACCGGTCACTAACTGAATATGACGGTATTTAAGGAAGGCTTGCAGGTTCCATTCTTCTTGAAGCACTGGGTGATCATTGCGCATCAAACAAACAGAATAATCTTGCAGCAATTCGACATGGTTCAGCTCGGCAGGAATGTTTTGAATGTGGGTACTCGCCCTTTCATCGAGCTCAAAAATCCCTATCCCAAAATCGACCTCACGCTTTAGTAAGCGCTTAAAAGTTTCGCTGCTCCAAGTAGTGCTGTTTACCGTAATGTTCGGCGCATCTGCCAGAGCGTTAGGCATAAATTTAGGGTAAATCGCGGTATAAGCGGTTTCGACTAGATCGATATTAAAAGTGCGCTCGCTGTCTTTCGGCTCAAAAATGTCCGGCACGGTTAGCTGTTCAACTTGCAAAAGGATCTGATGAATCTTAGGCGCTAAAGAAGTAGCTTTCGGGGTTGGAAACAGACCTTTGGATTCGCGCTCAAATAGCGGGTCATCAAACAAAGTTCGCAGCTTGGTGAGTTGCTTACTCACCGCTGACTGACTAAGGAATAATCGCTCTGCTGTTTTGCTCACACTGCGCTCTTCAAGCAAAACGTGTAAACACAGCAGTAAATTCATATCACATTTGAGTAAGCTCTTAACATCTACCATGATATTCCTTAGATTCAGATTAATGATGACTTTATGTCACTTTAAATCATATCACAAACTTGTTAATTTAAGCCCATGTAACCTATGAGTTAATAACTCAAAAAATAATAGACCTAAGGAATACTCATGAATTTTCTAGCACTCCCGAAGATTGATCTGCACTGCCACCTTGACGGAAGTGTTCGTCCAGACACCATTATTGATTTGGCGAAACGGTACGGAATCGAACTACCTGAAGATCGCGATGCGGTTGTTCAATCTCTAACTGTGCCAGAAGATTGTAAAAACCTAGATGAGTATTTGGCTTGTTTCAGCCTGCCGCTACAAGTGATGCAGACTGAAGAAGCAATTGAGCGTATCTCTTTTGAGCTTTACGAAGACGCTGCACTAGAAAACGTTAAGTACCTAGAAGTTCGTTTTGCACCGATTCTTCACGTAAACAAGGGCTTGTCTCTTGATGCGATCATCGCAAGTGCGGTGAAAGGCATGAAACGTGCAGAAGAGAAGTACGACATCAAAGGCAACTACATCATGTCTGTACTGCGTATGTTCCCGAAAGATTCGATCAGAGATGTTATCGACGCTGGTAAACCATACCTTGGTAAAGGTGTAGTTGCGTTTGATATCGCAGGTGGTGAAAAGCCGGGCTTCTGTGCTGAGTTCCCTGAATACACGCAATACGCGATCGAGCAAGGTTACCGTGTGACGGTTCATGCTGGTGAGCAATGGCATGGTCAGAACGTTTACGATGCAGTAACACTGCTTGACGCTGAACGTATCGGCCACGGTGTTCACATCCAAGGTAACGAAGACGCATACAACATCGTTAAAGAGAAGCAGGTTGCGCTTGAAACTTGCCCAACAAGTAACGTGCAAACTAAATGTATTCACAAATTCAGCGACCACCCAATTGCTGAATTCAAAAAAGACGGCATCGTTGTAACGATCAACACAGACAACCGTACTGTGTCGAACACAACCATGACTAACGAAGTGAAGCGTGTATGTGAAACATTCGGCCTAACAAAAGAAGATTACGCTGAAATCTACAAGTACTCTGTAGAGAGCGCTTTTGCTTCAGATGAAGTGAAACAGCACCTAATGGGTTTCGTTGAGCAAATCTAATTTGGCAAAGAGTGACTGTTGACGCATAGCTTAGCCCACTTAAAGATATAAAATAGGAAGAGAACGGCTAAGGCTTTTCTCTTTTTTTATGCCTGTATATCCGTATTCTAATACCTATATTGACGAGTAAGATCTAAACAATGAAAACAGAACTCGAAAAAATGTTATCTGGCGAAGTTTTTGACGGTGCCGATCATGAGATTGACCAAATGCGCACCCATGCTAGCAAGGCGCTGTCGGACTTCAATCAATGTACAGACGCCACTCAACAGCCAAACCTGCAAACTAACCTATTTGGTAAAGTAGGCAGCAGCGTTGTCCGTCCCCCTTTTCATTGCGAGTTTGGTAAAACCATCGAGATTGGCGACGATACCTTTATCAACATGAACGTGGTGATGCTTGATGGCGCGAATATCAAAATTGGTAACAATGTATTGATAGGGCCAAGTACCCAGTTTTATACGGCATCTCACTCACTGGATTATCTCAGCCGCCGTAAATGGGAAACTTTCTGTCTACCTATTACGGTCGAAGATGATGTGTGGATTGGCGGAAACTCAGTCATCAACCAAGATGTGACTATTGGTGCTCGCTCTGTTATCGCGGCTAACTCTGTAGTCAACAGCGACGTACCGCCAGACTGTCTATACGGTGGCACACCAGCTAAGTTGATTCGATACTTAAACACTGAACAGCCAAGTGACGATAGCGAATAAGTACGAAACAACAACCCTGAAATGAATAACAAAAGAGGTGATGTTTTTAATTAAACATCACCTCTTTTTTGATTAGTTTACCGTGTCTCTTCTATCGAATGGACTTCGTTCCATGGCTTTTTCATACTCACTTTTCGGGCCACTCAAATACGTAGTTTTGACGAATTTTTCCCAATCATAAAACAGCGATGCTATTGGCTGATCGGTAAGCTGTGAGGGATCCCCATTGCTCTTAATGAGATCAACAAACGCCTCTTCTCCCCATGAACGTTCAATAAACTCACCGACCGTATAGCCAAGTTCATAAACCGCCGAGCTACTGTTCGGCTTGTTGTATAAGTCCTGAGCTAGACCATCGAAACGGCGACTGATGGCATGTCTGTTACTCATGTGGAACCAATAATCTTCCGACTTATAGATAGCGATCGCTTCCCACAACCACCGTGGATTGTTTGCAAAATTCGGATTTACTTGCAGAGTCAGCAAATGTACAAACTCATGTAGAGCGGTTTTATGAATTTCACCACCAAAATAGAGCAACCTAATCTCATTACTCTTAGGTTCGATATACCCCGTCGAGAACGCATATCGATATCCGATGCTTCTTTCTTGCTCGTCTAAATAGGCCTTTTGGTTTCGCCACACCCTAACGGTGACTGACGGCATAGAATCAAGCTCGAACGTTTTCATTAAGGGAGTGCGGTTAATCAATAAGGTATTATGAATGCTTGGGATAACGGAGGGTGACGTTCCATCGTAAAGAACATACTTGAACTGCCCTTTATCTGATTCATAGCAACCATCACATACTTGCTCACCACGAAACTGAAGCACGACAGCCACCACTAAAACCAGCACCGACGTAGTCAAAAACAAGAATGCAACGATAGACTTAGATGGGTATCTTTTCATTTTCTACATCCTCAAATTTGAACTTACCCGCCGAGGCGTCAGTCTATTAAATTAACGCAGAGAGCCTGCAAGCTATTTTCACACTGAACGGCATCGGTAAACTGAATAGCAGCCATACCCACAGCTTTCGCTCCTTCAACGTTATAAGGCATATCATCGAGGAAGACGGTTTCTGAAGCCTTAAGCCCATGATTAGATAACAGCGCTTGGTAGATTTCAGGTTGTGGCTTAAGCATACCAAGTTCAGCAGATACTGCCGCACCATCAAACAACGCCCAAAATTGATAGGTATTTTTTAAATATTCAACAATCTCGACCACATTGTCGGTAAGCGCGTACACACCATAGCCCGATCGCTTTACTCGCTCGATGAGTTCAACTGAACCGTGCAATAAGATCTGCGTTTGCTTAACGTAATAGAACAGGCGATCGCACTCTAACGGGGACAAGTCGAGTTCTTGTTGATAACGAAGCTTGGCCTCACTTTCGGTCAAGAACCCTTTGTTCAAATCCATCCAAATCGTACTTTGAAAAATAGAACGAGCTCGAGACTCCAATTCTTCAGTATCACCAAAAGTAAGCCGGGCAATTTCCAGAGGTGCCCAACGCACAATGACATTGCCTACATCAAACACCACATTTTTGATTTCATTAGAACTCATACACACTCCCATTATCACCATGTCATTGATGAAAAATCGACACAAAGTGCCGCGCATCAAGATTCATAGCGAACGTTTATAAATTAAAAGCCTTGGGTAGAATATACAATCAATAGAGTACAAAAAAGGCCATCATTACGACGGCCTTCTCAATATCAATAAACTAAGAAATAACTAACACAAATCAGCTTCTTAAGAGAATATGGTTGGTGCTTTAGAAGCGCAATACGCCTATACCTTTATTGTTCTTTTTCCATTGAAGTGGAGTTATTCCATTCGCTCGTTTAAACGCTCTTATAAATTGTGAGGCATCTGCGTATCCCAAGTGAAGTGCAATGTCTGCGATCGAATAATCTTGCTCTGTCATAACGCGCTTGGCGAATTCAAAAGACAGGGTCTCTTTAATGGTTCGAAAGGTCGTCCCTTCTTCACTAAGCGCCCTCTGGATTGTGCGCTTGCCCATTCGGTTTATCTGACCAAACGAGACCAAATCTACATCTACTCGACCAATATAAGGAAGTAATGCTTGTGTCACCTTGAAGGTGGAAGTAGTAGCCGTTGATACCGCTTTAATTGAACAATCTCGACCAATGGGGTTATACGAAATGCACGTCTCAGTTTGACCTAAATACTGTGGTGTTTCCGTTTGTATTCTCAACTCACTTAACGCACTAGCCGACACCGAAACTAAGTCGTAGCGAATTGGCTTATCAATATCAATCTGCTGAGATTTAAAATAAGCGTGGCTATAAACGATCAAAAACAGCTCAGCTTCAATACCATTGAGCGAGCTATTAGATACCAGAAATGAAAGCTTTAATAACTGTGAAGACGATTCGACTGACCATTGTTCAAACGGAAAAAGGGACAGAAAATCTTGAGCTGAAAGGTTAGAAAAATCTAGGTCGAAAGCGGCTCGTTGAGCACAGCCTAATAACACAGAAACAAACACCTCGGATGGTAATACCTTCCTCATGCCCTCTAAGAACTGCGTAAACACATTGAACGAGACATATTGAGCAGGTGAAGTATCCATTGAGAATGGCATGCTCACTTGAACTGCGAGCGCTTCTATCGCGGCGTGATATGGAGCTAATGACTTATCTTCTCGGACGCACTGCTGGAAATGACTCACAACACTCTTCGCAATCAATGGTAATTCAAGCATCAGTTCACGATTCCTTTGTCTTGTTCAAAACAGATCAAATCCACAATTCAACCCAATATCAGTATCAATTTCTGCATCAATACAGTCTAAGTTCAGTGGCACAAAATGCACATTTTACTTTTCTAGCTTAGCTACTATTACCTCAAGTTAACAAGAGGCGCTTTAAGTTTTTAGCATTAAGGCGAAATCACAATTCAGAACGTAACGCTTTGATTACAAAGTATGACAGGGTTATCAATTTTAAATAACTCAACGATACCGTCAGGGTCTACTATTAAATCTAGGCATAAATATAAATGGACTTAAGCCAGTAATTGAGAGGTTTTCATGTTTAAAAAGATAACGTTAGTAGCAGCAAGCATTGCAATGAGTGTTGGTGTTGCACAGGCAAGTGTTGAGAGTAAGACCTGGCCTGCATCAGATAAGGCTAAAACATTTGTTCAAGACACCATTGTCATTGGTATGCTCGCGAGCCCTTACGGTGCAGGTTGGCAGGACGAGCAACAGCTGTTGGATTACTTCCAAGATGCTCGTGATGCAGGTATCACAGGGCATGAATACACCATTACCGCTGCTGATCACAACTTTGATGACTTCTTGTTTCACCATCATAAACACCGCTCTGCGATGGCAAAACAACCTGACAATTTCATCATCGCGCATTCCAATAATGACATTGAGAAAGCGCACACCGAAGGCAAAACCGCCGTACTTTGGAACAGCCAAACTGCAACGATTTTGGAAGAAGATGTGACCAAAATGGCGATTCTAAAAGACATGGGCTTAAAAAGCATGATCTTGGCGTATAACGACATTTTCAGAACAGGTTCTGGTCAGTTAGCTGCATTTAACGGTAGAGATATTGGTCTAACCCCTTGGGGCGAGTCTGTTATTGATTCAATGGTCGAGTATCAGGTCATTCTCGATCTCAGCCACACAGGCTCGAAGACAGCAAATGACGCGATGGATTACATGGAAGAGAAGTATCCTGGAACCCCATTTGTCTACACGCACTCAGTGCCTGCTGGGCTTTATAAGAGTGAGCCAGATGCAACGCCACAAGGTTGCTACCGTGCTATTCCTGACGATGAAGCGATACGCGCGGCTAAATCAGGTGGCTACGTTGCCCCAACCTTCACCGAGTGGATGATGGACGGCGTTTGGCCTGAAGATATTTCTCCAGTGCAAGCTGCAGATATGATCGACTACTACGTGAAATTGGTAGGCGTTGACCACGTAGGTATCGCAACTGATGATATGTTCTCTACCGCAATGGTTGTGGATTTCGCAACCAAGAACGCGAAAATGTACGACGACGGCGGCTACATGATTGAGGCGTTCAACAAAGGCGCTACCGGTAATGGCGAACTGTCGAAGATCCTAGCGGCGATTACTGATGAACTTTGGAAACGCGGTTACAGCAACGATGACCTTGCCAAGATCTACGGCGGCAACAAGATGCGAGTGTACGCTCAAGTATCTGAGGGCGCTGACCCTGACGAGTTCCAAAAAGAGTATACAAAGCGTCTAAAGGCGCTCACCAAATTAAGAAATGAAAACTTAGCTATGTAGCTCGCAACCAACAAAGCTCAAACACTCGAAGCACGTCCTATCAGGCGTGCTTTTTTATTATCTACTTGCAGGTAACCTCGCCTTCACGCTTATCTAACCAAGAAAGAGAATGAAGTCACACACCCAGAAGTAACCCTTGAATTCGCACTCCAAAACACCCTATTTCTCATCATCTAATTGGCCTTCTATGTTAGAATTATCGGCTAGTTCGGAATGCGCTGAGTATCTGATTTAGTTAACTATAATTTAATCACCATGAGTGCTTTTTTAAGTTTTTAGAATGAAAAAATATGAATTAGTTGTTCAAGATATTGTGAGCAAAATTTGCCAAAACAGTATCAGCCATAAGCTTCCTGCAGAACGAGAACTATCTGAAATATATGGATTATCTCGTTTCACGATTCGTAAAGCACTAGCCAAGCTAGAGGCTATTGGCATGGTGAAATCTAAGGTGGGTTCTGGTTACTTCGTCAACACTTCTCTCATTGGTACACCACTGGTGTACAACTCCATCACTGAAAACAGTTTTGAAGAGATCTCTTATAAAAAGCTCCAGCTAAATAAAGCGCTACCCGATAACCACGAACAGCAGATTTTTTCTTTAGACGACAATGACTACATCTGGAAAATTAGACGGCTTCGATTGATTAACAACAAAGTAGTTCAGATTGAAGAAGCCAAGATCCCTGTCAGTGTCTTCCCAGAGATGAATGCCGAGATCATTGAAAGCTCAATCCAGAAACATGCGCTAGCGAAAGGCCTTCAGATCGATAGCTACTTAACGACGTATCAAGCGATCAACGTTTCTAAAGAAGATGCGGAGTTGCTCGGCTGCAAAAAAAATGCGGCGGCGATGAATATCACCAACCGAGGTTTCTTGGCATCGGGTGAGCTGTTCATCGTCAGCGATATCATCGACATCAACTACCAATGCACCTACCACACGCCTTTTAACAGTGAGAGCATGAGCTTCCGAGACAAAAAGTAACGGCTTAATTTGTATTGAGCCACTTTGTCTTTCCACGTTTAATTTCTCTAATTTCCGTATCCCCAAAAAACAACAACCCGCACAGTGGCGGGTTGTCAGTAAAATTGAATCAACCGTTATTAGAATTCGTAGTACAGACGTACACGAGCACCAAAATCATCGTCTTCAGAGAACGCCGACGTATTAGTCGTTTGGTTGTCGACCGTCGTGTAGTAAGTACCAAGAAGCACAGAGAAGTCTTGTACTTCGAGTACATTCTGGAACTCATAAGATGCGTAACCCGTGTTAACCGTCACATCGCCTTTCGCCCATGTGGAATCATATTCGTTCGCACCATAGATGTAACCGATACCGAAGTTGTTATAAAGCGCGTTCAAACCCACGGTTGCATTGGTTTCATCGACAGCATCTAAGTAAGCAAAGTTAGCGTTAACGCTCCAAGAATCATTAGACCAATTACCTGTTAGACCGTAGCCAGTTCGGTCAGAGATATCTTTACCCGAGGTGTCGACAACAGCATCGCTGACTAAGTTAGTTTCCATTGAGGCTGCAACAGTAAAGTCACCCATTTTATATGACACAACCGGGCGAACAAGGAAGGCATCTTTTGCGTTATCGTGGTCTACTTCCACACCATGGTAGCTATCAGAGAACAAGTCTGAGCGATCGCCGATCATCGTTCCTACTTCGACATACAGATCCCCAAAACTTTGGCTATACATCAATTGACCATCAGAACCACGACCGCGAGCTTCTTTCATCTGATACACATAAGCGCTGCCACCCGTATAAAGTTCATTTGAGGTATCACCTGAATACTCTAGGAAAACATCGAGGCCAACAGGGAACATATCGTAGGCTTCAAAACGACCCGCTTTGATCGCCCACCCGTCTTTTTTGCCGAACTCAAAGTAGGCATCATCGAGTGCTACATTGCCTGTGCTTTCAAATAGAGGCTGCGCTTTAACCCCAACATAGTGACCATTACTGGTGTACTTTTCGCCAGCGAACTCAATCAGAACTCGACCATCTTGGTTGAACTCTGCGTCACCTTTATCATTCGATTCTCTATCTTGGTAGTTGAAGTTCAGCTCCACGTTACCACCGACAGAGAAGTTACCTTCTTCTGTATCAACAATGGCAATGCCTGCATGAGCTCCCATTGCAGAAGAAACTAAAACAGTAGCTAAAGACAGCTTGAATGTGCTTTTCATATAAACCCTAATATTATTTTATTGTTATTAGTTGCATAGCAACTTTTTGAACTTCAAGTTGAAATATATGGACAGTATTCGACTCGATTTCTAGGGCGTATATTTACTAATTAACTCCTCACTCACAATATTATCCATCTGGAATTGCAGACCTAAATCACTGTTTTATATTTATAAAAATAGCCTTTAAATTCAACGCTTTAAATGTAAATCGCAAAATTAAAAACTAAAATAATCTCTATTGCACAATACAGGTTAAATAACAGTCAAAACTTGGGTGGTTTTATAGCAATACGCTAAACCACTTAATTTAGATTATATTAAACTGTTTTAATAACCATCATGTTTTTTATTGGGATTTAAATTAACCAAAGGTCAATGAAGTAGTATTAAAAATATTAATAGTGACAATTAATGTACATCATTAATTTTTTATGAGCCATTTAAATAAAATTAACCCATATCCAAAAGATAAACTTTGAAAGTGGGTAAATTAATTTTCGAAATTATAGTGGAACATTTTTCATTAAGGTCAGCCTGTTATTACTGAACTATTTAAAGTCAGTTAATTGAAGGTATGTGAGAGGTAATACTAATAGTTTGGATATGAAAATTCTGATTACTTGCTGATTGATTAGCTAGTTAAGCAACAGCAACAAATTGAGAACGAAGACTGACAAAGAAGCTAAAACGAACGGTAAGTTTCAGACAAAAAAATGGCCGCTATCTGCGGCCATTTTGGTTAACTCAATGAATTATGGAGTGTGAATCGCGCCATCAGGAAGGCGACTTTGAGTCCACTCGTGGGGGCGATACATAACAGGGAACTCAGCTGCAACCTCTCGGTCGATTTCAACACCAATACCTGCTATTTCAGAAGCGTATAAGTAGCCATTAATTGGCTCTGCAGCGTTCGGGAATACCTTGTGTGTGTTCTCGTTGTACTCGACATGTTCTTGAATGGCAGCATTGTGTAAATGCACATTCAAATGCGTGTTTACCGCTGCGCCAATTGGCGTCATATCTGGCGGGCAATGCCATGCAATACGAACACCGAAGTTCTGACATAGATGGCCTAGTTTCAGAGCTGGGGTAATGCCTCCAATCTGTGAAACATGGCAACGAATGAAATCAATGCGACGGTTAGCAATCAATGATTTCCACTCTTCAGGGTTATTAAATAACTCCCCTAAACCTAATGAAACTGAGCTTTGGCTACGAATATTATCCAACCATTCCGTTTGATTTGGCGGCAGAATATCTTCAATGAAGTAAGGCTTATATTGCTCGACTTCTTTGGCAAATTGTATTGCTTGATTCGGGAATAGGCGCTCATGAACATCATGAAGAATATGGAATTGGTTCCCATATTTCTCTCTCAACGACTTAAACATCGTTAGAGTATTGTCCATGTACTGATCTTGGTCGTAGTACGAACCTTCAGTCGGGTTTTGAGTGGTATGCAAATCGGTTGGAACACCGCCATAGAAACCAAGCTGACAACGAATGTGCTTGTAGCCTTTGTCTAGGAAAGATTCCACCAGCTCATAAATGCCTTCCATCGTGTCGCTAGTCGCGTGTGTGTATACAGGAATAGCATCACGAGACTTACCACCAAATAATTGGTGTAACGGCATGCCCGCCAATTTAGCTTTGATATCCCACAGTGCCATATCAACACCGGAAATTGCATTATTGATAACAGGGCCATTTCGCCAATAAGCGTTGACCATCATCATTTGCCATAAGTCTTCAATATTATTGGCGTTTTTACCAATAAGAATAGGTTTTAAATATTCATCGACCATTGTTTTTACAGCAAGCGGTCTTTGTTGGAATGTCGCACAACCAAACCCAGTCACGCCTTCATTCGTTTCAACTACCACGGTAATGAGATTGTGTCTGTCTGGTTTAGTAATAATACAATGGATATCAGATATAATAGTTTCTTTCACAATTAAATAACCTAAACTTAAGTCAACTCCTATTATCTAACCGCTTTAAAAACCACATTTCAAGCGCTAATTTTGCGTAAAAATAATTGGTACGTTAAGTGATTTTTTTTGATAAACAAAACATACCAATTGGCCAAAAACGGTGAAAAAATAATTTTTCGGATTTTAAGTGTGATTGAGATCTCTTTTTACTCCGTTGGATTTAAATTGGTTGTCGTTATGATTGCTCGAGTTAAATATATTCCAATAACAGGTGTAGTATGCAAATGGTAGAAAAGAGTGATGCCGTTATTAATAACTCGAAGTCATCATCGAAGAAGAAAAATTTCAAAGAAAATATACAGTTATTAATCACTGCACTTGGTGGTGAAGACAATATCGTGAGTATCACGCACTGTATGACAAGGCTGAGATTCAAATTAGCAGACGAGTCGCTGGTAGACGAAGAAGCGATCAAGCAGATCGCAGATGTGAAAGGCGTGGTACTTCAACAAGGCCAAACTCAAGTCATCATCGGTGTTGAGGTCGAGAAGTGGTTCAACGCACTATCAAACACTCAACAAGCTGACGCAACTCCGGCTGATGAGCTAGAGAAAGGCAAGCTGTTCCAAGGAGTGATGCGCATTGTCGCAGGCATCTTTGGTCCGGTTGTACCCGCAATCGCAGGCGCGGGTATGTTGATGGGCCTGTTGTCTGGCCTTATTGCAACCAATGTTATCTCTGAAACCTCAGACACGGTTTACTTCTTCCGTTCTATCTCTGTTGCTGTGTTCTTCTTCTTACCTATGCTGGTTTCTTTCTCTGCCGCTAAGGTATTCAAAGTAAACGAGTACATCGCACTTGCTGTATCTTCTGCAATGCTAGCGCCTCTGCTCGTTGATAAAGCAACAATGCTAAAAGATGCAGGTGCAGCTCCGGAGTTGACCGTTCTTGGCGTGGTTCCTATTGAGCTGCTCAACTACGGCGGCGCAATTGTTCCTGCGATTCTAGCAATCTGGTTATTGTCTAAAGTGACTCCGTTAGTTGACCGTCTAGTTCCTTCTTCTGCGAAGCCTGTATTTACACCGCTGCTTGCCTTTACGGTAACTTCAACCATCACGCTATCATTTGTTGGCCCTGCAGGCATCTGGCTAAGTAATGGCGCGGGTTGGGTAATGAGTTCACTACTGGAAATCTCTCCGACATTAACAGGCTTTGTTTTTGGTCTAACTCGCCCGATTACCATCGTATTTGGTATCCACCACAGCATGACGCCAATCAGCCTGAACAACTTTGCACTGTATGGTAAGGATCTACTTATGCCAATCATGTGTTTGGGTAACATGGCAATTGCTGGCGCGACAATGGCTATCTGGCACAAGCAACGTAAAACGGTATCTAAAGAGCAATCTTCAATTACGATGGGCTCAAGTGTTACCGCTATCTTAGGCATCACGGAGCCGGCTCTATTTGGTGTCCTCACTAAATACACCAAAGCGATGATGACCGCGAGTTTGGCTGCAGGTGTGTTCGGTGCAATCTCGGTAACAATCGATACGCACTTAACAAGCTACATTCTTTCTTCTGTATTCAGCTTACCGGCTTACCTTGCAGGCGGTACGCAAAACTTCATTCAAGCACTAATGGGCGTGGTTGGTGTGTTCGCACTGTCTTTCGTCCTAACGATGTTGTTCGTAAAACTAGACAACAAGTAATCGGCTAGTCTCACTCCCGTAAGATTAGAATCGAAAAAGCATGACCATATCTCGTTATGGTCATGCTTTCTTCAATACGAACAAACCCAACCTTTCCTTTCTAAGGCTATATTATGACCCACATCGCAATCATCGGTGAGTGCATGATTGAACTGAATGGGGCTCCATTTGGCGACATGTATCAAAGCTATGGTGGAGACACATTAAACGCGGCAATCTACTTGAACCGCAGCGCTGCTGTTAGCAATCCCATGAGCTGCAATAACACTGAAAATCCAGCGATACGAACAAACTATGTCACGGCGCTTGGCTCAGACGCTATCAGCCAAGAGATGCTTAACCGATGGCAAGATGAAGGACTATCAACCGAGTTCGTGCTTATTGATGAACAGCGTTCACCCGGGCTCTATCTCATTCAACTCGACGATGTTGGTGAGCGCACCTTCCTATACTGGCGCAACGATTCGGCGGCTCGCTACATGGTACAGCACCCCGATTTCGATAAGATAGCCAACCAACTTCGTGATGTTGATATGGTGTTTCTGAGTGGCATTTCCCTCGCGATACTGCCACACAGCGATCAGCTAAAGTTGCTCACTATCATCGAAGGCCTGCGTGAACGTGGCGTTACCATCGCCTTTGATAGTAACTATCGACCAAAGTTGTGGTGCTCAGAGGCCGCAACTAAAGAATGCTATCTATTGGGCTATAAAACGACCGATATAGCCCTAGTCACATTCGATGATGAACAACTGTTGTGGAGCGATCAAACGCCACAAGACACCATAACAAGGCTGCATGCACTCGGCGTCAAAACCGTTGTTGTCAAGCTTGGTTCTGAAGGCTGCTTGATCAGCGAAAACCCCGCAAATGAGCCCGTAAAAATCACAACGACACCTGTCGAGACTGTGGTGGATAGCACCTCTGCTGGCGACTCTTTTAACGGCGGTTTCTTATCTTGCTATCTCGCTGGAGGTTCTATTGAAGAAGCCTGCCACCAAGGTAATGCATTAGCCAGATTGGTGATTCAACATCATGGCGCAATCATCCCAAAATCCATCACCGACACTCTTTCAAACTGAAATTAAGAAGTACACATGCCTACAATTAACGAACAGCTAAAAGCACTTAAAGTTATCCCTGTTATCGCCATTGATAACGCAAAAGATATTATCCCCCTAGGCAAAGTATTGGCTGAAAATGGGCTTCCAGCGGCTGAGATTACGTTCCGTTCAGACGCCGCTGTGGAAGCTATCCGACTGCTTCGCCAAGCACAGCCTGATATGCTGATCGGCGCAGGCACCATCTTGAACCGTGAGCAAGCACTGGCCGCGAAAGAAGCAGGCGCAACGTTTGTGGTATCACCAGGCTTTAACCCGAACACGGTTAAAGCATGCCAAGAGATCGGCATCGACATCATTCCAGGTGTGAATAATCCAAGCACCGTTGAAGCGGCATTAGAGATGGGACTAACGACTCTCAAGTTTTTCCCTGCCGAAGCCTCTGGTGGGATCAGCATGGTTAAATCGCTCGTTGGCCCATACGGCGATATTCGACTGATGCCAACTGGCGGTATCACGCCATCAAACATCGATAACTACTTAGCAGTGCCTCAAGTATTAGCTTGCGGTGGTACATGGATGGTGGACAAGAAGCTGGTTACAAACGGGGAGTGGGACGAGATCGCACGCCTAACACGCGAGATTGTTGAGCAAGTGAATCGTTAAGCGATAACGTTCTAGAAAGGACAAACTCCCTTGATTCCATAGCAACGAAGCCACAGCAAAACGCTGTGGCTTTTCTTTTATCGGATTGTATCAATACCGCTAACTGTCCGTCGTCGTTAACGGCCTTTTCCCATCACACGCTCCTTTCTCAAGGTCGTATAGCGGACTAGCCCCATGACTGCTCCATCGGTGATCTTCTCTAGCTAATTTTCTATATTGAGTCGGCGTGACACCAATGTACGTTTGGAAGGTTTCATAGAATCGGCTGCTCGAATTGAAGCCCACCGTGAGTGAGATATCGAGAATGGTTCTATCCGTATCACTCAGCAAAGCACGAGCGTGGTTGATACGCATCGCAGTAATATACTGCTTAATGGTCATCTGCATCGTTCGCTGGAATACGTTCATCGCGTAGTTGCTGTGTAACCCGATATGTTCAGCGATACCTTTAACGGTTAATGGCTGATTATGGTGAGTCGCAATGTATTCCAACATCTGACTGACATAGAATTGGGAGTGTTTCGATACCCCTTTTTTGGTCGACTTATCCTGTCGATTTACCAGTAGTTGTTGCCAACCATCAAGGCAGATTCGTTTAAGCATTAAGCCAATTTCATCCATAGCCAACTGTTGACGACTTTCGGACGAATGTTTTATCTCTTGTGCCCAACGGGAGATTTCAAACTCACTGATCAACGCACAGGAATTCGATTGCAATACACTACCGTGAGTTATCTGATTGATAAAATCCCGACTGAGAGCCCACGACATAAAATGGTGAATCGGTATGTTAATGATCCCCATATTATGGCATTGACCTGGATTCGTAAGTCGATGCGGTACCGATGCCCAAAACAAGCCAATCGATCCGCTTTTAACCACAACCGGGCTGCCGTTAATGATGTACTCCACATCATCCCCAAAGGGAATATTCACCTCAACTTGACCATGCCAGTGATATCCCGGCATGGAGTGAGGCGCTCTGAGTTCGATATCGATTTTCTCATAGGAAGAATAGAGAGAAAGCGGACTTACCGACACGGTCTCGGATGAGTACTTATCTAAAGTGATAATTCTCACCGTATCTGGGGCTGACTTCAGCATATCTCGCTCCTTAGGAAATCGTATAGCTGAGTTTTAGCAGTTCCTCGATAATAAAACTCTGAAGGCGATCATAGAGCCGTAGTACCCCAATTCATAAGATCATCACGATGTGATTAGTGTCAGTATCTTAAGTGCAAAACTCGCTTCATTGCATAAGCTCTCTCCTTAAAAGCCAGCAAGTTGTCCCATTTCCTAAGATTTCTATTTAGTGATTTAAAAATATTAGAAAACGGGAGAGCTATTAGATTATCTGAGACGAATCAACATGGGTTCTAGGTGTAATTTATCTGCATCAACAAAGAACTCAGAGAGATAAAGGATTCCACTATGCAAAGCCCTAAGATCACATTCATCGGTGCCGGCTCAACCATTTTTGTTAAGAACATTCTTGGTGACGTTTTCCACCGTTCGGCATTACAAAACGCTCATGTCGCCTTGATGGATATTGATGAGACCCGTTTAGAAGAGTCTCACCTTGTCGTCAGTAAGTTGATGGAATCATCAGGCGCTACTGGCTCTATTTCATGTCACTTAAATCAGAAAGAAGCGCTACAAGACGCAGATTTTGTCGTCATTGCTTTCCAAATCGGCGGTTACGAACCTTGTACCGTCACAGATTTCGACGTGTGTAAGCGCCATGGTCTGGAACAAACAATCGCAGACACACTCGGCCCAGGCGGCATAATGCGTTCACTGCGCACAGTCCCGCATCTTTGGAGTGTCTGTGAAGATATGACGGAGGTTTGCCCGAACGCGACCATGCTCAACTACGTCAACCCAATGGCAATGAACACATGGGCAATGTACGAGAAGTATCCGCACATTAAACAAGTCGGTTTGTGTCACTCAGTACAAGGTACTGCTGAAGAGCTAGCACGAGACCTAGACTTAGATTACGCAGACCTTCGCTACACCTGCGCGGGCATCAACCACATGGCTTACTACCTTACCCTCGAGAAGAAAACAGCAAGTGGCGAGTACGTCGACATTTATCCAGACCTACTTGAAGCTTTCGAGAATGGCCAAGCACCTAAGCCGGGTATTTATCACAATGGTCGCTGCACAAACTTAGTTCGCTATGAGATGTTTAAAAAGCTTGGCTACTTTGTGACAGAGTCTTCTGAACATTTTTCTGAATACACCCCCTACTTTATCAAGCCAAATCGTCCAGATTTAATCGAACGTTATAAAGTGCCACTGGATGAATACCCTAAGCGTTGTGTCGAACAGATTGCCGATTGGAAAAAGGATCTTCAAGAGTTCAAAACGGCCGATAAGATCACCGTTGAAGAATCTCATGAGTACGCTAGCACCATCATGAACTCCATCTGGACAGGTATACCGAGCGTCATCTATGGCAACGTTAAAAACGAAGCCTTAATCGATAACTTACCGCAAGGTTGCTGTGTTGAGGTCGCTTGTTTAGTTGATGCAAATGGTGTGCAACCGATCAAAGTTGGTCACCTACCAAATCACTTAGCGGCATTGATGCAAACCAACATCAACGTTCAAACTCTATTAACCGAAGCCATTCTCACTGAAAACCGCGACCGTATTTATCATGCTGCGATGCTTGATCCTCATACCGCCGCAGTACTGGGAATAGAAGAGATATACGCGCTGGTTGATGACTTAATTGAGGCTCATGAAGGTTGGTTGCCAGAGTGGGTTAACAAGTAATTTCATACTAATAAAAATACAATAACGTGAATATTAACGCCTTCTCTGTGAGGAGGCGTAAGGAGTGGCAATGAGTATCTCAATGAATACCAAGCTCAGTTATGGCTTTGGCGCATTTGGTAAAGACTTCGCAATCACCATCGTCTATATGTACCTAATGTTTTACTACACGGATGTGGTCGGTATTTCTGCCGCTGCAGTCGGCACTATTTTCCTCGTCGCGCGTATCTGGGATGCGGTCAATGACCCAATTATGGGATGGCTGGTCAATAACACCCGCACTCGTTGGGGTAAATTCAAGCCTTGGATTTTAATCGGCACACTCGCCAATTCAGTCGTTCTATTGATGGTGTTTAGTGCTCATTATATCGAAGGCCCTTGGCTAATCGCTTACGCTGCTGTCACCTATATTCTTTGGGGCATGACCTACACATTAATGGATATTCCTTTTTGGTCATTGGTTCCAACACTCACCTTGGATAAGCGTGAACGTGAAGAGCTCGTCCCATACCCTCGCTTCTTTGCTAGCCTAGCTTGGATTGTCACTGCGGCTATCGCGATGCCTTTCGTGAATTACGTAGGTGGTGACGACAAAGGGTTCGGCTTCCAGATTTTTACACTCTTGTTGATCGCTTGTTTCTTGGTATCAACTTTCATTACATTGCGTAATGTGAAAGAACGTTATTCAACCGCCAACCTAGACACAACTCAACCTGAAGAAAAGGTTTCACTGAAAAAGCTACTGTCACTTATCTACAAAAACGACCAACTGACCAGTGTTCTGTGTATGGCGTTGTCTTACAACCTTGCGACCAACATCATTACCGCCTTCGCGGTTTACTACTTCACTTATGTGGTCGGCAATGAAGAACTGTTCCCGTACTACATGGCGTATGCAGGTATCGCAAACCTTATCACTCTAGTGTTGTTCCCTAAACTTGCGAAAATGTTCTCACGCCGAGTTTTATGGGCCTGTGCCTCCACTTTCCCTATCTTAGGCAGCGCGGTACTCATCTACGTCGGCATGTATGACAAACAAAGCATTCTGCTGATATCAACGGCAGGCATCTTCCTACAAATCGGTACCGCTCTGTTCTGGGTACTGAACGTGATTATGGTGGCAGACACGGTCGATTATGGTGAGTTTAAACTGGGTTCTCGTTGTGAAAGTATCGCTTACTCGGTTCAAACTCTGGTTGTAAAAGCAGGCTCAGCATTTGCCGCTTTCTTTATCGGTATCGCACTCACCGCTGTTGATTATGTGCCCAACGTAACGCAAAGCCCTGAGACCGTATTCGGCATGCAATGCATCATGGTCGGCCTACCTGCTTTCTTCTTTGCCATTGCGTTAATCATCTACTTCCGCTTCTACAAACTGAACGGCGCATACCACCAAAAGATTCAAGATCACTTAACAGAGAAATACGACCACATTACAAATGATGGCTCAAACATAGGAGAAGCTTCGAAGCCAACCAAACCAGTACAAGCAATTTAGATCCAAGTAATAAGTCAAAGAAACTGGGAACAGAAAACTAAAATCAAAACAATCAGCACATCATCGATGCAAAAAAACCGGAAACTAAAAAGCCTAGCGAGTCATCGCTAGGCTTTCGTACATTAAAACAATAAGTTAGATTAGGGGAAAGGTTGCTAATCATCAGTTCTAATCAGGCGAGCTGCACCAGTATTCAGAACTTCTCTATTTTAGCGGGTCATTGTCCGGCAGTGCCTTATGAAGCCAGAGTGCTAAACGCTTCTTAATGTTCGCGCCATCAAGCTTGTCGTCCGGTAACGGTGTGATCTGATTGACTTCAACAAGGAACAAGTACACCGCTTTAACCTTTATCGGTTGGGATGAATTTGGCAAATCAAAACCTTGTAGCTTTGCCATCTTAAAACCGACTTCAACTGCTTTTTTTACCAGCTTATCTTCATTAATGATCTTCGCGGTTTTCGACATATCATCTCCATCATCTTTATCGAATGAATACTGAGTATATCAAACCGAAAAACTCACAAGATTACTTCGCTCTCAATTTGAGGCGTCGCTTTGATAAATAACAAACTCCAAATATCAAAAACTAGCAACGCACTTAATATAAGTGTACAAATTCTTCGATTAGACTCTTACCGCGCAATAATAAAAAGTTCAAAAAGCGGGATGTTGAGGTAGTGATTATTTTGTCTTCTTCCACATCGTGCTTTTCAAGTAATGCTTTTACAAGACTCAGATGAGCAATCTCTTCACAGAAATGCGCATCAGAACCTGTCGAGAAATAAACCCCGACTTGCTTTCCAATCTCCACAATCTTAGAACAGCGTACATCACTCCCCTTGCGGCTTTTTCCCGTCAAAGAGGTATTGTTCACCTCAATCGCCACATTGTGCTGTTTAGCACACTCAAGCACGGCTCGAATATCAAATGGGTAATTTGGGTTACCAAGGTGCCCAAGCACATCAACCTTTCCCCCCTCAATTATATTAATGAGGGCTTGGGTATGTATCTCTTCAGTGGATGGAGGAAACACAGGTTCGTGGAAGCTGGCAATAGTCCAGTCAAGGTGCTGATAGGTTGAAGGAGCTAGGTCTAAATCACCTTCAACATTAAGAGTATTCGCTTCCACTCCACGCAGGATTCCAACATCGTGAAGAAAGCGGGGCAAAATTCTTTGATTGTTGAAAAACCAGTAGTGGGGGGCACCCGGCATTTCAGGAGCATGATCCGTTGTACAAAGAAGTTTCAGCCCCTTATGCTGTGCTGCTTTAGCGTTCTCAATAATAGTGCTGTAAGCATGGCCGCTGGCAAGAGTATGAGTGTGGCTGTCGACGACGATCTTCATAGCGACCTCCTAGAATTAATTGATATCAAAAGAACCATCTTGGTTCATATATAGAGTTAGGTCCGCTTTTACAGAATGATTTAAAACCATGTCTACATTCTTTGAATCTGAACTTTTATAAAAAGCGAGAGCCTCTTCTAAGGTGGTACCTCCTCGCACCTTGCGGTTTACTAACCGCTCTTCGAGGAACTTAGCGTCGGTATCTATGAAGATGGTGAAGTCAGCAAGCTCATTCAACCCACTCCATACTGGTTCATCGAGCAGAAGCCAATTTCCCTCAATCACCACAATCTCTTTTTCAACAGTGATCGCATCATCAACTGGATCATGCAGGTTACGATCATAGTAAGGCCACTTTGGGTCTTGAACTTTTAGCTTCTTGAGTTTGTCGATAAGAGATGTGAGGTTAAAGGTTTCGTGTGCGCCTTTAATACTACGCAGCTTTATCTTCTCTTCACCGCGCATGGTGTAATTCGAATCGAGGATCTCGTTCGGATAGTGAAAGCCATCAAAAGGCAACACCTGCAATGGCTCAACATTTGGGATTGTGTGAGATAGGTACTCCCAGAATGCCGCTAGGGTTGATTTTCCACTGCCAGGAGGCGCAGCTAAGAATATAACCGTTCGTTCGTTCTTTTCTTGGTAAAGGCGAGAAAACTTTTCAACCAATGGCTTATGAATTTGTTCGATATTGTTATCTGGGAATACAGCTTCAGTCTCAAAGCCACTGACATTTAGGGAAACTTTCATGTGAAAAGCCTTAATTTAAAATTTCGTTCTCCACGGTTTCTAGCAAACCCTCGCAAGCGAGTTTCAACACGGTTTTGACCAGTGATTCATAACGAGCTT
The DNA here is from genome assembly GCF_902751245.1 of Vibrio sp. Vb339. Taxonomy (NCBI): domain Bacteria; kingdom Pseudomonadati; phylum Pseudomonadota; class Gammaproteobacteria; order Vibrionales; family Vibrionaceae; genus Vibrio; species Vibrio sp. Vb339. Next base: position 493,853 of record NZ_CADDIS010000001.1, on the reverse strand, counting down.
GAGAAAAGGAGTCGAATGATGAAAATTTTAATTGGTTAATCGAATCAAGATAGATGCTACCGTCGCTCTTTGAGAGCGTCGCTTGATTAGTGATGAAGTCGTAAATGACATCATCACTAAACGAAATCGGCTCTTGTTGCTGAGCGACAAAACCGTGCATTTGGTCAAACAAGTTAATGTCAGCATAGCTCTCCAGTGAGATCTTACCCATCGCAAACATCAGCTTTGATACCACATCAATCTCGACCAAAGGACCATCCTCTTTGAGTAGAGGGGTCACGGCATACTCAATCACCAAAGGATCTTGAACAAATACCCTTGGTAACAAATGCTTTAACTTAACGCTAATCAGCTTATGAGATGCTTGGATAAAACAAGTGGCGGTTTCGCACTCTTCTAAGGCATCTAATAATTCGTCTTGCACCGTAATAACATGTTCCTTATTGGTCGTGGCAGCAGTGTAGCTGCCACGAAATCATCGATTACGCCGTTAGGCTAACGCCGTAGAACTCAAGCAGTGCTTTCTCTGCCAGTTCGTTCCAAACGTAGTTGTTGTCTTTCAATATTCGGTCTAGTTCGCCGAAGAACGGGTCTTGTTCTGCTAGCTTATCGAACTCATCAATTGCCGTCAGCGGCAGGTCAATATGCGGGTAGATTAGCTTTTTACCACCCGGAATATCCAGTTGATTTAGGATAGTGTGAGGTGCCGCTTCTAAGCCACCAACGTGAGTTAGCATAAATGATGGGTTGATCTTACCCGCTTCCGAAAGTTCAATGGATTCAACCATATCCCCTGTTGAACCGCCAGAGGTTCCTACAATATGCGTAGATTCATAATGCACATTGTAAAAGTTGAACGGTACTTTGAATTGCTTATCTGTTGGGCCAGCAAAGAAGTTCAGGCAGCCATCGTTACCTAATAGCTCATCAGCTTGCTCAAGCACCTGTGCAACCGCTGCGTACACCATGACATCGTCATAGCCATTACCGTCATTGAGTTCTTTTAAGTACGTAACAGGGTCATCAATTTTCGCTGTGTTCACGTAATGGAGTTCAATACCATTCTCGGTCGCTTTTGATACCGGGATAAGGCTTTCTGCGCGCGCGAGACGAGCTTCATCGATATCAGTCACCACAATACGGCTTGGCTTCACAGGGCCGTTAATCGCGTAATCAATCGCGCCAATACCCATAGGGCCAGCACATGCAAGTAGCGCTAACGCTCCGCCCTCTTTGATGCCCATTTGATGTTCATACACGTATGGGGTTGTGTGGTAGCTAGCGTGGAACGCACCGATGATGCAAGACATTGGCTCTGCAAGCGATGCGTTTGCATAGTAAGAACTCTTGTATGGCAGCACACAGTCTAAATCAATCGCTACTTTAGGGATGATTGAGTACGTCGCGTTACCACCAAATGTCTCGTAGCTGTAGCCTGCTGAGTAGCCTGTTGGCAAGCCCATTGCTGGCTGCAGTACAAATGGTTCGCCCGGCTTAAAACGGTCTTGTAAGTTAGCACCTACTTCTACAATCACACCTGCGTATTCATGGCCTGTCATTACAGGTACGTCAGCAATATTTTCAGGCACACGTTTGTGGTTACTGCCGAGGAGCGCTGCTTTGTAAGTCGATAGACAGATGCTGTTTGAAACGTTTTTAACCAGCAGTTCATCATCTGAAATCTTTGGTAGATCGAAGGTTCTTAGTTGAACGTCTTTCTCACCACAAATTACCGCTGCAGTTGTTTGAACCATGATTTTATCTCCGAAAAGTGGGGCCAATACCTGACCCCAGAATATTAATTAAGCTTGCTGACCGATGGTGTCCATTAGGTTGTCTAATGCTGGGTCATGTAGGAAGTTCTTGATAGTCACCACTGGCAGGCCTGTTGCTTTGATTGCTCGACTCTCTAGACTCTCGTGGGTCACCACCACGTCCGCGTTACTCGGCACTTTTTCGATTGCGAAGTTCTTCACTTCAACGTTAAAGCCGGCTTTTTCGAGTTTGCGCTTAAAGGTTGATGCCCCCATTGCGCTTGAGCCCATCCCTGCATCACATGCAAAGGCGACAAATTTAATGTCTTTCGCTTCTGCTTTTACCGCTGCTTGTGCTGGCGCTTTTGCTGCTGCACCTTCAGCTTTCATATCTTTCATGTCTGTGATTGATTGCTCAAACTCTTCTTCAGACTCTTCTTTCTTGCTTACTTTGAGGATTGCGCTTGCGACTAAGAAAGAAACAATCGTTGCTGTTGTTACACCGGCGATGGTCGCGAAGAAGCTGCCTTTTGGTGTTAGAGCTAAGTAAGAGAAGATTGAGCCAGGGCTTGGACCAGCCACCAGACCACCATCAAGTAGATTGAACGTTGCGATGCCTGTTGCTGCACCTGCAATCATCGCTAAAATCATGATTGGCTTCATTAGCACGTATGGGAAGTACAGCTCATGAATACCACCGAAGAAGTGGATGATGATTGCACTTGGTGCTGATTTCTTACTTAGACCTTGACCAAACTTAGCGTAAGCCAGAAGCATACCTAAACCAGGGCCAGGGTTAGACGCCACCATAAAGAAGATAGATTTGCCCGTTTCCGCCGCCGCTTGTAGACCTAGTGGGTAGTAAATACCTTGGTCGATAGCATTGTTAAGGAACAAGACTTTTGCTGGCTCGTTAATAATTGCAAGTAACGGTAGGAAGCCAGTCGCTACAAGCGCTTCGATGCCCGATTTAACGAATAGGTTCGCTGCAGTTACAGCAGGACCAACAATCGCGTAAGCAAATAGACACATCAACATGCCGAAGATACCTAGCGAGAAGTTGTTTACCACCATCTCGAAACCAGAAGGGATCTTGTCTTGTAGGCGTTTATCGATTTGAACAATCACCCAGCCACTGAGTGGACCCATGATCATTGCACCAACAAACATTGGAATCTCGGCGCCGGCAATAACACCCATAGTACCGATAGCACCAGCTACAGCACCACGCTTGTCACCAACAATCTGACCACCGGTATAACCAATAAGTAACGGTAATAAATAGGTAATCATCGGACCAACAAGCTCACCGAAATACTCATTCGGCATCCAACCTGTTGGGATAAATAATGCGGTAATGAAGCCCCAAGCAATGAAGGCTCCGATATTTGGCAATACCATGGCAGTCAGATGACCACCAAAAGCTTGCACTTTGGCTCTTATATTTGTAGACACGTTAAATTCCTTATTTTCAAAGGTTATTATTAGTAACTTTTAATAATTTCAAGCACTTCTGCTTTTGAAGAAGAAGCAGCCAGTTTGGCAATGTTTTCTTCATCAACCAGCATTTCGCTAAGCGCTTGAATAACCTCAATGTGTGTATCTGAATCCTTTGCAGCTAATGTTAATAAGACATTGGCAGGCCCCATATCAGACCCAAAATCCACCGGGTTAGAAAAGACATGAATACCAAGTCCAGTCTTTAGTACACCTGCTTCTGGGCGTGCATGAGGCATAGCAATACCTGGACAAAGAACGTAATAAGGTCCATTATCATGCGTTGACTGAATGATCGCGTCTGCGTAGTTATCGGTAACGTAGCCCTTATCTTGTAGGTAACGAGTCGTTTCCTTAACTGCATCTTCCCACTTGTATTCAGAGTGGTTAATAACATCAATTAGGTCGTGGTCAATAAGGTCATAAAGCATAATATATCCCAGTTATTCTTTGTTCGTTGTTGTTGGGATTATTATCAATGGAAGTAGAAGAATAGAGAAATGGCAATAAAGTAAGATCCAGATCACTTAAATATCAGAGTCAAACGATTAGTTATTCTCTACCTCTCATATTTGTCATGAAATTTAATTACAATTTTATTATTAACAACAAGTCAATAGTTTAAATTTGATAGCAAGCCCAGTTATAGGATTTAAATAAGATTACACAAGCGTGATAAAGATCTATTTATACGTATTGACCAAGTGTTAATTGTGATGATGGTTACATTTAATTTGGGCGTTTGGGTAATGTTAAGCGCTAAGATCAGTGACCAAGATCCCGTATGAAATACAAACACCACCGCTTTGTAAGTGAGTAACACCTCGTTCACGCACCTATTCAGATCTGCCTCATATTGGATAATTTGGTTATCATTGGTTCAGATACGGAAAAGCCCAAAGTTATTAGCTTTGGGCTTTTCTTCTAGCGACTGTGGTTGATTACAACCGAGTGATACGACAACCGAGGCTTACAGCGTCATATGCAGAATTGGAAATGGTTTTCCCATGTCATCAAGTGGAGAGCGTGATTCAATTTTGAACCCCATGTGCTGATAGAAACCTACCGCTTGTGGGTTTTGCTCATTAACGTCAACTTTGGTGGCTGCTAACTGCTCAATCGCATGTTGCAACAACACCGTACCTACGCCTTGCCCTCGAACTTCATTTAAAACGAAAAGCATCTCAACTTTTGCATCATGGACACCCACGAAGCCAACAATCGAACTACTTTCATTTTTAACGCATTTCAAAGAAACCGCAGGGAACGCATGTTCCATGATAATAGGTTTAAAAAACTCAATATCTTCTTCTGTAATAAAGTCATGAGTTGCTCGGACCGAATTCTCCCAAACCTTAAGCATTTCTGCATAATCTTCAGGAAGCACATTTTCTATAGTCATAATTTTCTCTAGATTAAACTGAATATAAACATGTGCAGCCGCGAAGCTATAGTGTAACAGACATTAATAATACAAAACAACAGCGTTCACTATCGACTCACTCTACCTCACTGCCTCTATTAATCAGGCATTACAACAATACCCATACTTTCAAGCAGTTGCTCTTGTTGCCACGCAACAATTTTAACGCCTGTAGTATCGACTTTTCTTGGGTCCAACCCTTCTAATTCAGCATGGCATAAATTAGCACCTTGCATACTGAATTGCCCCCATACGTCTTCCGAGAACACACCTCGGCTGAGATCAGACTCTTTCAGTGACGCGCCGCCAAGGTAAGTACCTATCCAACGGTTCTCAAACAGCTCGCACTTCTCTAAACAAGCTTGTTCAAAATTGGCGTATGACAGGTTACAGCCCGTAATATACGCGGAGCAAAAATACATTCTATTGCTTACCTGATTGGCAAAGTTAGCACGAGTAAAGTTCGCCCCTTTCAGGTCGCATTCACGTAGCTCAATACCATAACAATTCGCGTTACTAAAATTCGCCATTGCCAACTGACAATTCTGGAAGCTTGCATCTCGTAAGTCGGCAACATCAAAGTGGCATCCCTCAATATCGCCTTGTTCAATAAACTTACAGTTAATAAACGTTGCGTCACGTAAGTTCGAACGTCTGAAATCACAACGGATAAACGTACAGGCTGTAAATGTTAGCTCTGATAAATCTTGTTGAGCAAAACTGTGGTGATGATAAGTGCTGTTATTGGTGTCCATTTAGCCCCCTAAAGAAATTACGCTAAGACTATCATTGCGATCTCAAGAAAACACTAAATTAAAAACCAACAAAAACAGCAACTTAAAACGCTCCAATTTGGCTATTTTAAGGCACCAAACAAGCTCTTTAAGGTTGTTATTTTCGTTTTATAGCATGCGCTTATCTTGAAAAAAGTTTTGTCGCTTAGAAGGGGGCATAGAGAAAAGCCAATTTGACCGTTCGAGCCAATTATTGACAACGTCCTAACGCACTAGACTGGACGGTTGGTATGTTGCTGGTTACACTATTCCTCATTCTCAGCATAAAGAGTAAGAACAATGAAAGACATGCGACAAGCTATGCTCGATGCAGGGTTTAGCCTTATTAATGAACACGGGTTTGCTGGTGTTGGCCTGATGAAAATCATCAACCAAGCGGAAGGCACGAAGGGTTCTTTTTACCACTACTTTAAATCCAAAGAGCACTTTGGCGAGATCCTTCTTACTAACTACTTTGATGAGCATCTCGCTAAGCTGGATGACTTTTTAAGTGATGAGTCACTTTCTCGTCGTGATCGCGTTAAGGCCTATTTCGAGTTTTGGTGTGCGTCGAAACTGACTGAAGACTTCAATATCCAATGTCTTGTCGTAAAACTGGCGGGAGAAGTAGCTGGATCTGAAAACCCGTTGCAATCGACCATGGCAGAAGGCGCGGAAAAGATCATCCTGCGTATGGCGAAACTGTTTGAAGAAGGCAATGAGGCCGGTGATTTCACTATCGCAGAGCCAGAATCGCTATCTCGAACGCTTTATGGTTTATGGCTTGGCTCAACGCTCATGGCCGCAATGCAGCGCAACCGTTCGATTCTAAACAATGCCATGGATGAAACCATTCTTGCCATGAGCCCAGTACAAGAATCAGCTGACTAGGTACCCGTTACCAAATACCAAATACCAAATACCAAATACCAAATACCAAAAGGCTCGCACAATTTAGCGAGCCTTCTATCTAACTTAAATCTTGATTGAATCCATTCACGCCTACTCCATTACCCCAGACGAGACGCAATATTATTGGCTTTGAGTAAGCCCTTAATAACCGGGTCGATATGCTTGAAAAAGCGCAGCCAACCTTCACAGAGATAATTTAACCCCGCCTCACCATCTCGGCTTGTGATGATACGGTTTTTGGGACATTCGCCATGACATGCAAATTTAAACTCACAGGCTTGGCATTGTTTCGGCAGAGACTTTTGTTTGGCGAACCCAAAACGCTGCTGCTTTGGCGAAAAGGCTAAAGTTGAAAGTGCTTGTTCCTGAATATTACCTAACTGAAATTCAGGAAATACATAATGGTCACATGAGTACACATCGCCATTGGGCTCAACTGCTAACCCTTTGCCGCAGATCTCACTCAGCGTGCACATGGTGCTTTCTCTGCCCATCCATACACCGACAAAATTTTCAAAGTACGGCACTAACACTCGACCAAAATCGTGTTCGAACCACTCATCAAAAACGGTAGTGAGGAATTGTCCCCATTGCACAGAATCGACACTCCACGGTTCAACCTCGCCTGATACGGGAATGATCGCTTGTTGGTTGCTCAACCATTTATTGTTGGTGTGAGCTTCGCGCTTATCGACGACAGGAATAAACTGCAATTGCTTCGAACCCACTTCATCGCGTAGAAAGCGATAGACCTCTAATGGATACTTACCTGTCACATCATTCACGCAGCTTAGAGTCGCGAACTCGACGTTATGTTGTTTCAAGTAGCGAATGCCACACATTGTTTGAGAAAAAGTGCCTTTGCCTGCACGGTTAGTTCGGTAGTGATTATGTAGGTGCTCTGGTCCATCAATACTCACGCCGATGATAAAGTCATTGTTCTTGAAGAACTCGCACCACGCATCATTCAATAACGTGCCATTGGTTTGAAGGTCATTGCTGATCTTGCTGTAACTAGGACAATATTTTTTTTGCAGCTCGACAACCTTTTGAAAGTACTCAATCCCCAATAAGGTAGGCTCTCCACCATGCCAAGAAAAAATGATTTCAGGCGTGTTCTGCCCCTCTATGTACTGTTTGATATAACGCTCTAACAGGACTTCATCCATCGTATATTGAGAGCCTTTTGGGTATTCAAGCAGCTGTTGTTTTTCTAGGTAATAACAGTAGGTGCAACTGATATTACACACCGCCCCAATCGGTTTTGCTAGCGCTTGAAGCTTGCTGTGTGCTTTACCATTGAACTGCGGAATTGAACTCAAATTTGATAGCGATAGTGTCGTCATGAAGAGTGCCTCGATGTAAAAGTTATTGTATTAGCTAAAACAATTCGTAATTCCTTTACACGGTGTTCATCGGCCAACCAAGCTCGATGGCATTAGATTGGCCGAGTGGTTCATTTCCTCTATTTCACGTTTTCAAACGGGTTCCACGCTTCATCAACCGGGACGATGTTTTGCGCTTTTTCGTACTCTTGATATTCAGCGACCATTTCAAGGAACAGATCTGGCATTTCATTTCTCAAGTCATGTTGCTCAGCAGGGTCTTTCTTGGTGTTGTATAAGTGCCATTCACTGTCACCGCCCATACCGGTAGAGATTCGAATGATCTTGTAATCACCTTTTAGCAAAATCCCGCTACCAAACAATTCAAATGGAATCGCATTATCGGCACTGTGCACCTCTGCCGTTTCACCTTTGAAGTAAGGCAACAAGCTCACGCCACTCATTGGTGCGACTTCTCGACCTTGATATTCCGTTCCTGGATGCTCTACCTCTGCAATCTCGAGAATCGTGGCAGCGATGTCTTTCACTTGTGATAAGTCGTCTGTTTGCGTTCCCGGTTGCAACGCATCTTCACCTTCTAGAAGCGCTTTGGTTGGCTTAACGATAAACGACACACGGATACCGCCCTCTGCTGTGTAAGCTTTGTACCAAGATAGGCCGCCGGTTGAAGCGCTTGCCCACTCAGGACCCAGTGACACACTGGAGCTCGCCTTACCTAAGTTTTCGGTCGAATTATCGAAGTGATGAGCGGTCCACGTTCGGATCAGGTCACTGATGTTTTCACCGGTAATATCCGCCGCTTCTGGGCCGTTATCCGCTAGATACATGATGTAGGTATTATCGTATTCCCCGATTTCTTTCAGGTAATCGACTATCTGACCGACTTGTTGGTCCTGCATTTCCATCATGCCCATCGCGACAGCCATTTTCTTGCCGTACCACTTTTGTTCTTTCTCAGAAAGCGAGTCCCAAGGGCGGCTTAATGAATTACGTCCTGAAATCTCAGCCTCTTTAGGAATCACGCCCATCTCTTTCATTCGTTGGAAACGATCTTCTCGAACCGAGTCCCAACCATGTTCAACGTAGTAATCGACTTTATCTTGATAAGCAGACTCAGGCGCTTGCAGTGGCAGGTGAATACCGGTGAATGGCACGTAAGCGAAGAAAGGCTTGCCGTCGTCTTTTTTGCTGTCGATCATCTTGATGATCTCGTTGGTGTAAACTTGGTCTGAGTACTCGCCTTTGTATTTATCCTCAACCACTTCACCGTTGCGGTAAGTTGGCTCAACTTCAACACCAGGAATATCGCCTTTTTGCAGCGCATCCGCTGTCGCGGCATTTTTAGCCGGGAACATCATATCTCGGTTAAAGTGATTCGAACCGCCCGCTAAAATACCGTAACTCTCCCCAAAACCTCGATCATCCGGTAGGAAGCCATCCTCGTGTCCCAAATGCCATTTACCAGACAGGTAAGTGTTATAGCCGCTCTCTTCAAGCAGCGTTGCGACCGTGACACCTTTCTTGGTGAGGTAACCTTCATAACCCGGCTTACCAATCGCGCCCGGATAGACAGCATAGTCGAAGGTGCCTAGCCCAACCTCGTGACTGTTTGCTCCGGTTAGCATCATTGAGCGCGTTACCGATGAGGTTGGTGACGCGTGAAAGTTAGTAAACTTGACCCCCTCTTCAGCCAGCGCCATCAGGTTTGGGGTATCCGCTTCTGAGCCATAAGGCTGTGTATCGGCAAAGCCCACATCATCACCAACAATAACAACAATATTCGGTTTTTCTGATTCAGCCGCAAGAGCAGCACTGCTTGCCGCGGCCATTGCCGTGAACACTAAAGATTTCTTGAATGTCTGCATAAGACGTTCTCCAATTTCTGTGATTAATTTTTTTATGATTAACTTTTTCTGTGGTTAACCTTTCTGTGATTAACCTGAGTTAGGATTTGAATTAGTGCGCGGCTTGCGACATCCAATGTAATAAGTCGAGCGCAGGGTCATACTCTTGAGCTGCTGCCATGCCGATCCAGGTGACAGCTTCCGCTTGGCTGGCTTGAACGCCACTTCCAGAGATATACATCAACCCAAGCTGTATTTGAGCTTCAGGGCTACCGTTATTGGCTGCGGTGACGAACCACTCCGCGGCTTTTTCATCATTCTGTTCTACGCCATCTCCGCTCAGATATAAGTAACCGACAGAGAGCTGGGCATCCAATTGCCCTTGGTAAGCCTCATCCAACAATTGCACGACATCTTGATGCTGCTGCGATTGATCCATGGTGGCTGCGTTCTTAGAGCTTTCGCTTCCAACGCTTGCTTTGGCAAAAAACAGAGCAGCCAAAACACCAGTCATAATCACGGTAGTTAAACGTTTATTGATCATTTATTTCCTCCTCGGGAATAAAGGTCACAACGTCCCTGTTGAATGAGTTAGGTGAAAAGTAGGAATGGCGCGATGATGCACAAACTTGATAGCAATACGTTTTCAATTTTCATAATTGGCTCTCGAGTAATTGTTGTGAGTGAATCAAGGACTGAACTAAATGGTCATAAGATTCAGTCGATTAAGACAGAGACTTAAATCGCTTTCTCAATGATGGTTTCAATCGTCTGTTTCGAGATTGGGTAGAACTGAAAGCAGATGTCTTTTTCAATCGCTTCTGCAATGTTGATCTTCTCTTGCTCATCAAAGTTCCAGCTGCTGAAACGCTTCATCGCACCGACGCGGGTTTGGAAGTTATTTAAAAAATCCAACACTCTCTGGTAAACCATCTCATCGGTTCCCGTCGTGTCGACCGAGAAAGCTTGAGCTAACTTCGCCGCATTCGGCATATAGAATTCCGGTAGCGCTTCAATCACAACCGGCATCAGTACCGTGTTGGCATCGCCATGTGGAATGTGGCTAATCGCACCAAAAGCGTGAGCACAGTTATGAATCGGAATACCGCCCAAAGACGAATAGAAAGCAGAGATCGCCATGGTGCTCGCTTGAAGAAGATTGCCGCGTGCTGTTAGGTTTTCTGGTTCTTTAAGTGCCAAGGGTAAGTTTTCAACAATCAGTTTTGCTGCCTGAATGCCGTAAGCGTCGGTGAATGCATTACTCATTGGCGAGACAATCGCTTCAACAGCGTGTGTTAGTGCATCCATCGCGGTAGAACGAGTCAGGTGAGCTGGCAGCTTAGTGGTCACCGTTGGATCAAGAATCGCGATATCAGCTTCCAATCCCGATGCGACTAGGCTTGCCTTAATGTTTTCATGTTCGTTGTAAAAAACAGCAATAGGAGAAGCTTCTGCGCCCGTGCCAGCCGTTGTCGGAACCGCAATGTGGGGCACTCGAATATCTTCATTGTTTGGCCACACATCCATATGACCGCCACCCGCAATCACGGTGCGAATGTCATCTATCTTCTTATGAAATGCGTATTTCACACCTTTAGAGGCATCAATCACGCTGCCGCCACCAACAGACAAGATCGCATCAGCATTGACGCTGTTTGCAAACTCAATGGCTGCGTTGATGTTGTCGCAAGTCGCGTCTGGTGCGATATCGGTGTACACGCCAACAAGCTGAACCGCTTGTTGGTTCTCTTCCTGACTCGCATTCTGGTTTACAAACAACGCCGAGAACTGCTCAACAAAGCCAAGAGACTCCAAACCTTTATCAGAAAAGAGCACGACTCTTTGCGCACCTAAGCGACCAAACAGAGAAGGGATATTTTCAATGCCGTTCTCTTGAGCATGAACAATGGTTTTAAGTTGAAAGTTAAAATTATTGGTTGTCATGGTGTTTACCTCATTTCTAGTTGATGACTAAACAATAACCAAAACAAACCGGTCGGTCTAGAGTGTAAATGTCAAAGATATGTCAATTAAGATCTTTATGGATCATTGCCCCAAAACGAAAAAAGCCCGCAAATGCGGGCTGTAATCATAAGTAAGCTATTGATCATTAAAGAAGTATTATTGACTCACCCTGAGCAACTCACAAACGGTTAACGATTAACGAAGGTGAGCTGGGACCTTACTCTTATCTCTAGTGAGGTAGTAGTACAGATAAACCAAAGAATAAACGGTCACAAATCCATCGAGCGCAAACACTCCGCTCCAGCCATAGAACCACTCATAATCGTTGATACACACGTTGTATAAGAAGATGCCAACGAACATCGACTTCTCAAATGCGCTGTAAATCATCGTCGAGGTTCGCAGCGATTTGTACTTCGCCGAGAACATCAACAACACACCAATACAGCCAACCATCACACCCCAGTGTTGATAAGTACCGAGCAAGTACTCTTTGTTTTCCATCATGGTATCGTTGTATGAGAACAGCGTCTGCATACTCCAATCTGGCGCTAGGAAAGTGGAAAAAGCCGTCGCTGTTAAGAAACCTGTAATCATCAAATACGATTTGATCGTACGTTCAAAAAAACGTTCCAACATAAAAGTAACCTCTTAAAATAATTTCGTGAAAATAACTTTTTGAAAAATAAACAGTGTCATACCAACAGTGATTTACTGGCCAAGCATGCCCATCACTGCGGTTTTTAATTCGTTGTCTTCTTTTGAAAACAGATGCTTAACTCGATGATCTAAACCCGTTTCCAAGACTGTTTTGGCGTGGGAGAAAGTCAGGAAACCTTCTTTACCGTGATAGTTGCCCTGACCTGATTCACCAATGCCACCAAACGGCGCGTCATCAACTGCTAAATGAAAAACACAGTCATTGATACACATGCCACCGGAGTGAACTTGGTGCTTAACCTGAGCCTGTAAGCTCAAATCAAAGCTCATTAAGTAGAGTGCTAACGGCCTTGGTTTGCTATTGATGACTTGGAACGCCTCTTCGACATTGCGATACGTAATCAAGGGCAATAATGGGCCGAAAATCTCTTCGTTCATCACCTTGGATGACAGGCTTGGTTCAACGATCAAATGTGTCACCAAGCGATGAGTATCTAGGTCCATCGCTTCGTCATGGCAAGCAACGATTCGTGTCCCTGCTTCCTGCTCTTCATTCAACAGACCAGCAATACGATCACATTGGCGAGGGTTAATGAGCGAGGTTAAACTCTCAGAGTAGATCCCTTCATCAAACAGCTGTTGGTATTGTTTTTTGTACTCCAGAATGAAGGATTCGAGCTTATCTTCAGGGAGTAGCACGTAATCTGGAGCGACACACACTTGGCCGTTGTTTAGGCTCTTGCCATAAATGATTCGCTCTACCGCAATATCAATCGGCATGTCTTCTGCCACGATAACCGGCGACTTTCCACCCAGCTCTAGCGTGACTGGGGTTAGCGTATCAGCCGCTGACTTCATCACTTGGCGACCCACTTGGGTTGACCCTGTAAATAGAAGATGATCAAACGGCAACGCCGAAAATGCGGCTGCGATTTCTACCTCACCTTCAACCAAGCACACCTCATCGGCATGGAAAACTTCCGCCAATAGCGCTGTTAATACTTGGTTCGTCGCTGGGGTAAATTCGCTCATCTTGATCATGGCGCGATTGCCTGCAGCCAGCGCCGAAATAAGCGGGCCGACGGATAACATGATCGGGAAATTCCACGGAGCAATAATCCCTACGACGCCTTTGGGTTGATAAACCACCTCAACACGAGAGGTTGAAAGTAATGGTCCGGAATGACGAATTGAAGATGTCGACCAATGAGGCAAACATTCAATGCTGTGATCAATATTTCCGATACAAGGCAATATGTCAGCCATCAAAGTGTCTTGTCGGCTACGGTGACCATAGTCCTCACTCACGGCTACACACAAACGATCTGTGTAATCGATAAGCGCAGATTTAAGTGCGAGCAGCTGCTCAATTCTCTCCGATATCGCCGGCATCGGTTTCTGTGCAAAAGCTCCCTGCATGCTGTTCAACGTCATGGTCATTTGTGTTGGCGTCAATTCGTGTTTCATACATCACCTCGTGGTTAAGATGAGCACACAATAATACACAGCAGACCGGTCGGTCTAGTGTTTTATTGTCAGAGAATCGTCAATGGAGTTTTGATTACAATCCAATGAGGCGGCTACAAACGGGGCAAAAAGTCAGGGGAATTTAAATAAGAAGGCGTAACTAACACGCAAGGCAAATAGAGATTTTAAATGGCAGGATCAAAAATGGCCGCTTAATGCGACCATTTGATAATTACTTAAGTTATTGTTCTAAAAAACAATTTAAAAATTAACGTTAGCTCTTGGCTACGTTTGCAATGCCTTCAAGCTGAAGTACTGGAGCGGCGTCAATGTCTTCTGCGTTCATCATTGATGATACTCGCTGCATTGAAGAAAGCAGTAAGCTTTGCTCCCACGGCTCTAGGTTTTGGAATTTTTTAACGAAGTTATCTTGCAGCGGTGGTGGCGCATTGTTTAGCAACTCTTGACCTTTTTCAGTCAGGTTTGCGTGTACTTTGCGGCGATCTGACGAGCTGCGAACACGTTGTACATAGCCATTCAGTTCCAAGCGATCGATGATCGTGGTTGTGGTGGCTTGGCTTACATTGGTGTGATTAGACAATTCTTTGATCGTCACATTACCCATTTCTTGGATTGCTCTCATTAAGATTAATTGAGGGCCAGTCAAACCATACTCTTTACTCAGCTTTTTCGAGTGTAAATCGATAGCGCGAATAATTTGGCGAATAGCGACCAGGATTTCGTCATGTTTGTCCAAGATGCAGACCTTTGTACTAATATACTGTGAATGGTTTTACAGCGTCGAAGCGATGATATGTCCTGATTATTTACGTCAGGTGAGCTCGAATTACACTGTAAATTGATAAATTACTTCATTGATTTTTCCGCATTGTACTGATGTTCATACTATTCTCAATCTTTTCTATACCACTAAACTTGCGTGGTACGGCACTTTTACTTATTGAAGGGGAAATGAAAGCTTCAATGAAAGTAAAAATAGTGAGTCAGAGAATACAAGTTCAAACAATAATATATTTTAATAATCATGGAGGTAGAGAGACTTAACCCTCTCCACCTAATAAAAAACCAGCCCTAATCGCCAAGCTGGAAAACGAAATTTTACGCGGCTGTATTCATCTGAAAATTACCCGTTAGTGCGTTGTAAAACTCGCTGTTATCCAGAATACCGACCAGTTGATTGTCTTCCACCAGCAAAATCGGGTGATTACTTAGCTGTTTCAGTTTAATCGCATCACGCATGCCAATTTCCGGGCTTGCCACAACTACACTAGACTCGCTGATCGCAGTTAAGTCGTCAGACTCATTCCACTCGACAAGCGCCAAAGCAGATTCACCTTTCACTGATAAAGCACCTTCACTCTGTTCAATCCAGAGATCTTTAGAATCGCAAATCTTCCAGCTTTCATTCTCTTGCGTCAGTGAATCAAGAGGCTGCATCAAAGAGCGACCTTTAAGTACATTCAGTGGGTTGGTGTGAGCAACGAAGTCTTTTACGTATTCTGTTTTTGGCGTCAATACGATCTCTTCAGGCTTACCGTGTTGAATCAGTTTGCCGGACTCCATGATCGCGATGTTGTTACCAATCTTCAGTGCTTCATCTAGGTCGTGACTCACGAACAGAATCGTTTTGTTGAGTTTGTTTTGCAGTGTGATCAGTTCATCTTGCAGCTGAGCACGAATCAATGGGTCCAGCGCCGAGAACGGTTCATCCATCAATAGAATGTCTGTGTCCATAGCGAACGCACGTGCCAAACCAACACGTTGCTGCATACCGCCAGAAAGCTCATGCGGGAATTTGGTCTCCCATTCCGCTAGGCCAACCATTTCCAATTGTTCACGCGCTTTTGCACGACGAACATCTTTTGCTACGCCCTGCATTTCAAGACCAAACGCCACGTTGTCTAATACGTTAAGCCATGGCATCAAAGCAAACTTTTGGAAAACCATGGATACACGGTGAGTACGTAGATGACGCAGAGTCGCTTCATCACACTGTGCTAAATCGACTTGTTGGTCACCGTCTTTGATTGTCAGTGAACCACGGCTGATCTCATTCAAGCCGTTAACTGCGCGAAGCAAAGATGATT
Source organism: Vibrio sp. Vb339 (assembly GCF_902751245.1). Classification (NCBI taxonomy): domain Bacteria; kingdom Pseudomonadati; phylum Pseudomonadota; class Gammaproteobacteria; order Vibrionales; family Vibrionaceae; genus Vibrio; species Vibrio sp. Vb339. The sequence goes on along the minus strand of NZ_CADDIS010000001.1, from coordinate 478,104 downwards.
TACCAGAACCAGACAAACCCATCAATACACAGATCTCGCCTTCTTCAACCGTCAGCGACACATTGTCTACGCCGACAACTTGACCTGTTTCATCGATGATCTCTTGGCGAGTTTTACCTTGATCGAGTAGCTCAAGCGCTTGATTGGCTTTGTTACCAAACACAACATCAAGGTTTTTAATGGTAATCGCGTCCATTGCCTTTTGTTCCTGAGAGATAGACATGATTAAGCTTCCTTCTGGTTTGGTGTTTTGCACAAGCGGTCAAGGATGATTGCGACTAAAACAATCGCTAATCCGGCTTCAAAACCTTGTGAGATGTTCACTGTGTTCAATGCACGAACAACAGGTTTACCAAGTCCGTCAGCACCAACAAGAGCGGCGATAACCACCATCGAAAGCGACAACATAATACATTGGGTGACACCCGCCATGATGCTTGGCAGAGCGGCAGGCAATTCAACTTTGAGCAGTAACTTCATGCGACTTGCACCAAAGGCTTTACCCGCTTCAATCAACTCTTCAGGGACTTTCGTTACCCCTAAGTAGGTCAAACGAATCGGTGCAGCTATCGCGAAAATAATGGTCGAGATTAAGCCAGGAACGATGCCCAAGCCGAATAGAACCAGAGTTGGGATCAGATACACAAACGTTGGAACGGTCTGCATTAAATCGAGAATTGGGCGCAACATCGTATAGAGCCAAGGACGGTGAGCAGCCATGATGCCAACCGGTACGCCAATTAATACGGAAATCGTTGTCGCCGCAAAGACGAGAACAAAGGTTTCCAGCATTTCTTGCCAGTAGCCGAGGTTAAGAATAGTCAGCAGTGCCGCGACCACAAAGATCACAAGCGAAGGTTTACGGTGTAAGTACCATGCAATCGCAGCAGTAATCACGATTGGCAGTGCAGGCGGCATCCACTTAAATACGTCGACTAAAAACATAATGACGGTTTCTAGAAAAATCGAAATAGCGTCAAAGAATCCTGCTGCATTGATTGTTAGCCAATCAACACCCGCTTCCATCCATTGTCCGACAGGGATTTTGTTTTCCGTAATAAAATTCACAATATTGCCTTTTATTATGGGCGGGCTACTTCAAACCAATCGATAAATTGGCAAGCCCACCTTTATTATTTATGTAGCTGTTGAGATAGGTAGAACTAAACTTTAACTTGTTTTAGGTATTCAGTAACTGCTTGAGTCGCTGATTCACCTTTATGCGTTTTTACGTTGTCTAACCAAGCTTCAACTTGTTGAGGGTTGTTGTTCAACCATTGTTGAGCCGCTTTTTCTGGCTTCACTTTTTGGTTAAGAATCTCTTCCATCAACTGGTTTTCCATCTCTAGAGTGAACTCTAGGTTCTGTAGAAGCTGACCGACGTTTGCACACTCAGACAGGTAGTTTGAACGAACGTTGGTGTAAACATTCGCGCCACCGTAGTTAGGGCCGAAGAAGTCGTCACCACCTGAAAGGTATTCCATTTCAACATTGCTGTTCATCGGGTGCGGAGCCCAACCAAGGTAAACAATCCATTGACTACGGCGTGCTGCGCGTGACACTTGAGACACCATGCCCGCTTCGCTTGATTCCACTAGGCTGAAATCTTTCAAGCCAAACGCGTCAGAATCAATCATTGATTGGATTAGGCGGTTACCGTCGTTACCCGGTTCGATGCCGTAGATGCGGTCTTTAAATTTGTCGGCATGTTTTGCTAGGTCGGCGAAGCTTTTTACACCTGAGTCGTACACGTATTTTGGTACAGCTAGTGTGTATTTTGCGCCTTCAAGGTTGGCACGAACGGTTTCAACCGTGCCCTCTTCACGGTACTTAGCAATATCGCCTTCCATGGTTGGCATCCAGTTACCTAGGAATACGTCAATATCGCCGTTCGCCATTGAAGAGTATGTCACCGGTACTGAAAGTAGGTCGGTTTTGGTTTTGTAACCAAGGCCTTTTAATAGTTCAGAAGTAACGGCGGTTGTTGCGGTAATGTCAGTCCAGCCTACATCAGCGAATCGAACGTTTTCACATTGCTGCGGTTCTACTGAAGCATTGGCATAAGCACTGAACGCGAATGAACTGATTGCTAGCGTTACGAGCGCCTTTTTTGTAGCGGTTTGTTTATGTTGAGTCGTCATAATGATTCCTTTTTATCTTTCCTTTTTCTGCCCTAACTCATACTAATCAGGGCAGCTTTGCTGACTTTTGACTAATTTTGGTTGTTACTTTTTTTATTATTTCTGCGTTTATTATTTTTATTTCAATAACAGAGGCTTACGCTTCTCTTACTGGTTTATTTATTCTTTGCTTCTCTTGCCATTCAGGTGCAATCCACACTGGAACGTCCTGCTCTTTGAGCATTGGCTTACCCAAAATCAAATCGGAAGCACGCTCAGCCACCATGATGGTCGGGGCGTTCAAGTTTCCGTTCGGAATAACAGGGAAAACAGATGAGTCGACAACACGCAGATTATCAATGCCGCGAACACGACACTCTTCATCAAGCACTGCCATTGGATCATCATCAGCGCCCATTTTGCAGCCACATGAAGGGTGATACGCACTTTCCACGTTCTGCTTAACCCATTCGTCGATTGCTTCATCGGAAGTGATACTTAGACCCGGCTGAATCTCTTCGCCTCGGTAAGCATCCATTGCTGGTTGAGACAAGATCTCACGCGTTAAACGAATACAATCACGCCAATCTTGGCGGTCTTGCTCAGTCGAGATGTAGTTGAAAATGATCTCTGGCTTGGCATGCGGATCAGCAGAAGTGATCGCAACCGTACCGCGACTTTCTGGCTTATTAGGCCCAACGTGTACTTGGAAACCGTGACCATCAAAGGCCGCTTGTCCGTCGTAACGCATCGCTGCAGGCAAGAAGTGATATTGAATGTTTGGCCACTTCAATCCTTTGCGAGAACGAATGAACGCGCACGATTCAAAGTGGTTAGTGGCACCAAGGCCTTTGCGAGTCAGAATCCATTCCGCGCCAATCATGCCCTTGCTGACCAAGCCAAGCTTACTGTTGAGCGTGATAGGTTCGTTGCAGTGATATTGAAAGTACACTTCTAAGTGATCTTGAAGGTTTTCACCGACACCGCTTAGTTCGTGTTTAACTTCAACGCCGGCCTTTTCAAGCACGGCTTTCGGGCCGATACCAGAAAGTTGCAGCAGTTGAACCGAGCCAATAGAACCCGCAGAAGAGATCACTTCTTTGTTCGCCACAGCCACCTGGGTATTGCCTGACTTTTCAAACTCGACACCGACCGCTTTCAAGCCCGATTGACCTTCTGAGTCTTGTGCTTCAAGTAAGAAACGACGCGCCACGATGCCTTTCTTCAAGGTCAGGTTTGAACGCTTCAATGCACGGCGTAGATAAGCGTTAGAGGTTGAGGCTCTAACACCCTTGTCTACCGTCATATGCATAGTGCCGAAGCCTTCTTGCTGGTAGCCGTTGTAATCGTTGGTTTCTGGGTAACCTGCGTCTTTACCTGCATCGATAAACGCTTGGTAAAGCGGGTTGAGCGCCATATCGTTACCATTACAAGTGCCAACAGGGCCATTGTCACCACGGTATTCATCACCGCCTTTGTTCCATGATTCAGCACGGCGGAAGTAAGGCAAACAAGCTTGGTAATTCCAACCCGCTGCGCCCTCTTCTTCCCATTGGTCAAAATCACACGCGTGGCCACGAACATAAACCATCCCGTTGATCGATGAGCTGCCGCCTAACACTTTGCCACGTGGGCAGTGCAGTTCACGTCCATCAAGACCCGGTTCTTTCTCTGTTTCAAATTGCCAAGCGTACTTTTCAGTATTCATTGGGTAAGAAAGCGCGGTTGGCATCTGGATAAAAATACTCTTATCCGTACCACCCGCTTCCAGTAATAAAACGCTATGTTCACCGCTTTCCGTTAGCCTATCCGCTAACACACAGCCGGCCGAACCCGCGCCGACGATAATATAATCGTAGCGTTGTTCCATGTTTTGATTTCCCTGAGATGAGTCAGTAGGGCTAGCTTTTTTAAGCTAACCCATAAAATTGAGTGTTACGCGTTAAGCATAAGGGCTGGCGTAGTCGCCAAGTTCAATAAGAATGCTCTTAGTCTGCGTATAATGAAGTAGGGTTTCTGGTCCATTTTCACGGCCAATACCCGAAAGCTTGTAACCACCAACAGGCATTTCTGCCGGTGAGTCGCCCCACGTGTTCACCCAACAAATACCTGCCTGCATTTGATGAATAACACGATGCGCACGAGAAAGGTTTTGCGTGAACACACCAGCCGCAAGGCCATATTTGGTGTCGTTAGCGCGGCGAATCACGTCGTCTTCGTCGGTAAACTTCAACACTGACATCACAGGGCCAAAGATCTCTTGTTGAACGTGAGGCATGTTGTCTTCGCAATCCACAAACACGGTTGGGATAACAAAGTTGCCGTTTTCGAGGCCATTGTCTGTCACTTGATAGCCGCCCGTCAGCAGAGTTGCGCCCGACTGCTTAGCTAGCTCAATTGCTTCAAGGACTTTTGAAAGGTGTTCTTTAGAAATCAACGCGCCGATCTGAGTCTCCATGTCCATCGGGTTACCAATGATCAGCTTCTCAGTGCGTGTTTTAAGTTGGTCGATGAATGCGTCATAGATGTTTTCATGTACATAAACACGAGTACCGTTGGTACACACTTCGCCTTGGGTGTAGAAGTTGGCAACCATCGAAGCGGAAACCGCATCATCCAATTTCGCATCATCAAACACGATCATTGGTGACTTGCCGCCAAGTTCCATCGTTACAGACTTGAGTGTTTTAGCACTGTCTGACATTACCGCTTTACCGGTACCGGTTTCACCTGTGAACGACACTTTAGCGATGTCGGGATGAGCCGTTAGCATCTGACCAACACGGTAATCGCCCTGAACCACGTTAAACACGCCATCAGGAAGACCAGCTTCAGTAAAGATCTCTGCAAGCTTTTGAGCTGTGAGCGGAGTCTCTTCTGAAGGTTTGAAAATCATCGCGTTACCCGCGGCCAATGCCGGAGCCGATTTCCACATCGCGATTTGAATAGGGTAGTTCCACGCGCCAATGCCAGCACAGATGCCTAGCGGTTCACGGCGTGTGTAGAAAAATTGAGATTCGCTCAGCGGTTGTTGGTCACCTTGTAGAGTTGGAGCAAGGCCAGCAAAATATTCAATAACATCAGCGCCAGAGGCTACATCCACTGCAATCGCTTCCTGTAAAGGCTTACCCGTATCAACAACCTCAAGTTTTGCAAGGTCATCATTTCGAGCTCTAAGTATCTCTACCGCCTTCAAAAGAATACGACTGCGCTCGACTGCTGTCATTGCTGACCACACAGCGAAGCCACGTTTTGCTGATTCGATAGCGCTATCTACATCCGCGGCAGAGGCTTGGCCTAGCTTGGCAATAGGTTCGCCATTTGCAGGGTTGATGCTATCAAAGGTTTCACCAGACGTAGCTTTAACCGCTGCGCCATCGATGTATAACGAGTTCATTTCCATGTGAGATTCTGACTTAATTATTGTTATTAGACTCTACTGGTCTAGTTTAAATGTTGGTCGTTCTAGTGCTGTTCTAGTTCTAATACTGCGTTCTATTTGGTACTGCACGAGTAGAACGTAAGTTGTTTATCTAGATAATCATTGATGATGGCACGCGCCTTTTGAGCATCGATACCATCTGGGTTTAGTGTGCCTCGCAGCCACAAACCATCAATCAGAGACGCAATCCCGTGAGCAACGAGATCCGCTTGTTCATGATTCAAAATACCTTTCAACTCAAGACGTAAGTGTGAAATCAAACGTTTTTCATTCACACGCTGCAGTCTTTTCAGCTGCTCGTCATGCATTGAATATGACCAAAATGCCAACCACGCCTTCGCGACCTTATTTTCTGCTTGGTAACCTTCGAAGTTACCATCGATGATCGCGTTGATTCTCTGTTGGTGAGCGTCAACAGGAAGCGCTTTTAGTGACGTGGTGATGGTGTTGGAGAGTTGGCGAAGGATTTCACGCATGGTCTCTTCGAGCAGCCCATGCTTTCCACCAAAATAGTGATTAATAATGCCAGTGGAGACTCCCGCTTCTTTGCTGATCAACGCAATACTCGCGGCATGCAAACCCACTCGATCAATCACCGTCATGGTGGCTTGAACAAGCTGTGGTTTACGTATATCAGGCATCCCAACCTTCGGCATTTCTCAGTCCTTTTATTTTATATTGAACGTTCAGTTAAATATAAAATGACAGAAATTTAGTTAGGGTTCAAATGATTATTTAAAACAAACTCGTAACAACACAGCATTCAAATCGACAAAATCCATTACAAAACAATAGATTAAATATCATTTAGAGCACTAACGAAAACAATTAAAGATTTGAGGTGTGATAGTTATTGGTCAAATGTTTTTGCTTGTTCTGAACAAACTTCAACCGCTTATCTTCTGTGCCGAAATAGGACGAGACACAGCGAATAGGCATCGTTATTTGTATATTGGTAGGGAAAGTCGATGATGCGATTGATGAAGAGTAAAAATGAAAATCAGATACAAAGAGAGCACCACAAGTAAGTTCGGTGCTCTCATTTTTATCGCCAATATTGAGATAATAAAATGTGGTTGGTTCAACTAAAAAGCCAAGTGGTAACTATTGCTCGATTGATCCAGTGAAATTACCCAACTTTGCTCTTGTTCACTGCTGCTCATCGGTACCCAACGAGCGTAGATTTGATCCCAGTTCCCATTCACCTCTAATTCCACCACATCGATTTGAGTTGGGTACACCGTGGTGATTCTCGACAAAGGGTCAGCGACAACATCACCGTTACTCATCACAAATGCCGACTCGGAATACAAGTGCAGCGCTCCCGGAGTGGTTCCCGTGTAATCCATCGACAAACTGATCTTCTCACCGACATCAAACGAAAACCCAGCTTGCGCAACAATCTCCGAAGTGTCGGTTATCGCTGCAACGGCTGGCTGAGCAGGAGAAACAGGCGTCTGAACCGGCGTTGGCGTGGCAGATGGTGTCTGAGCTGGCGCAGCACTTGAGCTTCCCCCACCACCTCCGCCGCCACAGGCTGCGACTAACAAAGGCAGAGAACTGATGGTGAATAGTTTGATTGTATAATTCATGGTGCTCTCCTACTCGTCCGTCGCTGAAATAACTTTATTGGTGGTCGATGCCTTGTACCACTCGCCATCTGTCTCACCACTACTGGTTACCCATGTAGGGAACGACGTATAAGCTTCACTGATGTCAATGTATTCTACAGGGTGGTCCCATTCGTCACGGATGTTAATCACCCAAGGCATGTTGTTGCTGGTCTTAAACGATTCAGAACCCGAAGAGCGGTCATCGTGACTATTGAACAAGGCATTATTCATTTCACTGGTGCCAGAAAACGCTTTGAGGTGAGTTTGCCATGTCATACCTGGAGGAGTGCCAACAAAATCACCGTGGTACATATCTTCAGCCGCGAAAATGAATGAGTCATAAGGTGGATAGCCGATTTCATCACGCGATACTGGAGACGTAAACTCGACGTACAATTGATAGTTGAGAGCATCAGCATTTTGCTGTTCAGAGCATGCGCTTTGTGTTCGGTAGAAGACGCAGCTTTCGGTGAGTTCACCTAGGTTTTCTAGCTCCACTCTCAGATCTTCAGACACCATCAGAATCGTTTCGCTGCTCCCCTCTTTGAGAATGGTATGGCCAACGGCGACACCATTTCGAGTCAACGTTGTGGATGCCACGTTAGCAGGCAGAACGTTCGGCAGTTTCAATGCATAGCCATTGGAGTAACCAGCCCCCATCGCCTGAAGTGTGTAATCTATGGTTAAGTTTTTAAGCTCTCGCTGTCCATTGAGTTGCTCTGTCACTCGGTAACGCCACACCACATCATTGAAATCATAGTCCCCTTTCAAGGGCCAATTATCTTCAAATGCGATCGTTGCGTAGCTGTTCGAGCTTGGGTAGACCGACGTGACTGTCACATCCTCATTATTCTCTTGCACAAGCACTTCGTATTTGGAATCTGTCGTGCCATCTTCATTGACCCCATCAACAGCCGCAAATGGCGTCACTTCAACAGTGAAGATCAAATCATTAAAGTCGTTGTCTCCAGTAGGGCGATAAATATCCTCAAAGCCAAGTACTAGGAACTCATTTTCTGTATCGAGGAAGGCAACATTGTGTCTTCGATATTCAGCGGTCGCCTCTGGGTTGAGCGATGGATAGCTGTAAAAAGGTGTTCCCCAACCGCCAAGCCACGGGATATTGTTATAAGAACCCTCCCAACCCCAACCATTGGAGATAATGAAGAAAGCCAATGTTTGGCCAGCGGTAAGTTGGACACTTAGATCAATCGTGTCGCCTTCCTGCATCTCACCAACACTAGCAACGGACGTATTGGGAAACACAATCACATGCGCATTAATATCATCTTTAGTCGCCGGTGGGTTGTTAGTGTCAAACACAAAATAACCGAGGGAATTTCGATAACCCGCCCCTTCATTCAGGAAAGTGATTGTGGCTGTGGCGTACTCTGCACCGCCCAACTCATCATCAATATCAATACTCGAATAACGCTCAGGTGCAATAAAGGCACTGTTCACGGTAGTGCCTTCTGGCAACATCGAATAGACGTTAGTTAAAACATCTTGAGGAAGTGACCCCGCGATCGAATAAGTATTATTGGGTTTACCTTTTGCAGAATAGTTAGAAGCATCCGAGCCTGATTCAAATGTAAGGTCTGCGGTTGTCAACGCCATCGCGACACATGGCACCAAGCAACTCGGCAATATGACTGAATTCCAATTTCTCATTCTGTTCCCTCTTTCACTAGCCTTAAACGTGTATAGAGGAATGGAGCAAGTATAGTGCCGAAAAATAAAACTATATTTAACAGAAGGTTATGATTATCTAGTTGAAAAATCTCATTTTGAGAATGAAGTTGAATGTAAAAACCGCTATTCAAATAGCGGTCTTAATTTGGGATGAATAGAAGGGTTAACAAAGTAACTAACTGTGGTTTATTCGCCGATAATCGGCATAGACTGCCAGGCTCTTTGGTGCAACATTTCACAACCAGATTCGGTAATAACGATGTTCTCCTCGTGTACCATCATACGGTTTTTCGCAAATGCCATACCGGGCTCTAACGTTAACACCATGCCGGGTTTTAATATCACATCACCATTTGGCACATGTGATGGCCACTCGGTTAGCTGCATACCCAGACCATGCCCCATTCGACCCACATCGTTGCCGAGTGCACCGTTCTTTTCGAGCACCGACCACATGGCTTGCCACACGTCTCCGGTTGTTCGTCCCGGCTCTGCAATCGCGAGCCCTGCTTCTGTCGATTGATAAACGGCGTCATAAGCCGCTATCGTATCTGGCTGTGCATGCCCAAACGCATAATTACGGTCAAAGTCGCTAAAGTAGCCATCAAAGTTAGCCCCCGTGTCGATGATCAACACGTCACCTTCACTGAGTACACGGTCGGTTGGTCCCATAATGATGTTGTCATACCCACCTTGGCCGGACGCGGAAATAAGATAAGGACACGCATCGGCACCCAAACGTAACATCTCTAAATGCATCGCTTTACACGCCTGTCGTTCTGTCATGCCTATCGCTAAATGGTGACGAAGATATTCAAAGCCCGCCGCCGTCACTTGACAAGCAAAGCGTACTTTATCGATCTCAGCTTGAGACTTAACACTACGCAAGTCTCGAACCATCAATGACACATCAACCACACAGTGTTGGCTCAACTTCTGCTGTAACAATGCATAATTAGTGGCTGGCATACGCAAATGTGTTTCAGGGCCAATCATCGAACCGATTCTACGAGAACCCTTGGAGACCTCAGATAGCGTAGAAGCTAACAAAGAGATACCGTCATCTTCAGGCCTTGGTGACGGCCAACTACGCACGTCGTCAATCCATGTTTCTTCAAAGCCAGCAACACCGATCTCTGGCACTACCGCTATGGGCTTACCAACCGCAGGCACCACCAAAAACCAAGGTCGAGTTGGGCTTTCCCAAAACTGCGATTTAAAGCCACTGAAATAACGGAATTCAGGCTCGGTTGTGAAAAACGCAGCATCGATGTTTTGTGCGCGAAGGCGTTGTTGTAACTCGACAGTGCGTTGCTCGAGTTCTGCTGATTCAAACCCTCTCTGCGGAGGTGTTAACGGCAATATACTCATATCTCTATCCTTAAATGAAGAAAGGTAACCCTAGAATTAATTGAATAAAACATCTCTTGGTAGCAGAGCGATACTTGGAAAGAAAATCAGCAAAGCAGACATCAATATCAAAATAAGGAAAAACGGTAATGCCCCACGGATCACTTCCATGTAAGGTCGCTCGAAAATCGCTATCGCGGTAAAGATGTCACAACCAAATGGAGGTGTTGCCGACCCAATGGCCATTTGCAGCGTTACCATCACACCGACCAAGATTGGATCGATACCTGCGGCATTAACAATCGGCATGAAAATCGGCGTCAAGATCAGCAAGACCACTAACGAATCCACAAACATACAGCCGACAAAGAAAGTCAGTGCGATGACAAACAGAATGTATTCAGGTGAGGCGTCTTCTAGATTAAGAGGAGCTAGCAATTCCTGAGGAATTTGTTCAAACGAGATATACCAAGAGAACGCCTGACCGACACCCACCAGCACAAAAACAACTGCAGTAATCAAGCCGGTATTTAGCGCTGCATCGCAGATATCTTTTACGCCAAGTTTGCGATAGAAAATGCACTCAACGATGATTGCATATAACACAGCAAATGAAGCCGCTTCGGTAGGAGTGACCACACCAGAATAGATACCACCGATAATCAAAGCAGGGAAGCCGAGAGGAAGAATCGCTTTCTTGATCGCTTCAATACGCTCGGCAGTGTTGGCCTTTTCAACCAAAGAGATGGTGTCACTGTGTTTCACGCTGTAGGCATAGCTGTATAACGAGAACAGGCTCGCGAGCACTAAGCCCGGACCAATACCAGCAATAAACAACTCCCCTACACTGGCGTTGGCTAAGGTGCCGTAAAGAATCAAGCCGATACTCGGCGGAATAAGAAATGCGATGTCACTGGCATTGATGATCAACGCCATCACAAAACTATCTTTGTACCCTGCTTGCAGCAACTTAGGACGCATGATTTGCCCAACCGACACCACGGTCGCTTGGGTCGAACCGGAAACTGAACCAAACAAGGTACAGCTGATACACGTAGTAATCGGTAACCCGCCACGCAGGTGTCCAACAAAAGCTTGAATCAGACCCAGTAGGTTATACGCCGTGTGACCACGCGTCATAATATCCGCAGCCAAGATGAACATCGGCACCGCGATCAGAGCGTTCGGCGAAATACCTGTCACCATCTGCTGAATCAATACACCGGGCTCTACCTGAGAGAAATGAATCAAGCCAATCAAAGCCCCAACCGCTAACGGCACGATCATAGGGAAGCTCAAAAACAGCAAAATCACCATCACAGAGACAAGAGTAAATGTAATGACATAAATATCTAATTCGCCGGCAATAATGTCCGAGAAAAACTGTGCAACATCACTCATTCAAACTCACCTACTTTTGTATTTCTATTTTCAATCACGTCAAATGACACGTAGATCTCTTCATGCAATAAGTTCATCAAGAAACTCATGCTGTATTGCAATCCCGCGATAAAAAATCCGATCGGAATGATCGCGTACACCCAATACACAGGGAACTGTAAGGCTGGACTTAACCGGTTGATATCTTTCAGCTCTTTAACGTAAAAGAACGCATGGTAGGTGAGGTAAAACATCAGTATTGCTGTTAATAACGCAATGATGGTTGTGAGGATTTTCTGAGCTTTCGTGCTCAATGAATCGTAGACAGCTGTCATACGAATATTTCGACCTTGGCGCACCGCATAAGCGAAGCCAATAAAGGTCACAGACACAATCAGAAACTGATTGAGCTCTTCCGAAAAAAATAGGCTTTTATTGAAGGCGTAACGACCAATCGCATTGGCAGTAGAGTTGATCATCATCGCGAGAATGGCAGTCATGATCAAAAAGCGCTCTAGCTTTTCTGTCGCGACACTTATTTTATGTAGCAGTTCTTTCATAACAGGCAGTGCTCCATACTTCGTTCAGTGACACGAGTCCATTGCCACTATTTGGAGAAGGTTGGGATAAGCTATCCGCTGACACATATCAACGGATAACTATCATCCTTACTAACGCTTTCTATTGCGTTGCTGAAGCAGCCTTCACTTCACCTAGGATCTCTTCGAGAATGGTTTTCGCACCCTCACGAGCTTCGCTTTTCTGACCCGCCGGGTAAGCATTCGCCACTACGTCGTAGTATGTCGTGTGCAGCTTCTGGCTTAGCGTTTTAAAGCGCTCACGCTCTTCATCCGTCAACACAACCACTTGCATGTTTGGACGCTCTTTCAAGATCTTGTCCATGTTCTCTTTGTTGATGCGGATCTGATAGTCGTAAGCCGCTTGATCTGCCGCTTTGATTGCTTTGTCGACCATTGCTTGCTTCTCTTCAGACAAAGCGTTGTACCACTTACTGTTGGTCGAAACGGTACTCACATAAGGTTGCTGACCTGGGAACATTAAGTAGTCTTGAACCTCATGCCACTTTGCGTTGTAGATGAAGTAGATAGGGTTAACCATGCTATCAATGGTCTTTAGTTGCAGTGAACCGTACACTTCACCCCAAGAAAGAGGGGTAGGTGTTGCACCAAACGCTTTGTAGGTTTCAACAGGAATGGTTGAAGTGAAAGTACGGATTTTCTGGTTCGCAAAATCTTCAGGAGTACGGATAGGTTTATTACCGCCCCAAACCATTTCACCCTCAGACATCATCGACAATAGCTTGAGGTTTACACTCTCAAACTTCGGTGCCAATTTGTTGTAGATGGTTGGGCTTTCCGTTAACACCTTATGGGTGATTTCTTCATTGGTACCCAGTACATAAGGCAAGCTCACTGCCTGAACTTCAGGAACATAAGATCCTAAGTGACCCGCTCCTACAGATACGAATTGAATCGTGCCTTTAGCAGCCAATTCTACGATGTCGTTTTCTGTCCCTAGTTGACCGTAGTAATAGATGCGGACACGGATGTCGCCATCAGATTCCTTCTTAATCACTTCCGCAAATTTTTGCGCATAGATGTCTTGAACGTCTGTTTTGTCCTCTTCTGAAGCAAACTTCCATGTTTCGGCATGAACGCCAAAAACCATGCTCAAACTTAGCAGTGCTACGCCTAATCGTTTCATCCTGTCTTTCCTTTTATTATCCTAATTACACGTTGATGACCTTGGTCACTTCACGCGCTTCAGTTTTGGCTGTGTCGACAATAAACTCCGTTTAAAGTCTGCCATCTTGCAGTGCCAAATGCGTCACTGCTGAATCCGTGTCTCTACTTATCGCTTCTAATTGAGTTGTTACTTCCAATTGAGCTGCTTTTAATTCATTGTTTCTAAATAAGTGTTTCTAAATTGATCTTGTTAAACGGTCGTTCACCAACTGAACCCAGTAACTCGCACCGAGCTTTAAGATGCCGTCATTAAAGTCATATTCAGGGTTGTGCAATGCGCAGCCACCGACCGATTCCGTACCATTACCCAACAGCACATAACAGCCCGGTTTAACACGAAGCATGCTTGAGAAATCTTCCGAAATAGTCAGCGGGTCGCAGGCGTCATTAACGTTCTCTACGCCAAGCACTTTCTGCGCGGCGGCAACCGAATATTGGGTTTGTTGCTCACTATTGATGGTTGGGTAGAAGGTATTGATGAACTCGAAATCGTAAGTAGCGCCCGCAGCCTGACAAATGCCAGCCACAATCCTCTCCATACTTTGTTTGATTCGATCGAGAGAAGACTCAGTGAAGCAGCGGCAGTCACCTTTAATGGTGACTTGGGTCGGGATAACGTTAACCGTGCCATCGGTAATAAACTCGGTCGCAGAGACTACAGCCGTGTCGTGGATCGCACTAAGGTTGCGAGATACTATGGTTTGCAGACCAAGAATGACTTGCGAACCGACGACTAAAGGATCAACACCTTGATGCGGCAGAGCAGCATGCCCACCCACACCATTGATGGTGATCTCAAAGCTACTTTCACTGGCCATTAATGATCCGGGGCGAACCATCAACTCACCTTCCGCTAAACCGGGGAAGTTATGAACTCCATACACTTCATCAATCGAGAATCGCTCAAATAAGCCATCATCAATCATCGCTTGCGCGCCACAACCGTGCTCTTCATCGGGTTGAAAGATGAAATACACAGTGCCATCGAAGGTTAGGTTCTCGGCCAAATAGCTTGCAGCGCCGAGCAGCATTGCGGAGTGTCCATCGTGCCCACAAGCGTGCATTTTTCCATCGTGTTGTGAGCAGTGTGCGAAGTTATTTTGTTCGTGAATATGTAGCGCATCCATATCAGCTCTCAGACCAATGCTCGCTTCACTCGATCCTGAACGAAGTATCCCAACTAATCCTGTTTTACCGATGTTACGCACCACTTCGATACCAAAGCTATGTAACTTATCGGCGATGAAATCGGAGGTCAGATTCACGTCAAAGCCACACTCAGGGAAACGGTGTAAATGTTGACGCCACTCCGTCATGCTTTGAATAAGCTGCGAAGACAGTTGGTCTGGTTTGATCGAGAAAGTAGAAGGCATAGTAGTAGTCCCAAAGTGTCATTCTTTGTATTAACGTAAAATGTAGAGTTAGCTTGACTGCTGAATGTAAACACGAAACGAGCAGCTTTAATCGAAGGTTGTTACAACGACTGCGACCTTCGGTGATTATCTGAGGTTGGCTCAAGATGGTGCTCTAGCAGTGCACCGAAACCTTTTATGGGTATGGGGTAGTTCATCAACTGAAGCGAATGCCAAGCCAATACCTGATTGCTGCTAACAACGGGCTTATCTAATTCCACTTCAATGGATTCAATCACCGATGCTGCACGCAGTGCCGTGCAAGAGATAAAAAGAAGATCCGCTTCAGGATCGCAAACTTGTAGTGCGGCATTTTTAATGTCCATTGGGTCAATGAACGTCATCGCGGTGTCATCTTCAAAGCCAAAGCCAGCAATGCTCAATACCTCAATGCCTTGCGACTCAAAAAATGCTGCGACGTCTTGATTCACAGCTTCGGTATAGGGTGTTAACACTGAGATACACTTAACTTTGAAGCTTTCGAAAGCTGCTAAGGCCGCGGTCACCGGGTTGGTTACTGCTGCATTTGGGCAAGATTGATGAATAAGCTGGGTAATTCGTTCGCTGCCAATCGCTACGGTGCCGGAAGTACAAGCGTAAATCACCACATCCAATTCGGTACCCGGAAGGATGGTATCAGCGCAAGCAGCGATTCCTGGCTCCATCTTTCGCAGGTTCTCTATCGTCAAAGGATTATAGTTTCGAACTCGGCTGGTGAACGACTGTACATCGTCTGGAAACAACGTGTTTAAATCACGCTCAATATTGAAATCTGTCGCTAACGCAATCACACCGACGCGTCCTGCTGGTGCCAATTTTTCTAATTCAAACTGTAAAGTAGCGGTTGCAGATTTCATACTTTCCGACTCCTTGAGCTGCCAATATCAACACTTAACAAATGTTAACAACATGTATCATATAAACTTCAAACTCTGTGATTTTGAACTTTACATTTCGTTCACAAGGTTAATAATGCACCGACAACTTTAAGGATTATCATTAAACGAATACCTTATTGTGCGGGAATTCCGCATTTTTATTGCGTTATAGTGATTTTTTGTTCTCAATCCTCTGTGATTAATTGTTGGAGCCAAATACCTTTAACTCGATCACACACTGGAAAAAAAGAAACAAATAATTTACAAATTGACACTGGGAAGTATGGGTATGACACAACAGCCTGCATTGGTGGTCGACAGTTTCGACAAGAAGATCCTCAACATCGTACAAGACTCAAATAGAGCAACATCAGACAAGATTGCAGAGAAGGTCGGGCTCTCTCCTGCTGCCGTTCAGCGCCGTTTAAAACGCATGAGAGCACAAGGGGTAATTCAGGCTGATGTCTCGGTGATTAACCCAAAAGCGGTCGGTCACGGAATGACGTTTATCGTTCAGGTAACACTTGAACGTGAACGTGTGGATTTGATGCATAACTTCAAAAAAGAGATGAGTTCGAACCGTTCTGTGCAGCAATGCTATTACGTCACAGGCAGCTCTGATTTTATCTTAATCGTCACGGCTGCAGATATGGAGGGGTACGATAATTTTACTCGTGAGGCCTTCTTCGATAATGCCAATATCAAAAGCTTTCAAACCAATGTGGTGATGGATAACGTCAAGGTCGGGCTGACTATTCCGATTGATGAGCAGCGCGATTAGAAAGCAAGACGTGTCATGAGATGAAGTCAAAAAGAGAGAAAAAAAAGACGGTATGAAGAAACCTTACATACCGCCAACTTTGGGGCTTACTTTATTATTCGTTGTTCGCGATTAGCTATTAATTGCTAGCTGCTAACTGCTAACTGCTAACTGCTAACTATGAGCTTTTCGTTATTAGATTTTGTTGTCGATGATTTGTTGGTAGAGATCCGGGTCAGTTGCCCCTTCAGTACCAATGACTAGCACTCGGCTGTCTTGAGTTAAATCCAGTTTTTCAGCGAAATTCGGCTCTTGCTTAGCGATGATCGCTGCGGCAAACCCTGGAACGGCAGATTCGCCCCCTTCTATCGCCGCTTCCGTTTGCTCGCCACTTGCCAGCATGCGCATCGCTTGCGGGATCGCCTCTTCACTCAGCGTCATGAAATCATCAGCACCATTTTGTAGAATCGTCCATGCCAAGCTTGAAACCTCACCACAGGCAAGCCCAGCCATCAGTGTCTCTAGATCGCCGGTAACTACAACGGGCTTGCCCGCTTGAGCACTCTTCTGCAAACAGTTGGCCTGCTCAGGTTCTACGATTACAAAACGTGGACGCTCAGCGCCCCACAAATCCCAGAAGTAACCACAGACGGCTGATGCCAAACCACCTACACCGCCTTGTACGAAGACATGTGTTGGGATCTCACCATCCAATTGCTCGACAATTTCAGCCAACATCACTGTGTAGCCAAGTGCCACATCCTTCGGGATTTCCATGTAACCTTCATAAGAGGTGTCCGACACAATCACGCGGTTTTTCGCTTTGGCTTCAGAATCAGCCAAACGAACCGATTCATCGTAATTACCTGTAATGCGAACTACTTCTGCACCGAACGCTTCCATCGCTTGCTTGCGGCCTTCTGAGACGTCACGGTGAATGTAGATAACACAACCACAACCAAACATTTGTGCGCCCCATGCGACGGAGCGGCCATGGTTTCCGTCTGTTGCACAACTCACAACGATCTCAGCAACTTCTGATTTCCATTCACCGTTGAGCAGCTCACTGATGGTCGGATTCTTCCCATAGCGATTAGCGATTTCAATCTGAAGCTGACGAGCCACCGCATAAGCGCCGCCCAGAGCTTTAAAACTCTTTAAGCCAAAACGCTGCGATTCATCTTTGTACCAAAACTTGTTTACGCCGATCTCAGCAGAGATAGCATTCAGTTCATGCAAAGGAGTCACAGAGTAACCTGGCCATTGAGAAATATCTTTAATCGCCTGTTGAGAGTTCGCGACACTTAAAATGTCACGCTGCTCACTTGAGTATTCCAATTCACGGCGTGCTTGGGGATTAGCGTAGTGTGTCAGAGTGCCTGCCAGTAACTGCATAAATGATCGTCCTTATTAGTCATTCACATGCTCCTTACATCGTTAGATTATAGAAACCTATTGGCCAGTAAGGTTGCGGATAATAAATACTATCGTCAAAAAAGTGCTGTGATTGTGCTTTCTAAAAACCAAATCTGCAGAAATTAGTTGTTACTTAGCGAATAAATGCGGTTTTTACTCACATCCATGTTTTCTCGTTGAATTCATGAGCATTACAAGCGGTACCGCCTTCAATTCCAGAACAAAAAAAGGCTGGTGATGACAAAGCACAACCAACCTTTCAACATACACACCTAATTTTTAATGCGAGTCAAAGCTACTCAATACGTGTAATAAAACCGTATTTATCTGAATCGGCCTTAGTCACCCAGTGTTCGCCAGAAGCCGGAGCAGAATCTAAAGTGAAGATATAGAAATCGATCCCTTTCTCTCCCATCACCTTTTTAAAGTAGGTCGCTTGCTTGCGATGGCTTTCGTTCGTGTATGGGAAGTCTTTGGCTGTTTTATCATCCTCAGCCCAACTGTGCACACCAACCTGCTTATTAAGCTCAATGGCTTTAGTGGTATCTGCTCGTTGCAAAACTCGTTGGTTACCCGCAGCGAAAAGATCCGTGCCGCCAGAGAACACCGAACCCGTAGGCGTTACGATCGTCGTCATGTTGTTACTGTGGATCATGATCCCGGTGTACATATTGATATCATCGTCGGCGCTTCCACCAATATGGTTGGTAAACTTCAATGTCATCTCGCTGCCTTGATACAATTTCACGATATCAAAAAGCTGAGAATAGGTTGATGCACCCAGAGTCGACCGAATTCGATCAACAGCACCAGTCTCTTTGAGCACATCGCGATAAAAGGCATTGAAAGCAAATGAAGTGGTGATGGTGACCTTATTACCCTTTTTGGTTTTACTCAGAATCGTCGAACCCAAGCTCGTCACGTATTGCGACAACTCATTTTGGTACTCAAGCTCAACCGCTTTTGCACTGTTCGCTTTTGTTTGGATTAGCGTGGTCTCATTAGAGACAGAGCGTTGGGCGGCGCTGCAATCAAACACATCTAACCCCTTGCCCTCTGTGTAAATACCGCAGCTATCAAACCCTGCATCAGGAAGGTACAGATCCACACTTTGACCTAAACTATCCGCAAGCCTAACCACTTTTTGCTTATCACTAATATCTTCCGCAAACAGAATGCTTTCATACTGCACACCGTCGTAATCAAGCTTTATGGCCTCTTGAACCTCTTGTCGTTCTTTATACAACTCACCAAGTTTCGCTGATGAAAATACGTAATCAGCTTGAGGTTTTGCTTGCGCTTTAGTCGCCGCTTTACCAGAACTTGAGCCTGAGTTAGAGCTTGAATTACAGCCCGCTAAAAGAATTAAAGGTAACGCCAGTAATGCATTTCTATAGTCGTTCATACAGTTATTCCCAAAATATTTGATGGGAAAATTCTATTATTTAAAGGCCAAAACATCTGTCGTGCGAATGTATGAGAATGTATATCGTTTTGAACATTGTTTTTTATTTTCACACAAATCCAAAAACATCATTGAACTAGCGTGCAAAGTGTTTAATCATTCATGTCAGGTATTTTACGTAAGGCCTGTAAATTGGGTATGCCACAATAACTAGATACTCAAAAAGGCTCCCTCACGTAATCTCAATAAATGAAACGCACGACAAGGCTGATAATGGAATGACAAAACCTAAAATGATCATCGTAGAAGACGATTTGAAACTTCAGCGAATGCTAAAGGATTACTTTGTTACGCAGGACTTTGATGTTTCCACACTCGATGATGGCAGTGATGCCGCACAGACCATCCTTGCCGAACAGCCTGATATCGTGTTGTTGGATTTAATGCTCCCTGTAACCGATGGACTGACAATATGCCGACAGACGCGCACGCTCTTTAAAGGTAAGATTTTAATGCTCACCGCCAGCGATGATGATTTCGACCACGTTGCAGGCTTAGAGACAGGCGCTGATGACTATGTCACCAAGCCAATCAAACCAAGAGTTCTGCTGGCCAGAGTTCGTTCACTATTACGCCGCCAAGACACCAATACAGCTTCAGTCGATGACTCAGACAACCTTCAGTTTGATCAACTGGTTCTGAAAAACACCTATAAGAAGTGTGAACTTTCAGGTGCCGTTTTATCACTAACTGACAGCGAATTTGACCTGTTGTGGTTATTAGCGAGTAACCCTGATACTCCGCTATCACGTGACTATTTGACACAAACGCTACGTGGTATTGAGTACGACGGAATCGATCGAACGATTGATAATAAAATAGTGCGCCTAAGAAAGATTCTTGGCGACGACCACACACCAGCAGAGAAAATTCAGACCATTCGCGGGAAGGGTTACTTATTTGTTTCGACCGCCTGGCGTTAACCTCGCTCAATACGAGCGTAATAAAAGAGAGCGATTATGCGACGTATCTTTTTGGAGTCCTTAATAGGGCTGTTAGTTTGCTTTATGGCTGGCCTTGTCGCCTACGAGATTAGCGTCTATCAGCTCAATACCGACTACGAATATGTACTGGAAGATTACGAAGCAGCTGCCCACCAGCAATTGATCGAGAATATCGCTAAAAATCAAGGCCTTGAAGCGGCCCATCAAGCAATAAACCAGTTTGTAGAAACCACACGAAATAAATTGGTTACATTCAGCCCAGACGATGAAATACCTAGTCCCGTTTCAGAGTTCTTCAGCACTAACCCGAATACCTTTGTTTTTCACGATGATGAACGTGACCTATGGTTTCGCTTAACAAGCAGTGACAATACCTATCACTACCTCCCCAACAGTGAAGCGTTCGTTAGGCAAAAAATAGAGTTGGAGGATGACCTCATTTGGTTGTTCTTTTTAGCGAGCTTTATCTTATATGGCTTATGTCATCTATTTATTATCTTCCGCCGAGTTAAAAAGCTAGAGGCGGCCACTCTGCGTTTTGCGGAAGGGGATCTCTCGACACGAGCCGAGACTTCAAGTGGTATTGCGATTGGTTCACTGAACAAATCCTTCAACCTAATGGCCGATCGAATTCATCGCTTAGTAGAAAGTAATCGCTCACTCACTAATGCTGTCGCTCATGAACTGCGCACGCCAATATTCCGTATTCAGTGGCAAGCTGAAATGTTGAAAGACACCCAGCTAAACGCAGAACAAGAGAGCACGATTGAGAGTATTGTCGAAGACACGGAAGAGATGGAAAAGATGGTCGATGAACTATTGTATTACGCCAAACTCGATAGCACTGACCTAGAAAACTTACAACAACCATTAGAGATTCGAGACTTTCTCGACCACGCCATGACGCGTTGGAACAAAGACACTCAGCTCAGTATCGACCTATCACTGCCAGAGCAACCTAGCTCAATAATGGCAGATGAAACACTACTCAACCGAGCACTAGATAACCTAGTGCGTAACGCAATGAAATTCGCACGTTCGCAAGTGTCGATTGAAGCAAGCGTGCATCAAGATAAGCTACAGATCGCGGTACATGATGATGGTGATGGCGTGGCACAAGAACATCAAGCTCACCTGTTTGAACCGTTTTACGTTGGCGACAAAGCGCGTAACAAAGCCAAGAGCGGCCATGGTTTAGGGCTTTCTATCGTTGAGAAGATCTGTACTCAACACAACGCAACCGTGGAGGTAGGTCAGAGCCAGACCTTAAAGGGTGCAGTATTCACCATAACCATTCAGCTATGTAATGATTCAGCTGACAAACCCATACAGTAACTACAAAACACCTCTGGAATAATGTTCAACATCGGTCGGGAGATGCTGTCTCCCAATGAACTTATTGAATCTAAATTCCAATCTTTCTTAAGGTGTTTGTATGAAAAAGTTATTAGTCGTTTTAGGCATTGTTTCTCTAGCGGGTTGTTCTGGTATTAGCCACAATGAAGAAGTTTACACAGCGCACGCTGAAAGCTTCAACATTGTCGGTTTCCAAGTTCCAGGTAATACTCAAGACCGCGCAATGGAATTAGTACCTGAAGGTGCAACGGTTGATACGATTCGCTCAACAAACTCTGATACGAGCTCTGTTCTGGGTATCATCAACCGTATTATCGGTATCGACTACGTACAAGTTGGCGGTAAAAAGCAGTAATTCGCTATAGTGACGTTAGCCACGTACCATAATTAAGTGTCGCAGTTGCCTACCTATATTCAGTAGCCTGCACAAACTAAGTTAATCTAAGCCAGTGACCCGTCGCTGGCTTTTTTCATCCAGCAGATTTTGTGCTCTGTGCCAAACAAGTGCCCGATTCCCCTTCCCTCTTTTAACTAACAATTCGAAAAATAAGCCGAAAAGTCTTCGATTTCTTATCAAAATTGCCCCTAAATTCGCTAAATGGCCTTCTGCTTAAAGTGACACTTTCAAATCGTTGATCCTTCTATCAACCCAAAATCCGTTAATTGAGGCACAGATCAATTTACTCGAAAATCTTAATTCCCAAGAAAAATTAACACTTAATAAAAGTGTCACGATTTTATAAATAAAACATATGGGTGCGTTCAAAAATAAACAGAAATGATAACTATCTGTAAATACGAGAAATATAAGTTTCATGAATAAAAGAGATCATTGCCATGCTACTAATTAATCAGATCGAATGATGTAAATTCGCTGTGATTAATTTGTTACGTTTTCTTGGATTTTACATGGAAAGAGAAAACAACAATGAAAATAAGAAAGCGTTTAGTTGCCGTTGCTATAGCCAGTGCTATGTCTTTGTCAGTGCATGCAAGTGAATCCGTTCAAATCGATCAACCGATCAACTTTACTAACTTCTCTGGGTTAAACGCTCAGTTAGGAGTCAGTAACGCCTCTAGCTTCAAGATGGTGAAAGAAGTAAACCTGAAAAAGCGTGGTATCTATAAAGTTAAGATCCAGCAGAATATTTGGGGTACCCCGGTATGGGGGCATTACCTAAATGCCACCCAAAGTGCACAAGGTGGGGCGTTAAAGTCGGTTCAAGGGAGCTACCTTAAAACAACGACCTTAGAGCGATCTTTTGTTAAGCCATCAATCAACAGCGCTCAAGCAGTTGAACTCGCAAGTAAAGATCTAAAGACTCAAGGCTTAACCAGCAAATATCTAGACAACGTTCAACATCAGCTATTTATCTATCAAGGCTCTGTAAAGCAAGGCGTCGGACAACAAAGCGTAGATAAAACACGACTAGTGTACGTTGTCTCTTACCTAGTCGAAGGCAGCGAACAGCCGACTCGACCGTTCACCATGCTAGACGCGCACACAGGCGAAGTCATCGACCGCTGGGAAGGTATTGCCCATGCTCAGATCGGCACTGGCCCTGGCGGTAACGAAAAAACAGGCATGTACGAATACGGCACCGACTACCACTACCTTGATGTTCAAGAAGTGGGCACAGAGTGTGTGATGGAATCGGAAAACGTGGTCACTGTTAACCTGAATGGTGCGACCGACGGCGACACCACTTACAGCTATGAATGTCCTCGTAACGAATATAAAGCCGTGAACGGCGCATTCTCACCACTCAACGATGCACATTACTTCGGTAACATCGTGTTCGACATGTATAAAAACTGGTTCGACACAGCGCCACTCTCCTTCAAGCTCATGATGCGTGTTCACTACGGTGAAAACTACGAGAATGCATTTTGGGACGGCAGAGCCATGACCTTTGGTGATGGTGAAAGCTTCTTTTACCCGCTTGTTAGCCTAGATGTATCAGCCCATGAAGTGAGCCACGGTTTCACTGAGCAAAACTCAGGTTTGATATACGCAAACCAATCAGGCGGTATGAACGAAGCATTCTCGGACATGGCGGGTGAAGCGGCTGAATACTACATGAAAGGCACCAACGACTGGATGGTCGGACGCAATATCTTCAAAGGCGAAGGTGCGCTGCGTTACATGGACGATCCATCACGCGATGGCTCTTCAATCAACAATGCATCCGAGTATTACGATGGCTTAAACGTGCACTACAGCTCTGGCGTGTTCAACAAGGCGTTCTACCATCTTGCAACCACACAAGGTTGGGACACCAAGAAAGCGTTCGAACTGTTCGTGCTAGCCAACCAAATCTACTGGTCTGAAAACAGTGATTTCTGGCAAGGCGCTTGTGGCGTGAAGAACTCAGCAACCGATCTTGGCTACAGTGCTGATGATGTTGTTTCTGCGTTCAACTTAGTGGGTGTATCACCGTGTGGCGAACCACCACTTCCACCAGAACCGGAATACCAACGCCTTGAAAATGGTGGTGAAGCCGCAGTTGCTGGCGAAACAGGCTCAAAGACTTACTTCGATATCCAAGTACCAGAAGGCCAAGATAAACTGACGATTGATCTTGCTGTGTCTTCGGGTGACCCAGATCTTTATGTCGGCCTAGATTATGCGCCAAGCTCTCAAGAGAATATCTGTAAGAGCGAAACCGTGACCGATGAAGTGTGTGTGATTGAAAACCCAACTGCAGGTCGTTACACGGTTAACGTTCTAGGTTACTCAGATTACGCAGGTGCAAACCTAAAAGCATCGTACGAATCTGGCAGCGCTAACGTGCCACCCGTCTCTTCTTTCGAACACACCATTGACGGCAAAGAAGTAGAGTTGCGCAGCACAAGTTCAGACAGCGATGGTCAAATCGTCTCTTACCAATGGAACCTAGGCGATGGCAACACGCAAACAGGTGAAGTGACTCGTTATACCTACGCTGAAGTTGGCGACTACGTGGTAACGCTAACCGTGACTGACGATGCAGGCATTGCAACATCAACCAGCAAGTCGATTACGATTGAAGGTGACTCAGCGGAAGGCTTCCCACTAAAACTGAAGTTTGGTAACAAAAACCCGAATGGCAAAGCTCGCGTTAAGCTGGCATGGGATTACGACACCAACGACTACTTCGTGATTAAGCGCAATGGCAAGAATGTTGGTGCAACAGACTTCAACTCATACGTCGACAAGTTCCGTCACAACGGCACAGTCGATGTGGAGTACCAAGTGTGTACCTCAAGCGATATCTGTTCAGAAACCAAGCACTACCGTTTCATTAAAACTCAATAATCGAAAGTAGATTCAGGGCTCCTTACGGGAGCCCTTTTCGCGATTGAGCTACTTGGCTTCTTGGTTAATGAGCTAATGAAACGCCTACATGAAAAAACCACGCATTACACAAAAATCACACCCATCAAGATAACAATACTCACCATAAAAAGGACGACAAATGGCTATTCAAAAAAGCATGCTAGCTTTGGCTGTACTCGGAGGCTCTCTAGCCTTAATTGGCAGTACTTCGGCTTACGCATCCCTAGGCATCACACCACCAGCGAACCAAGAGGTTTGGATCACCACCGATGCGGACGCACAGCATATAATGACTCAGCATGGCGCAACGGTTTACCCGGGAATAACGGGAAACAAGCATTCCATCGTCGCGAAAATCAACCAGAAAGAGCTCGCGAAACTATCCAGCCACATGCATGAAGAAACCCACCGTTGTGGTGGCTACATGGTGCACGAAGACAAAGCTAGCGCACTCAAAGCCGCAGCGATGCCATTGACAATGAGCACCTTCGAAAAGCCGGTGATCAGCCATCAAGATACGGTGAATGACCTACTCGCTCAGGTCGAGCCAAACAACATGGTCACGACCATTGAAAATCTAACCAACTTCACCAACCGTTTTTATACTACTTCTACTGGTGTCGCGGCTTCAGATTGGCTTTTAGAGCGTTGGGAAACAGAAATTAAAGATGTGCCTTATGCGTCTGCACGCCAGATCACGCATGCCGAATACCCGCAGAAATCCGTTGAAGTGACACTGCTTGGCGCTAAAGATCCTGAAGAGATCGTGGTGGTTGGCGGCCATCTTGATTCAACGGTAGGTTCCTGGACAAGTGAAGGTACCATCTCACCGGGAGCCGATGATGATGCTTCGGGCATTGCAACGGTAACAGAGTCGCTTCGCCTGATGATCGCCAGCGGTATTCAGCCAGACAAAACCATCAAGTTCTATGGCTATGCTGCAGAAGAAGTGGGGCTGCGCGGTTCACAAGATGTCGCCAACGCTTTAAGAGATGAGCAAGCCAACGTTGTGTCCGTATTGCAATTAGACATGACCAACTACAACGGTTCAGCGCACGATATCACCTTCATCACGGACTACACCGACAGCAACCTCACCGCCTACTTAAGCGAGCTAATCGACACTTACGCGAGCGACATCAGTTACGGTTTTGATGATTGTGGCTATGCCTGTTCTGACCACGCCTCTTGGCACAATGTTGGCTACCCAGCCGCCATGCCATTCGAAAGCATGTTCAATGATTACAACCCAAGTATTCACACTGAGCACGACACGCTTGAAAACTCCGATCCAACCGCAACACACGCGACTAAATTCGCCAAATTGGCCATTGCTTATCTTGTCGAAACTAGCCTCGACTCACCGGTTGCCGGCCCTAAAGAGCTGCAAAATGACGTCCCCGTTGAAGGACTTACTGCAGGATATGGTGAAGAGCAATTCTTCACATTTACGACGGAAAGTGCAGGTCAGTTAACGGTGACATTAACAGGCCCTCGTAGTGGCGATGCCGACCTTTACGTGAAACACAATGGCACCGTATCAAAAGCGAGCTACGATTGTCGTCCATACCAGAACAGCAGCAACGAACAGTGTGTATTGAACAAGCCAGCGGGTGAATTCAATATCATGGTACGCGGTTACCGTAACTTTAGCGATGTCACTATCGTCGCTAACTTCGTCCCTGATTGGCTGTAAGGTTGGTTAATTGACTAACAATTAAACCTCGTAAACACGGCAAAAACTAAAAATCCGCAAGCCCACGATCATAAACAGATTGGAGCTTGCGGATTTTTTATTGTCTTCGGAGAGCATCTCAACTTAATGACCCTTAGTTATCATCAAGCCGTCTTTTTCATTACCTTGCCACAAATGTACTCACCAATCGGCATTGCAGAGGTCGCCGCTGGTGATGGCGCATTGCACACGTGCAAGCTTCTTGAGCTTTCGGCAAACAGAAAATCATGAACCAAGGTGCCATCTTTGAGGACTGCTTGGGCACGAATGCCTGCTGGATAAGGTTTGAAATCTGACACCGTAATGCTCGGGCAATATTTGTTCACTAGCTTTAGATAACCCGGCTTCCACCAGGAGTTTTTAAACTCGACCAAACCGGTTTTTAGATTATTCGCAGTCACTTTCCAAAAGCCCGCAAAACTCAGCATCTGCCAAGTGTCCTTGAAACTAAAGTTAAGCCTACCATAACCTTCTCGCTTCCAACCTTGAACTGCATTTGGCCCTACTGTTACGGAGCCATCAATCATGCGTGTTAAATGCACGCCCAAGAAAGGCAGCTCTGGGTCAGGGATAGGGTAGATAAGATGATTCACCACTTGGTTGTGTTTGGCGTCTAACTGATAATATTCACCGCGATATGGGACGATTTGGAAGTCGGTTTCAATGCCAAGCATGCTGGTCATTCTATCGGCCATCAAACCAGAACAAGTGATCAAGAATCGGCTATTGAGTTGTAGAGTCTGACCATCGACTTTACACGTTAACTGCACCTCATCTTCTTGCTCATCGGCCAAGATCACTTCAGTGCCAAGGCTAAGTTTGCCACCCGCTTCAACAAACTCTTGAGCCATCACTTCAGTGACTTTTTTGTAGTCGACGATACTGGTGGTTTTGACATAAATCGCACCCAAACCCGTGATGTTTGGCTCGGCAAGTTTGAGCTGAGCTTGATCCAACAAATCGACATCAATATCGTTATCGTGGCAACGCTGATAGAGCGCATTCATTCGCTCGACTTCTTGCTCATTGGTCGCGACCAACAACTTACCGCAGTTTTCGACGGGGATATCGTGTTGGCTACAAAAGGCGATGGTGCGCTCTACGCCACGTTTACAAAAATCGGCCTTTAAACTGCCCGGAGCGTAGTAAACACCAGCATGAATCACCCCGCTATTATGGCCAGTTTGGTGCAGTGCAAAGCCACGTTCCTTTTCGACTAAAAGGATACTTTTATCAGGGTGAGCTTGCTGTAATTGCCATGCCGTCGACACGCCAACAATGCCGCCACCAACGATAATATAGTCGTATATTGAGTTCATAATATTCCTACATTCAATCCTTTTAATTATAGGGAAGACGCGACAGTGTCAGACTCGGTTTGAGGCAAAGATTCTTGCTCATCTTCCGATTCCTTTTTCACTTGGTTGATGTCGTATTTACGACCGCTGTAGATGAAGATGCTCACAAATAGAGCCACACAAACCAAGCGAATCACAATTGACACATCAGGCCAAACCAAAGCGACACCCAGTGCAATCAACACGACTCGAAGAGCGAGATTGATTTCACTTTCTAAGTAACCTTCAATCGCTGCGATAAACGCATACGTACCGATAATAGCAAAGCCACCCGTAACCAAAACGGAGGTCACATCCCAACTTACCAAGTTGGTGTAAGCAATCAGCAATGGCACCAAATACAAGCCTTTGGCTATCTTCCATGCCATTAAGCCGGTTCTCATCGGTGGGGTTTTCGCAATGGTCGCAGCTGCAAACGCCGTTAAACAAACAGGTGGGGTTACGTTGCTGTCTTGCGATAACCAGAAGATGATCAAATGTGCAGACAGCAGCGCAAGGCTGATCGCTTCCAAGCCTAAGCTTTGCTCAAGCAGGGTTTCGACAAAATCTGCAGGGACTAACGCAATCATCTCTTTGGCTGTTTCGAGTGCCATTGGCGCACTCAGCAAGTCTAACTTGTCTGGTGCCGCCAGCATGAAGATGGCTTTCGCCTGTTCAGGTAACTGACCCGAAACCAACAGGTCAAGCAATTGGCTTTCAGCAATCAACTTGTACAAAGCCGGAGCCGAGAGTGTGCCCAAAACGATATAAGCCGCGGTTACCGGCAAGCCCATACCTAAAATTAAAGACGCCAGTGCGATCAAGGCAATCATGACTAGCAAGTCGCCGTTCGCCCAGCTGTTGATCATCAAAGAGAAGGTGTTACCAATTCCGGTGGTGCTGATAACGTTAATAACAAGGCCAATACCCACCAACAACACCGCCGTAGTCGCCATGTTTTTCGCACCTTGAGAAAGCGCTTCGATGATCGCCTTTGGACCCATTTTGTGATTTTTAGAGAACCATGAGGCTACGACGACAGACAGGATCGAGATACCCGCTGCGTAAGTCGGCGTGAAGCCCTTCACCAACAGAGTCACCAACACCGCTAACGGGATCAGGTTATGCCAACCCGACAGCAATACTTTCAATAGAGGTTCACAGCCAGAAGTCACCTTTTGCACACCACTGCGTTTTGCTTCGATGCGCACGAAGAATGCCACAGACAAAAAGTAGATAAGCGCAGGTAAGAAGGAAACCGCAATGATGTCGACATAAGGGATCTGCGTGTAAGACGCCATAATAAACGCACCCGCACCCATCACTGGTGGCATCAACTGCCCGCCCGTCGATGCTGCCGCTTCAACACCCGCTGCGAAACGCGAAGGGAAGCCCGCCTTTTGCATCAAGGGAATACTGATCACGCCCGTCGATACGGTGTTTGCTACGCTCGAACCAGACACTGAGCCCATCAAGCCAGAGCCTATTACCGCGATGAAGCCGGGGCCACCTATCACTTTGCCTGCCGCTGCGCGAGACACATCAATGATGTAATCACCGACACCCGAACGCACTAAGAATGCGCCAAATAGGATGAACATAAACACGAACGTCCAGCTGATTCTTGAGATAGAACCAAACATCCCTTCTGATGAGTAAAAGCTTCGATAAAGCAGTGTTTCAAGGCTCAAACCTGGGAAATGGAAGATGCCACTGGTCCATTGCCCCCACAGCACCACATAGCTCAAACACACCAAAATAAGCACCGGAATAAACCAACCCATGGTGCGACGAATTAGCTCAATAACGATAGCAATCGCCAAGATAGAAAAGAACCAATCACTGGCGACAAACTTCACGCCTCGCTCATACAAGGCATCTTCTGCAAAGGGGATATAGATAAGACAAGCCAGAGCCGCCAAAGCGATCCCGATGTCCACTGCCAAAGCAATTTTGCTTTTTTTTAGTGAGATATGGGCGGGATACCAAAGCGCACAAATGATCGCGAAACCGGCAAAGTGGGTCGCCGAGATCCAAAGTTCTGGCAAGGTAGATAAGGTGTTAAACCAAATGTGTAATAGAGAGAGTATCACTCCCATTGTCGTTATCGCTTTGCCTACCCACGGAAAATCCGTTCGGGTCGGCAGTTCAAATTTTTTCAGTTCCTGCTGCAGCGAATCGCTCATAGAAAACTCCTGCTCTCCACAGCGAAATGCGCAGAGAAAATCCATAAAGTAAGCAGGTGCACGAACACATTCACAATATGAACGCGCACCTAGCAATTTAGTTACGAAGGGTGTTTTTTGAATTGACGAAGACGGTTAGTTGTCGAAACCGTTAGTTGACGATCAACTCAGAAGGGACATCGATACCCACTTCTTGGTAGTAACGTGCAGCGCCCGGGTGAAGTGGAACAGGCAGACCTGCGATCCCTTTCTCGAGAGCCATTGCTTTGGTTGCTTTGTGGATACCTTGTAGGAAAGGTAGGTTTTCGTAGATAGCTTTGGTCAGCTGGTACACGTCTTCTTCAGAGATGTCTTCACGAACCGCTAGGAAGTTGGGTTGAGCAATAGTGGTGATCGGCTTATCAACACCTGGGTAAGTGTTAGCAGGGATCTCGTACTTGGTCCAGATATTGTAATCACCGTTCGCTTGTTTGATTTGCGCATCGGTAAATGACAGGATTTGAATGTCTTCACCCAAGGCTGCAAACGCTTGAGTTACCGCACCAACAGGCACGCCAGCGGGCGTATTCATGCCATCGATAGTGCCATTTTGTAGTGCGCTAGCACTGCCGCCGTAACCCATAAAGGCGAGTTTAAATTGTTCTGGGTTAACCGACAGGCCTTGCATGATCTGGCGTCCTGAATTCTCTGTACCTGAGTTCTTCTTACCGATAGAGAATTTTTTGCCGTTTAGATTTTCTAAATCACTCATGGTGCCCGTTTCTGTCAGATCAGAGCGCACAATAAAGTGTTCCACGTTTTGCCATAGCATTGAGACTGAACGCAGTTGTTTTTGACTGCCTGACTTCTCATATGGACCAAGCCCTTGCCACGCCCATGCACCATACAGACCTTGTAGAATGGCAAACTGTGCCTCGTTCTCATTGAGAAGTTTCACGTTCTCGCCCGATCCTGCAGAACTGATCGCCGCCAAAGAAAAGTGCTGCTTTGGCGCAAGCTTAACTTTGCTCAATGTCGCTAAAGCCACACCCACTGGATAGTAAGTACCGCCCGTTGAAGCCGTCGCTAAAATGTAGCTGCGATCTTCTTGAGCTGAGGCGTTACTGATAAGGCCAATAGAGGCCATTGCGATTGCTAAAGTTTTAACTAGCTTGTTGTATTTCATTGTTACTCTCCATGTAGAGTTATTCACGTTATATTTTTGTTAACAACAATTGCTAGATAGCAAGCGCAATGCCAGTTTTTAACCATTTGTTTTAGTTGATATTTATTTTAAAAATCACTTATAGTGAGCCATTTCTTGCTTATTTAGTCGCTATTGGATGAGCTATTTTTTGCTTATCCAAAGCAAGCTTTAACATCTATTTAAAGATAGCTAAGTCACACTGCATCGTATTTATGTGATCAATATTTATAAAGTAACAAATATGAGGTGAGCCATTTTTTGCTCATTGATTTAGACAGCTCCTCTCATCTCGTCATCACTTACGAATCGACATAATCGCTTCGGTTTAACGCATAGCGCACCATTTTTTGATTCAATGTTCGGCGGGGTAAATCCAAGTCTTGCATCACATCATTGATGCGCCCTTGATAACGCACTAGCGCATCATGAATCACTTTTCGCTCAAAGCTCTGAACCTGAACCGCCAATGGGATGCCTGCCGTGGTTGATTCTGTTACTGAGTTAGGTCGACACGCCAAAATATCGCCAACAGTGAGGCTTTCATCCAGTGCAAAACGAATCGCCACATTACGCAGCTCACGTACATTGCCCGGCCATGCATACGACAACAAGGCATAACGATCGGCCTCACTGGCGATTCGAGTTTCACTGTTCGCTTCTTGGGTGAAGTGTTCAAACAAAAGCAAGGTATCTTCTTCGCGATCACTGAGTGGAGGTAAATGCAGCTGTGCAACGTTCAAACGATAGAAAAGATCTTGGCGAAAGTCGGGGTGATTCAGTAGATCGCTTTTCGAGGCAGACACAACTCGCAGGTCGACGTTTTGTTGCTGATTACCGCCGACGCGTTCCACGATATTATCTTGCAGAGTACGCAGCACTTTGACTTGCATCGACAGCGGCATGCTTTCAATTTCATCAAGGAACACGGTGCCTTTGTCGGCAAACTCAAGCTTACCAATACGCCTCTTAGCAGCGCCAGTAAATGCCCCAGCTTCGTGACCAAACAGCTCGCTTTCGAACAAGTTTTCAGGAATCGCACCACAGTTGAGCGGCACAAACGGATGGGTTTTACGTTGGCTGAATTCATGTAAGCAAGAGGCGACTAGCTCCTTACCACAGCCGGTTTCACCATAGATAATCACGTTGGTGTCTATTGAAGCCACTTTCTGGATTTGCTCTCGCAGTTCACACATCACTTTACTGCGACCGATCAGCACCTGTTCAATGCCTTTCAAATTATCTAGATAGCTTTGGCGACTGATTCTGTCTTGGCCACTTTGATGTTTGTCGACCGCTTCAGATACCGTTTGAGACAAACGCTCTGGATCGAATGGCTTCTCAATGAAGTCATAGGCACCTTGCTGTAAGGCCTTGACGGCCATGTCTACATCGCCATGTCCAGTAATCAAAATAACAGGCACCTCTGGCACAAGACTTTTGAAACGCCCTAGCAGTTCAACACCATCAATATCAGGTAAACGAACATCAGTGATAATGGTTTGAAAATCGCCCTGCTCTACGGCGTTTAACGCATCTTGTCCTAATTCAAATGCGGTGACATCGAAGCCCGCCAGCTGCAACCATTGGCTGGTTGCTTGACGCACAATCGCGTCATCTTCAATTAAAGCAATACGCTGCATAGTTTGGTTCCGCCACTCTACATCTGATTAATATCGTCCACGGTATGTAAAAAAACCGCAGACGAAAAGGAGCTAGCTCCCACTTTGAATAACACTCCTTTAACAGTTTTATAATGTTTGTTAGCTTCGATTTGTCCCACACTTCACCTTCCAAGTCGTGAAGCAGCGAAACTTCGCACCTCGCTGATTTCAAAGAGGCAACTCACTAACTTTAAAAGGATTTAATCAAGAATGGTTAGTAACAATCGATATTGGTTATTCCTGTGTGCTTGTTTATTGATTGGTTTAGTGCAGGTAGCCACGAAGAATGGAATCAGCCAATGGAAGCTTGAACAAGCGCAACGTTATGCGGAACAACGCTTTCTTGGATACATTGCCGAAGCAAGGCGCACGCTTAAACGTTTCTATTATTTGCCCTATCTGGTGACCAACGATGAGACCAGTGTCCGTTTCATTGATGGTGAACAACAACTCGAAAAACGTATCAAGAAACAGCTGATTCAACTGGATAAAGCGGCCAACACCAAGGGCTGGTATCTGCTTTCAGGCAAAGGCGAGTTGTTAGTATCGAGTGTAGAAAGAAGCAAGCTGAGCAAAAAGAACGCCAGCACGATTGTGTCTAAAATCCACCAGCAAGGTGGTGCTATCTCTGTAGTGACCAAAAATAAAGGCGTGACACCCGATTACTTTATTGCCGCGCCCGTTTATCGAGCCTCCGATGTGGTCGGTATTGTCGCGGTGCAAATCGATTTGTCATTATTAACCGATCAATGGTTTGCTGATGGTGAAGCGATCCTGTTCCAGAACCCTCGCGATCAGTTCTTTCTGTCGAGTGATAAACGACTGAGCGCTGACTGGTTCAACGACACGTTCAACTCACAACCAAGCACGACAAAACGCGAGCTGTACGACCAAACCCATATTCGCGTGTGGCGACTGCAAGATAAAGATTACTTGATTCAGTCAATCAAGTTAGATGACCTTAATTGGCGTTTAACCTATCTAACACCATTAACTAACCTCAACCAGACCACTAACTGGATCAGCTGGAGTGTTGCGGTTGGCTGTCTTTTCATTCTGCTGTTGCTGGTTATTCTTTATCAAAGACGTCAGAAAAAGCTCAGTAATCTGCGAATCCAAAAGCTCATCGAAGAGTCGGAAAAACGACTGTCTGGGATGATCAATAAAACCCATGTTGGGTTAATACTGATCGATAAACACGGACGCATTCACGATATCAACCTGATGGCGAAGAACTACTTTTCCTTGTCCGATTCGATGATCAATAACATCAAGGCGTGGCAGTTATTTGAGGCAGGTAACCCGAATTCAACCACCTTGCAGCTGCTCAAGAACTTAGAACAGCATCAAGAACTGGCCGAGATCACCAGCGTCGAAACCATGGCAAGACGCAGTGATGGCAGTTACTTCCCTGTTTTATTCTCTATTAGCGCCTTTCCTTGGCATGCGACGACTTACTACCTGTGTACCGTAATCGATATCAGCAAACGTAAGAAAGCCGAAATTGCGGTGCAAAACGCCAATAAAACGCTGCAGCTGCGAGTCGAAGAGCGAACTCAAGATCTAAAAGATGCGCAGCAAGAACTGGTCGAATCTAGCAAATTGGCTGCACTAGGACGGATGTCGAGTGCGATTACTCATGAGTTAAATCAACCTCTTACCGGCCTAAAAACCCTGCTTTCAAGTAATCAATTACTGATGGAAAGAGGCGAGACTAAGATGCTGAAAGCGAACATGGATCTCGTGATGAGCCTCATCGACCGAATGGCTAACATGACTAGCCAATTGAAGTCATTCGCCTTTCAAAGACTAGAAAAGCCATATCCAGTTTCACTCACCGAAGCACTGCAAGAAACCCTACGTATTCACCAAGCAGAGTTAGACAACGTCGATATCCGCGTGCGTGTCGCCTCTAATATTTCGATGGTGATGGGAGAAGAGGCTAGACTGCGCCAAGTGCTTGGTAACCTACTTAGAAACGCTTTAGATGCGACTCAGAATCAAACACCCGCGACCATTGTTATCAGTGCACATGCCGATCAACAACGTGTGATTATCAAGGTGCAAGACAATGGCTGCGGTGTATCAGAAGACCAACTCGAAACCATTTTCGAACCGTTTCATACCAACAAAAAAATGGGCGAAGGTTTGGGGCTGGGGTTAGCCATCACCGCAAACAACGTGCGCGATATGCAAGGTACCTTGATAGCGAAGAACAACTCAGACCAAGGCATGACATTCACGTTAACGCTGAAGAATATAGATAGTAAGTAATCACTAACAAAAAGCATTACATTACACCTCACAAAGAAACCAGAACTAAAAAACCGCCCACAGAGGGCGGTTTTGATTCACTTATTGGTGTGTGACTTATCAGTTCATCAGTTAAAGGCTTACTCAGCCAACTGCTTCAACAGTAGCTCTGTTGGGCGAACAATCGCGATGATCGATTCGTCGTAGATTTTCGCCGAATCAGACAGTATCGCTTGATAGGCATTCACGTCTGCTGCTCTTACTTTCTCGCCTGCTTGTGCTTTAGCAATCAAGGTTAACGCTAAATCTGCGACTTCAACGGTTTTCTCTGCAACCACCACGCTATCGACCGAAGACACGTTACCAGCGAAGATTGCTTCAGCGGCAAATGCAGCCGATTTAGCTTGCTGATAATGCCCTGCAAGTTGCTCAAGCGCTTGTTGATTACCCGTCGCCACTTCATTGACTAAGTCTTGCATCTCATACACGGCGTAGCTTTCCACAGGTAGCGCATCAACGAAGCGGTTTAAGCGCTCGTATTGGCTGTATAAAGTGCCCTTAGGTTCAGTAGAGTTCCACTTCTCCCAGTTACGTGCGTAGTACTGTGCTGGCTCGGTGTACTTGGCTAGCACGCGCAGGTCGTGAATATCTTGGCCTTTGGCAATGCGTTTTAACAACATATCGGCATCCGCATGATGACGTAGCCCAACCGACACTTCAGACCATGTGTCCATTGCCTTCATGCGCTTGTACATGCTGCGTTCGTCAGTCAGTTCTTCATCAGACCAGAAACGCTCTGCAATGGCATAACTACGTGGCCATAGATAGTTTTCTACCGTGAGGCTGTCTTTGTTCTCTAGCCACATGGTGATCTCGCCACCTAAAATCAGCTCTTTTTCTTTATCTGTTAATTCAGCAGGGTAACCGCCATTTGGCTCTGGAATCACGCTGCCTTCAACATCACTGCTCGCAATCACTTCACCTGTGGTTGGCCAGCGCACGTTACCAATCAACTGATAACTGCCTTCAGCAAACCCATTTGGATTCAGATTCAAGTTGAATTCAGTATAAGACATGAAGTTATCGAAGTGACCGACAAAGGTTTTACCAGGCACATAATCAAGAATGTAGATCTCTTCGCGAGACTTACCGTTGTAATCACTAAACGCACGGAAAGTACCGTCTTTCGCTTCAATGATGGTCAGCGTTCCCTTACGTGGGCTGCCTTTAGAACGAGGTTTCTGCCATTGGTAAGTCACGAATTTTTCGCCACTGTGCAGCTTATCGTCAACCGTGATGCCACTTGGCATTGGATCATTGCGATAGTGATAGCTAGTCGGCTGAGGTTGGTCTAGGTAGTAACCGGTAGAAAGAATACCTGGGTAGCCCTCTTTTGCCGCACGGCCAATGCTGTCATGCCCTTGCCAGCTTTGAATCACGATCGAAGTCGGCAGATCTTTATGCCAAATCTCATCCCAACCCGTCATCTTCTTACCGCGCTCTTCGAGCATCTTCTCAACTTTTACATTGAGGTAAGACTGCAGGCCACGCTCACCATCGATATTATTCTCTTCAATGAACTGTTGGTGCTTTTCGCTGTTTTTCCACTGCGCATAGTTCGGCTCATCGCCACCAATATGGAAATATTCATCTGGGAACAGCTCGGTCACTTCATCAAACACATCGCCCAGCATTTCATAGAGCTCTGGATTCAATGGATCCATCAATGGTTCAAACACGCCCCAACCACGCTCTTGCTCATAGCTTTGACCTTCACCACCCGACATCAGGCGCGGGTAAGCATAAGCAACCGCAGAAGAGTGCCCCGGCAGCGACACCTCTGGAATCACACGAATACCGAGGTTACGCGCGTATTCCACTAAGTAGCGAACTTGGTCTTTGGTGTAGTAATTGCCATCGGCGGTTTCAGACCACAGACGCGGCCATGATTCGGTTTGAATGCGAATGCCTTGGTCGTCCCAGAAGTGCCAATGGAACACGTTCATCTTCGCCGATGCCATCGCGTCTAACTGACGAATCAGCACATCGAATTCAATGAAGTGACGCGAGGTATCGTAAGAAACACCACGCCAGCGAAAACGAGGCTCATCGACAATCGTGACAGCAGGAATGTGGTAGCCAGTCGCTGTCGTTTCAACGAGCTGTAAAAGGGTTTCGATGCCGTGAATTGTGCCGTATGGGCTTGGTGAACTCAGCGTTATTTGATCACCCTGAGTGGTAATTTTGTAGGACTCCACAGAATCAATGTTTTGTACTTCAGATTTTGGTGCCGCGTCGATATCAATGATCAGGTTCGCTTGGTCTGAACTATCTACCTGCCAGTTTAGAATCGGAACACCCGTCTGGCGCTCAAGGCGATCAATAAAGCGTTTCGCCGTGTATTCAACACGGTCAGAGTTAAAGCCTTTGATGTAAACCTTGAAGTTACCGTCGACCTTAACTTGCCCAGCTTTCAGCTCGACTGTTTGCGGGTACGGCATTAAATTTAGATCGGTATTTGGAGCCATTGCTAACGCCATTGGGGACACTACTGAACCTGAAATCAATAGGGATAATATAGTTTTTTTCATTATTGGTTTTCCTATATAACGGGTGTTCTGTTTTGTTTATCGGAGGCAATTCACAAAACAGAACCATCAACCACTGCTGTTGTTTATCTTTATTCCAAACGCTTGTCGTTAGTTCACAAGAGCGACCGCTTCTCGAACTAACTCCGCGATCTCGTCCCACTGTTCGTTCTCGATCATCTTCGGAGATACCATCCAAGTACCACCACAGCACACCACGCGATCCACGGCTAGGTAGTCATTAACGTTGTGTTTTCCGATACCGCCCGTTGGCATTAAAGACACATCAACGTATGGCGCTAGCAGAGATTTCACCATGTTGATGCCACCAGACGCTTCCGCAGGGAAGAACTTCAAGAAGTTAAGGCCAAGCTCTAGCGCTTGCTCGACTTGGCTTGGATTGTTTACGCCCGGAACGATTGGCATACCGATTTCTTGGCAACGCTTTACGGTGTTTGGGTTTAGGCCCGGAGCCACAATGAATTCGCTGCCCGACTCTTTCGCTAGGTCAATCTGCGCTGGCGTTAATACTGTGCCAGCACCGATACACATCTCTGGATACGCATCGCGCATCGCACGAATCGCGTCTGCTGCCGCTTCAGTGCGGAATGTCACTTCAGCAACGGGTAGGCCGTTTTCTACCAACACTTTTGCCAGTGGAATCGCGTGTTCAACCTTGTTGATTTGGATAACAGGGATAACTTTGAATTGCTTAAGTGTGTTGATCATTTCTTGAGACATAATAATTCCGCTTTTTATTTTTTAATCAGTTGGCTCATAGCGCTCACGGGGATGATGGCGCCAGAGTATTGAATAACGATTGAAGCCAGTTGGTGGCCAAGTTCGGCTGCGTCGGTGGCACTCTCACCAATAAGGCGAGCTGCCAAATAACCCGCGGCGAATGAATCGCCCGCCGCGCAGGTGTCGACCACGTTAGAAACACGTGTCGCTGAAACATAATTCTCAACAATATCGTCCTGTTCAATTTGAACAATCTTGCATGGCTCGCAGCCACGTTTGATGACGATCTCTTGGCAACCCAAACGAAGGCAACGTTGTTGAACGCTCTCTGAGTTCCCCCAGACAAGCAGATCGTCGTCTTCGGTAATCAAGGCGATGTCCACCAGCGGCAGTAACTTGGCATACCAATGTCGAGCTTGCTCGGTGCTCCAAAGTTGCGGGCGATAGTTATTATCAAAAATCACCTTTCCGCCTTGGTTTGAGAACACGCTAATGGCTTTGAATAGGCGCTCACGAGAGGCGTCATCCAAGATCGCGATACTGATACCGCTGATGTAAACCGCGTCGACTTGCTTCTCTGTCAGGGCGATTTCAAGCTTATTCAAGTCATTAGCATGGAAGTAAGATTTTACTGCCGCATCGTTGCGCCAGTAGTGAAAGTGTCGCTCACCCGTTTCATCGGTTTCGACCATGTATAAACCGGGCAGCTTGTTTGGGATGCGTTCGACGAAATTGGTTTGAATACCTTCTAGCTGCCAACTATCAATCATGTTCTGAGACAGTTCATCGCTACCTAAACCCGTCGCGTAATGAACGGACAAGTTTTGATGTTGGGTTAAGCGAGAAAGGTAAAGCGCGGTATTGAGCGTGTCACCGCCAAATTTTTTGGTTAATGGAGAGCCGCTTATTTCGACCATACATTCGCCGAAGAAAGCAATATTGAACAGAGAAGATGCCGACATAGCCGCTCCTAAAATAGAGATAATTGACTTTAGAAAAGGCCCTACCGTTAAGCAGGGCCTGAATTAAGCAAACCAGTTGTGGAGACTAAGTTTAGCTTGTTTGATTTGCAGGGCGTTGAGGTGCAGCGTCTTCTTCAATTACACCTGAATCAGACATTTCCATCTCCATCAAAGCACGCTCATCATCAAGAATCGCTTTCGCCATTTCTGGTGTTACTTGGTTAGCCGGAGTACATAGGCTCACAGCCACACCTGCTGCTAGAGCAAACAGACATGAAGGAATCACAGGGTTGCCCCAGAAAGCCGTGTAATCAGCGTTTAGCATTACTACAAATGAAGCCACAGAAGCACCCGCTAGTGTTGCAAGCGCACCTTGCCAGTTGTAGCGTTTCCAGAATTTACCCAACATACCGCACACGAACATGCCCGACATTACCGTTGAAATCATCTTAGTGATGTAGCCAATGATGTCGTTCGACGTCAATGCGAACAGCAATGCAAAACCAATCACCACAATCAAAGCTAGACGAGAGTAGTTCAACATTGATTCTTTGTTTGGTACGCGGCCTGTGAACATCACGTAGACGTCACGCAGTAGGATAGACACGCCCGCAATCGCATCGGAGCTTGCGCTCGACATGGTTGCAGAAAGACCCGCGATAAGAACAATCATGCCAACGCCAACAGGAAGAACCGTTGCAGCTACGTAAGGGAACGAGTAGTTCGGGTTATCCAATGATGGGTCGATTGCGTGTGCAGCCATACCAATGATTGCAGGGATGATTGAGAAGAAGAGGTACAACACACCCGATGCCACAAATGAGCGACGAATGGTTTTAACGTCTTTGCCTGAGTAGATACGTTGACGGAATGAAGGCGTCGCCAGTACACCCACACCGATAACTACAGCCAAAGAAACAGCAGGCAAAATACCCAGTTTATCGATTGCTAAAAAGCTCGTAGCAGCAGGGTCCATCGCAGCGTAAAGGTTATCCATGCCACCAATGTGATCCACAGACATAACCGCCATCAAGATGAAGCCAGCAAAAAGGATGATAGCTTGGATAGTATCGGTCCATACAACTGCTGTGTAACCACCGATAACAACGTAGATAGTGAAAGCTGCAGCAATAATGATTTTCGCAAGATTAAGGTCGATGTCTGCAATCCACGCTAGGTACATGCCACCGCCTAGAATGTGCGCACCTAACCAACCGATTGACGCGATAAAGATAAGTAGGCCAACCACGTTTTTCACGATTCGGTTAGCGCCTACGTAGTAAGCCAGCTCTTCACTCATGGTCATGAAGTTCAGTTTACGAACCGGAGCAAACCAAAGGGCTAGCAATAGGATGCCTATAGCGCCACCAATACCGTACAGAGCACCTGCCCAGCCATTTGCGTAGCCGAAGCCAACCGCGCCCATACTTGAACCCGTGCCGACCATAGTCGCAACAGTTGTACCAAGTACTAAAAACAGTGGCAGGCCACGGCCGCCTAATAAGAAATCTTCGCCAGATTTTTGATTACGCGAGACAAACCAGCCTAACCAAATTAAAAATAATACGTACACGCCGAAGCCTGTAAGAAAAAGTGTGCTGTTCATTTGACACCTCTCAGTGAAATATTAAGTTCATTCCTGAACTCTATTTATGATTCATTCATTTTATATTTCATATAATTACTTTATTGGTTTTGTATATTTTTAATTAAAGTAATTTTTATAAATGTAGGGTGAGAGTATTAAAGGATAATAACAGGGATGCTTACCCCCTAATACTCTCTAAGTAGGTTATTGTGATTAGGTTATAACTAAACGCGATCAGCGCGGTAGCAAGTCACATCTACTTCAACTTTCACGTCTACCACTAGGTCACAGACCATGCAGATACGAGCCGGTGGGTTAGCACCGAAGAACTCTTTGAATACCTTATTAAAAGATTGGAAGTAACGAGAATCCGTTAGCACAACCTTTACGTGCATTACGTCTTCTAGGCCGTAGCCCGCTTCAGTCATGATATCGACACAGTTTTGGATCGCTAGGCGAGACTGGTCAACAATGCCACCCTCTACCACTTCACCATCTGTCATCGGTGTCTGGCCAGAAACGTACAGGAAACCACCCGCTTCAGTTGCGCGTGCAAATGGTAAATGTTGTCCGCCTGTACCTGTACCGCCTTCAACACCGTAACGTTTAATAGTCATTTTTTAACTCCACTTCTTTATAGATAATATTGGTTCTGATCCAATATATTTAAATTAATTCGTCGTTTTCTTATTACTGTATATTTAATAAAATATTAAATTCTAATTACGGTAAATAAAAACGCCTGAACGATTATTTTTTACTTTTCCTTTTTGGTAAGTTAACTCACCATTTACAAATACACTTTCGATTCCCTCAGCAACTGAAATAGGGTTTTCAAATGTTGCTGTGTCTTTAATATTCTTTGGATCAAATAAAACTAAATCGGCAAATGCGTCTTGGCGAATCTCACCTCTTCCCGCGAGGTTGTAGCGCTTCGCAGACATTCCGGTCATTTTGTGAATCGCTTCTGGCAGCGCAAACAGTTTTTCATCTCGGCAGTAGTGGCCTAATACTTTCGGGAAGGTGCCCCACAATCTTGGGTGCGGATGCGGGTCATTTGGCAAACCATCAGAACCAACCATGGTCAGCTTGTATTTCAAAACGCGCTTTACGTCGTTCTCATCCATGCAGTGGTATACTGCACCTGCTGGTTGAAGCGCTTTTGCTGCGTCCATCAACGGTAGATTCATCTCATCAGCAATTTGCTTAAGCGTTTTGCCGGCATGTTCTGGCTTTGCTTTAGACCAAGTGATGAAGATATCGAAATCGTCTGTCACCTGTTTCAAATCTAATGTCGAAGAGCTCGCTGAGTATGGGTAGCAGTCGCAAGACACATCTTGGTGCTCAGAAACCTTGTCCATCAAATCAAGTACTTCAACGGTTCTGCCCCAGTTGCCCGCACCTGCACATTTAAGGTGAGAGATGACAACTGGCACTTTCGCGTATTGTCCTGTCTCAAACGCCTCTTCCATCGCGCTTAAGATCTCTTCAAATTCGGTACGCATATGCGTGGTATAGATGCCGCCGTGGCTAGACAGTACCTTTGCTAACTGCATCACTTCGTTGGCATTCGCTTGTTTCGCACTTGCGTAAGCCAGACCTGAACTCAAACCTAATGCACCTTGCGCCATCGCTAAATCAAGGTTGCTTTGCATCGCTGCAATTTCATCTTCGTTTGCGGTGCGTTGCAGGTCGTCCATCACTTGGTTACGCAGTGTGGTGTGGCCAACTAACGCTGCTACGTTTACTGCGGGTTGAGCTTGTTCTACCGCTTGTGCATACGCCGCAAAAGTTGGGTATTTAAAATCAGCCTGTGCACCTAAAAGATTCATTGGGTCAGGTGGATCGCCAGCCAAAACCGTTGGCGATGCGCTGATGCCACAGTTGCCAACAATCACGGTTGTCACACCTTGGCTGATCTTAGGTAGGCAGTCTGGGTAACGAATTACGTTGGTATCGTCATGTGTATGTACATCGATAAATCCAGGAGCCAATGCTAAGCCTGCTCCCTCAACCAACTGGCCACAATCTTCGTGATCGATTTGACCAATTTCGGCGATTTTTCCATCAAGGATTGCTACATCGGCACAAAACGATTGTTCGCCGGTGCCGTCAAACACCTCTACATTTTTGATTATCGTATCGAACAACATTTTTCACTCTCTCAATCCACTGTGTTGATGGAGCTATATTAAGAATCCAGCCGATTATTTTCAGTGACAAAACACACATAATATTTTAATTTGTGTGATAGTTTCTACCACAAAGTAGATTGAAGATATATTTAAACGTTAAATAACAACAACTTAAATCATGTTAGGAATCAGCAATGAAACAAAAACCTGCACAAAAAGATGTTATAAAGTATCAAAAAGATAGTTTTGTCTTGACTGAAAAAGGCCAAAAAGGGAGAGCAGCATCACAATCTGAGAACGGTATTTACCGACTGGTTGATGAAGATATTTCGCTTCCGGTAGCAATTATCAAACAATCCGCCTTAACCAATAACCTAAATTGGATGCAATCATTCGCCGATCACCATCAGGTTAAATTGTCACCGCATGGCAAAACATCAATGACCCCTGCTTTTTTCCGCCAACAGCTGGAAAATGGCGCTTGGGGTATTACAGTAGCAACGCCTGCACAGGCAGAAGTTGCCGCTATGGCTGGCGCGAAGAAAATCATCATGGCCAACCAGTTGGTGGGTAAAACCAACATGGCGATCGTTGAACAGCTGATCAGTGAATTTGATGTCGACTTTTACTGTTGTGTGGATTCATCAGTAAACGTG
This sequence comes from Vibrio sp. Vb339, assembly GCF_902751245.1. Classification (NCBI taxonomy): domain Bacteria; kingdom Pseudomonadati; phylum Pseudomonadota; class Gammaproteobacteria; order Vibrionales; family Vibrionaceae; genus Vibrio; species Vibrio sp. Vb339. The sequence continues at coordinate 434,163 of NZ_CADDIS010000001.1, read as the reverse complement.
CAGCAACTCAACCAATATTTCTCCAACAAAAAGCAGACGCTAAAAGTTCTAATCGAGTTTGGTGTTCCGGGTGGCCGTTGTGGTTGTCGTTCACCTCAAGAAGTTCTAGAACTGGCGCAAATTATCCAAGATACGCCTGCGCTTTCGCTAGCGGGTATTGAGGTGTATGAGGGTGTGATTCATGGCGACAATGCCGAGCAAGACATTCGTACCTTCTTAAACCAAGCGCTGACCTCGGTCGAAAGCCTCGCATCAGACGGTTTAATTACCGGTCAACCTATCATCACTGGTGCAGGTTCGGCTTGGTATGACGTGGTGGCAGAATGCTTGGCAAACCTAACGGATTATTTAGCGATTATCCGCCCAGGTTGTTATGCCATTCACGACACAGGCATCTACCTAGACGCACAAAGTAAGGTATTGCAACGTGCCCAAGTAAACCAAGGCTACGCGTGTGAACTCGGTGGTGACTTAGAATCGGCACTTGAGGTGTGGGCGTATGTTATCTCTCGTCCAGAGCCAACCAAACTGGTGATCGGGCTAGGTAAGCGTGACGTGGCCTTCGATGCAGGCTTACCTATTGCCGAACGCGGTTATCGCAATGGTGAAGCTATTTCTGTAAAAGGTCTGACGGCTACCGCGGTGATGGATCAGCATACTTTTGTTGAAACTGATGGTTCTGCTGAGATTGAAGTGGGCGACATGATTGCGTTCTCAACCTCACACCCATGTTTAACTTTCGACAAATGGCGCTACATTGCCATCAGCGATGACGATAATCAGGTAAGCCACTGGGTAGAAACCTGCTTCTAGTTCGATTTTTCAATAAGCTAGAATCAGCGAAGCAATCAGATATACTAACGGGGCTAAGGCTTAGTTTTAAATGGATTAGCGCTCAATGACTAATAAGCTTTATGACTAAAAAGCTAAAAAGCTTGGTTCTAACGAGCTAGGTTTTGAAAACTAAGTCATAACGATTAGCCCCATCAACAAAGGATCAGGATTCTTGAGTTTAGAAGTAGATATCATTTCACAGATAACGGAGCGTTTTCCCGCTCTTCGTGATGCAGAGAAAAAAGTCGCTAAGCTGATCATGGACGACATTGATTTTGCAGCCAATGCCAGTATCACAGAGCTTGCTGAAGGTGCTCAAGTCAGTGAAGCCACGATAACCCGTTTTGCTAAGGCAATCGGCTGTAACAACGTGCGTGATATGAAAATCAAGCTTGCTCAAACCTTAACGGTTGGGCAGCGCTTTATTCTCGAACCCGTAAACCAAACGGGCTATCAAGGTATCTACGAATCGATCAAGCAGAGCCTAGACATCAACCGCACTCTATTCAAAGAGCAAGACGTTGAAACCGCAGTCAGCTGGCTGCACAACGCCAGACAGATCATTGCGATCGGCATGGGTGGTGGCTCGACTATCGCCTCTCAAGAGCTGCAACACCGACTGTTTCGTTTAGGCTATCCAGTGGTGTCATACAACGATGGCTTAATGTCACGCATGGTTGCTGCCACGGCAGATGCCAATGATGTGATGGTGATGATTTCCGCAACAGGTTTTACGCCCGTTATCACCGAAACCGCCGAGCTAGCAAAGCAATACGGGCTTAAGATCATCGCGATTACCCCGCAAGACACGCCACTGGCAAAGATTGCAAATATTGTATTGCCAATCAAACACATGGAAACCGACTTCATCTACAAACCATCAGCGTCTCGCTACGCAATGCTGGCATTGGTGGATGTGCTTTCAATGGGTATGGCGGTCAACCATAAGAACCGCTCGCGCGATAAACTGCGCCGCTTGAAAGTTGCTTTAGACTCCTACCGAGGTGGTGGCGACCGACAACCTCTCGGTGATTAAACGTTACCGACACCAAGCTTGTCGCAGCTAAATCAAAATAGAATCTGAATTAAAAAGCCCCGCAGTATTCACTCGTTCGAGTCGATACTGTTGGGGCTTTTTCACTTATGTGTTACAGGCTGTCACTCGCCAGAATTAAACGAAGCTAAGATAAACTCGACTCGGTCCTCAACAGATAACTTGGGCACTTCCACCAGCTGATAACCGAATTGGTTATAGGCTGTCACCATCTTTTCGTAAGTGGCGATCGCTTCATCGAAATCTTGTTTACGTTCTTCGTCATTGATGAAAATCGAATCCCATGGCGGGAAGATAAATACCTTGTTGTTGTATTCAAGCTCATTGCATTGATTCAACAGAGATTCAGAAATCGGCAAAGCTTCCAACAAGCTGTAACCGTATGAATCAACGATACTTCTATCAAAGAAAACCGGCTGTTCACTCGATTCGAACGCTTGGTAGTTGGCTAGTTCTTCTCGCACCATTTCATCACGAAAAGCCACTTTATCTAACCATGGCAAGGCAATCCCTTGTCGTGCTACTTGGTGTTGAATGACTTTACGCCCAACCTCTGGTGCGCAGCGATAGCCGCAACTTTTCAACGCCTCGATAACCGAGGTTTTTCCTGAGCCCGGACCACCGGTAAATACGATTAGATTATTCAAACAAACCTCTTCAAAAGGGAAAATTAACGAATCGGGCCGTAACGAAACCCAAGTTAACGAATTAAGCCTAAGATCGGCTTGAATTCTGGTGCGCGACAATCTTTCACTAGCTCGTACAAGCTCATTTCCAACCCAGTTATTTGGACACCAGCATCAGTTAATCGACGGATTGCTAGATCCTTGTTGAGTGCCGTTCGCGAGCTAACACAATCGCCAACTACCTGAACCTTGTACCCAAGATCTAACAACCCCATTGCGGTTTGATAGACACAAATATGAGCCTCAATACCACACACCAACCAAGTCTCTACATCCTTGGTTTGAAGCGCCTCAACAAACTTGGGCTCGTTACAAGCGTTAAACGTAAATTTCGGTATCGGCTTAGCATCACTCAGCAGGTCATTCAACTCGTCGACCGTAGCACCTAGCTTGTCTGGATTCTGCTCCAAACGAATAATTGGCAGACCCAAAACCTGCGCTCCTTGAACCAACTTTCCGCAATTAGCAATCAGCGCATCGCTGTCATCAACAAGGCGTGCGAGCTTACCTTGCACGTCCACAACCACCAAACCTGTGTTTGCTCTGTTTAACATCCAACTCTCCTTGTCATCATTAGAATCAGCGTACTGCTTTACTCTCAATAAACACCGCAATAAATACTACAATAGAACAAATATAATATTTCTTATGTTTTATTTTTCAATTAGTTAGATAAATACGAACTCATTCCAACCTTAAAAAACATCGTTTTATTTTTCAATTAGTTAGATAAATACGAACTCATTCCAACCTTAAAAAACATCGTTTTATTTAGCAAGTTTAACCATTTGTCAATATATGAATTTTATTTATAAACAATATAACCAAAAAATTCTCTGTTACCCCTTGATAAATCAAGGACCGAAGACAATCACGATATCAATGAAAAAATAGGTTTCATTTGCGAGGGTTTTATAAATCAATTATCAGAGATACCGTGATTTACATCACAGGATGAGTAAACAAGGTATTATCATGAAAAAATCAGCATTAGCACTCGGCTTAATCGGTTTAGTTTCACTTCCAACTTTTGCAGCAGGTATCGATGGTGGCGCATACGTAGGTGGCGGACTGAGTGCCTATCAAGGTTCGGATACTGATGGCGCGCCAAGTCTGGATTCAGACGGCATGGGCTACAACCTATACGGCGGTTACCAATTCAACCGTATCGTTGGCGTAGAACTTGGCTACAACGATTACGCAAACTACAAAAATAGCTACGAAGACCTATCACCGACGTCTATCTCTGTATCAGCAAACCTCGGTTATACATTCGACAATACCATTCGACCATTCGTATTGGCAGGTTTGAGTTCCGTAGACCTAAACGCAAGTAGTGGTTCTGGTTTTGACGATGACAGCGGCACTGGCTTCCACTTTGGCGTCGGCGTTGAATACTCACCTATCGAACACTTAACACTTCGAGCTATTTCTCAGGCTGATGCGGTAAGTGTAGATAATACGATTGGTGGCAAGACATACAGTAGCGATACTTTAGCATTCAACAGTGTGAGCTTCGGTGGTTCATACGACTTCTAATATTCTCCCCAAACGACTACGTCGTAAGTAAGTAGCTCAAATTCACTTTGCTACTCTGCCCTGTGATAAGGCAGCACAGTAAAGTGAATTTTTGTATCTATGTAACGATTCAGCTTACAAAGCCATACAGTAATGAGCAAAAGACTCAGGGATAATTGTCAACAACGGTCGAGAGGCCAAAAACCAACAACGATTAAAAATCGACAGTGACCGACAATCACATTTGAAGACATGACAGAGTGAGTAACAAAGATGAACAAGATAACAAAATCAGCATTAGCACTGGGTTTAATCAGCGCAGTTTCTCTTCCAGCTTTAGCTGCAGGTACTGACGGCGGTGCGTACATCGGTGGCGGCCTTGGTGTGTACCAAGATTCTGATACAGACGGTCAAGGTAGCTTAGATTCAGACGGCATGGGTTACAACCTATATGGTGGCTACCAGTTCAACCGTATCGTTGGTGTTGAGCTTGGCTACAACGATTACGCAGACTACAAAAAGGGAGCGGCAAAACTGTCCCCAACGTCTATTTCTTTGTCAGCAAACCTAGGTTATACGTTCGACAACACAATCCGTCCATTCGTGCTAGCAGGTTTAAGCTCTGTTGACCTAAACGCAAATAACGCAGCTCTGTATGATGACGATAGCGGTACCGGTTTCCACTTTGGTGTTGGTGTTGAATACACGCCAATCGAACACCTAACGCTGCGTCTAATTTCGCAAGCAGACGCAGTAAGCGTAGAGAACGACTACGGTTTGTATAAAGAAGACAAAACACTTGCCTTCAACAGCATTAGCTTCGGTGGTTCATACAACTTCTAATGTGATTGAACCACATAGAATAAGCTGAACATACTAATTCACTTTGCTGTTCCACCTTGTCATGAAGGTCACTCAGTAAAGTGAATTTTTTGTTTCTACACGCCCTATTGCGTCATGTCACTTTAACCGGTTTATCGCTCACCATCACTTATTGAGCTTTATGCGTTGATATTGGAGCTTTCTTGGTAGCGAGACTAAAATAAAGGGATAAGAGACGCAGGAAAACAAGACCTATGAATCTACCAAGCTTAAACATGTCGATAAACAAGCTGCCTTTTGTGTTGGCCGTGTATTATCTGCTTGTCGTCAACCTACCTCTCTCCCAAGAACTGTTTAGTATTGTTCAGGCATCGAAATCTGAAAGCGTTGCGTTTCTTATCTCCATTCCTATCTTCTTCCTTGCTGCCTTTAACTTCATCTTCCAAGTCTTCAACTGGCCTATCTTCTCTAAGCCGTTTTTCATCTTATTGCTGATCACCTCAACCTTAGTCAGCTACAGCATGTTCAATTACGGCATATTCGTTGACTACGGCATGATAGAGAATGTGTTTGAGACCAATAGCGGTGAAGCAGCCAGTTATATCAGTGGTCACTCGATCTTATGGCTACTGGCTATGGGCGGTATTCCATCGTTCATCCTGTTGTTTACCAAACTTAAAAAAGAATCTTGGAAAGGTTTCTTTGTCTGGAAATCGATTGGGCTGCTCTCTTCCTTGATCGTCATTGCGATTATTGCCGGGCTGTTTTACAAAGATTATGTCTCGATTGGTCGTAATAATTCGCACATCAAAAAGATGATCATTCCGACCGAGTATGTGGCATCAACGGTCAAATACATCAATAACACCTACATCAAAGAGCCTATCCCCTACCAAGAGCTAGGATTAGATGCGAAGCAAAAACCGCAAGCCAAAGCAGCAACCAAACCGACGTTACTAGTGTTTGTACTTGGCGAAACCGCTCGCGTGTATAACTACCAATATCATGGCTATGAGAGAGAAACGAACGCTCACACCAAACCTTACAACCCGATATTTTTCTCTGATGTTCAGTCGTGTGGAACCGCCACCGCTGTATCTGTACCCTGCATGTTCTCTAACATGAACCGTAGTAACTACGACCGTGATAAAGCCTACAACCAAGATAACGTGGTCGACATTATGAATCGAGCGGGCATTCACTCTATTTGGAGGGAGCATGATGGCGGAGACAAGGCGGTCGCGCACCGAATCAAAGAGATGACGCTCGTCGCCAAAGACAGCGACCCATTGTGTAATAACGACGTATGCTACGACACAGCGATGCTAGAGAACTTCGAACAAGATACGCAAAACCTCAAACAAGATAGCATCATTTTCTATCATATTTCGGGATCCCACGGCCCAACGTACTTTGAGCGTTATCCGGAAGAACATAAGAAATTTACGCCTGATTGCGCTCGCGCCGATATTGAAAACTGCACCAAACAGGAAGTAGTTAACACCTACGATAACACCATCTTGTACACGGATTTCTTTCTCTCACAGGCTATGCAGAAACTAGAGAAACTCACCGATAAGTACAACGTGGCGCTGATGTACATTTCCGATCATGGTGAATCTTTAGGGGAGAACGGCGTCTACTTGCACGGCATGCCTTATTCATTGGCACCGAAAGAGCAAACCCATGTGCCTATGATCATGTGGATGTCTGATGGTTTTGCCGAGCAGAAAGGGATAAACCAAACCTGCTTGAGAAAGGCAGGCAAAGAACAGAGCTTCTCCCAAGACAACCTGTTCGACTCACTGCTTGGCCTAATGGACGTACAAACTAAAGAATACCGAGAGAACCAAGATATCTTCGCTGCGTGTCGCTAGTTTTATAGGTGACTTATGTAAATTAATTTCCAAAGGTTCGTTTACATAAGCACCATTCGGTCGCCATTACAGCGAAATCAATGGCGGCAAAGGAGTCAAGTTAACCAAAGGAGTACTTTGCCAGTGACTTTCACTGGCAAATAACCACATTGGAGCAACCGTATTCTGTTTGAGTGAAGTAACATCCACTAACACCAACAGGGCGTAAAAACGATGTACATAGTCAACCGTCTCTTTGGGTAACCTTAAATCGGAAAACTGCCGACTACCCGCCTTTTTTACTGCTCGTTGTACCCGTCCTTCTCCAGCGTTATATGCCGCAAGAGTCAGGTTAATATCACCATCAAACTTACGATATAAAAAATCGAGATACTGCATCGCCGCATGAGTGCTAGGCTCAATCTCAAACCTTTGATCTTGCCTGTCATTGACGGTCAAGCCAAACCTTTCAGCAGTGGCTGGCATCAGCTGCCATAAGCCTGCCGCTTTAGCGGGAGATATAGCATTGGAGTTATACGAAGATTCCAGCATAGGCACCAACACAAAGCTGTCAGGGAGTGATCGCTCAGTAAGCTGTCTAAAGATTTCGTTAACCAGTGGGTCAAACTCTTCTAGCTTTTTCAGTATTTGGTTTTGGTATGGTTTAAGCGTGTTTATGTGGGGTTGGATGACATTTTGGGATGGACGGTTTTGCGCATAACTGGAGCTACTTTGAAAGCACATAATTAATAACACCAGTCCTAAAAACCAGTGCACCAGAAGTTGAAAGCCAAAGCCTTTAGCCAAAACATCGCTCCATCATCGTATTGTTTTTATACGTGTTAATTGTTCTTATCCCTGTTTATACCCAACTGTCAGCCTTGAAAGCACACCTATAAATCTGTTCACTCAAAGAATCACCAAAAAAAGGTTAATACCACGATGGTGCAACCCAAAAATACCGCGAAACAAATGGGAATCACTAAATGCTTATCCTTCTCGAGAGAGATAAAACCTTGTGGCTGTTGAACGATAAACATGACTAGCAAAATATTGTAGATAGCAATCAACAAACCTACGATAAAAACATCGAAATACAGCAAACTCGTCGCTAAATAGACGTAATAGCCAATTAAAATATAATCAATGAGTACTAACCAAGCCAGGCACTTCCGTGAATTAAACATGACGTTGATTGATTCAGTCATAACGACTTAGCACTTCAAAAGAAGTGACAGGTTGGTTCAACTCCGCTTGTCTAACCGCCCTTCTCTTACTGTCAGGCAACACCTTATCTAACTCATGCTGACCAAGTGGAGAAGCTCTTGTGGCACTGCCTATCGAAAACGACTTATAGACTTTATTCAGCTGCTCTAGGGTATTTGCGGTCAATATATACAACTCTATACGACGGTTAACTCCAGATTTCGTATTCTCATTGTCAACAGGAGCGGTATCACTCATACCCGTCACCTGAAAGATATGGTGCTCTTGAAGCCCCCCTTTATTGAGATAGTAACGTGCGCTGTTTGCCCTATTGCTTGATAGTTCCCAGTTCGTCATGCGGCTACCCTTATAACGACTGGCATCTGTGTGACCAGTAATGATCATCTTGTTCTCGATTTTTTCGAGTAGCCTTGCGAGGTTCAATAACAGGTCTTGATAAAATGGCGTCACTTTAGCTCCGCCTCGGAAAAACATCGGCCCTTTGTCTGAATCAGCAATCACCAATTTGGCTCCCTGAGGCGTAACGAAAACACTGACACTACCTAATGCATCAATACCTGAAAGCTCTTGGGTTATACGTTGTGCCAGCAATTCAAGCTCCTGTTGGCTATTAAACTCGCCTTCTAACACTGAGGTATCATTAATTCGATGAAGATCGGCATCATAGTGAGAGGTCGCGACATGAGGCAGTGGCAATGGGTTTATGGAATTACCACCACTTTCACTGGTACCTAGGTGCATGATTGGATCATTTCCGTAAGCAAAGTAGTTAAGCAGTTTCTTCTGATCATCCACATCCACCACCTGCAAAATCCACAGCACCAAAAAGAGACACATCAACGAAATCATCAGATCCGCCATTGCGACCTTCCAACCACCATGTTGCAGTTCATTGCGCTTACGGCGACCTTTTTTCTGAATAATGACTTGAGGTTGCTGCATCATCGTCTCCTTAACTTGATGACGGCTGTTGTCTTAACACTTCAACCGCCTTTTCAAGTTCAACAAATGATGGTTTGTAGCGAGTCTCGATATTTTTTCGACCTGCATTAGCACACATGTGAGCCGACTGGCCTTGAGCATAAGCTGACAATATCGACTTAACGCAAAACAGTGGTGCGAGCTGATTCTCAGACACATCTTTAATGCTGCTCGACATCGGACCTAACACACAGTAACACCCAAAAACGCCAGTGAAGGTACCCACCAATGCGCCAGCAATGTTCTTACCAATTTCGGTTATCTCACCATCCAGCCCCTGCATAGTGAGGATTATTCCCATCACAGCCGCTAAGATCCCTAACCCTGGCATCGCCTCAGCAGTGGCATGTAGCTTCTCCGACGGCTTAGTATATTCGTCTTCCAAATGTTCGATTTCTTCTTCAAGAAAAGCCTCGAGCAAATGCTGAGATTGCTTGCCCGTAATCACCTGACGAAATGAATCGATAATGAATTGTGTGGTTAACGCGTCTTTGGTAATTCGAGGATACTTCGCGAAAATCTTGCTCGATTCCGGGTTCTCAACATGAATATCCAACGCTTTGATGTTCTTCACTCTCGCGGTATTAATCAGCTCAAACATCAAAGACAGTAACTGCTGATAATAGTCCTTGTTGTAAGGAGTAGAGCGAAACGCAATACCAATCTGTTGCACCATCAATTTGAGGGTTGAAGAGGTCGTAGACATCAGCAAGCTAGCGAAGGCTGCACCAAAAATAATGATGATCTCTGACAGCTTAAAGATGAACTCAAACTTACCACCAAGGAAAATGAAGCCACCAAAAATCACACTTAATACGACAACAATGCCGATTAACTTTTGCATACATCACTCTCCTTAATTCTGCTTTTGAGAATGTCTAAGCCTCGATGTTTGAGCCTGTGAACCTTAATCTCATTGATATCGAGGACTAACGCCGTCTCTTTGGTGCTCAAGCTCTTCACGTAAATCAGATACAAAATCCGCTGTTCCATTGCTGGGAGTGAATTCAGTACCAGCTTCACCTCGTTAAACAATACTTCTTTATCGGTTTCGGGCACTGCAGTAACTACAGATTCCAACTCGATATCATCAAAGACATCCACGAGGGTCATGGCTTGCTGGTAATCATCCGCTTCTACCCCTAAGTGTCGACAGACTTCATTACTGGTTGGCTCCCTGCCGAGTAGCTGGAGTAACTGCCGCTCGGCATGTTTGATGCGGTTGACGAGCTGGCGTTTATCACGCTCCATGTAGTCACGTCGACGCAATTCATCGATCAGTTCACCACGAATGCGCACCGCAACTGCACGACGAAAGTCATCATTTGCCACATGGTCAAACTTTCTCAGTTCAATCACTAAGGTCATCATGGCGGTTTGTTTAAGGTCCTCAAACGTCCCCTCATCAACCGCATAGCGATATTGATACAGCAGCCCATTAATCAACTTAATGTTTTGCTGCAATACCAACTTCTCGAGCTCCTGTAGAGCCGCTTGGTCACCGGTTTGGGTATGTTGATACTTAGGCTGCATTAACATGATGGCGACCTATTGAAATACCGCTTTCGTCACAAGCACATCACCCACTTGTAAGCTGGGTAACTCGTCCAAATCGTCTTTTAAGTCGTCTTGAATGACATAAATAAACTGCTTGTTATAGAAGTAAGACGCCTCCTTCACACTGAATTTTTTGATGATTCGATTTTTGATTCGGCTGAGCTGCTCGTGCACGTAACCACTGTTCCGCTCTGGCGTAAACATAGATACATCCAGCAACAGTAGGCTTTGTCGGTTACCTAGGTTAATCGGTACGAGTACATTTTCTAACTGAACCTCGATCTGTTGCGTTGGAGCAGGTTCTGGCTCACTTGGGGTTAACCATGAACTCAACAGTGCCATATTTAGTTGATTGGTTTGATAAAACCAAAATCCGGTCACACATAATGCGAGAGTTAAAGCAAAGGTGATGAAAACTTTAATCATGTTCAGACCCTCGCAATATATGCTTGGTATTCCAGTACATACTCGGGTTGATCTTGCGTATGAGCATCACTAGAGGATAGGCGTTCTTGTTCGAACGGCTGATTTTGTTGCTTCGACTCAGGTTGATGGTGGCTAGGTTGGTCAAGACTAATGTTCACCTCAGACAACTCTGAATTTTGCGAAATCAATTCGTGTCGCAAACGCTCCGATGTCGCTAAGATCGCCTCTCTGGTTAGCGCCGATGACGCACTCATTTGGATGTTCACTTTGTCACCATCAACGCGAATGTACATCTCTACCTTGCCTAACTCTGGTGGATCAAAGCGAATTCGAGCCGCCTGATTTAACGTGTCGAACTGAAGCTGAATTTTATCCCTCAATACTTGATGTATCTGCCTTTGACTTTCTAAGCTAAGCTCTTTGGTCGCCTCTACCATCGGAGCCGAAGCCCTAACATAGCTGCTATCACTGGTAGCATTAACCGCTTCAACTATCGGCTGCCCCATTAACAATGGAGTGGTGGAAGTAGCCCCTAACTTGAGACTTGCTGGAGTGGCATTGAACATTGAACTGGCTAGCTGATGATTAAACGATAAGGCCAACTCTGAGCTGGTATACCTATTGGGGGTGTGACCAACAAATGAAGGCGTGCTCGCTTGCCAATCAGCCCCTGAATGATCCACTCCTTTAGAAGATAATAGCGAGCTGCTTTTTAAACTGAATTCAGAGCCCGCTCCCCGTCTTTGATTCATCAATTCCAACTGCTGGGTAACAAAATGAGCAATCGTACTTAACTGCGGCAGTTGAACCTGTGGCTGCTGCACGAAATCTTGTGGCGAGTCGAACGACTGCACTGCTGCTCTATCACTCAGATTCAACCCTTCCGTTGATGCCTCCAATCGAGTTAGAGGTGAGTGAGAGTGAGTAGTATCAAACCCAGGACTCAATAGTTCAGGATTAAATAGTTGTGAGTAAGAAAGTACCGAATGAGAAAAACTAGCCGTGCTTTCAGAGGCACTCGTATTAGGTATCAAAGCGGAATCTGGAGAAATTGCAGACATAGACGAACTCACCTGATCAAGCACCGAAAATAGCGACTGAAAAGACTGCGCAAGCGGCGTCATACGTATCTCGCCTAGTTCTGAAGCCAATGGTTCAAAAGCTAAAGCTTCAGAGGCTAAGGTTTCAGAAGCTATAGGCGTCGCTAACGTACTCGCGGTGTTACTTTTCACTGAAGGACTTGCCGTCGACAGTAAATCCAAACTGCTCCTATAAGACGACGTTTGTGCTTGTAATTCCATAATTACTCTCCCGCTCTGACCTGTGTCTGAGCATAGGCTTTGTCACGTTCACGTAGACTGATATTGTTACTAAGCTGCTGTTTTAATAAGGCTTGCTCATGAGTCACTAAGATTCGACATTGCTCATGAGCCGACTTAAGTCGCCTAACGATAGCAACATAATCAGGGTGCGACTGTTCAACCTCTAGCAGCACCTTTTTCACCAACAGATTAAGCTTCACGATCTCAGCAAATTTTTTGCGATTTGCTGCGTCCTCTAACTTACTAACAAGACGTTCTACCTGTTTAGGATTGGGCTTCATCAAGCCACTCCATTGCGCCTTCCCATCCCTCTTTCAGATCGGTCACGACACCAATCAACTTAACGATAAGTTCGGTATTCATCTCTTTCGACGCCTCAAATACAGTCGCAATGGCGTGCTCATACAAGGCGTGTATGTTTTGGATAAGCTCTTCCCCAGTCGATAAATCCAGAGATGCATCGAGCCCAACTAAGATATCAATCGATTTTTGCGTTGCGTTAGATTTGAGCTCCAAGTCTTTGGTTTCAATTGAAAATTTGACACTTTCTAACTCTTGGATCAGTCGCTCGTGTAACATACAAATCAATTCAAAGCTCGACGACACTGAAGCATTAGCCGTCACTTGAACATTGGCATAGTTGGCTTGCTGCTGTTTCCCTAAAAGCATGTGTTGCTCCTTAGATCGTGAAAAGTCCAGATACCGAATCCAATTGACTACTGAGTGAGTTCAGTTGAGTAAATTGAGACAGGTAGCGGTTGTAGTAAGTCTCATAGCGAGTGTCGAGCGCCGCTAAGGCGTCATTAATGCGGCTCTTTTCATTATCGAGCGTATCTATTCGTCGACTCAGGGAGCCGTTAGAGAAGTCGATATAGGTTTCAAGTTTGCTTTCAAAAGCTTCAAAGACTCCACCGCTTCCAGTGAATAGTGTTTCAAAATCGACCGTCGTTGCCGCACTTTCAAATTTGCTGGAGTCGAGGCTAAGCTTGCCATCGCGGTCGATTTCGAGCCCTAACTCAAACAAACGAGTACCGTTGTAGTCATCACGTATAACGCTAGCCAGTTGGTTTTTGATGCTGCGCACTGCGCTATCCGAAGCCAATACGCCCCTTGTCTCATCTTCATTACCAGAAGCGGTTAGGTTAGTGATCTCAGTAACAGCGCTGTTATAGGCATCAACAAATTCTTGTAAGGAAGCGACCGTGGCGGAAAGATCATCGCCAATTTCAATCTTTGTTGCTGAATCTCCGCTGTTGTTCGATTTAGTCACCGTAAGGTCAACGCCATCAATGAGTGATTCAAAGGTATTACTTGAATTAGTAAGTTGAGTGCCAAACTCGCCACCGAGTGCGATCACCGCATCTTGGGCTGTTTGCATTGGTGCGGCGCTTGCTGCTGCCACCACCGTATCCCAACCGCTGGCGGCATCTGCAGACAAAGTAAAAGCAGCGTCAGCGCCTTCATTTTCAGAACCAAACAGCACTTTCATCGACCCTTGCGACTTAACGAGAGTGGCTTGAATAGAACCGTCAAATTGATCATTGAAGTAACTTACAAACTCGCTGTACGTAACATCACCACTTACGTCAGTGTCTGCATCCATAATGTTGATGTCTGTAGTAACGCCGCCTTGAGTGACAGAAAACACGCCTCCCGACGCCATAACATCATTTGAATCGACCGAGTTGGCATCAAAAACTACTTGATGATTGGAAGCCACCTGTTGCACAAAAACATCTAAGTTGATGTCATTCACACCAGAGTCGACGGAGAGAGAGAAATAGTCATCACTCGATGTCGAGGTTGACGTTTGAGTTAGGCTGGACCCAGATTGAGTAAACTCGTAAATTTTATCTTCAAGCGACTGAAGGGCCGTTTTAACTTTACCAATCGCAGAGGTCTTTGAGGTAATCGTTGACAACTTTTGGGTATAGCGCAACTCAAAAGGCTGCACATCTAGACTAGCAAAATTGCTAGCTAACTGAACCGCATCAACGTTCATAACTCTTCCCCTTAACTCGTATAGGAGGTACAGCTCTACCCTCCTGCTACTCGGCTAATATATAGCCGCTACTGAGTAAATAATTGCTACTCAAACTAGCCCAATAGGCTCATCGCTAATTGAGGCACCATCTTCGATGCACTCAGCATAGAAGCACCCGATTGCATAAGCATTTGCTGCTTGCTCATCATTCCAGACTCAGAGGCAAAATCGGTATCCATGATTCGACCTTTAGAAGACTCTAAGTTTTCCGTCATATTGCCAAGGTTGGTAATAGTGTGTTCAAGACGGTTAATATTCGCACCGAACTCTGCTCGCGCAGTACCCAACAGCTCAATAAGGCCACCTGTACCAGATAGAGCATCAATATTAGATGCTGCACTTAAAGCACCGCCACCAGCAGCTAGTGCGTGACCTGTCACCGCACCGACTTCAGTTGATGCATCAACCGATAAGGTTTCCGTTGATGAGGTACCTATCTGAAACACAACCGCACCGGCACCAAAGCTACCTGTAGTGAGCAAATTGGTACCACCAAAATTTGTATTCGACGCTATGTTAGCTAACTCATCACTGAGCGCATTAAACTCAACATCAATCGCAGTTTGGTCTGCTGTAGAATTAGTCCCATTTGCATACTGAACGGCTAGGTCGTTCATTCGATAAGCAATATTGGTCATCTCGTCAAAGGCCCCCTCTGCAGTTTGCATCATAGAAATCGCATCCTGAGAATTACGCATTGCTACATTCATCCCGCGTGATTGAGCTTCCAAGCGGTTAGCAATTTGTAGGCCTGCCGCATCATCGGCAGCTGAGTTAATTCGAAAGCCGGTAGACAGTTTTTCCATGGATTTAGTTAATGCACTGTTGGTCGACTGCAATGTATTTTGAGTCACTAAGCTTGCGTAATTTGTATGTACTGATATAGCCATCTGATGTTCCCCATCTGTGTTTGCTGTTCACTAACTGTTAACGACAGTGGAAAAAATTCATTTCATATTTTTCGGAAAAAAGATCACTAAATTTAAAAATAGCAAGACTCAAAAATGAGAAGTGCGTAAAAGTATCCTAGTATATTAATCAACAATATTCATAATAATGGTTGTTATGAGACACGTATTAAATGCAATAGCTGCACGGCTAACAATTCCAATTGTGTTACTCATGATCTTGGCGATGGTGATTCTGCCGCTGCCACCAATTTTATTGGATACGTTTTTTACCTTTAATATCATGCTTGCCATCGTCGTCTTGCTGGTCAGCAGTACCGTTTCACGAGTGCTTGATTTCTCTATATTTCCCTCGCTATTACTTGTCGCTACCCTACTTCGATTAACCCTCAATGTAGCCTCTACCCGTATCGTTCTACTCGAAGGTCACAATGGCGGAGACGCCGCTGGTAAGGTGATTCAGTCTTTTGGTGAAGTGGTTATCGGCGGGAGCTACGTTGTCGGTATCGTGGTGTTCATGATCTTGATGATCATTAACTTTGTGGTCATCACCAAGGGGGGCGAACGGATTTCAGAAGTATCAGCACGCTTTACTCTGGACGCCCTACCAGGGAAACAGATGGCCATTGATGCAGACTTAAATGCAGGCGCTATCGATCAGAAAGAAGCCAAAACTCGACGTTTAGAAGTAGGAGAAGAAGCGGAGTTCTACGGCGCAATGGACGGTGCCAGTAAGTTCGTTCGTGGTGATGCGATTGCTGGGCTATTAATCCTGTTCATCAACTTAATCGGTGGGGTTCTAATAGGGATATTTGAGCACAACCTAACCGCAGAAGCAGCTTTCCAAACCTATGCCCTACTGACCATTGGTGATGGTCTGGTTGCACAAATTCCATCGCTGCTACTGGCCACATCCGCCGCTATCATCGTGACGCGAATTAGTGATAACGATAACGACATGGCACAAACGGTGAAAAGGCAGTTACTTGCGTCACCGAACAATTTATACATGGCTGCGGGAGTCATGTTTGTTATTGGTAGCGTACCAAACATGCCGCACTTAGCCTTTTATACCTTTACCGTATTGTTAGCGTTTGTCGGTTGGAGACAATCTAAATTTCAGCATGTTACGCCCGATACAAGCCCCGATTTAGATACGCTTCCTCAGCCTCATCAAGAAAATACGATTGATTGGAGCATTATTCCCAACGTGGATGTGATTGCCCTGTCGTTAGGCTTCAAGTTGGTTCCTTTAGCAAGCTCTCAAAAGGGCGGTAACCTGATTAAGAGTATTCGTGGCAGCCGAAAGACACTCAGTGAACAAATAGGCTTTGTGATGCCAGAGGTGGTGATAACCGACAACCTCTCACTAAAACCTTCCGAATACGCCATTAGCATTGATGGCGATGAGATTGAGCGTGGCGAAGTTTATGCCGATAAAGCGATGGCAGTAGGCAACCATATTGAGCATCCTGATCTCGATGGCATTGTTGGCATCGACCCAGCCTATCAGCTTCCAGCGCTATGGATTAAAAAAGGGGATAAAACCAAAGCGATCAATCATGGCTTTCAAGTTATTGAGGTGCATGATGTCATCGCCACTCACGTCAGTAAAGTGTGCAGCGAACACCTAGAAAACATCTTCAATTATGATGACGTGAAAGCCCTCAACCAGCGACTTGCTATGCAGCATCCAGAGCTTGCAGAGAACCTAGCAAACGTTATTAGTCCGAACCTACAAATGCAGGTCATCCGTCAGTTACTGGCTCAACAAGTGCCTATCATTAACGTGAGGACCATCGCCAACACTATTATTGAAAGCGTCGACACCATAAAAGACCCAATCTTGCTGTCTTCTAATATCCGGGTCGCGTTAAAACGAACCATCGTCAATTTGATCTCGCCAAACAGCAAGACTATCCATGCTTTCATTATTGGTGCAATCTTAGAAGGAGAGTTAAAGGGCGCGATCTCTTTGAGTCAGCAAAGCGACCCCAATATTCCTCTGGACTCGATTCCTGTTGAGCCGACGATCTTGCAGAAATTCCAAAATCGCATGCCGACCATAGTACAAACCATGCAGAGCCAAAACCTGCCACCGGTCATCGTAGTGCCTCCCACCACACGCCCTATGATAGCCAAGTTAGCCAAGGCCTTTGCCAAAGAGCTGATTGTGCTGAGTTACAATGAGATCCCAAATGAGTATGGATTAAATGTGTTAGGGGATGTGGAGTAAATAATAATTCGCTCATTGAATCTGATTCTAGAACACACGAACTCTGTTTTTTTCAATGACTACGCCACGTAGTAACTTTCCAGACTGTCGATTCTTAACAGAGACTGTGTCACCTATCAGCCCACTTTCCAACGCCATTCCTAACGTTTCTAAACGTATACGATTCGATTGAAAAACCACATCCACAGAGTGCCCCTTTTCAACATCATAATCCAAATACATCGAGGAAGTGGTCAACAAGCCTCCCTTGTTCACTGAGCGCTTAATTTTGCTGCCAACGATTTCGCTGGCCTTGAAGAACACCTTTTGGTCTTTGTAGAGTTTGATCGGTTCAATCGTAATATCGTCATGCGTTAGCCGTTGGCCTTTCTTAAGTGCTTTATTAGCTGTCGCAGTCCAGACGGTTATTGTCGACGTTGAGGTCGCAGAAAGGGTCCATCTCTCAGGCGCACAGCGCACATTCCACTTTTGTTTGCCAAGCTTGATCTTGCTTCTATGGGTCACTTCAACAGACTCAGTACACGGCGGTAACTGATGAATAGCCCGAGAAAAACGCAGCTGAACATCGAGTTGGTACTGTTGGGGATAGCGGTAGCGAATGGTTTGCTCAATGAGCGAATGGATTTGAGTGGAGAGTTGCTGTTCAAGTGCAATGCTATCTGATTCTGCATTCACCTTGGTCACACAACCATAGACGAGCAGCAATGTACCAGCTAGCTTTAATAATCTAACCATACACCGCCTCAGCCTAAACATTGACTCTTAATTGATGCTTACCAAGCGCCTCTTCCATTGCTTGATGCTGCATCACCATGACACTGCCTTGGCGCGCCAACTTGGTTTTACACTGGTTTATCGACTGCTCAATTTCCGCATCCAACGTTTGAACGCGTTGCAGTGCCTTTCCTTTAAGCCGAGCCTGCATGTTTTTTGCGTACTGTCGCTCCTTACAACCGAGCCTTTTGGCCAGAGTAAATCGCTTGGCGTCAGCGTCAGCTAGCCGTTGAGTCAGTGATGTGACCGCTTGATTGAGGGATTCCAGCTTCTGATACTCACGACTCAATATCGCAGCACGAATATCATCTAAACGTACAGATAACTCGCCCGACAAAGCCAGCACATGCTGACCATAGGTAATATAACCAATCAGGTCACTTCTACGTTCCATGATCCAGTCTCGTAATGACTTTCGCTAGCTCATCCATATCAAACACTAACTCTCCCGTGGAAATTTGCGCTTTAATCTGCTCGACTTTAGCCATATCGATATCGTCTATACCGTCAAAAAGGCTCTTGGTATTATCGAGTAACTCCACTTCATGCTGAGAGAGGTTAATCGACTTCACCTTCGCTTTTTGATCGGGCTCGGTTTTTTTGTTTTGAACCACATCTACCTGAGTATGAGGCACAACGTGTTTCACATTGTCGACCTTAATTTGACTCATCTCTGCCTACCCATTTTGCTGCACTACTAATTAACTATAACGGCAGTATTTCGTCTCTGTTTCACCTTTTTCTCAATAGTTTGATTACATTGTCTCTGGTTGGCCCACTAAAGCCGCGATGAATTGACCTAAGCGACAGCTCTGGGTTACTCACTAACTGATGCTTAAAACTGCCTAATTTTTGCAACTCGGGGTGTGAACAAAACGCGATAAGCTGGTCAGCTTTTTGCCTTTTCATTTTCAACATTTTCGATAATGCCAAATACAGTTTATTAACCCGTTCAAGCAAGGCGTCGATTTGTTGATTGGAGCCCGGCTCATTGACCAACAAGCGACTGATGTCGTCCAACACGGGATAGCGAGCTTGAGCCGGCACCGCAATCGGAGGCCCTTCAGCATACCGACCACCTTGGCCTGAAACGAAAACCTGCCCATCCCACAAACGCCATTGTTGGTCTCGAATACCGATCACAAACTCTTGTTGTTCATTGATTCTGAGCTGCAAATGCGCATAAGCAAACATCATCTTGAATTGTTCTAGCAATACCTCTCTGTCTTCTGAACGTTCAAACGCCAACGGTATCAAGCGGTTATTGATGTACAGAGAGACAACCTCATCGCGAAACCGCTCTCGCTGTAAGTCGAGCCCCGGAATCGTAAATTCGATAAAAGGATTGTCGCCTTGAATCGGTGCAAAACTTGAGTCCACGACATAGTCACCAAACAATCTTTTCTGACTCCAAAACACCAATTTTTTCTTAATGACATCGATGTGGTTGGCTTGCTCAGGGCTGTATTGATTCAATTCTGCTAACTGGCGCAGCTTAATCAATTCGCTCGCCACAGTTCGTAGCACTTCCCCCGCCATCATAAGCCTGCTGTACATTTTGTGAGAATCGGCAACCTCAGCAATCAGCTTAGGCCTTTCTTGCAAGTTCATTTGCACCATTTGCTGCCTAACGAGTGCATTGTTCGGCTTGTTACTGGTTAGCTTTTCCGGCTTTTTAATTTTTCCCGTCGTTGTCGGATTCACCTGATTTTTGCGCTGCGTAATACCCGTGAGTTTCATACCACATCTCCGATTAGGTCAACCTTGGCTCGTTAGCAAAGTTCAGCTTGATGATCTCTTCCGATTGCATTTGTTTGACTATATCAATGATATCTTTACGTGCTTGCTCAACCTGACTGACCGGCACAGCACCAATGCGTACTAGGTTTTCTTTGAGCTCTGTCGATACCCGTTGTGGCATAGAGTTAATAATGTAAAGGCGACAATCTTTATTGGTACCTTTGAGGGCATATGCCCATTGCTCCAGGCTGACTCTTTCGTTAATCAGGTTGATGGTTTCTAGGTCTTGATTAAATAGGGTGAAGAAATCAAACATCGCCTCTTCCACCAGCTCTGCGGCTTCAGCGTCTTGATCATGAAGGAATTGGAATAAATTGCTTTTGTCACCGGAATAACGGTTGATAAGGTTCGCGACCACTTTCGAACCTTGCAGGCTGGCAGACCCGCCGCTGTGATAATTGACTTTGCAGCGATCGATAAGGTCTTTTAGTGTCTCCATCAGACCAGAGGTTAACACCTGTGTCTTAGAGATTTGCAGGATTAACGCATGGCACTCTTGTTCCTCATACTCCTCCATAACACGACCGCTGTATTCCAAAGGGAGGTGGGCAATCAATAGCGCTTGCAGGTTAATGTGCTCTTTCTTGAGATCATTGACCAAAAGCTCCGGAGGAATCCATGCCAGCTTTTCAGCATGTGAGCGGATCTCATCACCATAAATCTCCGACACAAGATCTCTCGCCAAATTGCCGTTTAACGTCTTTTCCAGCACATTGGTGATGTATTGTCGTGTCCCGCCGAGAATCCCGGAGTGCTTACGAAAATCATCAAAAAAGCCCGACAAAGAGACCAGCGCATCTTTGGCTTTGATGTCCTTCATTTTACTCATGGCATGCGTGATCTGTTTGATCTCTTCATGGGTGAAGCCTTTGAGTACTTCAGAACCGATGTCCTCTCCCATGGTCAACACCAACATCGCGACGCCGTCCACTGATTGATAGGTTTGTTTGCCATCCATGCACCTTCTCCCTACTGACTTTTATTTGATTCGTTATGCTTGTATCCAAGTACGTAAAATCTCAGCCACCCTATTCGGGTCTTCTTTTGCGATTAATTTGAGATGTTTAATTTGAACTTCGAGTGGGCTATCCGCAGATGGCAAGTTGTCATCAAGCGCCTTAATACCGGTTGCATCAATACCTAACGATTCCAGTTTGGATTGTAAGGCTGCATCAGCGGCACGCTCTTCTTTGGTAATGACGTCATCGTATTCCATGCTTTCCGCTTCCAGCTCTTCTTGCTCCGCTGACTTAGTAAGGTATTGTGCTAGAGGTCGCAGCACCACCATGATCATCAAGCCACTGAGCATCACTCCAAGTAGATATTTAAGAGGCTGCATAATATGCGTGTTCTCAAACCAAGCAATCGGGGCTTGCTCTGGAATACTGGCAATCACAAAAGGGAAGTGAGTGATGTGAATGCTGTCGCCGCGCTCGGTATTGAACCCTATTGCCGAACGAACCACATTCTCAACATTAGTAAGCTCTTCAGGTGCCCAAGTTTGATTGGGGTTCGCTAAGTCGTTCACCACAATAGAGACAGAGAGGTTCTGCAATACACCTTGCTGATGCTGAGTATGGCGAACCTTGCCACTCACCGCATAATCACGCGATGTTTCACTTCGATTGACCTTGGCGTTAGGCTCTGGTTGAGGCTCTCCATCGGTCACTGGTGGTGTGTTGCTCAATGCCCCCGGAATCCCGAGCGCCATCGACGACTCGTTCATGTCACTCAATAAGGTCTCTTTTCGAACCACAGGATCAGCGTAGATTTCTTCTGTTTCTTCAACCTTAGAAAAATTAATATCACTGGCAATTTGAACTCGAAAGTTGGCTGCACCGAGAATTGGGGTCAGCATGTCAGTCGCTTGAGCGACCAAGTTTTTTTCAAGGTTACGCTTGTAATCGGATTGCTTGCCAGTCGTCACGGTAATGTCCCCAACCGTCGCATCATTTGATAACAAACGACCATGTTGATCGACCACTCGCACATGTTCCGATTTAAGTCCAATAACCGCACCAGATACTAAGTTAATGATGGACTCAACCTGAGTCGGCTTAAGGTCCATCCCATTAATAATGTGCACAATCACCGAGGCTCTCGGCTGCTCAGCGTCATCACGCATAAACAAACTTTCCTTCGGTATGGCCAAATGAACACGAGCCAAGCTCACTGCACTCATGGTGGTGATACTGCGTGCTAACTCGCCCTCTAGAGCATGGCGATAGCGAGCATTCTCCATAAACTGACTCTCGCCGAGGCTCTTTGAGCTATCTAGCGAATCAAAGCCACTCGGCAATTGTTCTTTTAAGCCTTTAGACGCCAATATCATGCGGATTTTGGCGACGTCACCTTCGGGAACCAGTATTTGTCCATCGTCCTGACTCAACTGGTAACGTATTGATTCCTCATCCAACATTTGCAGTACTTGGCTAGAGTCGAAGTTCGCTGATTTGCTATAGAGAGGTCTAAACCGTTCTGATGACGTCCACAACATAATCACGATGATCGCCGCAGTAATCGTCGCAAAAATAGTGATGATAATGACGTTGCGTTGTGAACTTTGCCAAAACCTCGTGAGCCAACTAGAGGCCTCAGTGAGCTTCTCTTTGGCTACTCCCATATTATTGGTCAACGCGGGTTGAGTTTCTGCTTCTGCTGCCATCGCTAATCCCTAGCCTAAATTGGCATTTTTATGATGTCTTGAAAGTTGGACACCATCTTGTTGCGCACTTGCATCAATGCATTAAACGAGAGCTGAGCTTTCTGTGATGCGACCGTCGCTCCCAATAAATCATCGCTTTTACCTAACTCAACGGCGGTGATTTTTTCCGAAGCATGAGATTGGTATCTATCTACGGTATCGAGCACACTTTTCAAGGTGTTGCTGAACGCCAGTGAATTATCGGATACCGGGTTAACCGTGTGATTGTCATGCGTGATGCCTCTCACCATCGCTCCCGTGACAGCTTGGTTAGAGAACGGATTACTGGCAACCTCTTGCTGCTGCTCTATCTTCCCTAACATTGCTTGTTGCATTTGGACTGCAGTCATCTTTTCCATTGTTTACCCTCGCAGTTGCATCACTTGCGCACTAACCGAATCTCTACGCGACGATTCTTATCCCGGCCTTGCTGAGTCGTGTTGTCATACTTTGGATAACGATCACCGTGGCCACGTATCTCAATCATTTTCTTTGACACGCCATTGCCCATAAACCACTGCGCAACGTCGGATCCTCTCTGCTTTGAAAGTTGTAAATTAGCGACGGAGTCACCGGAATTGTCGGTGTAACCATCAATCAGGATTCTAATGATTCTCGAGTCTCGTTTGACCAAAGTGCTGATATCATTAATGGTGCGTTTCTGCCCTTCGGTAAGTGACACCGCCCCTTGCTGAAAGCGCAATTCGACTCGACGCGCATGCTGGAAGTTGACCGGCGGCAAGCCATAACGGCACTCATTAAATTGCTCTAAAGCTGGCTTAAAGTTGGTGGTTGGGAAATAGACATCAAAGTCCATCGCATTAACGTTAAACCAAGCGCCACTTGCCATATCATCCAACATCAAGGTTGCGCCATCGTCTGTCACGAGAGCGGCCCCTTGCTTGTTTACTCTTTCGATGGTGGTTGTGGTGTAAGACTGAGACGTTCCCCAAACAGGCTCTGTAGTATTGAATGACGTTGATGTCGGCAGTGAACGCACACCACGCTTTTCCACTCTGACCTCCATCGGGCTTGCCGCCAACAAAATGAATTGCACAGAAAACCCGGTGTGAGGATCGAAAGAATTCAGTTCACACTGATCGACAGACTCTGTGAACCGCCACTCGACACTATCGAACGGAACAATGTAGCGCTGCGCCAAAACCTGAGTCGACAGCATCACTCCCCAGCCTATTAGCAATGCGCTCAGCATCTTGCCAAGTGCACGGCGAAAGACAGAGGAAGTGCCCAAGCTAACGGTTGCCCAAAAGTACTTATTCATAACAAATCAAACAGTGAAATTCCGGCAACACGCGCAAAGGTTTTTTGCGTAGCTTCTAGCGCGATCATACCTTGGTTAAGTTCAACGGATGCCTCTGCATAATCGAGTTCCTCTAGCTCAGAGCGAACGGTTTCTGCAAAGAACACCATATCGATACTGGTCTCTTTCAGCCTGTCTAAGGCGTTGTATTGACTCCCAATATCAGTTAATGAAACCAACAAGCTTTGATGAAGCGCTTGATTGGTATTGAGCGCGTTATCTAAAGCAGCAGTAAATCCCCCAGTTGGAAGCTCCAATTCTGTTATCGCATTGTCTAAATCAGTAAAAATTGCACTGCTACCTATGGTGTCGGTGATGGTTAAGTTACTTGGCACGTATTGATTATCACCGACTTTAGTTTCACGATAATCTGAGTTGGGATTTAAGGCATAAGGCGGTGTTGTAGTGATCGCTGGCGTGCTGATATCCGTTCCTGAAAAGAGATAACTGCCGTCATTGGCTTGGTTCAATGTGTTCAACACTTCCGTTTTGAGGGACTTAAGTTCTAGCACAATCCCCGCTCTACTCTGTGAATCAAGCGTACCGTTTTTCCCTTGTAGGAGCAGTTCGTTCACTTGTTGAGAGAGCTCCTCAAGCGTGTTGACGTTAGTTTCGTAGCGCGTCAGCTGTGACTGCACGTTTTCGATATTGCGTTGGTACTGCTGATTGTCAGAGACGGTCTTTTTGAGCCCTTCAAGGCGCACAGCGGCAATCGGGTCATCGGATAAATGATTGATCTTCAGCCCGGTCGACATTTGCTCAAAAACTTTGTTCAAGCGGATATTGTTGTCCATTAATGAACGCTGCATCACCGCGTTAAATTGGGAGTCCGTTACACGCATCACTTTTCTCCTAGAATGCTCTTAGCAAGGTCTGAAACATCTGATTCGCCGTACTAATGATTTTCATGTTGGCCTCATAAGCGTTGAGGTACAGCAACATGTTGGCAGCCTCTTCATCGGAATTAACCGCACTGACACTATCCCTCGCCACTTGTGCGTCTTCCATGCTGACTTGAGCTGCCGTTGCCTCGCTCTGCGCCTGTCGAGTGAAAATACCGATATCACCGAGTAACCCTGAATAGGCGCTGTAAGGTGTTTCTCCCACCACAGAGCCATTGGTTAGTGGTGTTTGTGACAACATCGATAGGTCTTTCAACACGTCACCGTTTCCGGCAAGGGTCGCACTCGATGAAAAGGCTAAGTCTTGTGCAGTGAGGTTAGGATCAATCGCCAAAGATAAGGCTTCACTGCCTGGGGTGTAGGTAAACAAGTTCTGACCAGCTACACCATTAAGATCAAACCCTGAATTCAATGCCGTATTCACTCCATCAGCCAAGCCTTTGGCAAGATCTGCTAGCAGCGTTTGGATGGGATCGTATTGGTTCGTTTTTAGCGCTTCGAGCGCCCCTAACTCTCCACCTAACGAAGCATCAACAGGCGTCGTCATCGACTGAAAGGTAATGTTCAGTTCTGTGCTGTAAGGATCGCCACTGGATAGGTCTCGCTCAAGCGATGCGGCATAACCACCAATTACTAAAGGCTGACCGTTTGGTGTCGAGAGTTCGACGCCGCCATTGGTGTAGATCACCTTAACATCGAGAGACTTAGAGAGTTCATTGAGGTGTTTATCCATCGCATCTTGTAAGCCACCAACGCTCTTGCCGAGCAGCGCATCTTCTTGCAGTTTTTGGTTTAGAGAAGCGATGCTTTCTAATTGGCTATTCACATGGGTAACCAGTGCGCCATAACGCTCACTTTGCGCGGCTTCTTGCTGACTCAACTGAGCGGATACGGCGTTAAACTGCTGCGCTAGAGCATCAGCATTTGTCAGTACTTGCTGGCGAAAAGCGACGCTTTCAGGTGTCACACTGGCCTCATCAATGGCAGCAAAAAATCCATTCATTCCCTGTGTGAGGCTAAGCCCATCAGCTCCTAACAAGTTCTCCAAATTGGACAAACCATTAAAATAGCTTTGGCTATATTGGGCAGATTCCGTCGCTTCTCTTAGTCGATTAATAGACGATTGATCGGCAATCCGCAGGATATCGCTAACCTCAACGCCAGAGCCTAAGTTAATACCATTCACGGCATTGCCAGATAAACTGGCTTCCATCGTCACGATTTGACGGCTATACCCAGGGGTATTCACATTAGCGGTATTTTGCGCCGTTGTATTGAGAGCTACACGGTTGGCGAGTGCGCCACTTAATCCAATGTTGGTCATTCCCATTACTGATTCTCCTTATCAAAAGGTCGGCCGATAACTTGTGATGACAACTGTTTAAAAATCATCTCGGCTAATCCAAACGACGATTGACGACTGATTCGTTGTGCAAGCTGAGCATCTAGCATGCCCTGAAACATATCGTCTGATTTCATCGACAACGGATTATCTTTGTCACTAAGCGCTTGGCTGGCAGAGCGCATTCGGGTCAGCATTTGTTGTAAAAACAACGCCTCAAACTGCTGTGAAGCCGCTAATAATCCTGAGGCAGAATTATCATGCTTCAATTTAGCAAGCGCGTTGTTGTCTAAGTAAAAGTTGGTCATAGCTTGGCTTGAACCTGCACTGGCTTTCGCCATGTGCACCGTTTCAGGCGCTCTATTCATCATTACTCTTGCAAATGGCAGCGGATGATCAGCATGTTTAACCGACGCTGCCATTTTTGGGTTATCCAGTATTGGCGTCGCTTGGTTACTCGATATCGGTTCAAGCGCCGTGTGAGTCAAAGCCGTTAGGTTCGTCATTAGATCACCACCAAATCACCGTTGATGGCACCTATCTCATCGAGTGCCTGCAAAATTTGCATAAGCGCTTCTGGTGTCGCACCAATGTTGTTAATCGCATCAACGATCTCTTGCAGATTGGTCCCTTTCGGCCAAACCATAGTGGTCCCATCCTCCTCATCAACACTCACTTGAGAGTTCTGAATAATCGCGGTTTCTCCAGCAGTATTGAAAGCACCACCAGGCTGAGAAACAGATTGAGATTCCAATATCGTCACGGTAATCCCGCCTTGGCTGACCGCCGCTTCAGACACCGTCACGTTCTGGCTGATCACCACAGTTCCGGTGCGAGAGTTGAACACGACCTTAGGCAGTCGTCGCCCCTCATCAACCTCAAGCTCTTGAATCATGGCAACAAACATCACTCGGTCTTCGCTATCAATCGGTGCAGAGACTTGGATCTGACCTTTATTGAGCGCTTTGGCTACCTGCCCGCCGAACATCTTATTAATGGCTTTGGAAACATTGAGCGCGGTTTCGTAATTCGGTTGTTTGAGTTGCAAGCGTATCGTTGGCTCTAAATCAGTACCGGTCGATACCTCACGCTCCAAGGTCGCGCCATTGGGAATACGCCCGACGGTCGGTGTGTTCCTTGTAATGCTGGTTCCGTTTTCACCGGTAGCATTGAAGCCACCAACAACCAGACTGCCTTGTGCTATTGCGTACACTTCGCCATCGATACCTCGTAATGGAGTCAGCAATAAGGTGCCGCCGCGTAAGCTTTTTGCGTCTCCCAATGAAGACACCGTCACCGTCAGGGTTTGACCTGCCCCTTGGTGAGGTTCCACCATGGCTGTGACACTAACGGCGGCGACATTTTTCAGTTTAGGGTTGGTGGAATCATCCAGTTGCACCCCAAATTGTTTGATCATGTTAACCACCGATTGTTGCGTGAATTTCACTTGCGATTTATCGCCAGACCCGTCCAAGCCAACAACTAATCCATAGCCAATAAGTTGGTTTTGTCTGTCTCCATACACCTCTGCGACTTCAGCAATCGGCCGCGCTGCATCGACCACCGAAGTAAAACAGAGCAAGCACCAAGGCAACGCCAACGAGGTTAAGTAGAAGCGAATTTGGGATTTCATTAGAATGGCATCCATGGCGAATTGAAGAACTGGGTCAACCAACCTGCAGTATTGGTATCAGCAAACGAGCCGCGGCCAGCATAAGTGATTCTTGCATCAGCGATTCGCTGGGAGGAGAGGGTATTGTCTGCCTGAATATCATCGACCCTGACATTGCCGGTCAGACGAATATATTCGTCCCCTTGGTTCAGCTTGAGCCACTTTTCACCTCTTACCCTAAGCACACCATTGGGCAAGACGTTGTAAACGGTGACAGTAATAGAGCCTGACAAGCTGTTGCCTTGCTTTGAGGCAGCAGCACCATCAAAATCACGGGTGGCATCAACGGAAGCACTCACGTCATCAAACGTCTTGTTGCCCAATGTGGGAGCGGTAATGTTGGCACTGGAATCTTTGCCATATTGAGTTGAAGCACTCTTATCTGATTCTGTCTTTTCATCCAACAACACCGTTAAAATATCGCCCACACGGTACGCTCTTCGATCTTGAAACAGGGTCATCGAGGTGGTTCCCGTATAAAGGCTGCCTTTGCTGACTCTTGTCACTTGATAGTCCAGCTCTGGCGGTGCATACGCTTCATCATTCGGCGATGGTGGAATAAAATCGTCTTGACGACCGGCACAGCCGGCAACCATCACCACCAGCAAGGTAACTACGGTTAGGTAATAAATCACACAGATTGCATGCGCCTTACCCAACCCTGGTTTAATTGACTTTTCCATGTCAGAACTCCCTAACGACCATCGCTATTCGCTCGTTAAAGCGAAAGCTATGATTGTTGCGCGATGTACTGCAGCATCTCATCGGCTGCGCTGACCATCTTGGCGCTCATCTCATAAGCGCGTTGGGTGGCGATCATATCGACCATCTCTTCCACCACCTGTACGTTCGACCCTTCAAGTGCTCCTTGTTTTAATTGGCCTGAACCTTCTGTTCCGGCGACGAGCTCGACCGCTTCACCTGAACCTTCAGTTTCAATAAATAGGTTTCCCCCTTGAGCAGAAAGCCCCGCAGGATTCATGAATTTAACGATGGTAACTTGCCCTAGGTCTTCAGGGTTAACTTGGCCCGGTATCGTGGCGCTGACCACACCATCAGCAGTAATGCTGACTAGGGTCGCTTCTGGAGGAATGACAACTTCAGGAATCAAAGGATAGCCTTGCGTGTTGACTAGCTGCCCATCAGAGTTAGTTTGAAATTGCCCATTTCGGGTATAAAGCAGTTCTCCTTCTGAGTTCTCTATCTGGAAAAAACCATCCCCCAAAATAGCTAAATCAAACTGTTGATTCGTATTCTGAATATTCCCTTGGGTAAACACTTTCTCGGTGCCGACCACTCGAACACCATTACCAAGCTGAATACCTGTTGGATGTTCATTGAGCTCTGTGGTTTCGGTACCCGCTTGTTTATCGACGCTATAAAAAAGATCTTCGAACACCACGCGGTCACGCTTGAAACCCACCGTATTGATATTGGCAAGGTTGTTCGAAATAGCCGTCATTTTTGCATCTTGTGCGGCCATCCCTGTTTTGGATATCCATAAGGCACTGTGCATAATTCCCTTCCTTAAGCTTTGAGAAGCTTATTGCCTATCTGAGCGATTTCATCTGCAGATGCCATCACTTCAATTTGCATTTCGTATTGTCTAGTAAGCGACATAATGCTGACCAGCTCTTCTAAACTGGAGACATTACTCGCTTCTAAATAACCTGAACGAACCTGAACGGTAAAATCTTCAGCCAATGCTTGCCCACCTTTCGGAACAAAATGACCACTGGCATGCATGGTCATTTGCTCATTCTCAGGCTTAACCAGCTTGAGGGCGCCAACCTCTAGCGACGCCTCACCACCAATTGGGGTAATAGACACCAACCCATTCGAGCTCACCGACACAAACTCAAAATCTGGTAACACCATTGGACCTTCTGTCGACATCACCCGACGCTCACCAAGATAGAGTTGCCCATTACCATCCAATCGAAAATTACCCGCCCGGGTAAAGAGCTGAGCAGGTTCATCTTCTAGCCCTTCGAGCGTAATAAAGCCATCACCATTGATCGCAATATCCAATGGTCGCTCTGTACGTATATCTTCACCCTGAGCAAAGTTATTAATCGATGAGTTGGTTCTGGAAGTAACGGAAGTCAGAAAGCCTGAGCCCTCAAGGCGCATCGGTGTTGAGTGCTCCATTAAGGCTTTAAAACCTACGGTGTCCGCATGTGACAGATTATTTGCGCGAACGTGCTGAGCGAGCATGGTTCGCTCCGCACCTTTCGCTGCACTAAATAAAATAGGATTCATAGCGCTACACCACGTTGAACAAGGCTTGCGTCAATTGATCCGATGTCGATATCGACTTGGTATTGGCTTGATAGTTGCGCTGAGCCGTCATCAAGGCCACCAATTCAGACGTCAGATCGACGTTAGAACCTTCGAGCGCACCAGAAGTCAAATCACCGAATACCCCACTGCCCGCGGTACCAAGAACTGGCGTACCGGAACTGAAGCTTTGCAACCAAGCAGTATCACTGGTTTTGATCATGTTTTGAGGAGAAGCAAAGTCGGCAAGCACCACCTGACCTTGCAATTGAGATTGGCCGTTGGTGTAGGTCGCAAATATACGACCATCGTTTTCCATACGAACACTGGCATAGTCACCAGAGGTATAACCATTCGGGCTATTTTTGGAGACAACGAAGTCACTACCAAATTGAGTGACCGCAGCAAGATCAATATTAACCGTAACACTGTTCGCCCCATTCGCAGGGTCAAAACTGACTGAATAATTTCCCCCTGACGAAATGGTGCCATCGGCATTAAAAGTAAAGTTTGCAGTGTCTGTTGCAGTTGGTGACGCGGCAGGTATCAAGGCATCAGCGCCATCAATCGCTTTACCATCGACCAAAACATGGACATCCCAATCATTGGATGCACCTTTTACAAAGTACTGACTCACCGTATGTGGGTTACCCAGAGAGTCATAGACTGGAGTGGTATAGGAATGGTTGTAGGTGGATGAATCACTGTAATCAAATGCGGTGGCGGGAACTTGCTCTCTGGCATCTAAATTGGCAACAAACTCAATGGCATCTGTTTCCCTAGCCTGCAAGGATGCAGTACTGATCTGCACGGTGCCTACCGAACCCAACAGCAGATTATTATTGCCATCAACCGAGTAACCTTGCAGAGCCGCACCACTATTTGCTGTGATCACGCCATCGGCATTCATGTTGAAAATACCAGAACGGGTATAGAGGGTTTGCCCTTTACTGTCTTCAAGCACAAAGAAGCCATTACCACTCAATGCCATATCCAGAGATCGCCCTGTACCTGTAACCGTTCCACTTTTTTCAAAGTTTTGCGAAACCCCAACCACTTCAACGCCACCAGCTTCACTACCGCTATAAACGGAAGCAAACTCGGTTCTCGACTCTTTAAAACCTGTCGTAGAAACATTAGCAATATTATTCGAAATGGTGTTCAGCTCTGAGTTCGAGGCATTAAGCCCGCTCAGTGCAATACTAAAACTCATAATGTCTTCCTCTTCACGCTAAAGAGGCTATCTCCGCAGGTTTACTTAGCTAGCGAAGAACGACAGCCGCCATCTTACTTACTTTAAAAAAACAAACTAAAACCGGCAAAAGCCGAAAAATATAGCGAAAATCTTTTAACCTATTTCAAACTTTACTCATTTGAGAAGGCAGCAACGTCATAAAACGCCACCATGCCAACTCCCTTTACCTGCAAGTGACTGGTACCACCGATTAGAGGTGTCGTCACATGTTCCACTTGGCCATGCTGATAAATCGATGGCTGATAATCTTGTCCACTGTCCAATTTGATACGCATTTGGTACTCACCCGTCAGCCCCATGGCTTGCGCATCCAATGTGTAATCCACTCGCCCTGCACTGTTCGGGCCAAGGTTCATCGACTTAACGTTGCCAAGTGAGTCAACTAACTCCAGTATCACGGTATTCGATGGCGCCTGTAACTCAACGTATCCCGCATGCTGATCAACACCCGATGCAGACAAGCGATCACTTTTTACCGTCACTGTTTTATCAATCAGCGCTGCGGTGCTAAGCACTTGTAAGTTATCGAGCATTGTCGAGTTGTTTTGCGTCAGCTGAACAAGGTTTTCTGTACTTTCAACCTGAGAGAACTGCGCCAACTGTGCGACATATTCCGTGCCGTCAGTTGGGTTGAGTGGATCTTGATTTTCAATCTGAGCCACCATTAAAGTAATGAACTCATTCTTTAATGCACTCGCACTATTCGGATTATCTTGAGGGGTGATCGTTGACGCAGACTCAATATTATTGACCTGCGCCGCACCGGATATCGTCGTCATGGTGTAATTCCTCTGGCGTCATTGGCAGCAGTTACATTAACTACGCCAAAGCCCCATCAGTGATTGTTGCATCGACTTTACGTTGCCGAGCACTTCTACGCTGGCTTCAAAACTACGAGTAGCCGATATCATGTCAGCCATTTCGTTAACGACATTAATGCCAGAGTAATAAACATACCCTTCGTCATTGGAGAGAGGATTGTTGGGCTCATAACGGCCTTCCATCATTGAAGAGACTTCAACAACATCGGCAATGCGAATCGGAACCACACCTTGCTGTTGAGTTTGCTGTGCATTGAAGTGGTTATAGACTGCTGAGAAAATCGGTTTCAGCGGTTTATAGACTTTTGATGGGTCACCAGATACTGAATCGGCATTCGCCAAATTACTGGAGATAGTATTAAGCCTGACGGTCTGTGCACTCATCGCTGAGCCTGCCGTCTCGTAGATACCTAAGAAAGCCATGATGTCCCTACCTAATTCACTTATTGTCCCTTGATGGCAGACTTTATCCCGTTGATCTTAGACTGCAAAAACGCAAGGCTCTGATGATAATCCATCACATTTTTTGCGAACCTAGCTTGCTCATTTTCTAGCTCAACAGTGTTGCCATCTCGTGTTCTTTGCACAGGAATCCGATATTGAGCCGTCGTACCTATGTACCAGTCTTTTGAGTGACCAATACCACTGAGTACCGCCTCGAATCTTAGATCCATCGCTTTGTAATTAGGCGTGTCCACGTTAGCAATATTGGAGCTCAATACTGCCGCTCTGTCCAAACGAAACTGCACCATTTTGGGGTGTACCCCAAGCGCATCGTCTAAGTGAATCATTGCCCTAGCCTCGTCGTTGTTTGGCCTTAATCCTTTTAAGAAGTAGGCCTTTAACTTTTTATATTTTCTCTCACAACCGAAGTTGAAATGAGATTGCTTTAACCTATAGTTAGGATTAATTAGCGTGTCAAATTTGAGAATGACCGCAAAAACCAACAATTGGTACTTGACATGAAGAAGTTATCATTAACTGAATTCGGAAATCCGAGCATAAAAATGCGTAAGTTTCTGTTAAGGCACTCAAGCCATTTCTCTACAGAAATTATTGATATTTTTAAGTTTAACTTTGCGGGCCGTCACGTAAAAGCGACGTTTTCAGAAGCTCGTCGACCTCCAGCAAATAGCATCAAAACCGTTCTTCATATTGAGGAATTTGGGCATGTTTTTTTCTTTATTGCGCCACAAGCTGCCGATATTCTGCTACACAAGCACCTCAACAACCCGTTACCACTCAAGAAATCAAAGCGTAGCAATAACGACATTGCGCTAACCCAAACCCACCTAAGGCTTTTTCAAAAATTCGCCATGGCGATAACCAACGCGCTGAC
Organism: Vibrio sp. Vb339; assembly: GCF_902751245.1. Lineage (NCBI taxonomy): Bacteria > Pseudomonadati > Pseudomonadota > Gammaproteobacteria > Vibrionales > Vibrionaceae > Vibrio > Vibrio sp. Vb339. The sequence continues at coordinate 400,482 of NZ_CADDIS010000001.1, read as the reverse complement.
TGCCGATGCCAATCACTACGCCATTGAGCACACAGACCATCAGCCCTCTGACATTGGTGTCACCATTACGTTTGAGTTCGACGACCAACAGCTCGATCTGACCTTCATGATCGACAACAAATACGTGAAAAAGCTGCGCGACATGATGGAAAGTAACGAAACCTTTGATCGGGAAGAGATACTCGACAACTTACGCTATCAGCCCGTTGAGCTAGGGTGCGTCATGCTTCACCGGCAGTGCACACTCCATGAGCTTTCTCAGCTAAAACCCGGGGATTTTATGCCCATGACCTTGTGCAAAAACCTCACGGTCAAGGTCAACGGACACCCTACTTTTTTTGGCAAACTTCAATCCATAAACTCTGAACTGGGAGTCGAAATCGATGGCTAACGACAAAGAGACACACAACATTGACAGCTCAATGAGCGACTTAAACCTTCATGATGAATTACCAGATCTTGATGACTTAGATTTGGATGATCTTACCGACGACTTGGACTTGGGAGACGACAAAGAGCATATGAGTAACATCTCTCTGCTAAAAAGTATCCCTGTCGACATCACCGTTGAGGTTGCACGTAAGACATTGATATTAGATGAGCTACTGAATTTAAAAGCAGGCAGTGTCGTGATGCTGGAAAAACATGAAGGCGACCCCGTCGATATCAAGATCAACGGCACCGCGTTTGGCACGGGGGAGATAGTATCCAAGAATGGTCAGTATGGCGTTAGATTACTGAGCATCATCAAGAAACCAAGTAAGTAGCTCCTTTGAATAACGCAAAGAGTACGATGCCAAAACGAATATTCTTCACGCTAGCTTTTGCGTTATTCGCGAGTACATCGCACGCAGAAGGGCTGACGATTCTCAGTGAAACAACCACATCTGACGGCACTGAATACAGCATTAAATTGCAGATTCTAATCCTGATGACATTACTGAGCTTCGTTCCAGCTTTCGTGATCATGTGCACCAGCTTCACGCGAATCGTCATTGTCTTGGCCATTTTAAGGCAAGCGCTCGGCCTGCAACAAACGCCGCCAAATCAGGTACTTGTGGGGATTGCACTCATTTTTACTTTGCTGATCATGAGGCCAGTCTGGACCAAGATTTACGATACCGCTTACATTCCATACTCGAACGATGAAGTGTCCTTGATGGAAGCGTTAGCCACAGCAGAAAAGCCGCTGCGTCGATACATGCTGGACCAAACGCAACGTAAGGCACTCGAACAAGTCTCCAAAATAGCAGGCGAAAGCTCCATAGAGTCCGATCAGGATATTCCCTTCTTAGTATTACTGCCGGCTTATCTACTGAGCGAGCTCAAGGCCGCCTTTCAAATTGGCTTTATGTTGTTTTTGCCCTTCCTGGTCATCGATTTAGTGGTGGCTTCTGTTCTGATGTCGATGGGGATGATGATGTTGTCGCCCTTGATTGTCTCTCTGCCTTTTAAACTGCTGGTATTTGTCATCGTCGATGGCTGGGGCTTACTCATGGGGAGTTTAGCCAACAGTTTTTGGATAAGTGGATGAGTCCGGAAGAAGCCGTCACTCTGGTAAGCCAAGCAATCTGGCTGATCATTCTTATGGTGTCGGTTCTTATCGTGCCTAGCCTTGTCGTGGGTTTGGTCGTAGCAATTTTCCAAGCGGTAACTCAAGTCAATGAACAAACCCTTAGCTTCCTTCCTAGGCTATTAGTAACTCTGTTATGCATCATTCTTTCTGGCCATTGGTTATTACAAGAGATCAACGACCTATTCTTGTTTATCTTCAATACAATACCAAGCAAGGTTGGCTAGCCCTGATGCAAATAACCTTTACTGATATCACCCAATGGCTAGGGATACTCTGGTGGCCATTTGTCCGATTTACTGGGCTTTTTCTTATCGCACCATTTTTTGGTGATAACGCGATACCGGTAAGAGTTAAGTTGCTGTTTTCTTTTATTTTTTCTTTGCTTCTCGCTCCCTTGGTGAAGGAGGTTCCTCCATTTAACCCTTTCAGCATCGACACTCTACTGTTCTCTTTTTACCAACTCATATTTGGTTTTTTAATTGGCTTTGCAGTGATGATATTTTTCACTATTTTTTCAATTGCGGGGCAGGCGATTTCCATGCAAATGGGGTTAGCCATGGCAATAATGAATGACCCTGCCAATGGCGTTAGTATCGCCATCATTGGCAGAATCATGTTCATCACCTCTATGTTGCTTTTCCTCTCTTTAGATGGACACCTAGTGATGCTGCTTGTGTTTAAAGAAAGCTTTGAATATTGGCCTCTCAATTCAGCCTTCCCTTTCAACAGCATTGAATACGTCTTGAAAATGGTCTCTTGGATGTTTGCGACCGGCTTACTGGTAGCGGTGCCTGCTATTGTCGTGATGCTATTGAGCAACATCACGTTTGGTCTAATGAACAAAGCGGCACCGTCTCTTAATGTCTTTGCACTTGGTTTCCCAATGACCATGTTACTTGGCTTATTCGCATTAATGGCCTCCCTAACCGGTATCGGCGATCACTATTTTGATCTGGTATTAGAGTTGAACCAGCATCTGCACTATATGTTGAGGCTGCCTAATGTCTGATCATCAAGACTCCGGAGATAAGAGCGAGCAACCCAGTCAACATAAGCTCGCCAAAGCTAGACGAGAAGGGCAAGTACCGCGCGCTAAAGAGTTCGTTTCTTCAATAACCCTTGTCAGCGTCGTTGCTTACTACGTGTTGAATGTAGACATGATTAAACAGACCTTCATTGAACTGTTTCTGGTGAGCTTTCAGTTTGATAGCCAAACGGTCAGCCAGCCAATGGCTATCGTTGAGTTAGTAGGCACCGCGCTTTTTTCGATGATCACGCTATTTTTCCCGCTACTGATTTATCAAATGATCGCCGCGATCGTCGGCTCAACGCTACTTGGTGGGTGGATATTCAGCCCATCTTTATTGATCCCCAAGTGGGAAAAGATAAGCCCACTCAAAGGACTGAAACGCATATTTTCCTCTCAATCAATCGTCGAACTGTTTAAGAACGTCATTAAGGTCTCTCTGTTCTTTACCCTACTGTATTGGGTAATATCGAGCTACATCTCGGTGATCACCAACCTAGTCAGTGCCCACTTTGATACCGTCGTACTTTCCGTAGCAACCATTACCATTGAGTACTTGGGTTACCTTCTTTTAATCGTCTTACTGTTTGGCTTATTTGATTTCCCTTATCAGCGGCATGAATTTACAAAACAGATGAAAATGACCAAGCAAGAGGTCAAAGATGAGCACAAAGACCAAGAAGGTAGGCCCGAGGTTAAAGCTCGAATCCGTCAGATACAGACTCAAAATGCCAAGAGAAGTGCCAATGAGCGCGTGCCTAAAGCGAGCGTTGTGTTAACCAACCCAACCCGTTATGCCATCGCCCTAATTTATGATTTAAGCCAAGCAGAGGCACCGTTTGTTGTCGCGAAAGGGCAAGATGATGTGGCACTTTACATTAGAGAGCTTGCGACTAAAAACGAGGTTGAAGTCGTCGAGAGCCCTGCACTTGCCAGGGCGATTTACAACACCACTCAAATCGACCAAATGGTTCCAAACCAACTCTTTGTCGCAATAGCGCACATCCTAACTTATGTGAATCAGCTAAAAGCATGGCGCAAAGGAGAAAGAAACAAACCCACCAATTTGCCCCACTTCAACATTCCTAAATCATGGTCCGATCCAAACGATTAGGCCGCTACTCCAGTAGTGAAACACATAAAACTGTCGTTTTTATTCAATACCTTCTTAAAGCAGTCACCTACACTTGCAGCTATTGAAACGACAGGAATTAACGCGATGTTAGACATCAAAAAAATCTCAGTACTTAGCGACTTGAGCGAACTTAAAACGGCTTACTTTGCTGAGTCAACAGCTCCACTCGATGGCATGTGGCATTTCGGTTTTGTACCTATGTCTGACCATTTTGGTTTTTACGAAAACGGCAAGCTTGTCGGTTACTGCGTGTTGAATGGTGAAGGCTACTTACTTCAGTTCTTCCTAGCACCAACCGCAAGCGCGAACATTGCCGACTTGTTCACCTTAATCATCGAAAACAACAGCTCTGTGATTGGTGAAGTGAAAGGCGCATTCGTAAGTACGGCTGAACCACAATATCTGTCACTATGCTTGGACAATACTGAGTCCTTCAAAGTCAACGCACTGATGTTTCGCCAGCGTCCAACAGCCGTCGAAAACAGCATTGAAAACATCGAGATGACTCTCGCGACGGAAGAACAACTCGATAAGCTAGTGGAATTTGCTTCATCGGCGATTGGCGCGCCAAAAGAGTGGCTCACCGGTTACTACGGTAATTTGATTGCCCGCCAAGAGCTATGGGGCTACTGGGAGAATGACGACATTCTCGCGACTGGAGAGTGCCGTAAGTTCGATGAGCATCAAACACAGTTTGCCGACCTAGGTATGATTGTCGCACAAGAAGAACGCGGTAAAGGCTTAGCAACGCGTGTTATTCACTTTCTAAAGCAACACGCTAATAACCAAAGGTTAGAAGCTATGTGCTCTACGGAAAGCAGTAATATTGGCGCACAAAAGGCCATCAAACGCGCTGGGTTATCATCAAAGCATCGTATCTTGCAGTTTGATTTTAGCGAATTAAAGGAAACTGATTAGCCTTGATTCGGATTAACAAACATCAAGACTAAGTTCTAACAATTGATACAGATAAAAACTGTCACCTCCAACGATATCCACATATAGTTGGAGGTGACAATCATCTGAAATAGAAGGTCTAATGATCAATTGGTTACAGTCTCCAAAATCCCCTGTAGTTGCTCAGTTCATTGATTGCTACTGGCTGATTGAAAAGACGCCCGACGCTCAAACTCATCAATTTCCGATACTCAATCCCGATCCATCGGCACACCTGATCTTATCGCCAAGCGAGCAGGTATATCACTACACGATTGAGCAACAAATCGATCAAGGCGTTGGCAACCATCTGCTGTTACCACACCATAAAGCCATCGAATTGGATCACTCGAAGCCCTTTGTTCACTTGGGCATTAAATTCCATGTCGGAGCCTTGTATTCATTGGCTCTCCCAGATAGTCCTCACCCTAGCTTGGACAGGGTTAGTCCAGTCAATCTCGCAGGTTTACTAAACAACCCAAACGCCGATGCAACGCTACTGATCAAACTCGCTCAAACTGATGTTGAGGCCTGCTGTCAGCAGTTAGATGATTTGCTATTTCCTTGGCTATCGACAGCTAAAACGGATAGGCACAGCGAACTGACACGTAAGGTGTTGGGTGTGCTTGGTTCGACACCGATTGCAGAGCTTGGCGACAAGCTGTTTTGCTCGCAAAGAACACTGGAAAGAAGCTTCAACAAGGTAACTGGGCTGACATTAAAACAGTGCCAATCGATGAACAAACTCGAAGCGATGTTGGAATATTTGTATAAGCGAAATTTGGATGACATCGACTGGATGGACGTCGCCTTTCAATTTGGGTTTAGCGACCAACCGCACCTGATTCGTTACCTAAAGAAAACCATCGGTCTAACACCCAATACTTACGCCAAACAAGGCGGTTTAACCATAGATGTTTATGGTGGAGTGAGATCGGACTAACCCACCCTTTCTCTATAACGAACGCTCTGTTTATAACGTACACCTCTGCCTTTTGTGTCCCATTAGTAACAAGTTTTATTGAGTTTAGATTTGCGACTAAATATACTGGGGACATCATCAGACGGAGGACAAAAATGAATAATAAAAACAAACATATAGTTTTAATTCATGGTCTATATATGCCTGCGTTGATCATGCAATATCTGGATAGAAACTTCAAAAAACGCGGCTTTACTACCCACAAGTTTGCCTACAACTCGCTGCGTTTTCCTTCAGCAGCCAAACGCCTCAATCGCTTCGTGAATGCTCGCTTTAATGAGTACGACGAGGTCTATTTTTTTGGTCACTCACTCGGTGGCTTGCTCATTCGCCACTACTTTAAGTTCTACCAACCCGACTTTGCAGACACCTGCATTATTACCGCAGGCACGCCGCACAATGGGGCAACTATCGCCAAAACACTGTCTAATCATGGGCTTGGATTTATATTTGGTTCGAGCAAAATGATCTTAAGCGATGGCTTGGGTGACTACGATATTGATGTGCCGATTGGCGTGATTACAGGTACCTACGACGCCGGAGTCGGACGTATTGTTCTGGGAAGAAACCCTGGCGATGGCACAGTCACACTCGAAGACGCCAACCTGAGAGGAGCAACGGATACTTACGCTCTCAAACTCAACCACACGGCGCTTGTCTACTCCAAGGAAGTCGTGACACTGTCGGCTCAGTTCATCGAACACAGAGCTTTCAAGGACGCTTCATAGCTTATTTCCGTTAGCTTTTGCGCGTTGACTCCTGTGTCGAGCTCTTGTTCTCTTATTTGTGATAGATAAAAACAAAAATACCACTCTGCGATAAGAGTGGTATTCAAAGATTCATTACTGAAGTGAGTGCTTGTTACAGACGATTTACTCGCGTTGGTAGGAACACCTCACCCAACATGCATCGCACCGAACCACCACCAATGTCTTCAATCGTTTTCACGTTAAATGGTAGCAGCTTGCCATGTGTCGAAAGCTGAGCTAACTGGGCTGGAGAAAACGCATCGTAAGCCGATTGAGACATCGCGATCACCTTGTCGCCATTCACTGTCTCCAGTTGCAGAATGTTGCCGCAGAATCGGTTCATCTGATCAATTGAGATAGAGATAACCTGCTTATCTTTAGCAAGCGACTTCACCACAAAACGGCGCTCAAACTCTGGGATCACTTCATCACAGATCACGCAGAAGTTATCACCAATCGCCATCATCACATTGGTGTGGTAGATCGGCTGACCAGACGGCAGTGCTGTTTGGAACGAGACCACGCGAGAATAACCAATACGCTTCGCATAGTCTTCTAACACTTCACGGTCACAACGCTGAGAAAGCGCTGCGTAGATGGTCTTATTGATATGGTCGATAACCATCACACCCGTGCTCTCTAGATAAGAGCCTTGCGCGATGTAAGACTCTAGAGACTCACTGTGGTTAACAATGCGACCCGACGCTTCTAACGCTTCAATAAGAGCATTTGGCTTAACTTCATTTTGACGGTTTTCACACGCCATAGGGAAAGTGAATAAGCTTCCATCACTACAAGTACTGAACCAGTTGTTTGGGAAAACAGCATCCGGAGTTTCAACGCCCAATTCTGGGTAATCAAACTCTACAACTTGCACACCTTCTTTACGCAACGAAGCGACCATAGCCTTAAATTCGGCCATCGTTTCTACCTTCACCTCAGCTTCGGTCAGATTCACTCTGTGCTGAAATTCGTTATCACGTGCTGTTTCTTCGTTAAATTTAAACTCTTTTGGCGGCACCATAACAACGCAATTGGCGTTTTGAACATTAGTAATATGAAGTGATTTTTTGTGTAGGTTTAACATTTCAACCGTCCCTATCTTTTATTTACTTCAGAATTGTAAACAACTTGTTACGACAAGATTCACTGAAAAGAATATTGATTTGAATATTTATCCCAAACAATTACTGCAGATCTTAGATTAATCGGTAATTTTTACTGCAAGATAACAGCACATCAGAAAGAACCAACTGTGTGCATATTCGTTAAGTCACTTTATGGATAAATATTCTGATTCCATTTTCTCGCCTATCACGAGTTTTGATTACAATTTAATCCATTTAACGTTAGGATTATCACCGTTGCATAACAATCAATTACGTTTGAAATAAGCTTAACTTTTCCTGTCTAATTCAATCTAAAATAAGCGTCATGAAAGACATTCTTTGGACCTTTCCTGCATCGCTTAAACAAAGTTTTAGTGTTTTAAAGCCAAGTGCCTAAATAAGCGCTAGAACAAAATCCATCGAATGACTTAATACTGATAAGAACCCATGGGCGTTTATATAATTTCAAACTAAGACAGTTAAATTTCAAATCAAGACCATAAAAACAAAGCTGCACCAACGATGCAGTCGCTTATAGATGCACTAGTTTATAAAGGGAAATCTATGTACAAGAAATTTGAAGGCTTTACTGAAGCCTTTCCAAAGGGAGAGCCGATACAACCTCCTACTGGCATACTGGCATTCTGTCGCCATTACACTCGAGGTTTCGAAAAACCGTTGATCTTACTCGGGTTGATGAGCATGACCATCGCGATAATCGAAGTCGCGCTGTTCGGTTACATGGGGCAATTGGTTGACTGGCTATCAACAAGCAACCCAGACACTTTCTTAGCAGACAACGAGTCGACATTGATGGGGCTCGGTATTCTGCTGTTGGTTGTGATGCCAATCTTGATCAGTGTTTACTCGCTATTGCTTCACCAAACTTTGCTGGGCAACTACCCAATGTCGATTCGTTGGTTAGCGCACCGCTACCTTTTGAAGCAAAGCCTGTCCTTTTATCAAGATGACTTCGCCGGACGTGTCGCGACTAAAGTGATGCAAACCTCGCTCGCGGTGCGCGAAACCGTGACCAAAATGGTCGATGTGTTTGTCTACGTAACGGTTTACTTCACGGCGATGCTGTTCATGCTTGCTGAATCAGATTGGCGCTTGATGGCTCCGATGCTGATTTGGCTATTCGTTTACATCGGTATTCAACTGCACTTCGTGCCAAAGCTAAAAGACGTTTCTTCCGAACAAGCGGATGCTCGTTCATTGATGACGGGTCGTATTGTTGATAGCTACACCAACATCGCCACCGTGAAACTGTTCTCACACAGTAAAAGAGAAACCGAATACGCCGAAGAAGGCATGGAAGGCTTTTTAGATACGGTTCATCGCCAAATGCGCTTGGTTACTGGCTTCAACATCTGCGTTGAATTTGCTAACTATCTATTGGTGTTCAGCATTGCGGGTATCTCTATCTACCTATGGTTAGACAATGCGATCACCGTGGGTGCGATTGCGATTGCGGTCAGCTTGGCTCTGCGTATTAACGGCATGTCGAAATGGATCATGTGGGAAATTGGTGGCCTGTTTGAAAACCTAGGTACCGTGATTGATGGCATTAAAACCCTATCTAAGCCTATCGCTATCGAAGACAAGAAAGACGCGAAGCCTCTGGACGTTCCACAAGGCGGTATCCACTTCGACAACGTGAGCTTTAACTACGGTGAGAATAAGGGGGTGATCAACAACCTCAACCTCAACATCAAACCGGGTGAAAAAGTGGGCTTGGTTGGCCGTTCAGGTGCAGGTAAATCGACCCTAGTTAACTTACTACTGCGTTTCCACGATGTAGAAAGTGGCCGCATCCTGATTGATGACCAAGAGATCTCGAGCGTTACTCAAGATTCTCTGCGCAGCAACATTGGTATGGTGACTCAAGATACCTCACTGCTGCACCGTTCGATCAAAGACAACATTCTTTACGGTCGACCAGAGGCATCAGACGAAGAGGTATACGCGGCGACTAAACAAGCGCACGCGCATGAGTTTATCGAAACGCTAACCGACCCGTTTGGCAACGTTGGTTACGATGCTCAAGTGGGTGAACGTGGCGTTAAGCTTTCTGGTGGTCAGCGTCAACGTGTCGCTATCTCACGTGTTCTTCTGAAAAATGCTCCATTACTTGTTCTCGATGAAGCAACGTCTGCACTCGATTCTGAGGTAGAGGCAGCGATTCAAGAGAGCTTGATTGAGCTAATGGAAGGCAAAACGGTGATTGCGATTGCACACCGCCTGTCGACCATTGCTGCGATGGATCGCCTGATCGTGCTTGATGCCGGCAATATCGTAGAAGAAGGCACGCACCAAGAGCTGATTAACCAGAATGGTATTTATGCGCAGCTATGGAATCACCAAACCGGTGGCTTCATTGCCGATGACCTTGAGCAAGCCACGAGCGCTTAATTTTTGTGCTATTTTAAAAGTGCGGCGTGATTCACACCAATTTGTTTATTAGCGGTAAATTACACGTGGCAGAATGTTATGTCGTAATTATATAATGACATTAACACCAAAGACGCCTCGCTTGCGCGTTCTGGAATAAGGCTAGACTTCGGGGGGAGGCTAGCCTTTTTTATGCCTGCTATTTGGTGCTCTTTGTTACCTGTCCAATAAACTTCATCGATCCTTTTGTTTTTTTCTTGGCGTTTTTTTCTTAAAATGCGCGCAATATTCTTTCTAGAGATCAACCATGAACAAAAGTGTCTTAACTAACGTTATTGCGTTAGCACTGCTTGCTGGCGGCTATGCGACAGCAAACCAATACTTGCTTTACGCAGGCCTATTCGCCTTTTCTGGTGCTATCACCAACTGGCTTGCGATTCACATGTTGTTCGAGAAAGTACCCGGCCTATACGGTTCTGGCGTTATTCCAGCACGCTTTGAAGAGTTCAAGGCAGCCATCAAGCAACTAATGATGGAGCAATTCTTTACAGAAAGTAACATCGACCGCTTCCTAAGCAGCGAGATGACAGGAAAGTCGCTCAATCTAGAGCCTGTGATTCAGAAGATCGACTTTAACCCTGCATTCGACTCACTGGTGCATGTTATCGAGAACTCTCAGTTTGGCGGTATGTTGGCAATGTTTGGTGGCACAGAAGCACTAGAACCAATGAAAGCGCCGTTTGTTGAAAAGATGCAAGAATCTGTGATTGAAATCAGCAAGAGTGACTCTGTAAAAAATGCCATCAAAGACGAACTAGAATCGCCTGCGATGATGGATGAAATTAAAGAGAACATTGAGGCGATCATCGATCAGCGCTTGAATGAACTGACACCTAAACTGGTTAAAGAGATGGTTCAGACCATGATCAAGAAACACCTTGGCTGGTTGGTCGTTTGGGGCGGTGTATTCGGTGGTGTGATTGGCTTAATCTCTGCGGCCATTACGCTGTAAGCCGGACAAGTTTATCGGATTGCTCGTTATCTGACGCTCAACAAAAAATGGAAGCTTATTAGCTTCCATTTTTTTATATCTAAATCACCTTGGTAAGGCGAAAGCAGGCCACTATTTTAGAGTTGCCAACAACTCAGGGTTCACGCCAAAACCCTTTTTGTGCTCTTCAATCACAACTTCACTGCGTGTCTGAATCACACCAGGTAGGGTGCCCAACTTCGTTGCCATAAACGCTTGATACGCTTTCATATCTTTTACTCGAACCTTGATCATGGTGTCAAAGTCACCCGACAGTGAGTAGCACTCTTCCACCTCAGGCATCATTTCTACCGCTTGGGCAAATTTGTCGAAGATCGAAAAGCTAGTCTGATCGAGACGGATATGGATAAAGACTTGAACATCGAGTCCTAGCTTTTCTGAACACAGCTCAGCATGGTAGCCCGTTATGTAGCCCTCTTTTTCCAGTCGCTTGAGTCTATCGGAGCAAGGGGATGTCGTTAGGTTAACCTGCTTGGCCAACTCAACCACGGGTAAACGCCCTTTCATATGCAGAATTCTTAGTATCTCTTTATCGATACGATCGAGTTGATGCTGAGACATAACATTCCTTAAACATTCTAAATTCGGCTCAGTATATTCCATACTAAGAGCAATCGAAGAAAACCTCGCTCACACATTTAAAAACTAAATGTACAGATGACATTCACACCAAATATAAATACATATAAATAGATAAGAATCCTTATAAATCAAACTCTGGTTATTAACAAATTATTATAGAAATGACCCGATTAACAAATAAGTTGAGCCGGAAACGAAAGAAAGGATATAGGCCAAAGTGAATAATATAATTATCAAAGAGAAAGGATGACTCTATTATGAAAACGCAAGAACTCGCATATAAACCTTACGGTATTGGTTCATGGACACACGTAACGGTATCAAAAGATGTTGCTCAGGCACTAGCAAATGAGTACTCAAACTACGGTTGGGATGTGAAGATTGATGGCGACGCCATTGATGCCGAGCTAGCACTCAAAGCCGCATAGAAACGCAAAAACCTCCTAAAACGGAGGTTTTTTGATCTAAGTTAGTGAGCGCTTACTGTAAGTTAAGCTAAACCAACTTGGGGTACAGTACTTCCTGTTTCGCAACGGCAGTTACACGTGCGGCAGAAGTGCTGAGTTTCCATATCGTAGTACAGGTTTCCACTAAATAGCTTTGACGTCCATTGCATCATACGGCCAGAGGTTGTCTCGGGCTCTGATTCACAACGTTTCATTATAGACTTATGTAGTGTTGTTTTTTTACATCCTTTGCAATAGAGATCAGGCATACCTTTGTCCTATAGGTCTTTAGTGGTTACTGACAATTGACACATCATGTCCAATTCAGTTCAACAATTCACCGAGCTAATAACAAAAGTGAGCGCCAAGTTCAAAAAATAGCCACTTTTCTATTTCATTTTTTGACATCACACACCATTGAGTAAGTTGATCTTTCACTTGTCACCGAAGATCCAACCACTTCGATTTACATTGTAAAACCCCATAACAGCGCCTCACCAGCTCGATCCAACAACAAACCTCCACGCAAAAAAAGCGGCACCTCCACAATGAAAGCACCGCTTTATAACGTCATTTCTGGTTCAATTTAATTCAAACTTAGAAGCCAAATTTACCGTTGTCATTTTTCCACTCTGAACGTGCTGGAATGGTTTCAATGGTGTCCCAGTGCTCCACAATCTTTCCGTTATCTACACGGAATAGATCATAAAATGCTACATGGTTATTCATGAACTGGCCTTCGCTGATCGAAAGTACAAAGTTACCTTGACCTAAGATCTTGTGGTTAGCGGTATAAACCATTGGCATTCCTGCTTCAGCTAACGCACCCAAAGCCTCGCCTAAACCGCTTAGACCATCGGCCACACCTGGGTTGTGCTGAAGGTAAGCGCTGTCTTCATTATCGATGTACTGATTAATCTTAGACATGTCACCGCCAATCAGGATGTCTTTTACAAAGCCACCGACAAGCTGTTTATTTTGATCCGTTTTCTCGATATCTACGACTTTAGTCGTACCGTCTAATTGAGTGCGACCACTTGCGTTTGGCTTCGCGATCTCTTGCAAGTTATCCCAGTGCTCAACAATCAGTCCATCTTCAAAACGGAATACATCGAAGCCGACTTTAGGGCCGAAGAAGTTGTACTCAGTGTGTGTTACTACGAAATCACCGTCTTGAAATGAGCGCTTAACTTGCGCCTTTGCAGAACCTTTAGGCAGCATTTGTAGAACTTCGCCAAAACCAGCTAAGCCATCGCCGACCGCTAGATTATGTTGGATGTATTTCTCAGGGTTAATGTAGCTCACCGCTTTCGCATCGCCCGTTTCAATACTTGAAATGACCGCGACACCTTTCTCTTGAATAGACAGCTCTTGAGCAGCCACAGAGCCGGTAACAACAGAAGCAGCAAGTACGCCAGCAGCTAGTAGTGTTGATTTGAATGTGTTGGTTATTGTTTTCATTATTAAGTCCTCTCGTTGGCTTGGAAACTATATTAGTCAACGAAAGAGGCTCACGGCAGAGTGGATTTAGGCAGAAAAATGGTAGATATCGAACCTTAGATGATTCGTGTCGACCTACTAGTTATTCAGAGAGTGAAGGCTTGGAATACTTCTTTTGAAACTCACTCGGCGTCATCTGAGTATGATTTTTAAAGTACTTAACGAAATTACTGGCGTCTTCAAACCCAAAATCCAACGCCATTTTCTGAGACGTAATATTGGTTACCACCAGCTGACGCTTCATTTCTAAAACGGTAAAAGAATCGATGATCTGCTTAGCAGTTAACCCCGTTGCGACTTTGCATACTTGGTTCAACGTCTTGTAGGTGGTGTTAATTTGATTGGCGTACCAGTTTGCATCTCGCACACGCAGGTAGTTGTTTTGAAGAAGCTCAAAGTAGCGGGCAAACTTAATGTTCTGCTGCAAGCTCAAGGTGTCTTGCTTCACTTCTGGTCGCAGGCGATGAAGAATCAGAGCTAGTGCGGAGAACAAGTACATCACAATCAAGGGATCGGATTCTGGCTGATTCAGCTCCGTCATAATTTGCTGAATAATACTTTGCGTCCGCTCTTGGTGGGACTCGTCTAGTGACAACAGTGCCGAGTGCGCCTTGTTCAAATGAGTAGGTGTGTAGTTTGGCAACTTCATATTAGCGTGAACGCTGTCTAAGAACGCTTGAGTAAACAAAACCGCAGTGCCTTGTGGCTTGTTACTAAAATCAAAGGCGTGCACCTGCTCTCTTTGAATGAACAACACGCTCCCTTGGTTAAAAGGGTAGTCCTCAAAGTCGACCATGTGCGTGCCTGAGCCTTGCTCGATAAACAGAATCAGGAAGAAGCTGACACGATGTGGCAATTGAGGATCGTGGTTAATATTGCTTTCTGAATAGAGCCGAGACAAGGGCACAAACTCCAGCTCAGCTTGCGCCGTTTTCTCGTGGTTAAAGCCAATATTCGGGATTACTTGAGGCACTATTAACTTCCTATTCATTTACTCAACGACTCTTAGCAAGAGTAATGTATCGCAATGGGAACGGAAATGCTCTGAGCCTAGAAGTATGACTTAGCCAGCGTCACCAACAAGGTAAACATGCTCAATACACTCAACTTGCCAGACGCAACACAAGGTCAAAGCATTTAGATATAGGCAAAAAAATAGAGCCACCGAAGTGACTCTATTATTTTTAGTTCATGTTCTTTGCTAATTCACGTCTGTTTTACAATGTAAATTAGTCTAGCTCAACGAGGTTCTTCTCGAACTCAGCGTGTTGCTTCTTAACTTCGTCTTCAGGCTCGCCCGTAATTAGACTCACGATAACGATAGAAAGAGTCGATAGGATGATTCCCGGTACGATTTCGTACACATCGAACCAACCGCCCGTGAACTGTTTCCAAAGTACAATCGTCACACCACCAACCACGATACCCGCTAGAGCGCCGTTACGGTTCATACGAGACCAGTACAGGCTCAATACGATAGCTGGGCCGAATGCAGCACCAAAACCAGCCCATGCGTAAGACACAAGGCCAAGTACTGAACTGTCTGGCGTCATCGCTAGTACAAGTGCAATCAAAGAGATTAGGATAACCGCGAAACGGCCTACACGAACAATCTCTTCTGACGTAGCGTCTTTCTTCAGAACTTGCTTATACAGGTCTTCTGCCATTGCAGATGAAGAAACAAGAAGTTGTGAATCCGCAGTACTCATGATTGCCGCTAAGATCGCCGCCAGTAGGATACCTGCGATTACTGGGTGGAACATCGCGTTCACAAGAAGCATGAAGATCTTCTCGCCATCGTCTAGCTTAGGTGCGCCAGAGTTCGTCACGTAGATTAGACCAACCAGACCAACCAGCATTGCACCAATCATAGACAGTGCAGTCCATACCACGGCGATACGACGCGCGGTTGTTAGGTCTTTATTGCTACGCGTTGCTTTGAAACGAGCAAGGATATGTGGCTGACCGAAGTAACCTAGACCCCATGCTGCTAGCGAGATGATCGCGATAGCAGAAAGAGGCTCACCTTTCGCATCATTCCATAGCGTGAGTAGCTCTGGGTTGATGTTGTGAAGGTCAGTCGATAGCTGGCCAAGGCCGCCGTTCATTGCTGCGATTGGTACAATCAATAGCGCAGCGGACATTAGTAGGCCTTGAACCAAGTCAGTCCAAGATACCGCTAGGAAACCACCAAACAGGGTGTACGAAACCACACATACGGTACCGATGATTACCGCCGTTGTGTAATCTAGGCCAAATACCGTTTCAAACAATTTACCACCTGCTACCAAGCCTGAGCTTGTGTAGAAAAGGAAGAATAAAAGGATAAAGAAAGCAGAAATTGTTTGGATCAGCTTAGAGTTATCGTTGAAGCGACGAGATAGGAACTCAGGCAGCGTCAGTGATTCAGTTGTAATACTGTAAGTACGTAGGCGTTTAGCACTGATTAACCAGTTTGCCCAAGTACCAACCAGTAGGCCACCAGCAAGCCAGAATGCCTCAAAGCCAGCAGCGTAAGCGTAACCAGGCAGGCCAAGTAGCAACCAACCACTCATGTCTGATGCACCAGCAGAAAGTGCAGCAGGCCATGGGCCTAACGAACGACCACCTAGGAAGTAGTCAGTTGAGTTAGATGTACGTTTGTAAGCAATAACACCGATCGCTAGCATCATAATTAGATACGCAATGAACGTCGTCGTTATTGCAAAACTGTTTTCTATCATTTGATAGTCCTCATTTTGTAGAAAGCCTTCCATGCCTAATTCAATGCAAGACACTCACCGTAAAGGCAAGCGAGTGCATTGAGTTAGGTATTCAGGCTCCAAAGCACTAAGGGTTGAATCCAAAAATGGAGAAACCAAAAAATGGAAACAACCAAAGGAGCTTAGAGCCAATTTTACTGAAGGTTAGTGAGCTTCGCTTCCAAGTTCGAGCAAGGTCGCGTTACCGCCCACGGCTGTTATATTTATAGTTCGCGTACGCTCGGTAATGAAGCGCAGCGATAGGTGTGGATCATTAGCAACATTCATTGTCGCCAGATCCGTTTCAGCCACTAAACCGACGATTGCACCGTCACGCTTAGCAAGCTGTAAATTGATAGCTTGTGCCGTTTGTGAATTACCCACGTAACCTGCACTTCGCACATCGCAAGACAGCAGCTGTTGAGCAGCGTCGTACGATGAAACCTGTACTAAGTTGGTTGGTAGATTCGCTTGTTTTGCAGCATCAGCAATTAAGGTGTTGAACTGCACGTCATCACTGCACAATTGAACGCTGTTACCTGCCAATAGTGCTGCAGTAATCATCGCTGTTGCAGTTTGCAGTGCCGGCACCTTCTCTTCGCAATCATCAACAATCACCAAAGCTACACCGCGGCCAGCGGCATACAGCTCATTGGTTTCGCCCGTAGGACCCACCATTAGATGATGCTCAGAAAGCAGCGCAGACGCTTGCTCTAGATGATAAGTCGCCACCGCAGCCAAAGGCGCAGATTGGCTTTCGATCTCTGATTTAAATGAAAGTACCTGAGCACTCTTATGATCAAAGTCGGTAAGATTCCATTGTTCCCACGCTAACAAAGCATCAGAAAAACCTGTCACTTGATGAACCATGATACTGCTCCTTATGCCTTGTCTTGTGATTGAGAAAAATGAACATCAGTAAAGCGGTATAGGTAGTGAGGACCACCCGCTTTAGGGCCAGTACCCGACAAACCTTGACCGCCGAATGGTTGAACACCAACAACAGCGCCCACTTGGTCACGGTTGATGTAGCAGTTACCCACACGAATGTGTTTCTCGATCCAACGGTAAGTTGTTTCGTTACGGCTGTGGATACCCATAGTTAGGCCAAAACCAGTTTGGTTAATTTGGTCTACTACTTGTGTCAACTCACTCGCTTTGAAGCGAACGATGTGCAGCACAGGGCCAAACTGTTCTTCTTTCAAGCAGCTGATGTCATCGATTTCAAACGCACTTGGTGGAACAAAGTCACCATGTTCACAATCCGTACCTAGAGAAAGTTGAGCCACCTTCTTCTGGGTATTGGTCATGTTTTCTAAGTGTGCCAACAACTTCTGTTTCGCGTTTTGGTCGATCACAGGGCCCACATCGGTTTTATGAAGGTGTGGAATGCCAACACTCAGCTCATCCATTGCACCGTGAATCAATGCAATCACACGGTCTGCGATGTCTTCTTGGATGTAAAGCACACGCAGTGCAGAACAACGTTGACCTGCTGAAGCGAATGCCGAACGAATAACATCACGGACTACCTGTTCAGGCAGTGCGGTACTGTCGACGATCATCGCATTCTGACCACCGGTTTCCGCGATAAACGGAACAGGCTTAGCGTTACGACTCGCCAATGACACGTTGATACGTTGTGCTGTTGGTGTTGAACCCGTAAAGGCAACGCCCGCAATCGCATCATGACTGGTGAGTGCACTGCCGATCTCAGCGCCACGACCCGGTAATAACTGAATCGTGCCAGCAGGGAAACCCGCTTCATTCATCAGTTCCACTGCGCGAGCTGCAATTAAGCTTGTTTGTTCGGCAGGTTTCGCCACAACCGTGTTACCCGCAACCAAAGCTGCTGTAATTTGGCCAAGGAAGATAGCTAGAGGGAAGTTCCAAGGGCTGATACAAACGAACACACCACGACCTTGTCGAGAAGCGATTCGTGTTTGACCATCAAAACCTTTTAGTTCGAAACCTTGTAGGTTATCCGCTTGTTTTGCGTAGTAACGACAGAAGTCGACGGCTTCACGCACTTCATCAACGCTGTCGTGAATCGTCTTACCTGCTTCTTGATGACAAATTGCCACCAGCTCAGCAAGGTTGTCTTCCATCAGGTCAGCCAGCTTATCAAGCGCTGCCGCTTTGGTTTCAACTGAAGTTGCGTTCCAATCAGCAAATGCTGCATCTGCGCCAGTGATCGCTGCGGAAACATGATCAAGGTTAGCGAAAGCCACCTGACCGACATTAATACGACGATCATAAGGTGCAGTCACTTGCTCAACATTCTGATCAGCCTTGATCATGCTTTCGGCAAGAGATTCACCGTTGATCACAGGGCCCGCAGTCCATTGGTTGTTTAAGAAGCCTTTTACTTGCTCTTCAAACTGATGCGCTTCGCTTTCAATATCAATGTTCACACCGTATGAGTTTTTACGCTCAGGGAATACCGCTGGAGGCAGAGGAATCTTAGTATTGTGCAGCGTATCGAATGCAAGAAGCATATCGACAGGGTGTTGGGTCAGCTCTGCCACAGGGCAACGAGCATCAACTAGACGGTGTACAAACGAGCTGTTTGCACCGTTCTCTAGCAAGCGACGTACTAGGTATGGCAGTAGATCTTTGTGGCTGCCAACTGGTGCGTAGATACGTACTGACTGTTGGTAAGCTTCCATCGCATGGTTGTAAAGTGAGTCACCCATACCGTGTAAGCGTTGGAATTCAAAGTCTTTATGCTCGGTCATTACTGCAATAGCAGAAACCGTATGAGCATTGTGGCTCGCAAACTGCGGGAAGATATTGCCACGAACACTTGGGCTCAATAGGTAACGCGCACATGCAAGGTAAGCTACGTCTGTCGCTTCTTTACGTGTGTAAACTGGGTAATCAGTAAAGCCCGCTTGTTGCGACCATTTGATTTCGCTGTCCCAGTAAGCGCCTTTCACTAAGCGAAGCGGGATCAAATCACCCTGCTCTTTCGCTAGGCGGTTTAGCCATACTAGAACCGGAAGTGCACGCTTTGAGTAAGCTTGAATAACCAGACCAAATTTACCCCAACCTTTTACTAGATCAGTGCGGTACAGTTTTTCGAATAATTTAAGAGAAAGCTCTAGGCGATCCGCTTCTTCCGCATCAATCGTAATTGCAACATCAAGCTCGACTGCACGGCGCAATAGCTGTTCTAGCGTGTCGCAAAGTTCCGTCAATACGCGGTCTTCGTTCGCCACTTCATAACGGGGGTGAAGCGCAGAAAGCTTGATAGAAACAGACGGTGCTGGGCTAGATTTTGAAGAGACGTATGTGTCTCGACCTACGGCTTCAATCGCCATTAGGTAATCTTTGAAGTATTTGTTTGCATCAGCAGTGGTCAGTGCCGCTTCACCTAGCATGTCGTATGAGTAGGTAAAACCTTTATCACGCATAGACTTACCGTTCTTTTGCGCTTCAGCAATGCTGCGGCCAAGAACGAATTGGTGACCCATCACCTTCATTGCTTGGTGCATCGCTTTACGAATTACCGGCTCAGAAAGCTTGTTCACTAAACGGTTAACCGCTTGACCTGCACTCTGCTCTTTAGATGAAAGCCCAACCACCTTACCCGTTAGCATTAAGCCCCAAGTGGATGCGTTAACAAACACTGAATCAGAATTCTTTAGGTGAGATTTCCAATCCGCAACGCTGAGTTTGTCGCGAATCAATGCATCAGCGGTTGCTGAATCAGGAATACGCATCAAGGCTTCCGCCAGACACATCAACAAGATGCCCTCTTGAGTATCTAAGCTGTATTCAAGCAACAGTGCATCGATCATCTGGATAGAAGTCTTATCCGCACGGATAGCTTCGATCAATGAGGTCGTTTTCTCTGAAATTTGCTGCTTTTCTGACTCAGAAGGGGTAGCTAGCGGCAGAAGTTGCTCTAGCCATTGGGTTTCATCCACCATATATAATGGTGAGATAAGCGACCATAGATCAGTAAGCGACTGCTCATTGAATTCTGGCTTTAACACATCAGTAGCTGTAAACATGCGTTTTCCTTAATCTCACACCCGGAATTAGCCCGGGGATCTCTACAATGGCTGCAGTGTATTTAGAGTATATAAGGATTACTTGTCAAAAACTCCGAGTTTTTTGCTAAAAACTCGCTTTATTAACAAAACAAACACAACGTCACATATGAAACTTTAAAATAATATGCCGTTTTGTTTCACTATTTAACAGAAATTTTCTTTTTGTATTGGGATGGAGACATGCCTTGAAGGCGTGAAAAGGTGTGAGTAAAAGAGGATTGACCGGAGAAACCAGCCAGTTCTGCGACCTGACCAAGGCTAAGATTACCTTGTTCAATTAAGCGGCGAGAGCGATCGATACGCTTACCAAGTACATACTGGTGAGGGGTAATGCCCATTTGCTCTTTGAACAGCATATGGAACTGGCTTTCTCCCAAGAACACGCTGCCCGCAAGCTGAGCGACGGAGATCTTATTCGCGAGGTGTTGTTCGATGTAGCGATCCAGTGCTTCAAGATCAAAACGCGAGTCTTTAATTGAGGTTTCAAATGCCGAGATGTGCCTTTGCATCAGAGCGATCACCGTGTCATTGCAGGCACGGCTTAACAATAGATCATCCGGGCTCGCCTGCATTTCTTGCACCAACATATGGATAAGCTTTTGAATTTGCGCGTCTAATTGAAAGTAGACGTTCGATGATTCTAACTGGTTAATCTTCTCTAACATTAGAGGGTCATCATCGGTTGGCACTGGCATGTTAAGCACTAGGATATCCGACTGACCGACCACCCCACCGAAAGCATGATCAGAGCTTGCCGTTACCACACAACCTTGACCCGGCCCGATAAGATTACCCTTACCGCAAACTTCAAATTCTGCCTGACCATTTAAACCAATCACGACCTGCGAATAGTGGTGATCGTGACAATCCATATGCGAAGGCAAAGTAATGATCTCCGCAGGGCGAGGGCCAGTAAGGCCTAGCGGGGACAAGTCTAGGTTTGGAAAGCGTAAAGGTTTTGGCATGACAGCAAAATACTCAGATCGACATAGTAAGAATAATACTCTGAAATCCGCATAAGATGAATTTGTAAATGATCATGAGAGTCACTTCCTCACCTTAAACAGAAGATCATTACCGCGATCGTCTTGATCATGCCTCCGGAAAGATGATCAAGAGTGTACAAACTACGGGCATTGTAAAACCAATCGTTCCGGCGAGTTTAGGGGCTTCACAAGCAATCACACAAGCACGAAAAACCATGTGGTCAATAAATGCTTCTTCACGCCAACATAATGAATAAGTTTTCTTATATAGCTCAAATAATTGACTATAAACCTGTAAAAAGTGTATCCGAAGTACCGAAACTTGGCTTTTGAGTAGATTGGATAGCAATAAAACGGTATAAAGACGGGTACTGTGTTAATTGCTAATAACTAGTGACTCACAACTAGGAAGTAGACACTTTATTAACGAGCCAATTTTCAATCTACAAGTTGCAGGGACCTATGACTAACTTTCGAATTTCAGCGCTTTTACTTGCGCTATCCCCACTTTGGGTATCTGCATCGGTATCCGCTGAAGAACTGAATCAAGTCGATCCCGTTTCAGCTATCGATGCAAAGCTAACAGAGAAAAACTCAGATATTGAGCGTATTTCAGCAACCAAAGTATCGGCGACTGAAAACCTAAAACAACTTCAAAACAAGAACAGCAAGTTGTTACGCGAAGGTGAAGAACTTAAGGCAAAACGTAACAGAGCCAAGTCTGTACTCGACAAACAGTACAGTCGCTTACTTGAAGATCCAGAAACGGATTTAGTCTCTTTCCAGAAAAGTTACCAAGATGCTTGGGCTGCGGTTAAAGAGAACCAATCGTCTCAACTAGATAACGAACAAGCGATCAACGAGAGCGAAATTCATCTTTCTCAAATCAAGCAAAAGCAAGCTCGCCTGAATAATGAGCTGGCAAACTTGAGAGAATCAAAAGTTGAAGCTCGCGTAAAACGTATCGCAACAGAACTGCGTGAAAGTGCGGTACTTGAAACCAGCTACACCACCACATGTTCATCAACAATGACACTGGGTGAGTGTACTGCACAGGGTAAACACCTGACCAATCAAAAAGCTGTGCAAACGTTCAAGAGCCAATTACTTGAGCAGCTCACAGAAAGCACACTTGCGAAGCAAAACTTACAAGGTGTTCAGCTGAATATCCATGTTCAAGACAGCCAAGCGATCAAGAGCGGCTTCTCTGGTAACAACTCTTACTTCATGCAGATGCAAGCTCAACTTCAAGCAAAACCTGAAGCAGTTGCAGCGTGTAACCTATTGAATGTTTCGACTCGCTACTGTTTAACAGGCAGTGACGCAGCAGTCGTTAAGAAGAGTGACAAACAGTGGGCTAACGTGACGGTACGTTCTGATCAGTACAACGACTCAGTAACCATCAACGGCATTAAGTATGGCAGCACCCCTCTTGAGGTTGCGCTACCAAGTGGTCGTCACCAAGTAACCATTTCAAAACAAGGTTACGAGTCTTATAACCGCACAGTTACCATCAACGGCAGCGACACGATTTGGGTTAAGCTTCTTCCTAGCAAAGAAAGCTAAACACCCTTTCTACATAGAGCTGAGCCAATTCAAAACGCTTAGCTCTATATCAGATAGCCGTGCCTATTTCACAAAGCTGAATGAACACTCGCCATTTTGTTGATAGTTATAAACTGTATGATCGTTACAAACTTGTATGGTCGTTATAACCTTATTTTATCGTTATAAACAGTAGCTGCAGACGAAATGGCGTTCTCGTTTAGAATATTCGATTAACCTAAATTACGATTGAAGTAGCCCATCATGCGCCAAGGTCTTCCTACTCTATTATTTGCACTTGCTCCCTGCTTAATGACGCCAGCTGTTTTTGCTGAGGCAACACCACCAGCGATCGCGTCATCTGTCACCGACATTGAAAGCTCACTTTTCGAAAAGCATACCGACTTAACGGCTGTTGAGAAGAAATTGGCTGACAAACAAAATGAAGTCGACAATCAGGCGCAGCAAACGGCACGTCTAGCTGAGTTATCAGCTCAAGCAGAGCAAACACTCGCAAAAGCGAAAGCCAGCCTAGAGCAAGATTACACGCGCATGATTGATGAGCCCGATTTCGATATCTCGCTTGCTCAAAACCGCTTCCAAGACGCTTGGAAAACCGTAAAAGAGGGCAAGCTTGCGATTTCAGACTCAGAACAGAAGCAGCAAGGCTTAGTGATGGAGCTTGAGGCTATTCAAGCTGAGAAAGCCGCGGCAGAAGCTTCAATCGCAAACCTGAACCAAGACAAGCTAAGAGCAAGAGCTGAGCGACTAAGAAACGAGATCACTCAGACGGAAGAGCAAACCGTTAGCTTTACCAACCGTTGCAGCAGCGATATGACACTGGCGCAATGTTCAGACCAAACGGTGACATTGGCACTTCAAAAAGCGGTAAAACAGTTCCAGCATAGCCTAGTGGACAACGCGACTGAATCGAAAACAGTGAAAGAGCACCTTGCGTCTGCTTCGCTGAACATTCACGTTCTGCAACACAAAGTGAAATCCTCTGGCTTCTCTGAAGATAACCGTTACCGAGCGGTGATTGCGGCGAACCTAGAAACTCGTCCAGATAAGAACACCCCTTGTCGCCTACTTGGTATTCAGTCATCAAACTGTTTCTCTCAAAGCGAGCAACAAGCCAACGACCAACCAAAAGAAGTCGCTTGGGTTAACTTGGTGGTTCGTTCAAATCAATACAACGACAATGTCTCTATCAACGGCGTAAACTATGGCAGTACACCGGTTGAAGTGATGTTACCGACAGGCCAACACATGGTCACGATCGAAAAAGAAGGCTACCTTTCTTTCCATCAAGAGCTGAAGATAGCCCGCGATCACAACCTACGAGCCGTATTGCAAGCCAAACAGAATTCATTGAATGTCGGCACCAAGTTTGCTGATCCGATGGGTAACGACATTCAGAGCCCTGAAATGATTGTCGTCGGCTCGGGTCGCTACCTACTGGGTGAAAATAACGCACAACAAGTGACGATCAAACAGCCGTTTGCATTAGCAGCAACACCAACCCGTGTTCAAGACTTCAAAGCATTCGTAAAAAACACAGGCTACCAAACAGACGCTGAGCTGATGAACACCTGCGATACGTTCGTCAATGCAGAGATCACAACCGTTTCAGACAAAGACTGGCAGAACCCAGGCTTTAAGCAAGCTAATAACTCACCAGTAGTTTGTGTTAGCCAAAACGATGCCAAAGCTTATACACGTTGGTTATCTAAAAACACCGGCTTCACTTACCGCTTGCCAACACCACAAGAGTGGGAAGCTGCAGCAAGAGCTGGCCAAGACACCAACTTCTGGTGGGGCAATGAATTCCGTTCAGGCAAAGCCAACACAGGTTGGGCGGGTACACCTTGGTCAAACGTTAGCACATCTCCAGTTAAGTCATTCCTACCAACGCCAACAGGCTTCTACGACATGGTGGGTAATGTATGGGAATGGACAACCGTTCAGAAAGGCCTAGCGAAGGGTGGCGCGTGGAGCTTCTCTCCTGAAGAGGCAAAGGTGTTCAACGAACTGTACGTACCGCCTTCAACGGCAGCGAACTATCTAGGATTCCGAGTAGTACGAGAGCTGTAGGCTCCCTGTCACAGGCTCAGAATGCCAAATATTTACTCTAGGTTCTCAATTATCACATTGAGCAGCATTTATAGGGGAATTCCCCCCTTATGCATAAGCACTCCTAGGAGTAGATTCGTCGATAGAGTAGTAAGTCACTCTGGGTATCAAATTGATGCCTCAGTTTAATTTACCTGACCCTCGTAAATTAGACTGAAAATCTTCTACATGTCGACAAGGCATATCTTGTCTTTAGCCAGCCCCTCTTCAGGCTGGCTTTTTTTTGCCTGATTATCACCCTTTATGCCCATCGATTCTCCGTGATTGACACAGTTAAACAGCAGTCCGTTTAACTGTCAGTCACCCCTTATTTTTCGTACTCTAATTGCCATTGCAGCGCTATAAGAAACTGATATCATTGCCATACCTCAGCTTACGAGATAAAACCTTGCCAGATCCACTCAACTCCATACATCGTTCTTTATTCGAACAACTTCCAGGCTGCTGGGGCTGCAAAGATACTGACTCGGTCTTCGTGTACGCCAACCTTGCTTACAACCAATTGATTGGCTTAAAACCCAATGAGACTTGCACTGGCTTGACCGACTTCGACATGCCCAGTCAAACCACGGAGTGCGCACAAGATTTCAGGGCTCAAGATAAACATGTGATGGATACACGCAGTACCCTTAAGATTCTCGATATTCACCCCTATCCAGACGGACGCTGGCACGCCCATATCTTTACCAAAACCCCTTGGCTTGATGATGACGACAACGTCCAAGGCACCATCTTCTATGGCCAAGAGCTTACCGATACCGCGATCTTAGAGGTTGGTCATTGGGTTTGTCAGGCCACAGGAACAAAAGGCGATCAGGCATCGCTTGCGGGGTCAGAGCCGCGCGTGTCTAAACTGCAAAAACGGCTGACTTCAAGAGAATCAGAGGTGCTATTCTTACTGCTTTTCGGCAAGAAACCACAGTACATCGCGTCGACGTTAAACATTTCAATCAAAACGGTCGAAGGTCATGTCGCCAGATTGAAACAGAAGTTTGATGCACGCAGTAAAAGCCAATTGATTGAGTATGCGTTGGATTCAGGATTGGGCTCAGTGATCCCAGAAACTCTGCTCAAAAAACAGATCTCCGTTGTTCTGCACAGTGACTGATTGACTGTTCAGCTGAAAATCCAGACAAAAAAATGCCGTTGATCAGTCTAATCAACGGCACTTTTGGATTTGTTAAGCAGCTAAGCGATCAAAAAGCCTAAGGCGCTAGGCGATCAATATCCCAGCTGTTGTCTTGGCGAGAGAACAAGAAACGGTCGTGCAAGCGGTGTTCACCACCTTGCCAGAACTCAATGCTATCCACACGAACTCGGAAACCACCCCAGAAAGAAGGCACAGGAATCTCTCCTTTGGCAAACTTCTGTTTAAGCTCTAGATACTTACCTTCTAAAATCCCACGTGCTGAGATGCGGCTACTCTGCTTACTTGCAATCGCGGCCAATTGGCTCTCTTTTGGACGTGACGAGAAGTACTTCATATTTTCCATAGCGGTCAGCTTTTCAGCCGTGCCCGTAATATGAACTTGTCGCTCGAGTGGATGCCAAGGGAAGTGCAAACTGATTTTGCTGTTGTGCTCAAGCTGGTGCGCTTTACGGCTACCTAAGTTGGTGTAAAAAACGAACCCGTCTTTATCAACATTCTTCAGCAGAACAATGCGTTGGAATGGCTGACCATTTTCATCAACCGTAGCAACTGTCATGGCAGTAGGGTCCGTCAACTTCGCTTCAATGGCTTGCTCTAGCCATAGATTGAATTGCTCAATCGGGTCTGCGGCCAAGTCTTTGCGTCTCAATCCACCCTTAGCGTATTCGCGACGAATATCTGTCAGTTCCATTTGGTTGCTCCTTTCAATTTTTTTGTGATTTTGCGCCGTAATCCTTTGAAACACAAGTCTAAGCCATGGTTTTGTCTCACAGAAGGTGCTCTGTGTTAACAAGATCTCGGTACTATCTCCATCATATTGATAATCTTTATACAAACCGATGACAAGTTGAGATCCGAGTGACCAAAATACTGCCTAACCTAATGACGCCCTTTGTTTTATTCTCATTGTTATTGGGAGCTGCAGGGCTGACCGCAACCCACTTTATGGCAGTGCAATTCCAAGAAAAAATCGTCACTCAGCAACTCGATGAAGCGGCGAATAAAGCGAATCTACAAATCGATTCTGAACTGGATAAATTCAAACAGATCCCGGATTTGCTCAGCCATGACCCGCGCTTGCTCTCTTATTTTGACTCATCACCACAAGCAGACAAGATTTCCGCTGCGCAGCTCAATCAATTGCTGTTTGAATGGTCGAATCAAAGCCAAGCCGACACCATCTATATTCACGACCCGAGCGGTACTGTGGTCGCTTCCAGTAATTACCAAAAGCCTCGTACCTTTGTCGGTGAGAACTTCTCGTTTCGTCCCTACTTTGCTTCTGCCATTAAAGGTAACAACACACAATATGTCGCGCTAGGTGCTCGCTCGAACGTACGCGGTTATTTTCTATCTTCACCTCTGTATATCGACAAGGAAATTGTGGGCGTTATCACCGTAAAAGTGAGTTTAGAGAACCTCGAAAACATCCTGACCAGCGAAGACTTTGAGATCGTAGTACTCGACTCTAACCAAGTGGTCTTTCTATCAAGCCAAGCTCCATGGCTTTATCATTCATTGTTGCCATTAACGCAGCAACAACAAATGGATATCGCACTTCAACGCCAATACGGTCAAAGCGAAATTTCGATCATCGAAGCCTTTCGTTCTTCAAGCTCTCAGTCAGAAGCTAGCAACGCCAATCAATCTAGCAACCTTCAATCCAATGAAATCCGAAAAGAGCTCACCGCCAACCAGTTATTCAAGCTTGGTGCTTTTAATCTTTACCCCGCTACCATCAGCAACAATCAGTACCAAGTGGTCGCACTAAAAGAGACCAGAGCTGAACTTATTAAAATCTTGCAGATCGATGTCATCTTCGTGGTGATTTACAGCTTGGTGATGCTCATCGCTTGGTCGTGGCGCCAGACTTATCTCGCGAAAGTGGCGTTGACCCGACTCAACCAAAACCTAGAGCAAACCGTTGATAAACGTACCCACTACTTGAAGCAATCCAATCAACAGCTGCAACAAACCCTTTTTCAATACCAAGAGTCGCAGTCCAAGTTGAAGCAGACAGAACAAGAGCTGACACAAACCGCGAAATTAGCGGTACTCGGCGAGCTGTCAGCCAGCATTAACCACGAAATCAACCAACCGCTTGCAGCGTTGCGAACCTACAGTGAGAACAGCTTAAAACTGCTTGAAATGGAACGAACCGATTTAGTGAAAAGCAATCTTGAGAAAATGATTGGCCTCAACAACACCATTACCGACATCATCGCGCGACTCAAAGTCTTTACTCGCAAGGTCACTAAACAAGAACATCATGTGGCGAACCTGCATCAAGCGGTCAACAACGCCACCAGTATTCTCAGTGCGCTGATGATCAAGCAAGGCATTACGCTAAGGCTAAGCACGGTGCCAGATGACATCAATATTGCGATTCATCCAACCGAACTCGAGCAAGTACTGGTGAATCTGATTCACAACGCGACTCAAGCGCTGCAACAACATGCTCTTGAACAGAAAATCTTGCAGGAGCAACAAAACCTGGAAAGCGTTGACCAACAGGCTAGCCCACAGATAGGCATCGAATGGCAACTGCATCACAACTCTTGTCAGCTGATCATTTGGGATAACGGAATTGGCATGCCGGATGACAAACTAGAACAGCTATTCGACCCGTTTTTCACCACCAAACCGGAAGGTTTAGGGCTAGGGCTTTCAATATCGAAACGGATTATTGAAGCGTATCACGGCACGATCAGCGCGAACCGGTTAGAGCCTTCAGGCATGGTATTCTCGCTAAGCATCCCGTTATATAACGATAAAGGCTAACACGCCGTTGTTATCGCTGATTAGAAAACGAATTTCACATACAGCTAAGGACTCGACTTTTGCACTCTATGCCTAAACTCTATTTTGTCGACGATGAACCCGCCATTCGAGACTCCGTAGAACAAGCTATGCTCATTGAAGGCATCGATATCGTCTGCTTTCCCAATGCTATTGAGGCATTAAAGAAAATAGATACCACGCAAGCCGGAATTGTCATCACCGATATTCACATGCCGGTAATGGATGGCATTCAATTGACGCAAAAGTTACTGAGCCAAAATCCTCATTTTCAGGTCATCGTGCTGACTGGGCATGGTGATGTGCAAACAGCGGTATCTGCGATGAAAGCCGGCGCTTACGATTTTCTGGAAAAGCCATTTGTGGTCGATGCCCTACTCACTGCCGTTAAAAAAGCCGCAGATAAACTCGCACTGGTTGAAGAGAACAACCTATTGCGCAAAGAGTTGGCAATGCAAAATCAGGTTGGCCCAAAACTGATTGGTCAATCTCCATCGATGCAGGCATTGCGCCGAGAATTGATCACCCTAGATACCAAAACCAACCCACTTCTATTGTTTGTTGGTGATTTAGGGACGGGGAAAAGGGTCACTGCACAATACACCCATGATTTACACAGTCATCAAACCGCAGAGCTTTGCCCTGTCGCAGCATTTAATTTGCCACGCAGTGACGAAGCGACATTCCATCAGTTTATTTTGCAACTGTTCTTGAAGCATCAGGGTGGAACACTCTATATCCATGAAACAGAAGCATTAACTCAGGATCAATGGCAGTGGTTAGCGAACTTAAAACCCACCCTACTTCGTGAAAACTCATGCAAGACCAATGCAACTTGTATCATTATCTCAACTACAGTAGTTCCTACTACAATTACAGGTGAACTGCGCCGATTTAATTTACTACCCTTGGCGCAAAGAACGGAAGATATTGGCTCTTTGTTCAAACACTTTGCTCGCGGTGCAGCCAGTCGCTATCAGCTGCCGCCACCCGTCATTACAGAAAAAGAGATTCAGCGACTTATTGCAACGCATTGGGCGGAGAACATTCGTCAGCTTCGCCAACATGCCGAACTCAGAGTGCTGACTCAAATTAAGCAGCCGTCGCTCGACAGCGATACTAATGAGCAAAATGAACTCGATATGAGCATTGAAGAGCAACAACAGTCGTTAAATCAACGCACCGATAGCTTTGAACAAATTATCTTGATTGAGGCGCTACATCGCCATCAAGGCCGTTTAAAAGAGGTACAACAAGAGCTGCAGGTGTCGCGAAAAACACTGTATGACAAGCTAAGAAAGCACCAGCTCGATAAAACGGATTTCAAGAATCGATAGGTCTTAAAAAATATATAAATTCAAAGATTTAAAGGAACAAAATCTTAACATTTATCAGAAGTAAGAATACACTCAATAGGCTTGCACTTTTATTTAGCGAACAAGGACTGTTATGAGTCAGAAAAATTTCAGCAAATTGAACGAGACCGAGCTTGAGTATGTCGATGATAAAACAGCGGCACTGCTCCTCAATACGCCCACCAGTGCGCGTATTATGTTGTGGGTGATCGTTCTGTTTTTTATTGCTGCTATTGGGTGGTCTGCATGGGCAGAGATCGACAAAGTTACCGTTGGCCAAGGCAAAGTCATCCCTTCCTCTCAGATCCAAGTGGTGCAAAACCTTGAGGGCGGCTTGGTCAAAGAGATCTTAGTTAGAGAAGGCCAACAAGTTCAAAAAGGTCAACAACTACTATTGATCGATGATACTCGCTTCCGCTCAGATTTCAGAGAACGCGAGCAGCAAGTTGCCAATTTAACCGCCAACGTATTGATGCTTTCAGCCTCATTAACCAGCGTTGTTATCGACGAAGAGTTCTCTGTAGAAGAGTGGAAAAAAAGTGTGTTGCTTGATTACGGCAAGCTCGCCTTCCCACCTAAGTTCTACGAACTGCAACCTCAACTGGTTAATCGTCAAAAAGCAGAATATCGTCAAGATCTCAACAATCTGAGAAACCAACTTTCCGTTTTTGATCAACAAGTTGAACAGAAACAGCAAGACCTAGTTGAGATTAAAGCGCGTGTTCGAAACCTAAAACAGAGCTACCAGTTTGCTCGCCAAGAGCTGGATATCACCAAACCTCTCGCCGATGAAGGGGTAGTACCACGAATTGAATTACTTAAACTGCAAAGACAAGTGAACGACACTCGCCGAGAAATGACTTCAAGCGAGCTAAAAATCCCTCTTCTACGCTCAGCAATCAAAGAAGCCATGCTCAGCCGTATTGATGCTGCTCTCAACTTCCGCTCTGAACAACAAGAAAAGCTCAACCAAGCACAAGACAAGCTCTCTGCACTGACCGAGTCTGCAGTTGGCCTAGAAGACAGAGTAAACCGTACAGTCGTAGTTTCTCCAGTAACCGGCACCGTTAAAACGTTAGGCATCAATACCGTCGGTGGTGTTATTCAGCCAGGTATGGACATCGTTGAGATTGTACCGACCGAAGACTCGCTACTCGTTGAAGCAAAAATTGCCCCGCAAGACATCGCATTCCTACGCCCAGAGCTGACCGCCATTGTTAAGTTTAGTGCTTATGACTTCACTAAATACGGTGGCTTAGAAGGCGTACTAGAACATATCAGTGCCGATACCACTCAAGATGAAGAGGGCAACAGCTTTTACATCGTGCGCGTGCGCACCGAAAAACACAATTTTGGACAGAACGAAGAGTTGCCAATCATTCCAGGTATGACCGCCTCTGTCGATATCATCACGGGTAAAAGAACTGTGCTTGAGTACATGTTGAAGCCACTATTAAGCGCTCAAAACAATGCACTAAAAGAGTAAGGACGTTTGATGTTTGATAACGCCTTTCAATACACAGTAAATAGACAAGAGCAGAGGCTATGAAGTCTCGGATTTCGCTATTGCTGCTGGTCCTCACCTCTTTTACCTCTGTGGCGCTCAACAAGAGCGACCAACGGTGGATAGATGCAGTGACCAAAACCTACGGCGATAGAGCCGGAAAGCGAGTGGCAACGTGGCGCTCAAACATGACGTCTTACGACGGGTTAAGTGAGAAAGAGAAACTCAGGTCGGTAAACCAGTTCTTCAACCAGATGTACTTTGTCGACGACACCATTTTGTGGGGAAAAAACGACTACTGGGCAACACCACTGGAATTTTTAGGCAGCAACGCCGGTGATTGTGAAGACTTCACTATCGCAAAATACTTCTCTTTGCTTGAACTGGGCGTCCCAGATAAAAAATTACGATTAGTGTACGTAAAGGCACTGGAGCTAAACCAGTTCCACATGGTGTTGGCATACTACTCAACACCGAGTGCAGAGCCACTAATTTTGGACAACTTAAACCCTGAAATTAAACGCGGTTCCAAACGCCCAGATCTACGACCAATTTACAGTTTCAACGGTAAAAACCTTTGGTTGATCAAGTCGGCAGCAGGCAGCGGCAAGTTGGCAGGGAAATCTTCAAGATTGAGCTTATGGAACGACTTACGTTCACGTGAGCGCTCTCTAAAATTAAACAAACCCATTATCAATTACGATGAGTAGGTACAATGACTTTATATAAACAGCTTGTGGTCGGGATGGTTGCGGTGTTCATACTGCTGATGACGTCAGTTTTTATGATCGAATTCAATACCACCCGTGGATACTTAGAGGAGCAGCAACGCTCTGAGGTAAGTAATACCATTAATACTGTTGGACTGGCTCTCGCCCCTTACCTCGAAGAAAAGGACAAGGTGGCAGTGGAGTCTGTTATCAACGCCCTGTTTGATGGCAGTTCTTACTCAGTCGTTCGATTGATCTTTCTCGATAGCGGTGAAGACATTCTCCGCTCATACCCTGTAAAGCCTACCGGCGTACCAGAGTGGTTTACCAACCTAAACCTGTTCGAGCCTGTTCATGACCGCCGCGTGATCACTAGTGGCTGGATGCAACTGGCCGAAGTCGAGATAGTAAGTCACCCCGGTCCTGCCTACGATCAACTTTGGCAAGCATTCATCCGCTTACTGAGCATCTTTGGCACGATCTTCTTGCTCGGTTTAGTGTCTATCTCTTGGATCCTTAAGCGTGCTTTACGCCCGCTCTCGTTGATCATTACAAAGATGGATCAGATCGCCAAGAATCAGTTTGGCGAACCTCTGGCTCGTCCAAAGACAAAAGATCTGACCTTGGTTGTCGATGGTATCAACCACATGTCGACTCAAGTTGAACTGGCATTTAAAAACCAAGCGAAAGAAGCTCAGAAGTTACGTGAAAGAGCGTATATCGACCCTGTATCTCAACTAGGTAACCGTGCTTATTACATGTCTCAGTTAACACAATGGTTAGAAGAGTCGAGCTTAGGTGGTTTAGCGGTACTTAAAGCGGAGTTTATTAGTGAAGAATACGATGAAAAGGGCTATCAAGAAGGTGATGCCTTGGTTCATCAACTGGCTGAACAGCTACAGGCTTCAATCTCATCACCAGATATCACCATCGCCCGTATTTCTAGTGACGAATTTGGTTTCATCATGCCAAACATTGATGAGAGCGAACTGAAACTTGTCGCGAGCAGCATCGTAAACTGTATCCAGAGCCTAGGTTCAGACCCAACAGGCACTGCGAACCCACACATTGCTCTTGGTGTGACATACAGCAACACGCGTAAGACCAGTACTGAAATCATGTCGCTGGTGGATAACGCACTTTCAAGTGCCAAGGCGAATCGAGAACTTGCTTACGGCTACGTAACTGCAGACGATCACGGCGCTGTGATGGGCAAACAACAATGGCGCATGTTGGTTGAAGAAGCGATCATCAACGACCTCATTACCTTCCGTCTGCAAGCTGCAAACAATGCCTTTGGTAAAACGTATCACCAAGAAGTATTCTCTGCGATTGAAAAAGATGGTGTGCGTTATGGTGCCAATCAGTACTTATACGCGCTAGAACAGCTTGAAATGAGCCACATTCTCGACCAATACGTTATCGAGAAGATGATTGAAAAGCTCAATGCAAATGAAGTAACCAGCCCTGTCGCTATTAATATTTCACCAAGCAGTATTTCTCAACCAAGCTTCATCCGTTGGATAGGTAAGACGCTTGAACAGAATGCTTCAATCGCTCACCTGTTGCACTTTGAGATTCCAGAAAACTGCTTCATCAACGTTCCGCACTACACGGCACTATTATGTAACACCATTCGCAACGCTGAAGCGGTGTTTGGTGTCGATAACTACGGACGTAACTTCCAATCACTGGATTACATCAACGAATACCGTCCAAGCTATGTGAAGCTAGATTACCTGTTCACACATAACCTTGATGACGAAAAACAGAAGTTCACCTTAACGTCGATCTCTAGAACCGCTCACAACCTAGGTGTCACCACCATCGCGTCTCGAATAGAAACTCAGACTCAGCTAGATATCCTGTCTGATAACTACGTAGAAGTGTTCCAAGGCTTCATTGTTGATAAATAGTTGTAAGGGTTATATCACATGCAAGATCCACTATTGAACTCACTGATCTACGTTAGCCGGTATTACGGGTTAGCTAACTCGCCCGAAGCGTTGGTCAATGGGCTACCACTATCCGATGGAAAGCTAACCCCTTTCCTATTCCCTCGTTCTGCTGAACGAGCAGGATTAGTGGCAAAAGAAAACCGCTCCGACTTAGAAAAGATTCCTCACCTGATACTGCCTGCTGTCTTACTGCTTAAACAAGGCGAGGCGTGCGTTCTCAACAGCATTGATTTAGAGAAGCAAGAAGCGGAAATCATTACAGCGGAAAGCGGAATGGTGCCAATCATCATTCCTGTCGAAGAGCTGAAAGAACAATTCATCGGCCGCTACTTCTTGGTAAAGAAACAGTTTCGCTATGATGAACGTTCACCAGAGGTTCTAAAAACACGTAAAGGGCATTGGTTTTGGAGCACGATTTGGGAATCTAAAAACATCTACCGAGATGTGTTGATCGCCTCCATTCTGATCAACATCTTCGCGATAGCCGCGCCCATGTTCACACGCTTGGTGTACGACAAAGTAGTTCCCAACCTTGCCTTTGAAACCTTGTGGGTGCTAGCGAGTGGTATCTTCGTCGTATTCCTATTCGATTTGCTGCTCAAATTGATGCGCAGCTACTTCATTGATGTTGCTGGTAAGAAATCCGATATTCTCATTTCCTCCAAGTTATTCAGTAAAGTACTGGGGATTCGTATGGAAGCGAAGCCTGCTTCTGTCGGTGCTTTCGCTAAAAACTTGCAAGAGTTCGAATCCATTCGAGAGTTCTTTACCTCTGCAACCATTGGCTCGTTAATCGACTTACCGTTCGCACTGATGTTCTTAGCGCTAATTTGGCTAATGGCTGGAAACCTTGTATTCGTTCCCGTTGCTGGCGTGGTCATTTTGATCGTCTATGCATTGCTAATCCAAGGCCCACTGCGCCGCACCATTGAAGAAGGCTCTCGTCTTGCTTCGCAGAAGTATGCAAACTTGATTGAAAGTTTGGCAGGGTTAGAAACGGTTAAGCTATTCAGCGCGCAAAGCCAATTCCAATTCCGTTGGGAAGAAGCCGTTGCTCACATGGCGAATTGGAATATCAAAAGCCGACGCATCACAGACAGCATCCAAAACACCGCCGGCTTTGTTCAGCAAAGTACTAACGTAGGTATGATCATATTTGGTGTGTACCTGATCGCGGAAGGTGAACTTACGATGGGTGGCTTGATTGCTGCAACCATGCTGAGCGGCCGAGCGATTGGCCCGCTTGTTCAGCTGTCTTTGCTTTCGACTCGTTACAACCAAGCGAAGTCATCAATGACTCTGATTGAGCAAGTAATGTCGATGCCGGATGAACAAGAAGAAGGTAAACGTTATATCCACCGTCCGATTATTCAGGGTCATATCGCGCTAGATAAAGTGACGTTCCACTACCCTGATTCACCAGTGGCTTCTATCAGAGACTTGACCCTCAATATTAGCCCAGGAGAGAAAGTAGCAATCATTGGTCGTATTGGTTCAGGTAAAACCACACTAGAACGTCTGATTATGGGCCTCTACAAGCCCACAGAAGGCCACGTGCGCATTGATGACACCGATATGGAGCAACTGCATCATGTCGACGTACGACGCAATATAGGTTGTGTTCCGCAAGACAGTAACCTGTTCTACGGTTCGGTAAGAGACAACATTACTTTAGGTCGCCCTTTGGTGGATGACCGTGACGTGATGGATGCGGCAAACCGTGCAGGCGTAACCGCATTTACTCAGCAAGATCCTGCAGGATTAGAACGCCAAGTGGGTGAAGGTGGTGCTTTGCTGTCTGGTGGTCAACGTCAGTCAATTGCCATTGCTAGAGCCTTCCTAGGACGCCCGCCAGTATTGTTAATGGATGAGCCGACCAGTGCTATGGATAACCGTTCAGAGATGCACATCAAACACCAGCTTAACCAATTGCTACCAAGCGAGACGTTAATTCTGATTACACACAAAACGTCGATGTTGGACATTGTCGATCGAGTGATCGTAATGGAGAAAGGCTGCATCATTGCCGACGGTCCAAAAGCACAGGTTCTTTCAGACCTTAAACAAGGTCGAGTGAGAGCAGTAAGCTAGAGTGCTCAAGCTACCTAAATAAATCATTATCAGTAGAAGCCAAAAGGGGAGCATCAGCTCCCCTTTTTTATTTGTCAGTATCGGCACCTTAACCATACGTAAATTTGTGTTCAGCACAAAAGTCTACAAAGCAATATCCTCTTGCTCCATCTTGAATGAACATTGAATCTCGTATTGGTTGAATGAGAAAACACTTCCGCCGTGAGTTCGCTTGGTTGTGACTGTCTCATCACCAAATTGAATCGTCACTCGGGTATACACTTTTTCGTGTACCTCTACAGTGCATTCAGCAAGGTTGGTTTCAAACTCCGCTTCGAGTGTATCTAACTGCGATTTTGTATTTTCAATTGCGAGGTTGTTCTTCTCTCGTTGCTGCTCAATTTCTAGAGCTTGCTCTTCGCTTCTCTCGGCTTTCGGACGCTTCTTAAATTCTAACTCTTGGCGAATAACACCCATGGTTTGCTCTTGCGTATGTTTATAAGTTTCCTTCAGCTCGGCTATCTTTTGTCGGTAACCATCGTAGCGCGCAAAGCCATGTACCTTGGTGGCGGTATCTCCCTCAACGCCTAAGAAGACACATTCGACCTTTCCGCCGACTTTGGCTTCACCACCGCTGAGGGTGCCGTGCTTTTTCAAACTGTCCATCACGATAAGGTTGTTACCACAGCGAATGTCATTACTCATACTGTGCACGCCTAGTCGAAGGTCGTTGGCCGTTTGTAGCTCGGCATTCTGTGCGTAGCTTGCTGTGATAGAGCCTTTGCTAAATACCTTACAACTTTTTGGCTCACCCTCTTTGGTCGTATGGCCGATAATCCCTTTGGCGACTTTGATATCCCCCTGAGCTTGAACTTCGGCCGATTCGATAAAGCCACCAACCGTAACACTTCCGGTCGCCTTGACGATCATCCCCGGCTCGATGTTGCCAGAGACAAAGACATTACCTTTAAATTTAACGTGCCCAGTTGAGACATCGACGTTGCTGACACATAAGGCGTCATCCACTTCGATGGTTCGATCTTTAATGATGGGCAATCCAGGGTGTGAGGCGAGTAGTAAATTGGGATCTTCAGGGGAGATGTAAGTGCCCTTTCCAGGCTTGATTAAACTGTCTTGTCCAGGAAGCGGTGGGATAATTCGGCCTTGAACGGTAAATCCAGCGATACCTTTGGTAGCGGGGGTACGTTTCATTAAGTGATCATTTTGACCAACGGTAATGGTTTGTCCCAAGTCTCGCATATCAATCTTGCCTTCGTCTTTGCTGCGAGGCTTCAAGACTTGGCGAGTAATATCTTCAACCAAAGCGGCAAACTTAGCGTCTTTACCTTTTATTGGTTGTGTCCCTTTAGCGACTGGCTGAGTAAACTTTTCGCCCGGCTTAAGCTTGCTACTCATCATTAATGCTTTTCTGAGCGCTAACTTATTAATTCCTTTTGTTATGTGGGCTTGAGCTAAACAATGAATAATGTCGCTACCACGCAGCGCATGTCCATTATATGGCCCCGTTACCACAAGACTTGCGAGCATCTCATCATCAGACAATTCGACCGCAACAGTGGCATTTCGGACTTCAGCAATCAAGATTCCTTCATAAGCTTCGCCCTTACCTTCTTTAGCAAGAGTAACGAAACGCAAAACCTCTTCTTCGAAAAGAAAATAGTTTGATGCATTCAAAGCTTCCAAAGTTGGTGGCAGCGTCTTGTTATCAAAGCTTGCGTCAACCACAGTCCCGGTTGGCAGACATGCCATTACTTGTTGCTTGTCTTCCGACAATGTAACGATGTTATCCCACATTCGAATTGAGTATCCCTAATGACTCAGTTGTTATTCAGTCTATATAATTCATTCTGCGCTGAGTATCACATTATTAGAATAATCAGCGTCACATCACTTACTTTCGATTCTGCAAACACGACTCATAAATAAGACTTACACATTTTATGATCTGCTTCGCCTTTACAAATACATAGGAAAATTTTTTCAGAATATTTCGTGTGATTGAATGTCGATTCGATATTGGTGCAAGATAGTAAAGGCGAATAGCTTTAGAAGATTAAAGGCTGTCATGGAGAGATGAAACGGAAGTGATGAAACAGATAATCAGGGTAAAAACGGATTTCAATATGGAGCCTCAGTTTACAGTGTAAATCCAATATTCTAATTTACAATGTAAATCTAATTTGTTGCGGTCAGCCTATTTACACTGTAAATTTGCTAGCAGAGCATCGACATCTTTACGAAACTGAGTCTCTGCTTGTTTGCGACCTACAAGATTAAACTGTTCGACACAAGTCCCCCACTCTTTCTGCTGAACAACCTTTGCGATGAGTAAACCAGAAATACCTATGTTTCGATCGTTACTGAGTAGAATCAAGTTCAGTACGCTGAAGCTGATCGCATCATAACTGTTGCCACCGTTCACGTAATTTCTAACTAACTGAGTTTCAAACTCGCCAACGGTATCGACACTCTTTGGCAGCAGTGCGCGCACCATATCGGTTTCAAGTGAAACCAAAGAACCTGAAACAAGAAAACAGTAGCTACGCTCGAAGTGATTTTGAACTTGGTTTATCCAGCCTTGAGAGTTTGAGTTAAGCGCCTTAACCATCAGAACAGAGTGACAGCCACTGGCCTGATCTCGCTGGTGGCCAATGTGTACGGCTTCGAATTCACTACCACGCCAAAAAGAAATCAATTCGCTGGTCGCGCCAAAGCTTGTCGCTAGATAATCTGCTTGGCTGGTTTGCTGTGATAACTGAGCCAACATCCAACGACCAATACCCAAACCTTGATGACGTGCTGAAACAGCAATGCGCATAACTCGAAGGCAACGACTGGTCGCCGCCTGAATACAACCAAATTGGTTTGCCAGTAATACAGGAGCAAGGTGACCTTGAGGCCTGCGTTTTCCAAGTTGAACTTGAGCAATCAACTCGCTGTCCAAACCACCCTCTTCCGTCACTAACATACAACCTAAACATTCATCTTGCTGCCAAGCGGCGTATAAACGGATTGCTGGATTGTTGAGAAACTGCATTAAGTCATTAGGCGAGGTCTGATAGTGCGCATCCACAAGAAGAGAAAAACATTGCTGTAGCTGCTCAGGATTAGCCAAGCATCCTGCTTTTGATAACTCGACCAAGTTTAATTGGTTGATTGCCTCGGCAGAAAAGCCATCGAGTTCATCAACCACCGATTCACTGAGTGATGCGTCATTACCAAGTAGGAAGCAATCAAACAACCAAGCTTCTAGCGGATCGTTGTTATTCCAACGAATCGGTTGTTCGAGCTTAAAGCCTTTCCACCCCGGACGATGCTCAGAAAGCCAAGATTCAAACTTAATTCCGAACCCTCGTCCACTGCCTTCGTAACCGTGTACCGTGGTTGAAAAGACCATACGGTGATAGATATCGACCATGGATTTAAGCATCGGAATTGGTATTGCAGCTGCTTCATCAACCAATAACAGATCGCAATCAGGCTTAGATTTAAGTAATTCATCTGCTGCGACGAATCTTAAACTGCCACCTTGATGACGAATGTGAGTAGCGTTGACCACTTCACAAGATTCTAACCCTTGGCTAGCATGAGAAAATACCGGCTCTACCGCTTTCACTGAAGGCGCGGTAACAATTATATTAAACCCGTGACGCTCAACTAACAGTTGCGCTGCGGCAATACCCAATGTCGAGCTTTTACCACGCCCTCTATCCGCAGTGAGAATCAAAGGACGTTTACGATGTCCAGACACTACCTTTTTAACTAATTCAACAGCCGTGTTTTGCTGTTCAAATTTATCCAATCCGTTTTGGGCGCTTTGCATCTGAGGAAGAGCGTGAGTTGCTTGAACTACATCGCCGGCTTCATTGTGTTGTGAAACAGAAATCAGTTTATCGAAATGATGTTTTAACCAACGTAGACCAAAGCTCTCGCGATCTTCAGAGGCATCAACTTTTGGCGGCAACACCAACAGCAGCCCACCACCAACTAACGAACCCAGCACAGCACTAAAACCATTCGCATCAAACTGCTCTCTAAAGTCACAAATAAGGAGTTGGCACTCGCGACCAAGCAGTTGTTGGCCTTTTTTTACTGGAGCATGAATCACACCTTCAAATGGCGTACCGCCAATCTGGAAGATGCTCGGAGTGAGTGAGTCTTGAAGGAAGGTAAAAACAGCAGAGTTTTGCCAATCAAAATCGCCATCAAAGACCACGCCGTAACGGTGATCGTTATGTTGAGCAATATTAGAAAGTGTATGTAGAAAAGTGTTGGTTGGGTTTGTCATAGTTAGCGTCCAGATTGATCTAAACACAGTTTATCACAGCCAAATAAAAAGCCGCATAAAGCGGCTTTAGAGGAGTAATGAAAAGTCGTCGACTTAGTCGAGCTTCGATTGAACGAAGGCGAGGATTTCTTCCATTGTTGCATCATCAACTTTCTTAAGGTTCAACGCCAAGTTTGAACCCTTACGGCTGTATGATGCGCGCCCCTTAATAAGCTCAACTTTTGGAGAAGCTTTCTTCGCTGGCGCTGGCGCCAATTCAAGAATCCAACCTTCCAAAGTTTCTGTCACGTCTTTGGTTAGACGAGTTACACCTTGAGCTTCGCTACGCTGCCATACGAAACCTTCAGAAGCATTACACTTAGTAAGCAGTGTTTGCTGCTGTTCACTCGTCAATCCACCAAACTGCTTGTGTAGCTTAACAATGGTTGGACGACCAAGGTCGCTCACATTTGGGTAAGCTTGTAGCAATTCAAGTGGTAGAGCAGCTGCTTTCAATGCACCACTCACCAAAGCTTCACTGCACTGGAACATTTTCGCCAGTGCTTTCTGGTCTTCAGCTTCGCCTTTATCTAGCTTCGCTTGCATCTCTTTGCCCTTCTCGTAAAGAGAAAGCGGTTTATGAGCGTTAGCTACGTCTGATAGGAACTTAGCGTGTTCGCCGTTAATGTTTTCAGCAACATAGATTAGGAACTCTTTGTCAGCCAAAATACATGACATACGACGACGGCTACCATC
Source organism: Vibrio sp. Vb339 (assembly GCF_902751245.1). Classification (NCBI taxonomy): domain Bacteria; kingdom Pseudomonadati; phylum Pseudomonadota; class Gammaproteobacteria; order Vibrionales; family Vibrionaceae; genus Vibrio; species Vibrio sp. Vb339. Next base: position 358,939 of record NZ_CADDIS010000001.1, on the reverse strand, counting down.
AAGAACTTCAATCTTACCGTCTTCGTTCTTACGACCAACTGCTGGGTATTGCTGACCACGTTCTTTCAATGTTGTAAGAACATCAGAAAGCGCGTGCTCGTTTAAGAAAGATTGCTCACGAGCGTTCTCTTCAAAAACAACCGTTCGAGTAGCCACTTCAGCCGCAGGAATTCGAACCAATTCAAATGAAACCAGATCTTCGCCAGCAACAGAAAGCTCGATCACTTGAGCCTGTTCTTTTGCCGCAGTTTGCGCTTCTTGTGGTGTTGCTACGCGACGTTTGTTTGCTTTACCAAATAGCTTTGCATTTAAGTCAGATGTTTTAATTGCCATTGTTGTTATCCCTGATTAAGTGAAGGCCAGTTGCTATGTAATACGCGCTCTAATTCTAGAGCACTTTTTTGTACTGCGTCTTGAGCAACAGCTAGAGTTTTCTTACCGCCCTCAAAGTCGCTCACCGTTAGATCGAAAACCGTGCTGTAAGTGTCGGCACAGGTTTCAAAAGCACGGCTTCTTGGAATGGTTGCCATCATTACTTGGTCATTCAACAGGTAGTTCATTTCAGTCAGAACTGACACCTGCTTCTTGTTGTCGTCTTCAAACATGGTTGGCATTAGACGAACAAATTCGAGCCCTTTCCAGTCATCCGGGAACATTTCGTAAACCGTTGGTAAGTGCTGGAAGAAGTTAACCGTTGAAGCCCAATCCAAACGCTTAGCTGCACATGGAATCAGAAGTGCGTTCGACGCGTACATTGCATTCCATACTAGAGGGTCAACGTGCGGGCCGGTATCAATCATAATCACATCGAAATCATCGGCGATTTTGTCGATAAGCTTCTCTTTTAACAGACGAACAATATCAAGTGACTGATCTTGTGAAAGGCTTTGCCACGCTTCAGCGTTAAACATCGCATCTTCTGGGAAAGCAGAAATTGTCTTCAGGTTTGGATACTGAGTTGGCAATAGTACGTTCTTACGAAGAAACTCTAGATCGACATCTTGGCCTTCAGGCACGTTGTCCAACATGATATCGACGGCAGAATAGATGCTGTCGTGCTCTGCCCCACTAATTTGTGGATTTAGGAACAGACGCAAAGAGCCCTGTGGGTCCAAGTCAATCAGACAGATACGGTAGCGCTTATCCAAGTTCAGAGACAAACAAGCGGCTAAATGAACCGCTGTCATTGATTTACCCGTACCACCCTTCTGGTTTTGTACGTTGATAATCCATGGCTTATTGTCAGCGTGCTGCTTACGTTCATGGAACTTTGGCACTTCTGCCGCATCCATCAACATGTGAGCTTCTGTCAATGAAATCGAGTAATGATTGGCGTTGTTCTTTGTAAACTGATGACCATCAGCTTCAAGTTTAGTGATCGCTTCATCGAGTTTACGACGCGTTAAACCAGAACGAGTCTCCATCATAGCTTTAGACATTGGAGGGAAATGTTCATCACTTCGCTCTTCCAAAATAATCTCAATTCGGTCAGCCTGAACTTGTTGAGTTTGTTCGGCTAGCTGATAGAGCTTATCAATCGTTTGTTCTCTTTTCATTGCCAGTTTCCGTAATGATTAACTAAGTACAAATTGTACAGCGATTAACAACAAACACAACAAAAACATGAACATACATTTATGAGTGAAATCACATAAAATAGACCGCGTTTTTACAATTTGATGAAACATCGCCTTAGACAAACACAAAAATCACCGCTTTTATCATGCATAACCATGTTATTTCTTGCTTACATTTAAAATGTTACAGCATCACTTATTTACAATGTAAATGGAATTTCAGCAAAAAATCTTCGGAACGATTGAAATACAACCGTAGATTACGGTTGGTGTGATTTGCATTCGAATTTATAGATTTTCAATCCAATAAAAATTAAAAAACACTCAATGAACAAAAAGATTCAAAACAGAAGAGAAGATGGGGTGTCAAAAAACGACAAAGGATTGGAGTTCAACCGGAAGAATGATCATGGAACACATCCAGTGTAAGATAATTAATAACGCCAAATTATGAAGCATGATCAAGGCGTAAACTGAGCAATATTGATCCGAGCAACTGCACATTGGAAATGATCAACTTCCGGAAAAATGATCAAGTAAACATCGTTCCGGAAGCATGTAATTTATGAGCTAAGTTACGGACAAATGCTTTTGGAATGGGGATTCAACGCCAATAAGGGCTCAATGATTGAAAATTCAATCGACACAGACCGAGAATACACAAACATGACAATTTCATGATCATGCTTCCTAGTTAAGACCCACCAGCGCTAAATACATCAAAGCAATCCATTTCCAGCGGATACAGACTAAATTTTGCACTCAATAGGGTAGGAACGATAAAAAAGTATGCTCTCTTGATCATTGTTCCGATAGATTGGCCGCCACAAGTGTCCACATAGACAAGTAAAAAGCGACTTAGAAACCGATGTTGAATTCCGTTCTGTGGATAAGCTGTATAAGTATAATGATCATGCTTTCGAACCAATAATGATCATGCTTACAATGACTTAATGATCATCGTTCTGATGTTCTGTGATCATGCTTTCTTAAGTTTAATGATCATAGTTTCGGAACCTTTATGATCATGCTTTCCAAGGCGATTTATTTTAATACTTTAAATTCAGCTACTTAAAAGCAAAGTTACGTCCAGATCATTAGATCACTTAATCATTTAAGATCATATTAATCAAAAAGATCAGTTATTTAAAAGCCAATAAATTCTCTTTATTTATGATCATTCTTTCTTTATCATTCAGGAACTATAGTGAAATTACGGTTAGTGTGATACAGATCAAAAATGAAACCAGAAGAGAAATTGTTAATTAAGGCACGAAGCCACAAAGATGGTCATTTATTTGAGGTATCTGAAACAGCCGTTGAATGGATAGAACAATATCAACACTTCAAAGGTGTCACCAAAAGCATAGTTGAGCTTCTTAACCTAATTTCACTTCGTGGGTTTAGCAGCAAAGACGGGTACGTTTCCACCACTGAGATTATTGAATCAACCGATGGTCAAGTCACTCGCGCGGCCTTACAGCAAAGGCTGAGAGCAGCAGTCAATATCGGATTGTTCAAACAAATCCCCGTTCGCTTTGAAGAAGGCCTTGCTGGTAAAACCATGTTGCATCGCTTTGTGAACCCAAACCAATTGATATCGGTACTGGGTGCCACCAGCTTAGTGACAGAAAGCGTGAAGCAAAATGAAAAGCAAAAGCGCTCTAAAGCCCTAGCTCAAACCAAAGTAAACAAGCGCTTACTGAATGAACATGGACTGAATACCCCACCAACGATGAAAGACGAAGCGGATCAATTCATTGTTTCGCCAACCAATTGGGCGGGGATTATTGATCAAGCGTTAGCGCCACCTAGAACTCGTAAGAGCTACCAGAAATCCATGGTTTCGATCTCTGGCACTCGAGCTGTGATCGAGACAAGATCTTCTAAAAACATCATGACCGTTGACGATCTGATGACGTTATTCGCGTTATTCACGCTCACCGTTCAATATCATGATCATCACCAAGATGATTACCATCTAGACGCGAAACACACGCCGAACAAAACACCACTCTACATCACTGATATTTTGTCTTTACGTGGCAAGAAAGACAGCGGCCCTGCTCGTGATTCGATCCGCGACAGTATTGATCGTATCGAATTCACGGATTTCCAACTGCACGAGCTTACAGGCCGTTGGCTTAGTGAGAACATGCCAGAAGGCTTTAAGAGTGATCGTTTTCGATTCTTAGCTAGAACCATTACCGCATCGGAAGAAGCGCCTACAGAGGGCTCTGACGGCGAAATTCGCATTAAACCGAACCTATACATCCTGGTTTGGGAACCTTCGTTCTACGAAGAGCTGCTGACACGTGACTATTTCTTCCTATTTCCGCCAGAAATCCTGAAGCAACATACCTTGGTCTTCCAAATGTATTCTTACTTTAGAAGCCGCATGGCACGTCGCCATTCAGATAGCATGTTGCTCAGTGAACTCAACCAGAAATTGGCGCGTAACATCGATTGGCGTCGTTTCTCGATGGATCTGATCCGCGAGCTCAGAAAGCTGGGTGAAGTCGGGGAGCAAGAAGATACCTTCCTGGTTAATCTTTGGGGTTATCACTTGACGATCACCGCGTTGATCGAAAAAGGGAAAACGACCGATTACCAGGTAGATATCAAATGTAATGTGGAAGAGGTCTTACGTTACTCAAGAGCGCGTACCACTAACGCGGGTAAGCGTAATATGGCACCAACGCTGCCGAACCCACTTCGTAACGAGATGGTGTCTAAGCAGAAACTGGAAGAGCTGTCTGAGATTATCGACGGTGAGTTTGAGCCAATTCAACGTAAAGCACCGTCGCCAAGAGGCAAATTGGGACGTCGAGTTAAGCAGCGTAAACACTCTGTTGAGATCAACGCTGATGAGATCATGATTACTCTCTCTAAATATACCTCTACAGAGGCTCTAGAACGCAGCATAACGGCTTTATCTGCTATGACAGGGCACTCACATGCCTCAATCAAAGAAGAGTGCTCAGAGCTCATTGAGAAGCTTGATTGGTTGAGAGTAGGGGAGGACGTTATCCCATACGAAACACTGAGTCGCTTGATTGAGCTATATAACGACCGAGATAGCACCAGCAATCGACATCTGTCCATTGAACGTTTGATCTCTGGCTTAGCGGTGCGTCGTAAAGTGTGTAAACAAGTTCATGAAGGCCATTTAGATGAAAACGTGTTCCTTGCGCTCGATGAAATGGCGATTGGCCACTAGTCATTATCCTATCGCGATAAGCCTGTTTTACCGTCGCTGAATGGATAGTTTTGAACACATTAGGTGCTGATTAAAATCGCACCTAACGCTGACAAACTGATGACAAAGTAACGCATCTAGTTGATTATTATTTATCCCGAATAGACAACCTTTGTCCTTTCTTATGATTAATAGATTGGCTCATATTTTGTTACATCATACTGAATAGATTTTTGCGAGTTCCTAAGGGACTCGCTTTTTTTTGCCTTAAATTCAGTCAATCATTAAAATTCAATAACTTAAAGAATCAAATGCCGAAGCATGATCAAGGCTAGATCATGCTTTCTACGGATCTAGCTCTGATGAGATTTTGATTTCATGTTTGATCGAGAAGGGCTTGATCAGTGGAGATGGCGTTGAATGCTGCCTTGATCATCGTTTCGGGGATGGGTTGCCATAAAGCGTACATGTGATTCGATCAATTTCTCTGATTCTGCTTTCCAACGTGGTTCTTGCTGTTGGTTCGTGAACTCTAAAGCCAATACACACAAGTGTTGTAACCGCTGTGTACACCACTCTTGCAATCCTGCTTCTGATTTTGGGTCGCATGATACCGCTTGCAGCTTACTGTAGGCAAACATCAGGTATTGGTAGGCCTTTTCTTGATGGCTTGAACTGCTGGCCTCCCGCGAAGCCAACTCCGGATTCGATGAATCCGCGAGGTGGCGATAGAATGTAAAGATTCTCAGGCATCCGTCTAGCCAACATGCGATGCCTTTACTCTGCTCATCTGTGATCAATGGCCCCCAGAGCGCATCTGGAGGCGTTAAGATCAAAGGTTCTAACCGGTCCACTTGATCATGCTTTCGGTCTTTGTACCAATCTCCGATCCGCTCTAACCAAGTGTCTAGTTCATTCATGCAACGTTATCCCACTGTTTTACAAAGTGATTATCAGCAACTTGTTTGATTTCATACTGTATTTCACTGCTCTGCTCTCGAATACGATCAGCGTCTATTGAATAGTTTGGCTCATTTTTAACGAGTTCGCCAAATGGCAGATCGGGATCAGGGACGGCAGAGATCAACAGCTTAGTGTACGGGTGTTGTGGATTGGTTAAGATCGACTGGGTTGATCCCCATTCAACGATCTGCCCTTTGTACATCACCGCCGTCTCTTCAGCGATGTAATGCGCCGTGGCAAGATCGTGGGTTATGTACAAAAAGCCAATCCCCAACTCTTTCTTCATTTTTTGCATTAGGTTCAACACGCCAAGTCGAATCGAAACGTCCAACATCGAGGTGGGTTCGTCAGCAAGAATAACCTCTGCGCCAACGGCCAGTGCTCTGGCTAGGTTAACCCTCTGTCTTTGGCCTCCACTGAGCTCGTGCGGGTATTTGGCGAGCGTTTCGATGGGTAACTCCACCAGCGTTAATAACTCTTTGAGGCGCTCTGTGAGAGCCTGTTTAGTGGCTACCTGTTTATGGATCTTAAGTGGGCGCGTTAAATGGTGCTCAATGGTGTGAGTGGGATTGAGTGAACCAAAGGGGTCTTGAAAAACCATTTGAACACGGCTGCGATAATCCAAGATATCTTTACGGCTTTTCAGCGTAGAGATGTCTCTGCCTTTGAACAGTATCTCTCCCTTTGTCGTAGGGTAAACCTTAGTCATCAATCGTGCGCAGGTGCTTTTCCCGCAGCCAGATTCGCCAACCAGTGCCAATGTTTTGCCTGCATGTAAGTCAAAACTCACACCATGCAGTGCTCTAAAGATCTCTTCTTTGCCAAATCCACCACCAACAGTGAATTCTTTAACGAGGTTTTTTACTTGAAAAATAGGTTGTGACATAGAGCTCTCCTAGCACGCCGTCGCGTGAGCATGTTCATGAATATTAGGGAAAGAACTCCATAGCTTTTGGGTGTAGGAGTGTTGTGGGTTGTTACGAATCTCATGGGCTTTATTGACCTCAACTATCTTGCCGTGGCGCATGATGGCAATGCGATCACACAGCTGGCTCATTAGTGCGAGGTCATGGGTGATGAAGAGTATCGAGAAACCAAACTCCTCTCTGAGTTGGTGTATCTGCTGCAATATTTCGCGCTGTACAACCACATCCAGCGCTGTGGTTGGCTCGTCCATGATGATCAACTTTGGGTTAAGGGCGAGAGCAATCGCAATCACCAAACGCTGACGCATGCCTCCACTGAACTGATGCGGGTACTCTGTTAGGCGATGACGTGGAATATTGACAAGGTCGAGCAGTTTCTCGGCGCGATCTTTGGCCTGTTCATTGGTCATGCCTTTATGGTGACGCAGCACATCAGCAAACTGCTCTTCGATGGTTAATACTGGATTGAGTGAATTCATGGCGCTTTGGAACACCATCGCGATCTCACTCCAACGCAAGGTATTCAAATGGCTGTCCGATAAGCTCAGTAGATCTTGCCCACCAAACAGTATCTGGCCTCCCGAGATGAAAGCTGGCGGCTTATGCAGGCGGTTAATGGCAAATGCTATGGTGCTTTTGCCACAACCGGATTCTCCGGCTAAGCCGAAAATCTCGCCTTGGCCTATGTTAAAGCTAACGGATTTGACTGCATTGAAATCACCGTCATCGGTGATGTAGTCGACACATAGATTCTTCACTTCGAGAAGTGGTTTATCTGAATTTCCCACAGACATGATAAATACTCAGTTATGATATTGATAACTATTATCATTAACATATGTTGGATTTAGTGGAAGCGGCGAGCACGAAAAGGATGAAGTGCCTCGAAATTTATCTTGGGTTATTTCACGAATTTTCAGCAGAAGAGAAGCATTGAAAGCGGGGAAAATGAGAGTTGGATCAAACCACATTTCTTATGGGGAATCTTTTAAATGTAATTGCAGAAAATGGCTTTGGCAAAGTTTAAATGAGGCATTTATTAATTAGCTTTGTGAAGCGTCGGAATCATCACACTTCAGTACAGAATTTCTTAACAAGCGAAAAAGCATTTGCTACAGATTACTTGTCCATTACATGGTGCTTTTCGGAGGAAAACATGTCCATTAATTCTATCAACCATGATGAAATGACAAATATTGCAAACAAGTGGGATGCTGAAGAAGAAGTATCTTTCAAACCAGAAAAGAAAATGAAGTCTGCTGAAGCTCGTCGTCGTATCGAGACTCTAAGAGAAATTAGAGAAAGCGGTTTGAGTCTGGAAGAAGCGAGGGAGCTAGGTCTTATTCACTAATAATCCCCATTGCATTTAGAAGGGTGGCACAACGCCACCCTTTGATTTATAAGTATTTTTTCATAGTTCCTATCCAGGTTGAATCAACCTTTTGATTCTTTAGCTCACTGTTTCGTTTAGCCTATCCCTTTTGACATTACGCTTTTTAGATGAAAAACACGCACATGGCATACTCTTGAACTAAGTTGTTTGACAGTCATATTCAACGCCACTAATTTTAAAGTTAAAGCAAAAATATGCGATGTCGTTGGTAAGGAGAAGGCTATGTCTAATTCTGTGGCTCAAGCTAAAGAAGTGCTGTTTTACGAACCCGAAGATCCGAACGGATACCTGTCAAATTTTGCCGCTTGTCCTATCAAGGTGGGTGATCAAGTTTGGGCAACCAGTGAACATTATTATCAAGCGATGAAGTTTGCCTCCGAAGCGCTACGCAATACCATTTTGGAAGCCAGTACACCTGCTGAAGCGTTCTCTTTAAGTCGTGACTACGAAGACCAAGTTCGCGACGATTGGTATGATATTCGTGTTGAAGTGATGCAGTTTATTGTGACGGAGAAGTTCAGACAGAATCCACAGTTTGCGCTGTTTCTTACCAATACCGGAGATTCGGTGATCAAAGAACATTCGCACAAAGACCACTTCTGGGGCGATGGTGGCGATGGAACCGGCGAGAACCATTTGGGTAAGATTCTGATGGCAGTGCGTCACCAGCTTCGTACTCAGCAACTGCATTTGATTGCTTCGCACTGATTCGTCGATTCAGATAGCGGGAGCGGGCATACTTATGATTACCCCTAAGACGCATTTAAAAGGCCGCCCTGCTATCTAGTATTAAGCAGGGCGGCCTTTTCGGTTTTAGAGAGTCAGGCATCAACGAGAGTTAAAGTACGTGACTAAGCTATCCGTTGCTAAGTTCTACTTTACGCTGGTGCTACAAGTAACTCTGTACGATGTCGTCAAGCTGTCCATCGTCTTTCATTTGGTCTAGGCGTTGGTTGATGAAGCTTTGCAGCTTAGGATCCATCTCAGGGTCAAACGCCAAATGGATAGGGTAGTTATTGATTACAGAACCAAACTCTTGCATCTGGTAATCATCAATACTCAGTTTTTGTTCGTTTAGGTTGTATTTGATTCGTGATTCCATTTCCACAAACACGGTGTCGCCAGGTGCTCGGTTCAGGACACGAAACGCAGCAGTGTAATCTTTTACTCGAATCTCGTTGAGCTTGCCCTGTTGGATATAAGGTTCCAAGTTCGGGTACTCAAATCCTTTCAGCAATACCACGGCTTTCCCATCGAGATCATCGATTGTATTAAACTCAAATGGCTTTTTACCGCTGCTGAGTAATACGTGTTTTACATTGTAAATCGGGTCTTCAGATAGGTTCGCAGATTGAATATTCCCCCAACTAGGGCTGCCATAGGTAACCCAGTTTGGGTTCTCTCTCGCATCGAGCTTGTCGATCATTCGATTAAAAGGGTAGGTGTGGTAGTTGATCTCATATTGGCTGTCATCAAACACGGCTTCCACAATATCTGAAACGATTCCTCTGTGAGATGACCCGTCAGTTTCGATTTGAAAAGGTTGCGCTTGGCTCGCAATAATGTAGTAGTGAAGAGGTTCGCTTGCTAAAGCATAACTGCTTGAAAACAAACTGACTATGGATGCAACGATAAGATGTTTTTTCATAACCTTCCCTAGTTATTTGATGAATGACTACTATTATACTAGTTGAGTAATTGTAGTTTGCTAGGATAACAATAATGGTAATTCGTGTATGGTGACAAAAGGAAAACGCTACGTTGGACTCTCCCGACAGTTGATCGGGATGATAATAGCGATCAGTACCTTATTCACAGTTATAGTGACAGGTCTCGGATTGTATGTAGAGTACCAAAGTCGAGTTTCTTTTATCAGCTCTCAGATCGAGCAGGTCAAGGCTGGCTACCTGTCTGGTTTAACGTCTAGTTTGTGGGTTGAAGATAGAGAGCAATTGTTTGTGCAAGCCGAAGGCATCTCTCGCCTCCCTTCGGTCAGTTACCTTCTTATCGAAAGTCCCGATGAAAAAATTCTAGAGTTAGGTCAAAAGACCGAAGGCCAATCTTATTCTCAGTCTTGGGAAATGGTGCACCAGATGGGCGGCACAGACTTCCCATTGGCGACGCTCACGGTGCAATCTGACTTGAGCATGATCCTAGATGACTTTGAAGAACGAGTGTTATTGTTGCTCGCCTTCGAAGCCGTTAAAATCTTCTTGTTGTCTCTGGTATGTTTAACCATCGTCTATCGTCTTGTCGTAAAACGTTTGATGACTATGTCTTCCCAAATCAACCAACAACAGGTCGAAGACAACAAACCGCGCTTTATAACGCCAACTCACTCTACTTACAAAGACGAGATATCAACTCTAGAGAGTAGCTATAACCGATCGGTAGAACGTATTCGTCAACAATATCAAGAGTTGGAAAAAGCTAAAGATGTTGCTGAGGTGGCCAATCGGAATAAAAGTGAATTCCTTGCCAATATGAGTCACGAAATCCGTACCCCAATGAATGGGATTATCGGGTTGTCGTCTTTGCTCTCTGAAATGGATATGCCGAAAGAGCAAAAAGAGTATATCAACATGCTCAACACCTCTTCGCTTACTTTGCTCGACTTAATCAATGACATTCTCGATTACTCGAAGATAGAAGCGGGGCGACTAGAGCTTCAGCAAGAGCCGATGAAAATGATGGGCATTGCGGCCGACGTTGAATCAACCTTCCGAGTGAAAGCGGAGCAGAAAGGGCTTCGATTCCAATTAGCGATCGACCCTAAGATCCCAACTATGGTGATTGGCGACGGTACTCAACTAAGACAAGTCCTAAATAACTTAGTAGGCAACGCGATTAAATTTACCGAGCACGGCCACGTCACGCTCTCGCTTCGTTTGGAAGAGGTGGTTGAGCCTGAGCAAAAACTCAGAGTGAAGTTCGAGGTTGTCGACAGCGGTATCGGTATTGCAGAAGACAAACAGAAATCGGTGTTCGATAAGTTTCAACAAGCCGACGGCAGTACCACACGTATTTACGGAGGCACAGGGCTTGGTCTAACAATATGCGAGAAGATCGTGACATTGATGGGCAGCAAGCTTGAACTCACCAGTGTTGAAGGTAAGGGCAGTACATTCTTTTTTACGGCTGACTTTGACCCGTGTTTAGAAGCCGATGAAAGCAATATCGATTTCAATCAGGTTTCGGTTCTGCTTGTGGATGATAGCCAGCTGAACATGCGTATAACGTCTACACAGCTTCAATCCTTTGGCGTTAAGTCTGAGTGCTGTGAAACGGCAAACCAAGCGTTAGAGTTGGTTTCAGAGTCTGTGGCTAAGTCATCACCTTATGATCTCGTGCTGATAGACAAAGTAATGCCGTCCGTTGATGGCTTTCAACTGGCGAGAAGCTTAGTTGAACGCTTTGGTAGCGAGTGTCCCAAGTTAGTGATGATCTCTGCTGACCCTAGAAAGCAAGATGAAGCTCGTGCTAAACAAGTCGGTTTTGTTGCCTACATTGCGCGTCCTTACCAAGATAATCAGCTAAAATGGACCATCAGTGAGGTACTCGCGAGAGCCGCTGATACTTCAGTCTTTACTTATCCGAATAGAGGAGAGGTTGCGTTTAAAGACAATGAGCCTGTGCCGCTAATCAAACCTGCGGCGGTTGTTAAAGAGGATCCCACTGTCTCTGTAAACGCCCCACAAGCCGGTAAACAAGCTCCAGTTCAAGCAGAGTCAAAACCTGTCGCGGCTGCCGGAGAATTTAGTGGTACGGTTTTGGTCGTTGAAGACTCGCGAGTAAACCAGCAAGTTGCCAAGATGATGCTCAAGAAGCTTGGCTTTGACGTTGATATTGCCGGCAACGGTGAAATTGGTGTCGATAAATTCAAGTCCAACGAATACGAGATGATTTTTATGGATTGTCAGATGCCGGTTCTTGATGGTTTCGAAGCGACCAAGCAGATCCGAGCGCTCGAAGAAGGGTCTTCAAAGCACATTCCAATCGTTGCGCTGACGGCCAACGTTGTACAGCGAGACAAGCATTTGTGTTTCGATGTAGGCATGGATGAGTTTTTACCTAAGCCTGTTAATCAAGGGAAACTGAGAGAGATCGTTGCCAGTTTCTTGTCGAAAGAGACCGAATCAAGCAAAGAACACGAGCAGAAAATCGTTTAGTTTTATGTGATTCTTCATCGTTCCTAATCTTTTATCGAGACCTAAAGCACATCCGTGTTTTAGGTCTTTTTTATGTGTGTTGAAGAGATTGGACTTCAATACCAGTTCGCCAGAGAAAGCCTCTAATCGGCAGACAAGAACACCAAACATTGATCGTGAACTCACTTTATCGAATCCTTGTGTAAGCTTCATTTCATTGTCATACAACTTCTCCAAGGCTTTGCTAGTCTAAAGTTGCGACCTATTAAGGGTTCACCCACCCCATATTCATCATCTGTTGTACTTCTGCTATTTGCTTTTATTAAAACCTAATCAATTGAAAGGGCTATCAACATGAGTAAAGTAATTGCAACTCACTCTGAGTTAGACAAAGCAACGCAACTATTCGACGACTTTTTGGCAGGCATGCCAGAAATATCAATCAATACCGCTCACACAGACGCGCCAAACAGCATTAACATCAATGACAATGAAGAAGTGCAGGCTTATCTCAAGTATTCGTTCTCCCAATATCTTGACTCGATAGCCCAGCCAGACACCCAACATGAACCTGAATTAAAACCTCATACCCAAGTGCTTCTCACACTGGATGAAAGTGGCTACCCAATCACAGCGGTGAGTGATGGTGACAGTGAGTTAGAAATTCTGATTTGGGACAACGATTACGATGGCATTGTTGATCATGTATTGCCGAAACCAGACGGAGGCTGCGGTATTTTGACCAACCAATACACCACCAAAGATGTGGTTGCCATTGAGTGGGCGAGCGCCATTATGGACGTGAATCTCAATGGTTTTGAGTTTGAGTGTACGACTATTTCTCTACTGTCTGAAAATGAAATAAAAATAGAACAAACAGGCGCGGCACCTAAGACAGAGATCATCCATGCATCGTCTGAGAACGCCATTAATATGCTTCATGCGATAGAGCAAGAGTTCAAGTACATTCATGGTCATGCTTGAACCGTTGCTCTCTGAAAGGGATATCAGCCGAAGATCAACCAAGCCGCATCAATATGCGGCTTTATTTTGGGTAATGGATATCTGCTTAAATTCACTGACTATGAAATCAATCAAGCCTCTCAACGCCGGGTTTTACTGCGGTAAGCATGGTCAATGCAGTACTAGATACATTCACCAAAGCGTATCGTCATGCCATCGCAAGTGATGAGTCAGGGCAAGCCTTTGATGTGGTTGATTACATCTAAGTAAAAAAGTGAAGTAAGTGATAAAGGTGGCCTGAAAAGACCACCTTTTTTGTTTGTGTGGGTTTGAACTTAGTCTCTATCGATTGCGAACGCAGACCACGCTTGTCGGGTCGGCATCACTTCGACTCGGTTAATGTTGATGTGCTCTGGTAAGGTTGCGATATAAAACATCTGCTCGGCTATATCCTCTGCTGACAACGGTGTGGTGCCTTGGTAAAGATTGTCTGAAGCCGTCTGATTACCTTTGGTTCTTACTAGAGTAAATTCCGTTTCTGCAATACCAGGGGAAAGGTCAGTCACTCGTACCCCAGTGCCTTGTAGGTCGCAACGTAGGTTGTAACTGAACTGCTTTACGAACGCTTTGCTGGCGCCATAGACATGGCTGCCTGGATAAGGCCATTGCCCGGCGATTGATCCAACATTGATGATCGAGCTTCCTGCACCATTCTTAATTAACGTTGGCAACAATGCATGAGTGACATTGACTAAGCCAGTGACATTGGTGTCGATCATTGTGTGCCAGTCTTTCAAGTCCACATCAGGCGAGCCTTCTGGTGCCAAGGCTAATCCTGCATTATTGACCAATGCGGTAATCGATGAAAATTCAGCGGGTAATGAATCAATGGCTTGTTTTACGGCGTCTGCGTCTCGAACGTCGAGTTGAATTACATGCACAGGCACCGTTAATTCTTCCTTTAGGTCGAGTAGCCTTTCGATTCGACGACCAGACAGCACTAACGACCAGTTATCTTCTGCGAAACGTTTTGCTGCCGCTTTGCCGAAACCAGAGGTTGCCCCTGTAATGAACGCTATCTTATCCATAAATACATCCTTCTAATTTGAAATTAACATAAGTAGTGCCATGCCGATCAAAATCGGCGCGGTCGTTGTTTTTGCAGACAAGTTCGGTACTGATAGATACAGTTTTTGCCCCAGTACATTGCCAATCAAAGCTGCCGGTAATAGCCATAAACCTGTGATGAACGATTCTTGGTTAAATGCGCCAATCCATATGAAGCCGATCAGTGAAATCGCTGAACTCAGCAGAAAAAACACAATCGCGGTGGCTCTCTGTTCACTGGTTTTAATGGTCAGGTTCATCAAATACGTCACTAATGGCGGACCTCCTGAAGAAGCGGTAGTCATGCTAAACCCCGAAATGGCTCCCGCCCAAAACGCGTGTCGTTGGTGCAACCAAGTGAGGCGTAAGTCCAAAATAATCAGCGTGCCAGCGACCAAAGACATCATCGCGATGAAGGCCTTCAAGCCTGATTCCGATATCGTGCTAATGAAATACAGCGAGAAAGGCACCGCAACCAACATGCCAATACACAGCGGCGCAATAAGCCGGATATTGATGGTGGTTTTACTTCGCTTGAGCAGAGGAAAGGTACTTAAAAAGTCCAACAAGATAGCGATGGTTACCGCTTGCAATGGTGGAACAATAAAGCTGAGGGAAAGCGCTGCGATAATCGCAAACCCAAATCCTGAATAGCCTCGAACTACTCCTGCAAACAGAATCAATGTCATCGCTAATCCTAATTCCACTCTTGCTCACCTCTTTGCTTTTGATATTGCTGCTGCGTTAATTAGCGTTCGATGAGACCTGTCTCGTCTGCCTTTCAATCTATTCACACCTAAGAGTTTTTAATAGAGCCAGATCGACGATTGGATTGGGTCAGGCTGTTTGTTGGATCGGGGATGAGACTTGGGCTGATGTACTGGCCCAATGTTTTGTTGAAACTGACACTATGAGCTCCGCCCTGTTTGGGATGAAGATTATTCCATCCGATAGCGCAGCCTTTTCAATGTCGTGTTTTGTGTCTTTCATTCTCGAAGACGAGCCAAGCACGAGCGGCTGTGAATCTAGTGTTGTTAATGGAGACGATGAAATGGAAGTATCAACAGAACAGCTTGTGAACCAAGATATTATCGACCTCGACAAGAGCGTATTTCATTCTTGGTCGATTCAAGAAGCAGCGGAGCCTATCGCCATTGCGGGTGGGCAAGGATGCAAAATGTGGGACTACGAAGGTAAAGAGTACCTTGATTTTAGTAGCCAGCTCGTCAATACCAACATTGGTCATCAGCATCCACAAGTGATCAAAGCGATTAAAGATCAAGCGGATTCCTTGGTGACGGTTGCCCCTGCGACCGCAAACCTCACTCGCGGTTTGGCGGCCAAGCGCATCTTGTCGAAAGCGCCAAGCACGTTTAAGAAGGTGTTCTTTACCAATGCAGGGGCAGACGCCAACGAAAATGCGATTCGCATGGCGCGACAATTCACTGGGCGCGACAAGGTGTTATCTGCTTACCGTTCTTACCATGGCAATACAGGTACTGCTATTGCTGCGACGGGGGACTTTCGTCGAATTCCAAACGAGTATAGCCGTGGGCACGTTCACTTCTTCAATCCATTTCTCTATCGAAGCGAGTTCAACGCGGCGACTGAGGCAGAAGAGAGTGAGCGTGCCCTGCAGCATTTAGAGCGAGTGATTGAATGCGAAGGGCCAACAGCGATTGCGGCGATTATTCTAGAGACCATTCCGGGAACGGCTGGCTTTCTCATTCCGCCCAAAGACTACCTTGTTGGTGTGCGTGAGCTGGCAACCAAACATGGCATTCAACTGATCTTTGATGAGGTGATGGTCGGCTTTGGCCGCACGGGTAAGTGGTTTGCGTTTGAGCACTTTAATGTAGTGCCAGATCTGATTACTTTCGCGAAAGGGGTGAACTCGGGTTATGTGCCGGCTGGTGGTGTGGTGGTCAGCGAACCGATCGTTGAGCACTTTAAGTCAAACTTCTTTATGGGCGGCTTAACGTATTCTGGTCACCCTTTGGCGATGGCTTCTATCGTTGCAACACTCGATGTGATGGAGCAAGAGGGCATTGTCACACACGCTGATAACGTGGGTAACAGTGTTCTAGGGCCGCTTCTACTGAGCCTTCAAGAGTTACACCCTATGATTGGTGATGTGCGCGGTAAAGGGATGTTCTGGGCTGTAGAGCTGGTGGAAGATCGTGAAAGCAAGGCGCCTTTAAGCAATGAAAAAATGGGGCAATTGAAAGCGCAATTGACCAAGCGAGGCCTGTTGACCTTCATTGTGAATAACCGCATTCACGTTGCGCCACCTTTGGTTATTCAGCCAAGCGAGATTAAGAAAGGCGTTAAGATCATTGATGAAGTGTTGTTTGAACTCGCTTCTTAATTCTTTAATAAGATAGCTAACACAGCAACCAAGGCACTTTGGCAAAGGATTCCCCGTTCTTTCCAGCGTGCCAACCCTAACCTTCAGAAACGACAAAAGAGCATCGATTGAAGCTCTTTTTTACGTTCATTCACTTAATCACTCTGCTCAAACCGCTCTTAAGTGATGCTAGATCTTCATCGCCTCTGACAGCTCTTTGATGCCGGGTGCGATCAGATCTTTGTCGATGGCGTGAAAGCCCAATCGAAAATAGGAGTTGGGGTCATATTCTGACAATGCTTCACAGCCCGATTCCGTCTCGCTATTACTCATGAAGTGTGAATAGCCTGTCTCAATCAATATGCCCTTTTGGGCAGCTCGTGAAGCTAAACGCTGGCTATTGATGTGGCTAGGCGTTTGTAGCCACAGAGAGTTGGCCTGCTCGCTTTGAGCCAGTCGTTTACAATCCGGTAGGTATTTCAAGACGGCATCGTTGATCAGCTTCCAGCGCTGGCGCGTGTTTTCTCTAAAGCGTCTTACAAAGCTGTCGTAGTAGCCTTGTTCAATAAAGTGCGCCACTTCCATCTGAACACGGCTTGGCGCATGTCGGTACATCAAGCGACGCAGTATTCTAAGGTCGTAGATCAACTCTTCAGGTGCCACGATGTAGCCTAACCTCAAGCCGGGTGCTAATAGCTTAGAGAAGCTGCTGACGTAGATGACACGCCCTTCCTTGTCACTGGCTTTTAGCGCGGGTTTAGGGTTCCACTCCACGTTGCACTCGGCGTCATAGTCATCTTCGATAATCACCGCATCGTTGGCTTTGGCCATTTCCAGTAACTGAGTTCGACGTTCGTCACTCATGGTGACGCCCGTTGGAGCTTGATGGCTGGGCGTGACATAGAAGTGATCACACAGTGAAGAGTGCTCATTGAATCTCAATCCTTGTTCATCCACTTGATGCGGGTGTAACTGCGCGCCTGCGAGATTAAAGATGTGATTCGCTTCCTTGTAGCCGGGGTTCTCGACTCCGACTCGGCTCTGATGGTTCATGAGCAAGGTCGAAATCAAATACAGCGCATTTTGCGAGCCTAAGGTTATGAGGATCTCATCACTTTGGGCATGAATACCGCGCTGAGGAAGCACCCTTGTGCGTATCTGTTCGACCAGCATGTCGACGTCTTTATCGACCTTGTCACACAGCCAGCGATGGTCATTTGGATCTGAGGTGACCTTTCTTGTGGCTTCTCGCCATTGCGCTAATGGAAAGTCATTGATAGAGGGTTGGCCAAAAATAAAGGGGTACTGATAGCAGCTCCAGTGCGAGGGTTTGACAATGCGAGGGTATTGGCTCAATTGCAGTTTAACTCGCTTGCTCCAATCCGGTGCATTGTCGTTGTCTGTTGATTCAAAATGATCCAACTTCGCATCGATTTCTTCGCTTGGATTTTGATACTTTTCTGACAGGTAATAACCACTGCGAGGCTTGCTGATGAGATAACCATCATCGAGCAAACTGTCGTACACCAACGAGACCGTATTGCGTGAAACACCTAATTGGCTAGAGAGCTTGCGACAAGACGGGAGCGCTTGTTCCGCAGGAAAAATACCATTCAATATCGCCGTCACCAAATAGCTACGTACTTGTTCTTGTAGGCTTCTTTTGGAATCAAACTCGATGAAACAATTGTGATTTATCGCCATGAGATACAGTCCTTATTCTCAGTAAACCTCGGTCCTATTTGTATAAAAGAGCAAGAAATGAGCCAGAGTTCATATGGATGTTTTAAGGACTGGCTTTTGAACGGTATCTAATGTGAAAGATGCCCTGTCCCAAACCCGAAAGTTACTTTGTCCCAAACTAGAAAATTGCTCTGTCCCAACCTGAAAATTAAATTGGCTCTACGTCTTCGAGGCATTCCGTTCATAAAGTAAAGGCAGGCAAATAATCTCGATAAGGAAAGCGTATGAAACAGGGAATGACGATGAAGGCATGGGTTTCAACAGCGGCAGCAACAGTCGTACTGGGTTGTTTTGGTATCGCACAAGCATCCGAGCTTGCAGCCATCGAAAAGCAAGGTTTTATGAAAGTGGCGACAGAAGATAACTATTCGCCATTCAACTACATCGATCGTGGTAATCCGGCTGGGATTAATAAAGATCTGCTTGATGAACTGCGTGAATATTCGAAGTTCGATATTGAACAAGAGATCTTACCTTGGACAGGGTTACTCGCGTCAGTATCCGCAGGCCAATACGATGTGGCGTTAACCGGAGCAATCATTACCGACGCCCGTTTAAAGGCCTTCGACTTTACTCCACCGATTGCTTCAGCGCAGCACTACTTCTTAACCCGAGCAGGTGATGACGACATTAATACTGTCGCGGATCTAGACGGTAAAACTGTTGGCTTACAAGCGGGTAGTGCTTTGTTAGAGCGACTTCCTGAGCTGGAAGAGATGCTAGAAGCACAAGGCAAGTCTTTGGGCAAAGTCGTTCAGTATCAATCTTATCCAGAAGCGTATTCCGACTTGGCGATCGGCCGTATCGACTATGTGATCAACAGTGTCGTTTCTGTTAACGAGGTGGTGAAGTCGAAGTCAAAGGTATTCAAAAAGGGCGAAGCAGTCTCTGGCCCAGGTTTCGTGAGCTGGCCAGTTCCTAAAGAGAACCCTGAGCTGTTGGCTTACCTAACGGAGTTTTTCCTGCACCTAGAACAAACAGGAAAAATGGCGGAGTTGCAGAAGAAGTGGTTCGGTGAGTCGTTCGACCAACTGCCTTCAGAAGCCATTACTTCGGTTGAGCAGTATCACAAGCTAACAGCAGTTCAATAGATGGATAAGCATGCGCTGACACAAACAGTTAACGGCTGTTTGTGTCCATGCCAATGGGTTCAAAGCGGTTTAACCCATGAATCATTTGCGCAAAACCTATCGAAAGAAGTCGCTTATCAAAGAGGTCGTTTATGGATTATTACGCTTGGGAACAGTTGCTACAGGGCGCGTGGGCTACGGCATGGATATCGGCAGTCTCGATTGTATTAGGTGTGGTCATTGGGCTAGTCATTGCCTTGATTCGAATGATGAAAATCCCGTTTGTGGATCAAATGCTGGGTATCTATGTCAGTTGGGCACGAGCAACACCTTTGGTGACACTGGCTCTGTTTATCTTTCTTTCGTTCCCGTCATTTGGCATCAATTTAGACAAACACGTTTCTGCCATTTTAGCGCTCACACTCAACACATCGGCATTCAATGCGGAAATTTGGCGCAATGCTTTTCTTAACTTTTCAAAAGGGCAAATGGAAGCGGCCGAAGCGATTGGCATGCGACGCCTGACTTACTTCCGCCGAATCATGTTCCCGCAAATGGTGATCATGAGCTTACCTGCGCTCGTCAATGAGATGTCGTTTTTAATCAAAGGCAGCCCTGCGATTGCAGTGATCGGTATCGTTGATCTAACCCGTGTCACCAACCGAATTGCAGCGGTTACCTATGAGCCACTCGGGCCAATCTTATGTGCGGGTGCCATCTACATATTGATTATTGGCGTGTTGGTGAAGTTGCAAGCTGTGGCTGAAAACCGAGCCACTTATCTGCAGCAATAAGTGCATACAGCTGTTATCAGTAGCAACAGTTTGGCCGTCATAACTACTTGGTCAGCAACACCATTTACCTGCTTGTGAAGCGTCATTGAGTGGGTAAAATTAAGGAGTAAATATGGAAGAATGGAATATTATCTGGCAACAAAAAGAGCTGTTTGCTTCTGGTTTTGTGACCACGTTTTATCTTTTTGTTTCGTCTTCAATCTTGAGTTTCATCATTGGCATCAGTTTGTTGTATTGTCTCGAAAACTCAAAACTTGGTGTGAAGTACACCATCAATAGTTTGATAGGCATGATGCGCACCTTGCCGTTTCTTATCTTAGCGTACCTGCTCTATTACGGGTTGCCGCAGGTTGGTATTCGACTTGATGCCATTACAGCGGGAATCATCGCGCTAAGTCTCTATCACGGTACCTATTTTTGTGAGATTTTCCGAGGTGTTCGTAAAGGGTTAGAGCCAGGTTACATCGAAGCGGCGCACGCCTATGGCTTTTCTAAACTCAAAACCTTCACTCGAGTCATCACCCCCAACGTGTTATTTAAGTCGGTTCCTCTGATCACTAACCAACTTATCATCTGCTTAAAAGACACTGCGTTTCTCAGCATCATTACCGTCGCAGAAATTACCGCGGCAGCCAACAGTATTCAATCGACCTACTTCATCCCATTGAATGCGTTCATCATTGCGATTGCGCTCTACTGGGCGGTGAGTATTGCACTTGAAACCATTACCAAACGAATCCAAACCAAAGTTGAACTTAGAGGGCTTAGCCATGCTTAAACAATCAGAGATTATTGAAACAGAAGCACCGATTAACCCCTCTTTGGGAGTGAGTTTGGAAGTGATTGAGTGCGAGCCACTGTTGGACGAGCGTGAGACGATTATCAAGGTTGAAAACCTGTCGAAACAGTTTGATGGCATCGAAGTATTACGAGACATCAACCTCACTATCAACAAAGGCGATGTGGTCAGTATTCTCGGTTCGTCTGGGTCGGGTAAATCGACGTTATTGCGCTGCATGAACTGGTTAGAGCAACCAGAACGCGGCACGATCTTCATGGGTGAGGAGCGTATTGGTATCAACTCTGAAACGGGTAAGCCGCTCAAATACAAAGAGTTGGCGAAACTTCGAGAGCGCCTTGGTATGGTCTTTCAAAGCTTCAACTTATGGCCACATCTCACCGTGTTGCAGAACGTCATGGAAGCGCTGGTACACGTGAAAAAGATAACAAAATCTGACGCAGAGGAGATGGCTCGTAAGCAACTCGACAAGGTGGGCATGTCTCACAAGCTAGAGAGCTACCCAAGTATGTTATCGGGTGGACAAAAGCAACGCGTCGCGATTGCCAGAGCACTCGCGATGGAGCCGGATGTATTGTTGTTTGATGAGCCAACTTCGGCGCTCGACCCTGAGTTGGTCGAAGAGGTGTTACTGGTGATGAAGAAGCTATCTCAAGAGGGTTACACCATGGTGGTAGTGACTCATGAGATGGAGTTCGCGCGTCAAGTATCGGATCAGGTGGTATTCCTTGAGAAGGGGATATTGATTGAGAAATCCAACCCAGAGAAGTTCTTCACTAACCCAGAGTCACCAAGGGTAAGGCAGTTCCTTAAGCTTGATTCATGAGCTAGATGATTCACATCACCTTAATGTTTGATTGCTAAATCCAAAACTCCGACCTAATCAGTCGGAGTTTTTGTATGTGTGTGGTTCTTCTCTCAAGCAGACACAGCATTACCCAATGCTATCAATGTGGATCACTACAGAATCGGGTCGCCAGTATTCCAACTCGCAGTCCATTAGCTCACCGTCTTGTTTGTAGTTCACTCGGCAGATCTTCAAAACAGGCTGGCCTTCTGCCAAATTCAACGCCTTGGCGACATGGGCAGGTGCAGAAGTGGGAATCACATCAAAGCGCGAGCGTTGGGTCTCGTAGCCGTATTTTTCTCGGTAGATGTCTGTTAGTGACATGGTGAGGTTTTCCGATAAGACACCATCAAACAAGGGCGCTTTCAGTACATTTTCAACAAACAGCACTGCTCTGCCATCAATAAAACGCAGGCGCTCAATCACGTGTATTGGCGTTATCTGCTCTATCTCTAATGCTTTGGCGTAATCGCCAGCCGCCATCTCTGTGCGGGTGCTGAGCAGTCTGGTTTCTGCTATGCGGTGTTGTTCACGAATCATTTGATGAAAGTGAGAACGTGACAATGGGTTATAGCGAACACGTTCGGGTGACACATACCAACCTCGACGCTCTTCTCGATATATCAAACCTTCGGTTTCTAATGATACCAACGCATCTTTGAGCGTAATTCGTGTGGTTGAAAACAGCTCGCTGAGCTCTCTTTCGGATGGCAGTTTTTGCCCCTCGGTGAAGATGCCAGATTGAAGCTGTTCTCTAATGCTCGCCTTAATTCTACCTAGCTGTGTCCCTGATTGCCTTGTGGCCAATGTTCTCATTGCTGATCTAGTCCATAAGTTCGTGTGCCCAATAAGGTAAACCACGGAGTTAACAGGAATGTGACAGTAAACAAAGGCTTGTTGTCATATGAGTGAAATATAACTGCCACAGAAATGCATCCTAACTGTCAAATAACTTGCGCGAAAGCGTCACACTCCGGCGATAGCATACAAAATGAACTTACTGACCTAGTCCAGAGGGATAGAGACAATGAAAACTTTGCTTAGCCGTTCAACTGTATCGCCAGCCAAACTTATGGGTTCATCCACAAAGCTAATCGGCGCAACGTTAATAACGGCAACACTTTCAATGCCAGCGATGGCGAAGGATGCTGATCTTGAGTCATTGATTGAAGCCGCTCAAAAAGAGGGTGCGGTTTACAGTGTGGGTATGCCAGACAGTTGGGCAAACTGGAAAGGCACATGGGCTGACCTGAAAGCAAACTACGGTTTGAAGCATCAGGATACAGACATGAGCTCGGCTCAAGAGATCTCGAAATTTGAAGCAGAGAAAAGAAACGCAACTGCAGATATCGGTGATGTTGGTTTCGCCTTTGCACGTGTCGCTGTGCAGAAAGACGTAACGCAGCCATACAAGCCAACGACTTGGGATGACATTCCAGATTGGGCGAAAGACAAAGATGGTCACTGGGCTCTGGCTTACACAGGTACTATCTCGTTCATTTCAAACAATAACCTTGTTGAAGATGCCCCAAAATCTTGGAGCGACCTACTAGAAGGCGACTACAAAGTCACAGTCGGTGATGTAGGCGTAGCAGCACAAGCAAACAACGCAATTCTAGCGGCAGCATTTGCTAACGGTGGTGACGAGTCGAACCTAAAGCCAGCGATTAAATTCTTTGGTGAGCTAGCGAAGCAAGGCCGCCTGTCTTACACAGATCCAAGTATCGCTAACCTTGAAAAAGGCGAAGTGGAAGTGGCAATCATGTGGGATTTCAACGCACTGAACTACCGCGACAAGATCGACCGTGAGCGCTTTACAGTAAGCATTCCACAAGATGGTTCAGTGATATCTGGTTACACCACCATCATCAACAAATACGCGAAAAACCCGAACGCGGCGAAGTTGGCTCGTGAATACATCTTCAGCGACCAAGGCCAAATCAACCTAGCAGAAGGTTACGCGCGCCCAATCCGTAGCAGCGTTACGCTACCTCAATCAGTACAAGACAAGCTGATCTCGAACGATGAATACAGCAACGTGCACCCAGTATCTGACTTCTCAGCATGGGAAAAATCAGCACGTCGTCTGCCACGTCAATGGCAAGAAAGCGTATTGATTCACCAGCAATAACCCCGCTTAACACGCCACCTATAACGGGTGGCTTATAGAAACAAGCAATAGAGAATAGACCATGAGCAATAAGGTTATCCTTGTTGTTCTAGATGGACTGAACTATCAGGTAGCCCGTGATTGCATGGGCTACCTGAACGGCCTTCTAGAACTAAGCAATTTGCAGACAAAACAGGGCACTTCGCAAATCATGAGCGCGCAAAAAAACAAGCTGCGCGCCACGCTTTACCCTGTGCAATGTGAGCTGCCATCTATGTCACGCCCACTGTATGAGTGCATTTTAACGGGAGTTCGCCCTGTCGAGAGTGGTATCGTTAACAATCAAATCGTGCGTTTATCGAATCACGAGTCGATCTTTAGCTTGGCTAAATCGCAGGGCAAAGTGACGGCTGCAGCGGCATATCATTGGGTGAGTGAGCTGTATAACCGAGCGCCATTTGATGCTGTACGCGACCGTTTCACTAACGATGAGACCATGAACATTCAACATGGTTGTTTCTATCACTGGGACCACTATCCAGATGAAGCCTTGTTCTTGGATGCCGAGCACCTGCGCGTGACTCATCAGCCTGATTTTTTGCTGATTCATCCAATGAACATTGACGATATTGGACACAAGCATGGGTTGGATTCTCGCCAGTACCGCAATAGTGCACGTGGCGCGGATATTTACCTGTCGAACTACCTTGAGAAGTGGATAGATGATGGTTATCAAGTGATCATCACCAGTGACCATGGCATGAACAATGACTTGTCTCATGGTGGCATTCTGCCTGAAGAGCGTGAAGTGCCTTTCTTTGTGATTGGCGATAAGTTTACACACCAAGAATGTTCAGTGAAACAGACCGACATCTGTGGCAGTGTGTGTCAGCTACTGAACCTTGAACACGATAAATCTTACACTCAGGAATTGTTGGCCCTATGAGCAGTTCTGTAATCACGCAGACCGATGGCTCTGCGCTTAAACCCAAAACCAAATCTTTGTTTCAACGTTTCAAGCCCGCTTTGTGGCTTGCGCCTTTCGCGCTGTTTTTCTACTTGTTCCAACTGGCACCTATGGTTTGGGTGCTGATCAACAGCTTCTTCTACGACGATGAGCTCTCTCTCGAAAACTATTCTGAAATATTCGATTCTGCCTTCATGATGCAGGCCTTCGGTAACAGTTTATGGTTGTCGATTTGGTCGAGCATTGTTGGCTTAGCGATCGCGACTCTGCTCGTTTCTTCATTGCGCCGCGTTGATTCTAAAATCCGCGATGCGGTGATTGCCTTCACCAACATGAGCAGCAACTTCTCAGGTGTGCCTCTGTCGTTCGCATTCATCATCATCTTGGGCACCAACGGTGCTATCACCTTATTGCTCAAGCAGTATGGATTGCTGGGTGATTTTGACTTGTACGGCAAGTGGGGTTTGCTAGCGATTTACATCTACTTCCAGATCCCATTAGCGGTGTTGTTGCTGTATCCAGCGTTCGATGCCCTTAGCGACGACTGGCAAGCAGCTTCGGCATTGCTTGGCGCAAAAACCTGGCAGTACTGGACCAAAATCGCGCTGCCTGTGTTATCTCCTGCCTTGTTCGGCACCTTCATCATCTTGATTGCCAACGCGATAGGCGCCTATGCGAGTGTGTATGCGTTGACCTCGGGCAACTACAACGTGATTACGATTCGTATCGCGAGCTTGGTATCGGGCGACTTGTTCTTAGAGCCAAACCTAGCCGCTGCAATTTCTGTGATTCTGATGGCGATGCTGGCCTTCATCACCGTGATTAACCAATGGCTGATCAGCAAAAGCTACGCAGGGAAGAGAAAGTAATGAACACCGTCAATACTCGCTTTCATAAAACGGTTGTCTATTCGATTGTCGGCATCATGATGATCCCGATCTTAGCGACCTTTATCTACTCGATCTCTTCTCGATGGGGCGCAACGATCCTGCCGGATGGCTTCACGTTGGATTGGTACATCAACCTGCTGACCGATCCTCGCTTCTTACAAGCCTTTGGTCGTTCACTGTTTATCTGTGTGGCGGCGCTGTCATTGAGTGTGGTGTTGGTTCTGCCTGCGATTTTCGTGGTGTTTTACTATTTCCCGAAACTCGACAAGGTGATGAATATCCTGATCTTATTGCCGTTCGCTGTTCCACCTGTGGTGTCGTCGGTGGGCTTGCTTCAGCTGTATGCCGATAGCGAAATCTCACTGATTGGTACACCGTGGATCTTGATTGGTACTTACTTCACCATCGCGTTGCCATTCATGTATCGCGCGATTGCCAACAGCTTTGAAGCGATCAACCTGCACGACTTGATGGACGCTGCTCACCTGCTTGGCGCAAGCACCACCAAGGCGTTCTTATTGATTATTCTGCCAAACCTTAAGAAAGGCTTAATGGCGTCGCTGTTCTTGTCGTTCTCGTTCCTATTAGGCGAGTTCGTGTTCGCCAACATCTTGGTGGGTACACGTTACGAGACACTGCAAATCTACCTATACAACATGCGTCAAACCAGCGGCCACTTCACGTCAGCCCTAGTGATGACGTACTTCCTGTTTATTTTCTTACTGACTTGGTTGGCAAGTCGTTTCAGCCAGGGAACAAAATAATGAGCTATGTAAATGCAAAAAACCTCACCAAGCGCTTTGGTGACAACACGGTGTTTGAAGATATTGAATTTTCCATCGAGAAGGGCGAGTTCATTACTCTGCTTGGCCCAAGTGGCTGTGGTAAATCGACTCTACTGCGCAGCTTGGCAGGCCTGAATCCTGTTGATGGTGGCGAGATCTGGGTCAACGGTGAAGAGATTACTCACCAAGTGCCACAACAGCGTGGCATCGGCATGGTGTTTCAATCTTATGCGCTGTTCCCGAACATGACGGTTGAAGGCAACATTGCGTTTGGCCTCAAGATGAAAAAGCTTGCTGCTGATGAGATTAAACGTGAAGTCGCTAAAGTCATTGGGCTGGTGGACTTAACGGGCAAAGAGAAATTCTACCCGCATCAGTTATCGGGCGGACAGCGTCAGCGTGTCGCTTTGGCAAGAGCCTTGGTGGTCAAGCCGCGTATTCTATTGCTCGATGAACCACTTTCAGCGCTGGATGCCAAGATCCGTAAACATCTACGCCAACAGATCCGAGATATTCAAAAAGAGATGAACCTGACCACGATCTTCGTGACCCACGATCAGGAAGAAGCGATGATCATGTCTGACCGCATCTTCTTGATGAACAAAGGCGAGATCGTCCAAGCGGGGACACCCGAAGAGATCTACACTCAACCTGCCAATGAGTTTGTTGCTGGCTTCATGGGCCACTACAATCTGGTTCAAGCGAACAAAGCCAAGCAACTTTTCAACATTGAAACCGAGTGGAAAGTGGCGATTCGCCCTGAATCTATCTACGTTAAAGAGCATGGCCGACAATATGGCGAACATATCTCTGCGCCGAAAACGGGCACTATTCGTAACCACCAGCTGCTGGGCAATGTGATTCGCTACCAAGTGGACGTTGATGAATGTGAATTAACTGTCGATTTACTTAACCGTTCCTCTGAACGACTGTTGGCAAACGGCAGCCAACTTGAACTCCTGTTTAACCTTAACGAAATTCAACCTGTGAGAGCCTAAGATGTTCAAACCTTTGTATGTATTTGATATGGACGAAACGCTGATCAATGCCGATGCAGCGATGCTCTGGAATGAGTTCTTGGTTGAAAAGGGCATTGCCACTGCGCCCAACTTTATTGAAGAAGATAAACGCTTAATGGGCCTGTATTCGGAAGGAAAACTGAACATGGAAGATTACCTCACGTTTTCCATGCAGCCATTAGCCGATATGCCAACAGAGCAAGTGACTGCGTTGGTGGAAGAGTGTGTTGAACAGCATATTCTGCCTAAACAGTTCAAGCAGTCAAAACCTTTGATTGAGCAGCTTGAGAATGATGATATTGATATGCTGATCATCTCTGCCAGCGTGACTTTCTTAGTGGAAGCGGTCGGCCGTAAGATTGGTATTGAGAACGCACTCGGTATTGATTTGATTGAAAACCAAGGCCGTTTTACTTCTCAAATATCAGGTGTGCCAAGCTACCGTGAAGGCAAAGTGACGCGTTTAAAAGAGTGGTTAGACAATCAAGAAACCAACTACTCAGACATTCACTTTTATACGGATTCAATCAACGACTTACCTTTGTGTGAGCACGCTGATTTTGCTTACCTAGTAAACCCATGCCCGCGTTTGAAAGCGTTAGCCGATCAACCGAATTGGTCGATTCTCAACTGGGATTAACGCTTAACCCATATCTGAATCATGTTCGTCTTAGAACTCATCAAGCCGCTGACTACAGCGGCTTTTTTACATCATCAGTCTAATATTCGATTTATCGCCTTAGCTGATAAAATTACGCATGTAACAATTCAATAACATCTCTTGCTCTGCTGTAAATCAAACCACCATCTTTCAATCCCTTGATAGCACTCACTTTGTTGTTGTGAGGGTTTGCGTGTAACAAATATTTTACAACTTGACGGGTTTTTAGCGTTATTGCCCATTTCCTTCTATCCATTCCAATCTTTCCGCTTGTGGGCCAAATTTAATTAGGGACAAAAACACGTAATACAAAACCAATAGGTACAAGGAGAAAGTTCATGGTGGATACATACAACCCGCTTGGCACGGATGGATTCGAGTTTGTTGAATACACGGCCGTTGACCACAAGGGAATTGAGCAACTTAAAGCGCTGTTTGTGTCACTTGGTTTTGCTGAGATCGCCAAGCACCGTTCAAAAGAGGCTTGGCTGTATCGACAAGGTGACATCAACTTTATCGTTAATGAACAACCACACAGCCAAGCGGAAGCGTTTGCCAAGGTGCATGGGCCATCGGTCTGTGGCATGGCTTTTCGTGTCAATGAAGCAACCGCTGCAATGGAACAAGCGTTTAAAGGCGGTGGTGAAGAGTACAAAACAGAAATAGGGCCGATGGAGCTGAGCATTCCTGCCATTTACGGCATCGGTGAAAGCCTGCTCTATTTTGTGGATCGCTATGGCAAACAGAGCATCTATGACGTCGATTTCCGATTCTATGATGATGCGGAACAGCGCATGGCCGAAGCTAATGTTGGCTTGTATGAAATCGACCATCTCACGCACAACGTGAAGCAAGGCAACATGGACGTGTGGTCTGGGTTTTATGAGCGCATCGGTAACTTCCGCGAGATTCGCTACTTCGATATTGAAGGTAAGCTGACAGGCCTTGTGAGCCGCGCTATGACCTCACCATGTGGCAAGATCCGCATCCCTATCAATGAGTCTTCAGACGACAAATCACAAATCGAAGAGTTCATTCGCGAATACAACGGTGAAGGTATCCAACACATCGCGCTCGCAACGGATGACATCTACAAAACGGTGAAAACCCTGCGTGATCGCGGTATGGACTTTATGCCAACTCCTGACACCTACTACGAGAAAGTTGACGATCGTGTGAAAGGCCACGGTGAAGACACTGATCTGCTGCGTGACCTACGCGTTCTGATTGATGGCGCGCCGACCAAAGACGGCATCTTGCTGCAAATTTTCACACAGACGGTAATCGGGCCTGTGTTCTTTGAAATCATTCAGCGTAAAGGCAACGAAGGCTTTGGTGAAGGTAACTTCAAGGCGCTATTTGAATCGATTGAAGAGGACCAGATTCGTCGAGGAGTATTAG
Organism: Vibrio sp. Vb339; assembly: GCF_902751245.1. NCBI lineage: Bacteria > Pseudomonadati > Pseudomonadota > Gammaproteobacteria > Vibrionales > Vibrionaceae > Vibrio > Vibrio sp. Vb339. Next base: position 329,230 of record NZ_CADDIS010000001.1, on the reverse strand, counting down.
ACGATGCATAAATGGATCTCGTTTCCTCATCGGGAGGGGGTGTGCTCGAAACAAGCGCATGCCGACTTCCCCGAAGAGGCCATCTATGAGCGAGAAGCGGGTCGGAGTGGTTTCTTCGGCCCTGCCGCTCACTTTCATCACCAACATGCCCCAACAGGTTGGTCGGAGTGGGAGGGCGATTTACGTCCTCGCGCTTTTGATTTTACGCTGGTGGAAAAAGCCAGCCAGATAACGCCTTGGGCGGTGCCACATCTTTTGCACAATGCGGACTGCAAAATCCGCGTGTGGCGCATGGATGAGAAGATGGATTTCTTGGTGCGTAACTCCGATGGCGATGAGCTGCTGTTCATTCACCAAGGCAGTGCTGAACTCTATTGTGACTATGGTCATTTAGAAGTCAGTGAAGGGGATTACGTAATGATCCCGCGCTCGACCAATTGGCGCTTAGAGCCAAGTGAGCCGATGTTCATCTTGATGATTGAGAACACCGACGCGGCTTACTCCCTGCCAGAGAAAGGTATGGTTGGCAATCACGCGGTGTTTGATCCGGCAGTTCTCGACATCCCTTCAATCAATGATCAATTTCGCGCTCAGTATTCAGAAAACCAGACTCAGGTTCAGGTGAAGCGCCACGACAAAGTCAGCGTGATCACCTATCCGTTCAACCCATTGGATGCAATTGGCTGGCATGGCGACTTAGCGGTGGTGAAAGTGAATTGGCGCGATATCAGACCGCTGATGTCACATCGCTACCACTTACCACCTTCTGCGCATACGACGTTTGTTGGCGCAGGCTTTGTGGTGTGCACCTTTGTACCACGCCCGATTGAGAGCGATCCAGGTGCATTGAAAGTGCCGTTTTACCACAACAACGATGATTACGACGAAGTACTCTTCTATCACGCTGGTGACTTTTTCAGTCGCGATAATATTGAAGCGGGTATGGTGACTTTCCACCCTGCGGGCTTCACTCATGGGCCTCATCCTAAAGCCTTTAAGGCTGGGCAAGCGCATAAGAAGAAGTTTACCGACGAAGTGGCGGTGATGATTGATACTCGCCATGCACTGCAGTTCTCTGACGAACTCGATAGCGTTGAGAACAAAGAATATGTCTACAGTTGGCAAGACTCTGGTTTGAAAGAAATGGCTGACGATAAGAAATAAGGGACAAGGATGAAATTAGCAACCAAGAAAAATGGTACTCGCGATGGCCTGTTGATGGTCGTGAGTAAAGATCTCAAACAGTGTGTACCTGCCACCGAAATCTTCCATGCGATGCATCTGGCGCCAACCATGCAGGTGGCTTTGGATAACTGGGACAGCGTGGCTTCTCAGTTAGAAGAGTTATACACCTCGTTAAACAACGGGCATGTGACAGGCAGTGAAGTGTTTGTTACTCAGTATTGTGAATCACCATTGCCACGAGCTTATCAATGGGCGGATGGCAGCGCCTATGTAAACCACGTTGAACTGGTGCGTAAGGCGCGTGGTGCTGAAATGCCAGAAAGCTTCTGGGTCGATCCACTCATGTATCAAGGTGGCTCAGATGCCTTTATTGGCCCTCGTGACAACATCGAATTTGCCAGTGACGAGTGGGGCATCGATTTCGAAGGAGAGGTTGCGATTGTCACCGGTGACGTACCTATGGGTGTAAGTTCTAAGCAAGCGCACGATTCGATTCGTCTACTGATGTTGGTGAACGATGTGTCTTTGCGTGGCTTGATTCCGGCAGAGCTAGCGAAAGGCTTTGGCTTCTTCCAATCTAAACCGTCTTCGGCGTTCTCTCCGGTCGCCGTTACACCTGACGAGCTTGGTGAACAGTGGAAAGGCAGCAAGGTGCATTTACCGTTGATATCGACCTACAACGACCAGCCTTTTGGTTGTCCAAATGCAGGTGTCGATATGACCTTCAATTTTGCCGAGCTAGTGGTGCATGCTGCGAAGACTCGTCCACTGTCGGCTGGCGCAATCATAGGCTCTGGCACGGTATCGAATAAGCAAGGTATTGACCACGGCACCTCAATTGTGGAAGGTGGTGTCGGCTATTCATGCATTGCTGAAGTGCGCATGATCGAGACGATTCGCGATGGCAAACCTTCGACTCAATTCATGTCGTTTGGTGACTCGATCAAGCTTGAGATGTTTGATGCGGCGGGTGGCTCCATTTTTGGTGCGATTGACCAAAAAGTTAGCCAATATCGAGCGTTATAGCCCATATTATAAAGATTCAGCTCGAGCGAGATCATTGTATGAATCAGAACATGACACTTTACGGTTACTGGCGCTCTTCGGCGGCCTATCGGGTGCGTATTGGATTGAACCTAAAGCAACTCAACTATGAGTCTAAATCGGTGCATTTGGTGCGTAATGGTGGCGAGCAGCATGATCCACAATATCGCGAGATCAACGCCAGTGAGTTAGTGCCTGTGCTAGTGGATGGTGAAGTTCAACTCAATCAGTCGCTGACTATTTTGCAATACTTGGACGAAAGCTATTTGTGTGAGAGCAGCCCAGACTCCTTGTTGATTCCAGAGCAAACACAACTGCGCTATCAAGCGTTGGCAATGGCTCAGGATATTGCGATAGAAATTCACCCTCTGAATAACCTGCGTGTGTTGCAGTATTTGGAGCGAGAATTGTCGTGCGAGCAAGAGGCAAAAATGGATTGGCTTCATCATTGGATGAGCCAAGGTTTCTCGGCGTTAGAAGAGAAGCTTTCTAAGCATCGTCAAACACACGGTGATTCGGTGTATAGCCTTACCGGTTCGCCCTGTATCGTCGATATCTGCTTAGTGCCACAAGTCTATAACGCGCTGCGTTTTGGCGTTGATATGTCACCTTATCCGCTGATTAACGCAATTGTTGAAGCGTGTAATCGGTTACCTGCTTTTATCGAGGCGATGCCAGAGAATCAAGAGGATGCGAATGAGTCCATGTAGATTCACTGATGTAAACGCAAATATTCTTCCCTTACGCTACCAAAACCGTTTCTTGAAAGAAGCGGTTTCCAAAATTAAATATATTAAATTCAGTAAGTGTATGAATATTTATCCCGTTTAGCACTAATATTTACCTTATAAAAAAGCCTCGTTATTAAATAAGAGGCTTTAATCCAGGTTTATATTAATGGTGATTATCATTCGATAATGTTAATAATAAACAATACCTTCGCCTTTCGTAATCAGAGTACCAGCTTCATTGGTAATTATTTTATCTAAATCAAATAATGAACCAATCGCCGCATTACCCAATCCAGCTTCAACGAATTTACAAACAGCATCAATTTTTGGCCCCATAGAACCAGCAGGAAATGAAAATTCTGCTAAACCAGCAGGCGTTGCTTGCTTCATTTCTGCTTGGTCTTCTTTACCATAGTTACGGAAAATCGAACCATCGGTTAAGATAATAAATAAGTCGGCATGGATTTTTTCAGCCAGTAATTCAGCCGTAAGATCTTTGTCAATTACGCACTCTACGCCAGTACTCTTACCCTGCTCAATACTCACGGGAACACCCCCGCCGCCACAAGCGATAACAAGATTTTCTGTATCTAGAAGAGTTTCAATTTGCTGAATTTCAACAATGTTTTTTGGCATAGGAGAAGGCACAACGCGACGGTAGTACTCGCCATCAGCTTTAAACTGCATTGTGCTTTGAGCCATTAACTCTTTAGCTCGTTGCTCTGTATATACAGGGCCAACAAATTTAGTCGGGTTAGCAAACGCAGGGTCTTTTTTGCATACTTCAGTTTGCGTGACTAGCGTCGCTACGTCTAATTCAGGGTCAATGTTTCTTAGTTCTTGCTGTAACATGTAGCCCACCATGCCACAGGTTTGAGAGCCTAGTACATCCATTGGATACGGGGTCGTCTCTGGTGAATATTCGTTATAAGCCGCGTTTTGTTCCATCAACAAACCTACTTGTGGGCCATTACCATGAACGATAACAATCTCATGCTCGCGAGCGATCGCGGCAATACTCGCCGCTGATTTGATTATATTTTCACGTTGGTTCTCAGCCGTTAATGCTTGGCCTCTTGCTAAAAGAGCGTTACCGCCTAAAGCTAATACTATGCGCATGATAATGTCTCCGAACATTTAATAATGATTTTATTTTACGTAGGGGTTAAACGCTTGTTTCTAATTAAATCCAAGCTTATTAATAACAATGACTAGGTTTTTAATTACTCTTAAGTAATTAACATGCCGAGATAGTATGGGAAAATAACCGTCCTAAATGTGATAGCTATCAAATTATTATTTCACTAGAAATAGAGCTGTGGAAACGGGAGTTATTGCAATTCGATTAAATATCCATAAGCTTGGATACAATCTAGCGGTGGAGTCTTTTTTGGTATAAATGATTCGTGTTTAGTGAATATTATCTCTGGCTATAAAATGATTAATTTTTTATTTTTGTTTTAAATATGATGAGCAGATCGCATTAAGAGCTTTAGAAAAAGTACCGGGCTATACTGAGGCGAGGGTTCACAAGCTTAAATAGAAGTTTAGATTCGGTTTTCAATCGGCTGCCTTTACTCTAGGTGTTATCTGACAGCCAAGTGAAATTTGGAAATAGTTAGCCACTTTCTATGGCTCAACGCTAAAGCGAAACAACACTCTTTATCTCTTCCAAAACCTCGGCGTTAGCGATAGCCCCGAGGTTTTCTACACTCTTGCCATTGATCACCTGTTTCACAGCCAACTCCACCAGTTTGCCAGAGCGTGTTTTTGGCACGTCGCTGATCGCAAATATCTGGCTTGGCACGTGCCTTGGCGAGCAGGATGATTTGAGTTTGCTTTTGATGGTTGTCAGTAACTCATCATCCAGAACCACACCTTGTTGTAACTGAACAAACAGCCATATCTGCTCGTTGCGGTCGATGTCTTTACCGACTGCTATCGAATCGATGATGCCGTCAATGGTGTTCACTTGCTGATAGATCTCGGCTGTACCAATTCGCACGCCACCGGGGTTGAGTGTGGTGTCGCCTCGCCCGTAGAACAGATAACCGCCATGTTCGCTCTGTGCGACTTCATCACCGTGATGCCACACATTATCGAACTTATCCCAATAGGTGTTGTGATAGCGCTCTCCTGTGTCATTCCAAAAGCCTGCGGGGAAGTTGGGTAGGGAGTTGGTGCATACTAGCTCGCCTCGTTCTTGATTGACCTTTTGACCAGACGAATTGAACACCTTGATGTCGACGCCGAGCCCTGCCTGTTGGCACTCACCGCGATACACTGGCGAGATAGGGTTGCCTAAAACAAAGCAGCCACAAATATCCGTGCCGCCAGAAATGGACGCTAAATGCAGGTCTTGCTTGATGTGCTTGTAAACGTAATCGAACTGCTCTGGGTAGAGCACAGAACCCGTCGAGCACAGTGTTCTTAATTGAGGCAGAGAGTGGCTGTCGATCGGTGAGAGTTCTGCTTTCTCAATCGCCTCTAGATACTTGGCTGAGGTGCCAAACGTCGATATGTCTGCACGCTGTGCTAAATCCCATAGTACGTTAGGTTGCGGGTAAACCGGGCTACCATCAAAGATAACCAAACAAGCACCGCTCGCGAGCGCAGAGACGTGCCAGTTCCACATCATCCAACCACAAGTGGTGTAGTAGAACACGCGATCTCTCGGTTTAATATCGCAATGAAGTTGATGCTCTTTTAGGTGGTTGATGGTAGTGCCACCAACAGAATGAACAATACACTTTGGCTTGCCTGTTGTGCCGGAAGAGTAGAGCACAAACAATGGTTCATTGAAGCCGACACGCACAAATCGTACAGGTTGTGGCTGATAGTGATGAATGATGCTGTTCCAACTTTGGGGTGACACATCATGTTTAACGTTGTTCTTCTCTAAATCACGAGTCGGTTTCAAATAACCGATCTGACACACCTGTTTTAATTCGTTTAAGTGTTCGATGATTTCACGGTTCTTGTCCGTCATATCGAACGTTTTGCCATTGAAGGTGTAGCCATCACAGGTAAACAGCACCTTGGGTTTCACTTGGCCAAATCGCTCAATCACACTCTCGACGCCAAAATCAGGCGAGGTTGACGTCCAAATCGCCCCTAAGCTGGTGGTTGCCAACATCGCGACCACGGTTTGCGGCAGATAAGGGGTATAAGCGGCGACCACATCGCCTTGTTGCACGCCACACTCCACGAGCCATTGTTGAACGCTAGAGACTTCCTCACACAAGGTTTGCCATGTGTAACTTTGCTGTTCGCCATGTTCGTTCTCAAACCAAATCGCTAGTTCGTTTGGCAACGCTTTTGCTGAATGGAGCAAGTTTTCGGCGTAGTTAACTTGAGCATTAGGAAACCACACCGCATCGCGATTCGATTTCGGCTGCTGCCAGCGGCTTTCACCTTGAGTTTTGATGTGCTCGCTTTCTGCCTTGTTAATACAGTCTTGTGAACCCACCATTCCACAAAACTGCCACACGTTATGCCAAAACGACTCCGGCTGCTCCACAGACCATTGATGAAGCTCCGTGTAGTTTTTCAATTTCCGCTCGAATACGCCCTGCTGATCGAGGTTATTCATAAATTGGGTTACGTTGGCGTGTGCGATACGTTGGTCACTGGGTTGCCAAATTGGCTTATTGCTCTCGTGCATTCCTTTACCTTTAACAAAAAGTTAACGATTTCAGTCTGGTATTTAGGTTTTACAAAGTCAAAAGATCAGCAAAATAAGGGGCTGTCGGAATTGTGTAAAAAAAATGTTACACGATCGCCTGTTTCGAAAAATCGTGCAAATTGGCGGATATAAGGAGTGGAGATAGGCTTAAAGTGAGACATTCGAAAGGAGGTGTGTAATGACTCAATATCATTCTAAGCCCGTGAGCCAAGAGGGATGGGTTGAGTGGAGCCTCGAAGAAGACGCCATTTGGCACGACTTAGTGAAAAGGCAACTGGACGTGATTAATGACCGCGCATGCGATGCTTATTTGCACGGTTTGACCCTGCTGGAGCTGCCATTAGACAGAGTTCCCCAGCTGCCAGAGATAAACAAAGTGCTAATGGAAACAACAGGTTGGCAAGTTCAGCCTGTGCCTGCATTGATCGATTTCGACCGATTCTTTGATTTGCTCGCCAATAAGAAATTCCCAGTTGCGACATTTCTGAGAACGCGAGACGAGTTCGATTACTTACAAGAACCTGATTTCTTTCATGAAATTTTCGGTCATTGTGCCATGCTCACTAATGCCGATTTCGCAGCGTTCACTGAGCATTATGGAAAATTAGGCCAAGCCGCTACATCCAAACAGCGCGCTTATCTTGCCCGTTTGTATTGGTTTACGGTCGAGTTCGGTTTAGTAAAAGAAGGCCAACAACTGAAAATCTATGGCGGTGGCATTCTCTCGTCTCCGGCGGAAACCATGTACGCATTAGGCGGTGATTTGGCGGTTCGTGAGCGGTTCGATCTGCAAACGGTGTTAAGAACTCCTTATCGTATCGACATCATGCAGCCGAAATATTACGTGATCGACGAGCTATCTGAGCTCTTCAAAATCAGTCAGGAAAACCTATTACAGCAAGCTGATCTCGCCATCGACGCGGGGTTACTACCACCACTTTTTGAACCCAAGGAACCAACACATGTTGAATGAACAAAAATGCGAAGCCTGCAGTATCGACGCGATTGCCCTCAATAAAGATGAGCAACAATCTTTACTGTTGGAGTTGTCAGACTGGCAGGTCATCGAAAGAGACGGCATCCCGCAGCTTGAGAAGGTGTTTAAGTTTAAGAACTACAAACAAGCATGGGCATTCAGCAACAAAGTGTCAGAATTGGCAGAAGAAGAGTTCCACCACCCTTCGATCTTATTGGAGTGGGGCAAAGTCACCGTCACTTGGTGGAGCCACTCAATCAAAGGCCTCCACAAGAATGACTTCATTTGCGCCTCACGCTGCGATGTGTTCGCGGTGAGTGAGTAGTTTTTTAGCTGGAGAAGTATTTCTCCAGCCTTTGTGATTCACGTTAAGATGGTTTGTTAGACCGAAGAGCTTGGTGAATAAAATGGTCTTTGCTTTCCGGATCTAACACAAATAGTCTCATAAAATGTTTTTTACTCTGGATATATTCCGGCTCACAGAGTTTTTGTAAATCTTTGGCGAGAGGGTTGTATCTTAAAAACCAAATAAAATATTCAGTTGTAACTTGTGCTTCTTTTTGATTCTCGGTTTCTAAAATCTTCTGGTTCATCATTGAAGTGTATGTAAATGCACATTGAGCTAGCGTATCAAGGTAGCCCACGATACTATTTGCCAGCTTAATAACTTCACCTTGTTCTTCTTTTGAAGGCTTCGTCTTGCTGTATTCTCTAATAATCTTTCCGATATAATCTCCTTGCATAGAAGATCTTAATTTATCATTGAATACTTCAGTCTTAAGTGACTCATCAAATGTATCTTTAAATCTCAGAACCTTGTCTTTGTAAGAATCCAATTCATTGATGTTGACGTTTTGCTGATGACTTTTAGCAACGAAATATGCGGCGGTAATTGAAGCAAAAAGGGTTACAGGTGTCAGCACAACTCCTCCGAAGAATGTTGCAAAATGTGCCCATTGTTCAGGGTTATCACTTATTGGTAATTTGCTTAAGTACGCAATGTAGACTGAAATCCAAATGATCGACCATATCATCGCCCCCGCAGTACCTATCAGGATAGGTTTGACCCTCATTTTCATATAACCCACTAACTTAATGCTGAACTAAAGCCAAACAATATACAGTTCGGAATTAATTGTGCAATTTGATTTATATAATGAATAACGTAACTAAAGAGTCTACTTTCGTTTACGCTAGTATTTGCAAAACCACTTTTCCCAAACTAGCTTGACCTGCATCAGCGACTTGCTTGGTTTCTTGTCTCATAAACCCTTTCTGTTACTCATAGTATTGGTTTTATGAGGCTGCTCTATGATATATTTCTCGGCCAAGTGTATTACAGACGAAGGCTAATAATGTCTATCAACCTTTCACTCCTTCCACCCAGCGAGAAAAATAAAATCGAACTGGATAAGCAAGCATCGTTTCTTGTATGGAAACTGAAGCAAGCGAAATGTGGCCCTGAAGCCATTGTTGAAGAAGCAATGAAGCTAGGTGACCCAGAAGAAAAGGCTTGGTTTGATCAGTCTGTAGAAAAATACAAACGGGTAATGGGTGTCGCATAAACGCAGACAAACCTTGCCCAGCAGTGCTGTAGAATTGAAATGACACAGTAATTTGCTAGAATTTGCACCGTTAATTGAATCAGAGAGAAGATCCCGATGGGAAGAAGTTTTGAAGTGCGCAAGGCCTCAATGGCGAAAACTGCAGGCGCAAAAATTAAAGTTTATTCTAAATACGGTAAAGAGATTTACGTACTGGCTAAGAACGGCAGCTCTGACCCAGACATGAACCTACCTCTTAAGCACCTGATTGCTAAAGCGAAGAAAGACCAAGTACCAGCTCACGTTATCGACAAAGCGATCGATAAAGCGAACGGCGGCGGCGGTGAAGACTTCCAACCAGCTCGTTACGAAGGTTTTGGCCCAGGTGGCACAAGCGTAATCGTTGACTGTCTAACTGACAACGGCAACCGTACTTTCCAAGACGTTCGCCAATGTTTCGTTAAGACTGGTGCGAAAATCGGTGTTGAAGGTACTGTTTCTCACATGTTCGCTCACCAAGCTGTATTCCAGTTTAAAGGCGAAGACGACGAGATCATCCTAGAAACGCTAATGATGGAAGACGTAGACGTGACTGACGTTGAGCTAGAAGACGGTGTTATCACTGTATTCGCTCCAACGACTGAGTTCTTCAAAACGAAGACTGCACTAAACACTGCGTTCCCAGAGCTAACGCTAGACGTTGAGGAAATCACTTTCGTTCCTCAAACAACTACGCCAGTAGCTGAAGAAGATTCTGAGAAGTTCCAGAAGTTCTTAGACATGCTTGACGACTGTGATGACGTTCAGCAGGTTTACCACAACGCTGAGCTGTAATCTTTACAGTAACAACAGTTATTAAAAAACCGAGCCTAGTGCTCGGTTTTTTTATTTCTGTAATTCAGTAGTTTATCCATGAACATAGCTTTTTGAACGCAGCTATTTGGTGGCAGAACCTAGGTTATAGCTCATTGGTCATAAGCCCTTGATCATCGTTCCGTGATCTCAGGTTCGCAAAGCGTTCTTGGGCGACAAATCCATGCTGAGAATTTTCTGATCAAAGGAAGTACGGTGAGGTTGAGTGCGATGGCACACGGCCAAGCGATGAAAAAGCTTTGCATCCAGATTGGCGGCCATTCGGGACTAAATCCCATTTTGTAGCCAGAAATTAACCCAGACATGATGGTCGCCATGGTCAGTGAAGATAAAATCGCGGTTACCCAAAATTGTTTGTTGCTCATACTGTGTTTCTCCCGTGATTTTCTGATGTTGATGAGATAAGGTTACATTTATCCATTAATGAGAAAAATAGGCACATGTAGAAGTATGAATTCCATATTTGGAAACATTGATGATCTGTTCTTATTCTGTGCAGTGGTTGAAGAGGGCTCTTTGCTATCGGCTTCGAAACGGCTGCAACTGCCAGTATCGACCATGTCGCGTCGGTTAACTGCATTGGAAGATCGCCTCAATATCCGACTTTTAGAAAAGAAAGGTCGTGAGCTGGTGGCCACCAAAGACGGCGAGGCGGCCTTTTCTGCACTGAGCAGCGGTATGGAGTCGATTCATCACGGTTTTAATAGCTTGCTTGAAGAGCGTGACGCTATCCAAGGCAAGATAAAGCTCGCCGTGCCTCATAACTTCTACAGTGGCTTTCTACGGTCGACGGTAGAGCAATTCCTCACTCAATACCCAAACGTTCAGCTCGACCTTACCTTGAGCCAACAACAGCTCATTCCACAGACCGATCGTGACTTACTGATCACGTTTAAGATCTCGGACATGGAAGGCATGATTGCTCGACCGCTGTTTAAAGCTAAACACGGGTTTTATGCAAGCCCAGAATACTTAGATTCGCGTGCAGCAATAGAAAAGCCGGACGACCTGGAGCTGCAAGATTGGATTAACGTCGATGATGTATTCGATATGCCGCTCTACAAATCCGACCGCTTAGAGCAAATGATCACGATTAAACCTAAGTTCATCGTTAACGATATTCATGCGGTGGCGGCCGCAGCGCAAAAAGGTTTGGGGCTCGCGTCATTGCCTTTTCGTCACGTATCCCCAGAGATGAATCTGATTCAAGTGCTCCCTGAGTATCATCGGGGTGATCGCCAAGCGTATTTAGTGTACAAAGAAAGAAAATATCAGCCAAAGGCTTTGACCCTGCTTATTGATGCATTGATTGAGAGTGTTCGATCTTTTCATAGCGATGGTTTGGTCAAATAAAAGGAGAAAGAAATGAAAGTAAGTTTTATCGGGCTAGGCGTTATGGGCTTCCCAATGGCAGGCCACCTAGTCAAAGCCGGTTTTGAAGTGACGGTATTTAACCGCACTCACAGTAAAGCGCTAGACTGGGCTGATAAACACCAAGGTAAAGCGGCAGAATCTGTGGCTGAGTGTGTCGCAGAAGCCGATGTTGTTCTCGTTTGCGTGGGTAACGATGACGACGTGCGCAGCATGACAACCAGCGAAACAGGCGCATTGGCAGCTATGAAGTCAAACGCGATTCTTGTCGATCACACTACAACATCTGCAGTTCTGTCTGAAGAGCTTGAAGTGGCAGCGAAGCAAGCCGGTATTCGCTTTATGGATGCACCTGTGTCTGGTGGTCAAGCGGGCGCAGAAAACGGCGTGCTAACCATCATGTGTGGTGGTGAACAAGCGCTATTCAATGACCTTCAACCTGTGTTCGAAGCTTACGGTAAGTCGTCGGTTCTTATGGGTAAAGTCGGCCAAGGCCAACGCGCGAAAATGGTTAATCAGATCTGCATCGCAGGTGTATTGAATGGCCTTTCTGAAGGCTTGGTACTTGCTGAAAAGTCAGGTTTGGATATTCAAACACTGGTTGATTGCCTTAAAAACGGCGCAGCAGGTTCATGGCAGATGGAAAACCGCGCTACCACAATGGCGCAAGACAAGTTCGATTTCGGTTTCGCCATTGATTGGATGATCAAAGACTTAGGCTTCTGCCTAGATGAAGCTGAGCGCCAAGGCATCCAACTTCCACTAACTGAAAAGACGAACAACGCTTACAAGGCACTGTCTGCCGAAGGGCAAGGCCGCATGGATACATCAGTATTGATGAAAGCCGTGGTTGAAGAGACTAAAAAGTAGAAGAGACGAAGAAGTAGAAAGATCGAAGTAATAGAAGCTTCGTTTAGATAACTAAAAATAGCCGCTGATTAGCGGCTATTTTTTGTTTGGTCGTATAGAAATACAAATGAAGCGTTGGTTTTGATACTCACAATTGAACGTCTGTGTTCTCTCATTCTAATCAAAACTTAATCACTCCATCGTTTTCACCTATTGAATCTATCGTTATTTCCCATTAAACAAATGTAAACATTGAAGTTATATTCTTGGTGGGCAGAAAAGAGCTTTTGAATATCCATTAACCACTCGATTGGTTTGATGGTTAGCACGCATTGGAGAGCAACCATGCAGATGTCAAAAAGCTTTTTATTAATTACAGTTGGTTTAGCCAGCATATCTCTTCAGGCTCAACCCCTGACAAGAGACAACGGTGCACCAGTAGGTGACAACCAAAACTCCATAACAGCAGGTGAGAATGGCAGTGTATTACTGCAAGACGTCCATCTGATCCAAAAATTGCAGCGTTTTGCCAGAGAACGTATTCCTGAGCGTGTTGTTCATGCTCGTGGGACGGGCGCACATGGTGAATTCGTTGCTTCTGGTAATTTTAGTGATTTAACGGTTTCCGACCCTTTTACTAATAAAGGTAAGGTGACTCCTGTTTTCGTTCGTTTTTCGACCGTTATTCACTCTAAAGGATCGCCAGAAACACTTCGCGACCCACGTGGTTTCGCCACTAAATTTTATACTGAACAGGGTAACTGGGATCTGGTAGGGAATAATCTGCCTGTGTTCTTTATTCGTGATTCGATTAAGTTTCCGGATATGGTGCACTCCCTTAAACCGTCTCCAGTAACTAATGTTCAGGATCCAAACCGATTTTTCGACTTCTTTAGCAGTGAGCCGGGTGCGACCAACATGTTGACTTGGGTGTACAGCAATTTAGGTACACCAGCGAGTTACCGCACTATGGATGGATTTGGGGTTCATGCCTATAAGTGGATCAATAAGCAAGGCGATGTGAACTATGTGAAGTTCCAATGGAAGAGCCAGCAAGGCATTAAAAGCCTTCGCCCTGATCAAGTCACTGAGATGCAAGGTAAAGATTTTAACCATCTTACTAATGACCTTTATGCTGAAATTGGCCGAGGTAATTACCCTAAGTGGGATCTTTACGTGAAGGTATTGTCTCCGGAGGCGTTGAGCAAGCTTGATTACAACGGACTCGATGCAACCAAAGTGTGGCTGAATGTGCCAGATCAAAAAGTCGGCACTATGACGCTGAATCGTTTACCAGAAAATTTCTTTTTAGACACCGAACAGTCGGCATTTGCGCCTTCGAATCTGATCCCTGGTATCGAGCCGTCGGAAGACCGTTTGCTACAAGGTCGTTTGTTTGCTTACTCAGATACGCAGCTTTACCGTTTGGGAGCGAACCTGTTCCAACTGCCAGTAAACCGTCCGCTAGCGCCAGTGAGCAACCATAATCAAAATGGCTTGAGCAATAATGCATCGTTAACTAATGGTGATGTTAATTATGAGCCAAGCCGAAAACTAGAGTTAGCAGAAGATACTCAATTCAAAGCCGTAGAAACCAAGCTAGTTGGTACTATTCAACAGAAATCGATCAGCAATCCTCGAAACTTCTATCAAGCGGGCGTGCAGTATCGCAGCATGAGTGAACAAGATAAAAGTGACTTAATTGCAAACTTAGCGGGTGACCTAAATAAGGTTATGGATAAAGACGTTAAGGAAATCATGGTGAGCTACTTCTATCGTGCAGACAAAGAGTATGGAACGCGTTTGGCTAAAGCAACTGATACAAGCCTCTCACAAGTTAAAAAGCTCTCTCAGGCGAACGATTAAGCAACAATGTAAGGCGTAAAGTTTTGGCCTACGGGAGATTTATCTGCTCTTTTCTGCCCGAAAATCAGGACTCCTGTAGGCCATTCTCTAATTATGTTAATGAGGGGGAATAAATGAAAATCGTATTTTTGCTTAGTTCCATTGTTTTTGCTTTGAGTTTCTCGTTCAGTTTATTGGCTGCAGATAACCAACTGGAAGAGGAGTACCAATCTTTGGTTGGGCTGTTCTTTGATGCCGCTCGTATCGGCAATAATGAAGTGGTCGATGCATTTGTTTCGCAAGGTTTCCCAATTGATCAACGTAATAACCAAAGTTACACAGCACTCATGGTTGCGGCTTATCAAGGAAATAGAGAAACCGTTCGCTTGCTACTCAATTCTGGGGCGAATGCGTGTTTGCAAGATAAGCGCGGTAACACTGCTTTGATGGGAGCACTTATAAAACGTGAAATTGGTATAGCGAAAGATTTGTACCAAGCGGAGTGTGCCTCAGAACTGCGTAATAAAGCAGGGCTTAATCTGAAAGAATTTGCTGAAATCTATGGTCAATCTAATGTACTAAAATCCCTTAAGTACTAAATGAAGAGTACTAATAATAATAAAAGGACGTAATGATATGAACAAAACAACATGGCTTGCTGCACTCACCCTTATTTCTTCTTCTGTTTTCGCTGAAGCGGTGAGTGTTGAAATGATCGATCTTGGCTCTGGTCAGTCAGCCGGAACAGTGATGATAAGCTTAAGTGATTACGGAGCTGTCTTTACACCAGAATTGAAAGGCTTACCAGCTGGTACACATGGCTTCCATGTGCACGCGAATGGTTCATGCGATAGCATCACCAAAGATGGCAAAACCATACTCGGTGGAGCCGCAGGAGGACATTATGATCCAGAGGAAACGGGTAAACATGGTTTCCCTTGGACGGATGATAATCACCTTGGCGATTTACCACCGCTTTACGTTAATGCTAATGGAGTAGCCGACCAGCCAGTGATGGCGCCAAGAGTTACATTGGATGACGTAAAAGGCAGAGCCTTGATGATCCACGCAGGCGGTGACAACCACTCTGACCATCCAGCTAAGCTTGGCGGTGGTGGTGCACGCATTGTATGTGGCGTGATTAAGTAATCCACGTCTTAAAATTGCAAAAAGCGCTCCTACTTATTTGGGGCGCTTTTTTATAGGTAGGGATGACACTTGTTCTCCAATGCAGAACGGTCATAAATCGATTCGTATTGATTTAGATGAATCGGATCGCTGAGGTTCTCAATTGGGTAAGTATGCTTACTTAAGGCTTGTAGGCATTACAATTCAGACACATCCGCAAAGATTTTATATTGATGTATCAACCCCTGCTTGAAAGATAAGAAAGTCGCGAACTTAGCGGCATGCGCGCTGCCATTTAGGCGCACGTAATCCACCTGCCCCTCACACGCAACCGTATCATCGTTTACGTAGATCCCAGAAAACGTATGTGTCATTGACTCAATTGATCCAAAGAACGCTGCGTTGACCGCTTTGACAGCTGGTTTTCCTACTACTGGTGCGGCGTTCGAAAAATGAAACGACACGTCATCATGCAGTAGTGCCATTAGGGCGTGGATATCCTTTTGGTCGACGATTTGATATAGATGTTTTGTCTGTTCGATTAATGGTGACATAGCAATTGCTCCTTTGAATTTGAACTAATTTGGATTTGAACGAGATTAAGATTTAGCGTGATTAAATAAGTACAGGCTTATCAACAACAGTATTACGGCTGCGATCAATTGCAGCGTTAATGGCTCGCCATACCACGTGATCCCAATGGAAACGCCGACGACGGTCACCACATTTCCCACTTGGCTAAAGCCCAGCCCATCGGTGATTCGCTGAAAACGAAACGTCAGTAAATAACTGAGTGCTGATAAGCTTGCCATGAGCGCGAGTACGCCAGATCCGTTTGGAATGAATTCACCATCGACCGCATGAGTAAACGGAATCCATATCATGCTCTGTAGCGTCAGCATGCCAGCAGCTAGAACAATTGGATTGGCAAGAGGGGGGAACGCGCGACTGCGATAGACATTGCCAGCGGCCAAAAATATGGGTACGAGTAGCGCAATAGCCAGTGCTGACCAAGGGGATGACGTATTCATTTGTGGTGACAAAGTCACAGAGAGTGCGGCAACGACCCCAACCATGATCCCGAGTACTTTTCGCCAGGTTAACGAGGATCCTTGAAAAGGTAAGGTGAATAACAAGGTAAAAATGGGCGACAAAGTAACGAGTACACTGAACGTACTGGTATTAAGAGATTGTAGGGCATAGGTTGACGCCAGATTAGGAATTGCGACGCTCAGTAAACCAGCCCAAAGATAATAACGGTAATGCACCAATGCCGTTCGATTGAGCTGACCTCGCATAACCAATAACGTCATCAACAATATAGCTGCACCTGCCATCGGTATAATCGCGACATCAATTGGTGGAATGCCAATGGTCACAGCATATTTGGCTAACGCAAAGTTTACGGCGACAAGACTGCCAATGCTGACCACGTATAACGGAGACTGGAATTGCCGACCGATGCCATTAATATGGCTTTTTGCCGCTGTCGGTTTTATCAGTGATTTCATGTCTTACTCTATTGATTGAAGTCGATGAAATCAGCATAAAAGACCTAGATTGATTAGAGAATAGGCTCTACACTCTCCACACTGTATCCAAATTAGCGACAATCATGCAGCACTTAGACGCTATTCCCTATTTCCTTGCGGTGGTAAAACAATCGAGCTTTGCGGGCGCAGCGCGTGAACTGGGCGTGTCACGTTCGGCGGTTAACAAACGGGTGATCCAACTGGAGTCGAGCCTTGGAGTGCGTTTGCTGCATCGTACTACGCGCCAAGTATCGCTTACTGAATCTGGTGAGCAGTTTTACGATCACCTCACCAAAGCCAATTATTGGCTGCAAAAAGCTGAAGATGCAGCAACCAGTCAGCAACATCAGGCAATTGGCACATTGCGGGTTAGTGCACCAATGTCTTTTGGTCGTCTGATATTAGCCCCTCTCATCCCACAGTTTCTCAAACGTTATCCTCATATTCACATCGACATGACGATGGATGATGGTTACGTCGATATTGTCGAAGGAGGATTTGACGTCGCGATTCGAGCTGGGGATTTAAATGACTCGAGTTTAGTGGCGAAGCGGTTAACCAGCGTTCGTAGCGTTATCTGCGCCTCGCCTACGTATTTTGATGAGAATGGTTTGTCCATGCCAACCGAGGTCTGCGAACTCAGTGCACACAACGCTTTGCTCTATCGTCATACATCTGAGAGTACCGAGTGGTTTTTTGGTCACCAAGATCAGGTGACCAGTGTTGTAGTGAAAGGCAATTACCGAGTCAACAACAGCGAAGCATTACTGTGTGCGACCATGGCAGGGCTTGGGATCGCTAGGCTTCCTGACTTTATTGCCAATGCGCCCATTCAGTCTGGGAAATTGCTGCCCTTGCTACCTAACTATCTGATGCCAGAGAAGAATGTCTATGCATTGTTTCCTGAGCGAGATCCAATGCCACTCAAACTACGACTGTTCATCGATTTCCTTGCAGCTTCGCTCAATGATCGTTGAAAGTTTACGAAGTTGATAAGAGGCTTTAGGCGTACCTAGCCTTTTTATCTTTTCACTACTCTTGCTTTTTGCTTACCATTCCCACCGCTCACGCCCCGACTCAACCATTCACTCCTTGTCATGACCATTCGTCGCATTGATAAAACGGCGTGACAGTTTGTGGTTAACCTTTCAACGTCAACATTTGAAAGGGATTACACATCATGACTGCTTCAAACACTTCAAACTCATTTACTGCTCTGTTTCGTCGTTCACTTTTAATTGGGTTAGCTTCAATCGCTCCTACGCTGGCGCTAGCTAATCCAAGTTCAGACGTGCTCGATATCTACAACCAAGCGGCGCAAGGTAATGAAGACTTGGTTGAGGTGGCGTATGAACGCCTTAACGAAACGCTACAACAAGACGGTGCGACACCACTGACCTTGGTTTACCTCGGAAGCACAGAAACCCTGATGGGGCGTGATGCGTTCTTGCCTTGGAACAAGATGAAGTATGTGGAGAAAGGCTTATCAACCATTGATAAATCACTGGTGCTGCTTAAAGATGAAGACCAACCAATTCATGAGCAACCTCGTGTTCAAGGGTTGCCGGATTCTTACCTAACTCGCGCAATGGCCGCCGTTACTTACACTTCTCTGCCAGACATGTTTAACCATTTCGATCGTGGTTATGACCTGTTCCTCTCGTTACTTGCGGAAGATGATTTCCAACAACAGCATTTCGCTGCGACCTCGTGGATTTACCGTTATGCCATTACCGCATCAATCCGTGCTGAAGACTTCGAGCAAGCACAGGTGTGGCTTGAAAAAATGGAAAGTGCCGATGCTGGCAACATCGAAACAATGACGGCGAAAGCCCTAATAGCGAAAGCCAAATAACAGCTGCGAATGCTAAATAGCGGTTTACTAAAGCTCATTAACAACCGCGAACGCTTAAGAATGATGGGTCCGCGGAGGACAAAGGAATGATTGAATTTAAAGATATCGGCAAAGCGTATGTGACTGGCGGTCAAAGCGTAGATGCACTCAAGGGCGTTGATGATCAGATCCAGCGCGGTGAAATGGTGGCGTTATGTGGCCCGTCGGGTTCAGGGAAAAGCACACTTTTGAATATCCTTGGATTGTTGGATATGGATTACCGAGGCGAGATCAATATTGATGGCCAACCGTATCCGACAGAGCAAATCGCCGCTGCACGCTTTCGCCGTCAATCGTTGGGTTTTGTATTTCAGCGCTTCAATCTGGTTCCTGTGATGACCGCGCTTGAGAACGTCGCTTATCCATTGATGTTGAACCAATGCTCAAAACAAGAACAACAGGCCAGAGCACAAGATATGTTGGAACGTGTCGGGCTAGGCGAATACCTACACCATCGCCCAGACAATCTTTCAGGTGGCCAGCAGCAACGTGTCGCAATAGCCAGAGCGCTAATCCACAACCCAAGTTTGGTGATTGCCGATGAGCCGACTGCGAGCCTAGACAGCCACACCGCCAACCTTGTGATCGACATTATGAAAGAGCTCGGCCACGAAATGGGCACGACCTTTATTGTCGCAACGCATGACCCAAGAATGGCGCAGCGTTGTGACCGAGTGATTGAGCTTATCGATGGCCAACTGGCGCCACAAGCTGCAACCACGGAGGCTATCTCATGGGCAAGTTAACACAAAGAATGAGCGCTTTTTTGCTTCCTACCTCGGTGCGTTTGGCGTGGCTTAATTTATTGAGAAACGGTCGCCGCAGTCTGCTTTCGGTATTGATCATCGCAATTGCCGTATTTGCGCTGACCTCGGCTGGAGGTTATGGGCTTTACACCTATGGATCTTTGCGTGAATCGACCGCGCGCGATACTGGTCATCTCACCTTGAGCACACCGGGTTATTTTGAGCAAGATGAAGACATGCCGCTGAGCAATGGTCTCGATAACGTTCAAGCGCTCACCAAGAGCATTATTGGCGACAGCGACGTGCGTGGTGTGCAGCCGCGAGTCTACTTTAGTGGCTTGGTGTCTAATGGCAGTAAGTCGACCATTTTTATGGGAACGGGCGTTAATGAGCGTGAGTTCGACATGAAAGGACCTTTCCTTGATGTGCGCAGTGGTCAAACCCTATCGGATGTGAAATCACCAAGATACGACAGCCAAGAACCACAAGTGATGCTGGGAACCGACCTTGCTTGTAACCTCAAAGTTGCCGTTGGCGATTGGGTAACATTGCTCGCGACCACCAGTGACGGTGCTTTGAACGCCTTTGATTTTAAGGTGCAGGGTATCTATTCGACGGGTGTACCTGAGCTGGATAAGCGTCAGCTGTATGTTCATATCACCACTGCACAAGAGCTTTTGGCGTCAGACAAAGTCAGTACCTTGTCGGTGTTCCTATTTGAAACCAGCAAGACCTCGACCGTTCAAGAGCGTATCCAAACTGCTTTAGATCGAAATAGCGCTAGTCAAAGTGATCAAGGCACAGAGATCGAGATCACCCCATGGCAAGATCGCGCGTTTTTCTACACCAAGGTTAAAGATCTTTACGACCGGATCTTCGGCATTATGGGCGCGGTGATGGCATTAGTGGTGTTCGTGTCGCTGTTTAATACTATGACCATGTCGGTGACGGAACGCACTAGAGAAATTGGCACCTTGTCAGCACTCGGCAGTTACCCTTCTGAAATCGTGGCAGGCTTCTTAAAAGAGGCGGGATTGTTGGCTGTGATTGGCAGCGCGATTGGCGCTTTAGTGAGTGGCTTAGCGTCGGTGTTATTGCTAGTGGTTGATATCCAAATGCCACCACCTCCCGGCAGAACCGAAGGTTACCCACTCAACATTTACTTCTCATTGGAATTAGTTGGCTACGCCACTTTAGGTGTGCTGACGATATGTTTGCTAGCTGCTTATTTTTCTGCTCGCAAAGGCGTGAATAAGCCAATCACGGAGGCGCTGGTTTATGTATAAATTTACTCGTTCACTCACTGTTTTAGGTTCTGTATTGGTTTTGGTTCTAGCATCGACACCAAGCTGGGCATTCGATTCACAACAAGTCACAGAGATGATCGCTAAGGCGGATAGTTACCGATTGAACAGTGCACAAGCCTCTAAGGTAGTGTCTCTGGTGGCGCTGTATCAAGACGACCAACTCGACAAAACCCGTGAATACAACGTCTACATAAGACCAAATCGGGAGTCGTTAGTGGTCTTTAAGTCAGCCGTCGAGGCTGGTCAAAAGATGCTGATGATTGAAGACAACTATTGGTTATTGATGCCGAAATCTCGTCGCCCAATTCGTATCACACCGATGCAAAAACTGCTTGGTGAAGCTTCGGTCGGGGACATCTCAACGCTCACTTGGAGCGAAGATTACCAAGGTGAGTGGGTTGCCGAGCAACAGGTTGAGATGCCGACTGGCGAGATACTCGATACCCATCACCTAAAGCTCGCGGCGAAAACCAAGGGTGCCAGCTATCAATCGATTGGTCTATGGCTAACGGCAGATCGAGCGTTTCCAGTTAAAGCGGATCTGTATCTGCGCTCAGGGAAACTGGCGAAACAAGCTTGGTTTACCGAAGGCGTGCGTGATGGATTACCAACAGTGGTGTCGATGACCTTGCTCGATAAGATTCAACCAAGTAAGAAAACCGTGATTGAGTACCGCGAGGTGAGTGAACAAGCCTTGGCTGACAAATATTATAACCCTGCTTACTTATCGCGTAACAGCGTATCTGCTCTGTAGGTGAGCGTTATGAAAGCTTCCAATTGCCGATTCCACATAAAGCTTTCAATCGCTACTTTGCTTGCTTTGTCTTGTGTGAGTAACACGATTCAAGCGGACGACCTGAGCTTGGCGTGGGATTGGCAACTCAGTGCAGAAGCGATTGAATCGCGAGAGTCACCATTTAGCCCATTACCCTCTGAGAATCGTCAGTCTTTAAATGGCTTGCTGGATCTAGAGGTTGGATATGGCAATTGGCTTGGTCTGTTCGCAGTGAAAGCCAACGATATTCTGAGCAACAACCCTCAAGGGCAAGAGGCGAACTTTGAATCGGAATTTATTGTGCGTGAGTTGTTCTGGCAAGGTGGTGTCGAGCTGTCGAATTCAGCGTTCGGTGACCACTATCTTGATATCACGCTTGGCAAGGTTCGCCTAGATTGGGGTGTCGGTTATGGCTACCGACCTTTAGACATCATCAAGCCGTATCGACAAAACCCGGTGGGCATTGTCGCAGAAGAGGGCGCAGGTGTTGCCTCGGCGTCACTATTCGATATGACGGGCGAGTGGACACTGCTTTACAGCGATTCGTCATGGACTTCCCAAGACGTAAATGAATTCGAAAAGCAGAATCAGCAGCAAGGCTTTGGGGTACGTCGTTACAATTTAGTGGGCGATCACGAATATCAATGGATCGCCTATTACGACGATGTGCGCCACGGCTTACTTGGGGCGAGTTTAGTCTCGGTATTAAACCTCGCGTGGGAGTTCCATGGTTCGATGGTTTATCAGCGACAAAGCCTTGGCTACAGTCAACCAGACTCAATGCTTAAACCGGTTTATCTTGAAGAGCAGGGCGAGGCCTATCAAGCGTTAGCCGGATTAACATGGGCCAATGACACGGGCCACAATGTCGTTCTGGAATACTGGTTTGATAGCCGAGCGTGGAGCAACTCTGAATGGCAAAGCGCAATAGAAAGTGCAGAGTCTTTGTCGGTTAATCCAATGACAGCATCACTGGCTGGTTCTTATGCTCAAGGTTATCAGCACGCCAATTTGGTTCAACACAACATCATGTTTCATTGGTCTCTGGATTCGACACATGGCTGGCTTGAAGATATCACGCCAACATTCGATGTCATGTTGTCTCCTCAAGATGGCGGTTTTATTGCGACTCAGTGGCTTAACTATCAGGCTTTAGATAATGGCGATTCATCGTTGGATTTGGAACTTGCTGCACGCTTTCTAGGCGGTAAAAGTGATTCTGCTTACGCCAACTTACCCGATAGTCATATGATTCTCTTAAATATCAAAGGACGATTTTAATGGACACTTCTTCAAACAGTCGGTTTTCATGGATTAAAAGCTTCGCGTTCACCACGTTATTTTGTGTTCTTATTGCGATTACAACCCATACGATTTGGGGCGGCGGATTAACGGTTAACCTGGCAATCAGTTTTGGCTTTGGTTACAGCGCCGTGGGTTCTTCTTTCATCTTGGTGAAGTTGTTTAAGAGGACATCTCGAACGCTTGAAGTGGGTATCTCAATGGTGATCGCGATGACCTTTGGTACCTTGAACGCGCACTATTGGTTGAACGGGTATTTCGGGGCCAATATCTCGGATCTTAAATCTGTGGTGTTGCTCGGTGTGATCTTCTGTTCGGTTTGCTATTACTATTTCTATACCCGAGAGCAGCAGTTACGTGCCGACAATGAATTAGAAGTGGCCAAGCGTCGCCAAGCTGATCAAGAAAAGGTGGTGGTGCTGAGTCAGCTTAAGCAACTGCAGAGCCAAATTGAGCCGCACTTCCTGTTCAACACGCTTGCGACCATCAATGTATTGATTGAGAGTGACAGCGCGAAAGCCAAGTTGATGCTCGAAAAACTGACCGACTTGTTGCGTGTGACTTTGAAAAACAGCCGCACCGAGCAATCGACCATCGCACAAGAGGTCGACTTGTTAGACGCTTATCTTAATATCCAAAAGATACGCTTGGGTGAGCGCTTAACGTTCTCGATTGAAACACACGAGATTAGCGATTTGCAGGTGATTCCCCCGTTCTTGATTCAACCCTTGGTCGAGAATGCACTCACACACGGTATTGAACCCAAAGCCGCTGGTGGCCAAGTGAATATCCGCATAGTTCAACAAGCACAGCAGCTAAAAATTGAAGTGTCCGATAATGGTGCGGGGTTGAAAACGCCTTCTGCGAATACGGGTCACGGTGTTGGGTTAAGCAATATTCGTCAAAGAATCGAAACCCTGTATGGTGATAAGGCGAGCCTAACGATTACTGAACCAGCTAAAGGCGGTGTAGTCTCGACGATCTTGTTACCGTTGACTGATGCAGCCACCTAGAATTACAGATCAGAAAACACCGAACAGTGACGCAAAATAGACGATTTACAGTGTGAATTTAAAGGACTAACCATGAACAACCCAGCAGTACAGCCGAGCGTAACAGCGATAATCGCAGACGATGAAGCACTGTTAAGGCACCACTTAGACAAGAGCCTTGCTGAGGTTTGGCCGGAGTTAGAAATAGTCAGTAAAGCACAAAACGGTTTGGAGGCGATGCAGAGTATTCAGCAGCTTAAGCCCGACGTGGCTTTTCTCGATATTCGTATGCCGGAACTGGATGGTATCTCTCTGGCGAAACAACTCAACAAGTTAGATTCACCGCCATTGATTGTGTTTATCACGGCTTATGACGAATACGCGGTCAAAGCTTTTGAGCACAATGCGATGGACTACCTGCTGAAACCCATCAACGAAGAGCGCTTACTGGCCACATGTCAGAAGGTTCAAGCGCGTTTGTCGAGCAATCAAACACAAACAGGTAGCATTCCGGAACAACCCGATATCACGGCGTTAATGGCTCAGCTTCAACAGCTATCACAATCGACTTCCCAGCAAAATAAGCAACAGTATCTCACGTGGCTTAAAGCCAGTGTCGGAGAAGACATTCATCTTATCGCTGTCGATGATGTGGCTTACTTCAAAGCAGAAGACAAGTACGTGTCTATATTTAAGAAGGGCCAAGGCGGTTCGCTAGAGGAGTATATCCTTCGCGTATCATTAAAAGAGCTGATTGCGCAGCTTAACCCGGATGAGTTTTGGCAGATCCACCGCTCAGTGGTGGTGAAAGTGTCGGCCATTGATAAGGTGAAGAAAGGACTCTCCGGTCAGATGTCGGCTTATGTGTCAGGGGAAAAATTACCGATCAGCCGTGCCTCGCAAGCGTTGTTTAAGGGTATGTAGAGATCTAGCTTAAATGTATGTAGTTAGCGAGCCTAAAATCGATGTAATAGGCTGTTATCAAAACACCACTTTAAATGAGCACAGCGATCTTACATAACGATTGATGATTTATAAAATAAAGATCTAGATCACAAAGATACTCATCCGGTTCAATATTAAATAATAATCGTTAGCTCAATCTGTATATTGTCGATGAATGACATTAAGAGGTTGTTATGAAAACATATTATTTAGCGACGGCTCTATGCCTCACCTTAGTTGGCTGTAGCTCAACATCAAAAACTACCGAAACGCCAATCCAGCCGGATCCGGCATGGACTTCAGGCCAACTAGAAAATGGCCTTACTTATCATGTTTATCCAGATCATGAAGAATCTGTCTCTGTGCGTTTAGTCGTGCACGCCGGTTCAATTCAAGAGACTTCTCAACAAGAAGGCTACGCGCACTTCTTGGAACACATGGCATTTAATGGCAGTAAAAACTTCTCTCAGAACGATGTGATTCGCTTATTCGAAGACGCAGGCGCTAGCTTTGGAGCTGATATTAATGCCTACACCTCTTATGAAGAGACGGTCTACCAGTTAGATCTGCCAGATAACATCCAATTGCAATCTGCTTTGACGTGGATGCGTGACATTGGTGATGGCCTGGATCTATCAAGTTCAGAAGTCGAAAAAGAAAAAGGCGTGGTTCTTGGTGAGTTCCGTATGGCTCGCCTCGATGATAAGTCATTCGGAGATATATATTATGATTACTTCATTGAAGGCGGCCCGTACGAATCGCAAGATGCATTAGGGACGAAATCGTCGATCGTGAATGCCACTCCTCAAGGCATCACCAACTTTTATCAGACTTGGTATCAACCTCAAATAGTTGAGCTAATCGTTTCTGGTGATGTTGACATCAAAACCGTGATTCCACTAATTGAAGAAAAGTTTTCTAGCTGGGAGCGTGGCGATACGCCGAGACCAGAGAAACAGAAAACGACCTCATTCAATGAAGATGATTATGTTGAGTACGCAGGAAGAGAAGCGCCAAGCATCACTCTGACGTTTAACCGCGGTTCAAATATAGTTGAAAATCATGCTCAGCAGAATCAACGCAGGTTAGATGAAACCGCTCAGCAATTGATTCAACGACGATTAGAAGCGGTGTTCAATGATGCCGCGTTACCGACTCAATGGATTGCATCTGATAGTTATCGAATGGGCGCTTTTTACTATTCGTCAATAAGTGTTGGGTTTCCGGCTGGAGATCGTGAAGTTATCCAACAAGATCTGCTTTCTACATTGGCATCATTGCGTGATTTTGGTGTTTCGGAAACGGATATTGCTGGCGAGCTGTACTACTACCAAGACTTGCTGGATAACATCGAGCATAACTGGGATAAAATGGACAGTGTTGAACACGCGAATTACAAAGTGAGTGCGTTAGTCAATGATCGAATCGTCCAATCACAGAAAGATTATCAAGCCAGCTTGGAAGCTTTCATCGCTAACTTGAGCCTTGAAGTGATTAACGACAACATCAAGAATCTACTTTCTGATGATTACTTTATTGTTATTGGGATGGATGACTCCGAAGACAGAACTGCGGTCATCAACTCTCTCGATAGTTTAAAAGCCATATATAGCGAGGCGGGAGTTCCGCCGCTTGCGATTGGAACAGCCAGTGCTTTTGCTGTACCTAGCTCGCAAGGCGAGGTTGTACTTGCTGAACAAATGTCTGTCGAACCATACATCCAAAAGTGGACATTAAGCAATGGTATCGACATGTGGTACCTGCGTGATTATGAGGCAGGTGACGATGTTGGGGTGATGTACATGAGCCTCGGCGGAAAAGCCGCTTTGGATCCGAGCTTGTACCCAGCTGTTGAGGTTGCGTTACCTACCTTCGCTCGAAGTGGTGTCGGTGAGTTTACGGGCTCTGAGCTTTTAGCGTACTTTGATCGTGAAGATATTAGAGCTGATTCCTTTATTGGCAACACTCGCCATGGTGTTGAATTTAGTATTAACAAAGATGGACTCAAAGATACGTTTGCTGCGCTCTATACCTTCATAACTGCGGCTAAAATTGTTCCCGAGCAGTTAGAGGCAGTGAAACAGGAGTTTGTACAAGGTCAAGAATCTTTCTTGAGCAGCCCTGTTGGTCAGTTTGAGCGCGTAAGAAACCAGAATATCTATTGTCAAGACAGTCGTCACCTCTTTGTTGATAAAGAACGTGTTGAAGCGGTTTCTGTGGAAGACGTCGCTAATCTTCATCAGCAATTGTTTGGTCAAATGAGGCATAACCAATTGGTGATCGTGGGTGACATCGACCCAAGTGAATTAAAGCCTTTGGTTGAGCAATACTTGGCTTCGATTCCATTAGAAAAAGCTGAGGTTCCTGAATTTAAGGTGGCTTACAAGCAGCCATCTGAATCACGCATTGATTTGGCGATCAACAATGTGAATAGCGCAGAGTACGTCCTAAGAGTTATCTCTGAACCTGAAGCCGAAACCAACCAAGGCGTAACGGCAAAAGATATCTTCACGGAAAACTTGCTAGAACGACTGCTGGCGGCGCGTTTAGATGCTTATATTCGTGAAGAGTTGAGCTTAGATTACTCGCCATATACGTATTCAGCATCCGCAGATAGTGAGCTGAGTGGTGAGTGGGTTATCGGGGCGATGGTAGCGCCGGAGAACGTTGACCAAGTTGAAGTGGCGATCGATAAAGTGATTGCAGACCTTTTACAAGGCGTCTCAGAAAAGGAAATGCACGCAGTCGTGAAACAGTTTGAAGCGGACTTCACGCCTCTCGAGATGAGCTCTATTGACCAAGCATGGTACCTGTCTCGTTATTTACTTCATGGTTATGATATCGAAGCTTTGTCTCAAGTTGAGCGAGTGGCGAGGTCGATCACTGCGGAAGACATGAATCAACTTGTCCAACGCATCTTTGGTGAAAATAGCCGTAAGGTTAAGAACATCATGCGTCCTAAAGCCTAAAGCCTAAAGCCTAAAGCCTAAAGCCTAAAGCCTAAAGCCTAAAGCCTAAAGCCAACAGAAAGAGACAGCTGAAAGCCAAGCGAGCACCGCTTGGCTTTCTTGTTTTTTTACTATTCATAACATCTATCCATCACCAGTTGTTAAGCCGTTTTAGATCTATGTAAATCTAAATTGCGAGGGTGCTTAATCGGTTGCATCGAATCATTTTCTAAAAAAATGTTTTAAATCAAGACAGCGTTTCATTTGTATTGTAGATTGACGATCTACGAGAATGTTGTTTGGATATTAGATTGCTTAAACTGGGTACCCGATTAGTCTTAATGTTGTTTTTACTGAGCTTTGGCTTAGTGAATTCTAACGGCTATTCGTTTCCTTCTAAGCCATTTCAAATTCATTCGGCTCAAGAGCAATCTTCACAAAATGATCTTTGTAAACAAGCCGCTACGGATAATCCGTCGAGCTACTTAGAGTGCGATAAGGCTCAGTTTGGCACCGTGCCTTCTGGTGACAGTTCCAACTATCACGACACCGAATCTAGCCTTCAAGCAGCAAACTTCAGACGTATGCTCAGTAACGAGCAAGAAAGCGTGGCCGATCTTGAGCCTGCTTATCATCTACTGATCGACTTCTCTCCCCCTTCATTACTGGCTTCTCTGCTTTTCAACACACCATTGTTGGATTCCAAGCAGCACTGGACCAGCATTGTGAGTTCTCCGTCCTCCCGGCTTGCTGGGTGGAAAGAGGGCAGTATCCAATACTCGCATTTCCGAGAACTTCTTAGCTAATCGTTTGGCCCTAAATTGGTCGTATCGATGGTCACTTGTGCCCGTTGAACTCGCCAGTTAATCAAAACAAACATAGCGACATCAGCTTTAGCATCACTATCTTTCAATCAGCTTGTTCTGGTTGTGGTTAGCCATTGCTCGTGTTCGCAAAACATTAGTTCAAAGAAGAGATCTTGACTGTGAAAAAACGCATTCAAAGAAAACAAATAAACCACTACTCAAAGTGGAAATACGTGGTGCTTATCGCCACTATCATCATCATGGTTCTGAGTGCTTTACCTTCTTGGTATGGCGAGAATGCATCGGTTCAAATTAACAATCGTTCCGAACAGACCATCGATGCGAGTCAAATTACCCAATACCTTGCGAGCGAAGGCATCCAAGCCAAATCGGCATTTCAAAAAGACCAACGTTTAGTCGTGATCTTGGAAGATGCAGAGCAACAAGCGAAGGCTAAAGAGGTGCTGAATGAGCGCCTTTTGGACAACGCGACGGTTGCGCTAGCGATGGAGCCAGCAGCACCAAAATGGTTGACTGACATGGGCTTCGCGCCGATTCAGCTAGGTCTTGATTTACGTGGTGGTGTGCAGTTCTTGCTAGAAGTGGACATGGAACCGGTTTACCACGCACAAGCGCAATCTGTGGTCGATGAGATCACCAGCCAAGTGCGTTATGCACGCGGTAAAGTGGTGAATAACCAAGTTGAATTTAACTTCCGTACTGATGCAGATTTCGAGAAAGCACAGAAACTGATTCGTGAAGAGTTCCCACAATGGCAAC
Source organism: Vibrio sp. Vb339 (assembly GCF_902751245.1). NCBI lineage: Bacteria > Pseudomonadati > Pseudomonadota > Gammaproteobacteria > Vibrionales > Vibrionaceae > Vibrio > Vibrio sp. Vb339. Next base: position 299,972 of record NZ_CADDIS010000001.1, on the reverse strand, counting down.
GTGACCGTTCAGATAAATCGCTAACGTTAACTCAGTCTGAAGAAGAACAAAGAACGCTACGTAACCTAACGGTTCAACAAAACCTGCAAATCATGCGCAGCCGTATTGAAGAGCTAGGCATCACTGAGGCATCGATTCAACGCCAAGGTGAAAGCCGTATCCGTATCGAATTACCGGGTGTACAAGACCCTGCAGCTGCGAAAGACGTGATTGGTGCTACGGCTTCATTAGCGTTCTACTCTGTGTACGACAACGCAACGCGCAATACTCAAACTCTGAAAGATTCAGATGGCAATCGTGTCGTGGTTGCTCGCAAAGCCGTGCTGAGCGGTGAACACATTATCGATGCACGCAGTGGCATTGGTGAAATGGGCAGTGCAGAAGTAAACATCACGCTTGATTCTTCTGGTGGTAAGAAAATGTCTGAGTTTTCTCGCCATAACATCGGCAAGCCAATGGCGACCGTTTACAGCGAATACAGCCGTGACAGAGCCGGTAACAGCGAAAAAACCAGTGAAGTGATCAGTGTGGCGAACATCCAATCTCAACTGGGTAGCCGCTTCAGAATCACTGGTGCAGGCAGCATGGCAGAAGCACAAGAGCTTGCTCTACTGCTACGTGCCGGTTCACTAACAGCGCCTGTTACCATCATTGAAGAGCGTACTATTGGCCCATCTCTGGGTGCTGAAAATGTAACGAATGGTTTTGCTGCTTTGGCTCTTGGCCTAGGTCTTACTCTAACGTTTATGGCGCTATGGTACCGCCGTCTTGGTTGGGTCGCGAACTGTGCATTGGTGGTTAACATGACCACGTTGTTTGGTTTGATTGCTTTGCTACCGGGCGCGGTATTAACTCTGCCAGGTATTGCGGGTTTGGTACTGACCGTTGGTATGGCGGTAGACACTAACGTGCTTATCTTCGAGCGTATTCGAGACAAGATGAAAGAAGGGCGCAGCTTTGCTAGCTCTATCGATCGTGGTTTCGATAGCGCATTCTCGTCAATTTTCGATGCTAACGTCACCACCATGATCGTTGCTGTGGCTCTATACACAATCGGTAATGGACCGATTCAGGGCTTCGCTCTGACACTGGGCTTAGGTCTTCTAACCAGTATGTTTACGGGCATTTTTGCTTCACGAGCGATCATCAATTTGGTTTGGGGGCGTGACCAACGCCACGATGTAAGGATTTAAGCATGAGTATTTCAAAAATGACTATTTCAGACCGCTATTTTTCAAATAGTAATATGACTCGCCTTCGTAAGGTGATGTCTGCGATATCTATTGTGCTGTTCATGAGCTCTGTGATGCTGGTGGCGGTGAAAGGTTTTAACTGGGGCTTGGACTTCACAGGCGGTGTGGTTGCCGAGGTTCAGCTCTCTGATCAAGTAACCAAAGATGCGTTAAAAACAAAACTTGATACGGCTTTCCAACAAGACGTGCAAGTGGTTGGTATGGCAGAGCAGGATCGCTGGACGATTCGTTACAGCCAACTGACAGACGCTCCACAGCCAAACTTAGTGGATGCTTTGTCTTCTGTGAGTGACCAAGTAAAAGTGCTTAACAGCAGCGTGGTTGGCCCTCAAGTTGGTCAAGACATGGTTGACCAAGGTGGTTTGGCGGTATTGGTGTGTTTCCTAATGATCATGCTGTACCTGAGTGTACGTTTTGAATGGCGTTTAGCACTCGGCGCCCTTGCCGCGATCATTTATGACGTGACGCTTATCTTGGGTCTGTTCGCTTTTACTCAGTTCGAGTTCAACCTGACTGTGTTAGCGGCTGTGTTGGCGATTTTGGGTTACTCATTGAATGACTCGATCATCATTGCCGACCGTGTTCGTGAAATGCTGCGTGGCAATCCAAACGGTGACACTGATAACCTGCTTAACGAATCGGTTAAAGCGACCTTCTCACGCACCATGGTGACTTCAGGTACAACGCTAATCACCGTATCTGCGCTTTGGCTACTTGGTGGCGCGGCACTACAAGGTTTCGCTATTGCACTGGTTGTAGGTATTGTCAGCGGTACGTGGTCTTCAGTTTCAGTAGGTATCACACTGCCTAAGCTACTTGGTCTACAGCCTTGTCACTACCAAGTGAAAGCGCCAGTAGAAGTTGAGGGCGAGTACCCTTAGGCTCTCTATTGGTTAACAGTACAACTTAGTCAGTAACGTCAACAAAGCCCTTCGTTTATAACAAAACGAGGGGCTTTATTTTTTATAAGAGTCAAACAGTTACAGAAAAGAGAGCCTATTTCAAAAAACGATGGATTGAGCAGGCAAGCCCTCATGATATGAAGTATGTTTAGATGACGTTCGTAGAAATGAGGCAAGGGAATGGAATATCGACATCAATGTCATGTAGGCGACCATGGTGATGCGCTAAAGCATCCAGTATTGAGTGCACTTGTTCAGTCATTAATACAGCAACATTCACGCCTCAATGTTATCGACACCCACTCTGGTACAGGGTGTTATGACCTCACCACTGCACCAAGTAATCATGCTGGTGAGTTTGCTGAAGGGGTCGGGTACTTGTGGCGAAACAAGGCTTACCTTCCGCCGGCATTCAGCTCTTTTATGTCGGTACTGGAATACTACAATCCGAATCAACTTATCTCTCTTTATCCGGGTTCTGCAGCCATCACCTACCAACAAGGCCGCAGCCAAGATAGCTTCTATTTTTCAGACATTCAGCAAGATGAAGCCGACCTATTACAAACCAACATTGAGAAGCTGCAACGCGATATTGATATCTCAAGTAAGCTCACCATTACCGCGGGCGATGGCTTGAAAGCACTGCCTGACGACATAGCAAAACACGATAATCATCACCTGATTGTTATCGACCCACCTTATGAAACCGATTCTGAATATCTCGCGGTGATCGATGCCTTGGTTAAGGCGTATCAGCAGTCTGAGAAGGTATCAGCATTAATTTGGTATCCGCTTTACACGGATGATAAGAGCTCACTGATTCTGAACCACTGTGTGACAGCGGTGAAAGATGGCTTGCTGCCAAGTCCGATTAAGTCGGAGCTTCGCCTTCGAGATCCCAAGGGTGATGATCGCCTGATCGGCAGTGGCTTGCTGTTGTTCAATCCACCACAAGGCATTGCGGGAACGGTCGCAGATACGCTCGATTATTTACACAGCCAACTCGCGACTAATGGTGAAGGTTACTGGCAAATGAGAAGCTTATAGATCTGATTTTTATGGGTTTTATGATGGTTTTCTAGACATCACTCACTAAATCACTGTTATCTATGTGGTTTAAATTGACCAAACGCTAACTTTTATCGATTGATTAATTGCAGTGAATCATTTAAAAATAGAATATCAATGCGCACAAGTGCATAATGGCTCATAAGTTAAATAATTAAACTAGATTGTGGTTTACCCCCTAAACTGCATTAGGCTCGCACTAGTCATGCGAGCCTTTCTTTTGCCTGAAGGAAATACTTACAGCAGGTTGTTTTCAATCTTTAGCGCTTTCTTGATGAGTTTTGCATTGAAATCTGCGGCGTCCAGCGAGTAGTGTGCTTCTCGATGACAGGTTGGACAAAGTGCGATCACATTTTCAGGGCAATCAGCGCCGCCATCCGCTAACCGTGTCAGGTGATGTACTTCTAGGTAAGGACCTGACTTGGTCTCAAAAGGTGAGGGCACTCCACAACCTTCACAGATACCATTTGCCCTCTTTTTTGCGTAAAGCTTAATGGCTTCACTACGATACTTCACATGCGTGAGTTGTTCTTTGGGGTCAGCTTTAAGTGGCGTTGAAGCTAAGGCTATATCTCGTAATTGCTTCAATGATTTACTTTTAGTTGGCTTCGTTAAGTATGAAGTTTTTGGTGTTTGAATGGTATTGCCGACACTTTGTGGGACGATATCTAGATGGAAAACTATTGCATCACGAAGTTGGTCGTTCTTGTCGGGGCGTTGCTCAATGTGATGACAGATGTAGTTGCAGACTCCGACGAATCTAACAAAACCAGTTGAGACAGATTCAAATAAGAGAATCTCTTTAAGGTTGTTTTGGTGTTCAAAGATGGCCAAGTTTCCTTTAACCATCTGCATATCACCTTCTTGCCCTTCTCCTGTATATCGGAAAGTGCCGTCTGCACTAAAACCATCAGAGTAGCCAAATTCTTCACCAGCATCGCTAGTGAAGATAAATACATATGGGTGGGCTGCAGGTGTAGCGATACCACCATATTGCTGACCTTTGTAACGACCGTGTATATCTGTGCGTCGATTGTAAACCTGTCCTACGTTGAACAATGGAGAGTCCTCGTTTATTCGTCTAAATTCTAATTATTATTGATATTTCTATAATTTAAATTTCATATAAAGTTCAAATATAACAGTGGTTTAAATGAAAATATGCAAGTGGATTCTTGGGTGTGAAAAGGTATCGGATTGGTCACGTTTCTAAAGAGGCAAGCCCGCAGGACTCATGCAGGCTTGGTGCGTGTTTAATGCTATACAACTACAAAGCCGGATAATCGATATAGCCTTTTTCGTTGCCACCGAACAGGGTGGCGCCGTCGAGTTCTGATAGTTCGCTGCCGTTTTGTAGGCGTGAAACGAGATCTGGGTTAGCAACGAATGGGCGACCAAATGCGACGAGATCGGCGTAGCCCTTACTCAATACTTCTTCGGCGCGTTCTGGTGTGTAGCTGCCAGCGACGATGATGGTGTTAGAGAACAACTCTCTTAGTTCGACACGGAAGCTTTCAGGTATCACAGGCGCGTCATCCCAATCGGCTTCTGATAGGTGCAGATAAGCGATATTACGAGCTTGCAGTTTCTTTGACGCTTCTAAAATCGTTGACACGATGTCTGGACAGTTCATGTCTTTGAAGGTGATGAATGGGGCCAAACGTACGCCCACTTTGTCAGTACCAATCGCTTCAATTACCGCATCCACGACTTCAATTAGAAAGCGAAGTCGGTTCTCGCGGCTGCCACCATAGTTGTCGGTGCGCTTATTTGAATTGGTTCTTAGGAATTGATCGATGAGGTAGCCATTACCACCGTGGATTTCCACTCCGTTGAACCCTGCCTCGACGGCTTTTTTCGCTGAGTTAGCAAAATCTTGAACAACACGATCGATGTCTGCTTGGGTCATCTCTCTTGGTTGGATGCAATCCACCATGTTGCCGTTACCATTCTCATCAGAGATCCAAACCTGCGTTTCGATTGGTGCCAGTGCTGAAGGTGCAATCGGCAACTCGCCTTTTTGAAAGGTAGGGTGTGATACTCGGCCTACGTGCCATAGTTGGCAGAATATCGCGGCACCTTGCTCTTTTGCTGCTGTTGTTACTGATTTCCAACCTTCGATTTGAGCATCGGTATAAACGCCGGGTGTGAATGAGTAACCTTGGGAGTCATCTGAAATTTGTGTGGCTTCAGTGATGATTAGCCCTACACTTGCTCGTTGTTGGTAATAAGTCGCCATCATGTCGTTTGGCACGTTTCCAGGTTGGCTAGTGCGAGCGCGTGTCATGGGTGCCATAACGACACGGTTTTGCAGCTCTAGGCCTTTCAGTTCTGATGTTTCGAATAACTTGTTCATGATCTCTACCTTTATGAATTTTTAGTGCTGTGCCAATTCCAGTTTGATAATGAATTGGCACTTTGAAGTTACGGAGTTCTTAAATTATTTAGCTTCTGTGGGTGCAAATATTGAGTTGCTTTGTGGTTTCTCTTTTCGGTTAGCTTTAGCGATTAAGAACAAGCCGACGATAGGAACCACAACGGCTGCGAACGGAATCATTCCTGCGCCTAGTTGGCTGTCGAGTACCATGCCGCCAAGGAATCCACCAAAGGCATTGGCTAAGTTAAACGCTGAGATATTCGCAGTTGCTGCTAGCTCTTGCCCTTCGCCACCGTGGTTCATTACTCGAAGTTGCATGGCAGGGACGTTCGCAAATGATGCAATACCAAAGACAAATGCGGCTACAACGAAGAGGATTTTGTTGTCTACCACAAGGCCAACTACCACCAATGACACGATCATTGCGATAGCCCAAAACATTGAAGCTTTGCCTAGGTTTTTATCTGAAGAGCGTCCGCCCAAGGTGTTACCGATGATTAAGCCAACACCCACAATCACTAAGATCCAAGTCACTGATTCTTGACTGTAACCTGTGATGTGCATGGCGATTGGCGCAAGGTAGCCGTAAAGCGTCATGAAGCCAGACCAAGCAAAAGCGGTGATTGCTAAGCTGATCAGTAACATTGGATTTTTGAACGCTAGAAGCTGAGTTTTGATGTCTTTCGCTTCACTGTGACCGGTCGATTTAATCGAAGTCAGAATGGCAAGCATCGCGATAGTGCCAAGTGCTGCCACGGTAAAGAAAGTAGTGTGCCAGCCGAATTGCAAGCTGACCCATGTACCCGCTGGAACGCCAAGAACGTTAGCGAGTGTTAAGCCTGCGAACATTTGGCCAACGGCACGACCTGCCATTTTTTCAGACACTAAGTTGGTTGCAACAACCGCACCGATACCATAAAAAGGGCCTTGCACTAAGCCTGCGATAACACGGCTGGCAAGTAGAAGTGGGTAGCTAGGAGCAAGGGCTGATAAGACATTACCGATGATGAACAGTGCCATTAAGCCAATCAGCACCATCTTCTTGTTAAAACGTGCAAGGTAGATGGTTAAGATCGGGCCGCCGATAACGATAGCCAACGCGTAAGCACTGATAAGGTAGCCAGCTTGGCCTTCTGTGATTGAAAGTGATGTGGCGATCTGTGGAAGAATGCCTGCGATAACAAACTCAGCCGTGCCGATTGCAAATGCAGCGAGTGTCAGTATCCAAACTTGGAATGGAATCTTTTCTTTATGGATAGTTTCTTGGTTGACGGTTTCTTGTTTCATGATGATTTACCTATGTAAATTCTTGTTTGTTAGGACGTGAGATACACGCCCTAACGATTGTTCTTTATGTCTTTGCTTCTTTGCTTCTTTGCGGAGTGTTAGCCGAGTAGAGCGCCGCCATCGATGTCGATGATTGACCCTGTGACGTATGGGTTATTAATTGCGAACAGGTAACCCATGGCTATCTCTGAAGGCTCGCCAACCTTACCTGCGGGTAGGTTGTTTTTGGCGTTGTCGTACATGTTTGCACGAGCGGAATCGTCCATGTTTTTGTAGGCTTCCGTCATGGTTAAACCCGGGCTAACGGCATTGACTCGAATGGGTGATAGCTCTTTCGCCAGTATTTTGGTTACGCTTTCTAGTGCGGCGTTGATGGCGGTTTTTACGTAAGTGCCTGCCACAACCTTGCGTGACAACATGCCAGTTGTGAACGTGATAGACCCGTTTGGTGTCATGTAACGAGCGGCATGTTTGGCTACGTTTAAGCTGCCCCAAAACTTAGTGTCAAAAGCTGTCTTGGCGTCTGCGGTTGCTACGTCTGTTACTTTTCCTGCGGGAGCGGATGAGCCAGCCGTTACGATTAAGTGGTCAAACACGCCAATCGATTCGAAGTATTCACAAATCGACTTTTCATCGGTGATATCAACGCCTGTGTGTCGGCTGGCAATATGTACCGTGTTGTTCTCGTTTCTCAATTTCATCGCGAGTGCTTTACCGATGCCTGATGTGCCACCAATGATGACGAAAGTGCGTTGCTCTTGTTTAGTCGATTCGTTAGTCATGCTCTGAATTCCTACGTTGTTCTGTTGATGTTTGCCATTATATTTATTCGACTAAATTTGATAATTGGTTAAAATATAAATTCATTATTCGGTTAATCTGAATAGTGTCGCTGAGTATTCAGGTCGAGCATTAAGATCGAGAAGTAAGACGAAGAGGTGGAAGCGAGAATCGTATGGATAAGTTTTCAGATATGGCGATGTTCGTGAGCATTGTTAAGCATCACGGGTTAGCTGCGGCTGGGCGAGAGTTAGGGCTTTCTCCTGCGACCATGACAGCAAGGCTTCAGGCGTTGGAAGAGCGTTATGGTGTGAAGTTGTTGAATCGAAGCACGCGTCATGTGTCTTTGACCGACTCTGGGGAGCTGTATCACAAGGCATGTTTGGAGATTTTAGACAACGTCAGTGAGGCCGAAAACCTGATTCAAAATGGCGTAAAAGAAGTCAAAGGCTCGCTAAAAATTGCCGCGCCAAAAGACATCGGAAAGCAGTACATTCTTCCTATTCTTTCGGAGTTTTGCCAGCAGTATCCGGACGTTATTCCTTACCTGTATCTGAACGATAACCTCTCGAACATTGCTGAATCTGGCATGGATATCGTGGTCCGTTATGGTGAATTGGTCGACAGCAGTTTGATATCCAGACGCTTATCACCAAGCCGCCGTGTGCTGTGTGCTTCCCCTGAATATCTTGCTAAACATGGAACACCGTTAACACCACAAGACTTGGTTGAGCACGACTGCTTGGCGATGCTGCGCAGTAATGAAGAGCTCAAGACATGGCACTTCCAAGATAATGATATGAAGAAATCGGTGACGGTTGTACCGAAACGATTTTCAGACGATGGCGAAGTGATTCGGTACTGGGCATTAAAAGGTGAGGGCATTGCCCTTAAATCGGTGCTGGATGTGCAAGACGACATCAATAACCAGCGCCTTGTGACGCTGCTTAATGGCTACATGAAGAACTTCAACACCGCGATGTCGGTGTCGAGTGCCGATTTGAATGTGGTGTATATCAGCAAGAAATATCAGCCTAAGCGTATCCGGTTGTTTCTTGATTTCTTGTTTGAGCGGTTTGGCGATTTGGTCGAAAAGTCTAGTTAGATTAGCCGAGAAGCAGCGCATGACAGATCTCTCGAACTCAACATCCGGCTACGGACAGAGAGTATTGAACTGGTTATGATACGACCAACATAAGGATGTGATTGGAGAGAAAAATGAAAGTCGTCGGAGATACGGTTATCCAACCTTTTCACAAGGCAACCTGCCATTACGGTGCGGTTGAACTAGAGCTCAGCTTACCTAACGGGATAGAAAAACCACGCCGCTGTGATTGTTCTATCTGTCGTCGCAGGGGAGCGATTGTGGGCTCTGTTGCACTGGATGGCATCAAGATCCTCAAAGGTGCGGAGCATCTTAAGCTTTATCAATTCAATACCAACACCGCAAAGCATTACTTCTGTTCAAACTGCGGCATCTATACCCATCATCAACGCCGTTCTAGCCCAAATGAATACGGTTTTAACATCGGCTGTTTGGAAGGGGTAAACCCTTTTGATATTGGTGATGTGGTGACCAATGATGGTGTCAATCATCCAGCTGATCGTTAATTTATTGAGCATTAAAAAGGGAAGAAATTATGTCTGAATATGGAGCGCTCATTCGCTGGCAAAAAGCGCAGGATGAAGCCTTTAGCGACAATCAATACAGTCGCGGTCATACGTGGGAGTTCGATGGTGGTATCACTGTGCCTGCTTCGTCCTCTCCACATGTTGTGCCACTGCCGTTGTCGGTGGAAGCGAATGTCGACCCAGAAGAAGCGTTTATCGCGGCACTTTCTAGTTGCCATATGCTGACGTTTTTGGGCATCGCGGCTAAACAGAAGTACGTGATCGACTCTTATGTCGATGATGCCGTCGGTGTGCTAGAAGAAGATAAAGCGGGGCGAGCTTGGGTTAGCCATGTGACACTTAGACCCCAAATTCAATTTGTTGGTGATAAACGCCCAACGGATAAACAGCTCGAAAAGTTGCACCATCTGGCGCACAGTAACTGTTTCATTGCCAACTCTGTAAAAACCGAGATTGTGGTTGAGATGAGAGATTAATTTAAAACAATCACAAGATTTCTTTAAAAGCTTCGTCCTTTTTATCTCGCTATCGTCTTAAGGGTATTCATGCAATTTCGTTGATTGCAAAAAGACCGAACACACTATTTGAGGACACCTCCATGACAGCGTTTAACAGTGCATCGAATTACGGTGAAAATGCGTTTATCAAAAGCAAACCAGAGATGCTTGAGAGCATTTACAACACCACCGATGTATTTCCTTACTGGGTTGCCGATATGGATTTTCAGGTGGCGGAACCGATCACTCAAGAGCTGAATCGCTTAGTTGAGCGCGGAGTGTACTCGTATGAGTTCAATGAACAGGCGGTGTTTGAGGCGCTATCTCAATGGTATTCAAAGCGTCATGGTTTAAGCCTGTCTTCTGACAAGTTCGTTCAGGTTCCGGGAGTCTTACCGGGCATCGCGTTGTTACTGCGCCAATTTACCAATGAGGGTGATGGTGTGCTTATTCATACGCCGGCTTACCATCAGTTTGCTAATTTGGTGAATAAAGCAGGTCGTCAGGTCGTGAATAGCCCGTTGATTAATGACGGACAGCGTTATCAGATTGATTTCGATGGTATGGAGCAACAGATCATCGACCAACAAGTGAAGACGATGATTTTCTGCAATCCGCACAACCCGACTGGGCGCGTGTGGACACCTCAAGAGATTGAACAAGTCATCGAAATTGCTAAACGTCACGATGTGCTGATCATCAGCGACGAAGTCCATTCCGACATTATCTTTGAAGGCCACGCTTTTACGAGCTTAACCAGCTTTGATTACGACAAGGTTATTGCTTTGATAGGTTCTCCGGCGAAAACCTTCGGCATGCACAGCATCTCAAACGGCTATGTGTACATCAATAATAATGAATTATTTGAAGCGTTTAAAACCAATGTGGTGGCGATGTATCTTGACCATGGTAATGCGTTCAGTACGTTTGCAACCATGGCGGCCTTTGAGAAAGGTGGTGAGTGGCTAGATGGCATGTTGGTGTATCTGCAAGACACGGTGAAATGGATCACTGAGTTTTCGGAGGAGCGCATTCCTCAGTTAAAAGTCTTCCAGCCGCAAGGCACTTACCAAGTGTGGTTTGATTTCTCAGGCTTGGATTTTTCGGAAGAAGAGCTAAAAAATGTGGTGTTTGAGCAGGCTAAGATGGGCTTAACTCCAGGTGGTTGGTTTGGTGCGCAAAGCCCTAACTTCATGCGAATGAACATTGCCACGTCACGCGACAATATTGAGCAATCATTTACGGCTTTAGCAGACGCGATTGATGGCTTTGAGCGAGGAAGTCAGACTTCTTCAACTTGTTGTGATAGCGGCGCTTCAAAAGGCTGCTGCTGATATCGATCGTTAGGCTCTAAAGAACGAATAACCGCGAGGCTGCTTAGTGCATCACTGGCGGTTTTTTTGTGTCTGTGTAATCCTACGTACGGTTTTAATTGAGTGACAGTTAGAGAGTTCTGAGAGATAGGTAGGGAGCTCTTGAATGGTAGGAATAGATTGGTTAGCAGAGAGTTATGTTTAGTGTCCCATTGAATAGTTTTGTACATCGTGTGAGTGATAAAAGCCAAGTGATGGCGAATGCTGCGGAATGTGGATGTCAGTTGAAACGAGTTCGTCGTTCGCGTAATTGGCTGTTGGTCGCTCAAGAGCATCAACTCGTTGAATTTAAAACGATGTTAACCCATGAAAAAGACGGTTGGATAGCAATTGCAATTGACAAAGTGCTGCCTAAACCCGTGGTGTGTTTGGCATCTCTGTTGGCCGCTACACCTTCAATGACTGTGGCTCAGCTGGTGATGGAATCTGGATGTTCAATGGCCGAAGCAAGACGTGCTATTGATGAACATGAAGGTCTGTAGGCGTATTCAAATCGTGTGAAAAGAGAATTGCGAGCAGCAAAAAGCCCGTAACGATATTGCGCTGGAAAACGTCATATCGTTACGGGCTTTATCATCTGTGCTGCTGTTAAGCTAAGCCATGCGGCTTATGAAGCATTGACTCGATTAAGAGTTCGCTACTTTTACACGAATCGTGTTTTTGCCAAGCTTTGACAAGTTCAACTTGTTTAGTGCCGCTTTAGCTTCTTCTTGCTCTGGCATTTCAACAAAAGCAAAGCCTTTTGAGTCGCCAGTTTCTTGGTCTAAAACTAGGCTGCACTCTTTTACTGAGCCAAACTCAGAAAATAGCACACGGATGTCTTGCTCAGATGTAGAGCGCGATAGGTTACGAACTAGAAGTTTCATAATAAACCTTGAATATGAATTTACGCCGAGCATTGTCGCACACTTTCATGCTCACCCTCACAAATAATTACTCTAATCATTTCTTTGGTAACGCGTCGCTCTATTTACCGATTAAGCGAGCTGTTTACCTGCTAGCCGCGGTTTATCGTAATATCTGATACGAATCCATGCTCTGTGCTGGTTAACGCCTGCTGCAACATCTGAGCGGCTTCTTGCGCGGTCATAAAGCTCGAGGTGTCCATGTCTTTACCGCTTGTATTCCAAAACTCCGTCGCCATTCCTCCAGGATAAACCGCCACGATTTTCATCGGGTGACCTTTTAGCTCCAACCTTACCGATTCGATAAAGCCTTTCACGGCCCATTTTGCCGCGCAGTAGGTGGACTCTTCCGCTTTAGCACCTTGTGCCGCCGTCGACATCACCACAGCAATGGTGACCGATTGATCTTTGTAGCGCTGCACAAGCTCGCGAATCAAAAAGATCGAAGACTCGATATTGTTCTTCAGCATGTCGCTGATGGTGGCTGGGTCTTGCTGTTCTATCTTACCGAAGTAGCCACTGCCAGCACTGTGGATCACCAGTTTAGGCATTTCAGGTAACGCATCCAATAACTCGCTCACTGAGTGCGGGTCACAGAGATCACACGCTTGGATAATGGTATTCGCTGGCAGGCCTTGCGCCACTTCTGCTAAACGTTGTGCGTTGCGACCTGTGATGGCTACGCGCTGAGCGTCGGTTGCGGCGTTAGCATATTGTTTCGCGAGAGCTGCGCCTAAACCGCTGCTTGATCCGGTAATTAAAATCATACTGTCTTAGATTTGTAGAGTTGATTCGAGATAGTAAGGGGCTAGGCTAAGATTTTCTGAGATCTATGGCTAAAGTTGATCGATAGCCTGGTTGATAGGTTGATAGGTTGATAGGTTGATAGGTCGAGCGGTAAGGCTGAGATAAGATTGTGTGGAAAGTCGTTAAGAATCGACTGGTTTGGTAAGAAATAACAGCGTTAAAAAATAACGAACTAACAAGTAAAAGCGCCGGCATAAGAGCCAGCGCTTTTGAGTAATCATAAGTGATTATTCGTCGTCGAACTGTTTGATCGTGAACGCGTCTTCGATTCGGTTAAGCTCTTCTTGTTCTTTCACTCGCTTCTCTTCTTGCAGAGTCGCTCTCGTTTCGTTGAAACGTTTTTTCTCTGACTTAGTCAGGAATTTTACAGCTTTTTTGTTGGTCAGTGCGTAAGCAACTACGTCTTCACCTTTTTCTCTGCGGTCGTTTACGCGTTGTGAGAAACGTTCATTGTCGCGAGCTTTACGCTCCGCTGAGGTCAACTTGCTCATGCTTTAAAGCCTTTTCAATTATTCATGGTAGGGAATCTACGCTTAGCGAAACAAATGGGGACTGCTTAGTGTCAGTCTAGTCCATTTGTATGCTGGTGGCGCATCTTAGCACAGTGGCTTGAGCATGCAGGTATGCTATTCGAGGGATTAAACAAAACAGCCCACAATTTTCGTTGTGGGCTGTTTTGTTACGTACTGTAGTTATCGATGAAGTTAACGATTGGAACCTGACAATTAGAAACGGCAGTTACATCAAATCTTCTCGATGTATAAGATGACCTCTCCGACTTTAAAGCCAAACTTAGACATCTCAGTCTTGTTGAACAAGCGCTTGTCGTCCATCAAGAACATCCAATCATCGAGCACCACTTCATAGGTGCTGCCGTCTACTTCAATCTCTAAGTCATATTTCCAATACAGCGCAGAACCTTGGGTCTCACCATAAGCGGTTCCAACGACATCGTTGGCGGTCCCAGAATAGGTGTTTTCGCCCGTTTTGATCAGATTCCAAACGCGAGTTGAGCGCTCGCCATCAGCAAAAGAGAACCACTCTTTTATTTCTCCATTGTCACCGTCCCAAGTTGCGATAAGCTTGGCATCAAAGCGGCGCAGTAGGTTACCAGAGCGGTCGAGCACCATGCCGTAGGCCATGAGCTCGCCATTAAAAAAGGTTTCAAGCTTGAGTTCTGGCGTAGTGTCGACATGGTCTTCTAAACTTGCAGAGCCACAGCCTACTAGCCAAGTGAGTGAAAGAAATGCCAGAGCGAATTTTATTATTGTTGTTTTTGGATTCATTTGTTCAAACCTAAAAGTTGTTTACGAAGACCGGGTTCAGAGGTGTTTTCAGATAACCAAATCGCTAGAAAGGCTTCGCCGAATTGCTTGTCTTGAATGATGCCGATCGGTTGTTCATCGAAATAAAAGCGACTCACGTTATCTTCAGCGACACGAATCGTGAGTGTGCTTCCTTCTTCCACGTTCGGCCACATCGCGTACAAGGGTTTCAACCAACGTTGAATGTTGCTGTTAGAGTAACCAAGCTTGTTCCACTGATCTTCTGTCGCGTCTACGAGGTCTTTGCTGTCGATAGAGCGGTAATATTCAAGCTTCAAAGCTCGTTCAGAGTTGGTTGGAGTCGCGTAGAATTCTGCGGAGTAGAGAGTCCAAAACAGGTAACTCATTTCACCCTGACCACGTTTGTTCAGATCATCGACAGCAGAGGCTTTGGCGCTTCCGGAAAATAACAGCGCAGCAAAGATTAACGAGAGAGTAATAAAGCTTAGAAGTGTGTTTTTTGCTTGCTGATGAGTGCGAACAATACCTCGCTCATGTTTGAACGTCTGTGTCGGGTTGCGTGGATAAGCCATAAGTCACCTCGTTATTGCCATTTTAGGTTGTATTAAGTTGGAGTAGGCGGCCACCAGTAAGGGCAACAAAATCCCCCAACTTATTGCAAGGGCAGCAACTACCGATGCATCTGGCCAAGTAGTAAGAAGAGCACCTGCTTTGATGCCTCCCCAATAACTACTAGTACCTGCTACGAACCCTATGACAAACAAGATCACTTTCGAGCATTTTAATAGCCAATTTAGGCTGTGGTTAAAACTGATTAAGAACATGATCCACAGGCAGACAAGCCACATTGGGAACCACGATTGATTAGCAATTTCAGAGTCGACGGCAAACACGCCAAAGTGAAGTAAGAGGCTATCAAGCAATAGCCCCAATGGTAATAAAATGAGTATCTTCAGATCGCTACTGCGAGTCGGTGATAGAAGGAAGTGAACCACTACAATCAGTGGTGTGACGAACGGGGCTTGCGCGGTAAAGAAGGCACTGCAAACCCAGGTCGCTTGAAACAGTACGAGATTAATAATCCAAAACCGCTTCATCTTTTGCTCCAAAGTAACGAGGTTTTCTTGCGACGACATGGTGAGTGCTGATCACGCGCTCTTTGAATGCGCCTTCACAGTAGCAGAAGTAGAAGATCCACAAGCGCTTAAACTCTTCCGAATAGCCGAGAGACTCTAACTCTTCCCAACTATTTTCAAAGGCGATGTTCCAATCATTCAGCGTTCGAGCATAGTGCAGGCCTATGTCATCAATTTCTTGAACAACAAGGTCTGTGTTGGTCGCAAGGTGTTGGGTCATCACTGAAACCGAAGGTAGGCAACCGCCGGGGAAGATGTACTTTTGAATAAAGTCGACACCTTTACGGTATTTATCGTAACGGCTGTCGGCAATAGTAATTGCTTGAATCAGCATTTTGCCTGAGGGCTTTAACAGCGAAGAACATTTCTCAAAGAAGGTCTGTAGATATTCATGGCCGACCGCTTCTATCATCTCGATCGAAACCAACTTGTCGTACTCACCAGTGAGGTTGCGATAATCCTCTTTAAGCAGGGTGATTTTGTCGGTTAAACCAAGTGCTTTTACTCTCTGTTCCGCAAGCGTATGTTGTGCATCTGATATTGTGGTTGTGGTGACATGGCAACCATAATGCTGCGCCATGAAGATGGCTAAGCCGCCCCAGCCAGTGCCTATCTCGACCACGCTATCTTTCTCAGACAGCTCTAGTCGCTCACAGATGGTTTTCATTTTGTTTTGTTGAGCCTTCGACAAGGTTTCTGCGTCTTCGCTGTAGATAGCGGAAGAGTACTGCATCGAGCTGTCTAGGAAGCGCTCATACAGCTCGTTGCCAATGTCGTAGTGGGCGAGAATATTTCGCTTAGAGCCTTGTTCGGTGTTGGCATTCTTGCGACGCAGCAAGAGGTTTTTGATGCGAGAAATCCACTGTGTCTTGTCATCAAGCTCATCCAATTGGGCTTGGTTACGAGCCATGATTTGAATCACACGCGTGAGATTCGGGCTGGTCCATTTACCATCGATGTACGCTTCGGATGCGCCGATACTGCCGTTAATGACAACATCTCTAAAAAAGGTCGCATCATGAATCACGATTCGACCTTTCAGTTCGGCTTCTCGATCACCAAATACTGAATGCTGGTCGCGCTCAATGATCTCGAGCGTCGCGAATTGAAGGCTTTCTAAAACCTTGAAGATTAAAGCTCGATATTTACAGTTGCTTGAAACAGCAACGGCTTTAGCTTGTTGTTCAATATTGTTGTTTTGTTTGGCAAGCTGTTCCATGTAAACCTCGCTGATAACTCATTCTAATATTTTGTGCCAACTAAGCTGAGTTCTGCTCCTTGGTTGGAGCGAACCCAGCTTCAATTGAGTTCTTTCATGTGCGCTTAAGACGTAGAGTCTGGATGCGCCACAAACGGTACTTTTTTCAGGAATAATTTGAGAGCCTGATAATAAATTCCCATCACGACCTTTATCGTCATCGCCGGAATCTTGAAGACCGTTCGTCTAATGTTTGTCTTGGTTACTGACTGTTTCGTAAGAGCCAGTGTCGCATCGAAAAGCTTGTCGTCTCGGCGGCTTTCGATGTGAACTAGTGTGCGTTTCGCTGGTGGCTTAATCTTCCAAAAATAAGTCATGTTCAAGTCCATGAACGGCGAAACGTGAAACTCTTTTTTTACCTTTAATTCTTGGTGCATGTCGATGAGGTAATAGTGTCTTTCTCGCCAAGGCGTATTACTCACCTCCGCCAACATGTACTTACAATCTCCGGTTTCGTCATAACAGAAGAAACAGTTGATTGGGCTGAAATAGATGCCCAAACAGCGGCATTGAGCCAGCATCGTCACACGGTTTGAATCAGACCAAACCCCACCAAGTTGTTGCACTTTGGAAGCTATACGTTGCTTAAGTGATTTTGGTTCATCCGTGGTGACATTTTCTTTTTTTTCAGCGAGATAATCCGATTCGACAAAGCGAATCGGGTTGTACCATCGAGTTCCGAACAGCGCACTGCGCGCTGTGGTTTGGGGTAGCTCATCAAGATCTAACCCCATCATATACAGCTGATAGCTGAACTCATGAGTGATGTCGCCAAAGCGGCGATGTCTGACGTTACCCCAATAGATACCGCTGAGCTCTTTACTCTTTTCGGATGCGATCCCCATCTCGGGTGTCAGGGTTTGACTGTTCATAGCGCGGAACTCGTACTCAAATCTAAACCGAAGCGTTTGGTCACATCGAGTGCACTGTGGACACCGTCTTCATGGAAGCCGTTATACCAATAAGCACCAGCAAAGTGCGTCTGGTTTTTGCCACAGATTTGCTCACGCTTGTGCTGAGCTTCGACCGTGTTCGAGTTAAGTACCGGGTGATGATAAACAAAGCTGCGAATAATTTTTTCTGGGTCGATGGCTTCGCTTTGATTCAAGGTGACACAGAAGGTGTCTTGGCTTTCGATGCCTTGCAGAATGTTCATGTTGTACGTGACACAAGCAGGTCGTTTACTGTCGCCATCCAACATGTAGTTCCAACTTGCCCAAGCCAGTTTTCTATCTGGGAGTAAGCGAGTATCGGTGTGCAGAACCACTTCATTGCGGCTGTATGGGATTTCGCCCAGTACCTGTTGCTCTTGTTCTGTCGCATCACCAAGCAGGCGTAAGGCTTGGTCTGAGTGGCAAGCAAAGATTACTTCGTCGAAACCTTGTGTGCTGCCATCTTCAAATTCAATCGTGATGCCCGTTTCTTGGCGAGTCACTTGTTTAATCGATGTATTGAGTGCAACAGGCTTACTTAGGCGTGAAAGGATGATTTCAACATAAGAACGCGATCCCTTTGGAATCACATACCACTGAGGACGGTTTGCGATATCGAGCAATCCATGGTTGTAGAAAAACTGGATGAAGAACTTGAGCTCAAACTCTTCCATCTCTTCCAAGCTTGTCGACCAAATAGCGGCGCCCATCGGTAGAATATAGTGCTGACTGAAAAAGTCGGAAAATTGATTATCACGTAGGAAGCTGCCGAGGGTAACGTCTGGTGTGAATTCATTGCTTTCAAACTGAGCCTTACACAGTTTATTGAACTTGAGAATGTCAGACACTAAAGACCAGAACTGAGGTTTGAAGATGTTACTCCTCTGCGCGAACAACGAATTAATGCTGTGGCCGTTGTACTCAAACTTGGTAGTCGTGTTGTGGGCGCTGAAGCTCATCTCAGTCGGTTGTCTTTCGACACCGAGCTGTTCTAGAAGCTGATTGAAATTCGGGTAGGTTCGATCGTTGAATACGATGAAACCTGTATCTATCGAAAACGCCGAGCCTTGATGTTCAATATCAACGGTAGCGGTGTGGCCCCCTACGTAATCATTCTTTTCGAATACTGTTACGTCGTGGTGCTTATCTAATATATGCGCGCAAGTGAGTCCAGAGATACCTGAACCAATAATGGCGATTTTCTTCATTGTTATACCATCCTTGAAGCGAGTTTTTGCCAAACTGGAGTTGGAAGCATTCTTAATAGCTTCATCAACATGATGAATCGTCTTGGGAAATCGATTTCACTCTTTCCTTGAGCGATACCATTTACGATTCGCTGAGTTGCGGCCTCACTACTAATAATCATAGGCATAGAGAACGTATTTCGCTCGGTTAATGGCGTTTCAACAAAGCCTGGGTGCACAATTGAGACATGAATGTTGTGCGTTGCCAGATCAACCGAAAGTGTTCTGCCTAAGTAGGTGAGGGCTGCCTTTGAAGCGCCATAAGCCTCGGCTCTTGGCAAAGGTAAAAAGCTGGCGCTGGAGCTGACTAAAACCAAACGGCCGCCGGGCTTGATGTTTTTTAGCCAGGCTTTAAGGGCGTAGCCAATTGAAATGAGATTGATGTTGATGACGCGCTCGAAAAGCTCTGCATCAAAGTTCACTGGGTCGTCGATGTACTCACAATCACCCGCATTTAAAATCAGCAGATCGAGCGGCTTGTCTTGGTCGAGTTCTGGGAAGTTGTGGTAATCAGTCAGATCGAAACAGAGCGGCTTAATGGATGAATGCGCGACGTCTGTATCGTGAGAGTCAACCAAGGCTTGCAGCTTGTCTGAGTTACGGCCACAAGCAATCACCTGATGCCCTTGCTCAGCGTAATCTTTAGCGAGGGATTGGCCGATACCTGAGGTCGCGCCTGTAATCATAATACGCATTATCGGCTCGCCCTCTTTTTGATGGATTTGATCGCGCAGCCCAGTACTGGAATGTGTTCATACAACATAGAGCCGACGTCGAGGTAGTCTCTGTGGTAAATAACTTGACCGTCGAGCATCTTGAGGTGGCTGTGTCCTTGTACTTCGATTGGCTTTTGCCCATTTAATTGCTTGTGAGCGAATTGCATCGTCCAGTAAACAGAAGCTTCGTCGTTCGCTTCGAAAGTGTGTTCGATATGAAAGTAACAGCTGGTTACTTGGGTGTAGAGATTCTCGAAGTAGTGCGTAAGCGCCGAAATACCGCTGACATGATGTAGCGGATCTTGGAATTCAATATCAGGGTGATAAACCGTCTTAAGCACGTCGAAATTGTCGGTTCCGAGTTCTCGATACATGTTGAGAAAGTTATCAAGCCATAGAGAGTTATCCATAATATTCACTCTAATTATTTGAAGAAGGCTAAGGCTCTCAATCGTGCTTCTTTATGCTCAACGATGGGTTGCCAGTATTCGCTGTCTATTCCGTTTTTAGCGATAAAGTCATGTGGGAAATGCACATGCTTATCTGGGATATTTTGCAGCTCTGGTATGTACTTACGGATAAAAATTCCTTTTGGATCAAATTTTTCACTCTGAGTGATTGGATTGAAAATTCGGAAGTAAGGTTGAGCATCGCAGCCAGTACTTGAAGCCCACTGCCAGCCACCGTTGTTGGCGCTAAAGTCACCGTCGATAAGGTGCGACATAAAGAAACGCTCGCCCCAGCGCCAGTCAATAAGCAGGTGCTTGGTTAGGAAGCTTGCCACCACCATTCTTAGCCTGTTGTGCATCCAGCCCGTTTCAACCAGTTGACGCATTGCTGCATCAACCAATGGATATCCTGTTTTTCCTTCGCACCAAGCTTTGAAGCTAGGATGATCGTGATACCAATCTAAACCATTGTATTTTTGCTGAAAGTTAGCACCTTTAACCAGTTTAGGATGGTGGAACATCAAATGCTTATAAAAATCTCGCCAAATCAATTCGTTGAGCCAACAAAAGGCCGGTAATTGCGTATCAAATAACAGATCGGGTTGTTGCTGAATCAATTGAATCGCTAACCAACGTGGGCTTACTGCGCCAATCGCTAAATAAGGCGACAGTCCTGATGTTCCTTTAACTGAGGGAATATCTCTCAGACGTGCGTAGTCGTTGACTTTATCGCCTAAGAAATTGGGGATCACATTGCCCAATACATCTTGGCTTAATGGCCAGCGACTCGAATCAACACGAGGAAAGTCGAAATCATAGTCAACGGAGAGGGTTAAGACTTGTAAGTCGTCAGGAAGCTGTGTTTGTGAACGTTCAGTCGGCACGACAGGAGCTGGACTACAGATGATGCCTTTCAGCTGAACTTCTTTTAACCAAGCGTTCTTAAAGGGCGTAAAGACTTTGAACATCTCGCCTTGTTTGTTGAGAACGCTACCGAGTGGCAGCATAACGTCACAATCGCTGATCTTGAGGTTTAGGCCGCTTGAAATCAGCTTTTTATCGCGAGCTTGTTCATCGACCTCTGGTTCAGAGTTAGCGTAGACGCACTTGGCATCAAGCTGCTGGCACAAATCGATGAGCTGTTTGGATTGGTCGTCAAAATCGGTCGCTTTTAGGTGAAGCAAAGTTATCCCGAATTCAGCGAGCTGGGAATCGAGTTGTTTTAGATGACGATAGATAAAATCAGCTTTGATTGGTGCAAGGTGGTGTTGCTGCCATTGCTGTGGGGTTGAAATAAAAACGGCGATAGATACGCCGTTTTCAATTGCTGCGACGAGCGCTGGGTTATCGTGAACCCTCAGGTCTCGTCGTATCCATAAAATGTCGCTCAATATCCGTATCTCAGCTTAAGTTCTTGTGGGTGAGGGTTTAGGTAAACCTGTGATTCCAAGTACTCGTTTGGGTATTCCATTAGGTAGTGATTGATCAGTGTCAGCGGCACTAACAGTGGAATCACGCCCTCTCTGAAAGAATCGATCTGGTTGGTGAGTTCTTGCTTGTGAGCGCTACTCAGTTGTTTCTTAAAGTAACCTTGCAAGTGATGCAGCGTATTGGCGTGACTGCCTCGATTAGCATGATGCGATAACGCCTTCATCAAACCTTCGATGTATTGAGCCGCCAATTCGTCGATGTCTAACTCATTACCCGCTAACAGTTTGCCTAAACTTTTGTATCCCTCAACGTGGTGACACATGACTAAGTATTTGTGAGCGCTGTGGAACTGAATCAGTTTGTGTTTGGTCACACCTTCATCTACGAGATCGAGCCATTTTTGGTAAGTGAACACTCGAGTCATGAAGTTTTCACGCAAAATGGGATCGTTAAGGCGGCCGTTTTCTTCAACGGGAAGTAACGGGTTGCCGTCCATAATTTGTTGGGTGAACATGCCTATGCCTGTCGATTCAGAGCCGCGACCATGGTGGTGGTACACCTTCACGCGCTCCATGCCACAGGTTGGGCTTTTTTGACAAACAATAAAGCCAGCAATGTGTTGGTTGTTCTTTGAGTAGTTTTGACCGAACTCGATCAGTTCGTTGGTCACATCACCTGAACCATCTGGGCGAGAAACATGAATGATGTCATCTAACATTCTTGTTTGACGAATGGTTGGGCGAGGAGTTGGAAGGCCGACGCCCATTTCAGGACAAACCGGTTCTAACTCTACATAATCTGCAAGATCGTCTGTGCAGAAGCGCGAACGTTTGTGTCCAGTATCGAACCGAACTTTATGACCGGCGACACATGCACTGATGCCTATTTTTATTTTTTTATCCATTGGTCAATTCCTTACGATCATTGCTCATCGTTATTCTTATATTATGTGGTTTGTTGCTTATTCCACATTACTTTAGTTCGGTTATTACTTTTCTACCTAGCCAACTATGCGAGTCTTGTGACGAGCCCAGTAAATACTTCAATCTAATAAATGTATTTACCTAGTGGGTTGAACAGTTGACTCACGCCTTTAGTGAAGTACAACGCATCACTTGAAACGGTTAAACAGACACAACCTTCTTTTGTTGCAGGTTGATGAGTGTGATTGCCATCCAACCAGATGAAGTCACCTTTGTTGTAAACGCCCATTTCGTCTTCGAAACTGCCTTCTAGAAGAAGCGTGATCTCGAAGCCTTTGTGGGTGTGGCAAGGCACTTGTCCGTCTTTATCGATGTGCAACAAGCTGGTGTGGTGTGCTTCGTCAGCAAAATCGAGTCTTGCTCGTGAAATTTTGCCTAGGTTCATCCAGTCCTTTCTCGCGACTGAGTTAAGGGCGCGAGGGATTGTGAATGTCGTGTCAGCGACAGTTACTTTCTGAACCTCTGGAGTCACTTCAACAGACTGAGAAGCATCGGCTGTGATTTGCTCTATCGCATCAAAATCAAAGTCCATGTCGTCCATTGAGAAACTGTCTAGATCTTCATTTGAGAATACTGGCTCTGCGTCAAATGCATTATTAGCCGCTTCAGCAGTGAGCTGCTTAACCTGTTGTTGGCAGTGTTCACACAGCTCTACATGGCTAGAAACAATCAAAGAAACTGAATCAGCCAACGTGCCATCGACGAAGTCTTTCAAGATTGCCGCGTTTGGGTGATGTTTAATCATGGTCTTGTTCCCCCATGTGAACTTTTAATTTGGCTAAAGCGAGTCTCAGGCGTGATTTCACCGTTCCAAGTGGGACGCCAAGTTGCTGTGCGAGTTGCTCTTGAGAGAGCTCTTGAAAATAAACGCCTTTGACGATGGTTTTCTGAGCGAGAGGCAACTTTTCTATTTGAGTCATTACGTGTCGGCTCATCAAATGGTCACCGAATGGCAAATCTTCGCTTTGAGACTCGGCTACCATCGCATCGATTGGCCAGATATCGTCGGCTATCGTTTGTTCGGCTTTCGCTTTAACTTTGCGCAACATATCGAACGCTGCATTACGCATTACCGTGTAGACCCAAGTGGTCGCAGCGCCTTTGTCTACATTGTAGAGATGCGCTTTCTTCCAAACGTTAGTCATCGTGTCTTGAACTAGCTCGTTGGCAGCAGCTTCGCCACCCAACTTACTAATACCAAAACGCTTAATCTTAGGAGCGAAGAACTTGAACAAACAGGTGAACGCCTGCTTGTCTCGGTCTGTACCAACCAACACCAACCAGCTCGAGAGCTCTGTAGGTACTTTGTTGTCTGTAGGTACTTTGTTATCGGGAATAATGACATGCTCCTTGCCGTTCCCTGAACTTCTGCTTTCCACTTGCATAGTAACTAACCATCATGCGAATTTGATAGGCACTACGTGAAAGGAGAAAGTCGGGATCACTTTAATTTAAATTAATTTCTACTATACAAAATTATAGTGAAGAAAAGTGCTTATTGCCCCGTAATGATTTGATTCAAAAAAGGAACTAGAGACGGAAAACTGGCTGGCTCAGTAAATTCTGTTTTCTTTTCCAATGGGATAGGCATCATTTCGAGCAATCGCGCACAAATCCATTGTGGGTTCTCGAAATCTGGAGTGGGATAGAGTGTTCTTATCGAATCGTGGTCGCGAAACAACTGAACCAAAAAAGCGGTAAACACGTTAGGCACTTTATATTCATGGGCTGGCCAGTGTGGCAACGAGCTGAACTTACTTTTAATCAGGTCATCGTCGTCTCGAAACGACCCATGCAATTGCACCAGCTTTTCGCCTTTGACATCAATTTCTAAGATTTGGTCATCGGACATATTGAAGTCGACGATGGTCACCTTTGTTCCCCAAGAACTGAGATGATCAGAGTTAGAGTTATCTTGAGTGGCGATAATGAAACCATCGCCCTGCGCTGCGTGAGCAACCATCGCGAGATACTTTGGCTCAAAAATGCGCAGTCTTTGTCTGCCTCCCGGTAGAAGGAAGATGGGGAGAGGAAACACAGCGAGCTCTAGAGAAGACTCTACGGGTGTTTCTGGTTCGGCGTCTGTCCGCGTGGTCTTCCTAGGTGAATTCGGCACATAGTACTCCTTAGTTCAAATGTGATTTGAGAAGATATACGCGGGGAGGGTGGTGTTCGATCAATTCGCTTCGGCTTATGTTCGCAAAGGGATAGGTATTTTGTTGCACCTGTTCATAAATTCATTGTTTTTACCTTTTCTCATACGCGTCATTAGGTAATATATGTACAAATAGTAAGCGAATGGGTAGTCGCCAGACGATGCTTCTATCTGACGTTCTTCTATACCTAACATCGCATCAAAGGAATGGTCATGATTGTTATTTATGGTATCAAAGAGTGCTTAAATCCAATTAAGTTGCAGCTCTCTAATGTGTTGCAGCAGTGCTTAAACAGTGAAATGGGTTTACCCGATGACAAGCGAGCACATCGATTTGTGCCATTGGAACGAGATGACTTCTTTTACCCGGAAGGAAGAACAGAAGCCTATACCGTCATTGAGATCAACATGATGGAAGGTCGAGCGGTAAACACCAAAAAGCGCTTAATTAAGAAGATATTTTCTGAGATAGAGAAGCAGTTAGCTATCTCTC
This sequence comes from Vibrio sp. Vb339, assembly GCF_902751245.1. Taxonomy (NCBI): domain Bacteria; kingdom Pseudomonadati; phylum Pseudomonadota; class Gammaproteobacteria; order Vibrionales; family Vibrionaceae; genus Vibrio; species Vibrio sp. Vb339. The sequence continues at coordinate 275,005 of NZ_CADDIS010000001.1, read as the reverse complement.
CAATTGATATTGAAATCACTATTAAGGAACAGCCATCGCACTGCTGGGGATTTCGAGGCATGACCGGCGATGAAGCTCAAGATCTGAAGTATAAAGTGAAGGTCTAGGGTTTAAACTTTTAATTCTTAACTCTCAATTCTTAACACGTATGACTTAAGCACACCTATCGATTGACGGCTTTGGAATTTGATGCCAAAGCCGTTTTTCTAGTTCTCGACACTAACCTTTCAGCATCTAAGCATCGTCACTCTCTTTTAAATACTGATGCCAATTTTCATTGATCACGTCAAAGTGCTCAACGCAGAACTCTTTTCTGTCTTTCAAATAGTCGTTTTCCACTTCATCGAGCAAGTTCTTATAGGCATCAGGATCGCTGCCATACACTAAGCATAACGTGGAGAAGTAACGCTGCAGGTCGAAACTGTGCTCGTCGATGTATTCCCCCAAGTCGTAATATTCCGGCCGGTCTTCTGACTCGAAAGCGAACATGTCTGCAGCGCTGATAGCGGCGTCGGCCCCATGCTCTACGTAGTTAAGCAGTAGCACGGTTGCTAGGTTATCAACTGCATCTTCTTCTTTACCCAATATGGCAATGTTCTGATCTTCGATATACGCATGCCCAGCTTCGTGTAGTAGGGTGTGCAGCAATGTATCAATAGCGCCAGTTTGCGCAGATTTTCCATACTCTTTTTCGTATTGGTTCTTCTCAAAGTAATTGAGTGACTCAGCGTAAAAGCTATAAGGGATCAGCACTTGATGGGTTTGCGGATCGTAGAGCGGTCCTTCTTCCCCGCCATATTGAATGGTTAATGGCTTCTCAAACATGAACAGTTGGTTTGATAGATCGACCACGGTGTCATTAACGCCACTGCTTTGAATCTCTCGTTTGAGCTGTTCTTCTTCGGTATTTTGCGGTGTAGAGTACTCGACGAGCAGGTTACTTTGGGTTGTTTGTTCACTAGATGCATAAGTTGTGGCAAACATTGCACTCAGGGCTAGGCTGCAGGTCAATGTTCGTTTCAATAATGTCATCGGCTATCCTTGTGATTGCGTGGTGAATCAGAGTCGTGCTAGAGGTAACAACGCCAAGCTGTGTACCCTGATTTAGTTACTGCGTTAGAGTATAAGTTTAGACGGAATTTTGATGCATCGAGAACTGCAATTTTTGAAGTAGACGCTATCCTATCAAGGAATAATCCGCTTAGAGTTTCGCCACAAAGAATAGGTAAGCTGAATGAGCGGTGTCGATGTGATTCGTTTCTGTTGGTAATTAACAGATAAATTTCGGTTCAACAGAACCCTTGTGCTATACTCCGCGCCCCAATCCGAATTGGCTTGTTTAATCTTAGGAAATTATTATGAGTGTTAAAAACGAACTTCAACAAATTAACAACCGTCTAGACAAGTGTCGCCACAAGTTAGATGCTGCTAAAACTCGTAATGATCGTCCTGTTGTTCGTCAGTTCGAGGAAGAGATTAAGAAGCTAACTAAGAAAATTGCCCAGCTTAAACACAAAGAAAGCTACGATGTGAACCAAGAGCGTAAGTCTCTGGTTGATATGCCATTTAGCCGTGAGATCACTAAGGCTGAGCAAGCGGATATGGGTAAACTTAAAAAGTCTGTTAAAGGACTCGTAATTGTTCACCCAATGACGAAGATCGGTAAAGAACTTCGCATTGAGGTTATGACTGGTTACGCACCGAAAAAATTCTAATTACCAGCGATGGTGATGAAAGAGGAGCTAGAAATAGCTCCTTTTTGCTTTTTTAGGTATTAAGAAAGCAGAGTCAGCGGCATAGATACTCACGCCGTTTTCAACTTTTAGAAGGTGATTGTTGTCACAAATCCTTTTATCTCCTATAAAAGTTAACGTGCTACTAACATGGCACTAAGCGATCGCAGTAATGTGTTCGCTTTTCGAATCCACACTTTCTCTCCAGTTTGTATAAATATAGGTAGAGCAGCACAAATAATTACAGATAAAACTAGACTCATTAGGGAAGATGAGAACGTAAAAAAATAGAGGTTATATGAATCAATTAATTTCAATTGGACCATTAGAATCCTTCCTAATCGCGATTAGTGTTTTGTTTCTAGGTCATTTCGTCAATGCAAAGCTTCCGATTCTCAAAAAGTACAACATTCCAGAGCCCATTGTCGGCGGCTTGATTGTCGCTTTTGCTATTACAGCCCTGCACTTTAACGGCCTTGATCTAGAGTTTTCTTTGCCCCTGCAGAACACGTTTATGTTGATGTTCTTTGCAACGGTCGGTCTTGCGGCGAATTACACGCAGCTGATAAAAGGTGGTGCTAAGGTATTCCTATTCTTAGGGGTAGCGTCGGTTTACATCATTATCCAAAACGGTGTAGGCGTAACCTTAGCTACGGCACTAGGCCTTGAACCCTTGATGGGTTTGATTGCTGGCTCTATCACCCTTTCGGGCGGTCACGGCACAGGCGCGGCTTGGTCTCAAACTTTTGCAGACACGTTTGGCATTGCAAATACGCTAGAAATCGCGATGGCTTCAGCGACCTTTGGTTTGATCATCGGTGGTATTATCGGTAGCCCAGTGGCGCAAAAGCTGATTGATAAAAACCAGCTTGAATCTGAGTACGGCACTGGCACGCAAACGCATGAACGCTTCCCTGAACTTGTTACTTACAACGAGTATGAAGAAGACAAAGTGACGGCGAAGAAGGTGATTGAAGTGTTGTTCATCCTTCTTATCTGTATCACGGGTGCGAAGTACCTAGAGCAGTGGGTGGCGACTTTTGAAATTTCTTGGTTGATGATTCCTGACTTCGTTTACGCGTTGTTTATCGGTGTGTTCATCACTAACGTGTTTGAAGTGACTAAGCTGCATAAGACTGACAGTGAAACGGTCGATATTCTTGGTACGGTGTCATTGTCACTGTTCCTAGCAATGGCGCTAATGAGCCTTAAGCTTTGGAACATCTTTGACCTTGCGATTCCGTTCTTGGTTATCCTTGCGGTTCAGGCGGTTGTACTGGGTATTTTCTCTTACTTTGTGACGTTTAAAGTAATGGGTTCTAACTACGACGCAGCGGTTATGGCTGGTGGTCACTGTGGTTTCGGCCTAGGTGCAACACCAACAGCGGTAATGAACATGGGCTCTTTGGTGAACCGTTTTGGTCCATCGCCACAAGCCTTCATGGTGGTGCCAATTGTTGGTGCCTTCTTTATCGATATCGTTAACCTGATTATCCTTCAAGGTTACATCTCGTTTATCGGTTAATGTTCGCCTTTGCTTAAACGCAATGAGCTCATCGCACTAAGATGAACACAAGAAAGCCAGTCTGTTGACTGGCTTTTTTTGCATTAGCGCATCTAGAACTTATACGGGTGAGCTTGCTTGTAGCTCTTTAAGAAGAGGAAATGCGGCTTTGATGTGCTCTCCTGTGACAATGAATCCAACCAACTGGTTATCTTCATTGAAGCCTTTGGCGACAATGCCTTTAGGATCGAATCGAGTTTCCCAGCTCTGAGCTGTGTGAATATCGCGCCCTGCCAGCTGAATCGGGTAACTCGGTGTTTTCACCTTGGTGATCATATGAGGCAAGCTGAGCTTTGCTTCGCCCACTTTGATGTCGCCTTTACCCATAGTCAACTGCTTCGCCAACACGTTTGCCGATAAGATTGCTGGCTGCAGATAAGCCATCACACGCCCTTCAATTTCAGCGCAATCACCAATCGCATACACATTGTTGGCACTGGTTTTCAGGGTGTCATCGACCACAATGCCTCTGTTGACGTCTATTCCCGCTTGCGTGGCTAAAGCCGTATTTGGCCTTAACCCTGCTGCGGCAATCACGATATCTGCTCGTATTAATCGAGAAGCGGTAGTTTGTAGCCTGACTCCATCATGAAGATAAGTCGCTCGACAAATCGCAGAGTCGGTTTCGACGGTAACTCCTGCTTTTGTCAGCTCCCTTTCCAACTCAAGAGAAACGAAAGGTGGCACTAGGTTATTCAATAGATAACTTGCGGGTTCGATAATCGTGACATCTTTGCCCGCAGTTTGAAGATCGAATGCAAGCTCTACCCCAATCAAGCCTCCACCAATCACAGTGATACGTTGAGCTTCATCGATCTGAGCTTTGTGTTTCTCGAACTCTTCCAAGCTATTTAACGTAATGGTCGCGCTGCGTTTAAGCCCTTCCGCTGGTGGTATGAAAGGCGTTGCGCCCGTTGCTAATACCAACTTCGAATAGTGGATGATTTGCCCGTCAACATGAACACACTGCTGCTTGGTATCGATTTCACTGACGAAAGCCTTGGTTTTGATGACCACGTTGTACTGCTCAGCCAATTGCTGAGCGTTATTAACGGCTAACGACTGTGGTGTTTGAGCCTGGCTGAATGCGTGTGAAAGGTTCGGCTTACTGTACTCAACCCCCGAATCTGCCGTGATCATGGTGATCGCGATATCTTGGTCGAGCTTACGCACCATCTTGATAGTTTGTAGGGCAGCGAAACCGCCACCCACAATTACAATGTTCGACATGCTATTTCTCCACAAACACTTCTTTGCCTAAATGACACTCAGGGCAAAGGAAGTCATCAGGTACTTGTGCCCATGGTGTTCCCGGTTCAACGCCTTGGTAGGGTTCACCCAATTGTGGGTCGTACACCCATTCACACACCGTGCAGCGCCAGCAAGTGCAGTCTGCGCTATGTACAGGCTTATCTTGCGCTTCTTCTGGCTTTTGTTCAGCCGTATCTTTTAGCTCTGTTGGGGTGCTTGTCGGTGCTGATTCAATACGTTGAACGTTGCGGTCAACTTGCTTAGGCTCACTAACCTCGTTCGCATCGGTGCGCCAAACCTCGGCCAGTGTCATCCCGTAATCAATACATTGACGAAGTGCGTCTGTATCTGGTTTCCAGTGGATGTGCTGAGGTGCGCTCACCTCGAAGTTGGCTTCACGTAAGCGAGCATCGATGCGTTTTACTGCGCCGCCAGTCCAACCTGAAGATCCAAATGCTGCGGCTCTTTTTTCTGCAAACCGCAGGCCGTGTATTTCTTCAAGTAGCGCGGCGATTTGCGGCATCATCACGTTGTTCATGGTCGATGAGCCAACAAGTACACCCTTCGAGCGGAATACATTGGCAAGGATGTCATTCTTGTCGTGCTTAGAAATATTGAAGACCTTGATTGCCGTTTCTGGGCTGCCTTTACGGATACCCTTTGCGATCGCGTCAGCCATCATGCGAGTGTTGTTGGACATGGTGTCGTAGACAATCGTGATACGATCTTCTTTATAGGCTTTCGACCACTCGTAATATTGCTCAACGATTTGAGTCGCATTGTCACGCCAAATACAGCCGTGAGAAGTAGCAATAACATCGATCGGCACGCCTAAGCTCAGCACTTCTTCAATCTTTGCTTTAACCAGCGGCGCAAACGGCGTCAGGATATTCGAGAAGTAACGCAGACACTGTTCATGTAGTTCAACTTGGTCTAGTTGGTCATTGAATAGATTTTCGTCGCAGTAGTGTTGGCCGAAAGCGTCGTTACTAAACAGGATTTCATCACCAGTTAAGTAAGTTGCCATTGAGTCTGGCCAGTGCAGCATTTTCATCTCAACGAAGATAAGTTGCTTGCCGTTACCGACATCGAGCGTATCGCCAGTTTTGACGGTTCTGAAATTCCAGTTTGGTTGGTGGTGGTGACCAACAATGGAGTTTACACCCGCTTCAGTGCAATAAACCGGCGTGTTCGGAATTTTAGCAAGCAGCGCAGAGAGCGCGCCTGAGTGGTCTTCTTCGGCGTGCTGACAAATGATGTAGTCGATCTCATTGATATCGATTTCCATCTCTAGGTTTGCAAGGAATTGCTCAGTAAAGCGATGATCGACAGTATCGACAAGCACGGTCTTCTCTTCACGGATCAGGTATGAGTTATAGCTCGTACCTTTGTTCATGTGGTATTCCTTACCGTGGAAATGCTCGGTTTCCCAATCGTGGACGCCGACCCAATGAACATTTGATTTAACGTGAATAGTCATAATGATAATACCTTATTGAAATATCTAAGGCTCTCATTGCACTAGTCGTGCCATGTTTTAAGTTGTTGTTTTAATTGTGTTTTTTGCTTTTTGAACTCTTCTTTGTGTCTTTATGACTTGTTGGTTCCTGTAGTCATATTGAAATTAATGTGTCTTAATGACTTGGTAGTGGCTTGGATAAATAACAGATATAAAAAAGGCCAGACGAACGTCTGGCCAAATAAAGCAGTGCGATTTGTTTGTTTCAGCTATTACAGATCAGTGTCTATTACAGCGTAGTAATGACTTCATCAAGAGCTAGGCGCGCTTTTGGTTTGCCGTAGTTGTAGTCTTCGCCGTCTTTGTGGTAGCCGATAGCTAGCGCTACATCAACAACGTGACCTTCTAGTTCGTCAGCAAACTCTTCGCTGATCATAGCTGCATCTACACCTTCCATAGGTGTTGAAGCGATACCTAGACGAGCTAGTGTGTGCAGTGTGTTACCTAGTGCGATGTAAACTTGAGACTTAGTCCAGTTACCGTTGAAACCTGTTTCGTCTGTGTTCATTTCTGCGAATGCGTAAGCACCTAAGAATTGCTCGTACATTTCAGCTGGTAGGTGACCAGAGCTTACTTCTGTATCAGCACGCTTCGCGAATTTCTCTTTAGTGTACTTAGGATCGTGAGCAAACAGGATCGTGTGTGACGCTTCTTTCGCATGTGGTTGGTTAAACTGGAACATGTTTTCGAAAGTATTGTGGAAGCGTTGTTTTGCTGCGTCACTCTCAATGATGATGAATTTCCAAGGCTGAGAGTTGATAGAAGAAGCTGACAAGCGAAGTGCTTCTTTGATCACTTCCATGTCTTCCGCAGAGATGCGTTTTTCTGCATCGTATTTTTTAGCTGTGTAACGAGTGTTTAGATCAGTAATGATTGGATGAGTCATGTTGAATCCTAATATCTATCAATAATAAATGTTGTAGGGTTTTATGTTCAGTCACGTCAACAATAAACGGATAACCAATTTAAACGCATCTCAATAGATTGAACGTCTAAATAGTTATCGAACATGCCCCAATAAATCGAGTATCTGCGGTAGCTCAAGTCGATGGATGTAAGATAATAGAAGAATGACTCGGGAAAAATAGCGAACATATCAAATCACTATGGTTAATAATGTCCATAATGATTCGATAAATGTGATCTTAATGGAGGTGGAATCTCTAGATTCAGTAGCTTAGTAAGCCTTGATACCATATTGGCGCAATAATGGCGGAAGTACGCTGTCTAGGTTGGGGATATCTTCTGGCGTGATTTCGATTAGACCAAAACCATGCTCTTCATAGATTTTTCTCGTCGCTTCACGTTTATCTTCGGCGATGGGCGCAGAATCGGTTCCCCAGAACTGGATGTATACTTTGCCACTTGGTAGATAAAAATCGCTGATCACTTCTTTTGATATCGGAAGCGGACGCTCGTACGCATGAACCACTCCTGCCATATAAAGCCAGTTATCGATGATCAGCTCTCCCTTTGATCGAACATAATGCCCATCTAAGCTTCGGTGCTTCGCCTCAAATTTCTGACGAAAACTGGAGAATGACACATCGGTCGAGTGGCTTTCAGCATCATGCCCTAGGAATTCAACAACAGACTGCTTTAAACGTTTATTGCGAACCAGTGAGTCGTGCCATACCACGAATAAGTTTTGAGTCGCTTTGTCTTCTCTTTGTTCACCTCCGGCTTTTAAGCCTGTAGAGGTGACATGCCAACCGTCTTCTTCTTTTGTTATCCAACCAAGCTCGTTGAGCAGTAAGTTGATTTTCTTTGCGCTGAGTTGAAAGGCGCTACCAAGCTGGGTGGCGGTGAGTGTTTTTCCTGAGAATGAGTCCAAATCGATAAGCAGTTTCTCTGGCCAGACAATAAAGACACCAAACTTCTTGTGTTCGACATATTCCCCACCAAAGCTTTCTCCCCGCTCAGTGAGAATCCAACGCTCTTGTGAACGCACAATATAGCCCGCTGTTTTTAGATCGCTAAATAAACCTTTAGCTTCTATGCCTTTTTGTTTAGCGAGTGCGGATGTGGAAATTTTGTCTGACATAGTCTTTTCTCAAATAGCGGAGTCATCAGTTGATGGGTGTTGGAGATATATATGATGCGATAGCGTTGGTAAATACCATATCACATCTATCAATGCTAACTGCAGTTCAGTGGTCTATGTTTTTAGTAGAGCGTTAGGTCTCGTTTTGTATTTTTAGCAAAATGTAGCCCAGCCTGTAATTAAATTACATTTATAGCGATTTTGCTCATCTGGGTGCATATTTTACATGCGTGGCACGATGTTCTTTTATACGGTTTATATAGATCTCAGATGCTATATTTTACTAAATGTGATTTTGATCACTATTTATTTTTAAGTATTACAAAATAAAATGTGATCTTGATCGTGCGTTAATGATATCTATTCTCATTAATTTGGCTTTGTAATTTAAATTCATGGTATTTTTGTGATCTAAGATGTGCTTGTTAACCCGAAAGTGTTTTTCGTGTGTGATGGCCATCACGAAAGTTGGGCTAGGGTGCATTTTGGAAATGTTGTGATACATTTTAATCGACTTTTGAGTACACACTTTCGGTCATTTGACCAACCAATACACTACGGGGTTCTACCTATGTTATCACCAGAAGCAAAGATTAAGGTTCAAAACTTTGGTCGTTTCTTATCCAATATGGTAATGCCAAACATCGGCGCATTTATTGCGTGGGGTTTCATTACTGCACTATTCATCCCAACGGGTTGGTGGCCTAACGAAACGTTAGCATCAATGGTTGGTCCTATGATTACATACCTACTGCCACTATTGATTGGTTACACCGGTGGTAAAATGGTTGGTGGTGACCGCGGTGCGGTAGTGGGCGCTATCACAACAATGGGTGTTATCGTTGGTACTGATATCCCAATGTTCATGGGTGCAATGATTGTAGGTCCACTAGGTGGTATCGCAATTAAGAAATTCGATGAAGCTGTTCACGGTAAAGTGAAGAGTGGTTTCGAAATGCTAGTGAACAACTTCTCTGCGGGTATCATCGGCATGATCTGTGCGATCATCGCGTTCATCGTGATTGGTCCTGCGGTTAAGATTCTGTCTGGCGGACTTGCGGCTGGCGTAAACGCAATGGTAGAAGCGGGTGCACTACCTCTAGCATCTATTTTTGTTGAACCTGCGAAAATTCTATTCCTAAATAACGCAATCAACCACGGTATCTTCTCTCCACTAGGTATCCAGCAATCTGAAGAGATGGGTCGCTCTATCTTCTTCCTAATCGAAGCAAACCCAGGTCCTGGTTTTGGTCTTCTACTTGCTTACATGGTGTTTGGTAAAGGTAGCGCGAAGCAATCTGCTGCTGGTGCATCTATCATCCACTTCCTAGGTGGTATCCACGAAATTTACTTCCCTTACGTTCTAATGAACCCACGTCTAATTCTTGCGGTAATCGCAGGTGGTATGGCGGGTGTATTCACTAACGTAATGTTCGATTCTGGCCTTATCTCTCCAGCATCACCAGGCTCTATCTTCGCAATCTTACTGATGACGCCAAAAGGCTCTTACATCGGTGTTGTATTGTCAGTTATCGCAGCAACAGCAGTATCTTTCTTAGTGGCTTCAATTTTGCTTAAAACTTCAGCTCAAGATGACGACGAAGACTCTCTAGAAAAAGCTTCTGCACAAATGAAAGACATGAAAGCGTCTTCTAAAGGTGCAGCAGCAGAAGCAAACGTAAACCTAGCGGATGTAAAAGCAGTTTATGTAGCGTGTGATGCGGGTATGGGTTCAAGTGCAATGGGTGCAGGTCTACTACGTAAGAAAGTAGCAACAGCTGGCCTAGACATTGAAGTGACCAACTACGCAATCAACAACCTACCAGCTGATTCGCAAATCGTTATTACGCATAAAGACCTAACAGACCGTGCTCGTAGCACAGTGCCAGGTGCGATGCATATGTCTCTAAGCAACTTCCTAGACGGCGGTGTATACGACCAACTAGTTGCTGAGCTTGTCGATGCTCAAAGTGGCGAAGCGAAAGTAGACGCTCCGGCTCCTGCAGCAGCTCCAGCGCAAGAAGGCAACAAGCTTGCACTCACTGACGACAGCATCTTCCTTGGCCTGAAAGCGACTCAAAAAGAAGACGCAATCAAGTTTGCTGGCGAACAATTAGTAAAACTTGGCAACGTATCACCAGAATATGTAGATGGCATGTTTGCTCGTGAAGAGCTTGTGTCTACTTACCTAGGTGAGTCTATCGCAGTACCACACGGCACAATCGAAGCGAAACAGTACGTACAAAAAACCGGCATCGTTTTCTGTCAGTACCCTGAAGGTATTCAGTGGGGCGAAGATGAAGATGATATCGCGAAGATGGTTATCGGTATTGCCGCACAAGGCGATGAGCACAACATGGTGCTGATGGCTATTACCAATTCACTCGATGATGAAGAAGCTGTGGAATGCCTACAGAACACAACAAACCCTGCTGATGTTCTACGTATTCTCAACGGAAACTAAAAAGCTCTAGTCAAGCTCCTGAGTGAAGGAGGCCGGTATCCCCCTACTGGCCTCATTTTCGGTCTTAATCTTTCTAACAAGATTCAGTCTGAATAGCTTACTGCTTAATGCCTAGGGCACATCGTCAAGGCATGTTGTTGAGCAGTTAGCTATCTAGATTCAAATATTTATAAGGTCAAAATTATGAAAGCGTTACATTTTGGTGCAGGTAATATCGGTCGTGGTTTCATTGGTAAGCTTCTTTCTGATGCTGGTATGAAGGTTACGTTTGCTGACGTAAATGAAACGGTTGTAAATGCGTTAATTGAACGCCAAGAATACCCAGTTAAGATTGTTGGCGAAGAGTGTGTTGTCGAAGTTGTTAAGAACGTGACAGCAGTAAACTCAACAACAAGCGCAGTAGTAGATTGCATTGCTGAGTCTGATCTTGTGACGACTGCAGTGGGTCCTACGGTTCTTAAAATCATCTCTAAGTCTATCGCTCAAGGCATTGAAAAGCGTGCAGAAGCAAACAACACTGCACCAATGAACATCATCGCGGCAGAGAACATGGTTCGCGGTACTAGCCAATTAAAAGCAGCCGTGTTAGAGCACCTTTCTGATGAAATGAAAGCCTTCACTGAAGAGCACATTGGCTTTGTTGATTCTGCGGTTGACCGTATTGTTCCACCGGCAGAAGCGGGCGAAACAGACCCTCTAGCGGTAACGGTTGAGACGTTCAGCGAGTGGATCGTAGACCAAACACAATTTAAAGGTGAGATTCCAAACATCCCAGGTATGGAATGCACTGACAACCTAATGGCTTTCGTTGAGCGTAAACTGTTCACGCTAAACACGGGTCACTTGGTAACGGCATACCTTGGTGTGCTTGCAGGTCATGAGACTATTAAAGACTCTATCGAAGATGACGTAATCCGCGCTGAAGTAACAGCGACGATGGAAGAGAGTGGTGCGGTTCTGATTAAGCGTTATGGCTTTGATCCAGAAGCTCACGCTGCCTACATCCAAAAGATTCTAGGTCGTTTTGCTAACCCGTTCCTACGTGATGAAGTAGACCGCGTTGGTCGTCAGCCAATTCGTAAACTGAGCCCGCAAGACCGCCTAGTTAAGCCTCTAAACGGTACATTAGAGTACGGCCTACCGAATGCTCACCTAGTAAAAGCAATCGCAGCTGCGTTCCATTACAAGAACGAAGACGACCCTCAAGCGGTTGAACTTCAAGCAATGTTCGCAGAAAAAGGCTTTGCTGAGACATTAGCGCATTATTCTGAGCTGAATAGTGACTCAGAAGTTGTTAAACTAGCGGAAGAAGCTTATCTAGCATTGAAATGATAAACCATCAAAGTGCCACACCAGTGGCACTTTCTTATTGTCGAGCCGTTATGCCAATACAAACAAGCCATGAAACTGAATTACTCGAAGCCCTTTCGGAAGCTGAGAGTGCTGGCGCCTGCCTAATGGCTGCTTACGATGCATTGGACGACACGGTAGATGCCGTATTAAAAAACATCTTTAAGAAAGACGACACTGCAATTAAGTTCGTTGTCGAGCCACTTCTCAACAGTGGTGGGCCGTTAGGCGAGATCATGATTCGTGCTAAGTTGCTACTCGGGCTTGGCGTGATCAGTAAAGAACTCTACGACGATCTCGAGGTTTTCGTTACCTTGAAAGAGTGGGCAAAAATACAGGGTGAAGACACCAGCTTCACAGAAGTTGATGTGATATTTGAGCTCAACAAGGTGCACGCGATTCAGCGTATTATGCCTATCGAATATGACGCGGAGATGGTGGAAACCATGTCTGGCCCAATGCTTGAAATGTTCTTGGGGCGACATAATCAAAAGGTGAAGTCGACGATCGTATTGGCTATCACTGACATTATTACGACCCTATGCCGAGATAACGCGCTGAGCTCTTAGCTCTAGTTTGCAGTCCTGCTTATCTTGTTTCACATCCTACATATCTTGTAGCTGTTGGTTCGTTTCAATACAAAGTTTAAAATGATGGCGGTTTCTCTCGTTGGAGAAATCGCTTTGTTGTTTTTGTTCCTCTAAAAATATCCGATACCTCTCCCCATTAAATACAAAATCAACAGGCACAAAAAAAGCCACATTCAGTGGCTTTTTCTATTCAAGACGCTCTGTTTATTTAGAGAGCCTTTTTATTCAAGACAATCGATTATAGGTCTTGGATGTTCTCAGCTTCTAGCTCTTGGAAGTAGCGTAGAGTCTTAACTTTCAGCTCTTGTTGAGCTGGCTCATCAGCAACGATGATAGCTTTACGGTGCATCTGTAGAGCTGTAACAGTCCACATGTGGTTTACAGAACCTTCGATAGCCATTTGAAGCGCTTGAGCTTTGTTGTGGCCTAGAGAAAGGATCATCACTTCTTCAGCATCTAGAAGAGTCGCAACACCGATAGTTAGTGCGTATTTAGGAACTTGGTTGATGTCGCCATCGAAGAAACGAGAGTTCGCGATACGAGTGTCTTCAGTCAACGTTTTGATACGAGTGCGCGAAGATAGAGAAGAACCTGGTTCGTTGAATGCGATGTGACCGTCGATGCCTACGCCGCCCATGAACAGGTTGATTTTGCCGTATGAACGGATTTTCTCTTCGTAAGCTGCACAGTGAGCATCGATGTCTTCAGCTTTGCCGTCTAGCAGGTTGATGTTTTCTGCTTGGATATCAACGTGGTTGAAGAAGTTCTCGTGCATGAATGTGCGGTAAGATTCTGGGTGGTTTGGTTCGATACCAACGTACTCATCCATGTTGAATGTTACAACGTGCTTGAAGCTTACTTCGCCAGCTTTGTAAAGTTCAATTAGCTCAGCGTAAGTAGTTAGAGGTGTGCTACCAGTAGGAAGACCTAGTACAAATGGACGCTCAGCAGTTGGAGCGAATTTGTTGATCGAATCTGCGATATGACGAGCAGCCCATTTACCTACTTTTGCTTTGTTGCTTAATGGAATAAGTCTCATTGATTTTGCCCCTAGAAATAAAATTTTATAGTGTTCTGAAACATTAATTCGCATTATAAAATAAGTTATCCAGTTCCGCTATTGTTTTAGGTCAAGTTTTTGCTTTTTTCGTCGTAACTGTGACTGGAACTCTCAAAATTGCACAATTATTGTATGGATATTTGGTGGCGTTAAACAAGATTAATACGTTTGTCATATACAGCAATATCGATCTAATTCAGCACCTGAAAGGGTTGGTGTGTTTCTATGTTTTGATACGCTTTTGCGATAATGGCGTCGCTCGAGCCATTGACGAACTTTGGTGTATTAACGTGTTTCGGCGTATAGACAAACGTTGGAGGTAAAGTTGAAGCTAGAAAAATAATGATGGCAATGGAGCGCTATCGTGATAAAAGACAGGGGCAGGATGAAGAACGATGAATCTCAGTGGGATGAATACCCATAAGATTGAACGAGAGCTGTGTTTTAGTCACGCTATCGCTATGAATTGTATATAAATATTGGTAAAAATGGACAGGTTGGCTAAACTTACTAATTACAAAGAAGATGTGTGTTTGAAGGCAAAAAAAAGCCCAAAGTGATGAGGTATCACTTTGAGCGATTTTACTAATCTTCTAACACTAACTCACTTTCGTATTCTTCCCTAGGCACTTCGCCGCGTTTGCAGCCGTTTAGGGTGTGAAAGCGACGGCGTCCACGAGCCAGTTGAATGTACTTCAACCAAACACGCTCTAACTTGGACTTTGCCTTATGAGGGTGAGACAACACTTTAATGAAGTGTTTTTCTTCTGCATTGATTGGTGCTAGTTCACCAGTTTCAAGTGCAAGCATAGTGTCACCAAACAAGGTTAGGATTTCCTCTTCTGAAAGAGTAAAATCACCCGACTTAGCGAACCCTCTCGGGAATTTAATGGTGTCATAAAAACGTTTTTTTCCGTGTCGGAATTCGGTCTCAGACATATCAGCCTCAGTAATGTGGTTAGATAGAAATTAGTGTTTATTGCTCACGCGAAAATATTGTTAAAAGGCTAAAATAGGAAACAAAACGTTTTTGCCTTTACGATAAACAATCCTAGATCGGCTAGTTAGCAGATTTATTACAGAGATGTATTTGATGGATGTGAAAGTATTTAGAACCTTTCTTGAGGTTGCAAGGGTGCGCCATTTTGGGCGTGCAGCTGAAAACTTGTATTTAACACAAGCGGCGGTGAGTGCGCGGATCAAACAGCTTGAAGGCTATTTTGATACTCAACTCTTCATTCGTGACCGCAATAACATCAAACTCACATCTTCCGGTGAACGTTTGATTGGTTATGCCGAAGTGATGGTGTCCACTCTACAACAAGCCAAATTTGAGCTGTCGTTAGAAAGTGGTAAAGCCTTGCAGTTAACGCTGGGCGGCACGCCGAATATTTGGGATGCGTATCTGCAAAACTGTTTAAGTGTGGTAACCGACTCTTTTGGCGGTTACGGCTTTATGGCAGAGGTGATGGGGCGCGAGCAACTCAACCGTAATTTGTTAGAACGAACCTTAGATATGGCTTTCGCGTTCGATCAGATCAAAGCAGAAGAGCTGAACTGTAAAAAAGTCGCTGACTTGGTTTTGGTGTTGGTATCAACGCAACAAGATGATCTGGAATCTGTATTCCAACACAAGTATGTGTATGTGGATTGGGGAACACGTTTTGGTTCTGAACACGCAGAACGTCACCCTAAAGTGCCAGCACCGTACCTACGTACCTCTACAGCGCGTATTGCCCTCGATTTCATTTTAGAGAAAGGCGGCAGTGCGTATCTTCCTGTGTCTCTAGTCGAACCTTTTATCGATTCGGGTCAGCTGCATAAGGTGAAAGGGGTTGAAGACTGGTATCGCCCAATTTATCTGAGCTACCGTAAAAGCAGTACTTCGGTTGATGCGATCATGCAGGTTGAGAAGTTGGTTAATGAGATTGACCCATCGACGGCTTACACATTGCAGCAAGCCGCTGAACAAGCACCTGAGTAACGGCATTCGCGGTAAGCAATGGCTTTGTTGATTAGATTCAATAAAAAATGGCTCCCAACTAATTGTATAGTTGGGAGCCATTTTTGTTTTAAACCAGAAATGTACTTCTTTTTGGAACTAGAGATCGTTTCTAATTCCATAAATATCGTTTAAGCCTGGTATGTGTAGCCTTTTTTAAAAGCCCTATAGGTTCATTAGATTCTCAATAGACTCTTCAAGAGAGTGTGACATGTACGAATGGATTTGACTGCCATCCGTTGCGTCAATCTCAATCATAGAAATCCCGTTGTCCGCTTTGTCTTCAAGAAAGCTTAGAGACTGCTCGACTGATTGACTGGTGAGAACCTGTTGGTTTGATAAAACAATACGACATGTGTGAAGAACCATAGCCTTTTCCTTTTTATATTTATATTCGATCGGTCTCTGCATCTTGGCGTGCTAAGTACCGATCGTTGACGTTGTGAGAAGATTGCCTTCTCTAGGTTAAATTTAGTCGAATTGAATAAAATTAAAACCCTTTTTTGTGATTTATCTGACCTTCGCTTCCGAAAGTGGCTAGCGACAATGGTGGTTCACGGTAAACTTTTAGGTATCGGATCAAACGCTATGGTAAATGGGAAGAGTACGGCATGTCGAAAAAGATCAATCACAACAGCACCTTAACCAGTGAGCAGTGCCATTTGGCTCGATATGCGCGAGATGCTCGCTTTGATGGGATGTTTTTTACAGCGGTGAAAACGACAGGAATTTTTTGTCGCCCGATTTGCCCAGCAAGTCCGCCCAAAGAAAAAAACGTCGAATATTTTTCCCATCAAGCTCAAGCATTGAAAGCGGGGTATCGTCCTTGTTTACGTTGCCGACCAGACAGCGCGCCTTTTTCGCCGGCTTGGAAGGGCGTCGAAACCACTTTCTTGCGTGCGATGCAGCTGATTGATAATGGCGCACTGAATTCAGGATCTATCGTCGACCTTGCAACGCGGTTAGGTATTTCAGATCGTTATTTACGAACCCTATTCGACAATTACATCGGTGTGTCACCCAAACAATATAGTCTGTACAGCCAATTGATGTTTGCCAAGCAGTTGCTGCACACCAGCAGCATGAGCATTACGGATGTCGGCTTTGCTAGTGGCTTCAATAGTACGCGCCGTTTTAATGATGCCTTTCAAAAAGAGTTGCAGCTTTCGCCAAGCCAAATTAGGCGAGCGAAGCCAAGTGACACTCTGAGTAATCATATTCAGCTTGGTTTTCATGGGCCTTTAGATTGGAACCACTTATTGGGTTTCTATCGACGAAGAATGATTGAGGGCTTAGAAGATGTTGGCGAAGATTATTATAAGCGCACGGTAAATATGAACGGATCAAAGGGTTGGTTTAAGGCGACGTTAGCCAAAGAAAACCGCTTGGATATTGAATTTGAGTTGGACGATATAAGTCAATTAAGAAGCTTGATTGCGAATATCCGCCGTATGTTCGATCTTGATGTCGACATCGCCAAAGTCGAAGCTTTTTTTACGACTATCGATCCTAACTTGGTGGCTAAGAGTGGTATCCGTATTCCTGGCGTGTGGAGTGCTTGGGAAGCCGGAGTGAGAGCGATTCTCGGGCAGCAAGTCTCGGTAACGGCGGTGATTGGTCAACTTAACTTATTGGTGAAAGAGCTTTCTGATGAACATGAGAAAGCCAGCTTCCCAACACCAAAACAGATAGCGGAGGCTGATGTTAGCTTCTTGAGAATGCCGGGAAGCCGCAAAGAGACCCTAAAGCGTTTTGCCGAATACATGGTCGACAATGAAGCTGAGCATCCTTCCAAATGGATTGAGCTAAAAGGGATTGGGCCTTGGACGATTCAATATGCACTGCTTCGCGGGTTAAGCGAACCTAATCATTTGTTGGTTGGTGACTTGGTGGTGAAGAAGTTTATTGAGCATCGCCCCGCCATCAATACAGAGAGTGTTTCGCCTTGGGGTAGTTACGCCACGTTCCATTGTTGGAACCAGTCTTAATAGAAAGAACAACCTATAAATATCAGAAATCCGAAAACATCTGCAGTAGCAGGCTAGGAGAGATTATGACTAACCGATTTACTTATTATGAGAGCCCATTGGGAACCGTGACTTTACAGGCGAACGATGAAGGCTTGCTCGGCCTTTGGTTTGAAACATATACCACCAAGCCGGAACAGCTGGGTGTTCAAGATGATAGCTTTCCGATCTTTGAATTGGCTATCGAGCAGCTTAATCGTTATTTCTCAGGCGAAGCTATCCAATTTTCTGTGCCGATTGCAGCCAAGGGCACGCCATTTCAGCAGTCGGTTTGGCAGGCGCTGACGACTATTCCTTATGGAGAAACTTGGAGCTATGCACAACTGGCTGATGCGATAGGCAACCCGAAAGCCGTTCGTGCTGTGGGTTTGGCGAATGGCAAAAATCCGGTTTCAGTGATTGTGCCTTGTCACCGTGTGATTGGTAAAAATGGCAAACTGACGGGTTATGCAGGTGGCGTAGAACGTAAACAGCGCTTATTGGTGATAGAGGGAAGAGAGCAGGACTAGCAAACGATTTGGCAATGAGCCTGTCGAGATGCTGACCGAGGATCACGTATTACTCATGCTGAAGGCGATTGGTTCTTAAAATGTGACTTTGCATTAAAAACAGCGCTTTCTGGAAAATATCGATTTGGTTGCATATTCTTTGACTATGTTCTCTAGGCAAGGATGCCCCAATGAATGGATTCCCGTTACTAATATCTGGCTGCAGCTCTGCACTATTGCTGACCGGTTGTTTAACTGATACCAGCCGACCTTTTGAGGTTCCACAGCTTGCTCTGTTCAAAGGTATGTATGAGAACGCAGATAATGACAGTTATCTACTTTTTGAATCCGGGCAAGTGACTTATCAAACAACGAACAATTCCGTGACTCGAACCTATCGTGTCGATGATGACTTGATCACCATTGAGTTCAATTCTGGAAGCAGCCGCACTGACTCTAGATTGGTGATGCGAATTCAACATCAGGGCGAGATGTTAACTTGCAACCAATGCCCAGCGATACAATTGAGTAACGTCTGGACACGTGTTGATAAGCCTTTGAAAGTTGAATCGAATTAGAAAAGATCTCCGAATTAGAAAAGCCCACCATTAAGCCATAGGTGAGCCGCGATACTGACGGCATAGCCAATCATGATCACTGGCATCCATTTCAAGTGGCCAAAGAAGGTGTATTTGCCATGCGCCGCGCCCATTAACGCGACACCTGCCGCACTACCAATAGACAATAAGCTGCCGCCAACGCCTGCGGTTAAGGTGATCAGTAGCCAGTTACCCATCGACATTTGAGGCTCCATGGATAACACGGCAAACATCACCGGAATGTTATCGACAATCGCAGATAAGATCCCCACCATGATGTTGGCCCAAATTGGATCCCACTGGCTGTACATCACGCCAGAGGCAAGCTCCAAGTATCCCAGTAGACTCAAGCCACCGACACACATCACCACGCCGTAGAAGAACAACAGCGTGTCCCATTCGGCATGCGACACTCTTCGAAATACATCAAAGGGCACAACTGAACCGAGTCGCTTCAATGCCCCCTCATCATTGTTGGCAATCGCGACCGCTTTTTTCTTCGCCAGAGAATTTGGCAAGGTCTTACGCAAGAAATAGCCAAAGAACTGTAGATACGCCAGCCCCATCATCATGCCCATTACTGGAGGGAAATGGAGTACGGCATGGAAAGCAACCGCAGTGCCGATGGTCATGATGAACAACAACACGATGCGTCTTGCACCGCGTTTTAATTCAACGTGCTGATGCACCGTGTCGGGTTGGGTTGTGGGAACAAAGTAAGACATGATCAGTGCAGGGACGAGGTAATTCGTCACTGAAGGAATAAACAAGGGGATGAATTCACTAAAGCTTACATAACCAGCCTGCCACACCATCAACGTTGTGATGTCACCGAATGGGCTGAATGCGCCGCCAGCGTTAGCGGCTATCACGATGTTTACACACGCTAGGTTAACGAATTTAGGGTTAGATCCTGCGACTTTCAGAACCACGGCGCACATCAATAGAGCTGTGGTGAGGTTGTCGGCGATCGGTGAGATAAAGAAGGCCAGAATACCGGTTAGCCAGAACAGAGAGCGGAAATTAAAGCCTTTGCCCACCATCCACGCTTGCAGCGCATCAAACAGTCTTCTCTCTTCCATGGCGCTGATGTAGGTCATGGCGACGAGTAGGAAAAGTAGGAGCTCAGCGTATTCCAATAAGTTGTGTTCGAGTGCTTGCTTAGCGACTTCAACAAGGTTGTGTTCTTGGTAGATAAAACCAATGATTATCCAGATCAGTCCTGCTGCAAGTAACACTGGCTTAGATTTTCGGAGCTTTAGGTACTCTTCCATCATCACTACGATGTAGGCGATAACGAAAATGGTCAGGGATAGGTAGCCAGCGAATGAGTTGGTGAGCTTGAGTGGTTCTCCCAACTGAGAAGTGGCAGCACCTGCTACCGTAGAAAAGAGTAACAAAGAGAGAACAGCAGAAAGCTGGATACCTAACATGGATTACGCTCCGAAGTTAATAAGTTATTAACACGGGTAAAAGCGTAGACCTAAATAACCATGTGCAGTGTGATAGATATCTTAATAATTCAATAGATTATAGTGGAAGCAATAGACTGTGATGTGAACGAAATACGGTCTTACATGCTCAAAATTACTGTCTTGTACACTTAAGTTAAAGACTAAAGACTAAAGAAAAAGCCCTACCGGACTCAGTGCCGATAGAGCTTATTCGAAATTGCCAACATTATGCAGCATTGAGATCAAACGTCAGTGTTTGTTCTGCTGCACATACTTCAACAGGCCAGCCATAGGATTGGTATTCAAGCGCAAGTTTGTCCGCTACTACGCGAGATACTGTTGCAGTGATCCACATGCCTTTGCCCATTACTTGATATTTAAGCGTTCTCATTTCCATAGTAATCACCGTTCTCCTTCTATATTGGCTGCGCGAAGTCTATAGCACCTCTGAGGGCTGAAATTTCGAATTAAGCTCAAATTCTTTATAAAATGGCTCACTGTTTGCGCTTGGCTCAAAACTCAATCAACTAAGGGAAAACGGTTGCATTCTGGAAGCGGAATCACTATTTAAGTCTCTGTATTATAATCGAATTAAAATTGACCAGAAAAACAATGTAAGAGATCTCTTACAGCATTATCAGAGATAGCACTAGGTAAAAACTTCTCACTAGAAGCCAGACTTGTGTGGTGATTGTGTGCGTTTTTGGTTGCGCTGTTGAAGCAAGGTTTGTTTAGTTTTGTATGTAAAATATTCTAATTTATTTAGCGTATGGTCCTGCTTTTAAATCCAAATCACAGTTTTATATGTTGCTGTGCTTCTTTTATTTAAACCGATACGCTATTTGATTTTGGTCATTAACCTTTCGCTCATTAGTTTGCACTATCTATACGTGTTCTGTTCCACATAAACGAGATGTATAGAGGTCCTTATGACTAATCCAACCAAAACCGATCGTAAAGTCACGATCGGCAGCTATATCGCACTCGCGTTCGCGATTGTGTTCTTTTCAGGCTTAATGCAGTCCAATGAATGGTATGGAGTGTTCGATTTTACAACGCTCAACGGTTCATTCGGTAAGGTCGCTTACGATGTGAGTGAAACGGCCGATGGTATTCAAGCAGCAACGACGTCACTGCGTGGTAAAGGCGGTAGTGGTGCTCGCGACGGTTTCATTTTTGCTTTGACACTTATTCCGACCGTGATGTTTGCATTGGGTATGATCAACGTACTTGAGCACTACGGTGCACTGGATGCGGCTCGTAAACTGCTGACACCTCTGCTTCGCCCTCTGATGGGTATTCCGGGTAACTCAGGCTTGGCACTGATCGCGTCTTTGCAAAGTACCGATGCTGGCGCAGCGATGACACGTCAGCTGAAAGACGAAGGGCATCTCACTAAGCGTGAAACCGATGTGTTCACCATGTTCCAGTTTACGGCAGGCGCGGCGATCGTTAACTTTTTCTCTTCAGGTGCGGTGCTGTTCACTCTAACCGCGATGGATGGCTCTTTAGCGGTGACATCGTCAATTGGTTTGGCTGTCGCTGTGATGTTTATCTTTAAGTTTGTCGGAGCGAATCTGTTCCGTATTTACCTCAACATTACTGAAGGCAAAGAAGACAAACCAAAATCAGACAAAGAACAAAAACTGGAAGAGGAAGTAGCATAATGAGCGAAGTTAAAGCAAAGAAACCAATGGTTACTGATATTTTCGTTGAAGGTGCTAAGAAAGGCTGGGTTATCGCGACTACCTCTACGGTACCAAATGTTCTGATGGCATTTGTGATCATCAAGGCATTGCAGATAACGGGTGCGCTGGATTTGATGGGTAGTGTATTTGCTCCAATCATGGCGGTATTTGGTTTACCTGGCGAAGCGGCAGCGGTATTGATTGGTGCGTGGATGTCGATGGGTGGCGCGGTGGGCGTGGTTATCACGCTGTTTGACCAAGGTATTCTGAACGGCAACCATATCGCTATCTTGGCGCCAGCTATCTACTTGATGGGCTCTCAGGTGCAATACATGGGTCGTATTATGGGACCAATTGGTACTGAAGGTCGCTACATCCCGGTGATGATCGCGATTTCGGTATTGAATGCCTTCGGTGCCATGTTCTTGATGAACATTATTTTGTAACGTGACTTTGAACGGTTAGCTGCTAACAGCTTTCAGATGTTACAAAAAAGGAAACCCCGTTTGGCTTTCACCAAACGGGGTCTATTCTTTTCGTAGCCATCCTGCTACTGCGCGTTACTTATCTTTCAATAGGTAACTGGTGCTCCCTGCATCGTTCCTTGACGTGGCTAAATCCTTTAACCTATCCAATTCATCGCCGTCCTAGCGGTGTCCTTGCTAACTCATCATCCTGACAAGTGACTCTATCCTAGAGCATAACTTCCTTGCTGATAACTCATCCTAAGCCATCAAATCTTCATCCTGAAGATACCTAATCCGTTAGGCTTTTTCCTGTTCCTGCCAACTCCCTGTCGACATGTGTATTAAACACTGCAGAGGCTTTACTCACAATCCACCTCAAGAAATAAATGTACCCACTGATCGAAAGAAATATGCGTGGATTCATACAAAACAAGGGCTTGGGTTTGTATTTTAGGAATTTTCTGCGAAGCTTGATTGTGATCTCTTACGTTCGGTGTGAGAGATCTCTTACAAGTGCTCGGGCGCGATTTTCATTTTATCTCGGCGGGTGTTGTCGAACAGATAACAAAGAACACTGAGTAAACACAAAATAATAGGGAAATATGATGGTTACAGCACTTTACGCAGCCTTGCTGACGGTCGTAATGATTTGGTTAGCGATAGAGGTGATCAAGCAAAGGCGAATCAATCTTGTTGCTCATGCTGATGGCGGTGTTGAGTCGTTACAGATAGCACGTTCGGCACAAAGTAATGCTATGGATTACATCCCAATCACCGTGATTTTGATGGGGTTGTTAGAGATGAATGGTGCCAGTGTGTGGCTGATTCATGTCATTGGTGTCGCGTTTATTGTGGGGCGTGTGATTCATGCGAAAGGGATATTAGCGAAGAACTTCAAAGGTCGAAAAGTGGGGATGGTGTTAACGCTTACCTGCATGATCTCTTTGATTGTCCTAAACTTAGCTTACCTACCTTTTGATAAAATGTTCTAGGGAGCATTATGGCGTTGCGTCTTCCTCCTGCTTGGGCGATTGTCCTCGCAGGCTTGATACTCAACATCATGGCGATTGTCATGTCGAGCTTGGTGCTCGATAAAATTGAAGCTGCGAAAGCGGAGTACAACGATCGCAAATACGGCAATGTGTACTCAATACAGCTTGCTTGGAATACGATTGAAACCCTAGAGCGCAAGCGAGAAGCGATTTTGATTCACCTTGATAAACCAGAAACAGTGCAGCCGACCACGGTTCTCGATGAAGCACTGCGTGGGCAACTTAGGCGTTGGGTGAGTAGCGAAGTGCCAAGTATCTCTTTGGCTCACTTACCGAAACTGATGATGCTGATAAACAGTGCACAAGAAGCGCAACGAACTCGAATCGATGACTACTATTTGGATAACCTGACTTTGGTTGAGTTAATTCAAAGGCTTGATGAGAAAATGGCTTTCTATAAGAATATCGCCCTGTTTCTTCAAGTATTTGGCTTGGCGCTTATCTTAGCTCGCGACCTCGCTAGAAGACCTTAATCTTTAACCTTAATTCTTCCATTTACTTATCGACTTGTATCGTTAGCGAGACTCATTTGGTAGGTTAGGGTGCTGTTGGCCTTGGTATTTTGGTAACTGTTCTTTTAGCCCCTTAAACGTGCTCAGTGCACTGCCTATCGATAACTTGTTCATCAACCAATTTGGCAAGATGCCACCTGCGTTCGCATATGCGGTGTAGGTAATGTAGGTATTGCCATTAGTCAGCGGTTGTAGCGTCCAAAGTGCATCCACATCGTAGATTCGAATGAACCCTGACTCTTTCGCTAAATAGTTCGACGCATCCTTTATCGACAAGACAAACTGGCCATCCTCGATGCTGTATTTTGAGTAGGTCACCATGTCTCGATCTCTGGCAGGCCACGGTGCTTTGAATTGGGTATAGACGATGTTTTCATCTTCAGATATCTGCATCAACACACGACTTTGCGACACGTTATCTATCCAGTTTGGTACGTTCTCGCTGTCTTCCAGCAACAACAGAAAACCGGAATAAGTGGTGGGCGTTTGCATCTGTGCTCGTATCTCAACCAAGCCTTCGCTGTGTGGCCTTTTATCAATCATGATGCCATCTTCACTTTTGACGAACTGCCATGGGTTGGCATAAGTCAGTGTCGATAGGGCGCAGAGGCCGAGTACCAAAATCCTAGGTAATGTCATTATTCTTCCATAAAAAGAAAAGCTTATCTGCTAGGAGTATAGAATAGAAATGGACTTAGTAGGTGTTGCCAATCGCTTTGGGTTGACCTCTTTGGGGAAAATCCCAATGAAAACGGAAGCGTTCGGTCGCTTCCGTTTTATTCTTGGGCAATGGATAAGCGCTGTAGGTTAGAACTTAGAGCTTATAAGCTTCGACAGTTTTGATTGTGGTCCAGTTGCTGTTGGCGTCTTGGATGAACTCTTGTGTGTTCTCCAGCCAGCGTTTTTGAACCGATTTGTCTAAGTTCAGATACAACTTCCCATCTTCCACCTTCCAAGCGAGAGGGTCGGTTTCAAACTTCTTACCCATGGCCACCCCAAAGGCGCAGTAACCGCCATATTGAGGGGCATAGGCTTCTGGATTGGCTCGAAATTCATCTCTGTTTTCACTGCTCGCAAAGTTATAGATCGCATTCTTATAGGTCGCTGTGAACTCTGATGTGCCTTTTACTGGGCCTTCATTGGCAAAGTAAGCCACTGGGTCATAGCCTTTGATCGCGATGTCATTGCTATCAACGCTCATGTCGATGTCTGCTGCCATGAGTGAAAAGCTGGTTCCTAGTAACGCGGCCAATAGAGTGATTTTTTGACTGGTCGATTTCATGTGTGACATATCAAGTTCCTTGTCAGTGTTGGTTATCTTGTTTGAAGTAATTTAGCCCACCCGTCCGGTCTATAGAGGGACAAAAGAACTTAAAAGTAAGCGAATCGTTCGGAGGATGCATGGATCTGCTTTCACAACTAATGGAACACTTCTCGATACGTACCGGTGTTTTCTACTCTGGCAATTTGTGCGGAGTGTCGTCATTTAAGCCGCAACAAGGTAAAGAAGGGCACCTTCATGTATTGAGCGCGGGTGAATTGACTTTGTCTAGTGCGCACACGGAGTACAGGCAACTGTCACAGCCCTGCATTATTTACCTTCCGAACAGCACACCACATGTGATTGAAGGCGTGGGAGAAGGTGCTGAGGTCGTGTGCGCGAACGTGGAGTATCGTTCTGGACAGATGAATCCTTTATTGTCGGTTCTGCCTGACGTGATAGTGATTCCCCTTGAGGAGGCACCTAACTTAATGCCAGTGATCGAGGTGTTATCTAATGAGTCGAGCCAAGAATCGTCGGGGCAGCAGTACTTAATGGACAAATTGAGCGATGCCTTGATGGCTTTGATTTTCCGCCATCTCATCGAACAGCAGAAAATTGATAGCGGCGTTTTCTCGGCGCTTGCTCACCCGCGATTGGCTCCTGTGGTTACGGCTATTCATCGATTACCTGCTCGTCATTATTCGATTGTCGAAATGGCGTCACTGGCCGCGATGTCTCGCACTCAGTTTATTGAAGCGTTCAAACGAGAAGTGGGTGAAACGCCGGGAGATTATGTGCAAAAGTGGCGAGTCTCTGTGGCTCAATCTCTGTTATTGCAAAATAAGCCGATCAATTGGGTCGCTGATGAAGTGGGTTACAACAGCTACTCAGGATTCTCACGTGCTTTTCAACATGTTGCCGGAGTGTCGCCGCGCCTTTGGCTAAAGCAAAATGCGTCGTGAAACGCCAGGCAATCCCCACCCGATTTATGGCTATTCGTATCTGGCTGGTCTATGTTTTAGCGGAAATTGTATGTAGTTTGTTCTTTTATCGGAAGAGGGTGTAAAAAGGTGGACTTTATAAGCTTGTTGTAACATCCTGCCCGTCCTATTTTATCTAGACACCTATGAGACGAAGTGCCTGCTGAACATTATTCAGCCTCCCGTATCTCATTAAAGTATTAAGGAGTTCAACTTGAACCTATTTGTAAGAGACCTTACCGTTATCGATTCTTCATACATCTGTGAACACAGAGGGGTCGTAGGAGATAGTTGGATTTTAGATGTCACCATGTCTGGTGAACTTAATGAAATGAGTATGGTGCTGGATTTTAGCAAGGTCAAAAAGCAGATCAAACAGCTTGTCGATGAGCATGTTGATCACCGTTTGCTGCTGCCAATGCAAAGCGCTGCAATTGTTCTTCAAGCGAGCAAAGCGGGCTACTCTAAGGTTGATGTGCTGCGTGGTGACAAGAGCCTTCATCTACATTGCCCTGATGAAGCATATTGCTTGATTGATGCAGAAGCGATTACTATCGAGAGTGTGACCGCACACGTTTACAATATTCTTCGCGATAACCTACCAAGTAACGTCACAGGGTTAGAGATCACCCTTCGTCACGAGAACATTAATGGCGCGTTTTACCACTACACTCATGGTTTGAAAAAGCATGATGGCAACTGCCAACGCATCGCCCATGGTCACCGTTCTCCAGTAGAAATCGTGGTTGATGGTCAGCGTGACGAGCAACGCGAACAAGCATTTGCTCAGCGTTGGGAAGACATTTACTTAGGTTCTAAAGAAGACCAAGTTTCTGTTTCATCACTTAACCTGAGTGAAAACGCGAACAGTGTTAATGATGAAAGTCACTATGGCTTCCGTTACACCGCGCCACAAGGCGAATTTGAGCTAGCGATTGCTAAGAGTGAGACGGAAATCTTGCCGACCGATACCACGGTGGAATTACTTGCGGGCTATATTGCGGATCAAGTTGAGCCTAGCCTAGCAGAGAACCAATCACTACAAATCGTCGCTTATGAAGGTGTTGGTAAAGGCGCAATGGCGTTCCGATAACACTTCAACGAGTGACACAGTCTCGTTACTGACATGATGAAATAAAGGCAAGATAATCCGTTATCTTGCCTTTATTTTTTGTGGCTCTTTAAAACTGATTTAGCGGATAGTTTTAAGAACAAACACTAGCGAAGTAGCACGCGTCGCAGTGGTGTTTTCTCGATCCCAGCAACCAACCCGAAGCTCAACAATACGGTGCCAAAAAATACCGTAAGGTCTTTTGCCAATTCCGTAATGCCTAAGACTCCACAGACATTGAACAACACGATAATGATCAGCAGATGGCAGACGTAGATACCCAGCATGCGATTTGAAATGGCGCGAACCCAAGCGTAGTTACCCATGTTTGGATTAGCCAAAAGCCACATAAATACGCCCATTCCCCATAGCGCCGTGCCAAACAAGAAATCATTCATGTTGAATCCGACGTCGAACGTGGTGAGCCATGCCGCCTCAGCAAAGTGAATCAACATGCCTAACGCTAATAGCCCCAACGCTTTAGTTGATGACACCTTCCATTGATTCTGACGAATAAGGAAACCTAAGGTCACCATTAACGTGCTAAAGAACGGGCCATTACGCGTGAAGAAGGGTGCTTCTAACCCGGTTAGCGTTGCGTAGCTGCCTGCCAAAACACCATAAACGTAAAGTACAATAGCCGCCGGTAATAGCAATTTGTCGAGTTTCATTTCGACTATCAAAGCAATGATCAACACTGCACATACGAGAGCGGGAATAAACCATAAATGAACCAATCCACCCTCTAAGAAAGAATTAAGCGGCGTGTTCATTAAGAAACCCCAATAGCCTTGGCGCTCACCCAGGTATCCAAACTCTTCTACCTTCGCGAGGTTGAATGGCATCACTAGGCAAATGATGCTCCATGCCAACCAAACCTTAAGCAGTGGTTTAGAGTAATTAATGACGGTTTGCCACGGGGATACAATCAACTTGGGCTGAATAAGATAACCGGAAATTAGGAAAAACAGAGGTACCGCAAAACGAGCGGTTTGGTTGAGTACATAACCGATCCAAGGCACTTCATCTATTTGCCAATAAGTGAGTGCCATTTGACCGTGTAAACCAATGATCGCCAAGATAGCAATCACTCGGCCTAACTCGATACTGGCGATGTGTTGTGAAGGCGTATGTTGAACGGAAGACATATCAGATCTCTTAGTAAAATTTTTACGAAATCTAGCAGTCTTTATGCCCACCCAGTTAGTACTAAATCAAGGCTTATGACCTTTGTTTCAAGGCTTGTGTCGGTTTTTTGAAGCCTGTCGCAGCTATATTAAATCCATTGCAGTAAGTACAAAAATACCGAGAGTACAAGTGATAAGAGAAACAACAGTAGTAAGCGCGATGATGTTAGCCGCCAGTGTTGAGTTTCCTCCCATCGCACGAGCCATAACGTAGCTTGCCGCTGCCGTTGGTGCTGCGCTCATCAAGAAGATAAGCCCAAGATCGAGCCCTTCAAATCCTAAGTACCCAGCCGCCAATGTAATCAGTAACGGTGAGGCAATTAACTTGTAGCTAGAGGCAAACCACGTCGATAACTTTTCTTGTTTGAGCGAGCTGATATCGAGCGACCCACCGGTACATAGTAGTGCTAACGGCAACGTCATGTTGGCAAAGTATTGACCAGCGTCAGTGACCATTTTTGGGATAGGGATAGAAAGCGCATAGAAGACGACCGCTAAGAAAATAGCGATGATCAATGGGTTTTTGGTAATCGACTTGGCGATTACTTTAATCGCTTTCGCGCCAGTGTCTTCGCCTTTGGGTGTCAGTGTAATCACGGCTTGAATGTTATACAGCACGGTTAGGGATGCGACATAGATAGCCGCCAATGCCACGCCTTGGTTGCCATAGATATTAGCCACATAGGCGAGGCCGATGATCGCGGTATTAGCGCGAAATCCACCTTGGACAATCACACCTTGATCTTTCGAACCTTTAAATACTAACTTGGTCGAGAAAATCGTGAACAAGAAAAAGACAAAGTTAGCGATGACGCCAAAGGCAACTAACGCGCTACTGGCTGAAAAGTTGTGATTCGATTGAACAATACTCAGAAATAGCATTGCGGGCAGGGTGACTTGAAATACCACCTTAGATGCGACATCAATGAAATTGTCATTGATTAAGCCGATTCGCTTGAGCATCACACCAAGAAACAGCATTAAACAGATAGGGCCTGTTACCGACGCCGAAAACGCAAACTGTTCCCAAAGTGTGTTCATTGTTTTTCCTTTGTTAGCCGATTTCAATTTCCTTTGAATATTGTCGCATTTTTCCACAATTCTTTGATAATACAAAATGAATACCAAAGGTTAAGTAAAAAATCTTGAAAAAAAGAACGAACGTGCTAAAAATAATGTATCAGATTTATTATTGGTGAATAATGAGCAAGGGAAAGATAACCAAAGAGTATATTTTGAGCCATGCATTCGCGCTTGCGAGTGAGAATGGGCTTGAGAGTTTGACGATTGGCGAGTTAGCCAAGCAGTGTGGCATGTCTAAGAGTGGCTTGTTTGCACACTTCAACTCTAAAGAAAACCTGCAACTCTCTGTACTCGAGTATTCCAACGCCATATTCACCGAAAGAGTCATCATTCCCGCAAGAGAGCTGGGAGATGGTGATATTGAAGCGAAATTGAAACAGCTGCTCGACAATTGGCTGGGCTGGAACCATTCATTCCAAGGCAGTTGCATGTTTATTGATGCATGGAAAGATGCGGGCAGTGAAACGTCTGTGATTCAGAAAGCACTGCAGAAAACCATTTCAGTGTGGATTGATTACTTGACGATTCAGGTAGCAAAAGCGGTTGAAAGCAAACAATTCAGAGCCGATTTAGACCCGAAACAGGCAACCTTCGAGTTGTACGGTCTTTATTTAAGTGCGAACTTGTTCTACTCATTACGAGGCCAACAAGCCAGCCACACGCATTTTTGGAGTGGTGTCGAGCGCTTGGTAGCCAGTTGGAAAGCGGTTTAATACATACAGCAGGTTAACTCGCAAATCATGTGAGTCTTGTTGAAGTAAGGTTTACAACAAAATTTTAGAGAAGTGGTGGTAAGCGATGATAAATCGCAGTAGCGCCATTTTTTATATCAACAAATAGCACGGTCGTTCGATTTTTAGGGCCGAGCTCGATCCGCCAATGATGATGGCGATACAAGGAACGGTCATGAGTGACAAAATCTACTTTAATACATCGAACAAATTCAGCTTCAAGCGCAGCTTAATTGGCGCAACAACCAATCTGCATTATATCTTAGCGCCGAGCCATGCGAAGAAAACGGCACGTAAGCTGCTGCTCACCCCGATGCGTACCGAGCAAAAAAATGCGGATCCACAAGGGCTTATCAAGAGTGAAATCGAAGGTCGTGATGGCGTTATAAAAACGTATTCTTTGGGTACGGGGCCCGTTTGGGTACTGACTCATGGTTGGTCTGGCACCGCGAGTCAATTCTTTCCTTTAATGGAACACATCGCTGCTAAAGGTTTTACTGCAATGGCTTACGATCATCCTGCTCATGGTGGCAGCGATGGCGTACATGGTCATATCCCTGCATTTGTGAACGGTTTGGAAGCTGTTCTCGATTCGGTAGGTGAAGTAGCTGGTTTAGTTGGTCACAGCATGGGTACTGCTTCAGCGTTGGAATGTAAGCACGTTAAATTAGAAAACAAACCTTTGTTGCTCATTGCACCTGTGTTGGATTATCTAGAAAACCTATTTGGTAGCGTTGCGCGTTCTGGTTACTCAATGAAGTTGTTTGAGGCGGTCGTAGGTGAAGTGGAAGAGCAGTTTAACTATCCAATTCAGTCTGTTGATCCCTATGGAAAGCTAGCGCTTCGTGAGTCTCAGACGATCATTGTTCATGACGAGCAAGACAAGTTTACTAAGTTTGATGTGTCTCAGCGTGCTGCTAATGAAATGGGTCGCGTTACCTTGATTGCGACTCAAGGACAGGGTCACGGGCGAGTAATGAAGTGCCCACAAGTATTCGAGAGCTTTGATAACTTAATTGGCTAAGCCCAACGAGCGCAAGTCAGTAGAACGCCAGTAAAAAGATCGTAAGCTCAAAGCTCAGAAAACATAAATAAAAAGGCCAACCAGACAGTATCTGGTTGGCCTTTGTTTTAGGGATTTAGTTGATGCTTAGTCAGTATTTAATTAAGCACTATTTTTAGTTAGCAGCTTGCAGGACCGATCTCTTTCCACACGCCCCATTGGCCTGTCGTTGTTGGATCTTCACCGGTTGTCCACCATTTCGCTTCCCAAACCTTACCGCCTTGAGTTACTTGGTCGCCGCCAGTGTAGACCGCACTTGAATCCCAAGCGTTAGTACACGTACCGCCGCCTGTGGTTTTCTTAAGAACGTTCACTGAAGTAGCCGCTACCGATGTATCAGTGCCATCGCTGACCGTTACAGAGAAGTTCAGCGTCGTATCTTGCGTGTATTCCGCCGCGACAAAGCTCACTGAAGAACCTTGAATCGTTGCATCAATACCAGCAGGCATATCCCACGTGAAGGTCAATGTGTCTTGGTCAGCATCGCTCGAAGCCGAAGCATCAACCACGACTACGTCACCCGCATTAACTTCAGCCGGAGCCGTAACCACAGCAACTGGTGCTGTATTGACTGGGCCTGTGTCTTTAGGAGTTACCGTTACAACAACGGTGTCAGTTGCAGTAGCGCCTTCGTTATCAGTTATCGTTAGGCTGAACGTGAGTGCTTCTTGTTGCGCGACTTCAACCACATCGAAGCTTGCAACAGCCGCAGTCGCGTTCGCCAGCGTTACTGCCGTGCCGCTTACTTGTGACCAAGCATAGCTCGCAATCGTACCGTCGCTGTCTTTTGAAGCGCTGCCATCTAGAGAAACAGAAGCTGGGCCTTCAACGGATTGGTCGGCACCTGCTGCTGCAGTTGGTTTACGGTTTACAGGATCGGTGGTGCCACCTGCTAGACCTTCATGCATTGCATTTAGGATATCGCCGTTATCTGCATCAATTTCCCAAGAGAATAGACCTGCAAGACCAAGACTACGAACGTACGCGCCTTTTGCTTTTACCGAGCGGTCATCATCAAATGTGATTAGCTGACCTGAGGTGCGGTTCCATACGTAAGGCGCTTCTGCCATTTCGTCGTAACCGTATTCGAAGCCATTGATACCTTGGTTATTCGCACCAAGCATGTTCGCCTTAATGCCTTTGTAGTCGATAACGCCATCTTCCCAGACGCCTTGCGCAGAGCTACCTTTCAGTTTGCCGTTACCAACACCTGTCATAGGGTCGCTAGGATCCGAAAGTGATGAGGGTAATACACCTTCCCAACCACGACCGTACATTGCTGCACCTACGACAAGCTTGTTAGCTGGAACGCCTTGTTCGAGCAGCAATTGGATGCCGTTGTCCGTTGTGTAAGCTGGGCCTGTGTATGGTTTGCCATTTTCATCAATGCCTGAGCCATCACACTGACCAGGGCGCATGAAGTTACCGCAGTGTAATGCTGCTTGGTGACCTAATACGTTGTTCCAACCGCCGTAGAAGTCGTAAGTCATCGCAAAGATGTAATCCATGTATTGGATAGCATCGCCGTAGTTCACGTCTTCAATTTTATCGTGGCCAACACCTATCGCAGATGTTAGCTCGTAAGTACGGCTATTTTCTGCTTCTAGCTCATCGAGCATCGCACGTAATTCTGCCATCAGTGCAATGTAGGCTGGGCCATCATTTTCTGGGTCACCAAGCTCTGGCGCAGCACCGCCACCACCTTGGTATTCCCAGTCGATATCTACACCATCGTAGAATTTCCATGTGTTTAGGAATTTTTTAACAGATGCAACGAAGGTGTCACGGTTGGCTTTGGTTGTAAAATCAAAGAACGGGTCAGATAATGTCCAGCCACCAATTGATGGGATGATCTTCAAATCAGGATTACGCTGTTTGAGCGCCATCATCATTGCGTAGTTACCCTTGATCGGTGAGCTGTATTCGTGACCCGCTTGAGGGAAGCTCTTCTGGAAAGCCGCCCAAGGGTCATGGATCACCACCTCGTAATCGTTAACGCCCTGACATGCCGTCATGAGTGCGTTGTAGCTGTTACCACCTACTGATTTAACTGATTCGTTCGGACCACAAATTGGGATGAAGCCATAAAGGATATGGGTCAAGTTGTCAGCGGGTAGGTTATCTACCGTGTAGTCACGACCATAAATACCCCATTCAACAAAGTAAGTACCTACTACCGTGTTTGGATCTGTGTTGTATGACTTGTTGTTTGGATCCACATTCATCGCAAGTGGCGCTAAGTGGGAGCCATCGGTATCTGCGATGGTGATTTTAGCGGGTGCGCTCTTGCTACAACCAGTTTCGTCACACGCTTCAATTTCCATATCGAATAAGCCGCCTTGGCCGTATTCGAATGAGGCCGTGGTTTGGCTGCCAGTGATTGGGCCGGTGGCTACTTTAACGCCATCAAAGTAGATGTTGTACGTGTTTCCTGACGTTCCGCTCCATTGGTTGAACTTGACGTCGACCTTCGCTTGGTCGTGATATTTCACCATCTGGTTGTAGCCAGAGGTGGTTTCCATCGCGAGTTCAATTTTAGAAAATTGCAGGTTATTGGAACCGTACATGTCGATGCTAGGTGCTGTTGGAGCAGCTAATGCTGTACCAGATAGCGCTAGAGCAATGCTTGCAGCACAGGTATTTATACGAATCATACTATTTCTCTCATTCCTTGAAGATTACGAGAACCAATTGGCCCCATAAACGGCTCCAATCAGTTTTGAAGGAGCTTCCCAGTCAGTATTCGAGAGAGTTTTAATTTCATAACTGAAAATAAATCCGTTTTCGATGGACAACTAAAAAATTGTATCTTGTTACAATTCTGTTGCTTAACGAATGAGAGGCTGAGTCCATGTTTTATAAAATAAAACATCCTTCAGTAGGAAAATCTCACAAGTGAAAATTCACGACATGAAGTTATGAAAAGGTGCGACAAACTATAAGAAAATACTGTGAATTGAAGCAGAATCACAAAGTGAAGTATGTTGAGCGGGCGTGTTCGATCGACGAGTAAACTTGAAGGCGAATGCTGCTCTGAGTATGGAGAAGCGAGGGTTATCTTTTGAATTGCTCAGCTAAGGAAGCGCGTCGTTGTTGCATGACACTATGGGTATCACCAGTCGCAGTATCTTCGTAGCCTTCTTTAATAAATTGCTGAGATGGTACGCTTGGCTCTAATCGCTTTAAGCGAGGCGAATCGTAAGTACCACTGATGGTGTAAACGGTGGTTCCAGAGCCAGTGTTGATCGTGACGATCTTCCCGTCAAAATCGAATGAGGTAGTGATAAGACGATGATTCATCATCACACCGTTTTCTGAAAGTGTCAGGATGTCGGTGTTGTAAGGTGGCGCCGCAATCTCTATCCATGTGCCATAGACGTTGCTTGGGCTGACAGATTGCTGGTGGGCTTGGTAAGCAAAATAGCCGGCGGTGAGGGCAACCATAAAGCCAGCTAATAGGAAGCCGTAGAGTAACGAGTTGGCAAATAGATCTCTGCTTTTAGTCGGCTTTTTTGCCATTATCTCTTCATTTTTCGACTGATATTGTTTTAGATTCTATTAACTAAAACCTTAGTTTGCAAAAATTGTTCTAAGAGTTAGAAGCAGGATCGAATGTTCAAATAAATTTGGTTGCGTTAGTGGTTTTTAGCCTTGCTCCTCAGTATTTACGTTATCAATGAAAGCGAATTCCAGAAATGCTTAAGCTATGCGTATTTATTTCTTGTAGGAAAGTCTCGAATTGGTTAAAACAATTATCACCTAAATTTACGCATAGGCTTACTCAGTGAGCTCAATAATTGCAATTTGAAGATAACAAGGAAGTACAATGATTAAAGAAAACACATACTTTGAAGGTGGCGTTAAGTCGTTAGCGTTTAACCAGTCTGGTGCTGATGTGAGTGTTGGTGTAATGGCAACTGGTGAGTACACGTTTGGTACTGCGGCTCCAGAAAAGATGACCGTTGTTAAAGGTGCTTTGATTGTAAAGCGTGTTGGCGATGATGATTGGACGACATACCAATCTGGTGAGTCTTTTGACGTTGCGGGTGATTCATCATTCGACCTACAGGTAAAAGAAGCGACGGCTTACCTGTGTGAGTACTTGTAATCAGAACTAAATTTGTTCAACCAGGGCATCGTTTGTCTCTGATTGAATAGAAAAAAACCACGCTCTAGGAGCGTGGTTAAATAAGTGATAGTAACCGGCAGTGGATAGTGTCACTTGTTTTTGTAGTCATCAAATGGATGACCAAATCGTTGTTCGTTACAAAATCTCTTCAATCTTCAATCTTCAAAGCTCAAAGCTCAAAGCCAAGATATCAGTAAGTCTCAAACACACCGTTGTTGTAGTCTTGAATTGTCTGTTCAATCTCTTCCATCGAGTTCATGACAAACGGACCATAGTGCACAACGGGTTCATTAATCGGTTCACCAGAAAAAATCAGTACCCCTGAATCTTCTAAGCTACCCAAAGACAGCAAGTCAGCTTTAGTGAGCAGCGCAAGTTGACCTTGGTTGATGACTTTGTCGCCGATCTTAATACTGCCTCGGTACACGTAAGTCATGGCATTGTGATCAACTTTAGTCCCTAACGCCACTTTTTGCCCAGAATGAGAGCGCCAATCCGCAACGCTTAATGGCACACCTGTTTTCTGTAATGGACCCTGCGCTCGTAAAGCCTCTGAATCATCGTCAGTTTGGTTGTACAGTTCAAACCCTCCGGCAATCATTCTCAACAAACCACTTTGTTCACTTTGATGTTCCGCGATGCTTTCATTTTGGAAGTCGTGATATTGCGCTGGCTGCATTTTGTGTGCCGCAGGTTGGTTTATCCAAATCTGAAAACCATGCAGCGCGCCTTCTTCCATCATTGGCATTTCGCTGTGAATGACACCACGGCCTGCGGCCATCCACTGTGCGCCACCGCTGCGCAGCTCTCCAACATTCCCCATATGGTCTTTGTGTTGGAAGTGACCTTGGAGCATGTAAGTGAGCGTTTCTATCCCACGGTGAGGGTGTGGAGGAAAGCCGCCAACATAGTCTTTGCTTTCATCCGATTTAAGTTCATCAATCATCAAAAATGGAGAGAAGCGCGTGTTATTAAAACCCGTGAGTCGTTGGATTTTGACACCATCACCGTCTGAGGTAGCATGCGCTGCAATCACATGATCTACTGCTCTTATATTCGTCATTTTGAAACCCTCATATACTTGAATAGCTGTAGTTTATGTAATTTGATTGAAAAAGAAGATGGCACAGCGTTGAGTGACTTATTCGAAAATCTTGAACAGGTAACAATATGAAATTATGTCTATACTTGAATAGAGAGTAGACCGCCAAGGAGGCCGCTATGGCAGTTCAGCAAAAACATGGCGAAAGGCATGGTCGGATGGGTTTTGATAACGACTTTACAACGGAGCAAAGTCAGCGTTTTACAGAAGTTGCAAACAGCGCGGTTAAACGCCGCGTCAAAAAACGTGAGATTGAAGCACCGTTTATTCAGTCGGCTAAGCAAGCTGCTTTTAAAACAGTGGTGAGGCGACCTAAAGGTAATAACCCAAACCGAACACGGCAAGTCATATGGATTATTATGATCGGGTTAGTGAGCCTTTGGCTTATGTACCTTGCAGGTTAGCAGCGCCGCTAAGTTATAGGGCTGGCTAGCGTTGACGGGTTTTTAATAGCGTAACATTGTTCCCTTCGACCTTTGCTTCAAGACAATCTTCAAGTTCAGAAGAATCTGACCCTGAGCAGGTTAGATTCGTAGGTAGTTCTTCTATCAAGGTTGATACTGGGTTGTCGTGATAATAAGCGTATCGGTTTTTTCCTGAATGCTTGGCGACATACATCGCTTTATCAGCACACCTCGTCAGCTCATGTAATTCTTGGGCGTCTTGTGGGTATAAAGCAACCCCAACACTTAGCGTCAATTCCTTGATTCTCTCGTTTGTTTGGCAACCACTTTCGAACAGCCCGCAAATCCTATCTAAAATACCGTCTAGATCTTTACGAGAGGGTACATCGTAGAGCATTAAAACAAACTCGTCTCCAGCAAAACGCGCAATCGAATAATCGTATTCATGGCTTTTTCTGTCTCGGGTTCGAATATTGTTGCTCAAGCGATTGGCAAAATGCTGCAAGACACTGTCTCCGACGTCGTGTCCGTAGCTGTCGTTAATGCCTTTAAAGTCATCAATATCCAAAAAGACCAGTGCGGTAAGTGATCGCTCACTATCCACCGTAATTAATTTTTCTGTCGCCCAGCGTTCAAAGCTCCAACGGTTAGCTAAGCCGGTAAGTTGATCTCTGTAGGCCAGATCTTCGATGCCTTCTTTATACAGACGTTGGATATAACTGACGGCTTTGGTGTAGTAATAGGCGGATGTGTGGCACACCAAGCTCATGGTAAATAAACTAAGAATAAATCGATGGGTACTGTTAAAGGGTAAAGAAAAGTTGTTTGGCATGGCGGTAATCAAGGTGCTGATAAACAAGCAAAATGAGGTGCTGAAGATAATACCAATTCTGAAATCATTAATGAAAATGACCGCTGCTAGAATTGGGTAGAGCCAAAGTATTCGGTCGGGGATGGCGTGACTGTACAAGAATAGGATGACGCCCTGTACAAGAAGAACACTACTCAGAATCAATTCGGAATAATCAGAGTTGGCTACTTTTCTCACATAGAATGCATTGGAGATGGCAATAATCGCGAAGCACAGCTCGAAAATTGAAAGGGTATAGTGTTGGCCTTGGAAGTAAGCCCAAGTATAGAAAATGAACAACGCAGCGGCAGTCAGTGAAAAGGAGTGGACAATTTTTTGTTTACGGGTGGAGCGTATGTCCGCCATTTCTTCTAGGTGTCTGCCGACCAGCCTTTTCATGTGATTTGTGCCAAAGATTTTGATAATGGTGTTAATAGTAGATTAAATAATGAGCTATGCGGAGGTTTAGATAGCTATTTAGTGTGATTGTACTCAAGGTTTCATATTAAAAAATAATCGACCGGTAATTAATCGTGATGTGTATCACTGACGGTGCAGACCCATTCGAAAATGAGACTATCAAGGTTCGAGTTATAAGAAGCGGCTTAGCGATTATCTACTTGCTTTCCAGAGAGTTACTCAACATAGTTTGTTGGTAAACAAAACTTAGAGAGGCTCATAATGTTAATTACCTTTAGTTGCAAGGCCCATGCTAGCGTCACGATGTTTGGGGAAGTCGGTCTTCAGTTCATCAAGATGCTTGGGCATAGCGGTACCGTCCCAGGTGCCATTGATGCTTCAGAAGTTTCTCAAGCTCTGGATAATTTACGTGCTTCGATCGCCTCTGAGCAGAGCAAGCAGGTAGAGCAAGAAAATACTGATGACGACAATGAAGAAGAGGTTGTTGAAGCGCCTGTTAATCTCGGTAGCCGAGCGTTCCCACTGGTTGAATTATTAAAAGCCGCGATCAAGGATGAATGCGAAGTGATGTGGGAAGACGGCAGCGGTAAACGACTGTAGTACGATTCGTAAAAAGCCTATTGGATCTATTTTAATAAGCATGAATGTTGAGTCAGTATCGGTCACACCTTGGGGTTTGATGGTGATGAATCGATACTGGCGCTTTGTTTGTTGCGCAGTGTTTGGCTTGTTTCTGTTTGTTTAAAAGGTTCATCAGCCTTGAGATGAGTTACTTTTGTTATCGTAATATCAACCCATAACAGATCGTAAACAAAGTGATGCTGTTCACGCTTTCTGGACTCACGATTCTGAACTAAGAGTTTTTCCTAGTTATTCTAAGACCCTCTCTCATGCGGTCGATTTTTAGACTCCTTATTATTTCACGGTCAACTAACAAAGAATGCATGGTCGCAATTATGCCGTGCAGACCTCACAAAAAATAAGAGAGTTCACAATGTTAAAGTTCCTAGATCAGGTTCGAAAACCGACGCTGGATCTTCCGGTCGAAACCAGAAGAAAAATGTGGTTTAAACCATTCCTGCAATCTTACCTAGTGGTGTTCATTGGTTATCTAACCATGTATTTGATCCGTAAGAACTTCAATGTCGCACAAAACGACATGATTTCTACTTATGGGCTATCGATGACGGATCTAGGTCTTATCGGTCTTGGTTTCTCAATTACTTATGGTATTGGTAAAACCGTCGTTTCCTACTACGCCGATGGTAAAAACACTAAGCAGTTCCTGCCATTTATGCTTGTCCTTTCTGGTATTGCCATGTTGGGCTTCAGCTTCAGTATGGGTGGCGGCAGTGCTAGCTTATTCATGATGGTTGCCTTCTATGCATTGAGTGGCTTCTTCCAAAGTACAGGTGGACCTTCAAGTTACTCAACCATCACTAAATGGACGCCTCGTAACAAGCGTGGTTCTTATTTAGGCC
Source organism: Vibrio sp. Vb339 (assembly GCF_902751245.1). Lineage (NCBI taxonomy): Bacteria > Pseudomonadati > Pseudomonadota > Gammaproteobacteria > Vibrionales > Vibrionaceae > Vibrio > Vibrio sp. Vb339. The sequence goes on along the minus strand of NZ_CADDIS010000001.1, from coordinate 235,336 downwards.
TTTGGAATATGTCACATAACGTGGGTGGTGCAGGTGCTGCTGGTGTTGCTCTGTTTGGTGCAAACTACCTATTTGATGGCAACGTGATTGGTATGTTCGTGTTCCCATCGATCATTGCGATTGTGGTTGGTTTTATTGGTATGCGCTTTGGTAATGACTCTCCAGAAGCATACGGCTTAGGTACGGTTGAAGAGTTGTTTGATGAAGAAGTCAGCGAAGAAGATACCGCTGCTGAAGAAAATCAAATGACTAAGAAAGAGATCTTTGTTGAATACATCCTTAAAAACAAAGTGATTTGGTTGCTCTGTTTCGCGAATATCTTCTTATACATTGTTCGTATCGGTATCGATCAATGGTCTACCGTTTATGCGTATCAAGAGCTAGGTCTATCAAAAGAAACCGCGATTTCAGGTTTCACGCTGTTTGAAGTTGGGGCACTGGTCGGCACGCTAATGTGGGGTTATTTATCTGATCTTGCGAATGGACGCCGTGCTCTAGTTGCTTGTGTATCGCTTGGGTTGATTATCGTTTCTCTAGAGTTCTACCAGCATGCAACAAGTGAGTTCATGTACCTAGCATCCCTGTTTGTGCTTGGCTTCCTAGTGTTTGGCCCTCAGTTGCTGATTGGTGTTGCTGCGGTAGGTTTCGTGCCTAAGAAAGCAATCAGTGTTGCGGATGGTGTGAAAGGCACATTTGCTTACTTGATTGGTGACAGCTTTGCAAAACTTGGCTTAGGTATGATTGCGGACGGAACACCTATTTTCGGCTTAACAGGTTGGAAAGGAACGTTCGCTGCACTAGATACCTCAGCGGCTATTTGTATCGTATTGCTCTTGTTCGTTGCCGTTGCAGAAGAGAAGAAGATTCGCCAAGCAAAGAAAATGCACTTAGCGGCTCAAAACGCCTAGCTTGTCTCGCGGACTTGTTTTCGCAAGCACAGTTTCGGGTAGATAGTCTCACGTGCTTTATTGCTTTAAAGCACGTGAGATCATACCAATCGTTAGTTCGATTCAGTATCATCTCTATCAATAAACTTAATTTTATATAGCTCCTGTTGGGGCTATTTTTCTTTCTTACTCTTAATTTTGGTTAATATCATGATTAATGTTGCGCTTGTTGATGACCACGTCATTGTTCGATCTGGCTTTGCTCAATTACTAAGTCTTGAAGCTGATATTACGGTCGTGGGTGAATTCAACTCTGCGGCAGAAGCTCGTCTCGGACTGCCAAGCTGTCACCCTGATGTCGTGATCTTGGATATCTCAATGCAGGACGAAAGTGGCCTGAGCTTATTGGAAGAGATTCCATCTGGCATTGCCAGCATCATGTTGAGCGTTCATGACTCTCCGGCGATGGTTGAGAAGTCATTAGAGTTAGGAGCCAAAGGTTATCTCAGCAAGCGCTGTAGCCCTGATGAGTTAATCCAAGCCGTACACACGAGCGCAAATGGTGGCTGTTATCTCACGCCCGATATCGCCATAAAGCTTGCGACACCCATGAAGAATAAAGCCTCTTTAAATCAGCTCACCCGCAGAGAAAGCGAAGTGTGCCAGTTATTGGCGACAGGGCTCGATGTAAAATCTATCGCTGTTGAGCTCGGGGTTAGCCATAAAACGGTGCATGTACACCGTGCCAATGCGATGGACAAACTCAATGTTAAGAACAACGTCGAGTTAGCAAAACTGTTTACACAAGACCAGTACTAATGCGTTCTTACCTAGCCACCTCCCTATGTGGGGTTTTTATGGCTGGCTGTGCATGGTTCTGTTTATGGGTTATTGCCTTCTATTTTATTAATGACCCTGAGTTAGCCATTCTGCTTTTCCCGTTTTCACTTCGACTGGGAATGACGCTGCACACTCGCATTCACTATTGGCCTGCTATCTATGTTGCAGAGTGGGGGCTTGCGATCGCTTTAGCTCTGCTACTTGATGAACCTCAATGGCTGACGATACTCATCGCCAGTGGACTGAGTATTCCTGCCACGCTAATTGCCAAGCGTTATTATTCTGGTGATCAGAATCGTCATTTGTTAGTGATGGCAAGCTTAATCATGGTCACCGCATCAATTAACGTTGCTGTGGTGGGTTCTCATGTACCAGCCGTTTACATGGTGTGGTTAGCGAGTATCACGGGTGGACTGATGCTGGTGCCGATGTGTTATCTGGTCTGGAACTATCTATTCCAAAATAAGTGGGCGCCACTGAGCTCTTACTTAATCCATAATGTTGTAGAGTTTAAAATCCGGCACATCGCTTTATATAGCGTCTTGTTGGTGGCCAGTATTTTGATACAAACCAGTTTGCCTGATGAACTAAGGCGCTTCGCCCCGTTCTGTATGGCTATCCCTATTATCTTGCTCGCTGTTCGTTACGGATGGCAAGGCGCTCTGCTTGCAACAATGTTAAATAGTGTCGCGTTGATTGCTGCCCACAGCGGAACATCCAAACTCGAAATTACCGACTTACTCTTGTCTCTATCTGCTCAAACCATCACAGGTATACTGCTTGGCCTTGCGGTTCAAAAGCAGAAAGATCTCAACTCCAAATTGCGGAGCGAGCTCTCTAGGAATCAAAATCTTTCACGTCAGTTAGTTACCGCTGAAGAATCGGTTCGTCGTGATATTGCGCGTGAACTGCATGATGAAATCGGCCAAAACATCACGGCAATTCGTACTCAGGCAAGCATTATTAAACGCGTCGATGCCGCTGAGATGAGCGTTCGCTGTGCGGGTACCATTGAATCATTATCTTTGAATGTTTATGACACCACCAAACGTCTACTTACAAAACTAAGACCTAAGATGTTGGACGATTTGGATCTAAAAGATTCTGTGGAACAGCTTATTCGAGAGATGGAGTTTTCTGATCACGGCGTTGATATCCAGTTAAATTGGCAAGGTGATTACTCGTGTTTGAGTGACACGCTTAAGGTCACTATCTTCAGGCTGTGCCAAGAGTCTCTAAACAACGCCTCTAAATACGCCAACGCGAGCGAAATCAGAATTGAACTGATTTTAGATGATCAGGCTTATCTTCGGATCTCAGATAATGGCGTTGGTTTTACAGCGCAAGACCTTCTCAAAGGAATGGGGGTTCGTGGTATGCAAGAGCGTGTTCAGGCGCTCGGCGGCAAGATGACAATCAACGCTAATGGCTCATCTTCGGGTACCAATATCAGCGTTACATTACCTAAAGTGTGAGAACGAATATGTTTGGATTTCTGCGCTCAACAACGTCAAAGAGTGATGATCTAACAGATGATGAAGTCAATCAGAGTTATCGCTACTGGCGTCTTCACATCATGATAGGTATGTATGTCGGCTATGCGGGTTTTTACTTCACTCGTAAAACCTTTAATTACGCCGCGCCTGCTATGATCACCGATCTTGGTTTGGACAAAGGCGATATCGGCTTAATTGGCACGCTATTTTATCTTTCTTATGGCTTATCGAAATTTATCTCAGGCACGATATCGGATCGGTCGAACCCTCGTTACTTCATGGGGCTTGGCCTAATCGCGACTGGTCTGATAAACATCGCGTTTGGCTTTTCGAGTTCGTTAGCGGCTTTTATCTCGCTATGGGTTCTGAATGCATGGTTCCAAGGTTGGGGCTGGCCATCGTGTTCCAAGTTATTGACGACTTGGTATTCTCGCTCCGAAAGAGGCTTTCGCTGGGCAATCTGGAATACAGCACACAACGTTGGCGGGGCGCTTATCCCTATTCTTGTGGGTTATCTAACGCTGCAGTTCAGTTGGCGAGCTGGGTTTATCTGGCCGGGTGTGATTGGTGTTTTTATCGGTCTTATCGTTTGCTGGCGCTTACGTGACAAGCCCACCACCATGGGACTGCCGACGGTAGGAAAGTGGCGTAATGATCACCTAGAATTAGCGCAAGAGAGCCATGGGCAAGGGTTAAGCTATCGAGAGATCCTGAAAACCTATGTGTTCAGCAATAAGTACATTTGGTTACTCGCCTTTAGCTATGTGTTGGTTTACATCGTAAGAACGGCAGTTAACGACTGGGGCAATTTATACCTCACCGAAGAACACGATTACAGTTTGATCAACGCCAACGCTGCCTTGTCTCTGTTCGAGATTGGTGGTTTTGTTGGTTCACTTGTTGCTGGGTGGGGATCGGATAGGCTGTTTGGTGGTAACCGTGGCCCGATGAACATCCTGTTTGCAATTGGCATCTTCCTTTCGGTTTCGGCTTTATGGCTTATGCCTTTAACCAACTTTGTGTTTCAAGCCGCTGGGCTGTTTTGTGTAGGCTTTTTTGTTTTTGGCCCTCAAATGCTTATTGGCATGGCGGCGGCGGAATGTTCACATAAAGACTCTGCCGGGGCGGCGACAGGTTTTGTTGGCTTGTTTGCTTATATGGGAGCAGCACTTTCTGGTTACCCATTAGCACTCGTTCTAGAAACTTACGGTTGGAGTGGGTTCTTTATTACCATCTCGACTTGTGCGGCCGTTATTGGCTTGCTGTTACTGCCTTTCCTACAAGCTCAATCACCTCAGAAAAGTGCAGAGGTTCGCTCTGGCTTTTAAGGGGCTTCTTCGTCAATAAGATAGCTGCTAATGGTCCTCTGGTTATTGTGCAGCTATCCTATCTTCAGCGTTTTTTATACGTAGCATTCAAATGTGACTCTTTTCACGCTTTTCATCGATCTCACCTGTTTCTAAGAATTTTTCCTATTGCGTCTAAGACCTCATCTCATGTGGGTTCTAGCTGCTCTCTGTAGTCTTTCTAATTATTTACGTTATTAGAATCAGCTCTCTGAATTGTGTTCAAAGGGCTCACTACGGAAAACGCCATGTCACTCAGCCACTTCTCAGAACACTCATTTTTCCCAATGGAAAACACCATCCAAAATTATGCATGGGGGAGCATTTCTTCGATACGTGAACTGTTTGGCTTTAAGAATGAGTCACAAGAGCCGCAAGCGGAAGTTTGGATGGGAGCGCATCCGAAGGGTTGCTCAATGGTTAAGCTTGACCAACATTTGGTGCCTCTATCTGAATTGATTAACAAGAATAAACCCGCTTATCTATCAAGCGATATTGCGCAGGAGTTCGGTGAGCTACCGTTCTTGTTTAAGATCTTGGCTGCAGAAAAAGCGTTGTCTATTCAGGTTCACCCAAACAAGCAGCAAGCAGAGGTTGGCTTTGCTAGAGAAGAGCAAGCAAGAATCCCCCTAAACGCAGGGCATCGTAATTACAAAGACTCGAACCACAAACCTGAATTGGTTTACGCGATCACTGAATATCAAGCGATGAATGGCTTTCGAGAATTCGATGAAATATTAGGGTTGTTCAGAAAGTTGGATTCGAGCGAGTTGGCTGGTTTGGTTGAAGAGTTTGGTAACAATCTTGACTCTCTAGGCTTAGAAGCATTTTTCCGTGATCTGTTAACTCTAGATGACCAACGTAAACATCAAGCATTAGAGCAACTTCTGACTTACGCAGCATTTCATCAAGACCAAGCTGAGTTTGCTTTGGTTACTGAGCTTAGCCATCAGTACCCGAACGATATCGGTTTGTTTTGTGTTCTGCTGCTTAACTTGATCACATTGGAGCCGGGTGAAGCGATGTATTTGAATGCGAACACTCCGCATGCTTACATTAAGGGAACTGGGCTTGAGATCATGGCAAATTCAGACAACGTGTTGCGAGCAGGTTTAACGCCAAAACACATTGATGTCCCTGAGTTAGTCGCGTGTACAGAGTTTACGCCAATCCCGTTCGAATGCTTACTATTAGCACCCTCAAAATTAGGTCAATGTGATCGCTATGATATCCCGGTCAGTGACTTTGATTTCAATATTTTTCATAGCCCAAAGCAAGAAGAAGTCATCACAAGTGGTGCTGAAATCTTAATGGCAATCGATGATGATTTAACGTTAATGAGTCAGAAAGGTGAACACCTAACACTCACCAAAGGGCAATCGGTATTTATCCCTGCCTATATTGGTCATTACGAATTGAGCAGTAATGGGCGAGTGGCTAGGGCGTTTAATTAGGGGAGCTTGTGGTCTAGATCGAGCTCCATCCCCACAAAATCATCATCTGCTTCATCAACAACGTGATAGCCAAGCGATTGATAAAAGTTAATAGCACGAGCATTACTTTTAAAACTCGATAGAGTGACTTGGTTTCGTTGCTCTTCCATGGTTCTCTTATGTATGAGAGCCATGACTTGCTTGCCAAGCGAACGGCCTTGGTATTGAGGGAAAATGATCAGCAGATGAATATGGTATGCGTTGTCATAAGGCTTAAAGCAGGCGAGTCCTACTCTTTTATTTTCGCGATATATCCAATGAAACCAAGAGGGATGGTAATCGTTTAAAAGTCGTTGGCGTTGGAAGTTGTCATCCCAGCCGAAAACGTCATCTACGTGTATGAAAAGACCTTGTTTAACACACGCAAATAGTTCTTCGAATTCAGAATTTGAAACGAGCTGGAGTTGTATATTCTCTTCTTTCATTGCCACTTTGCTTCCTTATCAAACGCCTTTGAATAAGCAAACAGTAACATAACTGAAGAGGACGAATTAGCTTTTGATTTTACGATGTTATAAAACCAAAAAGCCACGCGTAGTGCGTGGCTTAAAATAGAGTTTTGGACTGATTTTTCTATACGATCTTAAGCGCGTGATGGCGTGTGAGCTGTTTGTGTAGCGAGTCTTTTAGCTCCATGCGTTCTACTTTGAGGTTGTGCATGCTGTCGTCATCGATAGGGCTGCCAGAGATTTCTAGCTGACGGATGTCGTAGTCGAGTTGGTGGTATTTCTGCATGTCTGCTTTGAATTTTTCGTCGTCGTGGTTGAGCTGAACAATGTCTAATTTAAGATCTGGGAAATCTAAGATAAAGGCATGGTTTTCATTGAGCATTGGCACTTCCTCTCTAGTCGAATTTTTAGGGCGTGTTGATCTTTCGAGCTTGTTTTTGCGGCGAATTGCTGGGTATTTCTACAAGGCAGAGGCTTTGATGTGTAGCTAGCCTACATGAGAGGCCGATAACGTAGTAGAAATAACCAGCAAACGCTGCCCGAAGGGTTCGGCTAAAAGCGTTTTACTCTTTGTTGAGGGAGATTTGCTTAGAATGACTAGGCTACTTCTCCCTCGCCGCGATTAAAACGCTTTTATCTCGAACAAAATCTAACCGCGGAAGGTCAACACGCCCTGACAGTATAGAAGTAATTTTTCGAAAGAAATGTGGTTCAAAACACAAAGCCGTAAAGCGATCAAAAAAGGGCGCAAACTCGTGGGATTATCCTCGAACTTGCGCCCTTTTGTATGTATATAGCTAACTATTTATAGTTGTATGTTTAGAACTATAAGAGTTTAAAGCAGAAAGTTTACTTTGCTTTCTTGCCAGAGCGTTGCTGCTCTTTGTGTGCAAGCTTCTCTTTTTTGCGTTGCTCGATAAGGTGAGCAGCTTCGCCACCTACGTGAGTTTCGCCACGAGCATTCGACAGTTGAACTTGCTTTTCACGTTCACGGAAACGGGCTTTCTGCTCGTCGCTGTGCTTATCAATACATTTAGGACAGCTTACGCCTTTCTCGAAGTGTTCAGAGGCTTTGTCTTCGTCAGTGATTGGCAGGCGACACGCGTTACACACATCGTAACCGCTCTTTTCTAGCTGGTGGTTTACTGCAACACGACCATCAAATACGTAGCAGTCGCCTTCCCACATGCTCTCTTCTTCTGGTACTTCTTCTAGGTACTTAAGAATGCCGCCTTCAAGGTGATAAACCTCATCAAAGCCTTGCTCTTTCATGTAGGCTGTTGATTTTTCGCAACGAATACCACCAGTACAGAACATCGCGACTTTCTTGTGCTTCTTAGGATCAAGATTTTCTTCAACGTACTGAGGGAATTCACGGAAGGTTTCTGTGTTTGGGTTTACAGCATTTTTGAAGGTGCCGATGTCCACTTCGTAGTCGTTACGAGTATCAACCAGAATCACATCAGGATCAGAGATCAATGCGTTCCACTCGTTTGGTTTCACGTAAGTGCCGGCAACATGGCGTGGGTCGATGCCCTCAACACCCATGGTTACGATCTCTTTCTTAAGCTTAACCTTGGTGCGGTTGAATGGTTGTTCTTCGTTGAACGACTCTTTGTAAACAACATCCGCCAAGCGAGAATCTTGTTTGAACCATTGAAGAAGGGCGTCGATCGATTCGCGTTTACCTGCAACGGTGCCGTTGATACCTTCACTCGCAAGTAATAAAGTACCGCGGATTTGGTTGGCTTCTAACACGTCGGTTAGTGGCTGGCGAATTTCTTGGTAATCATCAAGTGCTACGAATTTATACAGAGCACATACAACATATTGAGACATGGTTTTTCCTTTCTGCGAGCTGGAACGTAAATCCAGAGCGGTTGCCTGTTTTGATCAGAACTGAGTATTTCAACTTAGTTCTGTCTTGTTGGCTTATTAAAATCAGGCGCAGTATAACCAAGGCGGTGCGGGACAAAAACCAACCAAACGTAGGGCTATATAACATCATTTTTGGTGTGGCTTTAGGTGTGGTGAAAAGGCCGTTATTTGATAAGGAATGTTAGCTCAGATAAGTAGAGGTGCTTTGTTGCTATTGAATACTTGGCTAGGAACTTATGTAGTATCTCATCTCAATGAGTTGATGTTCTCCGACGATTTCCACTTCACGAATGAACTCAAAGCCGAACTTTTCATAGTAATTCTTTAGGTATTGATGGGCGTGGATTTCAATGACTTTGGCACTATGTTCAGAGGCGTGTTTTAGAAGTGCGCTAACAATTTTAGACGCGATACCAGATCCTCGATAAGGCTGTAGAACCGCAACACGTGCCATGGTTGAGTGTCCTGATTCATCAATGTGCAAGCGTGCCGTCGCGACTAAATTATCTTCATCGGTGATGAGTGCATGATGTGATACTGGGTCTAACCCATCAAGATCTAATACCTGTGGGATACCTTGTTCAACAACGAATACTTGATGACGAATGGACTGTGCTTTCGTTATCAATTCTGGGTTGTTACCAATCACCAATTCCATTTCATTGCTCCATGCTGCTAACGAATGTTTTGAAAATACCCTATTTGTGAGGGGCTGTACGTTTGTAACTTGTCCTTAAACTAAGGCTTTTGAATAGCTGCTTGTCTCTATATCGATGATCTCTACGGTCAGTGAAGCATTGGATAGTGGAAGAGCAAGTAATTGGTCCAAAATGGACTTGGAGAGCATCGCTTTAACGCTTTCGTTACGCCCAGACAAAATACGCACAGAGACATGCACGAAGTCTTCTTTTACTTCACCGGTTTGGTAATGCTGATAGGCAAGGCTGCGTACTTTGATGTCTTCTCCTGTTGGTGAGAACAACTGAGACTCCATCGCGCCGAGAAACACTTTTTGGTTGAGTTGCTGACCATCAATAGTGGATGAATGTTCGATAATACAATGCGGCAAACTGACGTCCTTTCTGTGCTTTATGGAGACCTAAAATTAAGGCCAATGTGACTCTCTTGTTGAGAATGACATTGGCCTTTAATGCTGACTCGTGACGGCTTTCTCGGTAATAAGCCGATCAGGCAATCACCAAAGCGGCCAGTACTGTCAGCTATTACGCTTGGTTAAGTACTTCTGCTAAGCGTTTTACCGCTTCCGTTAATTCTTCTGGCTTGGCGTTGGTGAAGTTTAAGCGCAGTGCGGCTTTGGCTTCATCGGCCTTTGGATAGAATACTGGGCTTGGTACTACCGCTACACCATTCGATAGTAGAGTTTTAGCCAGTTCGAAGGTGTCACACTCTGGGATCTCAACCCAAATGAACATCCCGCCGTCTACCGCTTTCAGTACACAGTCAGCAGGCAGTTGTTTCCCTAGCTCTGAGAACAGCACCTCATAACGAGACTTGTACAGGGTGCGAATGTTTTCCATGTGTACGTTGAAGTCTTCATGTTTTAGAAGACCAACAAGCAGCGCTTGCATTGGTACACTTGAGTGTAAATCCGCGCCTTGCTTCACTTTGATCAGTGGCTCAAGGTAGCTGCGTTTGCCTGTTACCGCGCCAATACGTAGACCTGGCGATGCAATCTTAGAGAATGAACGAAGAACGATAGAGTTATCAGGGCAGAAAGAAGAAACCAACGGCAGTTCTGTACCTGTGAAACGTAGCTCACGGTATGGTGCATCTTCAATGAATGCCACGTTGTATTTGATACACAACTCAGCCACTTTTTGACGAGTTTCTGTTGCCCAGCACACGCCGGTTGGGTTGTGGAAATCAGGCACGGCATAGAACATCTTCGGTGATTGCTGTGCAAAGCACGTTTCCAATTCATCTAGGTTCGGGCCAAATTCGGTTTGAGACACGGTCGCAATGTTTGCTTGAACTAGGCCAAACACCTGCATCGCACCTAAGTAGCTTGGCGCTTCCATCACAACCACATCACCCGGGTCAACATACGCACGCGCAATCAAATCCAAACCTTGCTGAGAGCCAGTACAAATCATTGCCGTGTGTGATTCTGGCAATTGGTAGCTTTGTGTTAGGTGGTCAAGCAACGGGCCGTAACCGGCAGTAGATCCGTATTGGAAAACTTCAGGCATGTTCGCTAGGTTTTCTAGCGTTGGCTTCATTAAATCGATTGGGAATGTTTTCTCGTCCGGTAAACCACCGGCCAATGAGATGACATTTGGATCACTTGCAGCTGCGAGGATCTCTCGAATGTATGAAGATTGAATCTGTTGTAATGACTGTGCGATTTCCATGTGTTGTGTCTCGTCGTTTATCGTTTTTATTCTATCGCTTGATATTACACGGCAATTGTAAAAACAAGCGTGTCCGTTTATGCTCTTAAACATGTCCATTTATGCTATTTAAACGATGTCACGTCAACACATATCGAGAATCAATGATGTCTTGTTCCATATTCACCAAGACATCAGTCAGCCTTTGTCTGCCAAAGAGTTATCTGAGATAGCGGCCTATTCAGAACAGCACTTTCATCGCACCTTTAAAAGCGTGGTCGGGGAGTCGTTGCATCAATATATCCGACGCACTCGAATGGAGTATGCGGCCAACCAATTGATGTTCGATACCAGTTCGTCTGTGATTGAGATCGCCCATAAATGTGGCTTTAGTTCTGTGTCTTCGTTTAGTCGAGCATTTAAAGCGACCTTCAATATGTCGCCTGGAGAGTGGCGTAAACACGATTTACAAGTAGCAGAAAAACCCTACTTGAAAGATCCCGAAGTGGCGGCGGGTTATTTGAATGTGGCGCAGCGAGTATTGCCCGAACCCAAGATCGTTGAAGTGCCTGAACGCATGGCGGCCTACGTTCGACATACGGGCTATAACCGATCCATTCGTAATGCTTGGTTGATATTGAAAGCGTGGGCGAATTCAGAACAGCGTGATTTTTCGAGTCAATTTGGTTTGCATCACTCAAACCCTGCTTGGGTTGAAATGGATCAGTGTCGTTATGTCGCGTGTATCGCGATTGATGAGCCGATTAAGTATCGTAGTGTCGTGAACCAGATGGTGATTCCGGGTGGTTTACATGCCGTATTTCGACTGAATGGCCGCTATGGTGAGCTGTTACCACAGATCAGTATGGTGTTAGAAAAGTGGCTACCCACATCTGGCTTCAAACAGCGCTCGACTCCTGCGTATGTGCATTATCATCAGAATCACTTTCTTAATAGTGATGAAATATTCGAGCTCGATTTCTACCTTCCCGTGAGTTTTTACTGAGCCTTTACTAGGTTAACCATTGAGTTGGCTCAGTAATTGGTTTTGTTGTGTTTTGTCGAGCGTGATTTTACTCATTTGTTGTGGCTAATTTGCTCGCTCAATGACAGAAAGGTGTCTTATGTCGATGGTGCGATGGGAGATAAACTTGTTCATGCTCTACTCTAAGTAAATGATGACAACGTACGGATTAAACGATAGCATCCCGCTCTAATTGCAAATAGTTCTTAATATCACTCGCTAGAATATATGACCATTACGCACAAAGATTATCTGAAAATTGCCTTCCCTTTCATCATCTCAACGGTGACACAGCCTCTATTAGGTGCGGTGGATACCGCTGTTATTGGCCAACTTGGTATTGCTGAACTGATTGGTGGCGTGGCGATCGGCACCATCATCATGAACACCATGTATTGGTTGTTTGGCTTTTTCCGTGTTAGTACCACGGGGCAAAGTGCGATGGCACTGGGCAAGGGAAATCGCTCTGATTTGGCGGGTAGTTTGATGCGTCCGTTTGTGCTGTCTGGTTTAGTGGGTTTGATCTTTATCTTGATACAACCACTAATCTGGCAAGGCGCAATGTGGGTGATAGAGCCTGAAGCCAATGTGGCCCAGCACGCGCATATCTACTTCAGTATTTTGATTTATGGCGCGCCTTTCGTGTTGCTCAACTACACCATTATTGGTTGGCTAATGGGGCAGGCGAAAGCCAAAGAAGTTCTTTATACACAAGTGTTTGGTAACGTGTTGAACATTGTCTTGGATGCGGTGTTTGTACTTTATTTTGACTTGGGTGTCGCAGGTGTGGCTTACGCCAGTTTGATTGCACAAATTACCACCTTTGCGATTGGTGTGACCTTGGTGATGAAGACCAGCAATATTTCGATCTCTGAGTTCTTGCAAGGCTCGAAGATGACCAAGAAAGACCTATCGACAATCATCTCATCGAATACTGATTTATTGCTTCGTACTATTTGTATCTTGGTGTTCTTCAACATGATGGCGCGTACTGGCTCTAAACTGGGTACGGATGTTCTAGCGGCTAACGCGATCTTGATGCAGGTGACCTTCATAGTCAGTTACATGTTTGACGGTATTGCAAACGCATCGAGTGTGTTTGCAGGTAAGGCGGTAGGTCAGAAGAACCCTTCAATGTTGGATCGCGTATTAAGGCTCAACTTCCAATGGACGGCAGGTTTCATTGCCGCGTTGACGCTGTTGACCTTGGTATTTAAAGACAGCATTGTTTTCTTGTTTACTGATATTCCAGCGCTAGTCGCTCTATATCAAGAGATGGCTCCATGGTTAATCGTGTTCCCGCTAGTGGCTGGCTTTGGCTTAACGGTTTACGGCATCTTTACCGGAACCGGAACCACGCGTCCGGTTAGAGACTCAAGCATCGCGACTTTGTTGGTATTTTTAGCGGTACAGGCATTCACCATCGATATGTGGGGTAATCATGGCCTATGGTTGGCGTTCACCTTGTTTTATCTTGGACGTATTGCCTTCTTGTATCCGTTCATCGCACAAGTTAAGCAGAAGTGTTACCCAGTCGAAGATGCCGCTCAGGGTGCCATTAACTAAGTAACCTAATCACCACCTGTAATACTTTATGAAAGCGCTTTACTATTTTTACACGATAAATTTAGAGAGCGCTTTTTTGTATGTAATGACTCACTATAACTGGTCAATAAAATTGTAAGTAAAACGCGATACAGTTCAATGTTCTCTTTTCATCATGTCGGGTAAATGATAGAGTTGTTATGTTATAACATCTATATATGAGTATCTGCGTGAACGCCCCACTTTTGTCTGTTGACCACCTAACGATCAAAACCTCTTCGAGAACCCTTTTCCAAGATATCCACTTCGATGTTTATCGAGGTGAGCTGTTGGCGATCATGGGTCCTTCAGGTATTGGTAAGTCGATGCTTTCTCGCGCTATTGCGGGGTTTCTGCCAGAGACGGTTGAAGTTGAAGGTCATATTTCTCTATCTGGTGAAGCGGTGTGTGGTTTACCTATGTTGCAAAGAACTGCAGCACAGCGCCCCGCAGTTATCTTTCAAGATGCGCTTCAAGCGTTAAATCCTCTGGTTTCAATAGAAGGCCAACTCTGCCTTGCCTTGACGGGAACTCGCACCAAGCTTAAATCAAAAGACAAAATCAAAATTACCGAGTTGCTGATTCAACTTGGTTTTCCTAATCCAGAAACCATCTTGCCGTTGTACCCGAGCCAAATTTCGGGTGGGCAACGCCAACGTGTGTGTATTGCGATTGGCTTGCTGAGTAACTCCGATATTATCATCGCCGATGAACCAACCAGTGCGTTAGATCCGGTGACAGAGCAAGAGATACTTAAGCTGATTCGACACAATGTTAAACAACGTCAAATTGGTGGTTTACTCATCACCCATGACCTGCATAGCGCGTTGGCGTGTGACAAGTTGTTGGTCATCGATGATGGTGGTGTGGTGGCTTACGGTGCACCGAAACATGCACTTGAGTCGAGCTCTCACGCTTTCTGCTGTTCATTGAGAGACTTAATCGAATGAGCTCGACCTTACCACTAAACTCAGAAGCCTCGCCATTAATGCCAGTGACTGATTCAGAAACACAAACATCGACAGAGATTAAGTTCGACAATGTGAGTGTTCACTACTACTCCGTACCAAGTTGGTTGGGTGGTAAAGCGTTTAAAGCACTGCAGAACATAGACCTTAATGTTGAAGACAAAAGCCTAGCAATTGTTGGGCGTTCTGGTGCCGGTAAATCAACGTTAATTGAACTGCTATTTGGCCTTAAAGCGCCAACCTTTGGTCAAATAAACTTGTTCGGTTATTCGCTCCCAATTCGCGATAGCAAAGCGCAAGCAACGGTGTGTCGGCTGATTCAATTGGTGCCACAAGAGCCCCACACTAGCCTCAACCCTTACTATACCGTTCGACAGATCTTAGCCGAACCGTTAAGCAACTTAGATGTTTCGGGTAATCATGAAGCCATCATTGAAGAAGCGCTGTCAGACGTTGGATTGCCTGCCAGTTTGCTCTTACTGAAGCCTAATCAGCTTTCTACAGGTCAAGCTCAACGTGTGGCTATTGCTCGGGCTCTTGTCGTTAGACCCGCAGTGCTGGTGGCCGATGAACCTACTGCTAGCCTTGACCCTGTGAATCGTCAAAGGTTGTTGGACTTGGTTAATTCATTAAAAAAGAAGCGCGATATGCGCCTTATTTTGGTTACGCACGATTTAGGTGCCGCAAAAGCCCTTTGTGAAGAAATACTGGTACTCGACCATGGTGAAATGGTCGAGCACGGACCGACCGATCAAGTGATGAATAAACCTGCTCATCCTGCGACTCAGATGCTGATCGAGTCTCAGCCTCTTTCAAAATCTACTTGTTAAACACAACCTTATTTATCAAAAAATACAGCTACAGAGAAAAAATAATTATGCGTTTTAATTCAATCAAACTGGCTTGCGCGCTTGCGTTGGCTCTGCCTTTGACGGGCTGTTTTGACTCTCAACCAGGGTCGAGTGATGCCGCAGTAAAATCTGAAATTCGAGTTGCGATGATGCAACCGCCAAGAACGGGTTTATCGCCACTTTCTGATGACGCTTTTAAGTTATCTCGTTGGAGCACAGCAGAAACTCTGGTTAACCTGAGCCCAACCTCAGAAGCACAACCTATGTTGGCAACGGATTGGAAACATCTTGATCCTCTGACTTGGCAGTTCACGATTCGCCAAGGCGTTAAATTCCATGACGGTTCGACATTAACGGCAAACTCTGTAGTGAACTCTCTACAAAAAGCGCTTGAAGCAGCACCTAAGCCACGCATCCTAGATGGTGTAGAGCTAGAAGTGAAAGCGATGGACAACTACCGCGTAGAGATCAAAACCAGCTTTGATGACCCTCTTCTACCAAGTCGTTTATCAAGCCCTCAATTAGCGATTCTTGCAGCAAGTGCGTACCAAGAAGATGGCCGTGTTATCCCAACAGGCGCGGGTACTGGCCCGTTTGAATTGACTGAAATTAACGGTACAACAAGCGCGAAGCTAAAACGTTTTGATGGCTACTGGGGTCAAAAAGCACAGGTTGAATCTGTGATTGCAGAATACGTTCCGAACGGTTTTGCGCGCGCTGCGGCTCTAAGAACCGGTACGGCAGACATCGTAGAAGCGGTACCCGTTTCACAAATCGCGACCATTGATCCGAACCTGCTTTACGAAGTAGCAATGCCTCGTACTAACACGCTTTACCTGAACAATAAGTCAGGTGTATTTAGCGATATTAACCTACGTAAAGTCGCGGCGGCTGCAGTAGACAGAGAACAGATCGTTAGCACTGTTTATGAAAACCACGCTGATATCGCACAAGGTCTATTAGGCCCTGCGCTTGCTTGGGCTGAGCCAATTCGACCTGAAGGTCAGGCATTGGACAAGACTCTAAAAGCGAACGGTGAAAGCATTGTTATCGGTACCTTTACCGACCGAGCTGAGCTTCCAGAAGTAGCAGCGCTGCTTAAACAGCAACTTGAAGCGGCAGGTTTCAAGGTTGAGTTAGATATCCGTGAATACGCTCAGATAGAAAACGACGCGCTATCAGGCAAGTTCGATGCGTTCATCCTTTCTCGCGCAACGGTTCTAGATTCGGGTGATCCGGTGGCTTACATGATGAGTGACTTTGGCTGTAAGGGTTCATTCAACCTTGGTCAATTCTGTTCTCAAGAGGTAGATAAAGCACTGGCTCACGCTGACCTACAACCGCTAGGTGCACTGCGTCAGCAAGCGATTATCGAAGCTGAGCAAAAAATCTTGAACGACTTTGCTGCTATCCCACTGCTTCACGAGCGTGTGATTCAAGGTGAAAGCGAGCGCGTAAGCAATGTGGTTCGTGACCCAAGTGAGCGCCGTTTAGTTGACCAAACTACACAGCTCAAACAAGCGAAACAGGCTAACTAAATAGATGCTATCTGCTGAGACTCTGCGTCGAACCTTATTTCTCTTGACGCCTTGGTTATCAAGAATCGCCTCGCTGATTGTGGTGGTGATTCTTGTTGGCTTGATGCCTGATATTGCGGGTATCGACCCAAGCCAATCTATTTTGCGTGCGAGGGCGGGGCAACAACATTTGCTTACGCCTGAAGCTCTAGCAGCGGTACGAGCTGATCTTCAGCTTGATCGTTCGGCAAGCGAACGCCTGATCGACTGGGTAGGAAGTGCCTTTTCGGGTGACCTAGGGAAATCATGGATTGATGGTTCTTCGGTTGCACTAGGTATTCAAAAGACAGCGTCGACGTCTCTGTTTCTGATGTCGAGTGCACTTGTGATGACTTTCGTGCTGTGCGGTGCAGGCTTGCTTGCTACTTTGCGCAGTTGGAAGAAGGGCAAACTGGGGCAGAGTTACAGCAGTTTAAGCACCGTATTAATATCCTTGCCAGAGTATGTGGTGGCCTCGGTATTAATACTGGTGTTCTCTATCTGGTTAGGTTGGCTGCCGCCGTATGGTTGGCAAAGTTGGCAAGACATATGGCTACCGAGTTTAGCGCTCGCATTGCCCGCTAGTGGCCTATTTAGTCGCCTACTTAGAGACAGTTTACAACGCGTTCTTAATGAACCTTGGGTGATCACTTGGCTCAGCGCCAACGTTCATTCCAATCAAATTATTCGCTTTGCGCTGAAAAGAGCGCTGAGCAGTCTGATCCCGCAAATTGCGATGATCGTGATTGGCTTAACTGGTGGCGCAGTCGCGGTTGAGCTTATCTTCTCGATCCCTGGTATCGGGCGCATGATTCTTGGTGCAGCCAAGGCGCAAGACTTACCAACGCTGCAAGGCGGCTTATTGGTGTTGCTGCTATTTTCAATTGCCGTGAGCAGCATGAGTTTGTTTGTTCAGCAATTGATTCTTGGCCACAGCCTGAAAAGCGGCAAGCTCATCAGTAGCCACTCTTCGTTTCGTTTTACCCAGAACCGCGCAAAGCGTGTCACTGCTTTTGCGATCTTCTCTTTCCTAATTGCTATCGTTGTATGGGCTACATTCCGAGACCCATACACTAGCCAGTTTGCACGCTTAGCATCGCCGAGTTGGCAAGCACCTTTGGGCGCAGATGGCATTGGTCGAGACCTACTGGCGAGAATTGGTTCTGGTATGATTGCGACCTTCCAAGCCGGCATATTGGCAACGTTCTTGAGCTTGGTGACGGGCATCATCATGGGTTTCAACACCCGCTTTAGCCAAGGCCTTATCGAGATCACTAAGGGTATCCCATACATCATTGCAGGCTTGCTTGTTGCAGGTTTAACGGGGATGAATCCGAACAGCGCATTAATCGCGATTGTATTGGTATCGTGGGCGCCGCTAGCTGCACACTGCTCAAGCTTGATCGTAGAAGCCAAGGCTCAACCTTATACACACCTCGCGCCACTATGGGGCACCAGTAAGCTTAGAATCTTCCGTTTCTACTTGCTTCCGTATGTGTTGCCACCGTTGTTAAGACACGCGATGTTGAGGTTACCGGTCATCACTTTAAGCCTGACCTCGCTGAGCTTCATCGGGTTAGGGGCTAAGCCACCAACACCTGAATGGGGTTTGATGATCGCAGAGAACCTTCCATACATTGAGCGCGCGCCATTAGCAGTCATGGGGCCAATTGTTGGGCTGATCTTGTTGGGTGCAGCCATTAACATGATGTTTGATGACTAACGTAAAGATCCGGTCGCTGAGGTTTCTAAATTGACGATCCGATTGGGTATTCGATTTAGCATTTATGTTGTAACCTTAGCCCTGCTTTTTAGAGACGCTTTTTGATCGGTTCGAAAGTTAAACAGGCCCTAGTTAAGTGTAAAGGATTCAACATGTATCTCGTTTTGTATTGTCACAATATTGGTATGACCGACTTTTCTTTCTTTGAGACGGAAGATTTCGATAAGGAAGATGGCTATATCGTGCGAGGCAAATGGCCGAACGAGAAAGCGTTCCGTGATTACTTAACCAAAGAGTTTGGTGACATGAACGAGTTCCAAGTGATCGACTTAATCGCCAAAGGCGCAGAAGCAGAACACTACTCGCCAGAAGAGTTGGTGCGCTTAGCTCAGTAGCCGCTAGCTCAGCAATATCTAGCTCGGTAATACGTTTTAAATCGAATAAACAAATGGCAGCCTGATTGGGCTGCCATTTTTCGTTTTAAGCTAGAGCATGTTGCTCGCAGTATGAGTGGATCTACTGCGCCACTTCGTCCACCAAATACAAGATTGATTGATACGGAATGCCACTGTGGTGCGATAAACCGATCTCACAGGTTCGGCTGTTACTGAAGCCACGAGTACAGTTGTTCGGTACTTGTTCCTTGAGTGGGTGTACCGCCGCCTCATTCAGCTCTGGTGTAGTGAAGCCTTTGTCACCTGCCCAACCACAACATTGAATATGCTCTGGAACAATCACCTCTTCGGTACACGCTTTAGCAAGGTTTAACATCGCGCCTTCTAAGCCCATTCGACGAGAGCTACACGTGACATGCAGCATCACGGTTTCTTGTAGCGGCTCAAGCGTCAGATGTTCAAGCAAATATTGATTCACAAACCCTGTTGGCTCTAACACCTCTAATGGCTTGGTGAACTGTTCAATACTGCGTTTGGCACACGGACTGGTGTCCATCAATATTGGGTATTCACCCTGACGACTGGCTTGCCATAGCACTTCTTCCAACTGCTGAGCCTTCGACTGTGCTAAGTCGGTCATTCCTTTGCTGTCGTAAGGCATACCACAGCATTGGTCATCTAGCTTCTTCGGAAGAATCACCTCAAATCCCGCTTTGTTGAGCAAAGACATGGTCACTTCAGTTAGAGGACGTTGGTCGCCTGCATCGCTTTGCTGCCCCATGGTTCGACTTGCACAGGAAGGGAGGTAAACCACCTTCTTATGATTGCTTGAAGATTCTGCCGTCACGGGTGATGAGGCAAGCGAGTGACTATTGGATTGCGGCATCTCAGGCATCCAAACCGGTGTCGCGCCTTTAGTCACTGAGCGCAAGCCATTGGTTAGCTTGCCGACTGTATTCGCACCTAGAACCTTACTCGCCACTTGATTAGTTTTGAGGCCAGCCTTAGTCAGCTTGGTGGTGGTCGAGAAGTGCTCCGCTGTCCACTTAGCAATTGGTGTGAACTTCTCATATTTGGCGATACGAAGCTTCTTCACTAAATCGCCAGTGTTGATGCCCACTGGGCAACGCTCCGCACACAGGCCTGTTGCGGCGCAGGTATCAATGCCTTGGTATTCAAACGTCTTCTCTAGCTCGCTGGCTTCTATCTCTTCACCTGCTGCTCGGCGGCGTTGTAGTTCGCGATATAAAACAATACGTTGGCGAGGTGATAAAGTCAGCGTGCGAGAAGGACAAACAGGCTCACAGAATCCACACTCAATACAGCGGTCGACAAGGTCGTCGGCGGCAGGCATTGGCTTTAAGTCTGTGATGTGGGAATTTGGATTGTCGTTGATGATAACGCCGGGGTTAAGCAGCCTTTTTGGGTCGAACAATGCCTTGATCTGTTGCATCAATGCATAACCATCTTTGCCCCATTCTAATTCCACATAAGGTGCCATGTTTCGGCCCGTGCCGTGTTCCGCTTTCAGAGAACCTTGATATTTCACGGCGACGAGCTCGGCTACGTCATCCATGAAACCGCCGTAACGGTCGATCTCTTCTTGGCTATCGAAGCCTTGGGTAAACACAAAGTGCAGGTTGCCTTCGAGTGCGTGACCGAAAATGATCGCCTCGCTGTAGTCGTATTTGTCGAACAGCTCTTGCAGCTCTCGAATGCCGTTCGCAAGGTTCTCTACTGGGAAAGCCACGTCTTCGATGATAACGGTTGTGCCAACTTCACGAACGGCCCCAACCGCAGGGAACATGCCTTTTCGAATGCCCCATAGGGTTGCGACAGTCTTCGGATCGGACGTGAAAGGGACTGATTCAACAATTGTGTATTCAGTCAATGCATCCAAAATTGATTTACATTGTAAATCTAAGTCCTGCTGGGAGCTGGCGTGTGATTCAACTAAAATCGCTGCGGCTTCCAAGTCCAAGCTTGGCATAAATGCAGGCATACCCGGTTTATCCGCGACAGAACGTAGCGCCCTGCCATCCATTAACTCAACAGCAGCAACCGGCGTTTTAGATAGCGTAGTCACGGCTTTACTTGCTTGTTCTATGTCAGCAAACACCAACAGAGCCGAGGCTTTGTTTGGATGTTCGATAACCGTGTTATAGGTAATCTCAGCAATGAAACCTAGTGTGCCTTCTGAGCCAATCATTAGGTGTTTTATGATCTCAATTGGGTCGTGGTAATCGACCAATGCATTGAGCGCGTAGCCGGTGGTGTTTTTAAGACGGTACTTGTGGCGGATTCTGTCTGCGAGTTCTTGATTCGAACTAGTCTGTCTGTGTAAATCAACAATGCCTTCAAACAGTGCTTTGTGTGATTGCTTGAATGCTTCAACGCTGGCGTTATCTGCAGTATCAAGCAGGGAACCATCACTTAATACGATTTTCATGCTCTCGACGGTGCGATAGGAGTTTTGCGCAGTACCACAACACATACCGCTGGCGTTGTTCGCGGCAATACCGCCAATTTTACAGGTGTTGATAGAGGCTGGGTCTGGGCCGATTTTACGTTGGAAAGGGGCGAGGTATTTGTTGGCATCAGCGCCAATTACACCGGGTTGCAGGATGATTTGATTGCCGTTATCGACAATCTCGTGGCCGCGCCAGTCGTCGGTCAGTGTGATGAGTACCGAGTCTGAAACGGCTTGTCCTGATAGGCTGGTACCCGCGGCGCGAAACGTAAAATGAATACCCAGTTCACGACAGCTTTGAATCGTGAATATCACCTCGTCTAAGTTTTTAAGCCTTAGAACCATTTTCGGCACCAAGCGATAAAAACTCGCATCGGTGCCGTAAGCCAATCGCTTTGCCTCTTGCGTGACAATGCGTTCCGTTTCTATTCTTTGAGCCAGTATCGCTTCAAGCTGCTGATAAGCTTGTGCATCTACTACTCGCTTATGGGATGTGTTTGTCTCCATCTTTGCTTCCTTGTGCTTCTTATTTGGCACTGGTTAGGGCGTGTTGACCTTTCGTGGTTAAATTTTGTTCGCATGGGGACGCCTAGTCAAAAGCGTTTTAATCGCGGCGAGGGAGAAGTAGCCTAGTCACTCTAAGCAAATCCCCCTCAACAAAGAGTAAAACGCTTTTTGCGGGGGCGCCCAGCTCGAACCCTTCGGGCAGCGTTTGCTGGCCATTTCTACTGCGTTATCGGCTTCTCATGTAGGCTAGCTACACATCGACGCCTCTGCCTTGTATAAATACCTAGCAACTCGCTGCAAAAATCAGCTCGAAAGATCAACACGCCCTAGTTTTTATTTTATTTTCCAGTGCTTAAACGGTGTCACAACGGCAGTGGAATTGCTGTGACACCGATTGAACTTCAGTCTAAGTAGGCCAAAGCATGAGTCCGAATCTGAATCCGAACATGAACCTGAGTCGTGGCGGGTTAATCTAATCCCACCAAAGATTCACGAGTTAAGTCTTTGATTGTCTTAGCGCCAGTTAGAGTCATCGCAACGCGCATCTCTTTGTCGTACAGGTCGAGTAGGTTTTCAACGCCTGCTTGCCCTTGCGCTGCTAATGCGTAAACGAAAGAACGGCCAAGTAAGGTGCAGTCTGCGCCCATCGCCATCATGCGCACTACATCTAAGCCAGTACGAATACCAGAGTCGACCAAAATCTTGGTGTCGCCTTTTACTGCATCTGCAATCGCAGGTAAGGCTTTGGCACTTGATAGAACACCATCAAGCTGACGACCGCCGTGGTTTGAAACTACGATACCGTCTGCACCAAATCTTACGGCGTCTTTTGCATCTTCTTCATCAAGAATGCCTTTAATGACCATCGGGCCGTCCCAGAAATCACGGATCCATTCTAGATCTTTCCATGAAATCGACGGGTCGAAGTTGTCACCCAACCAACCGATATAATCTTCCAGTTTTGTTGGAGAGCCGCGGTAAGTAGAGATATTGCCAAGATCGTGAGGCTTGCCGAGTAGGCCAACATCAACTGCCCAGCTAGGATGACGCATCGATTGAAATACACGACGCATTGCTGCATTTGGACCACTCATTCCTGAGTGCATGTCACGGTAGCGAGCGCCGGGTACTGGCATATCCACGGTGAAGACCAGCGTTGTGACGCCAGCGGCTTTAGCGCGTTCAAGAACGTTCTTCATGAAGCCACGATCTTTTAATACGTAAAGCTGAAACCACATTGGGCGTTCAATTTTAGGTGCGACTTCTTCAATCGGACATACCGACACGGTCGACATGGTAAAAGGGATGCCTTTGTTGTCGGCGGCTTTTGCTGCTTGTACTTCACCACGTCGTGCGTACATACCTGTTAAACCAACAGGAGCCAGCGCGATTGGCATTGCGAGTTTTTCGCCAAACAACTCGGTTTCCAAATTTAGGTCCGACATGTCATTAAGTACACGCTGCTTGAGCGCGATCTCTGCCAGATCGGCCGTGTTGCGGCGTAGGGTATGTTCTCCGTAAGAACCGCCGTCAATGTAGTGGAAAAGAAACGGTGGCAATTTCGATTTTGCTGCGGCGCGGTAATCAGTCGATGCGGATATGATCATAATTTCAGTCCTAAATTCTTGGGATGATGCCCTTCTATGAGAGCTTGGTTTGGGCTGCTTTAATTCTTGAAAGTAAGTGTTCTGTCTTGCTTGAGCTTCTAAGTAAATAAGCTGTAAAGCGGGAAAATGGCGTTAATACCCGAGGGTGTTGATGTGTTTCAGTATCCATTCCGAAACTCATTAACTGTCTTATTAGACGGTGTTGCAGTCGGGGAATTGAGTATTAACGCCAAGTGCTTTTGTAACGACTTATGGTTTACATAAGTGCGTCTGTCATTTTGAATCCGTAGATAACCACTAGACCAATGATGCCTGTCATTACCAAGTAGTAGAACGTTGGAATGATTGTCTTACGTAGCGTTGCACCTTCACGTCCTAGTAAACCTACTGTTGCCGATGCCGCTACTACGTTGTGAATCGCAATCATGTTACCTGCTGCTGCACCAACCGCTTGCAGAGCGACAACCACCGCACTAGAGATAGTCAGAGTTTGTGCTACTTCGAATTGGAACTGGCTGAACATCATGTTTGAAACTGTGTTCGAACCTGCAATGAAGGCACCTAACGCGCCAACCGTTGCACTTAGTGCTGGGAATGCGCCGCCAACTAGGTCAGCTGCAAAGTTCGCAGTCGTTACCGGCATACTGGCCAAATCAGCGCCGTTCACGCCAGAGTTAATGAAGATACGTACCATCGGGATGGTGAACACCAACACAAAGCCTGCGCCAATCAGTGTTTTACTTGATTCACCAAACGCTTTAGCTAGTGGCGTTGCACTACGAGATTGCATGAGAACCGCAACCAGCGCGACGAAGACCAAGATACCGCCCGGTAGATACAGAGGTTGAATCGCAGTGCTTACGCCAGTCTCGCCTAGGATGTTGCTGAACGATAAGCTCACGCTCTTAAGTAGGCCTTTGAACTCAGGGCTTACACGGCTAGCAACTAGAGTGACAGCGAGCAGCACGTAAGGTGCCCATGCCATCGCCATACTCATCTTTTTATGATCTTTGTTGTCGTCTAAATCGATCTTCAAAGAACCTAGCCATTCTGCTGGCCACTTGTCTTCACTTTCGAAATCCCATTTTGATTTTGGTACGAGGAAGCCACGTTTTGCTGCAGTAACCACAATTGCTAGGCCAACCAGACCACCAATCAGTGATGGGAATTCTGCGCCTAGGAAAACGCCCGTTAATGCGTAAGGAATAGTGAACGCAGCACCTGCGAACAGTGCGAACGGCAGGATATCTAAACCTTCAGTCCAGCTTTTGTTCTTACCGAAGAAGCGAGTCAGCATCATTGCCATCAATACAGGCATCATCACACCAACAGAAGCATGAATTAGCGCAACGCTTGACGTGATTTGTTGTAGATAAGCATCCCATGTTGAGCCATGAGCAATCAGGCTTTCACCGATGTTGTGCGTGTCCAAACCTTTGTTCACACCAACGATAATTGGAGTACCAACCGCGCCAAATGATACTGGCGTAGATTGGATCATCATGCCCATCAGTACTGCAGCAAGCGCAGGGAAGCCGATAGCAACCAGCAGTGGTGCAGCGATGGCAGCAGGTGTGCCGAAGCCAGATGCGCCCTCAATGAATGAACCGAAACACCAAGCAATGATGATTGCCTGAACACGACGGTCAGCGGATATATCAGTAAATCCGTTGCGGATAGTGGTGATGGCTCCGGTGTGTTTCAAAGTGTTTAATAAGAAGATGGCGCCGAACACAATCCAGAGAACCGACACGGTAATGCCGAAGCCTTGGAATACAGAAGCCAGCACGCGAGTGCCAGACATGTCCCAAGCAAGTAGGGCGATAGCAACGGTTAAGGCAAATGCCACAGGCATCGCTTTTTTTGCAGGCCAGTTAAGGCCAACCAGCAGAATCGCTGCAACAACTATTGGTGAAAATGCCAATAGGGCTAGTAGAGTTTCACTCATGGGTACTTCCTCGTACTGTTTTCAAACGTTCATGTTTGAAGTAAAGATCACGTTATGGTTTGTCATTATTTGAATCGCTTTGGCCTCTAAACGGGAACCTTCTTTAGGCGAATCTTGTAATTGGAATGACTGTTTTTGTAATTGTTTTGTTAATTTGGCGTGAATTTACCCCTTTATTTTTTATTGATATAGGGAAATAATGAAAATAATTAATTCCAAAATTGGCATAATCAGATGCGAGCAGACGATTTGATCCTGTTTTCACAGGTGGTAGAACTGGGCAGTTTCAGTAAGGTGGCAGAGCAAAATAACCTTACAAATTCGGTAGTTAGTAAAAGAATTGCGCGTTTAGAGGAAGAGATTGGTGTGCAATTATTATATCGAACCACGCGTAAATTGACCCTGACTGAGGCGGGCAAGGCAATGTTACACGGGGCCAAAAATGTGAAGCAGGCAGCTCAAGAGGCTATGGACGCAGTTTCAGGCTTTGGTGAAAATGTCAGTGGTCATATCAAAATGTCAGTGCCTACTATCTCCGGAGATTTGATTCTCGCAGACGCTGTGGCCGAGTTTTGTAATATGCACCCAGGTTTAACGGTCGATATGTCTCTGAACAATCGCTTTGTCGACTTGGTAGAGGATGGTCTCGACTTGGTGATTCGAACCGGCTACTTGGAAGATTCAAGCCTCATTGCCCGTCATATTTTGGATTCTCAATGGGTGGTGTGCGCTTCTCCATCTTATATTGCTAAGAACGGTAAGCCGATGTTACCTAAAGACTTGGTGCAACATAACTGTCTGCAATACGCGTATCAAACAACGGGTGCCAGTGAATGGCAGTTCCTGCATAGTAAAGACGGATGTACTGACAACGACAAATACATCGTGCGTGTCTCGGGTTCATTTTCTACCGATAACGCCACGGCACTTCGTAAAGCGGCGTTGGGCGGCCATGGTGTGGCGTACGTGCCACGTTGTCTGGTTTATCACGATATTCGTAATGGTCAGCTGGTGGATATCTTCCCTGACTTAGTGGGCAAAAAGCTCGGTATTTATGCGGTGTACCCTTTTACGCGCCAACCACCGAACAAGATTAAGTTATTGATTGAACACATCAGAACGCGTTATCTGACGATTTCACATTATTTTTAATAAGGATCACGATGAGCTATTTAAAAGAGTATCAATATCCAGTCACCAACAAACAGATCGTCAGCGATGACTATTTTGGCCAGATAATCGAAGACCCGTACCGTTGGTTAGAAGACGACAGAAGTGACGAAACCGCGCAGTGGGTAGCGAGTCAAAATGAGGTCACGTTCGACTACCTTGCTCAAATCCCGTATCGCGCAGAACTGCGAGAAAGACTGGCGAAAGCACAAGACTACAAAAAGAGCTCGCAGCCATTTGTTCGAGGTGAGTACACCTACTTCTATAAGAACGATGGTCTGCAGAATCATAGTATTCTCTATCGTCAGAAAGAGGGGCAGCCGGTTGAAGTATTCCTAGACCCGAACACTTTCTCGGAAGATGGAACGACGTCTCTGGGCTCGGTGTCGTTTTCGAAAGACTATAGCTTAGTGGCGTACAGTATTTCTGAGGGTGGCAGTGACTGGCGTAAGATCTTCGTGATTGAAACTGAGACTAAGCAGCAGCTCGAAACGGAAATTACCAACGCCAAATTTACTGGCATTTCTTGGTTGGGTAATCGTGGCTTTTATTACTCTAGCTATGACAAGCCAGACGGCAGCCAGCTCTCTGCTCGTACTGAGCAACACAAGCTGTACTTCCATGAGTTGGGTACAGAGCAAGCTAGCGACAGGGTAATCTTTGGTGAGAGCAACGCTGAACAACACCGTTATGTGTCGGGCTACACCACGGAAGACGATCGTTACTTAATTATTCTTGGGAAAGAGTCGACATCAGGTAACAGACTGTTCTATATCGATTTAGATTCAGAGGCGCAATCGTTGAACACGCTGATTGATCATGTGGATAGCGACACTTACCTCATCGATAACCAAGACCAAGTCTTCATCTTATATACCAACTTAGATGCGCCAAACGGCAAGGTCGTGAGCTTTGATACCAGTGATGGAAAGTGGCTTGATATCATCCCTGAGAAGCCACAGCCATTGGACATCAGTACTGGTGGTGGTTACTTGTTTGCGCACTACATGGTGGATGTGGTGTCTAAAATTGATCAGCTGGATTACCAAGGTAACTTAGTTCGAGAACTTCACATGCCTGGGATGGGAACGGCCAGTGGCTTAGGTGGTAAAAAAGAGCAAACCCAGCTTTATTACACCTTTACCAACTATGTCACGCCGCCAACGATTTTCTCATTCGATGTCGAAACTGGCCGTTCAGAAATCTATCAGCGCTCTGAGTCTCCGTTTGAATCGGACAAATTCGAGTCTAAACAGGTCTTCTATACCTCAAAAGATGGCACACAGGTTCCTATGCTTATCTCTTATAAGAAGGGATTAAAGCTGGACGGTAGTAACCCAACCATGTTGTACGCCTATGGCGGCTTTAATGTCAGTCTGACGCCTTCTTTCTCAGGTACGGTCGGCAGTTGGTTAGAACTGGGTGGGGTATATGCCGTGCCTAACTTACGTGGCGGCGGTGAATACGGTAAGGCATGGCACAAAGCTGGTACTCAACAACAGAAGCAAAACGTATTTGACGACTTCATTGCTGCTGCGGAGTTCTTAATCGAAGAAAACTACACCAGCAGTGATACGTTAGCGATCCGCGGCGGTTCTAACGGTGGCTTGCTAGTAGGCGCTTGCATGACACAAAGGCCTGAGCTGTTCCAAGTGGCTCTGCCTGCCGTTGGGGTGTTGGACATGTTGCGTTACCACACCTTCACGTCTGGTGAAGGCTGGGCGTACGACTACGGCACATCAGCACAAAACAAAGAGATGTTTGAATACTTACTTGGCTATTCTCCCGTTCACAATGTGGTGCGTGGCATTGATTATCCGGCGACTCTTGTTACTACGGCTGACCATGATGACCGCGTGGTGCCTGCTCACTCTTATAAGTTCATTGCAGAGCTGCAAGACAAGCATGAAGGTGGCGCACCCGTGATGATTCGTATTGATGTTAATGCGGGCCATGGCGCCGGAATGCCGCTCAGCAAAGCGATCGATCTCACCGCCGATATCTACGCATTTACTCTGTTCAATATGGGGATTGCGTCTCTAGATTCACTTTAACGAATGCTTGATTCTAGATAACTGGGTATTTTACTCAGACCAAGAAGCCTCAAAATCTGCCTTAGATTTTGAGGCTTTTCATATATATGAAAACCAATCAAAACTGCGTCATATTTCCTTCACTTTCACACACTGTTTTCCGTGATAGCCGCCACCAATACTGATGAAATGAAAGCGATTTCAAGCTGATATCTCACGCAATATCAACCCTAACTTGTTGATCTTAAATCAGTAGTTTTCGTCATGGATATTCTAAAAGTTTCATGGCATTTAGGCTGATTTATCAGTGTGAACAGCGACCAACTTTTCAACGCTTTCATTGCTTAATATTTCCCTGTTCGATGAAAACTCAAAAAAATAATAGGGAATTACAATGCAAAAATTTAAGCTTTTGCCAATAACAGTCGCAGTGGCGGCCTCGCTTGCTTCACTCTCTTCTTTTGCTGCTGATACTGATATCGAAGCATTAGAAAAACGAATTCAAGAGTTAGAATCTAAGGTTGTGGATATTGATTATGTTAACGATCAACAGCCCGCTGTCCTTACTGCAGAAACTAAGGTGCCAGAAGGCATCGTCTTCTCTGGTTATGCTCGTTACGGCGCTCACTACAAGAGCGGTGATGAGCGTTACGTAGACATCGGTACAACAGGTCGTTCTGTCGGTCGTTTGGGTAACGAAGCCAATGGTGGTGAGGTTCAGTTAGCTAAGCTTTTCCAAGCTGACAACGGTGCGATTTGGGACATCGTATTCATGGCTGACCACTGGGAAGCAGATGCTTGGGCTGATGACGGCGGCCTGAGCATGAAAAAAATGTACGCAGGTGTAACCAATGTATTTGAAAGCCAACCTGAGCTTTACATGTGGGCTGGTCGCGACTTCCATCAACGTCCGCAACAAGGTTTGAACGATTACTTCTGGATGTCTCACGATGGTCAAGGTGCTGGTTTTAACAACCTAGATTTCGGTGGTGCCAAGCTAGACATGGGCTTTGTTGGCCAAGTGAAAGGCGGCCTCGTAAATGACAACGGTCGATACGCAGTGACCGCGAAACTACACAGCATTGACGCTGGTATTGGTAACCTAGATTTCTACGCGAACTACGGTTTTGCATCGAGCGAAGCGGATACGTCGACGACAACTGAATACGTATACGACCCACTGACAGACAAGATGGAGCCAGTGGTAACGCAGGGAGAAAAAGTCAGTGACGAAACGGCTTACTTAGTAGGTGCGACGTTAGGCTTAGGCGATTCTAACCGATTAATAGTGAAATACGGTGACGGTGCGGATTCATCAGTATTCGACCTAAAAGGTGACTACCAAACTTTGTACGCAAGTGTGGAAGGTAGTTACGCAGCGACAGATAACTTCATCATCGATTACTTAGTGTCGTACAAAGACAACTCTGGCTCAGACTTAGATCGCGAGAACACGGAATACGCTGGTATCGTTCGTCCACAATACCAATGGGATGATGTTCATTCTACATGGTTAGAAGCGGGCTACGGCATGGTTGATTACGATGACGACGGTGAAGAGAACGCATGGAAAGTAACGCTTTCTCAAAACGTTTCTCTAGGTGGTTTACCTTGGAGTCGTCCAATGCTTCGCTTCTACACAACCGTGGGTGATGTAGAAACGAAAGGCAACACAGTGAAGACGACTAATGTTGATACATTGTCGTTCGGCGCAATGTTTGAAGCTTGGTGGTAATCGCAAGCTAGCAACAGCAGCTCTTTGAATTCGGCATATTTTCAAAGAGCCTGTGTTTAAAAGTAGTAAAGACTGTCCATTTTAGCCCTAAAGGCAGATTGATTAGGGCACGTTTCAATTAACTCCATTCTTGGGCACATTTTTGTGCCCTTTTTTTCGTTTTGAATTTCTATTCTATTATTTTGGATTTCCTCTCCCTCTGCTCTCCATGACATCTTCAATACCTCGTTTCATATTATTTTAATGTATCTCGCGTACCCTGCTTTATCCCTAGTAATTGTAATGGCTAACTCGCGTCGTAGCCCTTGCATATCAATAGCCTAGATAGTGGAAAATATTCGATACCCATCGTATTTGATACGCCAATAGGTGTGTTAAAACCCTTCACGGAACTAAGGTTTTTAACAAATCTGACTCACGATGGATTCATGATTCCATGAAACAGTTTCATGGAGTGAAGTGAATCTGTAAGCGCTTTCATGATTTCCACAACTGGCATTTTTACCTCCAACTTTAGTGTGATGACACTCACTTCAACTAAAACGTAATTTCTTAATAATCGTTTTGTAAGCGGTTACAAGCTAATGAAGTATCGAGGTTCGAGTGGCGACAATTAAACACGTATCAGAACATGCAGGTGTGTCTCAGGCGACAGTGTCTAGGGTTATTAATGGCACTAGCAGAGTGAGTCATGACAAGAAGTTAAAGGTTGAAAAAGCGATCAAAGAATTGGGTTATCGCCCAAATTCTATCGCTCAAGCTTTGGCTTCAAGTCGTACCGGAAGTGTTGGTGTGGTTGTTCCAGAACTGGGCGGTTCTTTCTATTCAGGCATCTTGCATTGCATAGAAGAAAACCTACGCCGCTTTGGTTACCACGCTGTTGTTACAGCGGGTTCGAACACCGAACAAGGGCAGCGAGAGTCTGTGGAGTTTCTGTTGGGGCGTCGTGTTGATGCTTTGATTCTTCATACTCAACTGCTCAGTGATGATTATTTAATTGAATTGGAAGAACAGGGGACCCCTGTGGTTTTAATTAACCGCTTCATCCCAGAAATGGCGATGAGTTGCATTGATATTGATAACGAAGTCGGGGGGCTACTCGCTACTCAATATCTTTTGCAAAAGGGACATACAGATATCGCGTGCATTACCGGGCCTTTAGATAAAGCAGATGCTAGGGGGCGTTTGCAGGGGTATCGAAAGGCCTTGGAAGAAGCGGGTGTGCCATACGATGAAGCCTTAGTCTCGGAAGCGGGCTTTACTGAAGAGACGGGCATCAGCGCTATGAAGAAGTTGATGAATCGTAAGTGTCATTTCACAGCAGTATTTGCTTCGAATGATCACATGGCATTCGGCGCCTTTGAGGTGTTGCATCAAGAGGGACTGTCAGTTCCGAAAGATGTATCACTGGTGGGCTTCGATAACACCATCTTCGCGCGCTATCTGACCCCTAGTTTGACCACCATTAATTTCCCTATTGAAGAGATGAGCGTTGAAGCAGTACAGCTCACTCTACAGAAGCTAAAAAAAATCAAACATGACGTGAACTTTAAATTGCTGCCGACGTTGGTCACTAGAAACTCGGTATCGGATTTACCAGTTACCCTATAAAAATATTAAGGATAGAACATGAAATTTAAGACCTTGGCGCTCTCATGCGCGGTTGCTTTAGGATTAGGTACAACAGCTGTGAATGCGGCTGACAAAGAGATTCGTTTCGACGGCTTCCCTGATTTCGATAGCAGCTTGAAGGTGTTACTGCCTGATTTCGAGAAGAAGACAGGGATTAAAGTTGATTACCTTATGAACAACCATGGTGACCACCACACGAAACTAACGACTAACCTAGCTACGGGTTCTGGTGCTGGCGATGTGATTGTTGTCGACGTTGAGAAAATTGGTCCATTCGTTGGCTCTGGCGGTCTAGTTAACCTGTCTGAAAACTACGGTGCAGATAAATACGAAGAACGATTCGCACCTTACGCATGGGCACAAGGCAAAGGCGCTGACGGCGACATGTACGGCATTCCTGTCGACCTAGGTCCAGGTGTTATGTACTACCGCACCGACGTATTCGAAAAAGCGGGCATTGATGTAGAAGAAGCAATCAAAGATTGGGATTCATATATTGCTGCTGGTGAAAAATTAAAAGAGCAAAACGTACAACTTATTGCTTCAGCGGCAGACGTAGCACAAGCAATCATCTTCACGACCGTTCCTGAAGGTGAAGGCCTTTACTTTGATAAAGATGGTAACCCAGTTGTGACATCAGAGCGTTTTGTTCACGCTTTTGAAGTTGCAAAAGAGATTCGCGACAAAGGCTTAGATGGCCGCATTCTGGCTTGGTCTAACGAATGGTACGAGGGCTTCCGCAACGGCACATTTGCAACTCAACTTTCTGGTGCTTGGCTTCTTGGTCACCTAAACAACTGGATTGCACCTGAAACTAAAGGCAAGTGGGCAGTAGAAAACCTACCTGATGGTATCTACGGCAGCTGGGGTGGTTCATTCCTTTCAATTCCAACTCAATCAGACAACCCAGATGAAGCTTGGGCGCTTATTGAATACATGACGACTGACCGTGAAGTACAGCTTAAGCACTTCGAAACGATTGCTGCTTTCCCCGCGAATACAACAACGTATGACGATGAGCTTTTCCAAGAAGAGATGGAGTTCCTAGGCGGACAAAAAGCCCGTCTTCTTTTTGCTGAAGTGGCACAGAACATCAAGCCAGTCTCTCCAGCACAAGGCGACCACGTTGCACGTTCTATCATCTTAGAGAACGCATTGATGGAAGTACTTGATGAAGGTAAGGACATCGAGACTGCGCTTAAAGAGGCAGAGCGTCTAATCAAGCGTCGCACGCGTAATCTTTAATTTGTTATTACTTTGAGTAAGTGAGGAGGCGCGGATAGCGCGCTTCCTTTTTTAAGAGGTCGTTACTATGAATCATACAGCGATAGAACCTTCGGAGCAAAGCTTTTTTTCTCGTCTGAATTTGAAAGCGCTTACACCGTATGGATTTCTTCTGCCGTTTCTGATCATTTTTTCTGTATTTGGGGTCTTCCCGCTGTTGTTCTCTGTTTATCTTTCGTTCCATGAATGGAACCCTGTGAGGGGCATGGATGCGATGGAGTTTGTGGGTTTTGAGAACTATCACATTGCTTTAACTGACCCATGGTTATGGCGCTCATTAAAGAACACATTGTGGCTAGCAATCACGTCAGGTGTAGCTCAACATTTAGTTGCTATTCCAGTGGCTTACATGTTGGTTTCAATGGGTGACCGTATGCGTCACTGGCTAACATCAGCGTACTTTCTACCGTTCATTACATCAACGGTCGCTGCGTCACTGATTTTCTTCAACATGTACTCTCCTAACTCAGGAATTATTAACCAAACGCTGATGGCTCTGGCCGATAGCACGCTGTTTGGTTGGGCATTCGCTTGGGTTAACGATTTCCAACCAATCCGTTGGTTAGACGATGCCACTATGGTGAAGCCGTCTATCGCAATCATGGTTTTCTGGAAATACACCGGTTTTAACATCGTCCTTTACACCACAGGTTTAATGACGATTCCTAAAGACATTTTAGAAGCTGCTCGTATGGATGGTGCCAATGCCTTCCGCCGCTTCTGGAACATCTCATTACCAATGATTCGTCCATTCATCTTCTTTGCAATCACCATGACCATCATCGGTAACCTGCAAATGTTTGAAGAACCGTTCGTTCTAACGCGTGGTACAGGTGGTACAGGTCAATCTGGTTTAACTATCTCTATGTACCTCTACAAAGTGGGTTGGGAATGGTTAGAAATGGGCACAGCATCAGCGATTTCATGGCTTCTGTTTGCACTCATCGCAACGTGTACCTTGGTTCAATTTTTATTCTTCGGTAAGAAAGGCTTAGGGGAACATTAAGATGTCGACATCAATTAAGACAAATACTTCACCACTAAGTGGCCTAATGCCAAGCGAACGCACTATGTACATCATGACTAAGATCTTGATGGTGATGCTCGGCATATTACTGATTGTTTCTGCAATCATTACGGTGTTCCCGTTTGTGTGGTCAGCTCTGCTTTCAACACGTGATCGTTCGGAAATATTTGGTTCGGGTATCAGCTTTGCCATTGGCGATAGTTTGGCAATCAACTACGCAAAACTGCTGGAAATCATGCCGTTTTGGAAAGCGATGTTTAACTCGATTTACGTGGCTTTCTTAGGCACCACCATCTCGCTGCTGTTCTGTAGCATGGGTGGTTACGCATTTGCTGTGTTTAAGTTCCGCGGTAAGAACGTGTTGTTCGGCATGCTGGTTGGCTCGATGGCGATTCCGCCTGTGCTTAGCTTGATCCCTTACTTCATGATCGTGAAATTCTTAGGCTTGCTGGATAACCACATGGCGGTATGGCTACCGTTCACCACCACACCATTTGGTATCTTTTTGATGCGTCAGCACGTGATTGCATCAATTCCTAAAGAGCTATTAGAAGCGGCGAAGCTAGATGGTGCAGGCGAATTTAGAACGTACTGGAGCGTGGTACTGCCACTGATGAAACCGGCATTAGCAACGCTTGCGATTGTTCAGTTCGTCTTCTTCTGGAACATGTTTATGCAGCCTCTCGTGGTGCTCAACAACCCAGATAATTACGTGATTACACAGGCGCTACGAAGCGTTCAAGGTATTCCGAATACGCCATGGGGCGCGGTAATGCTAGGTACCACAATTTCAATTTTACCACTCGTTATTACTTACCTGTTCGCATCGAAACAGATGATCAGTGGTTTAACGTCCGGCGCAGTTAAAGGTTAGGTTTAAGGGTTATAACAATGAATAAATTTCAACTTCCAAGTGATTCAAAGTTACGCAGTAAGGAATTTGTATTCGGTGTCGCGACATCTTCATACCAAATTGAAGGCGGCGTTGAAGAGGGCGGTCGCACACCGTCTATCTGGGACACTTTCTGTAAGAAGCCGGGCAAGGTCGATAACGGCGACAATGGTGATGTGGCGTGTGATCATTACCACCTATGGAAACAAGATATCGAAATGATTCAAGGCTTAGGCGTTGATGCTTACCGCCTGTCCATTGCTTGGCCACGCATCCTGCCGCAAGACGGTGTGGTGAATCAGCAAGGCCTTGAGTTTTACGGTCAAATCATCGATGAGTGTCATGCTCGTGGTATGAAGGTGTATGTGACTTTGTATCACTGGGATCTTCCACAATACCTTGAAGACAAGGGCGGTTGGCTAAACCGTGAAACGTCTTATAAATTCGCTGAATACGCAGAAGTGGTGAGTAAATACTTTGGTGACAACATCGACGTATACACCACACTCAATGAACCGTTTGTTTCTGCATTTCTAGGCTACCGTTGGGGCGAACATGCGCCGGGTATCAAGGGTGAGAAAGAGGGCTACTTAGCATCTCACCACCTAATGTTGGCTCACGGTTTGGCAATGCCGCTCCTTCGTAACAATGCACCTCACGCTAAGCATGGCGTGGTATTCAACGCGACGCCGGCTTACCCACTGACGCCACAAGATCAAGGTGCGGCCGACTACTGCGAAGCGGAGAACTACCACTGGTTCATCGACCCAGTATTAAAAGGTGAGTACCCACAGCTGGTGGTTGAACGTCAAGCGATGAACATGCCAATGATCCTTGAAGGTGATTTAGACATTATCAGCGCACCGGTCGATTACATAGGCATCAACTACTACACACGTAATGTCGCTCGCTTTAACGAGAATGGCGATATTGAATCGGTGAAACAAACCGATGCTGAACACACCTACATTGGCTGGGAGATTAACCCACAAGGTCTAACCGATTTATTGGTAAGACTGGATGCGCGTTACGAAAATATGCCACCAATCTACATCACAGAGAACGGTGCAGCAGGTAACGACGAGCGTATTAACGGACAAGTGATGGACGACCAACGAGTTCGTTATTTCCAAGGTCACATCGAAGCGGTTCACAACGCAGTTGAAGCTGGCGTGAAAGTCGATGGTTACTTCGCTTGGAGCCTAATGGATAACTTTGAGTGGGCATTTGGCTACTGCCAGCGTTTTGGCATCGTCCACGTTGATTACACCACTCAAGAAAGAACACTGAAACAGAGCGCAATTGCGTACCGAAATATGCTTCTAGAGCGCGCTGAGGAGAACAGATAATGGCTAAAGTAGAATTTAAGAACATCAAAAAATCATTCGGTGACGTTGAAGTTGTAAAAGAGTTTGATTTTACGGTTGAAGACGGTGAGTTCGTGGTTTTTCTTGGCCCATCTGGCTGTGGTAAATCGACTACGCTACGCATGCTTGCTGGCCTTGAAAGCATCAGCTCTGGTGACATTGTGGTTGGCGGCAAGTTGATGAATAAAGTCGATGCGAAAGACCGTGACTTGGCGATGGTATTCCAAAGCTACGCTCTGTACCCACACATGACCGTTTACGAGAACATCGCGTTTGCCCTGAAACTGAAAGGCATGCCGAAAGCTGAAATCGACGTAGAAGTTTTAAAAGCGGCGAAAATGCTAGAACTTGATCCACTACTTAGTCGTAAGCCGAAAGAGCTTTCTGGTGGTCAGCGTCAGCGTGTAGCAATGGGCCGTGCGATGGTTCGTACACCAAAAGTGTTCTTGTTTGATGAGCCGCTATCTAACCTAGACGCAAAACTGCGTGGCGTGATGCGTGAAGAGATCAAACACTTACACCGCGAGCTTAAAACCACCACGATCTACGTGACCCACGATCAAATCGAAGCGATGACATTGGCGGATCGCATCGTGATCTTGAAAGATGGTTATGTGGCTCAAGTTGGTACGCCAACCGAGGTGTTCCAACGCCCGGCTAACAAGTTTGTCGCGCAATTCATTGGTAACCCATCAATGAACATGTTGGAAGCCAAACTGATTGAAAAAGAAGGCGAATACTTCGTTGAACTTGGTGATGTTCATATCCCACTGCCAGATCGCTTTAAGTCTCTGGCCTCTAAAAACTTAGCGCTTCACTTTGGTGTTCGTCCAACAGATATCCACCTTCGTGCTGAGCAAGTCGACCACGATCGCGTACTGCCATTCCCTGTGAAAATTAAAGACAAGGAACTACTTGGCGCGAGCATTCTTCTGAAAACAGAAATTGGTGGTCAACCGCTGATGGTTGAAACCCAAGCCGCTGAAGTGGATGTGAAAG
Source organism: Vibrio sp. Vb339 (assembly GCF_902751245.1). Taxonomy (NCBI): domain Bacteria; kingdom Pseudomonadati; phylum Pseudomonadota; class Gammaproteobacteria; order Vibrionales; family Vibrionaceae; genus Vibrio; species Vibrio sp. Vb339. Next base: position 197,824 of record NZ_CADDIS010000001.1, on the reverse strand, counting down.
AGCTGACACTTTACTTGGACTTGGATGCTTTCCACCTGTTTGACGCACTGAGTGAGAACTCGCTAGCGAGCTAGTCAATTACGAGCTAGCCAGTCAATTCAAATCAGTCATTGAGCTGACACCAACCAACTTACGACAAATTGTTTTGGCTCCTCCTGATTTGGGAGGGGCTAGGGATAGTGATGATGAAATTCGGATATTTTGACGATAAAAACAAAGAATACGTAGCAACCACACCGTGCACACCGATCAAATGGTGTAACTATGTCGGCACATTAGATTTCGGTGGCATTGTTGATAGCAACGGCGGTGTGCTGTTGTGTAAGGGCGATCCTGCACTCAACCGCATCACCAAGTACATTGCACAACTGCCAAACTCTGATTTTAAAGGCTCGACCCTTTACCTAAAAGTGCGTGATGAAGCGGGCAACGTAGAGGTGTTCTCACCTTTTTACACACCAACCTTGAAGCCGCTGGATAAGTTTGAAAACCACACCGGTTTGTCTTACACCACCATCATTGCAGAAGCATTTGGCGTGCGTTGTGAAGCGACCTTCTTTGTGCCAAAAGCTGACCAAGTGCTGCTACAAGACATCAAGGTCACCAACATTTCAGACAAAGCGCTACACGTTGATGTGGTGCCTGTGTACGAATTCACACACTTCGATGCGCTCAAACAGCTACTGAATGCCGATTGGGTTCCACAAACCATGACGCTGAAAGCTCATCAGCAAGAGTCGGGTCATACCGTGCTTGAGCAGTACGCCTTTATGAAGCGCGATTATGCGGTGAACTTGATGACAGCGGATCGCCCTGCGACGTCTTTTGATGGTGATCGCCAATCGTTCTTAGGCAATTTGGGCTACGGTACATGGGCAGCACCACAGGCATTAGACAACGACGAGCTTGGCAATACTGAGTGCCTGCGTGGCGACAACATTGGCGCATTAAATCTGCGCTTAGGTAGGTTATCTCCAGAGCAGACAGAACGCACGGTTGTACAAATCGCACAAGAAGAGAGCCTCGAAGTAGCATTGCCTCTATTAGCTAAATATCGCGACCACCAAGTGGTTGACTCGGCTTTCGCTGAACTGGCAGAGCACTGGGACACATACTTGCAAGCGGTTCAGGTTGAAACGCCAGATCCAGCTATGAACTCGATGCTTAACGTACACAACCCACGTCAGTGCCATACAACCAAGAACTGGTCTCGTTACTTGTCTCTGTACCAGCTGGGCTATGGTGCTCGTGGTATCGGTTTCCGTGACTCTTCGCAAGATACATTGGGCGTTATTACACATATGCCTGAGGAAGCGCGCGAATTTATCGAGCGTCTGCTTTCAGTTCAGAACACTAACGGTTCAGCGATGCACCAGTTCTTCCCATCAACGATGGAAGCGAACGCGGGTGATTCACGCGAAGAAGAAGATCGCCCTGATTACTACGGCGATGATCACCTGTGGATCATCTACGCGGTGACTCAATACGTGAAAGAAACGGGCAATGCAGACTTCTTGAATAAAGCGATCCCGTTCTATCAAAAAGACAAAGCGGGTAACCCAGTCGAAACGGGAACGGTTTGGAATCACCTATGCCGCGCGATTGAATTTACTTACACCAACACCGGTGAGCATGGCCTACCGTTATTAGGTTTTGCTGACTGGAATGACACGGTGAACCTGCCAACGGGTGCTGAGTCGATGATGGTGGCGAACATGTACGGCAAAGCATTGCTCGACATGTTGGACTTGTGTGAGCTACGTGGCGAAGCGCAACTGACGGCTAAGTTTAAAGATCAGTACCAACAGATGCAGAGCACGGTGAATGAGTGTGGTTGGGATGGCGAATGGTTTGTTCGTTATTTTGATGAGCAAGGCCTACCAATTGGTTCTCACAAGAACGAGCAAGGGCAGATCTACACTAACGGTCAAAGCTGGCCTGTGATTTCTGGTTTTGCGACTCAAGATCGTGCTACTCAGGCGCTGGATTCGGTTTACAACAAACTAAACACTACCAATGGCATCAAGCTTTCAACACCGGGCTACAACGGTTTTGATCCACAGCTAGGTGGCGTATCAACATACCCACCAGGTGCTAAAGAGAATGGCGGTATCTTCTTGCATTCAAACCCATGGGTGATGATCGCCGAAGCTAAAATGGGCAACGGTGAACGTGCTTACGAGTACTATCGTCAAATTAACCCGGCTTCTAAGAACGACGACATCGATACCTTTGAGTCTGAGCCATACTGCTACCCACAAAACATCTTGGGCGACGAACATAAACAGTTCGGCCTAGGTCGTAATGCATGGCTGTCTGGTACTTCATCTTGGACATACGTTGCAGGTACACAATGGATTCTGGGTGTTCGTCCTGAAGTGGATGGCTTGCTGGTGGACCCTTGTATTCCGGCTGAGTGGCCAGAGTTCAAAGTCCGTCGTCAGTTCCGTGGTGCGACTTATCATATTCATGTCACTAACCCGAATAACGTGTGTAAGGGCGTGGTTGAGATGAAGGTCAATGGTGACCTGATTTCAGGTAATAAAGCGCCAGTGTTTACCTCTGGTGAGCACATCATCGAGGTGGTTTTAGGTTAACAAAGAGAAGGGCGCGTTATGCGCCCTTTATTACTTCTTTAGTTTGGTTCTTTCGTTGCAATTGTTTCGTTAGCAATGCGTTCTCTGGGGGCTGATTTCGCATTCAGCGGCTGCCTTGATTTGGTTTAGTTATTTAGGTTGATAGGTTGCTTGGCATTGCCAAATGAAGGTTTGAGATTGGTTCGGGGCAAGCGTCAGTAGGCCAATCTGGTTATTGAATGCATCAGCAGGGCAAGTCATTGGTTCTATTGCAATACTTTGCTCACTCGTGGGCGTGTATAGCTGAACGAATGGGTAGCTCGCATCTTGTTGATAGTGAATAGCGGCAGACAAATCTGAACGTGTAAACGTAAGTTGATTGGTTGTTTTGGAATCAAATTGGAAGCAGTGATTCAAGCTTTGATTGGTGAGTGAATCACCCAAAGATAAACGGTCAAAAGCGCGCTTTTCTCCATTGGGTAGATCGTTCACATGTATGACTTCGGTACACGGTGACATGGACAGTTCGCATTGTGCCAGTTCCCTACCGAGTGAAAAATAAGGGTGCCAAGCATCACCGAATGGGAAGGTTGAATCACCAAGGTTAGAGACGGTTGTTGAAGAGGTAAGCTTGCCCGTGACGTAGATCGTGAAGGTGACATCAAGGCTGAAAGAAAACGGGAAAGCAGGATGCAATGATGACGTTTGATACTGCAATGTCACACTGGCGGATTCTTCAGTGACTACGCTGTTTGTGATTGAAAACGGTTGGTTGTAGAGCCGGCCATGTACGGCGTGATCAGACCAAGGAAAGTTAGCTGGGAGTTGATGGTTTTGGTCATCGAAACTGTAACGACCCAAGTTTAAACGGTTTGGAAAAGGGAATAATTTAGCACTGCGGGAAAAGAACGGATGTTGGTTGATCAGTTCATCATAATTCTGATAACCACAAATAAAAGAGAATGGACTGTTGTTGACAATATATTTATTTATAACAGCGCCAAATCCATTGATTATTTGAAGTTCTATACCATGTTGGTTGTTTATTAATGTGACTGAGTCAATATTTCCAAATTTTTCATTTATAATTTTAAACATGTTGATGTCTCCATTTTAAAAAGATATTAACAAGAAGAAAAAAATATTCAATGGCGGTTTTAAAATGAATAATAAAATTCCATATACAAGCTATTCAGGAAATTCAGAACATCTTTGCAAAAAAGGTGATGCAGTTGAATTTATTCAACCTTGGTACACGCCAATTTCTACTACGCCAGAAAACACTGGCATGGCGGTAGGCGGAATTGGTAACACATTTACACTGACGCCAAATGGTAACACGCCGAACTTCAGTTTTATTCCAGGTATATTTGTTGATTGCTCAGAGCAAGTGGTTAATTTTAATGATTTTTATGCGTCGGTGATGGATGTGCCAACCATCGATACGCTACAAGTCATTGATGAACAAGAGCTGAGTGTTCACCTAAACTTCTATCCTGCCTTGTTTGATGGTAAGAAGATTGAAAGCGCAGAAATGTCGTATGCGATTAACCACATTCGCGCGGCATTGAAAAATGGTCACTTCTACCAAGATAATAAATCTAACTTTATAAAGTGGAACGTTGAGTTTTCAAATAAGACTCAATTATTGATTGAAGAAGATTCATCGTCGATTATTTGTCAATTATATGTCGCCTTGGATTTCTTTAATGGTTTATTAATTAATGACACAACGAGATTATTATCACTTACTGCGGGTGAAAATAATGATACAGGTAGTGTTAATGGTAGGGATATAGAATATCAAGCTTTATATCCACTGGCTGAATATAAATATAGTAGTTTCGATGATATTAAAATAAAGCGTAAGGTAGTCTCTCCGATCGTTAAAGAGGACAAACGACTGTGTTCTTTGCCTATGCACTGGAATCACTTTGAATTAACCAATGATTCATCGCAAACACGTGTGATTACGCTTGCTCAGCCGCTACAAAACTTGATTGGCTCAACCTATCAAAAAGGTCGTGATGGCATTCAAGATTCGGCGTGTACCTTGTCTCAAAACCCAATTGCTCAGCAGCATCAAACGGTTAACGTAAAGGGTGAAAGTCGCAGCTTTACTGGCGTTCAACTGACCAGCCAATCGCCTTATAAAAGCGATATTGAAGGTGAAGTGGTGTTTGGTGTTCAAGCGGATAATCAACTGACAGAATCTGGCAAGGTTTCGATTTCTGTCAAGCCAACGCTTTATACCTCTAAGACAGCGGAACAAACAGAGTTCGCACTGAAAACAGGCCGTACCAACGCGGAATTCCAAACAGGAATTTACACAGGGCGTGAAGCGTTGAGCGCATTGGTTGTGGTTCAGGTTGAATTGGAAGCGGGTGAGTCTGTTGATCTGCGTTTTGCCCAGGTGATGGCTCACAGTAAAGTCATGCTTAATGGCTGGCATTCAGACAAGGCTTACACGCAATTCTACCCTCAAACGCAACCGGCTCTGCCGATGTTAGAAGACATGTTGCCAAAGCTCGAAACCATTGAGCAACAGATCGTCGCGCAACAAACGGCCTTCTTAGAGCAAGCTCAAAGCAAGATCTCGCAGCCTGAATCGGCACTGCGCTATGCGACGATGGCGATGAATTCATTGTCTTTCCTAGCCGAATCAACGGTATGGGATAAAGAAGACAAGTTCTTGGTGAAAGAGTGTGTCGATTACCCATTCTTTAACTCTCTGGATGTGTATTTCTACGGCTCATTCTCTCTGCTTTACTTGCTGCCTGAGCTTGATGGCTGCGTGATGAAAGAGTTCTCGAAAGCTATTTTGGCCGAAGACTTTACCGAGCGCCGATACTGGGAATACGAAGCGACACCAAATGCCGAATTGATTGATGATAAATACCAAGGCGTACGTGCCATTCGAGGCGCGGTAATCCACGACTTGGGCAGCCCGTTCGACATCCAGCCCGATGCTTACAGCTGGCACAACGTGAAAGAATGGAAGGACCTAGCGCCGAAATACATTCTTATGGTGTACCGCCACTATCAAAACACACAAGATATTTCTGTGGTTGAAGAGTGCTGGCAGGCTGTCACTGAGAGTATCGACTTCTTATCGAATTTGATTGCTGAAGGCGATGATTTACCGCTCACCCGTGGTACAGACGATACCTTCGATAATCTCGCGTCTCACGGCATCTCTATTTACTGTGCGAGCCTGTGGGTTGCTGGCCTACAAGCCGCGAGTGAGCTTGCACAATTGATGGGCGAAAGCGAACTAGCTAGCGGTTACTTAACGCGTTCGAAAAAGGCGTTAGCAACAGTTGAGCAAAGCTTGTGGGATGACAAAGAGGGTTACTACCACTTCTTCGTCACTCCCGTTCAAGCTAAGCATTTAACAGGTCTGGGCTACAAAGACTTGGACGCCTTAGGGCTTTCACTGACTGGCGATGCGATTGCCGATAAGAACATTCTCAATGAGTATCTCAATGAAACAGATACTTCAATCAGCATCAGCAAGGTGTCTCAAAGAGTCTCTAAGAAGCGCTTATTGAGCGAGACCGCGCCACAAGCCTTTACACAAGACTACTTAGATTTAGTACCTGATTCAGACAACAGCTTTGGCGATGCTTTATTGGCAGACAGCTATTTAAAGTTAATCGGACTAGAAGGCATTTTCCCGCAAGAGAATATCCAACGCGCCCTAGATTATGTTTATAAGCACAACTTTGTGATCAATAGCCCTAAGCTTGGTGTCGCGAACATGACGCTGGCCGACGGTTCACCGCATGAAGCGTTCCAAGCGCAAGATGTGTGGATTGGCGTGCAGTTTAGTGTCGCGACAGCCTTGAGCCTAGCGGGTAAATCTCAGCAAGCGGAAACATTGATGGATACCGTGTATACCGCGCTGTATGACTATTCAAAAATTCCATTTGCAGCGCCAGAAGGGTTCAACTGCTCAGTCTCATTTGACGAGGAAGATCTTTCAGAATCTTTTAAATTGTCACAAAGTGATGCGAAAAAGTGGCTTACTGCCCTTAAATTACAAAAGTGTGTGCTATCTGACGGTCGAGTGAGTCCTAGCCTGACTAAAGACAGTGATAAATTTGTTAGTATGCTGCAAGGCGAAATCTCAGCGGAGCAAGCCATCGTTCTTCACAAATGGCTACTGAGCACTGGGTTGAAATATACCGCAGGTCGTTATTTCAGACCGGGGATGATTTTCGCCTACATGTATTAACTAAATGACACGAGTTTCAACAAAAGCAGTGGTATGCAGGTTGAAATAGATGGGGAGCTTTCGGGCTCCCCAAATGTCACTGGATTAGGGTATCGAAATGCGCACTAAAACTAAAAAAACCACCGTATACGATGTAGCGAGACTTGCTGGTGTTTCCCCAAGCACGGTTTCTCGTTTTCTTAATCGAACCACTTATGTGTCGGATGATAAAAGTCAGAACATCGAGCAGGCAATCAAAGACACCGGCTATAAACCGAATTTTCAAATGCAGGAAAACATTAATCGCCGTTCACTCACGATAGGCGTATTGGTGCAACACCCTGACAGCCCCTATACCAGTCGTATCCTCAACGACATGGAGAAAACCCTGATAGCTCAGGGTTATTCTTTGGTGATTGCGACAGGGCATTGGCAGAAAAAACTGGAATTACATGCACTGGAGTATCTGGCGAAAAGTAATGTTGATGGCATGATCATTGTGACCGGAAGCGTGAGTAAAGAAGATATCGCCAAATATGCACAAGACATCCCTGTCGTGGCGGTGGGGTATGACATCATTGATGACAACATCCGCACGATCAACATTGATAATGTGCTGGGCGGCTACATGGCGACCCTTCACTTACTGCAACAAGGGCACGTGAACATTGCTCATATCAAGGGTCTTTCAAGCCAACCTGATTCGGGAAGTCGCTTTGAAGGTTACAAGAAAGCACTTCAAGAGGCGGGGATTAAAGTGATGCCAAAACTCGTCAAACAAGGTGACTTCAGTAGTGAAATTGGCTATGAGAAGACCGTTGAATTAATCGAGTCGAAAGTTCATTTTTCCGCTCTATTTGCAGCCAATGACCAAACCGCTTACGGGGCGATTAAGGCGCTACACGATCACGGTTATAAAGTGCCAGAAGATGTGTCAGTTATTGGGTTTGATGACTTGCCAACGTCGAAGTATTTCACACCCGCGTTAACAACATTAAGGCAGCCAATTGAAGAGATTGGCGAGGTGTGTGCTCAGTCGATTTTGAACTTGCTGTCAGGCGAGAGGCATGAAGCTCGTTTACCTCCGATTGATTTAATTGTCAGAGAGTCGACCAAGTCTTTGTATCGTTAATTTCAAGAAAAGCCTCAAGGTGGTTCGCCCGTGATGGTTCGTATTGATGTCAATGCGAACCATGGCCGGAATGCCGCTGAGTAAAGCAATCCTCATAGCTGATATTTGTGCCTTCACACTGTTCAATTTAGTGTAGGTGAGCTAAAACACTTCTGCCCCATTCGGTGTTAACGTAATTACTCAGTGGCGAATCGTGCCACTGAGATTACCGTACTTTTGCTCATGGTTACATGCTGAGAGGTCGTGACAAAAAATTTCCAGTTGTGTGTAAAATGAAACTAATGCATTAAATTTCTTAGCGCATATTTAGGCAAATACTATTCTATGGTTTTTCCAAATACTCCTACTTTATTTGTTCGGATGAAGTGTGTTGATACCACATGTCAGCCGCAATCTTCCAGCTATCGCCGTCAGGTTTCAGTACAAAGAGAAATGTTCCCGTAGTATCGAGATTAAACTCTTCTACTTTGACTATTGCTGTTCCAACCATGACGGCAAGTGAACCGTCATCGGATACCATTAATTTATCTACGGTATGGTGATTTATTGCATCATGAGAAGCTAAGAAGGAAAAGGTTTGACGAACTGGCTCTTGCCCTTTTACTAAAGGTTTATGTTGTTCGAGCCAAAGAGTATCGTCATGGTATAGACTGACTAGTGCATCAACATTTTTAGATACAGTGTATTCATTGAAAAGGCTATTGAACGTGTGAAGGCTGTCTAATTCGTCCTGCTGAGTGTTTGCCAGAGCAGATGTCATGGTGAATAGTATCATCGATAGAGTAATAATCAGTCGCATCGGATATCTTCCTTTCATATGTCCTAAGTGATGTATTAAAGGATATTAAGTGGCACAACGACGAATATTGGATCGAATGTGACACTTGATAATTTGATCTAAGTGGAATAACTATTTATATTTTCTTCGCCAGGATATTCACCCGTATCAGGTCGTACATAGATCACCTCACGAATAATTTGCCAGCGATTATGCTCGAAAATGAAGTCGATACTCAGTACGAGAATGGAGTCGTAACCCGCAAGATTATTTTTGCGCGTAATTAGTACATGAGCTTGCTCATTTCCGACCGATATATCGTTATATTGTGCCCAAGAGTCTACCTCCACCCCCTGTTTTTTCATGGTTTCAAACATAGCCATGAAGTTAGATTTATCTGAAGTAGATAGATTGCCATCTGCATCAATCATCAAAATTGTCATATCATCATGGTAGATAGAGCTTAAAGTATTGAGGTCGTAGTTCACCGCAGAATTAATTAGAGTGGTCATAATATTTTTGATTGATTTTATAGTCATTTTTTTGCCTATTTGTAGGTTAGGTATTAAGAAGCACGACTAACTTAGTTAGAGCAATACGTTATTGATCACTAGTTAATTCTTTCTTCCATGAAACGCTGAATTTTTTCAATGATTACAGCGCTGTCCTCTTCAAGCGGGAAGTGTCCTGTATCTAGAATGTTGTAGTCAATGTTCTCAACATCTCGCTTGTACGCTTCAGCTCCAGCTTCGGTAAAAATAGGATCGCCTTTACCCCAGACAATTAACATAGGAGGCTGAGTGCTGCGGAGGTATTGTTGCCATTTTGGATAAAGTTCTACATTAGATTTGTAATCATAGATCATATCTAGATTAAGCTCTGTAACTCCGGTCTGGTTCATAATGGCATGATCCAAAGTCCAAGAATCAGGAGAGAGACTTTCAGGAGAGCGTGTACCAGCGGTGTACTGCCACTTAATCCCATTAAGGCTCATTAACCCTTTTACTTTCTTTTTCTCATCATCTGATGAACGCTCAGACTTGAGGCTGCCTTTGATAATGTCACTTAGACCTTCATCGTAAGCATTGCCATTCATGACGATAAAGCCAGCAACATCTTTAGGGTTTTTAGCCGCAATTCTTAGCCCAATAGGCGCTCCAAAATCATGGATCATCAGCACGTAATCATCTACTTTTCGTTGATCTAAAAACTTTTCCATCGTTTGTGCAACGTTATTGAATGTATAGCGGTACTCTGAACTATCTGGTTTCTCACTATGGCCATATCCTGGATAGTCAGGAGCTAGCAAATAAAAATCGTCCCCTAAAGAACTCAGTAATTCTCTGTATTGATAAGACGATGATGGGAAACCGTGCAACAGGACAAGAGTGGGATTCTTTGGGTTGCCCGCCTCTCTATAGAAAATATCAATATTATCAACAGACTCTAGCCCATAACGTACCTGACTTAACGTATCGTTAGCTGCTACTGGCATTACATGTGCAGATAAGATGAAGTTAGCAGCAATCATCAGTGTGATTTTATTCATTATTTTTCTCCTTGACACTTGTTTGTACTGATTGGTACAAATAATCCCAAATAAAAACCACTTAAGCCTAAGCAAGTGGTTAGCCTTTTAAAAGCTAAACATAGTACAACTCAATTAGCGAACCGCATGTGTGAGTTTATTTGTACCGATTGGTTTAAACTATAATAGAGCTTTACCCATGTCAAGATCTAATGTTTGCTAGAGAGTGGTTAGAGATAGATTCGAGTTGTGATTTACTGTAGGTACCTCGCCCTAGGACGCGAATACTAACCATAGAACTTACAAAGTAAGTGGCTAGTTCACTAGCGATTAAATATTGTGAAATCTCTCCACGACTTTGACCCAGCTCTATCATTTGCTTAAAGAAAGTCTCTGCGTTCTTCATTCCTTTCTTGGTGATCTTCTGGATTTCTACATCAAAAGAATCTATACGCAGTAGCGTGTTAATGATGAAACACCCCTTTTTGTTTTGGTCGTCGATGGTCTCATCAATTAGCTGACTAAAAAAAGTTTCGAGTGCTTCCTTGGGTGAATCTAGTTCTATCAGTTTGATAACGATATCCCTACGTCCTAGCCCGTACATCTGCAAGGCATTGATAAATAGAGCCTGTTTGCTACCAAAAGCGTTATAGAAACTTCCTTTTGTTAGCCCCGTTACCTTTAAGATTTCGGACATGGAAGCATCTGTGTATCCTTTTTCCCAGAACAGAAGCATCGCATTTTCTATTGCAAGATCCATATTAAAAGACTTTTCCCAAGGCATGATTGCTCCTATTGCTAGTACCTAATGTGGCTTATAGTTTAAACCAATTGTTCTATACTTATGACTTAATGACAAACGTTTTTGAATCAAACTTAGGTGGATAGTAGTCGACTATAGAAAATATGGGACAGCGTTCAGTTTTGCTTAATTGCATTTGGGGCTACCAAAAGTTATAGCTAAATTAGAAAAATCGTTGACACTTCTTTGTCCATAGACGTTTCAGCGGACGAGTTACAGCCGTGTATTGCGTTAATAAAAGTAAGCCGGCTTTTCCCTAAAATAGCTAATAACAAAGCCTCCAAAGAGGAGGCCAAATTTAATGATCCATTATACTCACATAACTCGGTGTCTAAAACTGCTAGTGCGGGTCAGTTTCGGTCGAGCGAAAAATGTATGCACTTTACTCTACCTCGATCCGAGGTAATTCTGTATTTCTACATTGGTACTGGCATAGAGCGCCTGTGCTTCAAGTAAGCTAAAATTACGATAAGCAATGTGAAAAGTTTAATTAATGGAACCTACCACGCAAGCACTCGAACTGCGGCTATGCCACATCAACTATTGAAATTGGTTGAGCAACGCTGGTAATTAAGTCGTCACAAAAATAAATTCACAATCCGCGTTACCACCTTAACTGCTCCCTATAGTTAATACCTACCGATTTTAGTGTAAGCAATCGCCGGAATACATCAAATGTAAATTAAATGTAAAGATCTTCTTTACATTTACGCAACACACCACTAATCTGTCGACAGACGACTAAAAACAAGAGCGTGTTTTCGAGATGGACCAAACCCTATTTAGCCAACAAGTACAAAACTTGAAGAAGCAATCATTAAGTAAGGTAGTTGAGCAACAATTGGAACAAATGATCTTAAGTGGTCAATTGTTACCAGGTGAACGAATAAATGAAAGCTATTTGTCGAATGCTTTAGACATTAGTAGAGCCCCAATTCGCGAAGCCTGTCGCCAACTTGCCCAGTACGGAATGGTAGAAGTGCGCACGGGAAAGGGGACTTACGTACGCCAAGTTGAGCTGAGTGAAGCCATTGAGCTCTATGAAATTCGTGGCGTGTTCGATGCATTTGCGGCAGAACAAACTGCACTACGCGCTAGTGATAATGAAATCAAAGACTTATCAGTTCTTGTCGAGAAAATGAAAGCGTGTGTCAAGGATGATGATACCAGTGAATATTTTGCACTGAATCTTCAGTTTCACCATCAAATTGTATTGTTATCAGGGAATCAATCTTTGATAGGTCAGTATGAACTCGTGTTACGAAAACTCTCTTTGTTTCGACAAAAAACACTCTCAAAACCAGATCGTTTAGTTCATTCGTTATCTCACCATGAAAATATCATGCTAGCGATCCAACGCAGAGACTCGCTAGAGGCGGCAAAACTCGCACGCAGCCATGTAGAAGACGCAAAAGGTGTGCTCAAAAAAAGCCAGTCTTAAGCCAATAATTCAGCCATAACCTCAGGGCATTTTGAATGTTCCCTGTTTTATCACTCACGACTGTCGACAGGCGACAGTCTTCATTAAGGAGAGGATTCCTAATGTCAATTCAACAAAATAAATACGTCAATGTCCCAGAAAACACCAATATTACTGAGCGAGCAGCCTGTTTTATCGAAGATGTGGTTTTGGCGGATATTCCAGCTGAGGCCATGGAAGTGGGCATTCGATGTCTTATCGATGGGCTTGGGCTTTATGTTGCAGGTAGCGATCATGAAACCGCCCAAATTCAAGCTGAGTTAGTCGCTGAAACCGGCGGTGTCGAAGATGCGTTATTAATAGGCTCACAAGGCATCAAGGTACCAGCTCCGTTAGCTGCGCGGGTACTTGGTACGGCGGGTCATGCACACGACTGGGATGATTCGCAAGTAAGTAAAGACCCTGACCATGTGTATGGTTTGCTTACACACCCAACCATTCCACCATTAACCGCGTCACTGACCGTTGCACAGAAGCTTGGCGGCGTATCTGGTGAGCAATTTATGCTGGCATTTCTCACTGGATTTGAGGTTGAATCCAAGATTTCTGAATGGATGTTCTCACAACACTATAAACGTGGTTTTCACTCAAGTGGTACGGTTGGAACGTTCGGTGCTTTTGCCTCTGCCGCAAAATTGCTGGGTTTGAAAGGTGAGCAGCTTCGCAGTGGTTTGGGTATGGCAGCTTCTTTTGCCTCGGGCATTCGCTGTAACTTTGGCACCATGACCAAGCCTTTGCACGTTGGTCGAGCTGCTGAAAATGGCATTAATGCCGCGCTTATGGCTGCCAAGGGTTACAGCGCAGATAAAGCTGCGTTAGATGGACCATGGGGTTTCTTTGCCGTGCAAGGAGGGGGCGTTACTCAGTCTAAGATTGAATCTGAAAATTTCGGCAAGCCATGGTCTATTATCGAACCAGGTGTCAGTATCAAGCCTTACCCATGTGGTGTTCTTACCCACCCAACCATCGATCTAATGGTGAAACTGGTAAAAGAGAACAAGGTACAATCTGAGAATATTGAGCAAGTCATCGTAAGGGCTGGCAGTAATATTCTAAACCCTATCCGCTACCCGATTGCCTCTAATCACCTCGAAGCAAAATTCTCTCTGCCTGCTGTTCTCGCTATGGTCGCGATCAATGGTAAGGCTGGGAAAGTCGAATTTGAAGATGAGTTTGTCCAAGGTGAAGCTATGCAGCAGATGCAGCACCAGATCAAAACTCAATTCGATGCCGATATCGAGGCGTTAGGATTCGACAAGATGCGCTCTAGCATCGAGATTCAGCTAAAAGACGGCACCAGTGTTTCTGGTGATGCGGATGAGCGCTATCGAGGTGGCCCGGAAAACCCATTAACCAATACTGAGGTTGAGACAAAAGCAAGAGGATGCTGCGAAGGCGTTCTTGATGACTCATCCACAGCTCGACTAATCAACACCGCATGGCGCGTTTTAGAACTCGAAGACGCCACGGTTCTAGCAGAATTAATGCAAGCATAAATATAAGGGCGGAAAGCCCACTAAGAAGTCAACTTCATTGATTTCAATATTGTTTTCAATGAAATCCGAAACGAAAGGAACAGACTATGAAACTGAAAAATACCCTAGCAACCGTCGCCTTCTCTTTGAGCGCGATAATTTCCGCACCAGCCATGGCTGCATTTCCAGAAAAACCAATTACCTTAGTATGTTGGTCTAGCGCAGGCTCTGGTCATGATTTAATGGCGCGCTACATTGCTAAGTTAGGTGAAGAGCACCTTGGGCAACCTATTACGGTAGTAAACAAAAAGGGCGGCAAAGGCAAAGTGGCAATGAGCTACGTCTTGAATCAAGAAGCCGACGGGCATGTGATTATGACGAACACTCGTAGCATGACCCAACGCTTGAAAAAGACAGGCGATAGCATTGCAATCGACAGCTTTAAGTACGTTAGCCGAGTGGTAAAAGACCCATTTGTTATCACAGTAGCGAAGGATAGCCCATTCAATACCGTCAATGATTTAGTGGAGTTTGCCAAAGATAACCCGAACAAGATCAAGGTTGGTGGTTACAGCACGAACTCTGTTGATGAAGGCTTGATTAGAGACCTGAGCAATAAGGCCGGTGTGAAGCTGAAGTACATTCCATACAAAGGTGGTAAAGAGCCCGTTGTTGCGGTACTTGGCGGACACATTGACGTGGCCATTGCGAACCCAAGTGAAATGATGGCGAACTTTGAAGTTGGAAAACTAAAGGTCCTTGCCGTTGCTTCAGAAAAAAGGCTCGCACCATTTGAGCAGTCAGCGACACTTCAAGAGCAAGGTTATGACATTGTGACAGAGCACTGGCGTGGTGTGATGGCTTCTAAGAATGTACCTGATGAAGTGGTCAGCAAGCTAGATGAAGCGATTAAAAAGGTCGTTGCCGATCCAGAGTTCACCAAGTTCCTAGCGAGCTCAAAGATGTACAACGGTTACCTCGCCAGTGATGAATTTGCAGAATTGGTTGTCGAGCAAACGGCTAAATAATGAAAGATAAGTAGGGTCTGATGGTTTAGACCCTACATTATAAGGAGATTTCATGATGAACTCGCTGACAAATTCACTAGGGTCAGATCGCTTTTTCTCTATAGCCTTGATAGGCATCAGCGCGATGCTATATTCAATGCTTGGTGGTATGGATGAAGCTACATCACCGGGTGAGCTGGCGGCATCGACCTATCCTCGACTGTTGCTGGTATGCGTTATGGTCTTTTGTGCAAGCTTACTATTCACTCGCAAAAATGCCACTGAGGTAAAGGCTCAATTTCCTCTTTCGGGTATTGCCGTGATCGGAGCTATAGCGCTTTATATCTTTTTGGTCGATATGATTGGCTACTTTCTGCTGACACCAGTGCTACTTATTGCTCTACCACTCTTAGCTGGTTTCACCAATTTGAAATTAACGCTAGTAAGTGCAGTGTGTGTGACAGGCGCGCTCTATTGTGTTTTCGACCTTGTTTTGAATATTCCATTGCCAGCTGGACTACTAGGGAGCTAACTGATGCTAGATAATATAATTTTAGGATTTTCAACCATTGCCTCACTTCCTGCAATAGTCGCCATTATTGCTGGTGTAGTTATTGGAATATTGTGCGGCGTGTTACCAGGTCTATCAGCTTCCACTGCGGTAGCCTTGATGGTGCCATTTACCTTTGGCATGGATCCATTGGTCAGTGTTTTACTGCTGGTTTCTGTCTATTTAGCGGGTGAGTATGGTGGCTCTATTACTGCCATAGCCATTGGTACACCGGGAACGCCTGCAGCAGCTGCGACTATGATTGATGGCTACAAGTTCACTGAGCGAGGTGAGCCTGGATTGGCATTAACTACCTCGGTAGTCGCATCAAGTATTGGTGGGATCATTGGTGCTATCGTTTTGTTCGCATTCTCAGAGCCTTTGGCTGAGGTCGCATTGTCATTTGGCGCTCCTGAATATTTTGCAATGGCGGTATTTGGTTTGACCATCATTGCGAGCCTTGCGAGTGACAACCTGAAAAAGGGCTTCATTGTGATGTTCTTAGGGTTATTTCTAAAGAGCATTGGCCTTGACCCCTTTACCGGAGAAGAGCGCTTAACCTTTGGGATCCCTAAATTGATGGATGGGATCAGCTTCATTCCAGCGCTCATCGGCCTATTTGCAATGACCTCTGTCTTTACCGGTATTGAGAAAACAATGACCAGTTCTAAGCCTGTGAAACTGAGTTTTAAGATGCCGAAGGTGCGTCGATTGGCCAGCATGTGGAAAGTCTACATCCACTCTTCGTTAGTTGGTTCAGTGATTGGAGTATTGCCAGGTGCAGGTGCAACTATCGCGTCATTCATTTGCTATAACGAAGTCAAGCGCTTCTCTAGCAAGAAGGATCAGTTTGGTAAGGGGTGCCTTGAAGGCGTAGCCGCGCCAGAAGCGGGAAACAATGCCGTTGTCGGTGGATCTTTAGTACCTTTGCTGACATTAGGGATCCCAGGCTCTGCGACAGCCGCTGTTCTGATTGGTGCGCTTATGTTGCACGACATTCAACCCGGGCCACTGCTGTTTCAAACGAACGGGGAGATGGTTTACGGTATCTTCGCGGGCTTGATTGTTGCCTGTATTGTTCAACTGGTTGTTGGCTTGCTAGGTGTTCCTTTGTGGGTAAAGGTGATCTCTGCGCCTAAAGCATTGTTGCTACCAGTTATCGCCGCTATCTCAGTCGTAGGTTCGTACGGCTATAACAATAGCGTGGTGGATGTATGGGTGATGTTTAGTTTTGGTGTGTTGGGCTACGTATTGAAGAAATATGATTTGCCAATTACCCCAATCATACTGGCACTCGTGCTAGGTGGCATATTAGAAGAGAATTTCCGTCGTTCATTGATCATGTCCGATGGTAGCATTGAGATTTTCTTGACCCAACCAATCAGTGCCACCTTGCTAGTCATGGCGGTACTCTCTTTAGCAAGCCCAATCTTGTTTAAGCGTCTTGCCTCAAAAGAGAAAAGCGTTGCTCCTGATGCTCCCAAAAATGCTTAGGTAAAGTAGGTAAGATAGAAATCAAAAAATCGCCTTTTCGGCGATTTTTTGATATGTGAACGTATTAGTTTTTTAAGCTTCAACTTAGCATCTTACTGAAATACTCTTTATTGTAGTGGATGAGTGGAATTGGCCATCAGATTAGGTAGTTCGTAATACCCTAGGTAATCTGTTAAATGCTAATTTAGCAAAATCGATAACACATAATTGTCCAAAAACGAGTTGAAGGAAGCCGCTCTGCGGCTGTGACTCGAATCATTGAGTTGATTTTTCATATACGCCAGAAACGAAAAATGTCGCATCCATGCGACATTTCTCTTTTGGCGGCCAAACCAGTTTTGCTATATCCATTCTAGAGTGCAATCCATTAGATGCTTTTTCAGAATGTACCTATAAGACGCTGTTAATGTTGATTAGTTCCCTTTAAGCGGCATTTTTTTCTGAATTATTTTCTAAATCGAATGACGCTGCGATGAGTTTCTTGGTGTAGTCGTTTTTCGGCGCATTAAAAATCTCTTCTGCAGACCCTTCTTCCATCACTTCACCTTTCTGCATCACAAGTACACGATCTGAAAGTGCCTTCACGACCGAAAGGTCATGGCTGATGAATAGGAAGCCGATATTGTGCTTAGTTTGGATGTCTTTGAGCAGGTCAATCACGGTCAGTTGGACTGAGCGATCGAGTGCCGAAGTTGGTTCGTCCAGCAAAATAAAAGAAGGTTCAAGAATCAGCGCGCGAGCAATCGCGATACGTTGTCTTTGTCCTCCAGAGAACTCATGCGGATAGCGGTTAATTGAGTTTGGCTCTAAACGAACCTCAATCAACGCTTTGCGAGCTCTTTCTAATCTCTCTTTCTTGGATAGATGAGGTTGATGCACCGTTAAGCCTTCGGTGATGACCTCCCCAACCGTCATCCGTGGTGATAAAGAACCATAAGGGTCTTGGAACACCATCTGAACATCTTTCTTAAGCTTGTGACGTTCTTTGTCGTTCAATAAGCTGACGTCTTGGCCTTTGTAAACGATGCGTCCGCTGCTTGGCAGCAAGCCGATTAATGCACGTCCAAGGGTCGATTTACCTGATCCAGATTCACCAACAATGCCTAGCGTTTCGCCTTGCTTAAGATTCAACGAAATGCCTTTTACGGCTTCGAAGTACTGGCTTTTACTCTTGATAAAGTGTGATTTGACCAAGAACTGAACTCTGATGTCGTCAGCGCACAATAACTCTGGGGCTGTCGCTTCAACAGGAACCTTAGCGCCTTTCGGAATCGAGTTAATCAGCATGCGCGTGTAGTCGTGCTTAGGGTTATCGAACAGCTCTTGCGTTTGCCCTTCTTCAACCAATTCCCCTTTACACATGACGAGTACACGGTCGGCAAAGTGTTTCACGACGCCTAGGTCATGGGTGATGAACAAAATCGCCATACCCATTTTGCCTTGAATCTCTTTGATAAGAGAAAGTACTTCCGCCTGAACAGTCACATCCAATGCAGTGGTGGGTTCATCGGCAATTAGAATATCCGGTTCATTGATCAGTGCCATTGCGATCATGATGCGCTGTAACTGACCACCCGAAAATTCATGCGGGTATTTGGTGTAAGCCTGCTCTGGCATTGGTAAATGAACCAGATTGAAGAGCTCTAACACGCGCTGTTTTGCTTTTGATTTCGATACATTGCGATGACACATAATGGCTTCGGCCACTTGAATACCAACACGAAGGTAAGGGTTGAGAGAGGTCATCGGCTCCTGAAAGATCATGCCGATTCTATCGCCACGAATCGACTGCATTTCTCGCTCGGTTTTGCCAAGAATCGATTGCCCCTCAAACTCGATGTCTGATTGTTGATCAATAATCGCGTTATCAGGAAGCAAACGCATAAGCGCGTTGGAAGAGACTGATTTACCTGAACCTGACTCACCAACAATGGCCAAGGTTTCGCTTGAGTTAAGGGTAAAGTTAACCTTTTTGACCGCATCAATGATTCCATCATTGGTTGTGAAGCTAACGGAGAGGTTATTGACTTTAAGTATGGCCCGGTCCGACATGATATATCCTTATCAATTTAAGACATTAGGTGAAGATTGAACTTCTGGCGTTGTTTTAAGTTGCCCAAAATGGTGATGAGCACGTTGAATTTGTTCTAGTTCGAGCATCCAATGCGAACTGCGCTGAGCGCTGCAAAAAGCGATCAGGTGATTGAGCAAATCTTCGCTCTGCTTTTCCAATAACCCAAAGGTACGTTGAATCAGCTCAGTGTTCTCAAGAGAGATAAATTGCATCAGAGCGTAAGATTGATTCAAGGTATCGAAGGCTTGTTGGTGCTGACCTAATCGGTTGAGTATCTCTGATTGAGCGACGCTCGCGTCTCTCAACCCGGCAAGCAGGCAGGCAAATTGGCAAGGCTTAATATCGCTTTGGTATGCTGCATCTTGGATGTGATGAGGAAGTGAGGTTAGAACATCACCATACAGGCGCTGTGCTTCAGGCCAGTGACCCTGTTCCATTAACTGTTCAGCTTTTAGGTAGTGCATCCAGCATCGTTCAATTTCCATATCCACATCCTCAATTTATAATATCTGAAAATGTTAATGATATTTATTATCAATTGCAAATTAAAATCATTCACATGTTAAGTTGGTGAATTAAATGACGAGCTATTCCCAAAAATGGCTTAAATTGTGTGTTATTTGTTCAGTTGAACAGCTGTGTAGCGTAAGTCACTAAATTTGTAGGAAATTACATCTACACTGATTTTATCTACACCCAAGTAATGAAGGACTAAGGAGGCGGCGATGGCGATGCAAAGACTCAATACAGAACAGCTGTATCAGGTGGCGGATTTAGACAAGCTACCATGTAAGTCGACCAAAGAACTGGCTCCAATTGACGAAATCGTCGGGCAGGAACGGGCACAAAAAGCCGTTGAGTTCGCGATGTCAATCAAGGAAAAGGGTTACAACATTTATGCGATAGGGCGAAATGGTCTGGGTAAACGCACCATGATCTTGCGCTATCTGAACCGTCATCCTCAAGAAGTGCAGGAGCTTTTTGATTGGTGTTATATCGCGAATTTCGAAGATATTCGTACACCTAAGGTACTGAAATTGCCGCGTGGCGTTGGCAGCAGCTTAAAGCAAGATATTGAAAAATTGATGCGTAAACTGCTGAAAGGTATGCCTCTCGCGTTTGATAACGAGATGTACTTTAGCCGTGCTGACAGGCTTAAAAACCAATTAGCAGCTAAGCAACAAGCCGCGTTAGAAAGCATTAGCCAAGAAGCGAAAGACAAGGGTATTAACCTGACAATCACCACTCAGGGTGATTACCAGTTTGTGGCTATGAATGGTGATGATCTTCATACCGAAGAGAGCTTCGATCTGCTTTCGCCGGAAGAACAAGACCAGTTCGATAAAACCATTGATGGGTTGGAAGTCGGACTGCGAACCATTTCTCGTGAATTAACGGAACTTGAAGAGACGTACACTGAGAA
The DNA here is from genome assembly GCF_902751245.1 of Vibrio sp. Vb339. Lineage (NCBI taxonomy): Bacteria > Pseudomonadati > Pseudomonadota > Gammaproteobacteria > Vibrionales > Vibrionaceae > Vibrio > Vibrio sp. Vb339. The sequence continues at coordinate 177,289 of NZ_CADDIS010000001.1, read as the reverse complement.
AATTCAAAAGCTGAATGATGACACAGCACGAGATGTGATTACTCACTTTATCAAGCAGTTGAAGCAGGACTATAGTCAATATCCAGAGATCAAGAAATACCTCACTGCATTGCGTAAGGATATCGTTGATAACGCAGATATTTTTCTAGAAGAGAGCACAGAGCAAGCAGAAGTTGCAACGGCCTCTTTGGATAAGAAAATGCCGCGTCGCTACAAGGTTAATGTGATTGTTAGCCAGAAGGAGGAGGCGATGCCGATCGTGGTAGAGGAGAACCCAAATTACCACTCTCTGTTTGGCCATGTGGAAACCGCGACTTTTAAAGGTACCGTATTTACCGATTTCTCCTTGATTCGCGCAGGTAGCTTGCACAGAGCAAACGGCGGCGTATTGTTGATGGATGCGGTCAAGGTACTTGAACAGCCGTACGTTTGGGAAGGTTTGAAGCGAGCGCTACGCTCACGTCAACTGAGCTTCACTTCACTAGAGAAAGAGGTAACCTTAACGGGCGCGGTATCGCTTGATCCAGAACCGATTCCGTTGGACGTTAAGATCATCCTGTTTGGCGACTACCGAACTTACCAGCTGCTGCAACATTACGATGCGGAGTTTGGTGAACTGTTCCGTGTGACAGCCGACTTTGAAGATGAGATGAAGCGCACCGCGGATTCTGAAATGCATTACGCGCGCTTTATTTCAAGTATTGTGCACGACAACAACATGTTGCATTGTGACCGCAAAGCGATTGCTCGCATCATCGAGCACAGTTCTCGTCAGGCGGGTGACCAAGGTAAATTGTCTCTGCACTCGGCACACATTGCTAATCTGCTTCGTGAGTCAAACTATGTGGCGAGAGGCTCAAAATCGAACCTGATTCGTGCAACACACGTTGACCAAGCGTTATCTAACCAACAGATGCGTGTTGGACGATTGCAAGACAGCGTAATGGAAACCTTCACCAACGGTACAACGCTGATTCATGTGGACGGTGAAGCGGTTGGGCAAGTGAATGCGCTGTCTGTACTCAGCACAACCGATCATATGTTTGGTGCGCCAAACCGAATCACGGCTACCACCGCTTATGGTGATGGTGAAGTTATTGATATTGAAAGAAACGTAGACCTAGGTGGCAGTATTCACTCGAAAGGTGTGATGATCTTGTCGGCTTACCTTTCTTCTGTGTTTGGTAAGACAGCGAAAGTACCGCTCACCACCAATATCACCTTTGAGCAATCTTACGGTGGCGTCGATGGTGACAGTGCGAGTATGGCCGAGTTCTGTGCGGTGGTATCGGCGTTTTCTAAGCAACCAAACCGTCAAGATATTGCGATTACAGGCTCGATGAACCAGTTTGGTGAGTCTCAGCCAATTGGTGGTGTGAACGAGAAAATTGAAGGCTTCTTTGATGTGTGTGAAATCAAAGGGCGTTCAAACGAACAAGGGGTGATAATCCCACGTTCAAATGTTCACAACCTGATGCTGCGTAGCGACATCGTAAAAGCGGTTGAAAAGGGCGAGTTTAATATCTGGGCGATTGACCATGTAACAGAAGCGATTGAATTATTCACAGGCAAAGCCGCTGGTGAAGCAAGTGATGAGGGTAGCTATCCAATTGATACTATCTTTGGTATCGCCCAAGCTAAACTGAACGCACTGCGCAAATAGCTGGAATATCTAGATAGCTAAATAAATAAACAAACAGCCAAAACCTAAAAGCCATCGATTCTAGAATCGATGGCTTTTTTATTGGTTGAGGTCTGGTTTGCCAGTGAGCTATTTGTATTTGGTCAGCTTGCTGTATTTGGTGAAAGTCGCGTCTTAAAGGCGTTACCCATTTCGCAAGCAGAGCTTGGTGCCATCGAACTTCAGTTTTGCCAATAAGTGTTTGGCGTTAGCTCGGCCAATATCATCAAATTCGACACCGTATCGAGCGTAGTGCGTCGATTTCTGCAGATTACAGACGATGCCTCTTAATGGCGGAATCAATGGGCCATTGTAGTTCTCAGGGGTTATCTCAATAGACACTCGATCGGCAATCTGAATCGCACGGGAGGTCGGCGAAGTAACGAAACGACAACCACTTTTCGATAAATCTCGTATCTCACAGTTTGCTCGCTGGTCGTTGAAGATGATTCTTGAAGCCAGATTCACTTCATAGCGTGTTTCTTTACGCAGCTGAGTCACTTGCATCGTGCTTGGTGTAGACAGCACAAGAATAGGGAAGGGTTCACCAATCTTATGGTGAATTTGGCTTCTAAAGTGGATAAGTGCGCCTTCACCTCGCAGAGAATACGCTCGAGCAGTCATCCAAAAACCTTCTTGAAAGAAAAAGTTCAGATCTTCATTGGATACCTCGGGAACCTCAACCACAATACAGTTATCACTGTGCGTTCCGATAAACCTGGTGGTGGCGAGAAACTTCGTGCCAACGGGAGTCGAGACATTTAATGTCAGCTCACTGCCGTGCTCAATCATGGCCAGTGCATCAGTGCTATTGATGGTGGAAACGGTGCGATTACGAGGGTCTTGAAGTGCCTGATTATGCTCCAAAGGCTTCTTCAGGGGTGCGTTCATTATATGTTCTCCATGCGCCAACATGCGTCTGTTAGTTATATTGGTAACTTGCTAACAAGGGGTTATTACGTGCTACATTTAGTGAACGTACTCACATAGTTTTATAGAGTGCTTTTTATCATTGCTGATTTTATATTAAGCCGATTGCACTGAATTATTTGCTGTGTTTGTAAGTACTTAGTTTTATTTATATGCACTTGCGTTAGTCTATTACAAGGAACTCATACTTCAAACTTTTATTGTTTGTCGTATCAATTATTTGCAGGAGTTGAGAATGCAGGCAGTAAAATGGGATCAAGAAGTGAACCAGATCACGGTAGAGCTAGAACCCAACCAGTTCGCCGTCGTTAAGTATCAAAAGGACGGAGATGTACTACATATCACGTCGACACGCATTCCTGATGAACTGCAAGGCAAGGGCTTTGGTAAGGTGATGATGGAGTCGGTATTGCCTGAAATTGAACAGGCGGGTTTTAAAATGGTTCCGGTGTGTAGTTACGTAGTGCATTACATGAACAGGCAGCCACAGTGGTCACATCTTCTATCCGATAAAGCATAATAACGAGTAATATGTCTCAATCAATATCATCGAGTAATCGAGCTCAACCTGAAGCGAGTTCAAGTCAAAATCAGCCAGAGCTTTATCAACAAGAGTTTTATCAAAATGAGCTTTATCAAAAAATTGCGACCTCGTTGGGGTGTCATGAAGGATTTGATGTCCAAGTGATTCAACGCCTATGGGGTGGATATGGCGAGTTAGTTCGCTTGGTCTTTTCTCAAGCAAGCTGTGTTGAACTCAAGAGTGTGATTGTTAAACATGTCGCGTTGCCAGATAAAGCCGAACACCCAAAGGGTTGGAACACCAAACTCTCTCACCAACGAAAGGTACACTCTTACCAAGTGGAAACGGCTTGGTATCAGTCGTGCACCCAACAATGGGATGAGCGCTGCCCAGCACCTGTTGGGCTGCAATGTGAACTAGAAGAGAATGAGTGGCTGATTGTGATGCAAGACTTAGCGGATATAGGTTTTCCGTTAACCTCTCAGTTTGATGTGCTTGCTGCTTCTGACTATCAGGTATCTAGTTACACACGAGAAGAGCAAAAACAACGCGATGCTTGCCTTAAATGGCTCGCTAACTTTCACGCCAAGCACATCAATATCAATCAAGAGCAGTCATCATCATTGTGGCAAGTCGGTACTTATTGGCATCTAAATACACGTCCTGATGAGCTCAATGCCTTAGCTGATTTGCCATTGAAGAACCAAGCCAAGCACATCGATCGTTTATTAAAAGAATGTCCATATCAAACCTTAGTCCATGGCGATGCCAAGCTCGCTAATTTTTGTTTTGATTCTGAAAGCGAGCGCGCGGCTGCGGTTGATTTCCAATATGTGGGTCGCGGTTGTGCGATGAAAGACGTAGCCTTGTTCATGAGCAGCGCGATTAGGCCACAAGATTGTGCAGAGCTTGAATCAGAAGTCCTGCATGCTTACTTCCACTACTTGAAAGAAGCATTGGCGTACTATCAGCCACACCTTTCGTTCGATGAAGTCGAAGCCGCATGGCGACCAATGTTTTACGTGGCGTGGGCCGATTTCCACCGTTTCGTAAAAGGCTGGAGTCCAGAGCATTGGAAGATTAACCCTTATACTGAGCAGTTGACCTTACGAGTGCTCACTCAATTAGACGAACAGGAGTCCGTCAATGTTCGATAGAACCGCGAGCTGGAAAACGCCGCAAAACTTTTTATTACTGATTTCGATTGTTGTACCGATCGCGTTTTCGAGCTGGATGGCTTTGCTTAATAACTTCGTGATTGAGAAGGCGAACTTTGATGGTGCGGATATTGGCTTGCTGCAAAGTGTGCGTGAGATTCCGGGCTTCTTAGCGTTTACGGTGGTGTTTGTTTTAGCCTTCATTCGTGAGCAACGCTTTATGTTGATATCGCTGGCGATGCTCACTGTGGGCACCGCGATTACCGGTTTATTCCCTTCACTGACAGGCCTTTTGCTTACCACTATTTTGATGTCGACGGGTTTCCACTATTTTGAAACGCTGAAGCAGTCTTTGTCACTGCAATGGCTAAGCAAAGAAGAAGCGCCAGAGATGCTAGGTAAGATGATCTCAGTCGGCGCACTGGCATCTTTAATCACTTACGGATCTATCTGGGTGATGCTAGAACAGCTGAAGCTCGACTTTGCTTGGGTGTACGGTATTACTGGCGGGATTGGTTTTATTTTAGTTTTGGTGATGACCTTTGGCTTCCCTGAGTTTCAGACCAAGACGCCACAGAATAAAAAGTTGGTACTGCGTAAGCGTTACTGGCTCTACTACGCGCTAACGTTTATGAGCGGCGCGAGACGACAAATCTTCACCGTATTTGCAGGCTTCTTGATGGTAGAGAAGTTCGGTTATTCGGCGGCCGACGTCACATTGTTGTTCTTGGTTAACTACCTATTTAACTTCTTGTTTGCAAAACGCATTGGACGATTCATCGGTGTGGTTGGTGAGCGCAAAGCGTTGATCTTCGAGTATGTGGGTTTGATTGGTGTGTTTGTCGGTTATGGTTTGGTGCAAAGCGCGGAATGGGCGGCGGCACTTTACGTGGTCGATCACCTGTTCTTCGCATTGGCGCTGGCGACGTTGCGACGTTCTGGAAAGCCTTACCGACTGACGCCATCTGAACTGATTGGATCCATGATGCTGACATCTGGCGCGATGACCAATCGCCTTGATAAGCTAGAAGCTAAAGGGCTAATCAGTCGTGAACACAGCAAAGAAGACAGACGCAGCGTGAGTGTTCAGTTAACCAAAGATGGTCTTATTCTGATTGACCAAATGATGACTGAACATGTCGAAATGCAGAAAAAACTGGTTAAATCATTGTCTGCGAGTCAGAAGAAGAACACCAACCAACTTCTGAAAACATGGTTGAGCGCGTACGAGTAGTTTTGCTGATCTTCCTTTAGATTAAATAAAAACCGAAGCCTAATCGCTTCGGTTTTTTTGTTCTTGTTTAAGAACTTCAAGTACAGCGAATTGGCGAGTTAAGCTTGCAGCATCTCGTCACTGAACAGTTCTGCGCAGCCAATGCCATTAATGGCGCAGCTTTCGTCTATGTCTGAGATGTCACCGCTGACCCCAATCGCGCCAAGTACCGTTTTGTCCTTATCTCGAATCAGTAGGCCCCCTGGCACTGGCACCATGTTTCCGTGTGCCAGGACGTTTACGGCGGAGATAAATGCTGGTCGGTTGTCAGCATCTTGGGCGAGTTTTCTAGAGGAACAACCCAGTGCGAGTGCTCCCCACGCTTTAGCGATCGCGATGTCTGGTCGCATCATGCTAGAGCCGTCTTGACGTTGCAAAGAAATCAGTTTTCCACCGCTGTCTAAGACGGCGACCGTCAAAGGTTCTGTGTGGATCTTGTTTCCTGCTTTTAAGGTGCCATCAATGATGGTTAACGCTTGTTGTAGAGTCAAACTTCCCATGTTATCTCCTAGTTTTTCAAGGGGCCATGTACCAAGCTAAGCCAGCCAATCATTACTCTTGTTGTGAATATCATCGACTGATTCAGCTCGGTACAAGAGTCCTAACTGGACTCTTGTAATAGCCCATAGCTGGGTAAAGTTAGGAAGGCAGCGAACTCTTCGGCTGTAGAAAGTTGATAGAAAAGATCGGCTGTCTCTTCAAATCGACCTGCTGCATAGCGCGAGTCTCCGACTTCATGTTTTATGGTGTCCAGCTCTTGGTAAAGCCAAGAGTGGAATAGTGATTTGGTAAAGGTTTGGCCATCATCGAGTGTTACCCCGTGGTTGATCCATTGCCAGATATTGGCTCTCGAGATCTCAGCGGTCGCCGCATCTTCCATAAGGCCGTAGATAGGTACACAGCCGTAGCCTTGAATCCAAGCTTCGATGTAATAAAGCGCAATACGGATATTCTTGCGCACGCCGGCTTCGTCGCGGCTGCCTTCACAAGGTTTTAGCAGAGAGTCTGCATTGATCACATGCTCCGGGCTTTGAAAATCCATTTGATTCACTTTGCCATCAAGGTGCTTATCGAATATCGACATTGCCAAATCAACCAGTGCAGGGTGCGCGACCCATGTGCCATCGTGTCCGTTTTGAGATTCTCTCTGTTTGTCTTCAATGACTTTGGCCGTCACTCGCGCCATCTCTTGCGGGTCTTTCGCTGGAATAAAGGCTGACATACCACCCATCGCCAGTGCGCCACGAGCGTGACAAGTACGCACCAACAGTTGGCTATAGGCGTTGAGGAATTCTTGATCCATGCCGATGCCGTGACGATCTGGCAGGATGCGGTCTTTATGGTTCTTCAGCGTTTTGATGTAACTGAAGATGTAATCCCAACGGCCGCAGTTCATCGCAACGATATGATCGCGCATTGCATACAAGATCTCTTCCATCTGGAACACGGCTGGTAGCGTTTCGATCAATACTGTCGCGCGAATGGTGCCTTTGGGTACTTGGAAATAGTTTTCGGTGAAGCTGAAAATATCGTCCCACCATTGCGCTTCTTCCATGCATTCAAGTTTTGGAATGTAGTAGTAAACCCCTAAGCCTTGTTGTGCACGTGATTGATAGTTGTGGAAAAAGTACAAGGCGAAGTCCATCAAGCAACCGCCGATAGGCTGATTGTTGAATTGGATGGATTGCTCAGGAAGGTGGATTCCTCGTGGGCGTGCGATCAGCAGTGCAGGATCGTCGTTTAACTGGTAACGCTTCTGCTTTTTCTCATCGAAGTAACTAATGGTGCCAAGGTTGGCATCTCTTAGGTTGATTTGCCCTTCGACCATATTGGCCCAAGTCGGGGAAGACGCATCCTCAAAGCAACACATGAAGACTTTCGCGCCTGAGTTTAACGCGTTGATCACCATCTTTCTTTCGATAGGCCCGGTGATCTCTACGCGGCGATCGAGTAGCTCTGTTGGCGGTGTTGCCACTTTCCACTCTTTATTCTGACGAATGGAAATGGTGTCTTTTCTGAAATTGGGTAACTCACCCTCGTCATATTGAGCTTGTTTTGCGTCGCGGTCATTTAGCAGGGTATGACGGCGATCTCCAAACTTATTAACAAGGGCTTCTAAGAACTTTAATGCATCTTTAGACAAGATCTCTTTGTACTCGGAGTTGTCCATCTTCCCAAGTACCTGCATACACAGCACATCTTCTCTCTCTTTCACGTCATTCATCATTACTTGTCTCCTTTACACAATACGATGTCATTTTGTATACAAAACGCTCTTTTTAAGGGTATTTATATGGTAGAAGTTGTAAACAAGCAAACGGTATTTAACATTTATTTATCATTTGATCTTTTTGTAATTTATTTTTACGTAAAGATATTTTATGTAAAGCAATGAATTGTAAGCTTTTCAGGGTAAGTGCGGACTTAATGTGATGGGCTAATGTAATGAAAATGTTTCATTTTGGGGTTGATAAATGCTGAGGATGATTCATAGTACACAAAAGTTAGTTTAATTGTATACAATCTGAACTGGAGGTTCGAATGGCAATTATGAAAGCGATTGAAGCAGCGGTAGAGGTGCTTAAACGTGAAGGTGTAGACATCGCATTTGGTGTTCCCGGCGCAGCAATTAACCCTATGTATGCGGCTATGAAAAAGCTCGGAGGAATCGACCACGTCTTAGCTCGACATGTAGAGGGTGCATCCCATATGGCTGAAGGGTACACGCGTACTAATCAAGGCAATATAGGTGTGTGTATTGGTACTTCTGGTCCTGCGGGAACGGACATGATCACGGGGCTTTATTCTGCGTCTGCAGATTCGATTCCAATTCTATGCATCACCGGCCAAGCGCCACGTGCTCGTCTTCACAAAGAAGATTTCCAAGCGGTCGACATTGAATCTATCGCTAAGCCTGTGACTAAGTGGGCAACCACGGTACTGGAACCTGCACAAGTGCCACGCGCATTTCAAAAAGCCTTTCATTTAATGCGTTCGGGTCGCCCGGGTCCAATCCTGATTGATCTACCGATTGATGTTCAGCTGGCTGAAATTGAATTTGATATCGATACCTATGAACCGCTAGAACCTTATAAGCCACAAGCAACCCGCGCGCAGGTTGAGAAAGCATTAACCATGATGTCTCAATCGGAAAAACCGCTGATTGTATCGGGTGGTGGCGTGATTAATGCTGGCGCGTCCGAATTGTTGCAACAGTTTGCCGAGATCACTGGAGTTCCTGTGATTCCAACCTTAATGGGTTGGGGATCGATCCCGGATGATCATGACTTAATGGCGGGCATGGTAGGGCTACAAACTTCTCACCGTTACGGTAACGAAACCATGCTCAACTCTGATTTTGTGTTTGGTGTCGGTAACCGTTGGGCAAACCGTCATACTGGCTCTGTGGATGTTTACACCGAAGGTCGAAAGTTCGTACATGTGGACATTGAACCAACCCAAATCGGTCGCGTGTTCTGCCCAGATTTAGGCATTGTCTCTGATGCTAAAGCAGCACTAGAGCTAATGGTCGAAGTGGCGCAAGAGTGGCGTGATGCAGGCAAGCTCCCGAACCGAAATGCTTGGGCAAGTGAGTGTCAGGAACGCAAATCGACCATGCTGCGTAAAACCAATTTCGATGAAGCGCCGATGAAACCGATGCGCGTTTATGAAGAGATGAACAAGGCATTTGGTCGTGACACTTGTTATGTGAGCACCATTGGTTTGTCGCAAATCGCCGCCGCTCAGTTCCTGCATGTTTATAAGCCTCGTAACTGGATCAACTGTGGTCAGGCTGGCCCGCTAGGTTGGACAACACCCGCCGCATTGGGCGTACGAGCGGCCGATCCAAATCGCGATATTGTCGCTATCTCTGGTGATTACGATTTCCAATTCATGATTGAAGAACTGGCAGTAGGCGCGCAGTTCAACTTGCCATACATTCATGTGTTGGTGAACAACTCGTACCTAGGTTTGATTCGCCAAGCGCAGCGCCAATTTGATATCGATTATTGTGTACAACTGGCGTTTGATAACCAGAACGCGCCAGAGCTTGAAGGCTACGGTGTTGACCATGTCGCGGTTGTTGAAGGCCTAGGCTGTAAGGCAATTCGAGTTCGTGAACCAGACCAAATTGCTGCTGCGTTTGAACAAGCCAAAGAGCTGATGAACAAGCATAAGGTCCCGGTTGTTGTTGAGTTGATTCTTGAGCGAGTAACCAACATAGCGATGGGCGTTGAGATCAATGCCATCAACGAGTTTGAGCCACTTGCCGAAAGTCGCGGCGATGCCCCAACGGCGCTGGCGTACAAGTAATCATTAAGTCATGTGTATCCGTAGAGCTGAGGCTTAGCTCTACGGAAAAGCCTCCAATAGAGCGAGGCTCTACTACAAATAACCAGATTTTCAAAAATAAAGAATAAGGACAGAGTCATGGCAAAATTTGCAGCAAACTTGTCAATGTTATTCACGGAAGTTGATTTTATGGACCGCTTTGAAGCTGCCGCAGAAGCTGGCTTTCAAGGTGTGGAGTATCTTTTCCCTTACGCCTTTGATGCTCAGGCAATCAAAGCAAAGCTCGATGCTAATAACCTAGAGCAAGTGCTATTTAACTTGCCTGCGGGTGATTGGGACGCTGGCGACCGTGGTATCGCGGTCGACCCTGCACGAGTTGAAGAGTTTCAAGCGAGTGTACCTAAAGCCATCGCTTACGCAAAAGCGCTCGGTTGTACTCAAGTGAATTGCTTGGCCGGGATTGTTCCGCAAGGTGTGACCCAGCAAGATGCGCAATCGGCGTTTGTGATTAACCTGCATTACGCGGCGAACGCGCTAGCAGCAGAAGGCATTAGCTTAGTGATAGAAGCGATCAATACCCGTGATATTCCGGGCTTCTTCTTGAACACGACTGAGCAAGCCAAAGCGATCATTAAAGAGGTGGGGAGCGATAACCTTTCTATCCAATACGATATTTATCACATGCAAATTATGGAAGGCGATCTAACGCCGACCATGCAACAAAACATTGGCCAAATCGCACACGTGCAACTGGCGGATAATCCAGGCCGACACGAACCGGGTACCGGAGAAATCAACTACCCATTCGTGCTCAACTATCTTGATGAGCTTGGCTATCAAGGCTGGGTGGGCTGCGAATACAAACCTAAGACGACAACGACAGAAGGCCTTGGTTGGCTGCACCAGTACCGTTAATTCCGTCTGGTAACCCTCAAACGTTAAGGAGAACAACATGTCTAAAATTGCATTTATCGGAACTGGCATCATGGGTAAACCTATGGCGAGTAACCTTCAAAAAGCAGGTCACGATTTGATTCTGTCGGATCACTTTAATGCAGCACCTGCCGATCTTGTGGCAGCAGGCGCAAGGGTCTGCCATTCACCCGCAGAAGCGGCAGAGGCGGCGGATGTCATTATTCTAATGGTGCCGAATACGCCTCAAGTGGAAGACGTCCTGTTTGGTGACAATGGCGTCGAGCAAGGCCTCACCGCAGGTGGCGCTGCTGGAAAACTGGTTATCGATATGAGTTCTATCTCGCCAATCGCGACTAAAGCAATTGCAGCGCGAATCAACGAAGGCGGCGCGTCATACCTTGATGCTCCGGTATCAGGTGGCGAAGTAGGCGCAATCAATGCAGCGCTGACTATCATGGTCGGCGGCGAGCAAGACGCCTTTGATAAAGCACGACCTCTGTTCGAAATCATGGGTAAGAACATCACGCTAGTAGGCGACAACGGTGCGGGTCAAACGTGTAAAGTGGCTAACCAGATCATCGTTGCTCTGAATATCGAAGCCGTGTCTGAAGCGTTAGTTTTTGCTTCAAAAGCCGGTGCCGATCCAGCACGCGTTCGTCAGGCGCTATTGGGCGGCTTTGCTAACTCTAAGATCTTGGAAGTGCACGGCGAGCGCATGGTTGAAGGCACCTTTGACCCTGGCTTTAGAATCTCACTTCACCAGAAAGATCTGAACTTAGCGCTAACGGGCGCACAAGAATTAGGTGTTGCACTGCCGAATACGGCTAATGCTCAGGAGTTGTTTGGCGAGTGTGCCGAAATGGGCGGCGAAGGTTGGGACCACTCTGCGCTTATCCAAGCGATAGAGAAACGCTCTGACCACTCGATTCGTTAATCTAGTTAACGGTTTGTCCGTTTAGTGGTTAATCAATCAACCGATTATCCGTTAATTAATTAGGGCTGCTATCGATTCGTAGCCCAACAGTTTGTTTATAAATCGCGTAGTTTCGTCTCCTTTTATACGCGTTCCTGATACGAGGCAGAGGTTGAAGTTGTTCCTTTCCAACTTGATCTTAGCAGGCACCCTTTGGCCTTGTATTGGGGTTCTTTTTTTCTCCGTCAACTAAGGAGTGGCTGATGGACATTGATGCTAAGCAGTTTCTGCAAACCCTTTTCTCAAGTGCTGTTAATCAGGCGCTACCTAAAAATCACATCGAACCTTTTCTTCCTCAAGACATTTTTTATCGTTCTGCTAATCAAGCTGGGCGTACTGTGGTGATAGGAGCAGGAAAAGCGGCCGCATCAATGGCAGCAGAGCTTGAAGCGGTTTGGCAGGCAAAGAAACAACAAGACCTTGCACTGCGTGACCTTGAAGGCTTGGTGGTGACTCGTTATGAGCACACTGCCCCTTGCGAACATATTGAGGTGATCGAAGCGGCTCACCCAGTCCCAGATGCGATGGGCTTAGAAGTGAGCCAACGTATGCTGGAATTAGTGAGTGGTCTGAGTGATGACGACACAGTGATTTGCCTACTGTCTGGCGGCGGCTCTGCATTACTCAGCTTGCCCGGTGGCGACATCAGCTTGGCAGAGAAGCAACAAATCAATAAGGCGTTGCTTAAATCGGGCGCTGCCATTGATGAGATGAACTGCGTTCGTAAGCATTTATCTTCTATCAAAGGTGGGCGATTAGCGAAAGCTGCTTACCCAGCAAGAGTGGTTTCTTTGGCGATTTCAGATGTGCCGGGCGATGACATCAGTGTGATTGCATCGGGTCCGACCGTACCAGACACCACCACCCGTTTTGATGCGATGGCAATACTGGAACGCTATCGAATTGAAACACCACCTTCGGCATTCGAATGGTTGAACAACCCAGAGTCAGAAACGGTAAAGCCCGATGATGAGTGCTGGAAAAACGCCGAGCACCATATTATCGCCACCCCGATGTCGGCATTGGAATCCGCTGCAGCAGAAGCTGAAGGCTTAGGCATTCCGGCTTATGTGTTGAGTGATTGCATAGAGGGAGAGGCTCGAGATGTCGCGAAAGTCCACGCAGCGCTGGCTAAGCAAGTGGCTAATCATAAGCACCCATTTGAGACGCCTTGCGTGATACTTTCGGGTGGCGAAACCACGGTAACCGTTAAAGGCAATGGTCGCGGTGGGCGTAATTGTGAGTTCTTGTTGAGCCTATATAACGAGCTCAAAGGCCAAGAGAACATATTTGCATTGGCTGCCGATACCGACGGGATTGATGGCGTGGAAGACAATGCGGGCGCATGGATCACACCTCAAACATGGCAACAAGGTTCGAGCCTGTCGCTTAAAGCGCAAGACTATCTCGATGCGAACAACAGCTACGATTTTTTCAAACAAGTCGATGTGCTTCTTACCACGGGACCGACGCTGACCAATGTGAATGACTTCCGCGCGATATTGATTCTTTAATTTGAACAGTTCAAAAACACAGTATGGAATGGTCGCTTCTTAACAAATAGAGCGGCCATTTTATTGTTATCAATGCGGTGACCTTGAGTTCTGAAATTATCTTCTGGACTAATGAAGCACGTTGATTACTATGATTTCAGTAACGAGCTGTAAAGGATGCAATATGTCTAGGATCAGACAAAAGAATCAAGATTTAATCATCGAAGTCGCGTGTGAACAATTCGCCACTCATGGTTATGCTGCAACAAAAATGGCCGATATCGCGAAAGCGGCCGACATTCCCAAGCCTAACGTATTCTATTATTTCAGCTCTAAAGATAAGCTCTACAACGCTGTGCTTGAAACCGTCACTCAGCCATTACTTGAAGCGTCTCGTCCGATTGAAGAGCTCAGCGATCCTGTTGAAGCCTTGTCTCAATATATTCAAACCAAGCTGATCATCTCTCGTGACCATCCACATGCCTCTAAGGTATTTGCCAATGAAGTGATGTCTGGCGCGAAAGTGCTACCAAAAGAGATTGGTGACGAGCTGTATAAGCAATCCCAGATGATTCTTGATAAGTTCTCGACATGGTCGGCGCAAGGCTTAATGGACGATGTTCCCGCTCATCACTTGATGTTCACCATTTGGGCGGCCACTCAAACCTACGCCGATTTTGGCTGGCAGATTTGTAGCGTGATGCAGAAAGATAAGCTCGATGATAAAGATTACGAAGAAGCCGCTGAGTTTATCACCCAGTTAGTGATTAAAGGTTGCGGTGTTAAAAGTTAATGTTGTTTGAACATTTATTTAGGTGTGTGAGTGACTATAAGCACAGGGCCTCTTTTGTGACCTGTTGTGCAATTACTTATTTATCTTGAATTTGGCTCGATTTGGTATGCCATTTTATTTAAAGGTAAGGGTATAGTGTCGTGAAAAATTTAGCGGTGCTCTTTTTTAAAGGAAAAGACTAACCTGCTAACAATATTACACGCACAACATATAGGTTTAGCAATGACGCTTAAAAGCTTGGCATGCACCATCAGCGCCGTTTTACTGGCTGGCTGTGGTTCGACAGTGGCAACTCAAACATACAACGCCGATCTGATTATCACGAATGGACAAGTCCTGACGATCAACTCTGAAATGGATGTGATTGAAGATGGTGTTGTTGTCGTGAAAAACGACCAGATCATCGCGGTGGGTAATGAGGACTTGATTAGTCAATACCGAGCTGAAAAGGTGATTGATGCTCAAGATGGTATTGTTATGCCAGGCATGGTTAATGCTCACAACCACCTTCCTATGATTGCGTTTCGCGGTCTAGGCGAAGAGGGTATTTCCAACCGATTATTCGCTTACTTCTTCCCGCTTGAAGCTGAAAAGTTAAGCCGTGAGCTGATTTATAATGCGACCAAGCTAGGCAGTATCGAGCTAGCACAGAGTGGTGTTACGACTTACGCTGATATGTATTACCACATGGATGAAATGGCTAAGGCGACCAAAGAAGTTGGCCTGCGCGCCGTTCTCGGCGAAACCGTGATTAAGTTCCCAGTGGTAGATGCCAAAGAACCTTATGGCGGTATCGATTATGCCAAAGGCTTCATTGAGCAGTACCAAAACGACGAGCTGATTACACCTGCTTATGCACCACACGCGGTGTACACAGTGAGTAAAGACAAGCTGCAAGAAATCAATAAACTGTCTGCTCAATACGATGTGCCGGTATTAATTCACGTTGCTGAATTCCCGAATGAAGAAAAGCGCATCAAAGACGAAACCAAAGCGACATCGCCAGTTGAATACATGGATGAAATCGGCGTACTTGATGAGCGTGTTGTGATTGCTCACGGTATCCACCTTTCAGAGAATGACCAAAAGCTATTGAAACAAGCAGATGCAGGTATCTCATACAACCCAATGGCGAACGCCAAAGGAGCGACAGGCATTGCACCTGCGTGGGAGATGTACCGTGCTGACATGCGTATTGGCTTGGGAACAGACGGCCCTATGAGCTCGAACCAAGTCGATATCATGCGCACCCTAAGTTACGCAGCTAATATGCAGCGCTTAAAGCATTCAGACCGCACCATTATGATCCCTGAACAGGTTATTGAAATGGCAACCTTAGGTGGTGCAAAAGCCCTACACATGGAAGATCAAATTGGTTCTCTTGAAGTGGGTAAGAAGGCGGATATCGTGATTGTAGAGACACAATCGGCGAACATGATGCCTAATTACGACCCATACGCGACTTTGGTTTACCAAGCGAACCCAAGCAATATCGACACGACCATCGTTAATGGCCAAATCGTGATGGAAAACCGAGTGATGCAGACGGTTCAATTGGATGAAATCCGCCAAAGCGTCGATGAGTTTGAAACAGATATCAAAGCGTTTGCCGAAGAGCTTTCTAAGAAGGCGATTAAGTCTAAGAGCTTGATGGATTAGGACGTAAACCTAGTTCTAAAAATCGAACTGAATGAATAAGGCCGACATCACGTCGGCCTTTTGCTTTCTGGTGAGTTCAAAATATAGAAGCTCTAGTTATTCATCGCCAACTTACCTAGCTTCATTGCCGCAGCGTGGTGGCGGTGCATCAGTTGCTCCATGTCTACGCCAATCACGGCACCATCGTTCACTCGCCATTTTCCGGCTACCATCACTTTATCCGCTTGTTGAGCACCACAAAGTAGTAATGCAGCCAGTGGGTCGTGGCTACCAGAGAAACGAATATCATCGAGCTTGAACATTGCGATGTCGGCTTGTTTGCCAACCTCTAGTGTACCGATGTCGGTTCTGCCCATTGCTCGTGCAGATCCCGATGTCGCCCAACGCAGTGCGTCGAAGTGTGAAACGTTGGCAGAGCCATACTGCAGGCGCTGTAAGTACATCGCCATGCGTACTTCAGCAATCATATTCGAACCATCGTTTGACGCGGAACCATCTACACCTAGCCCGACTTTAACGCCAGCTGCTTCAAGGTCGTTGTTCTTACAAATACCAGAAGCCAGCATCATGTTGGAAGTAGGGCAGTGACTGATGCCAATGCCTGCTTTACCCAAGCGCTTGATCTCTTCTGGATTGAAGTGAATACCGTGAGCAAGCCAAGTGCGTTCATTCAGCCAGCCGACATCTTCTAGGTAGTCGACAGGGCGTAGGCCAAACTTCTCGATACAGAAGTCTTCTTCATCGAGCGTTTCGCATAGGTGAGTGTGCATCATCACGTTCTCACGCTCACTGATCTTAGCGGTCTCTTTCATTAGATCGGTGGTGACTGAGAACGGCGAACAAGGTGCGAGTGCGATTTGAATCATCGCCCCTTCATCACGCTGGTGGTAATCGCGGATCAAGCGTTGGCTGTCATCGATAATGGTTTGTTCGGTTTGAATGGTGTGTCGTGGAGGTAGCCCACCTTCATCTTCCCCAAGGCTCATGGAGCCGCGCGTAAATATCGCTCTTACACCTAGTTTCTCTGCGGCCTCAACTTGTAAATCGATGGCGTGCTCTAGCCCGTTTGGCAGCAAGTAATGATGGTCTGACGCTGTGGTACAGCCCGACATCATTAATTCAACCAGAGCTAACTCTGTGGCAAGGCTCATCATCTCCGAATCGAGGTTGGCCCAAACTGGATAGAGGCTTTGTAGCCAATGGAAGAGTTCTTTATTGAGTGCGCCGGGGTAGGCACGCGTTAGGGTTTGATAGAAGTGGTGGTGCGCATTGATAAGCCCAGGAGTCACAACATGACGAGAAGCGTCGACGCTGTAATCTACAGGTAAGGTTGGCTCTTTGTGTTTGCCAACCAATTCAATGACTTTATTACCTTTAATGACAATTCCGCCTTCTGCATCAGCCAGTGAGCCAGTGTAGATTGCGAGAGGATTCTTAATCCAGATGGTTTCCATTCATAGTAGTCCTTAGCCATCTCAGCCTTTTCAGGGAAGAGGGTCTTTATTTGGTATTTGTAGTTAAAAGATAAATTCGAATCAGGGCGTTAAAACGTTCGATGCTCTAATCAGCCCTGATCCTACGGAAATCGGTTTTACGTTAGTCAGTGAACTAGCTAGTTCGTTTTTGGCTCAGGGTTTTCTGATGCTGCTTGAACGTCTGCTTCTGTACTTGCTTGCTGAATCTCTAATTGTTCATCTGCTTGAAGTGCTTCTTCAGCTTGTTCTTTCATTTCTAGCTCAACTTGCGCTTGGCTTTCGGCTAGTGCTTCTTGCTCTTCTGCGCGTGAAGACTTTGGCAGAACAAGGTTCAGCAGTACCGTCATGATAGTACCGGTAGTGATGCCAGAATGAAGAAAGTTCGCCAAATCATGTGGCAAGTGTTGCAGCAATCTTGGTTCGAAAGTGACGGCCAAACCAGACGCCAAACCTACACAGATTACCAAGGCATTTCGCTTGGTGTCTGCGGCCTTGATCAACATGCGGATACCCGCGTAGGCGATCATACCGAACATCACAAAACCCACACCACCTAGAACAGGTTTCGGAATCGTGACGGCAATAGCGGCTAATTTCGGGAATAAGCCACCTAAAATTAGCAAACCACCGGTTGCAGCCACTACATAACGACTTGCTACACCTGTGATACCTACAATGCCGACGTTTTGACTGAATGATGCCAGTGGCATTGCCGTTAAAATTGAAGATAAGGTACTGCCAAGGCCATCGCCTAGAAGACCACGTTTTAAGTCTTTACCGGATACTTGGGTTTGGCAGTTGTTACCGAGAGCCATGAAATCGCCCGTTGCTTCAGCGATAACCACGATGTACACCAAGCTCATGCTGATGATGGCACTTGCAGAAAAGGTGAAGCCATATTTGAAGGGTTCAGGGCCGCCAACCCAAGCGGCAGAGCTGACTTGTTCAAGGTCGACCATGCCAAGCGATAGCGCCACAATGTAACCACCCGCTAAACCAATCACGATGGCTGAAGCGGCAACCGCGCCTTTACAGTAAACCGATACGCCGACTACGATGCCTAGCGATACAAGGGCTAGAAACAGCTTTGGTAAGGTCGCGAATTGTTCCGTGTTAGCAGGAGAGTCTCCGACCCAATTCATGGCAACCGGTAAAATGGTTAAACCGATTAAGGTAACCACCACACCACTTACCACGGTTGGGAACAGCTTTCGAACCTTGTCCATATAGAAGCTGGCACCAATTACCACGAATGAGCCGATAAGTGCTGAGCCCATAATGGCAGCAACACCACCTTCGTTACCAATCGAGATAGCGACACCCAAAAAGGCAAAGCTTGAACCCATTACAACGGGCAGTCGAATACCGACAGGGCCAAAGCCTAGACATTGAGCGACGGTCACAATACCTGATGCCAATAGCGCAGCATTGATCAGTGAGACGATCTCTGTGTTAGGTAGGCCGATAGAAGCGCCGACAATAAGGGGAACAGCGACGATGCCACCAATCGAGGCAAGCATGTGTTGTAGTGCGAGTAGGAGGGTTAGCCCATGAGGCGGTCTTTCATTTAGGGTGTACAGAAGTTTCATTTGATATTCCTCTGCCTGCGTTTCCGTTTACAGGCGATTGGCGGTCAAATAATGACTTCTACAAACTGCGTAGGGTCATAAAAAAGGTGCGCTAAAGGAACGGATTGCTTGTGCGTTCCGCTGATTAGCACAATTAGCTTTTTCTTAAAAATGGTGTTGTAACCTGTTTCTTGATAGCTCAGCCTGCGAACAGGCCAAGCGATAGTTACGGTTGGTGATTAGCCGATGAACACGAGCTTGGCGATGAAGATAGCCGCTAGGAAGTACATCGAAATTGATACGTCTTTTGTTTTGCCTGTCGCCAGTTTCAGCACAGTGTAGGTAATGAAACCCAGTGCGATACCATTCGCGATAGAGAAGGTCAGAGGCATCATTAACGCTGTAATGGCTGCGGGAGCACCGTTGGTGAAGTCTTTCCAATCCACGTGCTGCATACTGCTCATCATCACGAACGCTACGTAAATTAACGCGCCAGAGGTAGCGTAAGCGGGGATCATGCCTGCAAGTGGCGATAGGAAAATCGCTGCTAAGAACAACACGCCAACCACAATCGCTGATAGGCCTGTTCGTGCGCCTGCTGCAACGCCTGCTGCACTTTCTACATAACTGGTTACTGGCGGACAACCCACACACGCACCGGCCACACTTGAGATACTGTCGGCTTTAAGCGCTTTGCTTAGGCCTTCAATTTTTCCTGTTTCAGGGTTAGTTAGGTTTGCACGCTCGGCCACGCCCATCAAAGTACCCGCGGTATCGAACATGTTTACAAAAAGGAAAGCCAAGATAACGCTGATCATTGAAACATCGAGAGCGCCCATAATGTCCATTTTTAGGAACGTAGGCGCTAAGCTTGGTGGAGCCGCGAAGAAGCCGTTGTAATGCACTAAGCCAAGCATCATGCCGACGAGCGTTACACTCAAAATACCGATTAACACCGCACCAAATACTTTACGCTCACTAAGAACAGCGATGATAAGGAAAGCGATAGCTGCCAGTAGCGCTTCAGGTTTAGTGAAGTCACCTAGTGATACCAGTGTTGCTGGGTTTTCGACGACGATACCTGCTGTTTTAAGACCAATTAGACCTAAGAACAAACCAACGCCCGCTGTCATGGAGTAACGTAAACTCACAGGGATACTTTCAATGATCCATTGGCGAACTTTGTAGAAGCTCATCCCGACAAACAAGATGCCGGAGATAAACACCGCACCCAGTGCCACTTCCCAGCTGTAGCCCATTTCGCTTACTACCGTGAACGAGAAGAAGGCATTCAAGCCCATGCCCGGCGCAAGGCCGACAGGCCAGTTCGCAAATAACCCCATTAACAAACAACCGATAGCTGCACCAATACAGGTTGCGACGAATACCGCTCCCGCATCCATACCCGATGCGGCCATAATTTGTGGGTTAACGAAGATGATGTAAGCCATGGTTGCGAAGGTGGTGACACCGCCGACCAACTCATTTTTCACACTGCTTCCGTGAGCCTTAATTTTAAAGAGTTTCTCTAAAATTCCGTTATTCGCATCTTGGTTGAGTATTTCTGTTTTACTCTCACTCATGTCAGCAAGTCCTTTTATGTTGTGATCCATTTATTGAATACAGCGAGATTTCAATATTAAGTTTTAAGGTTTTTTTCCTAGCCGCTATTTCTTTAGCTATCAGTTGATTAGTCATCAACTCTCTAACTAATAACGTTATTAGTATTTTTATATGAGCGTGTTTAATGAGCGCGCATCATTTTAGATGCACGCACGAATCTGTTTATTATTCGATGGTTGGGCCTAGTTCGAAGTTCTAGGTCACGGGACTAACTGCCCCGATAGGTTGAGAAACTGTAAGGCGAGACGAGAAGAGGAACGTGGTAGTGCGCGTCTGGATCATCTAGACCAAAGCGAATAACCACATCATCTAGGAAGGGCACGCCATCCAGCTCCACGCCTTTGCTTCTGTAGTAATCGGCGACGTAAAACACCAATTGGTATTTCCCCGGTCGGAAATCATTTCCTGCCAGAATCGGCGCATCGGTTCGGCCATCGGAGTTGGTGAGTACCGTCGCCAGCTTTTCTGTTGAGTCTTCGTTGACCTTATAAAGCTCGACCTTGATCTCTGCACCCGGTAAGCCGTGAGTAGTGTCTAATACGTGTGTTGTTAGTCTTCCCATAGTCCTTTAATAGCGCTTTTGGCGCTCCTCTGTTCCGTGGTTTATCTGTGTAATTCGACCCTGCAAAGAATGCAACTGGTCACTTTGTTATCACTAACTATGTACGAACTGTATACAATTAGTAAAGCGAATTGTTGTAAAAATGTTAACTATTTAGTCGTTTTTTCTGAATTTTTAGATGTGGGTTATTGGTTTTTGGTCGAGAGTTGTATTGTTAAGGTATTGTTTTTAAATGGTTTGAGTGAGGAAAATTAACTTGAATAACAAAATCTTTACATTGAGATAAATAATTGTATACAATAAATGTACAGGGGTAAGGTTGCTCAGTTTTTGGAAA
The DNA here is from genome assembly GCF_902751245.1 of Vibrio sp. Vb339. Taxonomy (NCBI): domain Bacteria; kingdom Pseudomonadati; phylum Pseudomonadota; class Gammaproteobacteria; order Vibrionales; family Vibrionaceae; genus Vibrio; species Vibrio sp. Vb339. Next base: position 156,034 of record NZ_CADDIS010000001.1, on the reverse strand, counting down.
ATCCATTCATTGATTCATTTTGATGAACCAATGAAAGAGCGGCTAAGCCAACCACTTATGTTAGGAGTACTTGGATGAATAAGGATTATTCAAGAAATTTGATCGGTTACGGAGCTAACCCTCCCAACCCTCAATGGCCAGGTAATGCGCGCGTCGCGGTTTCTTTTGTATTGAACTATGAAGAGGGCGGTGAGCGTTGTTTGTTACATGGAGACGACGAGTCTGAAGCTTTTCTTTCAGAGATCCCGTCAGCACAGCCGATCAAAGGCGAACGTCACATGAGCATGGAATCCATCTATGAATATGGCAGCCGTGCGGGTGTATGGCGTGTTCTTCGCTTGTTCGATGAATATGAAATCCCACTGACCGTCTTTGCGGTCGCAATGGCGATTGAGCGTCACCCAGACGTAGCCAAAGCCATGGTCGAAGCGGGTCACGAAATCTGTAGCCACGGTTATCGCTGGATAGACTATCAGTACATTGATGAGTCTGAAGAGCGCGACCACATGACCAAAGCGATTGAGATCATCCAACAAGTGACGGGGCAGCGCCCACAAGGTTGGTACACGGGTCGAACTGGGCCGAATACGCGTCGCTTGGTAGCAGAAGAAGGCGGCTTTCTTTATGACTCAGATGCCTATGATGATGACCTGCCTTATTGGCACACCGAGACTGGTCATCCGCAATTGGTGATCCCTTACACTCTCGATGTAAACGACATGCGTTTTTCAACGGCGCAAGGCTTTAACTCTGGTGAGCAGTTCTTCCAATATCTGAAAGACACGTTTGACACCCTTTATATGGAAGGCGAAACCGCACCGAAAATGATGTCGGTTGGGTTGCATTGTCGTCTGATTGGTCGCCCCGGTCGTATTGCTGCATTAAGACGTTTCTTAGATTACGTAAAACAGCACGGCAGCGTGTGGTTATGTCGTCGAATCGATATCGCCAACCACTGGCACCAACATCATCCATATCAACCAAATAACGCTAATCATCAACAGCAAAAGTAGCAGTGAAGCAAGGAGGCTTAACGTGACTGAATTTCGATCATGCCAACCAACAACCATGGACCGCGATACCTTTGTCGCTCACTTCGCTGATGTTTACGAGCACAGCCCATGGGTTGCAGAAGTGGTGTATGACCAAGGTTTGAATGCCGAAGACGATCATATCGAGAATCTTCATCTGAAAATGGCATCGACTTTGTTAAGTGCAGACCAAGGCAAACAGTTGGCTTTGATCAACGCTCACCCGGATTTAGCCGGTCGAGCAGCAGTAAACGGCGAACTCACCGAGTCGTCGACCAAAGAACAAGCGGGGGCGGGCATCGACCAGTGCAACGCCGAAGAATTTGAAAAATTCACTTCTTACAACAACAGCTACAAAAGTCGCTTCAATTTCCCTTTTATCATGGCGGTGAAGGGAGCCAATCGTTACCAAATTCTTGAGTCGTTCGAGATGCGATTAGGAAATGATAGTGAAACTGAGTTTGCTACGGCGATTCAAGAGATCAACAAGATCGCGATGTTTCGTCTCTGGGATATGTAAGTTAACGGAGTTAACAGCTATCTCAGCCCAGTCTTAGTGCGCTAAGAGCATGCTTTATAAGCGAATAAGCCACTAAGTTCTCATTTTATTATTACTTGATTAATTGGATAGGATTACACGGACATGACCCAAACATTTGAACAATACATAAACCTTGCAGACGAAAAACTCGGCGCAGAAGCTACCTTCGCAACCGACGATTTTTTCGCAGATAAAAGCCGTCTTCTCAGCCACGCAGCGCCAGAGTGGAAAGACGACTTATACGACGATAACGGCAAGTGGATGGACGGTTGGGAAAGCAGACGTAAACGCGGTGAAGGTTACGACTACTGTGTCGTTCGCCTTGGCCTAGCTGGCACCATTGCTGGCGTTGATATTGATACCTCATTCTTCACAGGTAACTTCCCACCTTCGGCATCAATTGACGCGTGTTATTCACCACAAGGTGAGCCAACAGACGCAACAGAGTGGCAAGAAATTCTGCCTTCAATGGCATTGCAGGGTGATCATCATCATCTTGAAGCAATCGAAAGTGACCAAGTATTTACGCACCTACGTTTGAACATCTACCCAGACGGCGGTGTCGCACGTTTACGTGTTTATGGTCGACCAAGTGTAGATTGGGACGCAATTGATTCTCAGCAACAAGTCGACCTAGCAGCCGTAGAACACGGTGGCCGAGCACTCGCATGTAGCGACGAGCACTACGGCAACAAAGCCAACATCTTAGGCCCAGGCCGTGGTGAAAACATGGGTGATGGCTGGGAAACAGCGCGTCGTCGTACACCAGGTAACGACTGGGTTATCGTAGCACTAGGCCACCCAGGTAACATCGAACGTATCGTAGTGGATACAGCCCACTTCAAAGGTAACTACCCTGACAGCTGCTCAATTCAAGCGGCTTACGTGAAAGGTGGTACCGATGACCAAGTAGAAACACAAAGCCTATTCTGGCGTGAACTGTTGCCAGCACAAAAGCTGCAAGCGCACGAGATTCACGAATTCATTTCTGAGGTAAACGACCTTGGTGCGATTACTCACGTACGTGCAAACATATTCCCAGATGGTGGTATCAGCCGTTTGCGTCTGTTTGGTACGAAAGCGAAATAGGTAAGGAAATGAGTATGAGTAATGGAATACGTCGTTTATCCATCGAACCGTTAACCAAGCAGGCTTTTGCAGAGTTTGGCGATGTTATCGAGTCCGATAATAGTGATTTCTTCATGATCAACAGTGGGTCAACACGTCGCTACCACAAGCTAGCGACAACGGATGTGCAAGACCAAGACGGAGAAGCCATCATCAGCATCTTCCAAGCCACACCGTTGAGCTACCCACTGACCATCAAAATGTTAGAGCGTCATCCACTTGGCTCTCAGGCATTCGTTCCATTACTTGGTCAACCCTATTTAATTGTTGTTGCGCCAAAAGGCGACGATCCAACATTAGCCAATAGCCGAGCTTTCTTGAGCAACGGTCGTCAAGGAGTGAACTATCACAAAGGGGTGTGGCATCACCCAGTTCTCGCCCTCACCGATCAAGACCAGTTCTTGATCGTCGATAGAGGCGGCGAAGGACACAACTGTGACGAAGTTTATTTCGACAGCGACCGAGTGGCATTGCATTTGGACGACTTGCCAACGGACGACAATAAGGAAGAGCAACGCTTAGCTAAAGCGTTGTGATACAGGAGTTTATTATGGATCCGCATATTACAGAATGGTTGAATTTAGCAATACGCTGGGCTCACATGATTGTTGGTGTTGCGTGGATAGGCGCATCATTTTACTTTGTTTGGTTAGAGAACAACCTTAATCGAGTAAACCCAAAAACGGGCCTTTCAGGCGATTTATGGGCGATTCACGGCGGTGGTATTTATCACCTAGAGAAGTACAAACTTGCGCCACCAGAGATGCCAGAGCACCTGCACTGGTTCAAATGGGAAGCTTACTTCACGTGGATCACCGGTGTGTGTCTACTGGGTGTAGTTTACTACCTTAACGCTGAGATTTACCTGATTGCACCGGGCTCTGGCCTTGATTCAACAACGGCAATCGCGATTGGTATTGGTTCATTCGTTGCTGGTTGGTTTATCTACGATCTACTGTGTGACTCACCATTAGGTAAAACCCCTGTGTTGCTTGGTGTTGTGCTGTTTGTGCTGCTTGTTGCTGCAACATATGGCCTAACTCAAGTGTTCAGTGGTCGTGGCGCTTACATCCATGTTGGTGCGATCATTGGTACTATCATGGTGGGTAACGTATTCCGCGTTATCATGCCTGCGCAGCGCAACTTGGTGAAAGCGATTGAAGAGAAGCGCGAACCGGATCCGGCACTGCCAGCGAAAGGCTTACTGCGTTCTCGTCACAACAACTACATGACACTGCCAGTGCTGTTCATCATGATCAGTAACCACTTCCCAAGCACTTATGGCTCGGAATACAACTGGCTGATCCTTGCTGGCCTCGCGATCTTCAGTATCTTGGTGCGCCACTACTTCAACACCCGTCATGGTAGTCAGAAGTTTGCATGGACAATACCAGTAGCAGCATTGGGTATGATCACGCTTGCGTTTGTTACCTCACCTTACGCGAAAAAACAGATGACTCCGGTTGTGCAAGCACCAGTGGTTCAAGAAGTGCAAGTCAGCACAACTGAATCAGCGACAGAAGAACTTGCTGCAAATGACACCGCTTCAACGACTAGTTCTCAAGCTGCACCTGCAGACCACGCAATGCAAACTGCTAGCGCAGGCGTCAGCTTTGAAACCATCAACAAAGTCATTCAAGAGCGTTGTTCTGTGTGTCACTCATCAACCCCGAGCCACGCCGCTTTTGCTGCTGCACCTGGTGGTGTGATGTTTGATACCCCAGAAGAGATCAAAGCCAACGTACCAAGGATTGTTGCTCAAACCGTAACAACCAAGGTGATGCCGCTCGGCAACATGACTCAAATGACCGACGAAGAACGCGCACTCATCGGCACTTGGGTAGAGCAAGGCGCTACGCTCCAATAATGATGTGAATCCTTCACCTAAGAGCATGAGTCTTAGGTAAGGCTTGGGGAGAGTTTGGTTTACGGGCACGCGCCAAACTCATCCCACCCTGTTTCCCCGGTTCCTATAACCGGGGCTTTTTGTTTTTGGACAAAAGAAATGCAGATTTATCATTCAGTTGGTGACTCTATATGCATATCTGGTTTAGAGTTCGCGAGATTGGATGTTATTTAACTATTTTGGTGTAATTTAGTTTTTTGCTCAGAGCTTCAGCAACTTCAAAATTGACTATGTATCAGGGGGTAATCGGTGTTTGACGTATCAAGTTTTAAACCAACAGAAGAAGATGTGATTAGAAACTCGAAGCTAGAGACGCTCTATAATCATACTTTTGAAAAAGGTCGGTTTTTCCAAGTGATTTTTTCTGATGAAAGAGAGTTTCACATTCAGTTAGCTCCTCGGACAATGATGAAAGTTGTGTATCTCAAAGATAAAGATGATATCGAGGGAATAAAGCTGTGTAAGTTAGTGAGTGGGCAAGAAAAGCAAGTTATTGAGTTTTCGAAATTCAATATGCAGCAGCTAAAAACTTTTCTCAATTTCATTCAAGAACTCGACCTTCAAGGAGTAGCAGAGCGTCGTATTCGGCTTTCTGAAGATTCCATGGATATCCTTGATGCTGAAACAAAGCAGAAAATCACCACATTGCTCTCTGGATCGGATGGAGGGGAGGTTGTCAGGGATTTATTATCTCAAGGTATGATAACCTCTCAAGACTTGGTTAATACTGGTTATCGTAAAGCACAGCTTGATATATTCAAAAAGCTTCTCTACTCCAACTATTTACCACAATATAAACATGATATTGGAAGACCAGAAACAAAAGATGAAACCGCATGGCAGCACTTTTTTTCCATTAATCAATGGATCTTTGGATATGGTTTGGATTATCGATTTCAAGGAGTACTGCAGAAAGAGTTCCATGCATCTGATATTAATGCTGGAGGAAGTGAAGGCGTCATTGCAGATTTTCTAATGGGTGATCATAGGTTCACTACTTTTGTTGAGTTAAAGTTACCTACGACCCCGCTTTTTGGAACAACAAAAAACAGAGCACAAAGTTGGAAACTTTCCAAAGATTTGATGGAGGCTTATTCTCAAATTTTGGAGCAAAAAGCGAGTGGTATATTGAAAATTGAAACTACTCGTGAACTCTATGCCGATGATTATAGTGAAATCAATCAAAGTGCGTATGACTCTAAAGCTGTTCTAATTGTTGGTAGTTGGGATCAAATAGACGACGTGTCTGAGCCTGCTGGAATCAAAAAAATGAAACGTAAAACGCTCGAGCTTTTTAGAAGAGATTCTCGAAACATTGAAATCATAACGTACGATGAATTGCTAGAAAGGGCATCATTTATTGCTCTTAATGAGACTAACACGCTTAGGTAATAAGCTGCTTAAATCGTGGTTTTGTGGAGCAAAGGTGACAGGAGTTTAAAATATAGGTAGTTATGACCGTATTGAATCAAGAGATAGGAAAGGATAAATATGGATATTGCAGTATTAACATTTGATGGATTCAACGAGTTAGATTCTTTCATTGCAGCGGGTATTTTGAACCGAATGAAAGAGTTTGGCTGGAATGTGCAGATTACTAGTCCTACAGAATCAGTGACTTCAATGAATGGAGTCACAATTAAATCTCAACAGCCTTTAGAGTTCGCGAATACTGCTGATGCGGTGTTGTTTGGTAGTGGCATGTTGACCCGCGATATCGCCCAAGACGCTAAATTACTCTCAAGGTTAAGCCTTAACCCACAAACACAATTGATTGCAGGTCAATGCTCAGGGACTTTATTGATGTCGGTATTGGGGTTACTGAATCAAGTTCCAGCCTGTACTGATTTAACAACGAAGCCATGGGTCATTGAATCCGGTGTGACCGTGTTGGATCAACCGTTTTATGCGGAAGGAAACATTGCTACAGCAGGCGGCTGCTTGTCATCCAAATATCTAGCAGCATGGGTTATCAGCAAACTCGCAGACCAAGCACATACCGAAGCTGCAATTCACTATGTTGCGCCTGTCGGCGAGAAAGAAAACTCAGTAAAGCACTGCATGTCAGTGGTGAGCGCTTACCTTTAAGAGCTATTCTTTACGTGTGTAGTTCTGTATAAGGCACTTGATATGAATCTCTACCCGTGGCACTTTCTGTTCCAAGTTAATATTTGTTAGGACAGAAAATGGAAGAGGTGATAGTCGCGTATTTTAGGGCATTAAGCGCATTCTTCAGATATATGTTTCAGTCGCTCGTGATCGAATTTATTGGTTACGGAGCTGGCTGGGTAGTCTGCAAAGTATTCACGTTAGGACGCTTCCCCTCATTGACTCCAACTGAAAAAGAGCGAACCAGAATCTCTTATATCGGTGCGATCAGCATCGCACTATTTCTGTTAGCCATCGGTGTGTTCAATAGTTTTTAGGCAGCGGAATAGAGTGTGACCATGGATAGTATTCAAAATAATACGGACAAAAAAAGACATGCTTGAGAAAGTTCAGGATATTGCTTCGATTAACGGGCTGGAATATGAAGTGAGCGGGAATGCTCTTAATCTTAAACTAGGCAGAGTCGCTGGAAAGGTTAAGATTAAATACGATTACGTTACGCGTTCATACGTCTACAACTGCAATGAATATGCTGCTGGTTTTTCCAGCCTCATTTTCTTCGCTCTTTCGTTCAATACTCTGTATCAGGCAGACCAACAAGTATGGTCTGGCTACGTCGCAGGTTTGATGTTTGCGGTGGCAGTATTTAATTTGATCCAATTAGTGTTGTCTCACGTGCAAATGCTAGATATTAAAGCGCAGCTAAGAGAAGTCGGTATCTATCTAAAGTCTGCCGCATAAGAGCCTTTAGCTCCTTGTGTATCGTGAACAACTCAGCAATCGCTGAGTAACGATTGGTTAAGCCCTGCCATCGGTAGCTATGTGCTCAAATAAACAGCGCTAACGCCAATTGTTGGTGCTGTTTTTACTTTCCTCTTACACTCTTTTCAAATATCGAATCTAGTATCAAATTTCTCTTTGTTATACAGGCAAGTCTCTCATTATGAAGAACTTCTTTGATAGCGAACTCATGCTCTCTAGCTCTTTGAATTTCGTTTTGCTATCGCTTGGGCTAACGCTCCTTTTTCATCTTCCGATTTGGTGTGGGTTCAATTTGAGCCGTCGAAAGTGGAAGCTCATGGATTATTTATGGCCGTTCTTGGCGGGTATCGGGATGCTGGGTGCAGTGTCTGAGATTCGTGCGAAAGTAGCGGGTGATTGGGTTGAAACCGAACAAACCAGAGCGGTGGCGATTTTAGAATCGGTGCAGCAGTTTTCTTTGGATAAATTAAGAAGTGATATCTGCACCGGTCAGCCATCTTTAGATAGTCACGCTCAGCACCACGAAGCGTGTTTGTGGTATTTGAATACGGCGATCACGTTCAAAGATGTCGATTTTACCCTGTTACCCAACGCATCGGATTTTACGGTTCCTGCGCCGAGCGTGTCGCTGGTTGAAAGCGATGCAGTATGGGTGGACGGTATGCTGAGTCAGTATGAGAAGCAGAAAAACCAATACATAAAAACCAGAGAAGCGCAGGTGAAGCAGCCATTAGAAAGCCTCTTCTGGTATGTGAGTCCTTACTTAGTCTGTTTCGCAATAGCTCTGCGCCTTACTAAAGTGACGGCAGAGCTTAAACTGGATAAGTGCGCAAATAATTAGCTCGACATAGACAGTGCGAACGACAACAAAATAGGCAAGGTGACCACACTCAGGAAGTTGCCGAACAACACCATGGACGCGACTTTAGGCGGCTCGACATTGAAGCGTTCTGCAAACAGATAGTTCATCACGGCGGGTGGCAGCATGGTGAACAGCACCATCATTTGTAAGTGCAGCGTAGGCAGCGGGATAAAGAAATAGATGATGGCAAAGGCGATGGCTCCTGTGAACAGCGATTGAGCCGTACACAGCAAGCCAACTTTGAGCCCACTCAGCTTCAAGTTTACCATTTGCGAACCCAGCGATAACAGCATGATAGGCACGGCAGCTTGGCCAAGTAACGATGTGGCTTCGTAGATTGGATTCCACACTGTAATGCCAGACAGGTTGAGCGTCATCGCTAATGCAGCGGCCAAAAATATCGGCATCTTGAGGATCTGTTTGATCGGGTTACCTTCGCTTAGGAGCGCCAAACCTACACTAATATGAACACACGCCGATACCACAAACAGCAGCACTGCAGGGGCTAATGCGCTCTCACCAAAGGTATACGTGAACAGAGGAATTGCGAGGTTGCCACTGTTGCGGAACATGTGTGGTGGAGCCCAAGCTTTGAAATTGAGTTTAAAAATCTTACAGATTGGTATCATCAATAAAGCGGGGACCAACACCGCGACCAAAGAGGCGGTGATGAGTGGCAGTTGTTCTGTGTCGAGAGGCATGGTGGTCAGTGATGCAAACACCAAAGCAGGAATACACACATCCATGTTGATGCGATTGATCGGTTTGAAATCGGGCTTGAGCCAACGACCGACCGCAAAGCCAGCACTGGCTAGAGCAAAAACGGGAAACAGAATGCTGACGACCTGTTCGAACATAGAATTCCTTTCTAGATTAGGTGCTTCCATTTAGCTGATAAACGAATGTTTTTGAGAGACGCTAAAGTGAAGTATGAAGTCGAAATGGATAAACATTAACCTATCAATATAATGACTTGGCGTCACCGAAGATCGTTGTCTGTGAGCGTTTAATTTATGTTTCTTTGAATGAAGCACAAAAAAGACCAGTGGCATCAGCAACTGGTCTTTAAAGGCTAGATAAATCTGGACGGATTTTTAATTAACGACGGCTTGTCGCTGTCTAGCGATTGTTACTCTGTTTTAAGCCTAACTAACGAGCTTCTTGTAATCTTTGAAGTTTACATCGTAGGCTTTTTCGCCGTAGATGTAAGTCTCGCTAACGGTTCTGTCGTCACCCAAGCTCATCAGTACAAACAGTTTCTCTTCCAGTTTGGTGGCTTGTTCCATTCTAAAGCGCATCAGTTGTGTAGCGTGCAAGTCGAGCACCACGAAATCCGCTTCTTTGCCCACTTCCAAGTTACCGATCTTGTCTTCTAAATGCAGAGAACGTGCGCCACCCAGTGTTGCTAAGAACAGTGATTTGGCTGGGTGCAGCTTCTTATGTTGTAGCTGCATGATCTTGTAAGCTTCACTCATGGTTTGCAGAATCGAGAAGCTGGTGCCTGCGCCAACATCAGTACCGACGCCGACACGAATGCCGTGATCTTCCATCTCAGGTAATCGAAACAAACCCGAGCCTAAGAACAAGTTCGAAGTTGGGCAAAAGGCGATGGCAGATTCGGTATCCGCGAGGCGCTTACATTCACAATCAGAAAGGTGAATACCATGAGCAAATACCGAACGTTTGTGAAGTAGTCCGTAATGGTCATAGACATCTAGGTAACTGTCGCGCTCTGGGAACAGCGATTTCACCCACTCAATCTCTTTCTCATTTTCAGATAGGTGAGTGTGCATGTACACATCTGGGTATTCTTCTAGCAGTTTACCGACAGTAGCAAGTTGTTCTGGTGTGCTGGTTGGCGCAAAACGAGGTGTCACCGCGTAAAGCAAACGGCCGCGGTTATGCCATTTTTCAATCAGTTCCTTGGAGTCAGCATAGCCAGATTCTGGAGTGTCGGTAAGGTAGTCTGGAGCGTTGCGATCCATTAAGACCTTACCTGCGATCATGCGTAGGTTGCGCTTCTCAGCTTCTTCGAAGAATACGTTGACCGACTCTTTGTGTACCGTGCCAAATACCAGTGCCGTGGTGGTGCCGTTGCTGGCTAACTCGTCTAGGAATAGCTTCGCCACTTTGTGTGCGTAGACTGGGTTTTTGAAGCGTTTTTCTTCTGGGAAGGTGTAGTTCTCTAACCAATCTAGTAGCTGTTCACCGTAAGACGCGATCATTCCTGTTTGAGGGTAGTGGATGTGCGTATCAATAAAGCCAGAGGTGATTAGCTTGTCTTTGTATTCTTTGACTTCGAGTGTTTTAGGTTGGCGAGCCAATACCTCGTCGGCATGGCCTAAGTCGACGACATGGCCATTCTCAACCACCAAAACACCGTCTTCAAAATAGTCGTAAGACTCATCGATACCGACGTCTTTTGGGTCGGCGACGCTGTGTAAAATACTGGCGCGATAAGCTTTGCGTTGCGTTGTCATGTTTACTTCCTTTTAATGACTTCAGCGACGTTATGGCCGCTAAAGCTTTGCGACTCGTGTTAGGCGATCTTCTCTTCCAATGGTGGTTCGCCTACGTCGCTTGGTTGACTGTGTTGATCGGTCAAATCCTGATTTCGATATTGTTTGGTTGGGCGCTTTTGTTCAAGGGCTTGGCCTTGATAGTGTGCGATCAGTTCACCCGCAACCGATACCGCAATTTCGGCAGGATGTTTGCCATTCACGGCGCAAATGCCAATAGGGCAAATCATGGTTTCAATTTGCTCTTGGCTGTAGCCGCGTTGCTCTAAGCGGAAGTCGAACTTCTTGCGTTTAGTAAGCGAGCCAATCATGCCGAAGTAACGGCTATCTTCACGGTCGATAATGGCTTTGGTTAGGTCAAAATCGAGCTGGTGGTTGTGGGTCATCACCAGGTAGTAGCTGTTTGGTGGCATGTGTTTCACTTCACCAACTGGGTCGTCTGAGACAAGCTTTTTAACACCGTGTGGCAGCGTTTCAGGGAACACTTCTTCACGTTCATCAATCCAGGTCACACGGAAGGGCAGAGTCGCGACAATGTGCAGCAGCGCTTTGGCAACGTGGCCAGCGCCAAACAGCACAAGGTGATTCTGTTGAGTGCCAATCGGCTCAAAGCTTAACGTGGCCATTCCGCCACAACACTGGCCTAAGCGAGCACCTAGGTTGAAGCGTTCCACTTTGAGTGATTTTTCGCTGGCAATCAGCATTTCACGCGCCATTTTAGTGGCCACATGTTCAAGGTGGCCACCACCAATCGTAGCGATGATTCGGTCACGAGTGACAAGCATTTTGGTGCCCGCATCGCGTGGAACGGAGCCTCTGTCTTCAAGTACTGTCACCATTACACACGGTTCGTAGTTCTCTTCCAGTTTTGCCAGTTCGTGAATCCAATTATCCTTAAACATACGTCCTCCTAAATCCCTTCTATACTTCCCAAGCTATCATGAGCCTTATTAAGCCGTTTCTGATTGAGCATCGACCGAAGTCGGAGTCGTTTCAGTGACTTCCTGAATCGCCATCAGAATACGTTCTGGCGTTGCAGGTGTGTTGAGCTTAGGAATCGCGCCATCGACAGCTACGTAGCTTATGGCGTCTTTCAGTGCGCTCCATACCGACATACCCAACATGAAAGGGGGCTCGCCCACGGCTTTCGAATTGAAGACGGTGTCTTCCGGGTTGCTGCGGTTTTCTAAAAGGTGCGTTCTGAAATCAATCGGCATATCAGCAATCGCAGGGATTTTGTAACTTGCCGGGCCATTGGTCATCAAGCGGCCTTGCTGGTTCCAAACCAACTCTTCCGTGGTTAACCAACCGACACCTTGCACAAAGCCACCTTCGACTTGGCCGATATCAATCGCAGGGTTCAGTGAAGCACCCACGTCATGCAAAATATCAACACGTAGAATCTTGTTTTCGCCAGTTAGGGTATCGACGATAACCTCTGAACAAGAGGCGCCATACGCGTAGTAGTAGAACGGGCGACCGCGTGCTTTCTCGTGATCGTAATAGATCTTCGGAGTGCGGTAGAAACCAGTGCTTGATAGCGAGATTTGGTTAAACCAAGCCAGTTCAACAAATGAGTTGAAGGTCATGATCTCATCGCGGATCTGCACCATGCCGTTCTTAAATATCACCTCTTCAGGCCACACTTTGAAGTGCGAAGAAGCGAAGTCGATCAGGCGCTGCTTAATGGTTATTGCTGCGTTTTGCGCGGCCTTACCGTTGAGGTCGGCGCCCGATGAGGCTGCGGTTGGTGATGTGTTCGGAACTTTGTCTGTGTTTGTAGCGGTGATCTGGATACGTTCGACATCGACTTGGAACTCCTGTGCAACGATTTGCGCCACTTTGATGTTCAAGCCTTGCCCCATTTCCGTACCACCGTGATTCAAATGAATACTGCCATCGGTGTAGATATGGATGAGCGCACCTGCTTGGTTCAAGAAAGTCGCAGTAAACGAGATGCCGAATTTCACTGGTGTGATCGCAAGGCCTTTCTTCAAGATAGGGTTTTGCTTGTTGAACTCAGCGATTTCTTTACGACGTGCGTGATAGTCACTGCTGCGTTCAAGCTGTTCGGTTATCTCAGGTAAAAAGTTGTCTTCAACGGTTTGGTAGTAATGGGTCACGTTACGGCCTTCTTCACCGTAGTAGTTCGCCTTACGTACTTCCAAAGGATCTTTTTTCAGGTAACGCGCAATCTCGTCCATGATGTGTTCAATGGTCATCATGCCTTGCGGTCCACCAAAGCCACGGTATGCGGTGTTCGATGCTGTATTGGTTTTGCATCGATGACCGACCACAGTTGCATCGCCTAGATAATAAGCGTTGTCTGAGTGGAACATCGCGCGGTCGACGATAGAACTTGATAAGTCTGGTGAGTAACCACAGTTACCTGCAACGGTAATGTCGGCACCTTGAATTACACCATTGTCGTCAAAACCGACCGTATATTGATTGTAGAACGGGTGGCGTTTACCGGTTTGCTGCATGTCTTCACTGCGCAGCAAACGCATTTTTGTAGGTCGGCCTGTAAGGTGAGCAATAACCGCAGCCATACACGCTGGAGAGGCTGCTTGAGTCTCTTTACCACCGAAACCACCACCCATACGACGCATATCAATCACGACTTTGTGCATTGGTACGCCAATCACTTCCGCAACCAGTTTTTGAACTTCGGTCGGGTTTTGAGTCGAGGTGTACACGATCATGCCGCCGTCTTCGGTTGGCATCACGCTACTGATTTGAGTTTCTAGGTAGAAGTGCTCTTGGCCGCCGATCTCTAGGTCGCCAGAAATTATGTGTTTTGCTTTTGCTAGTGCTGCTTTAGAGTCACCACGCTGTTGAGTGTGGCTCTCTGTGACGAAGTGTTCTTTGTCTAGCGCTTCTTTTACATCAAGAATCGCAGGCAGTTCTTCATATTCAATGATTGCAGCGTGTGCGGCTTTACGTGCAGTCTCTAAATCATTAGCTGCCACAGCAATCACAGGTTGGCCGTAATATTCGACTTTGCCATCGGCAAGAAGTGGGTCACCCGGAAGAATTGCACCGATATCTAGCTCACCCGGTACGTCTTTCGCTTGAATGGCAATTGCCACGCCTTCGAATTCGTAACACGGTGATAAATCTATCTTGGTGATGTTGGCGTGTGCTTGCGTGCTCAGGCGTGCGTATACGTGCAGCTGATTTGGGAACTCTAGGCGGTCATCAATGTATACCGCTTCGCCCGTTACTTGCTTGGCTGCACTGTCGTGTTTAACGCTTTTTCCGACGCCAGTTTTTAGATCTTGTTTTGCAATGGTAACCATCTCTTCGTGGGTCATCGCATGCTCGTGTGATTTAGACATAAGACGTTACCCTTGTTTCGATTTGGTTGTTTTTATTCTGCTGTTCAATGAAGTAACGACGCAGCATATTTGCTGCCGACAATGAACGGTATTCTTGGCTTGCACGGAAATCAGATAGCGGTTCAAAGTCGTTATACAGTTCCTGTATCGCTAAATTAATACTAGCGTCTGTCCACGGTTTGCCTAATAACGTGTTTTCACAACGCGCCGCGCGCTTAGGCGTTGCAGCCATACCACCAAAGGCGATACGAGCGTAAGAAACCTTGCCATCTTCAATTTGAATATCAAACGCACCACATACCGCAGAGATGTCATCGTCTAAACGTTTAGACAGTTTGTAAGCTCGGAAGCTGTCGTTAGTTGGCTTAGGAATGATGATCTGTTCAATGAACTCACTCTCTTTTTGCGCCGTCACTTTGTAGCTGATGAAGTAATCTTCAATCGGCATCGTACGTGACTCGTCACCGCAACGAAGTTTGATCTTCGCGTTCAGGGCAATCAGCAGAGGAGGGGTGTCACCAATAGGCGAGGCATTCGCCACGTTACCGCCGATGGTGCCTTGGTTACGTACTTGCAGTGAAGCAAAGCGGTGCAGTAGCTCGCCAAAATCTGGGTAGTGTTTTTTCAGTAGTGCGTAAGAGTCACTGATAGGCAGGTTAGCGCCAATGATTAAATCGGTGTCGGTCTCTTCGCATACCTTCATGTCTTCAACAAGGTTTACGCTGATCAGTGTTTCAATCTCGCGGTGGAACTGCGTTACTTCCAGTGCTAAATCCGTGCCGCCAGCAACCAGCTTAGCGTTCGGGTGGGCTTGAAAAAGCTTGGCCAGCTCATCAGTGCTTTTCGGGGAAAAAGCGGTGAGGTGACCAAGGCGTAAGTTGGCTTCGGTGTCTTGAATACTTTCTAGCTTCTTGATGGTGTTGCGTTCAAGCTCAGCGAATTGGTCGATCAAAGGTTGGTCTGTTGAAAGTGACATCGCAGCATCAACAATTGGTCGATAGCCCGTACAACGACATAGGTTACCCGCCAGTGATTCCATGACGTCTTCTTTGCTCGCATCGGGTTTGTTTTTGCCTAGTGCAAACATCGACATGATGAAGCCCGGCGTGCAGTAACCACACTGTGAACCGTGAAAATCAACCACCGCTTTTTGCACTGGGTGCAAAGAGCGATCTCGGTTTTGTAGATCTTCTACGGTGATCAGTTGCTTGCCATGCAGCGCTGAAACGAAAGTTAGGCAAGAGTTCACCGAGCGGTATTGCAGCTGTCCATCAACCACCTCACCCAGAACTACCGTACATGCACCACAGTCACCCGACCCACAACCTTCTTTGGTACCCGTTTTATTAACCTTGGTACGAAGGTAGTTGAGCACTGTCATATTTGGCGACAGATTATCTTCACGTCTTATTTCCTGATTGAGCAAAAAAGTAATCAAGAGACCTCCTTGTAAATCGACATATTTCCATGTGTATTCTTTTTGACTTCTAGGTCAATAATTATCCATCCTGACCCTGTGGTCAACTATTTATTTACAAAAATGCAACAAAGAGGGCTTGTTGTGAATTGTATACAATTTAATTTTGGTCGTAGTCGTCTGTTTTATTGGGATTTAAATTGGAAGTGTTGAGTTTTGTGGTGTGAATGAATTAATGGCTATGTATACAAAATAAGGACAATAATTTTTGCATTAGGGAGTAAATGTTATAGAGGCTAAGAGCACTATTCTGCTCAGAAACGAGAGTATTTTGAGGTGAAATGAGTCGATCTTCGCGTCTATCATTATGGGGAGGGTATAAAAAAGAGAAGTAATCGCAGAGGCTTACTTCTCTCCCGTCTTGTTAACAAAAAGTTGTTAACTGATAGTTGCCAACAAGAAACTATTAGCAGTTAGTCATTAATAGCTTATAGAAGCGATTATGACTTGTTCTTAAGCAGATCTGAGAACACAACATGCAGGTCGCTCGATGCGGTGCTGCTGTCTAGGTTTAGCTTAGAGCGAATGTGGCTTAAATGCTCTCGCATTAGGTCAACGGCTTGCTCTTCATCTCCAGACTCTATCGCATCAAGCAATCCTTCATGCTCATCTAGAGAGCAGTTTGAGTGGCTGCCGGTTTCGTACTGGGCAATAAGCAGAGAAGTTTGCGATACCAAGCTGCGTTGGAAAGCCAGCAGTGGCGCGTTCTCAGCCATTTCAGCCAGTTTGATGTGGAACTCACCAGATAAACGTAAGCCAGAACCATAGTCACCTTGGTCAAAGGCGCAGTTCTCTTTCGCGACCAGTTTTCTACACTCGTCGATTTGGGCTTTGGTTGCGTTCTTAACCGCTAGCTCAGTGATAGCAATCTCCATCACTTCACGTGCTTTAAATATCTGCTTGGCTTCGTCTACTGTTGGGGCTGCAATCACAGCACCTCGGTTAGGACGGATCACCACAACTTGTTCTAAGGAGAGGCGCAGCAAGGCACGGCGGATAATAGTACGGCTAACGCCAAAGATTTCTGCTAGTGCTTCTTCGCTTAATTTTGTGGCTGGTGGTAGCCTTTGTTCTAGTATCGCGTCGAAGATATGGCAGTAAACAACATCGTCTTGAGTCTGGCCTGTTACTTTCGTTTTTACACCTTTGGAGACAGAGTTTTTGAGAACTGTCATAGAGATAAGGACCCTTGTTTAGTCGAGTTGGGTTGGTCGAGAATAATTCATGAGTATTACTCTATATTGTATACATTTATCTATACAATGCCACTGGATGAAAGTGCGATGCACGCTTATTTGTTAATGACTTATAACATTTAGTTTGCAGGGAACTGTGTGCAATCTAAAGCTTTAAGACATTCGCCCTAAAACTAGACGCGGTTGTCGCCACAGCTGTACGCCACGATCTGGCTGATTTCGCTGAGGCTACGACCTGATTGTTGCTGCCATTCGTTGAAAGCCTTACTCGCCGCGATTTGTGCTCGCTTGGTGTTACGACCGCTATCGACCACATCGGTACTGCGTAGGTGCGCTTCAACGTCCGACGACAAGATAAAAGTGTCTTTACCCATTTGGCGTAAGGTGTAAGCGCCTGTATTTCCGCCCAGTCGCTTGCCGTGTTTCTTCAGATAATCCCAAAGTTCGGTGATGCGTTCTGATGGCCAGTCGGCAACCATTTGCGAGAATGAATCGGCTTCACGCTTGGCATTATGAATCATGGTGGCATTGGCAGGGATAGTCATCACCTTGGTAAGGTGACGAATAATGCGCGGGTCTTGTGCTTTCTGCTCCCACATCTCGTTCGGCAGCATCAGCATCTTTTCGATGTCGAATTCAAAGAACACTTCTTCGAATTGCGGCCATTTCTTTCTCACCACATTCCACGAAATACCACATTGGAATACCTTTTCAGTAAAGGCTGCCAACCAACGATCGTCTGTGATTTGTGATAGCTCAGCTTGTGAAAGGGGCGCACGAACAATCTTTTCGAGTTCTGCTGCTCCGCCTTTACGGTGAGCGGCACGTTGATAAATGGTGTCGAATTTTTCTTGGGTCATTGGAGGTTCCAAACTAAAGCGATTCTTTATGATATGGGGACTAATTTCTATATGAAAAGGAGCTTAAGCCATTGTCTTCAAATCAAATGAAAGCCAACTAAGAGAGTTTCAATTCCATTTGATACAAGGGCCATATTTTACCATTGAACTCTTTCACGCTCGGCTCTTTGTCGACCACCTCAAAGCCCACTTTGTCGTAGCAGCGTTTTGCGCCGTGGTTTTGCTTGAATACGGCCAAGGTGATGGTGGTGACATTCGGTATTTCTTTCGCCGCCTCTAAGCCTGTTTCAAGCATCGATTGTCCTAACCCTTTGCCTCGAAGGTTTGGGTGAATCGCGACTCGGCAGAAACGAAGTTCGCTGTCTGACATGCGTTGAAATTCCATAAAGCCAAGCAAGTCCCTGGCGTTTGAGTTGGTGTTTGAATCGGCGTTCGGTTCAGAGTATGACTTAGGTGCAGAGAAGGTATATAACTCGACATGGGGCTCTAGAGAACGTTCGATGATAGAGGCGGCTTTTAACGGCCAACCAAATGTTCGCCCGCCCCATAGAACGTAGTCTTCTAAGGATGTAAACCAAGTGACGATCTCGTCAGCGTCGGATGCTTTAAAGCGGTTTATTTCCATATCCTTCTCTCCCTTAACGCGTGTCTCTTTTTTAATCCGTTAAACTTCTGCGCCCAACTGTTCTAGAAAACCGCGCATGTAGTCGGTGCGCTTGTTGGCTTCTAATTTTGCGGATTCTGTATTCATGGTTTCAGCCAGCTTGAACAGTTTCACGTAGAAATGGTCGACGCTGTAATGCTTGTCATCCAAGTCACGCTGCTTGGCGAACGGGTCTTCGTGGTTATAGAGTTCAGCGTTAAAGCTTTGACCAACGTATAGGCAGCGAGCAATGCCAATCGCACCGAGAGAATCTAGGCGATCAGCATCTTGAACAATCTGTGCTTCCAAGGTTTCTGGTGTGATGTTGGCACTGTAACTGTGAGTGACAATCGCATGATGGATCTCGTAGAGATAAGACGCGGGATACTCGATAGATTTGAGGAAAGAGATCGCCTTGTCTGCCGCCATTTGTGAGCTTTGGGCTCTGTCTGGGTGGTTCTTGGGAAAGGTGAAACAATCATGAAGGTAAGCAGCAGGCAGAACGACCTCAAGCTTAGCCTGTTCTTGAGTACATAAAGCCTTAGCAGTTTTGACTACTCGCTTGATGTGGCTGATGTCGTGCGCCGCATCTTGTGTCATTTCTTGTTGTGCAAAATCAAGCAGTTGGCTTTCTAGTTTTTCAATCACGCGTCCCTTTCTCCATTATCAATATTGCTTCTCGATTTCCATCGTTTCACATCGACTGTAACAGTTTCTAGCGCGACTTTTTATCTTTTATAAAAGGAATACCTACAAAAAAACCGACTCAGTGAGTCGGCTTAATATTGCTCTTTATTTGCTGTGATGAGCTTTTAAGCTGCGGTCTGTTGCAGTTGCGCCAACACATGATGCAGCGACGGGCTGATGGTGTGCCCAAGCGCTTTTACTTCTTCGCAAGGCTCAACCAAATCTGGAATCTGGAAGCTGATCATGTTCGCTGCCATTGATGCACGAATACCATTGTTTGAGTCCTCAAACGCTAGGCAGGTTTCAGGTGCAACACCTAAGCGTTCTGCCGCTAGCAAGTAGATCTCTGGGTGAGGTTTACCGTGAGTTACTTCGCAGCCTGTGCTTAACGAGGTGAAGTACGAATCTAGGCCAGCCAGCTCAAGCTTCTTCTTGGCGATATCAAGCTGAGTGGAGGTCGCCACCGCGATTGGAATGTCATTCGATTTTAGCCATTCAAGCAGCTCAATCACGCCATCTTTTACTGGGATTGCTTGGTTTTTAACAATCGCACTGTAGCGGGTGCGCCATTCATTATTCAGCGCTGGGTAATCTAACCCTTCACCGTAACCATTTCGAAAAATCTGTTCGATGGTTTTTGCGTTACAACCAATGATGCCTAGGTAGACATCTTGCAAAAACGGAACACCTTGCGCGTGACATGCTTCTTCAAAAACCTGCATACAAAGTCGCTCAGTGTCGAGCAGCAGTCCATCCATATCAAAAATAGCAGCTTGAAAATTCATATACGTGGTTCTTTCTGTGTTGTCGTCGTGAGGGCGGGTATTTTGACATAGTGTCTAGTGATAGGCGAGTCAGCGTTCAGTAAGAATGTATCCAATCGGCTCGGCAATATGCTTCTGAGTGACTTTAAATATGATTGATTGTGGTTGGAATAATATCGTTAAGTTATGAGTTTGATATTTTATAGGCCATCCAGATCTAACAGAAACAATTATGATTATTCCACATAACAAATCTAGGTCGTGCGTCTGGCTTCTTATTACATTTCATAAACTTACAGGTCAGTTTGCGTGACCATAATCTTATAAAAAACAATTAACGGG
The DNA here is from genome assembly GCF_902751245.1 of Vibrio sp. Vb339. NCBI lineage: Bacteria > Pseudomonadati > Pseudomonadota > Gammaproteobacteria > Vibrionales > Vibrionaceae > Vibrio > Vibrio sp. Vb339. The sequence continues at coordinate 135,866 of NZ_CADDIS010000001.1, read as the reverse complement.
AGCCTGCAATCATAGTGTGACCAAGCAATAAGTAAATGGCTGAGCTTAGGGAGAAAATAACATTAGTCCACATTTTTAGCAGGGTTGCTTATGTTGTATTTTGAGTTTCTATTTTTATTAGTCGTCCTTTATATCGGGTCTCGGTATGGCGGTATTGGCTTAGGTGTTGTTTCTGGTATTGGTTTGGTTATCGAGGTGTTTGTCTTCAAGATGCCACCAACGTCTCCACCTGTCACCGTAATGCTGATCATCCTCGCTGTTGTTACTTGTGCCTCGATCCTCGAAGCGGCGGGTGGCTTGAAATACATGCTGCAAGTTGCGGAGAGGGTGCTTAGAAAGAACCCTAAACGCGTCACCTTGATAGCACCGTTCGTGACTTACTCGATGACTTTCCTATTGGGTACTGGCCACGCGGTTTACTCAATTATGCCAATCATCGGCGATGTTGCGTTGAAGAATGGTATTCGTCCTGAGCGCCCAATGGCGGCTGCGTCTGTTGCCTCTCAACTGGCGATTACGGCATCTCCAATCTCGGCAGCAGTGGTGTATTACCTCGCACAACTTTCTGATATTCAACACTCTATTACTCTGCTTTCGATTTTGATGGTGACGGTTCCTGCAACGCTGTTCGGCACACTTTTGCTTTCTCTGTATAGCTTGAAACGTGGTAAAGAACTGAACGACGATCCTGAATACCAAGCGCGTCTAAAAGATCCTGAGTGGAAAAAGCGCATCGAAAGCACCACCGCGACCTCTTTGGATGAAGTACTGCCAACTTCGGCTCGTAATGCGGTATTGATTTTCCTATTGTCGATTGTGGTGATTGTTATCGTGGCGATGGTGCCTGAGATCAGAACCATTGTAGACGGCGACAAGCCAATCAAGATGTCGGTGATCATCCAAATGATGATGCTCTGTTTCGGCGGTATTATCTTGCTGGCGACCAAAACTGACCCACGTGATGTGCCAAATGGTGTGGTATTCAAATCCGGTATGGTGGCAGCGATTGCTATCTTCGGTATCGCTTGGATGTCGGATACTTACTTCCAATATGCAATGCCTCAGTTCAAGTCTGGCATTGTAGAAATGGTAACGAATTACCCATGGACGTTCGCGCTAGCGCTATTCATCGTATCGGTTGTGGTGAACTCGCAAGCCGCTACTGCACGTATGATGCTACCTGTTGGTCTTGGCTTAGGACTAGACCCAGCCCTGCTTATCGGCTTGATGCCAGCGGTGTACGGCTACTTCTTCATCCCGAACTACCCATCAGATATCGCAACGGTTAACTTCGATGTCTCTGGTACCACCAAAATTGGTAAGTGGTACTTCAACCACTCGTTCATGTCAGTGGGTTTAATCGGTGTAGTCGGTGCATGTTGCCTAGGCTACGCACTGGCTCAGATTTTTATCGCTTAATGAATTAGCTAAATAACAAACAAAAACAGCGCCTGAATTGGCGCTGTTTTTGTTTAATCTGTCTTGGGAATTAGCTTTGATACGAGCTCTTAAGCAGTATTAGCGAGGCTCAAAAGCCAAAGACTGAATCGCTTCTTCGATCGTTAGGAAGTGGATCTTCATCAGGCACACTTCTGCTTTTTGGAACTCGTGATTTCGAATCAGTTTGGTCACGCTTTCAACCGAATACTGGTTGGCTCGTTTAGCTAGAGACAGTTGGTTAGAACTCGATTGAAGCGAATAGCTGTCGCCAACTGAATCAATCAGGTAATCATCTTCACCTAAGATCATCTCTGAGCATTCCGCTTGAAAATCTTGTTCGGACGCGACGTAAATAAGCTCATCGTCACCGTCGAGTTTTACCAAAGATGGCCAACTGATCATTACTGCCTCTAAATCATGCATATTGAAGTGTGTGTCTGGACTATAAACGCTTTCGAAGCTTTGGTCATGTGCTGTCCTAAGCACTATTTACTCAAAGATCGCCCTAATGGTGCGAAGTAACCTTGCAGGGCTTGATAAATCTCTTTGCGATGCGCCATATCAGGATACACGGGGTACATATCAGGCTTGGTTGTGCCATTGACCAGATAAGCGTTCTTGATATCGGAGCACGATTCAATCACAGACTCAAAGGCACGCGCCATCATCTCTGTGGGTAGTGAGAAGTAACGGGCAGACATCGCTTTGTCGGCAATCACGCTGCGAGCCACGTAATCGTGTTTGTCCAAGTTATTGTCGCTAAGCAGTGTGGCATCAAACAGAGACATCAAACTTTCGTTTAATGGGTGAGGTCGTACTTTTCTATCGTGTAGCCAACAGTCACTGGCGAACAAGATTTGCTTACGAGGGCCAGAGGTATCGCCGATTTCAAACGCTTTCTCAGCGATATAGTGGTCAAATGCATGCCAAAACTCGTGTGCGAGCGCGCCAGCTCCAGCATTCTTAGCGAGGGCTAATTCTCTCTGGTTGGGGGCATAGTGTGCTTGCACGCCTTTTCTGCCGCCACTGCCAAACGCTAAGCCTAATGTACCGCGTAGGCCAATTGCCTCTGGTGGCAAAGCCAAGATGTAAGCCAAGTCGGCTAGCGAATCGAATATCAGGTTTGCGGCCAGCTCTTTTTCTTCTTTCGTCACCCAAGCACCCACACGAATGCTGCCCATACCAAAGGTCTGTTTGATGTCCATAAAAGACACCTGATCGCCATGTCGGTAGTCTGGGCCTTCGCGCGTTTTGTATTTAAAGTGAGTTAACTTCAAAAGGGTCCTTGGAAATAGACGTAAGAATGAATGGGGCGCTCAGTAAGATGCACTTGTGTGAGATGCATCTCTTGGAATTAAAAGACGTTAGCACTTTTGATAGCAAATTGCCGAACAAAATTAGTCTAGATTAAGTTCGAACGCTTCCCATGAGGTTGGGTTACCTTCACGAGTGAGTGGAAAGAGTGGCTCCTGTGGTTTTGCATAGCTTAATCGGTGCAGTCTTTGAGTTACGTGGTAGCTATCAAGCCCTGATACCGTGACCAAATCCAACGCTTCTAAATCAAGGTAGCCATCCGGCATCACGGCGCGTTTGGGTGCGTGAATCGATATAACTTCACCGATCAACATTTGAGTTTGATTGCTTTCGATTGTGATCTGTTCTTTGAACGCTAACCCTATCTTTAAACTGCTTTCCAAGACGAATGGAGCGGGGAATTTGTCGTCATAATAGGCCGTTAAACCAACCGCGTTGAATTCTGAGACTGGTTTAGGGTAGCGAGCCGAGGTTTGATGGGCCTTTTTAACAAAGTCAGCACCAATGCTGTTAACGGTGAAGTACTTCGTTTCTAGAATGTTTTCTAGCGTATGACGTCGGCTTTTATCTGGGCGAACAATAAAACCAAGCAGCGCAGGATCAGACCCCAGGTGAATGACAGAGCTTACTATCGCTAGGTTTTCGAACCCCTGTTTATCACAAGTGCCAATTAGGTTGGCGCTTTTAAATCCAGACAAGGAATTAACCAAACGAATGCGGTGGCGCTGGTCCATTGTTTGGATATCTTGTTTAGAAAGGGTCATGTCCTTCATGTCTTCTCTTCTTCTCATAATTGTTATCTTCGAGCATGCTCACTAACGGACTTATATGTACGAAGAATCCGCTTTTATCGATCAAAGAGTCTACGGTTACTTGCTTGGATGTTTGAGAAAGTGCTTGGATGTTTGAGAAAGTGCTTGGGTGTTTAAGAAAGGAAGGGAGCTTAGGATACTTGGTTAGCGCCCTAGCAAAGGAATTATGAATCAGCAGTAGGACAAAGATACGAAGTCGCTAAATTTGTTATTGCAGCGGTTTGCTATTGAGCGATACCATATAGGGCTGTTTCTTTGGTAAAGATGTAATTATGTCAGATGAAAAGCTCGCACTAGAGTGGATGCGCCAACAAGCTCATAAAGTTGACCCATACGTTATCGATCCATCGTTTGATGAATGCGTTGAGTTGCTTGATCCTGCCTTCAAGAAAGGCAAGAGTGTTGCTCAACTCAAGTATCTGTTATCAGAAGCCGATCGCCGAGCGGGCGCGGCAGAGCGTAAGCATGCAGCCTTAAAGTATGCCAAAGAAAAAAGCCCAAATGCTGGTCAGATTCTGCGTCTGCAAAGCAAACTTCAACAAGTCCAGTTGGCGTTGAAATTGGCGACAGGCGACAACAACATGACTATCTCTCAGTTCTGTTCAGAGTATGACGTGACTAAGCGTGACGGCAATACGGCATGGAATGAAAAGCTGGTTGAACAGGGCAAAAGAAAGTAGTCATTAAAAAGCCTGAAAACTGATTTCAGGCTTGGTGGTCAATCCGCTTAATCAGATCCAATACCAGCACTAAGGTCGAATGTTATTGAAACTGACCTTTTGTGTCCCATCATCTAGGTTCTCCAACTTAACCACATCCCCTTGATAGTAATACGGTTCCATTAGCATCTGGCTGTTGGTCGGCCTTGCGTAATGCAATACTGCTGGCTTCGCGTCAACTTGCTGAGCGAACAAATAACCAATCAGAGCATGTTCAAACTGGTGATAACCGTTGCCCCAATGGAAAGCTTTGGTACGTTTTGGATCAAGTCCCACACCGCCGTATTTGTGGTCGACCCATACATCATGAAAGGTCGGTAGGGTGTATTGCAATACGTCTTTCATTGAACCATCGACCAGCGAAACCGTCATGGCCGCTTGATCAAACTCCGCCCACTCCCACGATGAAGCCCAATTTGTGTTTGGTCGGCTTTGCCAGCCAGTTATCTCTTGTCCTTTCCACGCTTTCTGAAGTTCCTCGCCATAATATTGGGATACACTCACGAACTCTTTCTGATATTGCGCCTGAGCGAGAGTGTGTTTCATCCCTTTGATGCCAAACTCTTTCCATTCAGAGTTATTCAATGTTTGGCCTGTAAGGTAAGTCATCCAATAGGCTTTAATGGTGTGCCCAAAATCGTTGTGATTAGCATTCGGCATCATCGCTGCTTTATCGTGAATTGCACCGTAGAAGCGTTGTTCATCTTCAGAATGGTATTGGTCAATCATGGATTGCGTGAGCCAGTTTAAGTCATCAAGCCATTTTGATTTGACGGGCTCTTTGAGCAGAGGTGCGACGAGCAACATGTAGCCATTGATTTGATCAAGTAATGCAACCAATTCACGTCGTTTTGCACTGCCATCTTCACCGTCAGCAAGTACCCAAGCAAGACCACTGTTGTCGCTAAGTCGATATTTATCAAAGATAAAAGCTTGTTGTGCGATGAGTGCTTGTTCTACCTTTTTGTCTTGAGTCAGGTAGTAGTACATGGCAAGGCCAACCAGCGCATACGCTTGATCTTGAGAAGTACGCTGCTGCCAATCCTGACCTACTTTTCCCTCTTTTGTGTAGCCGATAAAGCCGCCGTTTTGCTTATCTTCTAGCTGATCAATGATGTAGTAGGCACCTTGCTTGGCAAGCGCTAAAGCCTTTTTATCGCCAGTAAGGTGGTAGAGCACGCCATAGGCATAAGTTTGACGTGATTTCATGCGTGTAAACTCTTTGCCGAAGTGCGGCGTGATCCAGGCTTTGCTCAGTTCAGGGCACACATCAGAAACATCGAGCAAGGTACCGTCATCACAGCGGAAAGTAGGGAAGTTACCTATCGGATCCCCTTGAGCGCTAGGCATCAACCAGTAAGGTGCAAGCCCTTCAGTAGCATGGTTGAGCCACTCGTCTCCAGAAGGAAGAGGGGCGTTGGCAGATACGGCGAAGCTAGTAACACTGAGTAATGCGATCGTTGCTCGTAACATGATGTTTATCTTAACTATTTGAATTTATTTGAATATAAACAATCACACCTGCACATTGTGACTAGGCGATCACAATCGACTACATTATTGTGGTTTATAGGAAGGCTCACAGAGTAGTGAGCCTTGAAAGGGAGCTGTGTTTTACACAGGCTCTCCAGCCTCATCTTCTTCAACCACATCGGTTTCTAAGCTTGCCTCTGCCAGCCATTTTTGTATTGATGGACTGTTAAGCACACGTTGTTGATACTGCGATGCCTTTTCGGAAAGTTGTATTCCATAGGTTTCTACGCGCAATGCGACGGGTGCAAACATCGCATCGGCAATCGACCATTCACCAAATAACCACCCCTCTGGGTATTGTTCCATTTGTGCAGACCATATTGCATCAATACGAGCGATGTCTTTCAGTGCGTCTTCACTCAGTGTGAGCTTTCGTTGTGCGCGGCAGTTCATCGGCATTTCATTTCTGACGGCAAAGAACCCAGAGTGCATCTCGGCGGAAATTGCTCGGGCATGGGCGCGTTCTTTCACTGAGCTAGGCCATGCTGCACCGTCTAAGTGGGCGTCGTTAACGTATTCGAGAATCGCCAGTGAATCCCACACCGCAACGTCGCCATCAACTAAGGTTGGTACTTTGGCTGTTGGTGTCACTTTCGCCAGAGTGTCGTAAAAATCAGAGGTGAATAGCTTGAGTTTGATGACTTCTGTATTCAGGTTGTAGTTGTCGAATATTAGCCATGCACGCAGTGACCAAGTTGAGTAGTTCTGGTTTCCAATATAAAGCTGCATCGTTGCTTCCTTGCGTTTAGTGAGTATGCATTTGAGCTTAGGGGATTGTATTGCGGCGCACTAACGGATAATTTTGATGCAATACATTAATAAAAACGATGGGTGGTGATTTCAATATGGATATTGATGCTTTGCGAGGTTTTCTCGCGTTCGTAGAAACCAGTAGTTTCACACGTGCAGCGAAACAGATAAATCGCACCCAATCGGCATTCAGTGCGCAGATGCGTAAGTTGGAAGAAGAGCTCAACGTGACTCTTTTCCAAAAAGAAGGACGTAATTTAATACTCACTGAAGCAGGTTTGGCGCTGCGTTCTCATGCCGAACAGTTGGTCGCGCTCCACAATACAGCCCTCAAGCAAGTAAAGCGTTACGAAGACAAACAACCTCTACGACTTGGCTGCCCTGAAGACTACAACGACACTATTCTGCCAAAAGTGATTCGCCTATTACAGAAAGCAGAACCCACCTGTTCTATTCAAGTATTTAGCCTGCCCAGTATTGCACTGAGAGAATGGTTGGATGATGGTCGTTTAGATGCCGCAATTGTCACCCGAGCACCGGATAGTGAAGAGGGTTACTGGCTGACTCACGATACCGGAGTATGGATAAGCAGCCCTGATTATGTGTTCGATGATTCTAAACCAGTCCCATTAGCCTTGTTTCAGACCGATTGTAAGTATCACGCTGCAGCAGTGAATGGTTTAACTAAGCAGGGTACGCCTTATCAGTTATTGGCGTGTAGCAATACCGCATCGGCGCAGCGATCAATTGTTAAAGCCGGATTAGCGATTGGCGCGATGGGTAAGCTGAGCGTGACTTCAGACTTGAGAATCCTCGATGATATGCCGCCACTGCCTTCTGTGGATATTGTGTTGATCTTAGCGAGCAAACATCATCCAGTGTTAGACAAAGAAGTGCTTAATCAACTTGTCGAGTTATAGTCTGAGTAGCTTAGGTTCATCTTACTACTATAGGATTCCCAAGCTTTTCAGCTTACGATAAATGGTATTGCGGCTGATGCCGAGTATTCGAGATGTCTTGCTGATGTTGCCTTGGTTCGCTTGATACGTTTGCAACAAGGTTTCTTCAACGGTACTCCTTAAATCGTTACTCGCTGTACCTTTGATGGCATTAGGAGTCGTCAGTTGATGCTGATTATCTTGCGCTAACAACGTGAGGTGTTGAGCAAGATGGCTAGGCACATGCTCGAGTGTGAGTTGTGGTTCATCACTTGCTAGTAAAGCGGCGACTTTAAGTAGGTTGTCTAACTCGCGAATATTGCCCGGCCAAGAATAGGCGCACAATAAACTCATTAGGTGCGGGCAAATAGACTGCTCAGCTTCGGCGTATTTACGATGAATATGCTCGATTAAAGCATGCTTATCTTGTCGCTGTTGCAAGCTTGGCAAGGTAAAGGCTAAGCCATTGAGTCTGTAATACAGGTCTTGCCTAAACTCACCTGTTGCGACTAACTGCTCGAGGTTTTTGTGAGTGGCAGCGATGATCTGACAATCGACCTGGTAGCTTTGATTCGAACCCACAGGGACGACGGACTTATCTTGCAGAACATGCAGCAATCGACACTGAGCCTCTAGCGGCATGTCGGCTATTTCATCCAAAAATAGAATGCCCTTGTCTGCTTGACGGATCTTACCTTGAAAACCCTTGTGGCTTGCGCCAGTAAACGCGCCCGGCGCGTAGCCAAACAGTTCAGATTCGATAAGATCTTTCGGTAGTGCTCCACAATTTACCGCCACCAAGGGCGAAGACTTACGCTGGCTTTGCTTGTGCAGCGCTTTAACAAACTCGCCTTTGCCAACTCCTGTTTCTCCTAAGATCAACAAACTGATCCCTTTATCGATTACCTTGTTGGCTTGCTGCCAAGCGTGTTCAATTTGTTGCTCGCCATGGTGCAAATCACACGATGCTGAAATGGAGCGCGTGCGTTTGGTGGTTGGTTGTTTGAGATGCTGTTTCTCAAATACAAAGGGCGTGTCTAATGAGGTTCGGTTGAAGAGGGTATCTATACATTCGCCGACGATCGAGGTTTGATCCAACAATTGAGAGGCAACCTGATTGTGCGCCACTACTTCGCCAGCTTCATTCGCTATCACAATCCCTTGCCAACCACTGTGTAATAAAGATTTCTCACACGCGAGATCGATTCGAGTGGTGCCTTGTGGGATGTGGCTCAGTAGCTGGTTCTCAACAAGCTGAACCATATTTTGAACCAGTAATTGCACTGAGCTGTCGTGTTGCTGTTGTTCACTGGTGATGTCTAACACCCCAACCATTTTGCCTTGGTGGTCAAACACCGGGCTTGCTGAACAACTGATAAATCGATGCTGGTGGATGAAGTGTTGTTCGCCAATGATGGATACGGGTTTCGCTTCCACAATGGCGGTGCCAATCGCGTTGGTGCCTTTCAGTTGTTCCTGCCAACACGCTCCAGAGCTGAGTGCAATTGACGTCAGTTTCTCCTTAAACCGCTCCTGTCCCCAACTCGCCAGAATCACCCCTTCAATATCGGTCAGAATCAAACGACTGTCGGTACGAGCAAACATCTGATTAAACAAAGGCAGCGCATTGCGTTCGACGATGTGGATCAAGTCAGCCGATTGATGACGTCGCTGCTTAAGAATCGATTGAGGCAGGCGAATGTCTTCGGGAAGTCGTCTCTGTTTTAGACCCGCTTCTGTGCTGCGGTGCCAAGAGGACGAAAGCCAGTCTGAGGTGTTTGCTTGTTGAAGGTGCATAACATGTTCCATGTCGTAACAGTGAGGGTGTACCAATTTGGAACAGTTGAACACTGGAGTGGTTTCCATACGTCCGTTCAATGCCAACTCACTTTGGGTTGTAAACGTTTGGTAATCATAGTTTTACAATTTATTAACAACAAGTTTTGAAGTTCTGGCGTGTGATTTGCGTTGTTACTGTTGTGAAGAAAACACGAAGTATCAGTGTTTTAAACAGAAAGCATAAACATGGGCGTCTCGTCATGAGTTCTTTTCTCAAGGGGAGCCGCCACAAAAATAAGACAGCTCTCGCTCAATATCAAATCGAAGAAGGATCTAACTATGATTTACGCACAGCCGGGTAGTGACAACGCAGTGGTGAACTTTAAAGCGCAATACGATAACTTTATCGGTGGCGAATGGGTGAAGCCTGTTAGCGGCGAGTATTTTGATAACACTTCCCCAGTGAATGGTCAGGTGTATTGCCAAGTGGCGCGCTCAACAGAGGCAGACATTAGCTTAGCGCTCGATGCCGCGCATGCTGCTCGTGCAAGTTGGGCGGCTACCAGTGTGACTGAACGTTCCAATATCCTACTTAAAATTGCCGATCGCATTGAAGCGAATTTAGAAGAAATCGCGGTGGCGGAGACGTGGGAAAACGGTAAGCCAGTGCGTGAAACCTTAGCGGCAGACATTCCTTTGGTTGTCGATCACTTCCGTTACTTTGCAGGCTGTATTCGGGCGCAAGAAGGCAGCGCAGCAGAGCTCGATTCAAACACCGCGAGTTACCACTTCCCTGAACCAATCGGTGTGGTGGGGCAGATTATTCCTTGGAACTTCCCTATCTTAATGGCGGCTTGGAAACTGGCACCAGCGTTAGCTGCGGGCTGTTGCGTGGTGATGAAGCCAGCCGAGCAAACACCGACATCGATCTTGGTGATGATGGAAAAGATTGCCGATCTTCTGCCTGCAGGCGTGGTCAATATTGTGAATGGTTTTGGTAGCGAAGCGGGTCAAGCGTTAGCAACCAGCGATCGTTTGGCGAAATTGGCCTTTACTGGTTCAACAGAAGTTGGCCACCATATCCTAAAATGTGCGGCTGAAAGCTTGATTCCGTCAACGGTTGAGCTTGGCGGTAAGTCTCCAAACATCTACTTCCCAGACATCTTTAACCATGAAGACGAATACCTTGATAAGTGTGTTGAAGGCATGCTGCTGGCGTTCTTCAACCAAGGGGAAGTGTGTACCTGTCCATCACGTGTGTTGATCCACGAATCGGTATACGACAAGTTCATCGCCAAGGTGATCGAGCGTGCTCAAACTATTAAACAAGGTAACCCACTAGATACCGACACTCAGGTTGGAGCACAAGCCTCTCAAGAGCAGTTTGATAAGATTCTGAGCTATCTAGAGATTGGTCGCGAAGAGGGTGCGAAAGTGCTCACTGGTGGTGAGATTGCGCAGCAACCTGATGATCTCGGTAATGGTTACTACATTCAGCCAACTATGTTGGAAGGGCACAACAAGATGCGAGTATTCCAAGAGGAGATCTTCGGTCCTGTTATCGCGGTGACGACGTTTAAAGATGAAGCAGAAGCACTCGAGATAGCCAATGATACCGAATATGGCTTGGGTGCAGGCGTGTGGACGCGTGATGCAAACCTCGCGTATCGCATGGGTCGCAACATTGAAGCCGGCCGTATCTGGGTGAACTGCTACCACGCTTACCCAGCTCATGCCGCGTTTGGTGGTTACAAGAAGTCGGGTATCGGCCGTGAGACACATAAGATGATGCTCGATCACTACCAAAATACTAAGAACCTGTTGATCAGCTACGATACGAATCCGTTGGGCTTCTTTTAATACAGGTTCGTTTTAAAAGTATGAGAATGAATCATAGGTACAAAGAGCAACTAACAACGCAGTTGGCTTAATTAAGAAAAATAAAAGTGAAAGCAAAACGCCCAATTCAATTGAGTTGGGCGTTTTTATGTTTGAATTGATCTAGCTTTTCGAAAAGAAGATTTCGGGCTTGTGGACAGGGCCATAGTTGCCTTCTAACTGAGTGAGCTCCAAACCTTGCTTTCCGATCAGAGTACCGACCAATTGGCGGTTAAACGGGTAGCTGTCGGGGTTGTTAATGTACTCTTCAACATCTATCCATTTAGCTTCTTCAATTTCATCAGTGTCTTGAATCGCGATATCTTGAGTTTGAGCGATAAGGTGACAAATAAAGTAGAGGTTTGATTTACCGAATTGATACGGGTGTCTTGTCGCCATGCCAACCACAGAGACGAACGTTGCCTCGATACCTGTCTCTTCCAAGGTTTCACGAACCACAGACTCTTCAATACCTTCACCCAACTCAATATGGCCGCCAGGTAACTTGTAGCCCGTCATACCGTGCTCTTTAATCATCAGCACTTGGTTGTGTTCGTTGGTGATCAACGCGCCAGCACCCAAAGTGTGGGTAGGGATGAAAGGCACAAACTCTACAATCTCGGATTTGTGGATCAGCGTAATTTCGTCTTCTAGACAGTTGTGAAACACAAAGCCAAGCTCAGTCGCCACCGGAATAAGGTGCGAGAGTGAAATAGGTAAACTAATCCAAATGATGCCTTTGTTATTCTGCTTTGAAAATTCGGTGATCTCGCTGAGTTCGGCATTGAAAGAGTCAGCATCGTGAGGGGCTGTTGCTGGGTCGATGATGATGCCGTTAAATTTGTCGAGCGTAAATTCCACGAGTGATCCTTTATTATTTTTGATTTATTGGGAGTCGAGCATAGGTGCAGCTTATCTTATCTCAAGAGCTTATAAAACCTGCTCTGCTTGTAGCATTTTTAAGAGCACGGCAGTGGTGGGTAAAAAGTGAGGGAGAGTATAAAGCGGGCGGCTTGAAACAAAAATTACGCTAGAAACAAAAACTGCGCTTGGAAGCCAAAGCGCAGTTTTAAAATAGGGTTTATTTGGATTCGACTCTAACGAATATAGTTTGCATCAACACTTACGTACCAGTGCTGAAGCTTGCCGTCAGATTTTTTGATCCACAAATCGTTGGTGTAGCTATCAATCTTGCCGTTAACCGTAAGGTTGAATGTGTTCTCGTCGAATTCGCCAAGCTTCACGAATTGGTCTGTGGTAATCAGAAACGGGTCCATGTCGTCCACGCCAACCACATCTGAAATCACATAGTAGTGGTAAGTCAGCGGCTTGCTCGCATCATTCGGGTTGCTGCGGTACGCCACAAGCTTGAACGGTTCCGTTAATGGAACATCGAGCGTTTGCTTGTCCATGGTCGCTGGAATTGGGATAAACAGCCAAGCGGTAAACAGACCGCTCAGTAAAACCATCAGGAAGAAAAGAGTCTTAATTGCTTTCATAGCAACCTTCAAAATAGGTGATGTTGAAGGCGCTATGGTAACAGGTTTGATTTGCTGATTGTAAGAGTATGAATAAGTGAAGGCGACACCTGTCTGTTAGGAAGTTTGAATGAATTGACACACTGTTAATAAGTCACCATCTACACTAGTGCGAGTGACCTTGAGATAGGTTGATCATCACAACACCTGCTGCCACAAATAACATGCCGATCCACACCATGGTATCGAGGTGCTGGCGGTAAACAAACGTAGAAATCAGGCTGACCGTCACGATAGCTAAACCCGCCCATAAAGAGTGCACCACACCCACTGGCATCCCTTTCATGGCTTGGCTCAAAAATAGAAATGCCGCCAAATGTCCTGAAATCACCAATAGAGCAGGGATGGGTTTAGATAAGCTGAAACCGTCGGTTGCTTTAAGTGCTACGTGAGAAAGTGCTTCCGCCATCACGCCCATCATTAAGAAAAACCAGCTCATAGTCGTACCTTTTAGTTGTATTATTTTTGTTGGTATAGCGGAGTGTTTGAAAGAGTGAATCGTTGTTGCTGCTCTTTAGTAACAGCGTATTTGCCCAAACAGCAGGCACAAAAAAGCCCACACCTCACGCTTTTGCAAGGTGTGGGCTAAATCGGTATGACTATTTGTTCAGATAAGCTGCGTGGAACTCAATGTGTTCATCAATAAAGCTAGAGATGAAGAAGTAGCTGTGGTCGTAACCTGGTTGCATACGTAGCTCTAAATCGGCATTGGTTACCTTAGCCGCTTCGACTAATTGCTCAGGTTTAAGCTGCTCAATCAGGAAGTTGTCCGCTTCGCCTTGGTCAACCAACATTGGCAGCTTAGTGCCTTTGGTTTTGAGAAGCTCAGAGGCATCGTAGTGTTTCCACTCTTCAATATCTAAGCCCAAGTATTGGTTGAATGCTTTTTGTCCCCAAGGGCATTGCATTGGGTTGGTGATTGGGCTGAATGCCGAGATAGAACGGTAGTTATCTTCGTTCTTGATACCAATCGTTAGGGCACCGTGTCCGCCCATGCTGTGACCAGAAATTGATTTTACTGATGTCACTGGGAAGAAAGACTCAATCAAGGCTGGAAGCTCTGTTACTACGTAGTCGTACATGTGGTAATGGCTGTCCCATGGTGCTTGAGTGGCATTCACGTAGAAGCCTGCGCCTTGGCCGAGATCGTAGCTTTCATTGTCGGCAACGCCTTCACCACGTGGGCTAGTGTCTGGTGCGACAATCGCGATACCTTGTTCAGCCGCAGCTTTGAAAGCGCCGGCTTTTTGCATGAAGTTTTCATCAGTACAGGTTAAGCCTGATAACCAATACAAAACAGGAACTGGGTTTTCTTTGCTTGCGTTAGGTGGCAAGAAAATCGCAAAACGCATGTTGCAGTCAAGCGTTGCTGAAAAGTGGGTGTATTGTTTGTGCCAACCACCAGCAACCTTTGCTTGGCTAATGTTTTCGATTGTCATCTATTGTGCTCCGTTAGGTTGATGGTTTGGGAGTAAATTTGTCTATATCACTTAAAGTTTCACCACCCACCGGGCAGGAGGTGGTGAAGACAGTTTGTTGCTTTTCATTTATAACGTTGGCCTCGATGCTCGAAAGAATCGAGGCCAAGTGAATTATCTATCCATGTGTAGAACAGTGCGGATAGATTCACCTTTGTGCATTAGGTCGAATGCTTCGTTTACGTCTTGCAGACCCATAGTGTGAGTGATGAACTCTTGAAGACCAAACTCACCCGCCATGTAACGGTTTACGATTTCTGGAAGCTCAGAGCGGCCTTTAACACCACCGAAAGCAGAACCACGCCATACACGACCAGTCACTAGTTGGAATGGACGAGTTGCGATCTCTTGACCTGCACCCGCAACACCAATGATGACTGATTCGCCCCAACCTTTGTGGCAGCACTCAAGCGCTTGACGCATCACGTTTACGTTACCGATACACTCGAAAGAGTACTCAACACCACCGTCTGTCATCTCAACGATAACGTCTTGGATTGGTTTGTCGAATTTAGTTGGGTTGATGCAGTCGGTCGCGCCAAGCTGTTTTGCTAGCTCGAATTTGCTCTCGTTGATATCAACGCCGATGATGCGGTCAGCACCAGCCATGCGAGCACCAATGATTGCAGAAAGGCCGATACCGCCTAGGCCGAATACAGCAACGTTGTCGCCTTTTTCAACTTTAGCTGTGTTAAGTACCGCGCCCATACCTGTTGTTACACCACAACCTAGAAGACAAACTTCTTCAAGTGGTGCTTCTTTGCTTACTTTCGCTAGAGAGATTTCTGGAAGTACTGTGTACTCAGAGAAAGTCGAGCAACCCATGTAATGGAAAATTGTTTCGCCATTGATAGAGAAGCGGCTTGTACCGTCTGGCATTAGGCCTTTACCTTGCGTTTCACGAACCGCTTGGCATAGGTTAGTTTTACCAGATTTAC
Organism: Vibrio sp. Vb339; assembly: GCF_902751245.1. Classification (NCBI taxonomy): domain Bacteria; kingdom Pseudomonadati; phylum Pseudomonadota; class Gammaproteobacteria; order Vibrionales; family Vibrionaceae; genus Vibrio; species Vibrio sp. Vb339. Next base: position 120,749 of record NZ_CADDIS010000001.1, on the reverse strand, counting down.
AGAACTTACATTCGCCACATTCAGCTGTGTAAAGTGGGATAACGTGGTCGCCAATCTCAACACTTGTAACGCCTTCGCCGATCATCTCAACGATACCGCCACCTTCGTGACCAAGAATTGAAGGGAAGATACCTTCTGGATCGTCACCTGATAATGTGAATGCGTCAGTGTGACAAACACCAGTAGCAACGATGCGAACTAGAACCTCACCAGCTTTAGGAAGTTGTACATCAACTTCTTCCATTTTTAGTGGCTCGCCAGCTGCCCATGCAACCATTGCTTTTGATTTGATATGAGTTTGACCAGGTTTAATTTCGATTGTCATTGGATGTTTCCTATATATGTCAGTACAGCGGATAACTGTGCAATTAAATTCAACCCGTTAAGCGTAGTTGAGCTTAATTGTTTCCGCTCTCTCGTTTTGTTGGAGCTAGTATAGGTGTGAGTGCATGTTTTGATAATCCCCTTAAATAGAAAATGATTATTACTTATTTGTAATAATAAGTATGGAGCGGTCAGTTTTCTTATTGGCAACTATCTTAGCTAGAGCGACTCAGGTTTGAGGACAGGCGACCTATCCAAACGGTCTGAATACATTGCCTTTACTGATGTTTAGGTTGAGGTTTTATGGCGATTTATATATTAACCTTCGATTCGTATTGTTGAACTATTAGCTTTTAAGATGAATGGTAACTTGTTGAATTTTAACGATTGAAGCAATGTCGCATAAGCGTTCGTTGTGCGACGTTTTGTAAGATATAAGAAACAATAGTGTCATTTTTCTCATCTAGTCTCCTCGCCAAATTTTGAGTTCTAACTTTTTGGGAAGAGAAAATGAAAAAAAGTACATTGACCGTACTGTCAGGCTTAATAGCAGCCACATTAGCTGGTTGTAATTCAAGTTCACCAAGTGACGACAGCGGCAATCTAGATAGCGCAGTGCAAGTGGCGTTCATGCCTGATATCCATTTCCATGATGTTTACGGTGATTTTCAAGACGGTTCGTTCGCTGGCTTACCGAATTCCATGAGTGGTAAAAACGCTACGATCAGAACGATGGAGTCTCAGATGAACTCCACGCGTCTATTTAATGAAAACTACTTTGCGATGATAGCGGCGCTTGATGATGTGGTTGAGCGTGGCGTTAAATACGTAGCCTTGCCAGGTGACTTTAGTGACGACGGCCAGCCAATTCATATGCGTGGCTTGGTTAGTATCTTTGATCACTACCGCGACACGTACGGTCTTGAGTTTTTTGCAGCGCCAGGCAACCACGATCCAGTGCGTCCATTTACCATCCCTGCAGGTAAATCTGATTACCTAGGCGAGGGTGGCAAGAAGCAGCGTATCTATAGCCGCGGTAAAGAAGAGTGTGTTGGTTATGACGATGAGTGGACGACTATTCCCGGTGAAGGTGACAACTTAGCAACTATTTGTACTGAAGAAGTACGTGAATGGGGCTATGAAGAGATCATGAGTATCCTAGGTACTCACGGCTTCTACCCTCAACAAGATTACCTCTACTTTGAAACGCCTTACAGCAGCGACCAAGCTCGAACTAATTACAGCTATGATTTAGCCAAAGAAGAAGCGGCTTTTGATAAGCGAATGTACGAGATCTGTTATGAAGGTACGGGTGGCAGCTACAAAGAAAGTGGTTACTCAAGCTGCTCTGAAGTGCCGGATACCAGCTATTTAGTAGAGCCTGTGAAAGGACTTTGGTTGCTGGCGATCGACGCGAACGTTTATCGCCCGAAAGAAAACTCGTCTGATAGCTCTGTCGATGGAAACACGTTTGATGGTTCAAGCAGCGCTGGTTATAACATGATGCTGACTCACAAAGAACACGTGATCGATTGGATCTCTGATGTTGTAAAAGCAGCGAAAGAGCAGAACAAGACGCTGGTCTCTTTCTCGCACTTCCCAATGACCGACTTCTACAACGGCGCTTCTGAAGAAATTGAAGATCTGTTCGGCGAAGGAAGCCATCAACTGGCCCGTGAACCGGCTGACGATACCAGCCGCGCATTAGCTGCGACTGGCCTAAATATCCACGTTGGTGGCCACATGCACTTCAACGATACGGGTAAGAAGAGCTTCAATATTGATGGTGTACAGCACACTCTATTTAATATCCAAGCACCATCGCTAGCGGGTTATATTCCTGCCTACAAGCTGTTGAACATTCGTCCTGACAACCAGATTGAAGTTGAGACGGTAGTTATCGACCAAGTTAAACGTTACAACGAGCTATTCAGCCACTATGAAGAAGAGCATGAATACCTTACTCAAGCTGCGAATGGCGATCCTGATGCAGAAGCTAAGATCTGGAACAAAGACATTCTGAATTCAGAGAGCTACTACGAACTGACTGATTGGCACATCCGTGAACTAACGCGCCTACGCTTCCTTCCGGGTGACTGGCCGTTAGAGATGCGCGCTATGATCATGGAAATGAATGGCGAAGAGATGATGATCATGTCTCAGTTAGAAACCAACTTTACCGTGTGTCAGTTAGCTAATGAACTGGGTTACGATGTTGGCGCTTGTGTGGAAAATGGTGTTGATGACTACGATCAATTCCAACATGACTGGCAGACAGCTAAAGTTGTCGCTGAGAAACTGGCTTCTTTAGAGGGACTAGAGTTAGCTGAATTTGCAGAGTGGAGTGGTGAGTTGTTAGCGACCGACTTCTACCGTTTACGTAACGCAGACGAACTGGCATTTCGTGATATCGGTGAAACACAATTGCGTCAATATGAGTTGCTAAGTCGTGAACTTTCAGAGTTCGATGGCACTGTGGATTCAGAATTGGGTGACCTTGGCCAATATACCGTCGGTGAAGTGTTCCGCTCTCGTTTCGGTAGCTTGTTCGTGATTCTTGAAAAATTTGCAACAGGCCAAGCAAGTGACCATTTCTTGATTGATATCGACCAACAAACCCTGACCGATCTTAAAGGTGAAGTGAAGCGCGATATCCTAAGAGGCTCAACATCAGCAAATTAAGCTATTTAGATTGTTAGCTGATTAACTAATTAGCTTATTTGAAAAGAGCTCTACACATGATGTTGTAGGGCTCTTTTTGTCTTTCTGTTCTTCGATGAATGAGCCATCGCACTTAAGAACTTTTAAGGTAAGTCATAATAATTGCTTACTGAAAATCGCATGAATTGGAAATAAAACTACAATATTCTGAGCGCCGTATTTAATGTTGTGGCGACTTCTCTATTGCCTAAAACGCAGCAATTTACTTCCCTTCCTGCGACCGCCGCAGTACTCGTCGGTTATGGCTTTGCTTTTTATCTGTTGTCTCTCACGGTTCAAACCATGTCTTTGGGTGTGGCGTATGCGATTTGGTGTGGCGCAGGGATTGTATTGGTCGCGGCGTTGTCTTGGTTGGTCTACGGGCAAAAGCTAGACATATACGCGATCATTGGCATCGCTTTGATTTTGGCAGGTGTGGTGATCATCAACCTGTTTTCAACGTCGGTGAGTCACTAGGATCTCTCGCTTGTTTTTGTCTCACTCTTTTTATCTTTACGTTTAGAGTGCTAAAACATAGTTCCCCATATAAAAGTAATATAATTGAACACTCCAAATTAGTCACAAGCCAAGCTTGTCGACGCGAAGAGAAGAGAAATGAAATTAAGTTAGCCAAAGTTCGTTTTTATGTGTTGTGGATACTTAAGCCAACATGATGTCAAGGCGAAGTACAAAAAGGCACTGAGAAAGTATGCCGATAAAGTGCGAGCTGGTTTTTTAACGAAGCGAAACACAACTCGTTTGTACAACAAATCAAACGTGAAACTAATCAGGGAGCTACCATAGCCATTTGAAACAAGCTCGGTCTTTGCAAGAGTTGCAGCGGATGGGGCGACTGTCACTAGAAGATCAGCTAGTAACTGTAGGTTCGTCCGTTGGTTTTTTTGTACTGTTTGTTTAGTACATAACAGACCAACACGCCTATAAAACCTTGTGCTAAGCGACCTTGGTTGAGGCTCGGATGTTAAAGGAATCATGGAGAGGCCCATTCCCGGAAAGGCGTTAGAGGCATCGGTGATAACTGCCATTGCAGAATCGACTCAGCAGTCAGCCAAGTCTACCTCGAATGTAATGGCATAGGAAATACACTGCAGAGAACCGAGCAAGAAGAACCGACCCACGCTTCGACGGTGGACGAATAGTGTGGACATAAAAAAATCGCTTCACGTTCGTCTGCCAAAATCTACCCATTACGCTCTCAGGCTTCAATAAGTCCGAACTGATATTGACGGCAGGATAGGGTAAAGTGGGGGAAATAAGTGGCTTGAGGGTGGCTTCTTACGGATGTAATGAATGATAGATTTATGTGAAATGCCCTTAAGATAAGTAGAGGTAAGTATCACCATAGCATTTACTTCTATTGAAAAGGTGCTCTTTAGGCACAATATATAACAAAACTTCCACGCAGACTGTAAACGTGTGGCGGTTTTAGTTTATGATTGGTCTTAGTGTTGTTGTATTAAGCCCTTAATCTAAGTTATGCCATTTGCTCACCGCTTAGCAGGGCGTTAGGAAATTTGAATGATTGAAGCTATCCGAGTTAGAAACTATAAATCTGTCGTTGATATGAGACTTAGATTTGGTCAACTCAACGTATTTATTGGTGAAAATGGTAGTGGGAAAAGTAATATCCTAGAAGCTATCGCTATGGCCGCTGCTGCTGAAAAAGATAACTTAACAAAGGGTTATTTAGTGAGTCGTGGTGTCAGAATTATTGATGATACAGAATTGATGACTTCTAATTTTCATGATATCAAGGCAGATCAATCGACAAAAATTGACGTTTACCCAATTGATGAAGTCGGCACATTACCACCAAAAAATTTACCTTATCGAGAGTATACGATACGCTCAAACTTGGTAGATGGTTCTTTTATTCGTTTTGATGTTGAAAAGGTCACTCTACTTAAAGTTGAGAATGAAATTCATGAACTCGGTAACTCTGTTGTCGACCATTACATCAGTGATCAAAGAAATACGCAAAAACAAATTGAAGCTTTGGAAGAGAAGATCAAATCACTCTCGATAAGTTTTGAGTCACTAGTTGAAGCTATTAACCCAACACTTGAGAATAAAAAATTCAAAGACCATAAAATAACTAAATCCCTATCAGATGCCAAGGGAGTAGATGATTTTATTAAAAGGTTATCTTCATTTGTAGATAAAAATGATATCGAACAAGCGGATAAGTTTGATGAAACAACAGATGCTATTTTAGATGGCCTAAATAATGATATTAAACCACTAACTGACTTTTTAGTTTTCACTCCTGAGAATACCGCTCTAAGAAATTTCTATAAAGAAGGGCAAGTGGAGCCATTAGGTATTCACGGAGAAGGCTTACTTCGAACACTTAGATCACTTCGTTTAAAAAAAGGTGCAATGAAAGATATCGAAGAAGCTCTATCTTTATTTGGTTGGTACGATTCATTTACTATTCCTGAAAATTTATCTGATGTAGAAGATAAAATATATATTAAAGATAAGTTCATACGATCAAAATTTGATCAGCGCAGTGCTAATGAAGGTTTCCTCTTTATATTATTTTATATGGCATTAATTGTTTCGGAAAATACTCCCAAAATATTTGCAATAGATAATGTAGATACTTCATTGAACCCCAAGTTATGTAGAAAGCTAATTGAAGTAATGAGCAAGCTTGCAGTTAAGTATGATAAGCAAATGTTTTTAACAACTCATAACCCTGCGATACTAGATGGCATTGATTTAAAAGATTCTAAAAATAAACTTTTTGTTGTTTCACGAGATTATGATGGTCAAACAATTTCAAAACCCATTAGTAAAGATAAAGTTTTTAACGAAGCTGATGGAAAGAGATTAAAATTCTCAGAGGCATTCCTGAGAGGATATATTGGTGGTTTACCTAAGGGATTTTAAGCAATGATGTTAGGTATAGCCGCAGAAGGTAAAACAGATCAACATACAATTGAAAACATTCTTGTTGGGTACTTCAATAGTAAGGGCTACAAGCTAAGTACTGATGAAGTATATCAAGCTCAGCCATCAGGTGATGCAACAGATCTTGATAATGTTAATGGTTATGGCAGCTGGACAAATCTTTTAGATTATTTGCAAAACGAAAAAATTAAAGAAGATGTTGCTGCGTATGATTTTTTGATATTACAAGTTGATACGGATGTATGCGATGAAAAAACTTTTAATGTGCCTATTACTGAAGGTGGCGTAGATAAACCGGTTTCTGATTTAGTAGACGATGTAATTGAACGCTTAATTTTGGAGATGAACTCTTCATCCCCTGATTTTTACGAGAATAATAAAGATAAATTGATCTTTGCAATTAGTGTTCACTCTATAGAGTGCTGGATTTACAAACATTTTGAATCAAACACCAAGAAATCAGGAGTTGCAAAAACAAAGAGTTGCGAAGCAGCTTTAAGAACGGTAATTAACCAAAATCATAGAAAAATGGTTAGATATTTAAGTAAGACCAAGAATAATTATTTAGAATTAACCAAAGACTTTAGAAAACATAGAAGTTTGGAAGGTGTCCTTAGAAAGGATATTAGCTTTAAAATATTTTATGAAAATCTTGATGTTATACCAATCCCACAAGTGGAAGAAGACAATGATTGGTAGAAATATTTGATATAACGGTCTATTTTTATAAAGCCTCACCATAATTGATGGGGCTTTATTGATTCTAGGAGTAAATTTACATTCTCAGGTCAATCATTAAAAGCCAGAATTGTTCATAATAGTCATTATATTGAATTTCGGTTAGACTAGAAGGAAGTGATCTTTTTTCTGTTATCCCGTTTGTGAATGTACGAGCTTTATGGAAAACAGGCCCAAATCAATATACTCTTATAATATTTGAGTTTTGGGGTGAGCCCCCTTGGCTCATTTTAAATGAGGCTAATACGACTCTTAACGAAAGTCTATCGAGAGAGGTGGAGTTTTACCCCTCTATTTGTATACCGACGTATACACCGTCTTTAGATACGCTGGCCGTTTATGTCCAAAAATGAGTTGCACTAACCTCCCTTACACCCCAACACAGCCACGAACGCATCCAAATATTGCTCGATAGTCAAATCAGCAGAAACTGGCGGTAGTTCTACGGTAATGCATGGCAGGTTTCTTTCTTGGCACCAAGTGCCGAATGAGCCTGGGGTTTCGTAATCCACGTCTTCGACGAGCGGTAGGTTGAACTGCTTACCTAGCCAAATGGCGAGTTCTGATTGATCGGGATCGTCGACCATGGCGAGTGGCTCGTGGAAAGAGATGACGAATTTAGGTTGGCGTTGTTCAATGAGGTTGATGAGCGATTGCACTTCAGGTTCGAGGGGATCGGCTTGGCCGGTTTTCACTTTTACATCTCTGACTGGAGTGTGAGAACTCCAGCGATAGACGGTGCCGTTTTCTGTCCAATTTTGAGTTGGGAAGGCGCGGTTCAGATCGACTTGGTTGGCGTTGGCGCGAGTGCCTAATTGATTGCCATCTGGGTTCATCGACAGAATCACATCGTGTCGTAAATTGGCGGCTGGCAAGCTTCTCAGGGCGCAAGACAATCCCGCGATTGAAGCAGTTTCATCACCGTGTGTGCCTGCTAAAATCAGCCCACGAGATTCGCTTTCTATTTGCGCGGGGAAATAGAGCAAAGGCGCACCCAACACTGATTTTCCATATGACAGCGGCTTTATTGAAAACGCAGCTCTTTCCGTTCTTGGAATTAAACTCACCTTAATCTCCTGATTGATCAAGTACTATCAAGTATTCACTATTGGCTATATTACTCATTAACTAAGTCCATTAGATGAACCCCTTTAAATAAACCATAGCGTCAAAACTCGTCAACCGTCGCATTGTTAATTTTATTACTTGCTTCAAAGATAGGCTAGGAGAGCAAACAAACATGGATTTTAAAAAACATTCAATGGCTTTACTCATTTCATCTTTCTTGACCCCTTTTATATCAGTGACTGCCGTTGCTGAAACCTTACCTGCTGGTGTTTCGCTGGCAAAAGACCAGCATTTAGTTCGTGCTAACGATGCAGAAGCGGCGACGCTTGATCCTGCGAAAGCAGAAGGCCTGCCGGAAATGCACATTCTACGTGACCTCTTTGAGGGTTTAGTGATTCAAGATCGCGATGGCAATATCACCCCAGGAGTTGCGGAGTCCTGGGAAACCGAAGACAACCAAACGTTTGTATTCCACCTGCGTAAAGACGCGAAATGGTCGAATGGCGATCCGGTGACGGCCGATGACTTCGTGTATGCGTTAAGACGTGCGGTTGACCCGAAACTCGCTTCGCCAAACGTGTGGTATCTCAAGCTCACCAAGATCAACAACATTGCTGATGTAGCAGAAGGTAAGAAGCCCGTTGAAGAGCTCGGTATTTCGGCTGTCGATAAACACACGGTGAAGTTCGAGCTTGATAGCAAAGTGCCATACTTTGTTGCGATGACGGGCCACACATCCATGATGCCCGTTCATAAGGCAACGCTAGAAAACAGCGATAAGCCGTGGAGTGACCCTAAGCAGTTTGTTGGCAATGGTGCGTTTGTTTTAGGCGAGTGGGTGGTGAACGAACGCATTGAACTGAAGAAGAATCCTAACTATTGGGACAGTTCAGATACCAATCTAACCCAAGTGACTTATATTCCGTTCGAAAACCAAAACGCTTCGATTAACCGTTATGCGGTGGGCGAGGTCGATATTACGTCTGATGTGCCGACACACATGGCGCAGCAGCTTAAAACTAAATACCAAGATGCGTTTACCGCGGTGCCTTTGCTGTGTACTTATTACTACGCGTTTAATACCACGCGACCTCCATTCGATGACGCGCGAGTACGTAAAGCGGTGTCTTATTCGATGATGCGTGATGTCATCACTAATGGTGTCACTCAGGTGGGTAACCTACCGGCTTATACCTTTGCTCATGAGTACACGGCTGGTTTTGATGCGACACAACCTGAATACAGTACTTGGACTCAAAAGGAGCGTGACCAAAAAGCAAAAGAGTTACTAAAAGAAGCGGGCTACGATGCAGCTAACCCATTGGATTTCAAACTGCTCTACAACACCAGTGAGTCGAACAAGTCGATTGCAGTGGCTATCGCTTCCATGCTCAAAGGTAACTTAGGCGCGCAAGTTGAGCTGGAAAACCAAGAGTGGAAGTCTTACTTGGTGTCACGTCGCCAAGGTGATTTTGATGTGATGCGCGCTTCTTGGTGTGGTGACTACAATGAAGCGTCGACCTTCTTGAGCTTATTGCGCTCTGAGTCTTCAGGTAACTTTGCGCGTTACAACAACGATAAATACGACTCTGCAATGGACAGCGCACTGTCAGCAACCAACGAGCAAGATCGCCAAGGCTTCTATGATCAAGCGGAGCAGTTACTGGCTGAAGATATGCCTATCGCACCCATCTATTACTACATGCAGGCTCGCCTAGTTCGACCAAGTGTTGGCGGCTTTGCGAAGAACAACGTGGAAGGGCGCATCTATTCTAAAGACCTCTACATCAAAGAATAGATAGGCTGGATGCGAGTTCTAGCATCTCGCATAATAATATGAAATAGAAGAAAAGGGACGTTGATCATAAATATCTGATCAACGTCCCTTCGTCATTAATCTGTAACGGTAACCGCAAAAAACTGAAACCTGATTGAAGTATTTTTCACTTTTATTTCAATCAGGTGAAGCTATGTTACCCCCTCTACGCGCCCTTGTTGCGTTCGAAGCTGTTGCTCGTCTTGGTTCCATTGGCGCGGCTGCCCGAGAGCTTTGTGTCACGCAAGCGGCGGTTAGCCAACAGCTCAAAAGTTTAGAAACCTTCCTCGATACCACCTTGTTTGAACGCAGCTCTAAAGGCGTAAAGCTGACGTCAGCGGCTCAGCATTATCAACCGATTGTGGCAGGTTCACTTGCTCACCTTAAATTGCAGACTCAGATCTTGTTCGGGGAAAAAGAAACCGACGTGCTCAGCTTGCGCGTAAACCACACCTTTTGTCATAACTGGCTGCTACCTCGCCTGCCATCCTTCTATAAAAAATACCCTTTTATCAGGCTTGATATTCAGCTGGTGGACTGGCCGTCAACCAACCCTTGCCAGAATGTCGATATCGAATTGACTAACGGCAAGGTTGAAAGCGAAGACACCCATTGTGAGCGACTGTTTCAAGAACACTGGCAGTTGGTGTGCAGCCCTCAATTCAAATCTGAGCATCAAGAATTACTCAGTAAGCATGACTTTGCTGCTCTGCCGACGGTTCAGGTGAAAGGCTACCGAGAGAACTGGCTGCAATGGCTTGGCCACAACCAATTCGAGATGACATTACCTAAGGTTCTGCTCGAAGTGAGTAACTCTCTACATGCCTTAGAAGCAGTTAAACATGGTATTGGAATGTTGCTGGTGCGTTCGCTCGCGGTGTCTGAACTACTCAAGAAAGAAGACCTGGTATTGGCAAGCGAATCCTCGATGCCAGCTGAATCTGCTCATTATCTGATTACTAAACACAGTCGCAGCGCGAAGGTGAATTTCTTCTGTGATTGGCTTTATCACCAGATGGAAGACGGTGAACTGGAGTAAAGATTTTCTTATGGATAGCCATAAAAAAAATGAAGGGCACTCTTACTAACCTGTCATAAAAAACACTTAGTTTAACCGCATACAAATAAGGACGAGGTCACCATGAGTGCTTTCTCACAACCAATGAAAAACCGCTTAAAGGTACTGTTATTTACCGCACCGCTGTTGGTGCCACTGTTTACTTTTTGGCTCGTACCATTTGGTTATTCAATTTATATCAGCTTCACCGATTGGGATTACATCTCGCCAGATTATTCGTTCATCGGTTTAGAAAATTACGAGTACATGGTTGAGGACTACGAGTTCATTCAAGCGGTGCTCAACACGTTTTGGTTTTCGGTCGGTGTGGTGATTCCAACCATCATTCTTGGGCTTGTGTTTGCGATGTTGCTGCACAAAAACTTCAAGGGCAGCCAGTTCTATCGTGCGGTGATCTTCTCTCCTTGGATTACGCCAACGGTCGCGGTGTCGATTGTTTGGTCTTGGGTGTTCGAGACGAAGTCGGGCTTGGCAAATCACTTATTAGAGTCGGCTGGGTTTAGCGCTATTCCATGGTTAGAGAATGGAAACACAGCCTTGATTGCGGTGATTATCGTGACGGTTTGGCAGGCGATTGGCTGGACGATGCTGTTTTATATCAGCGCGCTCAACAAGATTCCTGAGTCTCTGTACGAAGCGTCTTTGATTGATGGTTGCAGCAGCTTAACGCGTTTTTTGAAGATAACGCTGCCACTAATTTCACCAACCACGTTCTTCTTAGTGGTGGTCAACATTATTACGGCAATGCAGGCGTTCGATCAGTTCCAGATCTTAACGCAGGGCGGCCCGGGCGGAGAGACTCGTACCTTGTTGTACTTGTTCTACCAACAAGCATTTGAGCGTTACGAAATGGGACCGGCAGCCGCGACATCGTTAGTGATATTCCTGATTACTGGATTGTTGGCACTTATTAATACCTACATCGGCAAGCGCTGGGTGTACTACTAGTCGATTTTTGAAAGGACAGAATTATGACCACGCAAGTATTGGATGCCAATCAAGTCTTAACTCAAAGAGCGGCTGAATCTAAAGTCACGGCCCAAACGAAAGCGACCAAATCAGAGGTTGTGTCAAAGAAAAGCTCAGTGGATCGCCGTTCGTTTATCGCACTGGCTAAGCACCTTTTCTTAGCGACCTGCGGAACCATTATGGTGTTCCCGTTCTTATGGATGCTGTCAGGTTCGCTGAAAACCAATGATGAGATTTTTGCTAGCCCGCTGAACTTGATTCCAGAGCAGTTCCGTTGGGAAACCTTTGTCGAAACCTTTCACAGCGCGCCGTTTGGCTTGTACATCTTCAACAGTTTTAGTGTTGCCTTGTTTACTACGCTGTTGGTGATTGTGAATTCGGCAATGTTTGCATACGCATTAACGCAGCTGAAGTTTCGTTCGAAAACCGTGCTCTATTTCATCGTGATGGGCTGTTACATGCTGCCGGGCGCAGTGACGTACATTCCGTCTTACATCACCTTGGCAAGGCTGGGTTTGTTGGATTCACACATGGGCTTAGTGGCGTCGAACGCGGCGTCGGTTTTCGGTGTGTTCTATCTACGCCAAGTGTTTATCAAGGTGCATCCGTCGCTGATTGAAGCGGCACGAATTGATGGTGCAGGTGAACTCAAAATCTTATGGGCAATCATCTTACCGCAATGCCGAGCAGCAGTCGCAACACTGTTCCTCATCACTTTTATTACCAATTACAACAGCTACATGTGGCCAAGCTTGGTTATTACCACTCAGGAACTTAACCTGATTGCGACCGGGATTCGTCACTACTTTATTGCCGAAGGTAACTATGGATTGAACTGGTCGCAAATCATGGCGGCGAGCACCATTGCAGTATTGCCTTTGTTAATTCTATTCGTCATTTGTCAAAAGACGATTCTTTCAGGTATCGCCGATAACGGCGTAAAAGAGTAAACGGAAATGAAATTAAAAACTCTCGCACTAGTGTGTGCTGGCGCAGCAAGCGCGTCTATGTTCTCTAGCAGTGTTCTTGCCGCAACCGAAGTTAACTTCTGGTATTCCGGTGGTACTAAGCCACAGCAAATGATGACTAAGCTCATCGAAGAGTTCAACGCGAGTCAAGATGAGTACGTGGTGAAGCCAGCTTTGCAAGGCAACTACACGGAAACCTACCAGAAGCTGCAAGTCGGTCTAGCGTCTAGAACTGCGCCTGAACTTGTGCTGCTAGATTCGGGTCGTGCGGAAGCGATGCACGGACGTGGTTTGAGCCGTGACCTAACGCCGTTCATGGATGAAGAGTTCAACTTCTCTGATTTCATTGGCGCGTTTAAAGATCAAGTGACGGCAGACGACGGCACCATCATTGGCCTGCCTGCTTACGGCACAACTCAAGTGTTTTACTACAACAAGCAGGTATTGGCAGATAACGGCTTTACTGAGCAAGACCTAAACACATGGCAAGGCGTGGCTAAAGTCGCGGAGAAAGTTACCCAACGTGATGACAAAGGCAACGTGACCTTTTACGGCTGGGAGCCGATGTGGGGCCAAGACAACATGATTGACGCGGCTTTCTCTAACGGCGCGAAGATCATCAGTGATGATGGCAAAACCGTGTTAATCGATTCGGCTGAATGGGTTGAAGTGTGGGACAGCTTCCGTAAGTGGATCCACGATGATCAAATCATGCGTATTCACTACGGCGGTCAAGGTTGGGAATACTGGTACAAAACCATCGATGACGTAATGAAAGACAACGCGTTGGGTTACACCGGTTCATCGGGCGACCAAGGTGATTTGGACTTCACTAAGCTTTCAGCAACCACACAGCCAGGTTGGGGTTCAAACCCTTCTGCACCACAAGCAGGTGCGCTGGTTTACGTGATGCCAAAAGGCACAGACGAAGCTGCTGCAAAAGGCGCGTTCGAATTCGTTGAGTTCTACACCAATGCGAAGAACACGGCGGCATGGTCAATGTTCACGGGGTACATCCCAGTGCGTAACAGCGTTTCTGAAGTACCAGAATACCAAGCGTTCACTAAAGATAACCCGCAAGCTCTGATTCCTTTGAAGCAAGCGAACACGGCGACCAAAGACTTCCTAGACCCTACCAACGGTAAGATCATGGACGCTCTGAAAGTGGCAGCGGATCAGATTCAAATCCAAAACGTGCCTGCTGACCAAGCGCTAAAACAAGCGGCGAAGAAAGCACAACGTGCACTAGACCGAGCGAATCGTTCTTAATCTGTAAAGCGGTTAAAACTCTCTTTGCATGCATAAAGGCCCATCTATTCGGGTGGGCCTCTTTTGACCCAGTCCTTCAACTAGGACGAACTTGGTGAAGACAATGACCCAATTTCAAGGTGAACTGCCGTTTGGCAGAGTACGTATCCCCTTTGATGTGCCAGCAGGTTCTCACTGCGTAACCTTTACTGGTACGACGGTGAAAAAAGGATTCTTGTACGCAGCGGCCTACGATGCCAACCAAGCATTTCGTGGCAAGGTGTTGTTTGAAAAGGCGCACAAGTCACTCACAATTCAACCGCAAAACTCTGGTCTAGGCGCAATTGATGGCGCGATTCCATCGGGCGAATGGTTCTTGGAGCTTTACAATCTCGAAGGTGAGTTTCGAACTGAACGTGCGATGCAGTATCAAGTCGATGTGCTTTGCTCTGAAGAGTTAGTTAATAGCGATGCCGAGTTAGAACTGAACCCAACGGTGACACGTGAGCACGATATCGAGTTTGATTACAGCCACATGTTGAGCTCTGATTCTCGCTGGTATCGTGGTGATTTACACGCCCACACTCAGCTTTCTGATGGTCACAATACCTTAGCTGCAGCGAAAGATATTGTGGAATCACAAGGGCTCGATTTCTTCTTCTTCACTGAGCACAACATCTGCCAGCCGAAGCTACCTATTTCCAAACAGTGCTTGTTCTTACCGGCGTTAGAAGTCACAACCGATCTCGGGCACTTCAATGTGCATGGCCCAGTTAAGTCTTTAGACCTTAGAGACATTGAACACAGCAGCCAAGCGACCATGGAAGCGGGATTGAGTTTAGCGAAAAGTGGACACAGTTCCCTTGGCATTAATCACCCGATGATGAAGCCGTGGCACTGGCATTACGATCAAGTGGATCTCAGCCAAGTGTCTACGTTTGAAGTGTGTTGTGACCCTACTTGGTCAACCTCGCCAAAAGCGACCGAAGAGGCGTTATTAGTTCTCAATGAAATGTGGAATTGTGGCCAGCGCATTACCGCGATTGGCGGCAGTGATTCACACCTTGAGCCACATGAACGTAATCCTAAAGCGGATCAGCCCTCTATCTATGGTGACCCATCCACATTCGTTTACAGCCATGGTTTGAGTGGCGAAGGCATCTTGTCTGGTCTGCGTAATGGACAAGTTTACCTAGAGCGTCGTTGCGGCTTGAAGTTTGATATCAACTTAGGTGATTTACTGCCGGGTAACGACTCCCAAGGCCAACCACTAACATACCGAATTGCGGTATCTGATTCAGAAAACCCTTACTACGCTGAGTGCGTGGTGGATGGTGGGATTGTCGACCGAGTGGCTTTGAGTGATGAGCTGCAAAGTATCCATATTGATGAGGGCTACCGTTGGTGCCGAGTGGATATTCGTCGCGGAGAGCTTTCTTCAGCGTTAATCAACAGCCCTCAATCCTTATCTGAGGAACGTGAGTTTGAAGGCTGCATCAACGCCGTATTCGACGGCAAACAACCAGAATTTAACCAACCCCTAGTGCGTACTTGGGGAGAACTAATGGAGCGAATGAGCCGTGATGAAGTTTAAGGCGATGTTATTTGATAAAGACGGCACATTGTTAGAGTTCCACAAGATGTGGCTTAACGTTTCTCGTGGTGCCTGTGAGCGAGTGAAATCTTACAGTGACCAACATCAGGGTAATCAAACTGTCACACCTGTTGAGTTACTCTTGGCCATCGGCGTGGAAGGTGATGTGGTTGATAACTATGGATTATTAGCCTCAAACCCAGTGGAAGACACCGCAACAGCGTGGTTCAACATGCTGCAACCTAATGTCTCGCTCGCTGAGTTCACTAAGGTGACCAAAGCGGCTTTCAATGACGAAGTGGAAGAGAATCCAAACTGGATTGAAGCCCTGCCGGGAGTGGCTGAAAAGCTGGGTCTGTTTAAGCAGCAAGGCATGATTTTAGGCATCGCGACTGCGGATACCAAAGACTCAACGATCTACACACTAGAGCAATCGGGTTTGAGCGAGATGTTCGATTATGTCGGTTACTCCGATGGTGATATCGAACCTAAACCTGCGCCAGCACTGCTCAATGCATTCTGTGAACAATGCGGTATTGAGCCTCATGAGGTGATCATGTTTGGTGACACGGTTTCGGATATGGAATTTGGCCGCAATGCAGGCGCAAGCAATGTCGGCGTGCTAACTGGTACAGCACAACACAGCGAGTTAGAGCCAGTGGCGGATCTGGTGATCGCATCGGTTGCCCACTTTGAGCTCAATCAACTGCAAGAACGTGGCTAAAACGTCCATGACAGATTGCAAAGATAGTATTTAACGAATTGATTTAAGGACAGATTATGGCTGAAGTCACACTGAGAGGGGTAGAGAAAACCTACCCAAATGGTTTTAAGGCCGTGCACGGTGTCGATCTGAATATTCGCGAAGGTGAGTTCATGGTGTTTGTTGGGCCGTCTGGCTGCGCAAAATCTACGACACTTCGTATGATCGCAGGCCTTGAAGATATCTCAGAAGGCGATGTCTACATTGGTGATAAGCGTGTAAATGAATTGCCACCTAAAGATCGCGGCATCTCTATGGTGTTTCAGAACTACGCGCTTTATCCGCACATGTCGGTGTATGAAAATATGGCTTTTGGCCTTAAGCAACAGAAGCTGCCAAAGCATGAAATCAATGAGCGAATTGAAGATGCAGCCAAGACTCTCGATATCGAACACCTGCTAAATAACAAGCCGGGCGAAATGTCGGGTGGTCAAAGGCAACGTGTGGCTCTAGGCCGTGCGATGGTTCGTAAGCCAGATGTGTTCTTGTTTGACGAGCCTTTGTCTAACTTGGATGCCAAGCTGCGTGTTTCGACTCGTGTCAGCATTGCTCAGTTGCACAATAACCTGAAGCAAGAAGGGCAGAACGCCACCATGATCTACGTGACACACGATCAGGTGGAAGCCATGACTCTTGGCGATCGTATCTGTGTATTAAATCAAGGTGAGATCATGCAGGTCGATACGCCAATGAACCTTTATCAATACCCTGCAAACAAGTTTGTCGCAGGCTTTATTGGTTCGCCAGCAATGAATCTTCTCAAGGTAAGGCTGGATGAGATTGATGGTGTGATGAACGTGGTCTCTGAAAGTGGCACTCGTTGGACTCTCCCACAAGATAAGCAGACAATCGCCCGTGAAAAGATGGGCGAGTGGGTATGGTTTGGTGTTCGTCCCGAGCACATTCAACTGGCCAATCATGACGCACCGCTGTCGGAAGTGAATACCCAAACGCACAAGCTTGATGTGGTTGAGTCGATGGGTAACGAGCTGTATCTCTACTTTAAACTCGGCGCTGATAAGCTGGTGGCTCGCGTGCCTTTCGATGCAGATCGCACGGCAAACAGTGGCGAAGAGACGATGCTTCATTTCAATACCTCACAGTGCCATCTGTTCGACCTAGAGACAGAAGAAGCATTGACTGAATAAGTCGATGTGTCGAAGAGTCAAAATAAAGAAATCCCCGCTCAGGTGAGTGGGGATTTTTCTTAGGGGGAGTATCAACAGGAGCTCGGTTTTGTGCTCGAGGCTTTTTTGTTGGAGATAGCTAAACACTCTTGAGGGTTAGAACCATTTAATGGCTCGGAATCGCAATCCTTTTTTCTAGCCAACGAACCGCTTGCGATACCACCAAAATAAGAACAAGGTACTCCAAAACCAGAAACGTATAGATCTCTAAAGGTAAATATTCGTTCACCACCAGCTCATTTGCTCGCCTTGTTAAATCACTCAAACCGATCACACTCACTAGCGAGCTCATCTTGAGGATATAAATAAACTGATTGCCCAAGGGTGGCAGTATTTGACGGAATGCCTGCGGTAGGATAACCAATCGCATTTTTTGCCAATAGGTCAATCCCAAGGATTCGGCAGCTTCATGTTGCCCACGATTAATCGCTTGAATCCCCCCACGGAACACTTCCGCCATAAAGGCGCTCTCGGCAATGGTCAATGCGATTACCCCTGCCCAGAAGTGGTTCAAAGAGACATCGAGTAATGTCGGCATTCCGTAATACACCCACAATAGCAATACCAGCACAGGGATAGAACGAATCACCTCTACGTAAAGTCGATTAATTCCCTTGAGTACTGGTGAGCTTGAAAGCGCAGGAAAGGCGACCAATAGACCGAGAGCCATGGCAAAAAACATACTCAACAACGAAACCTGAATAGTCTCGCTAAAACCAGCCATCAAAAACTGAATATTAGTTCGTCCCTGCTCCGTCGACGGGTCGAGTACATACCATCCCCATTGATAATCTGAACATCCTGTCAGAAACAGCAGAGAAACTAGCGATAAGTGACGATAGTTCACATTTACTCCCAAAAACTCCATTTGTTATTGCCATGTTAACAACCAAATCTGTTTAATGGTTAATAATTAAAAATAATATCTACATTCATCACTTAGAAATCAGCATTCTTTAAAGGAATAAAAAATGAAAAAAAGCTTAATCGCATTAGGAATGTGCCTGCTTGCTTTTACACAAATCGCACATGCCCAAAGTCGTTTGCAGGAGATACTGGGTGCGGGAGTTCTTCGCGTTGGTACAACGGGGGATTGGAACCCAATGACAATGAAGGATCCTGCAACCAACAGCTACCGCGGCTTTGATATCGATGTCACGACTGAGTTGGCTAAAGACCTAGGCGTAAAAGTGGAATACGTCGCAACAGACTGGAAAACCTTGGTGAATGGCATCACGGCCAACAAATACGACGTGACTGGCAGCGCATCGCTCAACATGTCTCGAGCAAAAGTCGCTGGGTACAGCCAACCTTACTTCTATCTGGCTTTTGTCCCTGTCGTGCAAAAGAAAGACATAGAGAAGTTCTCCGATTGGAGTGACTTTGACAAAGCAGAAATCAAAGTTGCCGCCACGCTCGGCACAGTACAAGAAAAAATGGTGAAGGACTTCTTCCCATCGGCACAACACATCGTGATTGAAGCGCCGGCACGGGATTTCCAAGAGCTTTTAGCTCGCCGCGCTGATGTCTCCGTGACTTCAAACGTAGAGGCTGCAACCTTAGTAGAGAAGTTTAAACAACTCGCGATTGTTCCGGTGAAAGATCCACGTAAACCAACTCCAATTGCGATGCTACTACCACAAGATGATCAAGTTTGGATTAACTACATTAATCACTGGGTTGAACTAAAAAAGACGCAAGGTTTCTTTAAGCAAACCGCTGAGAAGTGGGGACTGAAGAGCATGTAGCACCACGATTCACTCATCAACCAGAGCCGCGATTAGCGGCTCTTTTTCATCAACAAGCACTTAAGATATTTCAGCCCACACGCGCCGAAACGTAACCTCATCTATAAAACCCTAAACAAATTATTCAGGCTCTCCGATTTATTCTGAAAAAGATAAAAAATCGGAGAATAACGATGAATGAAATAACACGATTATCAGCAGTTGTTGCGCTTGCCCTAAGCAGTGGGTATGCGATATCTCGTATGACATGAGTTAAAAGGTAAATCTGTGATATTACGAAGTAACATAACGTTTTGACATCTCAGTCACGGAATTATTTTTATGGTGAAGATCGAGAGAAAATTCAGTTTGAACAGAAACTATACTGACTGATTAAATTGATTCTAGATTGATGAAAAGAACATCAAAGCGATATTTGAGAAGAAAATAGAGCCCTTAGGGGGAAGGGCTCTTGAGTTAGGAGCTTGCTTTAATTTGGGTTACGCGACCACTAACGTCGCTGCTTTTTTCATTGCCTCTTTGGTTGAACACTCAATCACGTTCGCATTGGCAAAGCGGTGAGCGTCTTTCACTTGAATATCGTGAGCCAAGATAACCAGCTTCGCGTTCGCCACATCTAGGTCGGTGATGCGGTTTTGAATGCCGTTTTGACCTTGAGTTTCTACCTTAATCTTAAGGCCTGCGGCTAAGCCTGCTTTCTCTAGTGCTTTCGCTGCCATGAAGGTGTGTGCAACACCAGAAGGGCAACATGTAACTGCTACGATGTCATACTCGCCTTCGCCTGCTACAGGCGCTGCTTGAGCTTGTACTGGTGCTTCAGCCATGTCTTCTTCGGTTTCTACCGCTACAGGTTTCCAGAAGCCAACGATAACGGCTGTGGTTAGTGAGCCAAGTGCAATACCGACGACGTACATTGGAATGTTACTTGATACTGGCGCAGTGATTAGACCGCCCCACGGTGCGTGCAGTAGAACGTCTGTCATGAAGCCAAACACACAACCAACGATACCACCGGCTACGATTGAAGGAAGAACGCGCATTGGGTCATTCGCTGCGAACGGGATAGCACCTTCAGAGATACCGATAGAACCCATGATTGCTGCCGCTTTACCTGCTTCTTGCTCTTGTTTAGAGAACTTGTTTTTGAATAGGAAAGTCGCCAGAGCCATGCCTAGAGGTGGTGTACAAATCGCGATGCCTACGCCGCCCATTAGCCAAGGTTGCGTGTCTACTTGAGTTTGAGCAAATAGGGTCGCGACTTTGTTGATAGGGCCGCCCATATCAAACGCCGTCATACCACCAAGGATTGTGCCTAGAACCATCTTAGATGCGCCAGCCATTGAAGCTAGGAACTCGTTCATTGAAGACATGAACAGTTTGATTGGCTCACCGATGCCCCACAGTACGATACCTGCAGAGATTAACGTGCCTAGAAGCGGGTAGATGAAGTACGCACCTAGCGCCGTCATGTTCGCAGAAAGTGGGATCTTCTTAAGTTGGAACACCACGCCACCGGCGATAAAGCCTGCCACGATACAGCCAAGGAAACCGCCGCCCATGTCAGCCATGATGCCAGAAGAGATCATCGCAGGTGCTAGTGCTGGTTTATCTGCAATGGAGTAACCAATAAAGCCGCCAAGAATGATTGGGAAAAGAACAAGGCCTTTGATACCGATATTAGAGATGTCTGCCAGCAAGCCGTCTGCTGGAACAGCACCTTTACCTGATGCCATGACCGCTAACGCCAACAGAACGCCACCGGCTACGATGAAAGGTAGCATGTGTGAGGTTCCGAAAAGCAGGTGGCCTTTCATGGTACTAAGGATTTTTTTAAAGTCGCTACTACTGTTTTTATTATTGGTATTCGTAGCTTGAGTTGTTAGGGTGCTCATAATTTTCTACGCCTTATGAATTAATTAAAATATTAAGGATTTGATGTTCGTCTTTTGCGTTATGGATATCTTGAATAAATTCATCGCTGAATTTTCCAAATAGTTCTTGTAGTACATAAATATGATGGTCAGCACCGTTGTCCGGAGAGGCAATCATAAAAAATACGGTTGGATTGATGCCGTCTTCATCGTCATACTCGATACCTTCACGCTTAATACCAACAGCGATTGCCGGCTCAGTGACAGCCTTGCTTTTTGAGTGTGGGTAAGCGATGCCGTCCATTGAGGTAATGCTTTGAGATTCACGAATTTCGATGTCTGCCAAGAAGGCTTCTTTATTACTGATTCGGTTGTTCTCAAATAACATGCTTGCCAATTCTTCAAACAGTTCTTTTTTATTATTCGCTTGAAGGTTGTTATTAATTAAGTCGACGTTAGTTAGCTGTGTGATCATTTATTAACTCATTCACTATTGAAGTTCTTGAATTAAAATTAATGGATTAACCCGATTCGCGAAATAGCAAATAAAAGCCCTTCACTGTACATTTGTACCAAGCAAAATTAAGTGTGATTTGCATCATTAATGCTGTGTGATATGGGTCATACTTGATGGTGTCTTGATTATGTTTTTGACACGCTAATAGGCTTCGTCAGAAACAAAAATGCCCCGCATGAGCAGGACATTAAGACTTTGTACTGATTTGTGAGGGAACTAGCTGTAAGCACGCGCCACGCGTCCAACGCAATCGAGTTTGTAACTCTCAGCGTAAGCAGGAATGAATACCGATTGGCCTTTCTCTATCTCGCAGGTTTCGCCGCATTGATGAGTGAGCACCATGGACTCGTCGAGTGGTAGTAGGATCTCGGCGCCTTCGGTGGTGATCTGTCGTTGATGTGAGTTCTGCACGATAGAGAACTTAAAATCTTCGACTGGAATTTGGTATTCCATCACATCACCTTGCTCTATCGGGCTGAGCAGCAATCTATCCGCAGGCTTTTCATTGAATTGAGTACAAGAGACTAATTCATTGATATCCATGTACTTAGGCGTCAACCCTGCGCGAAGTACATTGTCTGAATTCGCCATCACTTCTAAGCCCGTACCTTTAATGTAAGCGTGCGGTGTCTCGGCATCAAGATACATGGCTTGCCCTGGTTTTAGGGTAATCACGTTCAACAGTAGCGGAGCAAACAGGCCTACATCACCCGGATATTGTTGTTCCAACTCTGAAATCAATTGGAACACAGGGGTATCTGAAAGCTTGGCTTTCATCAGTAACATGGTCAGCGCCATGCCTTTTTGTTCACCTTGCAACGACAATAAGCTCGCGAAGAAGCTGGCTAATCCATTAGGCGTTTGGTCGCCCGCGAGGTCATTAACCATAGAGTTTAGCTCTGGAATATCAAGGTAATGGAAGTGCTCAAGGATCTCGCTGATCGATCTAAAACCATTCATCGCGGTGTAGTCGGTTAGGGCATACACCAATTCTGGCTTGTGGTTGGGATCCTTGTAGTTGCGGTTGCTAGCTGTCATCGGAATGCCTTGCTGCTCTTCTAGAGCATAGCCAGATTCGGCTTGCTGTTTGTTCGGGTGAACTTGAACAGAGAGCGCTTTCTCGGCAGCTAACACCTTAAACAGATACGGAAGTTCACCAAAACGGTTCGCAACTTTTTCGCTTAGAAACAGGTTTAGGTTCTTGGAAATAAGGTTCGACAACGTGGTTTGCTGACCGTTGTCAGTGACCATCGAACAACCATTTGGGTGAGCGCCCATCCAGATCTCCGCTTGCGGCTCACCAGACTGGTTATCAATACCAAACAGTTGGCTGAACGAAGAAGGGCTACCCCATGCGTAGTTTTGAATCACGTTAGTCATAGGGTAGAAAAAGCGTTGTACGAACGAGTCGTTCGTTAAAGAAAAATCAGACATCGAAATCACCATGAGGGGAAACATGGCTTGAGCTCTATTCGTTCCTAAAAAACTATTAGCTACTAAAAACAGTAGGGTAGAGGGGCTCAAGCCATTGGAGTTGAAATGGCTTAAGCCGCTGCTGTCGTTAGCTTGGCTTTGCGTAGATTTTTAAGCGCGATACAAGTAACCGCAGTCACGCCCGCACCTGATGCCATGCACAGCAGTGCCAGCATTGGGTAATTCATTGCGCCTAGTAGAGCCACAACAGGGCCACCGTGAGCAACGCTGTTGGTGATACCAAATGAGAACGCCATAACCGCTGCCGTCATTGAACCAAGTACGTTGGCAGGGATAACCGACATTGGATCTTGAGCCGCGAAAGGAATCGCACCTTCAGAGATACCCACTAAGCCCATCGCGCCTGCTGCTTTGCCTGCTTCGATTTCAGAAGATTCGAATAGGTCGAACTTACGGCCAAGTCTGGTCGCGATAGCCATGCCTAATGGAGCGACAGGAATTGCACACGCCATCGCACCCATGAACTGAGTTTGACCGCTGGCGATCATCCCGACCGAGAATAGGAATGCCACCTTGTTGAACGGGCCGCCCATATCAAAGCCAGCCATGCCACCCAATACGATGCCAAGCAGAACCACGTTACCTGTACTCATGCTAGTAAGTAGGGCTGTAAGAGCATCCATTAGTCCCGCGATAGGCGCGCCAATAACAAAGATGAACAGACCTGCGATGAACAAAGAGCCAGTGATCGGAGCGATCATGATAGGCACTAGTGGTTGAACGAATTTGTGGTAGTTAAACGAAGTAATCCATTTAACGAAGTAGCCCACTAATAGACCAGCGATGATTGCGCCAATGAAGCCTGTACCTGCGTCAGCGCCGTAGAAAGAGCCGTTGTTGGCAATCCAACCGCCAATCAAGCCAGGGGTTAGAGCAGGGCGGTCAGCAATCGCGTAAGCAATGTAGCCAGCCAAGATTGGGATCATCAGGGTGAAGGCAACCACACCCACTTCTAAGATTTGGTTCCACATGCTGCCAGCAGGAATCGCCATGCCAGACTCACTTGGTTCGCCACCAATAGCTAAGGCTAGGGCAATCAAAAGACCGCCTGTCACCACGAATGGGATCATGTGAGATACGCCATTCATTAAGTAACGGTAAAGGTCTGAACGTGCTTGCGAGGCTTTCTCTGCAACAGATTGGTTGATCGGCGCTTGTTCAGCTTGGTAGCTAGGTGCATTGAGCGCTTGCTTAATCAAGCCTTGCGCGTCTTTGATTGGCGCTTTTACGTTGGTGCTGATAACGCGTTTTCCGGCAAAGCGAGCCATGTCGACCTGTTTGTCACAAGCCACGACAATCGCATCTGCGCGTTCGATCTCTTCTTGAGTTGGGCTGTTCTTTACACCAATAGAACCGTTGGTTTCGACCTTGATATTGTAGCCAAGAGCCGCCGCGCCTTTCTCTAGTGCTTCGGCTGCTAAATACGTGTGAGCAACACCAGCTGGGCAGCCTGTTACACCAATGATGAAGCCTTGTTTCTCAACGTTGGTTTCCGTTTCTGACAGCTCAGGTTTGGCAAGCAGTAGTTCTAATGCTTGTTGTTCAGATTGAGCATTCATGAAGCTTTCGATAAAGCCTTCTTCAATCAGTTTTGAAGAAAGTTCTGCCAGTACTTCGATGTGGTGATTATCGCCGCCATCAGGAGAGGCAATCATGAAGAATAGTTTTGATGGCTGGCCGTCATCGGCGCCGTACTCGATACCCTGTTGATGGACACCGATAACAACCGCGGGTTTGATCACCGCAGCGCTTTTCGCGTGTGGCAGAGCAATGCCTTCTTCAAACCCGGTATTACCTTGTTCTTCACGAGCCTTAATGTCGGCAAGAAACTGTGCTTTGTCTGAGATTCTGCCTTGTGCGTAAAGCACGTCTATCAGCTCTTTGAATACGTCTTCTTTTGAATTAGCGCTAAGCGAAAGCTTAATCAAATCTTGATTGATCAATGTCGTGATCATAATGAACCCCTAATCTGTTTTTATTTTGTTAGGGGTATTCTGGAATCTACGGCTTACCTTCTGTAGTGAAGAAAAAATGCATTTACTGGATGATTGTTGCGTTATAAATGGAGTGTGATTTTGATCGGTCGAACGGGCGTTTTTAGGTCTGTGTTGACAAGGTTTGTGGTGCTTTGAAGCTTTTATTTATAAGGGCTTCAGCGTTTTTTGTTATTTGGGAAATTACGTGCCTCATTGGTTTCTGCACTGGAGATTTATTACTAAGACTGGATTTTTGTAACCTAGATCTCAAATTGTGACTTTGCTCAATAGCGCTATGTTTCAGTTACAGGTATATCTATTTCCGTAGCCTTATTGCTGCCCATAAGAGTTCGAATAATGATATTTCATGACTTAATCTCGTCGGTGTTAAATGAGCGAGAACCGTTTCATAACATCTGGTTTGCTGGAGATTTTCACACGCCATCCGCTTGCAGCTATCAGGTGAACTTTCCACGTTTAGAGCTGGTGCTAGATGGAGAGTATGTCAATGAAATGGAGAGTCATGATCGCAAGATCACCAACGTTATTGCCAAAGCCGGAGACGCGATTTTCATCCCACCCAACTGCTGGAATAAACCTAACTGGGATACTGACTGTTCGGTGCTGAGCATGTTGTTTGGTCGTCGCCAGCTTGGTTTAAGTTTAGTGAGTAAGCGCAAAGGGGAAGAGAGCTTTTACGATATCCAAAAGCACAGTATTCAGACTCGCTCTGGGTTTGCGATTGATAACATTTTGGAGGCGCTCAGCTCGTTAGCGAGAGAGAGTAACAAGCAGCCGATGGATGAGTTATTGCTGCAAGCTCTGCTCCAATACAGCAAGACGATGTTAGATGCGCCTGTCGAGAAATCTCACAGCCGCGTGCAGGATGTGTATCAAGGGATCTGTATCTACATTCAAGAGAATTTCCACCGTCAAATCACCCGAGACAGCATTGCCTCACGCTTTAGCATTTCATCCAATCACTTGTCGCGAATGTTCCGTCAGCAAGGCCACATGACGCTGGCAGAATACATTACCCGTGTTCGAGTCGACCGCGCTAAGTTCATGCTCAAAAAGTACAACTTCAAGCTCAATGAAGTAGCATTGCGTTGCGGCTTTAAAGATGTGAACTACTTCTGTCGAGTGTTTAAGAATCGCACCGGTAGAACGCCGACCGAATATCGTGGTTCAATCTAATATCCCTTCAAATTGCCATTTTTGACCAGAGCTTATACGACCGAAATTTGTATGACTAGATCACCACAGTGAGCTCTGTGTTGTGGTGATCAATTTGCTTTGTGTTTTCCTCTGCTGTTTATTTCTACACCTTATTTCCAAACCTATCTTTAGGCACGTTCTCTATTTATCCCGTTTCACTAAATAAACCCAATTAATAACATTAAGGGTTCGCTTTGCGAGTTGCTTATTATTTTTCGTTGCCTATTTATTGAATTAAACGTGTGAGATTTGATGTATTAACGCGATGCATTTAATGAATGCTAAGTAAATTAAAAACAACTTATCTAGACGACAAAATCTTGTTATTGTTGTCCAGCTTACTGATTGAAATGTTTGTAAGTTATTGATTTTAAATGTTTACTTCGATTCGTCTTATTCTTTATTTACTAACGTGTAATTCATGCCTCGAAATCAAATATTCAGGTTTATACGCCCCATCACAACCTTGACTTATAATACTACAAATTAAAAATTCTATAGATAATATGCTCTTCAGATATTCATCATAAAGAAGACTTATACATGGAACTCAATACTCTGATCGTAGGAATTTATTTCCTTTTCCTTATAGCAATAGGTTGGATGTTTAGAACGTTCACCAGTACAACCAGTGACTATTTCCGCGGGGGCGGTAACATGCTTTGGTGGATGGTTGGCGCGACTGCGTTTATGACTCAGTTCAGTGCTTGGACCTTCACTGGCGCAGCGGGTAAAGCGTATGCCGATGGTATGGCTGTCGCGGTTATCTTCTTAGCGAACGCATTTGGTTACCTGATGAACTACCTGTACTTCGCTCCGAAATTCCGTCAACTACGTGTGGTAACGCCAATTGACGCGATTCGTATGCGTTTTGGTAGCTTCAACGAACAAGTATTTACTTGGTCTGGCATGCCGAACAGTATTGTTTCTGCAGGTATCTGGCTGAACGGTTTGGCGATCATCGCATCGGGCATCTTTGGCTTCGACATGACGACAACCATCGTTCTGACTGGTCTTGTTGTACTTGTTATGTCGGTGACAGGCGGCTCTTGGGCGGTTATCGCGTCTGACTTCATGCAGATGGTTATTATCATGGCGGTAACCGTAACGTGTGCTGCAGTGGCTATCGTACAAGGTGGTGGCGTTACTGAAATCATCAACGATTTCCCTGTAGCAGAAGGCGCATCATTCGTTTCTGGTAACAATCTGAACTACGTAAGCATCTTCGGAATCTGGGCATTCTTCATCTTCTTCAAGCAGTTCAGTATCACCAACAACATGTTGAACTCTTACCGTTACCTAGCGGCAAAAGACTCAAAGAACGCGAAAAAAGCAGCACTGTTAGCATGTATTCTGATGACCATCGGTCCAATCATTTGGTTTATGCCACCTTGGTTCGTAGCAGGACAAGGCGTTGACCTTGCAGCACATTACCCAGACGCAGGTTCTAAAGCAGGCGACTTCGCTTACCTTTACTTCGTAGAGCAATACATGCCAGCAGGTATGGTAGGTCTTCTAATCGCAGCGATGTTTGCGGCAACTATGTCTTCTATGGACTCAGGCTTAAACCGTAACTCTGGTATCTTTGTAATCAATTTCTACCAACCGATTCTTCGTCCAAACGCGACAGAGAAAGAGCTGATGATTGTGTCTAAGTTGATGTCTACCTTCTTTGGTCTTGCCATCATCCTTATCGCGCTGTTTATCAACTCGCTAAAAGGCTTGAGCCTGTTCGACACCATGATGTACGTGGGCGCATTAATCGGCTTCCCAATGACCATCCCTGCATTCTGTGGTTTCTTCCTTAAGAAGACTCCGGACTGGGCAGGTTGGGGTACGCTAGTGGTCGGTGCGATTGTGTCTTACATCGTTGGTTTCGTGATTACCGCTGAGATGCTACAAAACTTGTTCAACCTAGAGCCGCTAACGAGCCGTGAATGGTCTGACCTAAAAGTAGCAGTAGGCCTGATTGCACACTTAACATTTACTGCTGGCTTCTTCATTCTTTCGACTCTGTTCTATAAACCACTGGAAGCGTCTCGTCAGAAAGATGTTGATACCTTCTTCAACAACCTAGCGACACCATTGGTTTCTGAATCAACAGCACAGAAGAAACTGGATAACAAACAACGTCACATGCTGGGCTCTCTGATCGCAGTGTCTGGTGTGGCAGTGATGGCGATGTTTGCTCTACCGAACCCATTCTGGGGAAGAATGATGTTCGTACTGTGTGGCGGTATCGTGTTCGTAGTTGGTCTGCTGTTGGTGAAAGCTGTAGACGACTCGGTTGAGGATGCGAAACAAGCGAAAAAAACAGCTTAAGTTAGCTAACCAGTTAAACAAGTAATTAAACATAAAACGGCTGAGCTCTAATGCTCAGCCGTTTTTTATTGTGTGAGAAAACGAGCTTAAAGGGTTGGTTAGACAGTCTGTTTGAGCTAGAGGAATTTAGATAAGACGAGATGATATGTACATCAACAAGGCTTGTAGGTCGACACTGCTTCGAGTCTTTTGCAGACGTTCATTGACCTGATCGTGAAGCAGGTTTCGAGTTAGGTTGGTCGCCGCGACAATGTGCTCACGCTGTGGCTTGGTTGGCAGAACAAGAGCGATAGCTACATGCACTTCTCCGATACGTGATGCCCAGTCAATCGGGTCGTCACTGACGATAACCGCAATCGAGAGATCTTGAGTCGATTCAAACATCACATGCGGCAGTGCGATGCCCGGTGACACGCAGGTTGAAGAGCGTTCTTCTCGTTTAATAAATGCCAGAATCAGTTCATCTGGGTCTTCTGGATAAACAAGGTGAGCGAGCCCTTTTAAGCACTCAAATTTGGTCAGTTGGGTTTGCGCCTTAGCGTGGTGCCATTTGATATCACAAGGTGGGCATATCTGTGGCATTCGCTGGATTAAATCGCTAGAGAATTCATGGTTCACCTGTGAGCCAACCATGTCGTAATGCTCTGCAATGACGTCTTTGAGAACGAAACAGGCCAGCTCCGCGTCAATACCAACCGCGGTTATCTGACATAAATCACCGCGAAGTAAACCTACTTGCAGCATCGCGACGGATTTGGAGAGATCAGCGGTTCGATTTTGAGTGATGTTGATAATGCGGATGTTGCTTTTGAACTTCTTCGCTAAGCGAGTCAGCGGCTGCGCGACATGTGAGTTCGCGGCAGGATCGTTAACGAAGAAGGTGATCTGGTATTCGTTCATCAAAAGTTTAAGTTCGACAATGCTTAATAAAGACTTTATCGACACTCAACAATACCTCTTCCATTGGAACAAATACGGTTTTAGCTGGGTCAAATCGGCTTGGTTGTTCGATGTCGATATCAGAGACGATCAACACTTTGTTTGCGAGGGTAATATCTTGGGCGGTCAGTAAGTTTTCAATACCCATAGCGCCTTGCGTCTCAACCTTGATTGAAACGTTGAACTTAGGGGCTGTTTTATTTAGAGCATCAGCTGCCATATAAGTATGCGCAATGCCTGTAGGGCACGCAGTTACCGCTACAATTCTCATTATTATTCTCGGCTTAATCTCGTCCCTGTTACGTTACATAAGCTACCCGGCAAAAGCTATCTTGCATGGGAAACCCAGTAGGGAAAGCTCGCATGGCGGAGGGACGATATTGTTATGGGTTCTGTGGATTTTATGGATTGGCGTTTTTTATTCCAAGGTGAAAGTCACACTCTGAGTTCTTGGTTACAATAATCCAGTTAATGCACCTTTCGTCCTATATATTGAGTGCCTTCACACCGTTAATCTTTTCATCTTATTAACCTTATCACTTACGTAATTACTTCAGTCTGAAATCAGGCGAGGCAGAGCAGCATATGGATATCACCAACATTATCGAGCCCGAGATCATCTGCTTAGATTTACAAGCCGACTCAAAACAGGCGGTATTTGAAGAGCTTGTTGAACTGCTCGACCGTACCGGTAAGCTCTCCAATAAACGTGAATTCCTTGATGACATCTGGAAGCGTGAAGCCATCGGTAATACAGGCTTTGACGATGGTATTGCGATTCCACACGCGAAAAGTACTGCTGTAGCTAAACCAGCTGTGGCGGTAGGTATCAGCCGCTCTGGCATCGATTATGGCGCAGACGGCGGCGAACTGTCGGATGTGTTCTTTATGCTCGCTTCCCCAGACAACAACGACGACCACCATATCGAGGTGCTAGCTCAGATTTCGACCAGACTTATCGAAGATGGCTTTGTTACAAAATTAAAGGCGGTGGAGTCTGTCGAGGAAGCTCAAGAGCTGTTTCTTGAAGCCAATTCAGAATCGTTCGATAGCTACGCCTCTAGCCATCATGAAGTGTATATCGAACCACTAAGCCCTTGGGCACAATCTCTTAATCGCCTCAAAGAACACTTGTTATACGGCACCTCACACATGATTCCTTTCGTGGTTGCAGGTGGTGTGCTTTTGTCTTTGTCGGTGATGATGTCTGGTCATGGCGCAGTTCCTGAAAGTGGCGTGCTAGCAGACATCGCACAAATGGGCATCGCGGGGCTAACCCTGTTTACTGCGGTGCTCGGTGGTTACATCGCGTATTCAATGGCTGACAAACCGGGTTTAGCGCCCGGCATGATTGGTTCTTGGGTCGCGGTCAATCAATACAATACCGGATTCCTCGGTGCGATTGTGGTCGGCTTCTTCGCGGGCTTTGTGGTTAATCTACTCAAGAAGATCAAACTGCCAGACAGCATGATCTCGCTGAGCTCGATCTTCATCTATCCACTAGTGGGCACCTTCGTAACTTGTGGTGCGGTGATGTGGGTGATTGGCTCACCGATAGCTCAAGTGATGCTAGAGATGAACCAAATGCTGACTGGCATGGCAGGCTCAGGAAAAGTGGTGTTGGGCAGTATTTTAGGTGCAATGACGGCCTTTGATATGGGCGGCCCAATCAATAAAGTAGCAACGCTGTTTGCCCAAACTCAGGTGAATACTCAGCCATGGTTGATGGGCGGTGTCGGAATTGCGATTTGTACGCCACCTCTAGGTATGGCATTGGCGACTTTCTTATCGCCGAAGAAATTCAAAAGAGACGAGCGTGAAGCGGGTAAAGCTGCAGGCATTATGGGAATGATCGGCATCAGTGAAGGCGCGATTCCTTTTGCTGCCGCCGATCCTGCGCGCGTTCTGCCTGCGGTTGTTGCTGGTGGCATTGTCGGTAACGTGGTTGGCTTTATGTTCCATGTAGTGAACCATGCTCCATGGGGCGGCTGGATAGTATTGCCAGTGGTTGATGGCAAGATTGGCTATATCGTTGGCACACTCGCGGGGGCTCTAACGACAGCTTTTATCGTGATTCTTCTGAAGAAGAACGTGGTCGAAGGCGAAGTGAATTCTAATCAGTTTACCGGTGGTTCGGTAACGGAAGAGGGGCAAGCGGATGTATTGGCGATCACTTCTTGTCCGTCTGGTGTTGCCCATACTTTCTTGGCTGCGAAATCGTTAGAAAAGGCGGCGCATCATCTCGGGGTTCGGATTAAAGTCGAGACACAAGGTGCCAACGGGATAGGTAATCGCATTACCCAGAAAGACATTGAAAGGGCGAGGTTGGTGATCTTTGCTCACGATGTGGCGATTAAAGAAGTAGAGCGCTTTGCGAACGTGAAAACGTTAGATGTTAGTACCAAAGAGGCGATGCTTAATGCTCAGGCGTTGATCATGAGAAAGGTGTAACCCTTAAACCGCAAAATTTATCATCTATAAAGTTAACTAGATCAAAGCTAAAAAGACTCCGCTCAGGCCGGTTAAGGTGAAAGTGTAGTCTTTTTGTATTGTGCCCAATCAGTCAGGTCAGACGCTAAAAAGGGTGGTACTTAAATACGTCTTCAACCATTGAGTTGAGTAAATCAATATCGT
Source organism: Vibrio sp. Vb339 (assembly GCF_902751245.1). Classification (NCBI taxonomy): domain Bacteria; kingdom Pseudomonadati; phylum Pseudomonadota; class Gammaproteobacteria; order Vibrionales; family Vibrionaceae; genus Vibrio; species Vibrio sp. Vb339. The sequence goes on along the minus strand of NZ_CADDIS010000001.1, from coordinate 88,640 downwards.
CACAGGTTTTGGCGTAGGTACGCAGGCCTGCGATTTGGACCTGAACATGACGAGCAAGTTGAGTCGGCTCGCGCTCTTTGCTGATCTCACCCAATTCTTGTGATTCTGCAATCAGCTTGGCGAACTCGCCTTCCATTATCTTAAGTGACTTCTTCGCTTCTGCTAACAATTCTGCGTGTTCATCAGTCAGTTCAGCGACCGTTTTAGCCAGCATACACATGCCATTTGGCGCGCTCTGTTTCGATTCGACAACGGCGCGTTTTACGAAGTTTTCCAGCGCTTTGATAGGCGATTCGGTTTCACTGCGGAAGCGGTTCAGGTTGAGGATGCCAAGTTCGGTATAGCGAGCAAGCGTCTCTTTAAACAAACCTTCTTTGCTGCCGAACGTCGCGTAGATGCTGCCCGGACGCATATCAATCACGTCTTGAAGGTTACGCATAGAAGTCGCATGAAAGCCCTTTTCCCAATACAGGTTCGTTGCTTTATCTACTACGTCTTGTCTATCGAACTTAGCGGTCTTAGCCATAACATCTACTTCATTAATCTGAACATGTGTTCAATATTTTATGCTGAACGCCCGTTCTAGTAAAGGTGTGTTTAGCTGCTTTGCGCAGGCTTAGAATATCAAAGAGTTAATAAAACACCCCGATCATCAGGAAATAATCTTAATCATCAATAACTTCTACGGTCTTGTGCTGAGCGCCGTAGTAGGTGCCTTCATCGATGGTGTACATCAATGTTGCTTCGCACTCTGGGCAATCGAATTCCTCATTGGGTTCAATGGCCGCTTCTTCTACCCATTCCCAACCGATATGTTCTTCGCAAGCGGGACAATCCATACAATACCTCTCAGTTGTTGTCGCATATTTATTGCGAATCTCTACTTTAATAATTCGGCATTATACATATTTAGTTAACGAGGAATAGACAGTTAATCAGCGCAGAATAGGGATGTGAATCAATCTCTGGTGAGCGTTGAATCTATAGATGGTTCTGAATATATCGTTTTCTCTGAGCACATAATTGGTGCAGGCCTACCCCTTTTGGGTAGTTAAAATGTGTCATATTTCAGTCGCTTACGTCAATAAAATGTTGTTGCACGTGTTTTTGGTATCGTTAGGTCGCTTAGCTAACAGTTTTATCGGTAAATCAATGAATTTTGTAAGGTTAAATGTTACCTTCATCGCATCGCGATCTGTGTGGCACGGTAATTGATGCACATTGATCAAGTTGAATAATTATACAGTCACAATTGAGGCGCATCTTATTAAGGATGTGCGTGTTAGATGACTGAAAAGATTTGTTAGCTGCTAGGAAATAAAAATGAAATTAACCGATATGTCTTTTAAGCAAAAAATCATCGCCTTGCTTATTTTACCGATCTTAGGATTTCTCTGGCTCAGTGTTTCTGCGATATCCAAGGGCGTGGAAACCAAGACTGAAATGTCTTCATTAAACCAACTGACACGTCTTTCGGTTGTGTACAGTGAGTTAGTGCATGAGTTACAAAAAGAGCGAGGCATGACCGCCGGCTTTATTGGTTCTCAAGGAACCAAGTTTGTCAGTGAATTAGCCGCGCAGAGAACCAGTGCTGACAACCGACGCAACCAAAGAAACGATTACTGGCAGTCTGCCGATATCGAACTGCCACAGATCAACCGTTTGAATACAGAGATCAGCCAAAGCCTTAATCAACTTTCTTCTATTCGAAATCGAGTCGATTCTCAATCAATTCCGCTATCTGAGGCTTTGGGTTATTACACCCAACTGAATGCAAAGCTGTTGAGCGTATCGGCGTTAATTGCTGAGCTTAGCTCTGATGCTGCCATCACCACAGAAACCATCGCTTACTACAACTTTTTACAAGGTAAAGAGCGTGCCGGTATTGAGCGTGCGGTTCTCAACAACACCTTCTCTAAAAATGAATTTGGCCCAGGCATGTTGGTTAAATTCATCTCTTTGGTGACTGAGCAAAATACCTACTTCTCAAACTTTGAGGTATTGAGCAACCCAGCTAATGTTCGTTTTTTTGAACAGCAATTGAATGATCGTTCGGTGGCAGAAGTAGAAAAGCTTCGTGGTTTGGCTGAATCTAAGATGAGCGGTTTTGATGTTGATCCTGTGTACTGGTTCTCGCAATCTACCGCTCGTATTGTTCAGCTAAAGAAAACAGAAAACCACCTAGCAGAGTCACTTATCGCACTGACAGAGAAAAAAATGTCAGAGGCGCAGTCTGCGATGATGATGAGTATAGGTCTGTTTGCTTTGATAACCTTGTTCGCGACCTTCGTGAGCTATAAGGCGATCAGCGACCTGACGATGAGAGTAAAAGATCTTACAGTGATGTTGTCTAAGGTTCGTAATGACAACGACTTAACAGTTCGCGCTCAGTTCGTTGGCAACAGCGAGCTTGGGCTGATCTCTTCGGCACTCAACGAAACGCTAGAGAAGTTTTCGAATGTCATCGACAACTTGTCTCAATCGAGTTTGACCCTGGCTTCTGCCGCTGAAGAAACCTCACAAACTTGTCACTACAACTCGAATACGTTGGTTCAACAACAAGACCAAATTGGCTTAGTTGCGACGGCGACAGAAGAGTTATCAGCAACGGTAAATGAAGTGGCAGCGAAAACTCAGCAGACGGCAAGCTCCGCTAAAATGGTCGATGAGCAGTCACAAGAAGGTTTGAGTACAGTTCAGGATTCTTATCACTCGATTGAAAAACTGGCATCTGAAATTAATGACCTCGCTGAAAAGATCACGCATCTACACGAGAGCAGTAATAACATTAACAGTGTAATTGATGTGATTAAGTCAGTAGCGGAGCAAACCAACCTATTGGCGTTGAACGCGGCAATTGAAGCAGCACGAGCGGGCGAGCAAGGCCGCGGATTCGCGGTAGTGGCCGATGAAGTTCGCACGTTAGCACAGCGTACTCAACAGTCGACAGCTGAAATCGAAGGTTTCATCAGCTCGCTACAGTCTGATGTGCAAACCGCGTTTAATGTGATTGATAACAGCCAGAAGATGTCGTCTAAAGCGGTTGAGGATTCAAAAGAGGTGGAACACACCTTACAAGGAATCTCAGCATCGGTAAGCGAGATCTTTAGCATGACTGAGCAGATCGCAACCGCTACCGAAGAGCAAGCCGTAGTGACTCAAGACATCGCTCAGAACGTGATGGCAGTAGAGCAGAAGTCGACAGAATCTACGACAGGCGCAACGCAAATAGCTGCAACAGCCAAAGAACAAGCTGAACTGGCGGCTTCACTGAAAGATATTGCGAGTACGTTTAAGAGCTAACTAGCAAGCACTCCAATAAGAAGTAAAAAGCCCGTTAGTCTCTACTTTTAATAGCAGGACTAACGGGCTTTTTGTATCTGCTGTATTTTGGATGCGAGGTTTAATCTTCACTCACAAACACATACATATCGCCACGACAGCGGTTGATGCTGTATTCAATCGGAACGCCTTTTTTATCGTAAGCGGTTTGTTCGATAAGCAGTACAGGCACGGTTTCGTCGATATTGAGTTTTTCTAGGAACTCTTCAGTTGGCATTTTTGCAGACACACGACTTTGCGTTTTGGTTGGTGATATGTCTTGGCTGCGGAAGTAGTCGTAAAGCGACAATTGAATTTCGTCTGGGTCATGGATCAAATGAGCAGGGACGTAAGACTCTTCAATAGAGACAGCTTGTTCGTCGATGTAACGAACGCGCTTCAATAGAAAGACTTGATCGTTCTCTGCAATTTTAAGCATCTTGGCAATTTCTGAAGAGCAAGGAACCACATCTTTCTTTATCCACAATGTGTCGGGTTTTTTGCCTTTTAGAACCACTTGTTGAGAGAAGCCTGTCGCTTCTTTACTTGAGTATTCAACAGTCTCGCTGATCATAGTGCCCAAACCACGAGAGCGAACTATCACCCCTTCCTTATCTAGAATATCCAATGCTTTGCGGACCGTAATTCGAGAGACACCAAGCTTGTCGCTGAATTCACGTTCCGTTGGGATAAAGTCACCGCCCTTCAACATTTGTTGCTCAGTCGCGAGCTTTACTGAATCGGCAATCTTCAGATACAGAGGTGATTTATCTTTCTGGTCGATTCGTTCCTGAATCAAGGTAAGCAGTGGTTGATAAGCGCTCATAAAGGTCTGTTTTAGCTTTTATATTTAACCGAAGTATACCCGAAGTTCTCAGCCCACACTTAATAGAAATGTGAAATCTGAGGGCGAAACAAAGATTCCACCACTCAGAAGTTTTATCCAGTTAGTTTGAACGTTCTGGTTGGTAATGTGGGGCTAACTCTTTGTCGCTACTAGGCTCTGTTGAAATGGGTTTTACTTTGAAGGTTAGGACTGTGGCGATACTTACCAACACAGCACAGATCAAATAGGCTATTGAGTAACTGCCGTACCAATCGACGGAGATTGCTGCAAGGATAGGGCCGATAAAGCCACCAATGCCCCAAGCGGTATAAAGCACTCCGTAGTTGGCGCCAAAGTTTTTCAGGCCGTATAAGTCCGCCATGATTGAAGGAAACACTGCTAACAAGGTGCCATATCCAATGCCTGCCAATGCCGCGCCAACCATTAGGGTCGGGCTAGAAACAAACTGGCTGAACAGCAGCATATTGATGGTTTGTAGCCCAAGCGCGATCGCCAACGTTTTTAATGCGCCAATCTTATCGCTCAATAACCCAGAGACTAATCGACCTGCTGAGTTGAATATCGATAAGGTCACAATCAAATAAGCGCCTTCTAAGATATTGGCTTGCTCAGCAGCAATCGAGGTGATGTTGGCGATGATCATCAAGCCAGCGGCAGCACCGAAGGCATAAGTGAACCACAACAGGTAGAACTGCTTGGTGGCGAGCATCTCTTTCCATATGTAATTTCGAGCGGAAGGCGGTGTAGGCTTTGAGGAATCAGGTTTTTCTGAATTGGCTTTCGGCTCATACCCTGCTGGTGGGTTTTTGATAGAACAAGCCAATGGGAAAGCGATCAGTACTAGACCTATACCTAACGCTCGTAGGCTTTGCTCTAACCCAATAACAGATATTAAGTAGCTAGTAAGTGGGGCTAAATAGATAGCAGCAAGACCGAATGCTGTGGCGAGTAACCCGTTGACCATGCCTTTTTGTGAAGAGTGAAACCACTTCATCGCGGTTGGATTCAAGCACGCATAAGCGAATCCGATACCGGCGCCGGTGACCAAACCAAAGCTGACATTTAAGTTCCAAGGCGTTAACGAGAGGCTCGCCAAGATCATTCCCGCGCCAGCCATCAAAGAACCCACCATTAATACTTTTTGTGGGCCGATTTTATCTTGAATACGACCAGCAATGAGTAGCGCCAATGATAGGGTGATTATAGTGATGGTGTAGGGCATCGAGGCTTGAGTGTTGTTCCAACCGAGTTCTAGTAGCGAGTTCTTAAAAACGCTCCAGGTATAGAGCACGCCGATACAAAGGTTGATCCCACAGCTCGCAAGCAGAATCCTCGTCGCTTTGTTATTTGCATTGGAAGAACGGTTCATAACAGAAGAATGATTCATATTAGAAAGGCCAAAAAAGCTAGGTAAAAGAAAGACAGGCATAACAAAAAGGCCCAGTAATACTGAGCCTTGTGTCTACATGACTTAACAGGAATTAGTATTGGTTAAGGTAGTGAGTTATCTCGTCAACGCTTGGCGCGCAGTCGCCACCCACATGACTCACCACATAAGACGCAACCGCATTGCCAAGTAAGATCGCGTCAGGCAGTTCCCAGCCGGAAGCCAAGCCCGCTAACACGCCACCCGCATGGGTATCACCTGCGCCAATAGTATCAACCACGGTCGCTTTAAATGGCGCAACGTTCCCGTAGCCATTTTGAGTAGCGAACAGAGCACCATCACTGTCGATACGCAGAATCAGTGGGCAGCCATACTGGTTATGCCATTGTTCTACAAACGCGTTTATCTCTTGCATGCCGAGCACTTCGGCTTCTTGGCGATTTAAAGATATGGTCGGTTTCAGCTTGATTAGGCGCTCAAATAATGGCTTTGGAATGTCTCCAATACGAGGACCGAAATCGATGAATAGCTCAATACCGCTTGGCAGTGATTCAAGCCAGCTAACGATCTGCTCTCCACAAGCTGAAGACAATTGATATCCAGAGAGGTAGATGATCGCATCGTCTTGCAGCTTGAGTTGTTCAAGCGCTTGTTGATTCCAGTTGTTCTCGACACCACTGACGGACAGGAAAGTACGTTCACCATCGGGTTCAACTAACGCTAAGCACCAACCATTGTCGCCACTTGGATCTTGCAGGCTACTTGTTAGGCCTTTCTCAGCCATCGCGGCAGTGATGATGTCCGCCCATTTACCTTGGCCAATCGGTAGAGCATTAATAGATTCAACGCCGAGCTTCTTCAAAGCAATGGCGATGTTGAGAGCGCAACCGCCGACATGAATGCCTTTCTCTGTGAGCTCGACATCAGTGCCACGTTTCGGTAGCGCAGGTGTCTCTGTCACGATATCGACCACGGCAGCGCCGATTAGGCACAACTGTCGCTTGTTTTGTAGAGTTGGAATCAGTGTGATCAAAGCACTATGAGGCATACCCTTGCTCCTTAATCTCTCTTAAGCGTAGGAAGGTTTCAGCGTAACCGGTAAAGTCGAGTTGGTTTTCGTCATCGAGCTGTTTTTTCAGTTCGACATCGATAGCTTGAATACCATTCAATGCGCCACAAATTGCAGTAGCCATTGCGCCTATCGTATCGGTATCACCACCTAAGTTGGCACATAGAATGGCACAGCGATTTGGATCGGTTTCAGCCAGTTCAACCATTGCGATAGCAGCCGGAACCGACTCAATCGTACTTACACCTGCACCGACTAAGTTGTAGATCTTTTCCATGCGCTCTTCAATGCCGCTGTTTTCTGACGCCACCATAAGTGCAAGCTCAATACGTGCGCCCATTGAAGCACTGAAAGTGGTGATGTTCTTAGTTTGTGCTGAGTTAGCAATCGCAGGTAGCTGGTCTTTAATTGTGTTCCAGCTGTGACCTTCAATCGCTTTCGATACAGACCAAGCAATGGCAACCGCGCCCGCAATCGCAACGTCTGATTTATGTGTTGGGCTTGAAGCCAGAGCGACTTGGCCGATAAAAGTATCTAGGCTGGTGGTTGGTACAAGGCAGCCCATTGGCGATACACGCATTGCTGCGCCATTAGTTACGCCGTTGTTTTCAAGCTCGTCAATTGAAGTGCCTTCTTTAATCGCGCGCATCGCGGCTTTCGAGCTTGGGCCGAAAATGTTTTTATTGAATGCATCGAAGCCTTCAGCCCAACTTAATACGTTACGAGCAATGATCTCTGGTGAGATTTCGCCATCGCATTCAATGATAGCGTCTGCAAGAGCCAACGCCATTGAGGTGTCATCCGTGAACTGGCAAGCATCGAAGTAACAAGCGGCGTTGTTTTCAGCTGGCCCCGGCAGGAAAGAGTCAATCCAACCAAAGTGTGCTTTTACTCGGCTTCTTGGCCAAAGCTCTGATGGCATTCCCATTGAATCACCCAGTGCTTGACCATAAAAAGTGCCTAAAATTCTGTCTTGTTTTGAAATGTTCATCTTACTTCACCAAAAATAGGTTATCTAAAAGCTGCTCAGTCAGAAACTAGGAGAGAGACTGAGCAGGTATAAAATTACGCTTGAGCTTTTTCTACTTGAGTCTGCTCTGATGGGTTTCCATCTGATTTGTTGTCGATTTTGATCTCTTTGATCTCGCCGTTTGGCTCACGGAAGAAGTACATAAAGATAACGAGGATGATGGCTATCATGATGGCGCCGAAGCCCCACATACCACCCCAGTCAAACGTTAGTCCGTTTTGTGGTTCGTCATAAGCGAACATCTTCTCCATCAACACGCCACCTAAGCGGTAACCCAGCAAGCTACCAATACCTTGGCAACCGAGTGTGATAAGGCCTTGCGCAGCGGTACGCATGTGAGCCGGTGCTTTTTTGTCGACATAGATGTAGGCCGTTACGAAGTAGAAGTCGTAGCTCACACCATGTAATAGGATGCCTGCGAATAGCAGTGAGTAGAGGTACCAAGTGTCTGCGCTACCATAAACGAAGAATCCGTAACGAACCGCGGCAGTAAATAGACCAAGAAGTAATACCTTCTTAATACCAAATCGTTTTGTGAAGAATGGTAGTGCCAGCATAAAGAAGATTTCAGAGAACTGACCCAGCGTCATCCAACCTGTCGCATTACTCATTCCGACTTCAGTTAGGTAGCCATTAGCGAAGATGTAGTAGAACGCTAGAGGCATGCTGAACATGAAAGAACAAACGAAGAATGCTAGGAAGTTTTTGTCTTTTAGCAGCACGATAGCGTCTAGGCCAAGCATCACTTTAAGGCTGAGTTTTCCGGTACTTTTCGGTGGTGTATCTGGCAATGTTAGCGCGAAGATACCCAGAGCCAAAGATGCTAAAGCGGTAAGAATAAGTGGGATATTGCTTGATGAAATATCACCATAGCCTAACCAACCTGGTAGGAAGCCGATAGCGATACCTGATGCAATCCAACCGATCGTACCCATAACACGAATGCGCGGGAAGTCACGCTCTACGTCTTCTACGTTAGAGAAAGCAATGCTGTTGGTCAGTGCAATCGTCGGCATGTAAGTTAACGAGTAAAGCAAAAGTAGTGGGAAGAAGGTGGCGAACTCGGTTTGCTGAGCCGCTAAGTACATCAAACCTGCACCTGCTATCAACATTACAGAAAGTACTTTCTGTGCAGCGAAGAATCGGTCGGTGATTGATCCAACTAAGATCGGTGAAATGATCGCGGCGATCGCGGTACATGCGTAAGACCATGCGATCTCAGTTGGTGTGAATCCATTGGTATTGAGTATTTGCCATAGGGGAACAAACCATGCTCCCCAGATAAACCATTCAATGAACATCATTGAAGACAGTTTGAAGTTATTCGATTTCATTATTATGTCCTTTAGTACTGTAGGGTACGCAAATGATGGTATTTCAAATGATAATACCAATACAATACCATTGAGGTTGTTTTGTGATCTAATTATCAGATGTATCAGCAATCGATCTACTTTATATGATCATAGATCATGCTGTTTTGAGCAGGGCTGGAGTTTGAAATACTGAGAGAGGGTTTATCTAAATGATTGTTTCTAATTACTTTATCTGAAGGCTTAGTTAATTGGATTTGGCGATGAAGGCAGAGTTTGTAGGTAAGAATATTAGGCATAAAAAAAGAGCAGCCAAAGCTGCTCTTCTTGGTATCTTTTTAGGTCTATGACCGAGTGATGAGCTACCCCATAAACCAAGACACGAAAATCAACGCGCCAAAACCAAATGTCGCCATTAGTGCCGTGTCGCCACCGGCTGCTGTATAGCTGCCCTCGGTTTGTAGGTGAGGGAAGTCTGGTCTACGAACCTTAACTACCATTGCGAGTGGTCCCCAGATAGCAAGGAACACCAGCACCATGCCTGCGTAGTCCAACATGCTTACAAACTGGCTAGCGAACAGCTCTGCTAATACCAAAGGTAAGATGAAGGTTAGCGTATAAGCCAACGCTTTGTTGTTGGTGACCGCGTCTTTGTTTTGGTCGTAAAGCGCCATCGACACGCCGAGGAAAGAAGTCACCAAGGCTAAAGCAGAGAACAGAGCGATCACCACTTTCAACCAAGCAGATTGGCCGCTGAACGCAGAGATCAACTCAGAGATATTGTGGAACTGGCTGATCGCGTCTGTGCCGAGGTTGCCGATAATCGCGAACAACCAAGTTAGGTAGCAAATTAATGGAATCACTGAGCCTAGCAGAATCATATTGCGGATCTGCTTTTGAGTCGCTTCACGGTTGTAGATAACCAGTGACGGGATCACCACCATAGAGGCAAAGCTAGTAAAGATAACTGCGCTGTATTGCACCACATCGTTGGCCGTGTATTGGCTGGTTTGAGTTAGGTAATCAAGGCGAATGTTGCTAAATAAGGATGCAATAACGATAAACAACATCACGACCATCAAGATGAATAGCCCGCGATTCAGTTTGTCGATATAAGACTTGCCTGAGACGACGATAGCGCCCATCAATAGGCTGAAAATGGTATACGCAACGGATGCCGATACATCGATACCAACGTCTAGCAGTAGCTTATGAATGATGTCACCGACACCCAAGATATAAGCGATCAACATGCATACTAGCAGCAGGTAAAAGAGTGCATTGATAAAGTGTTTACCTTTGCTGCCCAGAGTGAGGTAAGCAACACTGCTCATGCCACTGTTGTCTTTGGTTTTAGTACACGCTTCTGCCAGTAGGAGTGCAGAGTATGTGGTGCCAATAAAGATAAGTAGCATCAGCACTGAGCTGATCATGAAGCCAAATTGAGCCAACACCATTGGGATAGCTAACATGCCAGCCCCTAATGCCGTTCCCGAAAGGATTAGGGAACTGCCGAATAATTTCATATTCAAGAAAAACAACCTCAAGCGATCCAATTAATTTTTGTTTGGATTGTAAATAATTGTTTCCAAGACTAACAAAATACTCAGTAAAGTTAGGGGTTAAATTCTAATTATTTTTGAATTTTTCTAAAAAAGTTAAGAAGTGATTTGTGATGGGTATGCTTGGTTGGTTTAATTATTCACCTGCTGATTTGTTTTATCGTTTTGATAACTTTTGTAAATTGATGGGCACTCAATAATTTTGGGATCTGCGGTCGATTAAGTGGTGATTTAACTTGAGTGAAGTAGGGGCAAACCTTGTTTGTTTCATGAATATTTGCTCGCCCCTAGCTAGATACTCTCGCAGCCCCTAACTAGTAAACCCCAGCTCTATTTGATGAGTCGAAGCTCTTTTACTTTTTCTTGAATCAGGTTTTGAACCAGCTGGGTAAGAAACTGGATACGTGGATGACTGGCGTCGCGTTTTAATGTCACCATATCGACGTTAAAATCGGGGATTTCAATGGGTGGATCGCATAGTACTAAATCATCATCTATCAATTCAGAACGGCCTACCATCTCTGCCATCACGGCTAATACATTTCTTCCCGAAAGCATTCTTCGAATGGTCAAGAAACGTGTTGTACCAAGCACCACATTACGTTTTACACCGATATTTTCTAGCGTGATATCGACTTGGCTCGTCAGTTCTTGGTTAGCCGTAATTATCATTTGCGGTGTCTTTAAATAGGTATCGAGCGGTATCGGGAGTGTGGTCTTCAACACCTTGTTATCAAAGGTACAAAGGTGCTTTTCTCGGTAAAGAAAGGTGGTATCCAAATGGTTTGGTAACTCCTGAAAAACACCAATACAGAGGTCCGTGTTTTGGTCTTCGAGTAACGTCACGCAGTTCGCACTATCGACCGGCTTGAGCAGGACTTTACTGAGTGGGGCAAGTTGCTGAAGAGTGTCGAAAATCTCAGGACCAAAAATCTGTTCTGCGTAATCACTGACACCAATGGTGAACTGTCCTGAGTAGTTCTCTGGCTCAAATTGTTCCGCCGGTAAAATATCTTGCGTGAAAATCGATAAAATCGTCTGAACCTTAGGGGCTATCTCATGTGCTCTCACCGTCGGTTGCATCTTGTTGCCTTGCCTTTCAAAGAGAGGATCCCCCAATAATTCCCGAAGTCGTTTTAGGTTGTAACTGGTGGCTGGCTGTCCCAAATGCAGCTCTTTTGAAGCTGCCGATACACTTTTTAAGCGAAAAAGCGCGTCAAAAGTGAGCAGTAGGTTGAGGTCGATTCCACGCCAATTAAGATCTTTCACAGCAATATTCTCATTTGGTAGAGATAACACTAAAGAATATAGGTTATCAAAATAGCTGATGACTTGAATTGATTTGTTCAATTTCATCGATGGCATACAGGAAAATATACTCGACTCAATTAGTAATTCCTAGCTAACAGAAAGGATAAATGAATGTTGAGCGAGACATTGAAAAGCTTCATAAAACAACTGGGCGCATTGTCAATTAGGCGCTTCTCAACAAACAGTGAACACGTTCAGTGTCAGGATGTATTCGTTTGTCGTGAAGGGACGAGTCATGATAGTCATCGTTATATTGAAAGTGCGATTACGAATGGTGCGGTTGCCATCATTGCAACAAAACCCATATCGGCATCGGTACCAGTATTCGTAACGGGAAGCTATTACCAAAGCTTGCTGGTCATCAAGGCTTTTTATCAGTATCCGCATAAGAAAATTCGCCATATTGGTATTACGGGCACAAACGGAAAAACGACCGTTGCACATGGTTTGAATCAGGTTCTAAAGACCAATCGACAGAGCGCTTATATTGGAACACTCGGCGTTGAATATGCGGGTAACAAGCAAGAATTGAGTAATACCACGCCAGACAGCGTGACATTGTTGAACTTATTCAAAGATATGGCGGATGCGCAGGTCACTGATAATGTTATGGAGCTAAGCAGCCATGCGTTGGTGCAAGATAGAGCAGGGTTTGTGCCGCTGTCTGTTGGAGTGATCACCAATATTGGCCGCGACCACCTTGATTATCACAAAACACTGGATGGCTATGTTCAGGCTAAGCTGCAGATCCTAGATCGCATTCAACCCAATGGCACCGCTGTGATTAACCTTGATGATCCCCACGCCAATGTCGCGATAGAGCGAGCAAGCAGCCGAGTGAATGTCCTAACTTTCTCAATGGATAATTCAGATGCGGATCTTTATGTCGAAGATTTGAACGTTGAGCCATTTGGCGCCACCTTCAGCCTCAATAATCAAGGCAACAAAGAGCGCGTTTTCAGCCAACTGCCTTTTCTGTTTAACGTTGAAAATACCTTAGCAATGGCAGCAACATTGTTGGCACTGAATTGGTCGCTAGCTGATATCGCGAATGCCTTGAATAGCGTTGTTGCGCCGGATGGACGTTCAAAATATCTGTCGCTTGATAATGGCGCATTGGCTTTAGTTGATTACGCACATAACTTTGATGGTCTATCGGCTCTCTATCAAGGCATCCAATCCCAGTCGGCTAAGCGAGTGATTACTGTCGTTGGTGTGACTGGCGACCGGATACGAGATGCTGCTGATATTGGCAAACTATGCGCTACCCATTCTGATGTTGTTATTTTTACTTCCGATAATCCGTTGGGTGAGATGCAAGAGGATATTTTTCGTGCGTTAACTTCGCAAGTTAGCCCCACGCTTTGCTATGAGATTAGCGACCGCTATGAAGCCATTCAATTAGCCAAACAACTGAGTCGCTGCGGTGACCTTATCTTAGTGTGTGGTAAAGGCTCAGAAACGCACCAGTACATCACGACGAATCAAGTTGGTCGCAAACGCTATATTGGCGATGTTGCCGCACTGACTTTGGAGGAAGTGTTATGAGTCAGATTTCGATATTGAAGCTAAGTCTCTCTTTGTCATCAGCTGCGGTAGCAAAGGTTAAAAAGAAACTAAAAGAAAGGCTTCTGAAAGAAAAGCTTCGCCGGGCGAGAGCGTTGACTTACTTATTGTTAGTGGGAATGAGTGCTCCAAGCTTCGCTGTGGTAACCCCGAACCCGCCTGAGTTGGCAGCCAAAGGTTATGTTTTGATGGATTTCCAATCGGGGAGCATCATTGCAGAGCAAAACTCACGTGCCATTTTAGCCCCTGCCAGTTTGACCAAATTAATGACGGCTTACGTCGTTGGCCAAGAGATTAAAGCCGGTCGATTGACATGGCAGGATAAAGTCTCGGTCAGTGAAAACGCGTGGTCGGCAAAGTTCTCAGAGTCATCCAAGATGTTTATTCAGCCTGGAGATGAGATTTCAGTTTCAAATCTTATGAAAGGGGTGATCGTTCAATCGGGTAACGATGCTTCTGTCGCACTGGCGGAGCACATCGCGGGGAGTGAACAAGCCTTTGTTAGCCTAATGAATGGTTGGGCGAAGTCGCTTGGGCTGCAAGATACTAACTTTGTGAATGCGCATGGTTTAGATGGCGAAGGAATCCAAACCTCTCCGTTGGATATGGCGATTTTGATGAAGTCGATTATTCGAGATGTACCTGACGTTTATGCTTTATATCAAGAGCGTCGGTTTACTTGGAATAAGATCACTCAATACAACCGAAACAAGCTGCTTTGGGACAAGTCAATTAATGTCGATGGCGGAAAAACGGGCTATACCGAGAATGCGGGTTACAGCTTAGTCAGCTCGGCGACGGAAGGGAGGATGCGCTTGATATCGGTCGTTATGGGCACCACTAGCCCACAAGCGCGAACCTCTGCCTCAAAGAATCTATTGAGTTATGGGTTTCGTTTTTACGACACCAAACAAGTGATGAAAGAGGATCGAATAGAGTCTCAGGTGCGAGTTTGGAAGGGGAATACAGAACAAGTCGGTGCCAAGGTCGCCGAAGATGCGTACCTCACCATGCCAAGAGGGTTAGTCGATTCGCTGCAAAAATCGGTGGTCATGGCTGAACCGCTGCTCGCACCTATTAAGCAAGGGGATGAAGTGGGACAAGTTGTTTGGAAGAGTAACGGTAATACGGTGGCAAGTTTCGCTTTAGTGGCAGAGCAATCTGTAGAACAAGGATCTTGGATGGTACGACTTTGGGACAGCATTCAACTTTGGTTACGTGGTCTATTCTCTGACTTAGTAGGTCGGATTGAGGTAAGCGAATGAGCACTAGAACGGACATTACTCCAATGTGGCGCAATAGAGATTATATTCGCCTGCTGTCTGCTCAAATCATATCGTTAGTCGGCACTGGTATGAGCTCCATCTGCTTAGCTTTGCTCGCTTATGAACTGTCAGGCGATGAAGCTGGGATGGTGCTAAGTATTGCATTTGCTTTGAAGATGTTGGCGTACATAGGACTCGCGCCAGTATTTGGTGCAATCGCACATAAGTTACCGAAACGAAGGACTTTGTTCGCGCTGGATTTGATTAGGGCGCTGTTGTTTGTCTGTTTACCGTTTGTCACCGAAGTGTGGGAAGTCTATGTATTGATGTTTCTCATCAATGCGTGTTCTGCGGGTTTTACTCCCCTGTTTCAATCAACGCTACCTTTGGTCTTAGTGGATAAAACGCAGTACGCGAAAGCATTGTCGTTCAGCCGAATGGCTTATGATCTTGAACAGATCTTTAGCCCAATGTTAACGGCTCTATTGCTGAGCTTAATTGGTTTTAGACAGTTATTCATGCTCGATGCGGCAACTTTTCTGCTGTCTGGTGTGTTGATCTTACTGTGTACATTACCAAATTTGAAACGAGTGACAGAATCAGCGCATAAAACGAAAAAGACCAGCGCGGTGCAAGCACTGCGTAATTACTTGAATAAACCTAAGTTGAGAGCTCTGTGGTTTGCGTATCTTGCCGCGGCCAGTGCTTCTGCGATGGTGCTAGTGAATACGGTTATCTACGTACACGAAGTGCTGCATGGTGACGAAACGCAAACCGCATTAGCAATGATGGTCGTTGGTTTGGGTTCCATGCTTATGGCACTGCGGTTACCCAAGTGGTTAGAGAGTCACTCGCCGCAACATTTTCATTGGATAGGATTGCTGACGATTTGCGCCTCTTTTGCCGTTGGCAGTTTCACACCCGGTTGGGTTGGCTTTGGCGTCATGTGTTTAGCCATGGGCGTTGGAATGTCTTGTATTCAAACTTCCGCAGGCCTTTTGATCACCCAAGCGTGCGAGGGAGAGGACACCGCCCCGTATTTTGCTGCTCACTTCTCTTTAACGCATTTCTGGTGGTTCTTTACTTATTTGATCGCGGGGATAAGCGTGAAGCTGTTTGGTATGAGTGCCGGCTATTTAATTATGGGAGCTCTTTGTGTCATTAGCGGCTTAATGTACGCCTCAATCAAAGAGACGTTCAGCGAGAATGGTGGCTAGTCATGAAAGGAAAAGCTTATCGCTAAAAGACATGCCAAAGAGCGTTATCAGTTTGAAGCTAAACAAGATGAGAAAAATGCTTGATTGAGTGTTGACCTGACTACAACTTCATAGTTTATCTTATAGATAGAAATGAGGGAGAAGTGCATGTATCGCATATCTGAATTAGCGGAGCTCGTTGGCCTGAGCCGTTCAACGCTTTTGTACTATGGAAAGTTGGGTTTGATTGAAGCTCAACGCACCAGTAATGGTTATCGAAGTTATTCCGAACGCGACTTGCAGCGTGTGAAATTGTTGCAGCAGTTACAAGCGGGTGGCCTGACGTTGAAAGAATGTCAGGCGTGTTTAGATGCAAAGGTTGACCGCTCCTTGTTACAAAACCGACTCGAACAATTGGACGAAGAGATCGCTCAGAAACAGCGTTCGAGAGATCTTTTATCGGCTCTGTTAGGCGAGAGTGGGTTGCAAGGTTGGCATGAATCGATGGACAAAGTGGCGCCTGATGCACATCTCGATTGGTTAATTAAGCAAGGCTTTGATGAGAAGCAAGCACTGCGACTGAAATGGCTTTCAAAAGACATGAACGATCATGACCGGTACATGGCGGATTTTGACGTGATCTTTGCGGGTTTACAGCGTTTAGGGCCAGGAACTGCGGAAGATACTTTAGCAGCGTTGGCTCGAGTTCCAGTTTCTCCCAAACGTGTGCTTGAGATCGGTTGTGGTAAAGGTATTGCCACCTCTGTGTTAGCGAAAGCCATAGTAGAATATCAAGCGGATGTGCAAATAACGGCGGTAGATAATGATCAGCCGAGTTTAGATATTCTGACTCAGCAAGCACAGGCTCTTAGCTTAGAAAGCAACGTCCAAACCGTATGCGCGAGCATGATGGATCTGCCGTTTGAAGCTAAGTCGTTTGACCTAATTTGGTCGGAAGGCAGCGCTTACATCATGGGTATTGAAAAAGCGCTAAAGCAGTGGCGAAATCTACTCAGTGATGACGGCATATTGGTCGTCAATGACTTGGTGTGGAATACCGAACAACCTAACGAATCGAGCAAAGCGTTCTGGCAAAAAGAGTACCCAGACATGACGACGGTTTCAGAACGAATTAAACAGGCACAAGCTGCGGGTTATGAAGTTTTGGAGCACTTTGCAATGAGCGACGCTGGTTGGCTTGCGTATTACCAGCCCTTTCAAAAGCGAGTAGAAGCGCTTAAAGCGTCGATGCCTAACTCAAAAGCGCTCGTAGATTGCGACAATGAAGTTAAACAATTTTTCGATAGCAGCACATCAAAGAACGGCTTGGTTCGACAGCCTTCTAAAGGTTCTGAACAACGTGATTTTGATTATCAGTTCTTTGTGCTCAAGAAATTAAAGTAAGTGAGTAACACCATGAAATTTAGACAATATAACTCAAAAGAAATCGAAACAATCACTCAAGTTTTT
Source organism: Vibrio sp. Vb339 (assembly GCF_902751245.1). NCBI lineage: Bacteria > Pseudomonadati > Pseudomonadota > Gammaproteobacteria > Vibrionales > Vibrionaceae > Vibrio > Vibrio sp. Vb339. The sequence goes on along the minus strand of NZ_CADDIS010000001.1, from coordinate 71,303 downwards.
ACTCAAACCTTTACGGATTCAGAAGGCGAGAACGAAGGTAAAACCGTGGGTAAGCTTGCCTACGATCTTTTAACGACCACAGCTCCTACAGAGCTACTTTGCTTTGTTGCTGAAGACGATTCTAGTGAGTCGGATAGCACGATTGTTGGCGCGATTATCTTTACGCCGCTTTCATTTGACGATGAAACCAAGGCATATTTGCTTTCACCAGTGGCGGTGAGCACTCAGGTGCAAAAGCGTGGTATTGGCCAGCAACTGATTAATTTTGGTTTGCAGACTCTAAAACAACAGGGCGTTGAGCTTGCAGTGACGTACGGTGATCCTGACTACTATTCAAAAGTGGGTTTTGGGCAAATTACCGTTGAGCAGGTCCCTGCGCCCTTTGAATTGAGTTTCCCTCACGGTTGGTTGGCTCAATCGTTGACTGGTGGTGAAATCAAAGTAACAAGTGGAAAGTCGAGCTGCGTTAAAGGCTTGGCTCACGCAGAATATTGGTAACCGCTTGCAAACAAATTGAGAGAAAGAGAAAGCCCATCAGGTGTGCCTGTTGGGCTTTTTTGTTATGCGCACAAGGTATTCGAAAGGTTCTAACTTAAATTTTGAACGAGTGTTCAAAATAATACTTGAACGATCGTTCTTGTTTGTTCTATATTGTTTTCACACCAACGGAGAACATTCATTAATTGCTCCGTGATTGAATAACTTTAGAACCGTAAATTGATAGGGATAGAGCAATGAGCAACTTTAAAATTCACTCAGTAGAATCCGCGCCTGAACAAAGCCAACCTATTCTTGAAGGCGCTAAAAAGCAGATGGGTAGAGTGCCGGGCTTGTTTGGTGTGTTAGCTGAATCTCCAAACACACTTAAAGCTTACACCCAGCTTCATCAGGCGTTTAGTGACTCATCTTTCGATGCGGAAGAGCTAACGGTTGTTTGGCAAACCATCAACGTTGAACACGAGTGTCACTACTGCGTTCCAGCGCACACTGGCATTGCACATTCAATGAAGGTTGATCCTGCAATCACCGAAGCACTGCGTAATCGCACGGCTCTACCCACTGAAAAGCTGCAAGCACTGCATGATTTTACGCTGAGCATGGTACGTAACCGCGGCAATGTGCCTGAAAGTGAAATGGCAGCATTTTTCGAAGCGGGCTACGGTCAGCAACAAGTGCTAGAAGTGATTCTTGGTCTGTCTCAGAAAGTGATCAGTAACTACGTAAACCACGTTGCTAAAACGCCCGTAGACAAAGTATTTGAACAGTTCGCTTGGCAAGGGTAATCGCATTTAACTAACCATCGTATTTAAGCAACTCAAGATATGAGAATTATGAAAGCCCCGCTCAGTTGAGTGGGGCTTTGTTGTTTTGATTGAATTTGGAATTAACAAGGTTACCTAACGTACGTGTTTAGCGATTATCTTCGCTAGTGTTACAACCCCTTCTTTCCACTCTTTGGTCTCTTCAATATTGGCGACAGTGAAGCGCAAGCAGTGTTTATATTGGTCGTTGGTGCCAAATACTGTTCCGGGTAAGATCCCGAGTTTATGCTTCAAACAATCTTGATAGACCGCGTAGCTATCGACCGACTCTGGCAGTGTTATCCAGTTTAAAAAAGAGCCTTCCGGTTTTGATAGGTGGTATTGCCCGACAAGGTGAGGATAGCTATCTAGTGCTTGTATTAACAGGCTTTGGAATTGCTTTTGATTGGTTTGGTAGAGCCGTTTCATTTTGGATAAATGACTGCGGTATTTTCCAGTAGTGAGAAATTGACCCACCGCGGATTGCATCAGGTTTGAGCTGCCCATGTTGTCGCATAAAAGGTACTTTTCGACTAAAGGTTGGTAGCGACCCGATAGTAACCAACCGATTCGCAAACGTGAGTCTAAGGTTTTAGACAAAGAGTTGACGTAGATGACTCTATCTTGATCATCGAGCTCTTTGAGGCTCGCGATTGGTGTGTCGAATGCCAAACTACCGAACACATCGTCTTCGATAATTGGTAAAGATCCGGTGATCTCCAGTAATGCTTTTCGATTCGCCAATGGCATTCTTGAGCCGGTTGGGTTAGTAAAGTTTGGCGTTAGCAGTAAGGTTTTCACTTCCCATTTGTCCAACGCACTCTGTAGTGATGGGATATCAATACCGTGGCTAACGCTGCTTGGGATTTCAAGGGCTTTCAAGCCAAGTGATTCAAGTAAAAGTAGATTACCGAAATAACAGGGCGACTCGACCGCCACAATGTCACCGGGCTTGGTGAGCGCACGTAATGCCAAACTGATTGCCTGTTGAGCACCATGAGTAATCGCAATCTCTTTCGATCCCGCAGGCACACCAAGATCATGGGTGATCTTTAACAATTGCTTTACTAATTGCTCGTCTCCAGGAGGCAGTTGGTAATAACCGGGAAGCTGAGTTTGTAATCGACTGTGGCGACCGATTTCGGCATACAAGCTTCGAATCGCAGGGTTGTTGATATTCGGGTGGGCCGAGCCTGCCAATAGTTTCAGACGACCTTTTGGACGAGAGAGTACCGATTTAGTGACAGACAACAGATCGACTTTTTGAGGTTGGCTTGATGCATCCCAGCTGGTGGTGTTCGGCGCTTTCACGCGATAGCCAGATTTAGGTACAGAATAAACCCAGCCTGTCGCTTCCAGTTCTTGGTAGGCGCGAATCACGGTATTTTTACTCACGCCAAGCTGTTCACTCAATTGACGAATTGAGGGAAGGCGATCTTCTGGATGAAAGAGTCCCTTATCAATTTGAGCCTTAATATGTTGTTCGGTAGCAAGGTATTTATTGCCGCTGAGTTCTGCTTCCACGTTTTTCTCCCTCATTGCTCACTCTCAATCTGTAACCATTTAAAGTGTTATATCTGTATCTTTATTAGTTATCTGTACCCAACTAAGGTAACAGCATTGATGAAGAGTTGACCAGAGGTTTGTAATGCTGATTAAAATGATTCCGTTTGTGTTTGTAATATTGTGGTCGTCAGGCTTTGTTGGCGCACGTCTTGGTGTGGAATACGCGGAACCCGCAACATTACTTTCATTGAGGATGGTAGCTAACGTGGCGCTGTTCTTGGTTTTGATTGCAATCCTTAAGCGTCGTATTCCTCGTGGTCGAGCATTCTTCCACGCAAGTGTGGTCGGCATCTTGATTCATGGTTTCTACCTTGGTGGCACCTATCTGGCGATTGATATGGGTATGCCTGCTGGGTTGAGTTCTCTACTTGTTGGCTTACAACCGATTCTTACCGCATTGATTATGATCAGCTGTACTTCGCAGCGTTTTAATTTTGCACAGTGGTTGGGATTAGCGCTTGGTTTTGCGGGTATCAGTTTGGTGCTGATGGGCAATATTGAATGGCAGTCAGACGACCAAAAAGGCTTGGCAACGTTATTGTGTTTGGTTTCTTTGGTGGGTATTACCTGCGGCACTCTGTATCAGAAGCGCTTCTGTCAGGGAACCGATATGGTCGGCGGTGCGATGGTGCAATACTTGGCTTCGGCGGCGTTGTTTCTGCCGTTCGCAATGCGCTACGAAACCATGCAAGTGAACTGGACTGTAGAATTCACGCTGACTCTAATCTGGCTGGTGGTTGTTCTGTCTTGTGTTGCCATCCTCTTGCTGCTTTACATGGTCGAACACGGTGCATCTTCAAGTGTGGCCTCAGTGTTTTACTTAGTTCCACCGACGACAGCAATTCAAGCTTGGCTTATTTTCGGTGAGTCGTTCGACACCTATGGTGCAATGGGCTTCGCCTTGTCTGCCGCCGCGGTTTATTTGGTGGTGAGGAAGCCTGAATGGATTAAGGCTCGCAGACGAACAGTGTTAGAGCGGTAGTTTGTATACCAAGACTCATTCTATTTAAAGCTGATGACTAGAAACAAAAAAGAGCCTGAATATTCAGGCTCTTTCTGTATCAAATATTGGCTAGCGACTTTTGATTAGCGCTTCATCAAGCAAGCGTATGCCGTTGTAAACGGTGCTTCTTGGTATTGCTTAAGGCCAGTTTCTTTGAACTTCATCATTAGAGGGTTACGCTTAAGGCTCTCTTTGATGTCAGCAGGTGATACAACGGTTACGTCTAGGCCGTCGATCAGTTGAATCGCTGCTTCTAGTTTGAAACCAAAGCCACCGCCAGCAAATTTGCCTTTAGTTTGGCGCTGACGAATCACAACTTTGTCTACTTGGTAATCTTCCATTAACTTTGCAAAAGAGAATTGAAAGTCTTTCATATTCTGTGTGTCGTTTGCGTCGCTAATTGAAACTTTAGAAACTCGGCAATCAGGAATGTTAAATACACCATCTGATAGAGAAAGAAGACAGATGACTGCATCGTTACCTTTGATTTCAACACCACAAATTTTCATGTTCTTACCTACTTATTTTAGAGCCCTACATTATGGTGTTATTTCTAACACTTCTCCAGTATTTGCGCGTATCAGCGGCAAATAAGTCTAAATCAGAGAGTATTTTAGTCGCCGAAAGTTAACCTTTGATTAAAAAAACATCACACGAATTTACGGTATCGTTTGCTATGAGATGAAGCTCACAAAAGCTTAGCGGGATTTCATATGTGTGCTGTATATTGCGCGCGCATCCCTATTTGAAGTGTGGTTATTAATCCCAATGAATATCAATAATCTTTCGATTAAGAGTAAAATCGCGATCCCGCTGTTGGTGATTGTGATTGTTTTTTCTACCGTTACTGTGCTCAACGTTATCAGATCAAATGCTCAAGCTGCGATTAATAACGAGCTCAATAATGTGGTTCAGCCAGTGCTAGATAACCTAGAAGATGGCTACCGAGATATCTACCAGATTATCGCTTCGGCACAAGGTCTCTTGCTTGCTAAAGACCAAGCGGCGATCGAGTACCAAAAGTTTGAATTTAAAGACAACGCTTACAAAGCGGTTCCTCGTTTTCAAAGTGTCGAAACCTTGTATCAAGCGGGCGTGTTGGATCCATCTTCACGTGGCGAGTTATCAAAGCTTGTTAACGCGATGAGTAAGTGGGTGGCGCTACACGAACCTATGTTTGCTGACCCTGCGAATGCACATCAATACAACATTGATTACTCGCCAGCGTTAGATGCTGAGTTTGCGATTATCCGTAAACAACTGCGTGATATCCGTACCCTGATTGAGTTGAAGCAGAAAGAGCTGCGTCAGCAAGCGGACGACTCAATTGAATCAAGCAAGTTGATCATTGAGGTTGGAATGGCAGTCGCTGTTTTTGCCGCATTGTTTGCGATGTGGTTATCGAACCGTTTCATTGTTCAACCAATCCAGAACGTTGAGAAAGCAATGAATGAGATCGCATCAGGTGATGGTGACTTATCTCAGCGCATGAAGGTGGAAGGGAACGACGAGATTGCTCGTTTAAGCTCTGCTTTCAATAAGTTTGTTGGTAAAATCCACGTTACGGTTGAGCAAGTAATTTTCACGTCAAACGCTGTTCGTGCTGAGATGGAAAATATTAAGTCACTCACTCAAAGCGTTGCTGAATTCTCTTCAAACCAACAGCGAGAGAGTGAAGTCGTTGCGGCTGCAGTTCATGAAATGCAGGCGACTAGCGAAGTGGTGAGTGGTAATGCCCTAGATGCGGCTACCGCAAGTAACGTTGCGAATCACGAAGTGGAGTCGGCAGACACTACGCTTGGTCTAACCGTGACATCAATTGAACGTCTAGCTCAAGATATTGAGAACGCGGGTGGTGTGGTTCAGGAGTTGGATACTGATGTGAAAAACATCGCCTCTATTCTTGGCGTGATCAAAGGTATTGCTGAACAAACTAACCTCTTGGCATTGAATGCGGCGATTGAAGCAGCACGAGCGGGTGAACAAGGCCGTGGCTTTGCGGTTGTAGCTGATGAAGTTCGAGCGCTTGCGAGCAAAACTCAAGACAGTACAGGCGAAATCCAATCAATGATTGAACGCTTAGAAGTGGGTGCTAAACACGCGGTTGGCGTGATGACTGAAAGCAAAGTGAGTGGCGAGAAAACCATAGTTCAGGCAGGAACAGCAGCATCTTCATTGAGTGAGATTCGCAACTCAATTGGCAAGATGAATGACATGAACACACAAATCGCTACGGCGGCTTCTCAACAGTCCCAAGTGTCTGAAGAAGTGAATAAGAATGTTCAACGCATAGCTGAAAGCACGATGCAAATGGTTGAAATGGCGAGCAGCGCTGAGAATGCTTGCATGGCACTGGCGGAGCAATGTGAAGCGCTTGATAGCCTTGTTTCTCAATTTGAAGTTTGATTTTTAAAATAAGCAGATAAATATGATCTGCTAATGGTTGCTCGTTCTGGATTCTATTAACTAGCACTGAACGACAAAAAAGCCCGTACTCAATGAGTACGGGCTTTCTTTTTGGATGCGTGATCGGTTTCTAGAACTGATCAATCATTCGGTGTTAGCTGCTTCGACCGTCTTTGTATGTGTAACGGTAGTCAACTTTTACGTTCGCTTGGTAATGGATGTCGCCGCTCATGTTAGTGATTTTTTTCACTTCCATATTCGCGTCATCAATCTTGAACGAATCGTATTTTGTTGTTTGTTGGAACTGTGGCAGTTCTCTAGAAAGCTCAAAAGGTGTCTTTGCGCTTAGCTCATCCATAAGGTTTGTTCCTGCATCGTATGCTTCCGCTTCAGTAACAAATGTATCAGATTTTAGCGTTGTTTCTTGAATCGTTGTTTTGGTTGCTGCAAACGCCGTGGTGCTGAGTACAAGAGTTGATGCAAGTATGATTAATTTTTTCATAGGAGTACCTTACTTTGTTGAAGTACCTGTGTTCCGGTACAGAACCAACATATCAATGAAGTGGTAGGAGGAGTGTCAGGGGAAACGACAATTTTGTTAGTGTTCGGTAAGGAATAATGAGAAATGTCAGCAGTTGGTTGGAATGATTTTGACCGATTGTAGGTGGCGAATATTTATGCGCAGCGCATATCAAGCAAGGTGACACTGATATCTATCTTCAATACACTGTATGGGTAACCAAAGTTCAGCATAAGGTAAAGGCATGGCCAATTGGGAAGGGGTAAGTGAGTTTGTTGCAGTGGCAGAGCGTGAAAGCTTTACTGGTGCGGCGCAGAAGCTCGCTACGTCGGTGGCTCAAATCAGTCGCAGAGTCGCAAACCTCGAAGAGCGTCTCGCAGTGAAACTACTCAATCGAACGACTCGTAAGGTTTCTCTAACAGAGGCGGGGCAACTCTATTATCAACAGTGTAAGTTGCTGGTTGAGGGCTTAGAAATTGCTGAGCTTGCGGTCACGCAGATGCAATCCACACCGAAAGGCTTGTTGAAAGTGACGGCACCCGTGACTTATGGCGAGCGTCAACTCGCCCCAATACTTCATCAATTCTTAAAGCTTCATCCGCAAGTAGAGTTAGAGCTGATGCTGACTAACCAAAAGCTCGACCTTATTGATTCCGGTGTTGATGTGGCGATTCGCCTTGGTCGTCTAGAAGACTCAAGCCTTGTGGCAAAAAAGCTCTCTCAACGCCAACTCTATGTATGTGCCAGCCCTGAATACATTGAACGTTATGGTGAGCCGCATACGCTGTCTGAGCTGACTAATCACCAATGTTTAGTGGGTGGTTTTGAGCATTGGCGTTTTAAAGAAAATGGTCGCCCTCGCTCGGTTCGTGTTAATGGTCGAATCAAGTGTAATAGTGGTCTAGCTTTATTGGATGCGGCTAAGCAGAGCATAGGCTTGGTTCAATTACCTGAATACTACGTAAGCGAAGATCTTGATTCGGGAGAGTTGGTTGAGGTGTTGTCTGATTACCGAGATGATAAAGAAGGGATCTGGGCACTTTATCCGCAGAACCGTAACTTGTCTTCAAAGGTTCGTTTGTTAGTCGATTTTCTATCTGAGCAATTGGATTAGTTCTATGACGCCAAGCCATCATAATTTAGTCAGCCAAAATGAACTGATACTCAGTGTGTTCGATACACTTGAGCAGCACTATGGCTATTTTGAATGGTGGCAAAGGAACGATCCTTACGAGATCGTTTTAGGCGCTATTTTGGTTCAAAACACTAATTGGAAGAATGCAGAGAAAGCACTGACTAATTTAGGCGACAAGTGTAATCCAATGTCAGTTGCAGATATGGAGAACGATGAGCTTGCTCAAAAGATTCGTTCTAGTGGTTACTACAATCAGAAAGCCATTAAGCTTAAGGCCGTGACTGAGTGGTTTGCGAAATACCAATACGATATTTCTGCCGTTCGCGCTCAGGATAAGGATCAACTGCGTAAAGAGCTACTGGAAGTCAAAGGAATTGGTGGCGAAACCGCCGACGCGATTCTGGTGTATGCGATAGGTAAGCCATCTTTTGTGATTGATGCGTACGCAAGAAGGATATTCACTCGTAATGGACTCGATGTACCTAAATCGTATGAAAAATTTCGAGCCTTGATGGAAAGCGTAATCCCTCTGGATACCAAAAGGTACGGCTACTATCATGGTTTGTTAGTCGAACATGGTCAGCAGTTTTGTAATCCTAAACCCAAGTGTCAAGATTGCCCGCTTAACGACTCCTGTCTAGAAGCTAAAACTCAAACTCAGACTAAAATTTAGCGAGCTTATGGTTCAATTTCTCCTATGGAATATAAAACCAACTCATCTGGGTTGGTGCCTTCGCCAAGAGTTCGAATGTCTTCACCTTCTTATTTGAGCTGAACAATACACTTCATCGCTTTGTTCTGCTCTATACCAATAATGGTTTTCATCTCCGAAGCCGATACGCCAAAGCGAGTGGCTATCAATAAATCGCGAACCTTCTTCTTATCTGAATTAAACATGCAACGTCCCTCTACTCGAATCGATGATTTAGACCAACTCAATAAGCTTAACCAACTTCTGAAAATAGGTACTTAAAACTTATGATGAATAGTGAGGGAGAGGGGGACTTTTCTGTTGGTCTTAAAATTGAATAACTCAAAAAGTTCGGGCTTCAGAATAGAGATTCTGAAGCCCGACGTGTTTTAGGATTAATTAGCGTTTGATTACGGCTTACTAGACCGAAAATGTATTAGACGGTGAAACGATCTACTAAGTGGTACAGCTCATTTGCACGACTGTTGAGGTTTTGGCTACCTGTACGGTTTTGATTCGCGAGTTCGGCCGATTGTGAGCTTTGATCAGAAATCACCACGATGCGTTGAGATATCTCTTGGCCGACAATGTTTTGCTGTTCAGTTGCTGTCGCAATAAGCGAGTTCATGTCCATGATGGTATCGATCGACGCTTGGATCTTCGCCAGTGCTTCGGCTGCGGCATTCGCTTCTTCCACGGTTTGCGCACTTCGGTTTTGACTTGAGTCCATCGCTTTCACAGCAGCATCTGAGGCTGCTTTAAGTTGCTCAATCATCTTGTGAATGTCGCCAGTGCTCTCTTGAGTTCGGCTTGCCAGTTTACGAACCTCATCGGCAACCACAGCAAACCCACGCCCTTGTTCGCCTGCACGTGCAGCTTCAATCGCGGCATTCAACGCGAGTAGGTTAGTTTGCTCAGCAATGTCTTGGATGACAGCCAACGAAGAGGAAATATTCTGCACATCACCTTCTAAACGAGACACTACAGTGTTCGCTTCTGATACTTCGCTCGCTAGGCCTGCCACCGAGTCTGCAGCTGCGTTTACGATCTGTTGCGCTTCTTTGGCATTGCCCTCTGCAAGCTTCGCTGAATCCGCCGCTTGGCTAGCGTTGCTAGAGATCTCTTGCGCCGTTGTGGTCATCTCAGTCATCGCTGTTGCAACTTGTTCTGTCTCTTCACGTTGCCCTGTAGCAATCTCGTCGACCTGCGCAGCACGAGAAGACATGCTAGATGTCTCGGCTACGACTTGTTGCCCCACATCGCTTACGCTGCGAATGATGGTTTGCAGGCTTGCCACGAAGGCGTTGAAGTTCTCGCTGAGCTTAGTGAACTCGGGTGCTTTGAAGGTTTCCATTCGAGCGGTTAAATCAGCTTCGCCACTCGCGAATGCGCTGATTGAACGATCAAACTGCTCGAGTGGTTGCATTATGGTGCGGTTGACGGCAACTGCAAACACAGCGACCACTAGGGCAATCAAACCACAGAAAATCGCGATGGCTGTTAATGAGCTTTGTAACGCGGCATTTGAGCTCTCTTTCATCTCTGCGATGACCGCATCGATGTCGTCAGTATAGAAACCTGTGCCTAGCATCAAGTCCCACTGGGGAACGAATATCGAGTAGCTCAGTTTCGGTAGAGCTTCGGACTGACCAAGTTTTGGAAAGTAGTAGGTGGTGAACTCACCAAGCTTTGAGTTCTTGATCAAGTCACGAATCAGGTAGTTGCCTTTTTTGTCTTGCAGGTCGTAGTAGTTTTTACCAATACCATCGTTATTTTGCCCAACAACGACTCGAACACCTTTCGAGTCATAACCAAAAATATAGCCAGACTCGCCATATTCTAATGTTCTTAATGTTGGTAAGGCTTCTTCTAGTGTTGCACCTCTATCCAAAAATGGGCTGATCGAAGAGTAGGCCATTTGTAGATACGCTTTGAGTTCCTTTTCCTTCATCGCCATCATATTGCTACGCGTCGATTCAACTTGCTGTGCGGTTAGCTCGGTGCTCTTCATATACGTCACGCTCATCATGCCAATTGCCATTAGTAGCAACGGAATGAAAGAGAGAATATAAAGGCGGTTTTTGATGGTTAGGGTCATGTCACGCTTCCTGTGTGATTATCTCATGCAATTTTCAACACATTATTAATGTGGTTTTAAAATGTAAATGGACTTGTTGTTGAATTGTTATCCAGAAATGTTTTTGTTTTATAAACATGATGGCGGTTAGATTTTTGATGTTAGAAGCCTTGCAACTAGGGGCTTAATGACGAAAAGAGTGGTTTGTTACGATGCTTTTGAATTTGCCGCTGCTTTGGTAGAATGCGACGCTTTGTAGCACCCTGCTATGTCTATTCGTTAAGTGAGAAAGATTCATGAACAAAAGCCATGTGACTATTGGTTTAACTAACCCAAAGAGCCCGACAAACGTTGGTGCTGTTATGCGCGCGGCTGGTTGTTACCAAGTCGACGAAGTTAAATACACAGGGCAACGCTACGAAAAAGCAGCTAAATTTCACACCGATACCAAGAGTGCTGCGCGTACTATCCCACTAACGGGTGTCGAGTCGTTTTTGGATAACCTTGATTCAGAAACGAAAATTGTTTGTGTAGAACTCGCTGAAGGTGCAACACCACTGCCGCGTTTTAAACACCCAGAAAATGCCATCTATATCTTTGGCCCTGAAGACGGTTCTATTTCTCAAGATGTCGCCGATAGGGCAGATCACGTCGTGTACGTACCAACAGTTGGTTGTATGAACTTGGCTGCGACAGTTAACGTGCTGCTTTATGATCGCCTTGCGAAATCCGATGAAATGGACGAGAGCAACGAGCTGATTAAGAAAAGCCGCGATAACCGTAATCACCTGCTAATCAAAGAAAAGTAATTCTCTGCTTCTAGTGTTATCTATCCCGTACGCAATCGGATATTATCTTGAGGTCATTACTAGATAATTGAAGGGTTAGATAACACCATGGAAGACAAGCAATTACTTGCCGCGCTGCAGCAACACCCTGTCCTCGATCTCTATCAGTTATTCCAAGAAGTTGGTCAAAACCGCTCTCTGTATGCATTATTAGAGAGGTTATCTTTCCTTAAAGAACATCATCAATTGAGCACTCGTCTTAGCCCTTTAAAGCCTCATATCGAAGGATTGCTGGCTCAATTTGATAGCGCTACGCCAGATAGCGAGATCCTCAAAGCGGTCGCTCTTCAGTCTGAGATTCAGCAGCGAGGTCACAGCATGAGTCGTTACATCATGACATCAGATAATCATCGCCATTTTTCTCCAAATGCAGACTTAGTGATGTTCGGTGACTCGATCACCGAGTGGGCGCCGTGGGCTGATATTTTTCGTGATATTTCTATGGTTAACCGCGGCTTGGCTGGTGATACTACATCAGGCATGTTGCGACGTATTGACACCATATTAAACGTGAATCCCCAGTTAGTCTGTTTCATGTCGGGAATCAACGACTTGGCTCAAGGCTACGGCGTTGAACATGTATATGACAACTACGTAAAAATGGTCAACATATGGCGAGATAATGGTATCCAAGTATTGGTGCAGTCGACACTTTATGTTGGTACTAAGCTGCAAAGCTTAAACCCAAGTGTTGAGTCTTTAAATAGAAAGCTAAAAGATTACTGTGCGCAGCATGGCATCGAGTTTTTAGATGTGAATGCGGTATTAGCGCCCAATCAACACTTGTCGAATGAATACACGTGTGATGATTTACATTTGAATGGCAGGGCTTATCAGGCGTGGGCTGAGATTCTGATACCGATGCTAGATAAGTGCCTTCATGAATAGCAAGATAGTAGTGCGAACATATCGTTAATACTAAAAAGCTCCCTTAATTTGGGAGCTTTTTGCTAGATAGGATAACCAAGCTATTCTGGCTTACACACTTCAATGAGAATGTTTTCGTGTTGAAGGTTTTTGGCTAGAGTGTTTGGTAATGCTTTGTCGGTAAATAACGTTGTTGCTTCACGAATATGGCAAAGCGCTATTGAACCTTTAGGTACAAACTTGGTTGAGTCGAGTCCAACGTACATGTGTCTTGCTGACTTCATGACAGTTTGTACTAACTCGGTTTCGTTGAGATCATATTCAAGGAGAGTGCCGTCGGTATCAAGAGAGCCAGCACTCGTTAATAGGTAATCAAAACGGAACTTTGAGATAAAATCGATAGCTTCTGTGCCGACAATACCCCCATTTGATGCTTTTACTTTACCGCTAGGTATCAACACATCAAATGATGGATTTGAGTGTAGGATGTTTGCAACGCGTAAACTGTTAGTAATCACCTGTAAGTTGCTCTTTTTTAATAGGTGACTAGCGATAGTTTCAGCCGTTGTACCAATAGTGATGAAGATAGTCGAATTATCAGGGACTAACTCAGCAATACATTTCGCAATTGCATTTTTCTCGTCAGTTTCAGCGCTTCGGCGTAGCTCGTAATCCAAGTTCGTTTTACTTGCTGGCGAACTTGCGCCACCGTGATGACGAATCAACAGCTTATCATCACTGAGCTTTTTGATGTCTCGGCGAATGGTTTGGGTAGAGACATTTAGGCTTTCCGCTAAATCTTCAACGGTATAGTAGCCTTCATCAATAACTAACTTTAGTAATTTATCTTGTCTAGGATTAGTCATACTAAACCTTCTTATTATTCATTTATGTGTTTATTCACTGCTGAGCGAGTTGGTATACCTTCTCGGCCACCCAATTTAGTACATTTGATTGCAGCGACAATATTTGAGAATTTGACTGCAGCACGGGTATCCATCCCTTCAGCTACAGCCACAACCAAAGCTCCGTGGAATGTATCGCCCGCTCCGGTTGTGTCGACAACATCAATCACTGGGGCTGCTTCATGTTGCAGCTCGTTGTTTTCTAACCAATAACAGCCGTGTTTTCCTACAGTGACGTATACTTTGCCAGAAGTTTCTTGTTTTGCTAAGCGTAATCCTGCTTCAACCTCTGAATTTTGTACAAAAGTTGACAATCCTTCCTCTGAAAATGCGACATGATCGGCCAATTTGACCAATTCATCGATGGGATCCGGTGATAAATCAGCATCTAGAACTGACGGTATTCCATACTCTTTTGCCTTTTCTAATAGGTACTTAGCACCTTCAGGCCAGCGTACGTCACACAGCACTGCATCAAATTGACTAAAATCAACATCCATCAACATGCGAATGTCACGGCTTAGCATAGGGTCTTGGTGGTTGATGATCATACGTTCACCTTCATCATCAACAAGAACACTAGAGAAAGATGAAGATGCATTGTTTATATGAACAATATGATTTGTTTTAACACCGTAATTGTTGAGCTCTTCGATCATGGTATTAGCTACGCTATCACTCCCTACACGACCGACAAACTCTACTTCATGCCCTAACTTAGAAACGGCGACAGCCGCTGTTGCCGCTGGGCCTCCGCCAATTTCAAAGTAGTCTTTTGATACATACTTCCCCCCTGTTGTTGGCAGTTTTTCAACAAGCTGAACACGGTCAAGAACGGTAATACCTAGGCAAGCAATTTTCATCTTTCTTCCTTTTAGCCAATACAGCTATCTAAATATAAGTACAGAGTAAATTATATTTCCTGTGTCACCTAATACTTCGATAATGCTCACAAACTTACATTAAACAACAAAAATAGACAAAGTGTGACATGGTCAACAGTTCAATTTGTTCATTTGTTTATAGTTAACCCACTCAAAGTGTGTTGGTATTTATAAAAGGAAAGGAATTATGAGTCGCGTTGGTTTTATTGGTCTTGGTCAAATGGGAAGCCCAATGGCTTCAAACATTCTAAAAGGTGACCATGAGGTAAAGGTTTTTGACTTAAATGCAGATGCAGTAAACGGACTGGTTGAGTTGGGAGCAACGGCTGCGGAATCAGCGCTAGACGCTGCAAAAGATGTCGACTTTATTATCACTATGCTACCGAATGGCGACTTAGTGCGTCATGTATTGTTTGGTGAGCAGGGGATTGCACAAGTAATGACGCCTGAAACGTTGTTGATTGATATGTCTACTATTCACCCATTCCAAACGGATAAGTTGGTTTCTGATATGGATCAACGAGGTTTACAGATGATGGAAGCTCCGGTAGGGCGCACTTCAGACCACGCGGTTAAAGGCGAGTTACTGATTCTTGCTGGTGGTAGCAAAGCCCAAATAGAGAGAGCACAGCCTCTTTTTGATTGCATGGGTTCCGAAACTGTAGATTGTGGCGGTGCGGGTAAAGGTATTCGCGTAAAAATTATCAATAATTACATGAGTATCGCGCTTAATGCGTTGTCGGCAGAAGCCGCTACTTTATCTGAAGCAATTGGTCTTGAATTCGAAACGGCATTGCAAGTAATGAGTGGTACACCGGCTGGCAAAGGACACTTTACGACAACCTGGCCGGGTAAAGTGCTAGCGGGCGATTTGACTCCGGCATTCATGGTGGATTTAGCACATAAAGATCTGGGTATCGCTTTGGACTTAGCTAACCGAGTGAATGTACCAATGCCGTGTGGTGCTGCATCTCGTGAGCTTTACAGTATTGCTCGAGCTGCAGGGCGTGGTCGTCAAGACTGGACATCTGTCTTTGAACAACTTCGTGTTACGTCAGGTTTAGAAGCAAAAATAAAACAATAATTAGAATAGAGACAATAACGTGAAACTAGATGTCGAAAACTGGGGGCAAGTAGATGGTCAAGCGATGCCCGTTAAGCTATTTACCCTAGAAAACAGTCAAGGTATGAAGGTACAGCTGACTAATTTCGGTTGTATTGTTACATCGATAGAAACACCGGATAGAGAAGGCAATAAGGCTGACGTGGTATTGGGTTATGAAACCCTAGATAAATACCTTGCCGGGCATCCTTTTTTTGGTGCGGTGGCGGGGCGTTTTGCCAATCGTATTAAAGACGGGCGTTACGAGCTTGATGGTGAGGTCTTCCAACTTGATACCAATGAGCAGTCGCGTACACACCTGCATGGTGGCATCCGGGGGTTCGACAAATATGTATGGAATTATGCAGTCGAACAGCAACCCGAAGCGGTTTATATACATCTAAGCCGAACCTCACCGGATGGTGAAGCTGGTTATGGTGGCACTATGGATGTCACGCATACCATTGGTTTAGATGAATTGAATCAGATTCACTATAACTTCAAAGCAACCACTGACAAGCCTACGGTAGTCAACCTAGTCAATCATGGTTACTACAATCTTGGTGGTCACGATTCGGGCTCAGTCGATAACCATCACCTCACGTTATTCTCTCAATTTTATACACCGGTAACTGAAGATATGATCCCGACAGGGGAAGTGCTGAGTGTTAAAGATACGGGTTTAGATTTTACGTCTTCGATGGTCATCGGTGACAACAAAAAGAAAGTGCTCGATGGAGCCTATGACCATAACTTTATTCTCGACCAGTCTAATAATGAAGGTGAGTACCATTATGCTGCGGAGCTTTACGACCCAAAAAGCGGCCGAGTAATGACAGTGTTAACTACGCAACCTGCGGTTCAGTTCTACAACGCTTCGAAGTTATCTAATAATACTTGGCTAGGTCGAAATGGTCATCAATATCAATCATTTGAAGGGATGTGTTTAGAAACACAACATTTCCCAGATAGCCCAAATCAACCTCACTTTCCAAGTGTTCGGCTAAACCCTGGTGATGTGTTTGAAGAGAAAACACTCCATCGCTTCTCAGTGAAGTAATACCTCCTTTCAATAACCATATTAGGGTGAACCATCGCCCTTCATTAGGACGCTACTATGGATATGACTGTCATATTAGTCTCCCTGATCATCGCATTAGGGGGCTTTACGCAAGGCTTGACCGGTTTTGGTCTTGCTCTTGTTTCTGTGCCGTTACTCTCGCTCGTTGTCGACGCAAAGATGGCGGTGCCGATCGCGGGAATTTTCGGTTGGTTAGTAACATTCCCTATTGTGTGGAAAATGCGTCACTCGATTCAGTATAAAGCTGGTCTGATTCTCGTAGCGGGTTCGTTACCTGCGTCATTTGTGGGTGCTAAGTTGCTGGCTAGCCTGCCATCTCAATACATTTTAATAACGATGGGTATTGTGCTGATTTTATCGAGTATTCACTCCATGCGTAGCACGAAACCTGCGTTCTCCAAAACTTCAGTGCCTGTCACTATGGGAACAGGGTTTGCTTCTGGCGTGCTTGGGGCAAGCGTTGGTGAAGCGGGGCCCCCGGTTATTGCGTATACCTCAATGCAGCCTTGGACTGCAGATCAGGCTAAATCGACACTAGTGTTCTTCTTCATGCTACAGATGATAGGTGCGATAGCCAGTTTTTGGACTGAAGGGCTTATTACATCAGAGGTCAGCAGTCTCGTTGGATCGGCAATGCCGGCATTTTTAGTCGGAATGACAAGTGGCATGGTCGGATACCACTTCTTACAGAAATACAAAATTAACTATCACCACATCGTACATGGACTGCTTCTGGTCATTGGTTGTGTGCTGGTGAGCAAGAATGTCCAATTTTGATTGGTTTTGTAATAAGTAGAACTTAGCTAACAGAATTCAAATCCGCTGCCTGATAGTTTCAGCAGCAATAAAAAATAATAACGAGGAAAGATAGTATGAAATGGATCAATACCAAATCTCATAACTCTTGGTTGGAAACTGAAACAGATCGTATTTTTGAATTTGGAAGAAAATCTGTCGTACCTAACGGATTTGGTTGGGTAGGCAATAACGGTAATATCCGCGATGAGATGGGAACCCGCCTTTGGATTACCGCGCGAATGCTGCACTGTTATTCGTTAGCTGCTTTGATGGGGAGACCTGGTGCCTATGACCTTGTTGAGCATGGTATTGCTGCCTTAGAAGGCCCTTTAAAAGATAACAAGCACGGCGGCTGGTACGCGACCATAGATAATGAAGGGGAAGGGATAGTTGATGCGTCTAAGCAAGGGTATCAACACGCATTCGTACTGTTAGCTGCTGCGAGTGCTGCGACAACAGGTCACCCTCGTGCACAAGCGTTACTAGATGAAGCGATTAATGTGTACGAAAATCACTTTTGGAGCGAAGAAAAGCAGATGTGTTTTGAGTCTTGGGATGAAACGTTCTCAGATACTGAAGACTACCGCGGGGGTAATGCTGCAATGCACTCGGTTGAGGCATTCCTGATTGTTTACGATGTAACGAAAGACAAAAAGTGGTTAGACCGTGCGCTTAATATTACTGAATTCATGATCAATAAAACGGCAAAAGGTCTTCATTACCGCGTAAATGAACACTTCGATTCAGAGTGGAACCCACTGCCAGATTACAATAAAGAAACCCCTGCGAGCCATTTCCGAGCTTACGGTGGCACGCCGGGCCACTGGATCGAGTGGGGACGTTTAATCTGCCACCTTCGTGCGACTTTATTAGAGATTGGTGCTAACACGCCGGACTGGCTACTTGAGGATGCGATTGGCTTATTCGATGCAACCGTCCGTGATGCATGGTCTGTCGATGGTGCACCAGGTTTTGTTTATTCCGTTGACTGGGACGGAAAGCCAGTGGTCCGTGAGCGCATTCGATGGGCACCAGTCGAAGCAATCGGTACAGCTTATGCGCTGTATACAGTGACGGGTGACAAAAAATACGAAGAGTTTTACCAAACTTGGTGGGATTACTGCCGTACATACCTGATTGATTACGAGGGATGCTCATGGTGGCAAGAACTGGACACAAACAACCAAGCCGGGACCAGCAAGGTGTGGGATGGTAAGCAAGATATTTATCATTTAATGCACTGCTTAGTGATCCCTAGGCTTCCATTAACACCTGGCTTAGCACCGGCTCTCGCTGCAGGCTTACTTGACCATGGTGTTAACTAGAGAAAGGTCTAGCGTTTAGGCTAACTAGAAAACTTTTAGAAGGTGATGGCTTTTGGCTGTCACCTTTTTTTTGCTCAAAGACTATTCGTTCATTTTCATTTTACTTGATCATTTAATATGTGGCTTAGGACTCATTTTGTTCATTTATGTCCACTTGTGTTGAAAAATGATACATAACTAACAGAAATGAAAGCTGGCGGCTGATAATTTAACTACAACAACGAACAAACAAATGAACAAAAAAGGAACAACCTAATGCCTTACGTGTCTGGAAAAACAATGATCAAAGAAGCGTGGAACAATGGCTACGCTATCGGTGCATTCACAGCTCATAACTTAGAAACGATTAAAGCAGTATTGTTGGCAGCTCAAGAAGAACAGTCGCCAATCATGATTCAGATTGGCCAAAAAGCAATTAATGAAATGGGCATGAAGCCATTGCGTGATGCAGTAGATTCACTGATTCAACATCATCAAATTTCTGTTCCAATCTGTATCCATTTAGATCACAGCCGTAAATTTGAACAGTGTATGGAAGCGGCGACACGTGACTTCCAATCGCTAATGTTTGACGGTTCAGCGCTTCCTTTCGAAGAGAATATCCGTATCACTAAAGCGGTTGTTGATGTTGCTAATGCCTTGGGCCTTGGGGCTGAAGGTGAGATCGGTAAGATTGGTGGAACAGAAGATGACATCACCGTTGATGAGAAAGACGCGATGATCACTACGGTCGAAGAAGCATTAGATTTCTCTGAGCGTACAGGTGTTGACTACTTAGCTGTCTCTATTGGTACTGCTCACGGTGTATATAAAACAACACCAGAGCTTAAGTTTGATCGTTTGTCAGAAATTAAAGAAGCTGTGAAAAAGCCGATCGTATTGCACGGTGGTTCAGGCGTACCTGATGACCAAGTAATGGAAGCGGTTAAGCGTGGCGTAGCAAAAATAAATGTCGATACTGAATTACGGCAAGGCTTTATCCACGGTGTTCAAGCACATTGGAAAGACAATGAAAAAGACTACATTCTTGCTGACGTTATGAACACGGGTATCTCTTCGATGAAAGAAGTTGTACAACACAAAATTCGTCTGTTTGGTTCAAACGGTAAGGCATAGATTGTCACTTATGTGACATAAACCCTACAAAAACGACACATTATTTATCTGTGTGAAAAATATCACGGTTCTAAATTATTAACTGAGTTATCAATACACACCCAATAAACCGTGTGTCGTTTTATAAATAGACCAATAATAATTATTATGGTGATTCTATGTTAAGAGCCATTGAAAAAGCATTGAATACGATAACAACTCCTCTCGCTAAGTTGCTCCGTCATACGGCCGGTATCTTACTGCTTTTGATGACTGTGATCGTAGTAGCGCAAGTGCTGTTCCGTTATGTATTCAATGTTCCATTAAGTTGGACGGATGAATCTTCTCGATTCCTGATGATCTATATGACTTATCTGTGCCTGCCATTCGTGTACCTAACCGATAAAAATATTGCGATGACTTTTGTGACTGAAATTGTCGAGAAGAAGTCCCCTCGTTTCTTCGCTCTGTTATCTCTTTTAGGTCATATCGCAGCGATTCTTGTGTTCTCCGTTTGGATTAAATTCGGTTGGACGTTCTTCAATACAGGTTCGGTGATGGCAGACAGTTTGCCTATCCAAATGTACTTCGTGTACATCGCACCACCGGTCATGATGGTTGTGACTATGTTGTACGCGCTACAAAAAAGTGTTGCTTGCGTGCGCGCCATCCTGGGTGACTTTGAAGATGTATCTCAGACAAGTAAAACCGCAGAGATGCTGGAATCTTGTCAAACCGAAGATGATTCAGCTGATCAAGAAGAACAGTTTGAATTGAAATCTGCGTCATAAGGAGTAGGACATGGTTTCCCCAATTTTCTTAGTATATTTTCTTGCGTTATTGATTGTAGGTGTCCCTGTTCTGTTCACTCTGGGACTGTCACCAATCATCACACTGTTTCAAAATGATCAAATGCTGTTTGCTAACATGCTCTATCAGCGTTTGTATTCGGGGCTAGACAGCTTTTTACTTTTAGCTCTGCCGTTTTTTATGTTAGCTGGCGAATGCATGACGGCCGGTGGCATCACACCACGTATCATTGCTTTTGCTCAAACCATGGTTCAGCACCTTCGTGGCGGCTTAGGGCACGTGGTGATTCTTGCTGCAACTATTTTCGGGGCGCTAACTGGTTCTGCGGTAGCGGCAACTTCTGCGATTGGCGGAATGCTAATTCCAGAAATGAAAAAATATAACTACGACACCGGCTATTCAGCAGCACTGACTGCGGCAGCAACTGTGTTAGGCAATATCATTCCGCCTTCTGGCATCATGCTTATCTACGCGTTTGTGATGAACACATCGGTTGCTGCGATGTTCCTAGCGGGTGTGACTCCAGGCATCATTTTCTGTATTGGTTTGATGCTGATGAATCGTTACCAGATTCGCAAGTACCCGGCGGTACAGCCAATGGAGCGTGCACCGGCAATGGAGCGTCACCAAGCGTTCAAACTCGCGATTCTTCCATTGATGACACCGGTTATTATTTTAGGCGGTATTTATGGAGGCATATTCACCCCAACAGAAGCGGCAGCAGTTGCAGTGGCTTATGCTATCTGTGTGTCTTTGTTTATCATTCGAGTAACCAATGTAAAAGCAACATATGCACTGTTTGCCAAAGTCGCGGTAAACGCAGCGTCTATCTTAATTATTGTTGCGGCCGCGAGTGGCTTTGCTTCACTCATCAGCTTGTCTGGTGTATCGAACATGGTTGCAGATTTTATGAACGGTATTACGGACAATCCGTACTTACTCTTCGCAATTATTAACGTTCTATTGTTCGCTATCGGTATGTTCTTAGATGCGGGCCCTGCAATTCTAATTTTCGCTCCGATATTTGCACCAATCATGATCAGTGCAGGTATCGATCCAGTTCACTTTGGTGTTGTGATGTGTGCAAACCTATCAATCGGTTTAGCGACACCACCAATGGGCTTGGTTCTGTTTGTCGCATCTGGCGTTTCAAAAGTATCTGTTTCTGAAATCTCAAAGAAGATAATTCCATTCCTAGTTGTAGAGATGGCTCTTATTTTTGTTATCTCATGCTTCCCTCAATTAGTAATAGGTCTCCCTCAATTATTTGGGATTATGTGATAACCGATAATAGATTAAATATTTTTAATAACATTACTAACCAATAACGATAGAAATGCAGCACTTACTTATGCTGTAAATAAACCCTACACTGGTAAATATTATGAAAAAAACAATAATCAACTTAGCAACTGCCGCTGCATTATTAACATCAGGTGCAGCATATTCAGCAACTGAATTTAATGTGGTTCATCTAACTTCACCTGAAAGCTATAACCACCAATCATTATTGGTACTTAAAAATCACCTAGAGACACGTTCAAATGGTGAAATTAAAGTGAAAATTTACGGGTCAGGTCAATTATGTGGTTCAGGTAAAGAGTGTATTGCGGGCGTCCAAGCTGGCATGTTTGACTACTTCCCGACGACAGTTTCTGAGATTGCTTATTACTGGAAACCGGCTGAATCATTTGACCTTCCATACCTACTACCGAATGACCGCGTGGCTGAGTGTGTTTACGGTAATGATAAGTTCATCTCTGACGTTCGCGGTAACGTTCTTAAAAAGGCTCCAAACGTACGCCTAATGATGGTTGCGAACTCTGGTGGCTGGCGTAACTTTGCGACAACGAAGAAGCCAATCAAAACCCCTGAAGATGTAAAAGGCATGAAGATTCGTACGGTTCCTGCAAAAGTACAGCAAGATTTGGTTAAGCAGCTTGACGGCTCACCAACACCAATCGCATGGCCAGAGGTATACACAGCACTATCTACGGGTGTTGTAGAAGGTACTAAGAACGGTATTGTTGATATTATTCAAAGTCGATTCCATGAAAGCCTAGATTACTTAACATTAGACGGCCACGCTTACATGGGCGGTGCATGGCTAATGTCAGATATGAAGTTTAAATCACTTTCTCCTGAATTAAAGAAAGTTGTACTTGATGGTATCCAAGCACAGCAGCAATATCTGATGTCTTACCCTAAACATAATGAATACACGTCTTACGAAGAGTTCAAGAAAGCGGACGGCGAGATCTACAACCCAACCGCTGCGGAAAAACAGGCGTTCAAAGATGCGACTCAACCGGTTGTTGATAACTGGGCAAACAATGCAGATGCTGAAGGCAAACAGTGGCTAGAACGTTTCCAATCTGAAATCCAGACCTGTGAAGCTCAGATCAATGCTTCTTATGAAGTTTCGATGAAGTAACCCCAGTTTAATTTAATAAATATCTTATAGAGCGATACTTGGCTTCTATGTGAAGTATTGCTCTTAAATCATGTCGTTTTAACTGTGAGATTAATATGATCAGAGATAAAGGTAACCTGACAGCCAAAGCAAATAAGATAATTTCAGGTCTTGGTGGTGTCGATAATATCGTCGAAGGGCATATTGATAATTGTGCTACTCGATTACGTATACAAGTGAAAGATATTGAAACAGTTAATGAAAGCTTATTGCGACGACAAGGTGCTCTCGGTTTTATCCGACTACCAGATAATCATATTCAAGTTGTATTTTTGAATGTTCATGTTATTGCCGATGAAATAAGAAAAACATCAGGGCAGTAACACATTAACTAGTTAATAAAAATAAAATAAATAGACAGACGGTAGTTTAATGCTTAAGCCTGGCAGTAAAGTCATATCTAAAATAAGCTCAAAAATAAAAATAGAGCGCCATAAGTAAAAAGGAAGAACAATGAGCGACAACTACGGAATCCCTAAAGTAGGTTTAGGGTTGTGGAAGATTGAAAAAGATCAATGTGCCGAAACGGTTTATAACGCGATTAAAATTGGTTATCGATTACTTGATAGCGCATGTGACTATGGTAACGAGAAAGAAGTGGGCCTGGGTATTAAGCGCGCGATTGAAGATGGCATAGTGAAGCGTGAGGATCTTTGGATAACGTCAAAGCTTTGGAATACCTACCATAAGAAAGAACACGTGCGTCCAGCTTTAGAGCGCACACTTCAAGACCTTGGAGTGGATTACTTAGATTCTTATCTTGTGCATTTTCCAATCGCACAGCCCTATGTTCCATTTGAAACTCGTTACCCGCCAGAGTGGATCTTTGATCCTCAAGCGGATGAGCCGAAGATGATGATTGAGCCAGTGCCTTTGTTCGAAACTTGGCAAGCAATGGAAGAACTGGCTGAAGCCGGGCTAGTAAAGAACATTGGCGTATGTAACTACAATTCAGGTTTGCTGAATGACTTAATGGCTTACGCAAAGATTAAGCCTAGTGAATTACAAATTGAGTCTCACCCATACTTAACGCAAGAGCGTTTGATTAAGCTTGCGAAAGGCTATGGTATCTCGGTAACAACCTTCTCTCCACTTGGCGCTTTATCGTACCTAGAGCTCAATATGGCAGACAAACTGGAATCTGTTTTGGAGCAAGAAGTTGTAGTAAATGCGGCGAAAGAGCATGGAAAAACACCCGCTCAGGTTGCGTTGCGTTGGGGAGTGCAGCGTGGTTGCACCATCATACCTAAAAGCTCAAAAGTGGAGCGTTTGAAAGAGAATCTTTCTATTTTCGATTTCGAGCTAACAGAGCGCGAAATGGAGTCAATTTCAGCTTTGAACATTAACCGCCGATTCAATGATCCTGGCGATTTCTGCGAAGCTGCGTTCAACCACTTTTCACCAATTTACGATTAAGGGACTAATCATGGGTGTATTAAATAAAATCACAGAAACACTAGAGTTCGAAGTAAGCAATTTTCCAACGATCATTGAAAACGATGGCTCAGTGACAACACTAGCAGAAGCGAAAGCATGGATTGAAGAGCACCGTGAGCACTTGGAAGCAGAGCTACTGTGCACAGGGGCTATTCTGTTTCGTGGTTTCCCTGTTGTTGATGCTGAAAGCTATGATGCATTTTTTGCATCGTTCGGTTATGAGAACTTTACGTATAAAGAGTCATTGTCGAATGCAGTGCGTATCAACTTTACCGAGCTAGTCTTCACAGCCAATGAAGGACCTAAAGAAGTTGCGATTAACTTGCACAACGAAATGGCACAAACACCTATTTATCCAAACCGTATTTCATTATTTTGTGAGAGTCCGGCAGAGCAGGGCGGAGCAACCGTATTATGTCGTTCAGATATGATCTACAACGAGCTAATCAAAGTTGAGCCTGAACTAACAAATAAGCTAGAAGAAGTTGGAATTAAGTACACAACGACTATGCCGGGTGGTGACAGTGCTGAGTCAGCACAAGGTCGTAGTTGGCTAAGTACCCTAAGCGTGGAAAACGAGCAACAAGCTGAAGCTAAATTGAAAGAGCTAGGTTACACGTGGACATGGCAAGACAATGGTGATTTGTTGGCTCAAACGGGGGCTTTAGCTGGGATCAAAACGGTCGCTGACGGTCGTAAAGTGTTCTTCAACCAAATTATTGCCGCATTTGAGGGTTGGGAAGGCGTTAAAGAAAACCCTGTAAAAGCACTGTGCTTTGGAGATGATTCTGAAATTCCTAAGTCATTTTTAGAGACGATTTCTAAGATCTCCGAAGAGTTGTCATTCGACCTTAACTGGCAAGCTGGCGATGTAGCGCTAGTTGACAATAACCTTGCTATGCATGGTCGTCGTCCTTTCTCTGGAGATAAAAAACGTAAAGTGATGGTTGTTTTGGGGAAATAACCCTTACTTTACTGAGAGGATTTTAAATAAAAATCGCATGGGTGGGGGCCTATGCGATTTTTTGTATTTGGTGTCATTCTATCTGGATGCATACTTGCTATATGCTAGTATCTCTAGCTGCTTAATCTAGCTTGTGAATCCAAAGGATACTGATTTGAACCTAAGACAGTTGGAAGTCTTTTACGCCATTATGCAGACCGGAACTGTATCTGGAGCCGCGCGCAGCTTGCATGTCTCGCAACCAAACGTGACCCGTATTTTGGCGCACACGGAGCAACAACTTGGGTTTGGTTTATTCGAACGAGTTAAAGGGCGCCTAGTACCAACGGTTGAAGCGAAAACCTTGCTGCCAGAAGCGGAAAAGGTCTATCAGCAACTGGGTCAATTTCGCTCTTTGACCAATAAAGTAAAACAAGGACATCAGCATTTACGTATTGGTGCGCCACCGATTCTGGCGACTAAATTGCTGACTTCGGTGATCGCCCAAATGTCTCGCGAGCAAGAACTCTCTTTTGAGTTGCTGACCGCAAACCGAGATGAGTTGTGTGAAGGTTTACTCAAGTATGAGCTTGATATTGCTATCGCGTTTGGCGATGAAACGCCGCCTGCGATATTAAGTGAAACGCTATTAACTGAATCACTTAAGGTTTTGGTTCCTTCCAATACAGTTGATCATTTACCTACAGAATTAACTCTAGATGATTTGATCAGTTATCCGCTGCCAATCATCGGGCTTGATAGCCGCGATCCATTAGGCCTCCTATTACATCAAAGCCTTATTGCGCGCGATGAGCATTACCACCATCCGATATCTGTACGTGGATACAGCGCGGCTGCGGAACTGGTGAAACACCAAGCGGGCTTTGCGATTGTTGATCCGTGGACGGCAGAGCAATATCAAAATGACGACTCGGTTTGTGTATTTTATTTGCAGCCAGATATCTAATTTTCGGTATCGATGCTTTGCGCAGAGCACACCCCTCAGTCGATTTCCGTTAAGCAATTTATCGCTTCATTGAAGAGCCATACTTACCCTATAACTTAAGGTTATAGGCTCGCCATAAATAGGCATTCGGCACCTTCGAAGTTCTTAATTAAAGTAAATCCATACAAGGACTTATTAATTAGGAATGCTCATGTCTATCGCTCAACCTTACCTTCTTTTTCTTGGGGATGTTACTGACCCACTCGCCGCAAAAACAGCTCGCGGTATTCATCAATGGCGACCAGAAATCTGCCTAGGTCAACTGCGTTTAACGGGGGATACCGTTTCACTGGGGTTAACGGACATGACCTTGCAAGAGGCGCAAGCACAGGGAGCTAAAACCCTAGTGATTGGCACCGCAAATCCGGGTGGCGTTATTCCTGAATCCTGGCAGTCAACCATTATGGTAGCTGCAGAAATGGGATTTGAGATTGCATCTGGCATGCACCAACGATTGAGTGAATTTTCACCGCTTGCTGACATGCAGCAACAAGGATTGACGAAGCTTCATGATGTACGCCATTTTGATGGTGTTCTTAATGTTGGTAACGGTAAGCCTCGTCAAGGTAGGCGCCTGCTTACGGTCGGAACAGATTGCTCAGTTGGCAAAATGTTTTCGGCTTTAGCTATCGAAAAGTCGTTTAAAGAGTCAGGGACATCCGCTCAGTTCAAAGCGACAGGGCAGACGGGTATCTTGATTGAAGGCAGCGGTATTTCGATTGATGCTGTGGTTGCGGATTTTATTTCTGGCGCAGTTGAAGTGATTAGCCCTGATTTTACCGACCACGATTGGGACATCATTGAAGGGCAAGGCTCTTTGTTCAACCCCTCATTTGCAGGCGTGAGTTTGGGTCTTTTACATGGCGCACAAGCTGATGCTTTGGTGCTGTGTCATGAAGTTGGGCGACCACATATTCGTAACCTTCCTCATGCTAAACTACCAAGCATAGAACAGACGATTGAAGCCAACTTGCAAGCGGTGCGACTGACTAATCCAGACGCGAAGCTGGTGGGTATTTGCTTGAACACTTCGGCGATTAGCATTGAAGATGCTGAGACATTGTGCCAAGAATGGACCACACTCTATCAAGTGCCGGTGACGGACCCAGTGCGCTTTGGTGTACAACACATTACTGATCATTTGCGACATTCACTTTAACGACTTCATCATTTCTACGTTTCCATTTGTTAAAGCGAACATCAACCGAGTGAAATTATGAAGATTACAGCAGAACCCATTATTATCGCGATGCAAACGCCTTTTCGCATCTCTCGTGGCAGTCGAACTGAGTGTCACGTTGTTCGTGTTTACATTGAACATGGTGGCAAACGAGCTCAGGGCGAATGCACGCCTTACCCACGATACGGTGAGTCATCGGAGTCTGTATTAGCGCAAATCCAACAAGCATCTAGCGCACTTGAAGCCATGTTTGAACGAGGCGTTACCGATCCGGCAGAGCTAAGAGATCATCTTCAGTCTTTATTGACCGGCGGGGCTGCGCGCAATGCGGTCGATTGTGCGCTTTGGGATTTTGAAGCTCAGCAGAACGACCAGACGTTTCCGAATAGCCTATTTGAGTTACCGAATCAAATCGTGACAGCGATGACCGTCTCGATTGGTACGCCAGAAGCGATGGCGACTCAGGCTCGAGATTATGTCGCGAATGGTGTGAAACTTCTGAAAGTGAAGCTTGATGGCGAGCAAGTGGTAGAGCGTGTTCGCGCGGTACGAGAAGCTGCGGCAGATGTTCAAATTGTATTGGATGCGAATGAAGCATGGACAGGATTGAATCTCGAAGAGTTGTTCAATCAACTAACAGAGTTTGATATTGCGATGATCGAACAACCTCTTCCACAGCAGCACGATGCGTCACTGGCACACATCAAGCACCCGATACCACTGTGTGCCGATGAAAGCTGTCATACCACTTCACAGCTCTCATCGCTGTTGGGCAAGTATGAAATGGTCAACATCAAACTCGATAAAACGGGCGGCCTGACTGAAGCATTGGTACTTGCAGAAGAAGCCCAAAGGCTCGGATTTACTCTGATGTCGGGTTGTATGCTCGGTACTTCTTTGGCGATGCGTGCAGCGCTGCCTATTGCGGTTCAATCTGAAATCGTCGACCTCGATGGCCCAGTCTTACTTGGCCAAGATGTAGCACCCGGACTGACTTATCGAGATGGGATGATTGTTCTTTAAGTTCTTTAAGTTCTTTAAGTTCTTTAAGTTCTTTAAGTTCGTTGAGTCTCGGTTAGTCGATGGACATGACATGACATGAATGAAATCGTATTAGTGAAAACTTGTGCGATTTTTTCGATCTCTAGACCTCAACTTATTAAATCATCGTAGGTTTTGACTGCTTGATGGAGAGTGCTATTCGTATAATTTACGTGCGTATTGATAAAGTAATCACGTTTCTGTCGGTGCGGTCACTTTCTATTATCGCAAAACAGACAGCTCAAGCTTTATAAAATAATTGTTATGATATCTTATGTGAAATGTTAATGATTGCTCTTCATTTAATAGTTTCACTAAAGCTATTCGATGCAAGCCCAAGTAAGGCTCACGCCCTAACTGATTGAATCATTGACAGTTACTGTTGATTATTTGATGAAAAGAAGGTGGGACGAGTGAGTAGTTATGTCTCCGAGGTTGTAGAAAATAAGGATAGTTTCGAGCGCCCGTTCTCGATCAAAATTCCACGTCGTAAGTGGTTTGGTTGGAAAGGTATTGAGCTGCGCTTGGTACTTGCGTTAGCCATGCTATCGATGACCACTATCTTCCTCTCAGTTATCACCAGCTTTACCTTCGATGATTTAAACCAACGTCTTGTTGAGCTAAAGGAGAGTGAAATCCCGGCCTTAGATAATGCCGCTCGCCTTAATGATATGGTGCGAGTGATTATCACAACCTCTTCTCAGCTCGGTGACGCTGAATCCAATTTAGAGCGCAAACAGGCGATGCTTAAAATTGAAGAGGCTATATCAGTAATGAATAGCGTTATGGTTCAATTTCCTGATTATCACGCCTACTTTAAAGATCTTATCGCCCAAGTTAATAATAGTCTGAGCCTGTTGTATCAAAGTGAGATTGAGTCAGAACAACTCAATCAAGAACTTCGTAATTTGCTTGAAGGCTTTTATCCTCTATTGCAGCAAGCCAGTGACTCACTTGATAGCCTACCTGAGTCTGCCAAAGATCAAATCCAGTACACACAGCTCAAGTCTCTGCTTTATTACCAATTAGGTTTGGTCGAAAAGCTGTATAACGATTCCAGTTTTAATGAACTGGATTACACCAGTTACCGACTCGAGCAGGTAGGAGAAGAGTGGTGGAAGCTCTGGGTCAGTGGTGATTTAAGAAGTAATTTTCCTCAATTAGATCATCAACTCACAGTGATTTATAACCTCGCCTCAAGCGATAGCAGTTTGTATGGGATGAAAAACAAAGCGCTCGATCATCTCTATCAAGAGCAATACTTCCTAGAAAACAGCCGCGAGCATTTGAACCAATTAACCGTGCAGATCGAAAGCAACACCAGCAAGGTGAATAGCAATATTGACCAATCGATTCAACAAGCGCAGCTGTCTTTGCAATCGAATCAACAACTCTCTTTTTTTCTTTCTCTGTTTAGCGTGTTGGCTGCCGCTGCCATTTCGTGGTTCTACGTGCGTAAAAGTATTTTAGAAAGGCTTTTACAGCTCAAAGACAACATGTTCGCGATTTCTACCGGTCATTTAGATACCGAGGTTTCTATTCTGGGAAAAGACGAAGTGACGCAAATGGCCAAGTACTTAAAGGTATTTCAGACCACGGCCAAAGTCGTTAAGCAAACCAATCGAAAATTAGAGGCAGAGGTTGAAGAACGCACCTTAGCCGAAGCCAAACTACGAGTGACTCAAGACGAGTTAATCCAAGCCGGAAAACTGGCTGCGCTTGGGCAATTAAGTGTCGGGATCACGCACGAGATCAATCAACCACTGACCGCAGTAAACAGTCACGTTCGAAGTGCTCAATTATGGTTAGGTAAGCAAAGGCCAGACCGATCAGAAGAGAACCTGAAAAAGATCGAGGTCTTGTTAGATAAAGTGGCTGCGATTACTCGTCACCTAAAAGCCTTCTCACGTAAGAGCGATGGCAAGATTGATAACGTCGAGTTGGATAAGGTTGTCAGTGATGCGATTGACCTGTTTGAAACCAGACAGAGCGCAGTGTCGATACAGTATTCACAGCAAAGTGGCCAGATGGTTCGAGCCAACAGCATTCGCTTAGAACAGGTACTGGTGAATTTGATCAGCAATGCTCTGGATGCCGTTGAGCACAGAGAGCAACCTGAGCTCAGCATCTCGACTCTAGAGCATTCGAATACCATTCAGATTTTGGTTATGGACAACGGGTTAGGGATACCTGAAGAGGACATTCCGTATTTGTTTGATCCATTTTATTCCCGCAAGACAACAGGTAAAGGGCTTGGGCTCGGCCTGTCTATCGCATACAACATAATAAAAGACTTTGGCGGCTCGATTCACGTGGAATCGGTTGAACACCAAGGCACCACCTTTATCGTCACTCTACCAAAAGGCACAGGCTCATGATTTCAGAAAAACACATAGTTCTTATCGACGATGAAATAGATGTCGTCGAAGCCGTGAGCGAAATGTTAGAGCTAGAAGGGTTTAGTGTCAGCACCTTCACTGATCCCAACCTTGGCCTAAAGTCGCTTAAAGCGAACAGTCTGTCGGTTGTGTTGTGTGATGTGCGTATGCCGAAAGTGGACGGTTTGACGTTGTTGAGCTCAATCCAACACCGTGCCCCGAATGTACCCGTTTTATTGATGAGTGGCCATGGCGATATCCCAATGGCGATCGAAGCGATGAAGCTTGGTGCTTTCGACTTTCTGGAAAAACCGCTTAATTCGAGTGAGCTGGTGGAGAAGCTTGATTTGGCGATTACCCAATGTCAGCACAATTGCCCTTCAACCTCGGATGGCGATGAGCAAGAGGAGCTACCTATAGAGTCTGTGGTTATTGGCCAATCAAAAGCGATGGATACGATACGTAAGCAAGTACTCGCTTTAGCACATACTGGCGTCGATACCATTATCAATGGAGAAACGGGAACGGGTAAAGAGGTGATAGCTCGCGCTCTGCATCAATTTAGTCGTCGTAAGACTAAACCATTTGTCGCAATTAACTGTGGCGGCATGACAGAAAGCATTATTGAGAGTGAGTTGTTTGGCCATGAAGCGGGTTCGTTTACTAGCGCGAACAAGAAGCGTATTGGAAAAATAGAACAAGCCAATGGCGGGACTCTGTTTCTCGATGAAATTGAGAGCATGCCGATTGCGGTACAAATCAAATTGTTGCGCGTGATTCAAGAGCGAATGATTGAGCGTGTTGGTGGTAACGAGTTGATACCTGTCGACATCGTCGTGGTAGCCGCTAGTAAAGCTGATCTCGCGAGCTTGAGTGAGTCTGGAGAATTCAGAGCCGATCTCTTCTATCGCCTTAACATTGCGAGCTTAAACCTTCCTGCATTGCGTCAAAGAAAAGAAGACATTCAGGTGCTGTTTCGCCATTTTGTGATTCAAGCGAGTCATAAATACAAGACACGTCCTTCGACGATTTACCCGGAACAAATTCAGCAGCTATGCCGACATGAATGGCCGGGCAATGTGCGTGAACTGCGTAATGTCGCTGATCGATTTGTGTTGGGTATCGTCGGTGATGGCTTTGATCTTCAATCGCCAATTTGTGAAGCATCCGGAGAAGATTTCGCTTTTGAAAAGCAGATGGAGCAGTACGAACGAAATGTTCTGACGGAAGCGCTAATAGAAAGCGCGGGTAATATTAATGAGGTATCAAGTAAGCTGAATTTACCGCGTAAAACTCTTTATCGAAAAATGAAGAAACACCAATTGGATAAAGAGAGTTTCAAGGTCTAGCTGGTTCATTAATTCGCATAGTAAAAACACAAGACAACAATGACCCATTTATCATTTAGTCGAATGATTAACTGTTTCAAGTGATTGTAATAAAAGAGCTTTAACATCTGGCACAAAGCGTGCAATCCCTACATTGTGGCGTCAGTCCACATGAGGTTATTCGGTATTGAGTCAAAAACATATGACAGCTATCAACACTGAATGATCGAACAAAGGATATTAGAAAAATAATTGCTTGTTGCAAGGAGATACAAACATGAAGCAAATACTGAAAGGTTCGATTGCTCTGATACTCGGTATGAGTTCAATAACGGCATGGGCCGCTGCAGAACCAGCAAACTTAGGACCTCGTCCCCTCTTTTTAGTTAACAATATGGATGAGAGCCCTTTGAAAACAAAGCTGCTCAGTTGTAGCGAAGGACCTTTTCATCGTAGCGATTTTTCTATTGGGCATCGCGGAGCTGCTATGCAGTTTCCTGAGCACACTAAGGAATCCTATTTGGCGGCGATTCAAATGGGCGCTGGTGTCGTCGAATGTGATGTGACCTTCACCAAAGATAAGGCGTTGGTATGTCGTCACTCGCAAAGTGATCTGCACACCACGACCGATGTATTAGCGCATCCAGATCTTGCTAAGAAGTGCTCAACCCCGTTTATACCAGCTAATCCAGCGACAGGCGAAGATGCTAAGGTTGAGTGCCGTACTTCTGATTTCACGCTGGCTGAGTTTAAGACGCTCAAAGGTAAAATGGATGGGGCGAACCCAAAAGCCACCACGGTTGAAGAGTACATGAACGGGACTCCAGGTTGGAGAACCGATCTTTACAGCCAAAGTGGCACACTGATGACACACGCAGAAAGTGCAGCACTGTTTAAAGAGCACGGCGTGAAGGTCACTCCTGAATTGAAATCGGCAGCTGTCGACATGCCTTTCAATGGATTTAGCCAAGAGATGTATGCGCAGAAGTTGGTGGATGAACTGAAAGAAGCGGGTTTCAAGCCTTCTGAGGCTTACCTGCAGTCATTCAACTTGGATGATGTGAAGTACTGGATCAATGAAACGCCGAAGTTCGGCAAACAAGCGGTTTATCTTGATGACCGAGTTTACGAACAAGCGGACTTTGTCGCGTCTGTTGAGAACATGAAAGAACTGCACGATGCGGGTGTGAATATCATCGCACCACCTCTGTTTGCTCTGGTTGATTTAGACGAAAACAACGAACTGGTTGCGTCTAACTACGCCATGCTTGCTAAGGATGCAGACCTCGACATTATCGCTTGGACACTGGAACGTTCTGGCCCGCTAGCGCAAGGCGGTGGTTGGTATTACAAGAGTGTGAAAGATGGTATCAACAATGATGGCGATATGATGAAAATGCTTGATGTGCTGGCACAAGATGTTGGTGTGATGGGCGTATTCAGCGATTGGCCTGCAACGGTAACTTATTACGCAAACTGCATGGACAGCGACGCTTAGGTTCTTCTGAGTGCAGTGTTACACCTGCTAATTATAGCGTTTGTATAGAGAGCGCTTACTAAAGAATAACAAAAGAAAAAGCAGTGAACCAAAGAGCCTTCGGGCTCTTTTTTTACCACTGAAATCGACGGGACAGAAATGACCCAAATGATTGGTTTTGAGTTGGACACGAATGACTCAAAAGATATTAGTTAGTTTGGGGTTTGTTGTAAGTTGTTGAAATTAAATAAATAAAAACATGGCACAAAGGCTGCAATAGCGAAGGTGACTTTCAACAATAAGTAAAAATAAGGTTTGAATATGAAAATCAGTGTTAAAGGACTGTTAATCGCTAGCTCATTACTACTTCCTTCAATGGCTATGGCAAGCGACTGCTCTAGTCGTGGTGTGTTAGACGATCGATACTGTGATGAAAACCAAGATTTGGTCGCCGATTCACCAAAGAATCCAGATGAGTGGAACGACCCAAGCACGCTTGTGTTTACCTACACGCCAGTAGAAGACCCAGCGCTATATAAAGATGCGTTTGCGGATTTCCAAGCTCACCTAAGTAAAATTACGGGTAAGCGAGTGATTTACTACACAGTTCACTCGAACTCTGCGCAAGTAGAAGCGATGCGTTCTGGTCGACTGCACGTTGCAGGTTTCTCTACCGGTCCAACAGGCTACGCGGTTAACCTAGCGGGTTACGTTCCAATTGCAGTAAAAGGCGATGAGTCTGGTTTCCAAGGCTACAACCTGATCACCATTGTGCGTAAAGACAGCGGCATTAATACAATGACTGATCTGAAAGGCAAAAAGGTTGCACAC
Source organism: Vibrio sp. Vb339 (assembly GCF_902751245.1). Taxonomy (NCBI): domain Bacteria; kingdom Pseudomonadati; phylum Pseudomonadota; class Gammaproteobacteria; order Vibrionales; family Vibrionaceae; genus Vibrio; species Vibrio sp. Vb339. The sequence goes on along the minus strand of NZ_CADDIS010000001.1, from coordinate 36,795 downwards.
ACTTCTGCATCTTCCAACTCTGGCAACCTAGCTCCACGTGCGTTATTCCCAGCGAAAGGCCTAGTGCCAGATGAGGATTATAAAGTGCTTTACTCAGGTAAGCATGACCAGTCTATTCTTGGTGTTTTCAATGGAGACTATGATGCAGCACCGGTGGCATCAGATGTTTACGATCGTATGGTCGCTGCAGGTCGTGTCGACGATTCTGAACTGAAGATCATCTACCGTAGCCCACGCTTCCCAACGTCTGCTTTTGGTTACGCGTACAACCTAAAACCAGAGCTTGTTGAGAAGATCAACGAAGCTTTCTTTAGCTACCGCTTTACTCCAGAGATGAGTGCATCATTTAAAGGTGCAGACCGCTTCTCACCAATCAGCTACAAAGAAGAGTGGGACGTGATTCGTGATATCGCACACGCGACAGGTACGGCTTACACCAAAGCTGGTCTTAAGAAGCTCGCTGAAAAAGATGCGGCTAAACGCGCAAAGAAAAAAGCAGCTGAGCTAGCAAAACAAGCAAACAACGGCTAGTTCTTGACTCAGTTGGAAGGCTAAGTTTTAGAAAGACTTAGTTCTTTAAATACTTACCTTAACTAAAAATCTATGCCCTCGCGGGTAGGGCATAGTTCATTCTAAAATTCGCACAAGGAAATGCAGTATGGCCGTAGCAAGCTATGAAGGAATAAAGATAAACAACCTTTTCCACGAATACGTGGCAGGCAAGCCAATCCTTAAAGGCATTAATATAGATATCGATGAGCCTGGCATCATCGCGATTATCGGCCCATCCGGTACAGGTAAAAGCACACTTCTACGCTGTATCAACCGCCTTAACGATCCAAGCCAAGGTGAAATCATTTTTGATGGCGCAGACCTGACTCAACTTAAAGGTCAAGCGCTACGCAAACAGCGTCGACATATCGGCATGGTGTTCCAAGAATATAACCTTGTCGAACGTTTAACGGTTATCGAGAACGTGTTGAGTGGCCGTTTGGGTTACATGACTGCTTGGAATGCATGGCGTCGTAACTACTCTGCGCAAGACCTCGCCAAAGCGTTTGAGCTACTTGAGTTTGTTGGTTTACAAGACTTTGCTAACCAACGTGCCGACAGCTTGTCGGGTGGACAAAGGCAGCGAGTTGGTATTGCTCGAGCAGTGATGCAAGACCCTTATATTCTTCTGGCTGACGAACCTACCTCATCACTCGATCCGAAAACCGCAGTTGAGATCATGGAGTTAATGGAGACATTTGCAGAACAGAAAAACATCCCTGTTTTGGTGAACATCCACGATGTGAACCTAGCCAAGCGTTACGCTAAACGTATCATCGGCATGTGTAACGGCAAGGTGCATTACGACGGCAGTCCTGAAGGTATTTCTGAAGAAGATCTAAAAATTATCTATGGGGGTGAATCATGGCTGGACTAACCCCAAGCTCATCGCCAAGCGTACCGTCAAACCAGTCGCCAGCGAAGCACGAAAACCCTTTCAAGGTGTCATGGACAAACCGTGCGATTATCACCGGTATAGTGGCTTATCTGTTTTACAGCTTCTCGACGCTAGGGCTTACCTTTGATCGTTTGATCATCGGTTTTGGTGAAAGTGAGCGGTTACTATCTCGAATGTTTCCGCCTGATTTTTCGCGAACCAGCTTACTGCTTAGTGGGTTAGCGGAAAGCTTACAGATTGCGATTATCTCAAGTTTCTTTGGCATCGTTATTTCACTGTTTCTAGGCTTGCTAGCCGCGAGAAATATGATGCCTTCAATCGTATCAACGCCCATTCGTGGATTTATTGCATTGTGTCGTTCTTTTCACCCAGTGATCATCGCCATCTTGTTTGTGAAAGCGGTGGGCTTTGGTGCTCTGGCTGGGATCTTGACCTTAGTATTCGCATCCATTGGCTTCATCGCCAAGCTGTTCGCTGAAGCTATCGAAGAGATCTCTTTTAAACCGGTTGAAGCGATTAAAGCAACTGGCGCGAGTTTCATTAGCGTGATTCTGTATGCGGTGATGCCTCAGGTATTCACGCGTTTTATTGGCTTTGCTAGCTACCAGTTAGATTCGAATCTACGTAACTCAACCATGGTTGGCATAGTAGGGGCAGGTGGTCTTGGCGGTACATTGTTCTCGGCATTCCAACGTTTTGACTACGACTTCGTCGCGGCTATTTTGATCACCATTATCGCACTGATTCTTGTCGGCGAATTCCTTTCCAACATTGTTAGGAGAATCTTCTAATGACAACTGCATCTATTGATAGAGAGTGGCAGCGTTTTACACCCAACGAACGTGTAGCTCGATTTGCTGTTTACCTTAGCCTTGTGTGCGCCATCGTGTGGTCTTGGCAGACGGTGGAAGTGATTCCTGAGTTCTTATACGACGCACCAGCACAGTTCGCAGATATGTTTGAGCGTATGGTGCCAATGGACTACGGTTTCTATCCTGAATCGATTCACGCTGCGATGATTGAGACGCTGCATATCGCAACGTTAGGTACCTTATTTACCTTGGTATTTGCAATTCCGTTGGCGTTACTGAATGCGCCAAACATTACCCCGAATAAAGCGTTGAACTGGGTTGCTCAATTCTTTCTGGTGTCTTCACGTTCTGTGAACTCATTGGTTTGGGCACTGTTGTTTATCGCACTATTTGGCCCCGGTGTTCTCGCAGGCATTATGGCAATTGCCATTCGTAGTATCGGCTTTGTAGGGAAGCTGTTAGCGGAAGCGATTGCTGAAGTGAACATGGGGCCTATCGAAGCTCTGCGCGCAACTGGCGCTTCTTGGATGAGCATCTTGCTTAAAGGGTATTGGCCACAAGTGATGCCAGCATTCTATTCAATTGTATTGTTCCGTTGGGATATCAATGTGCGTGAATCTGCTGTACTGGGGTTGGTGGGGGCTGGTGGTATTGGCGTGGTGCTAAACGATGCGCAAAACCTTTTTGAGTGGCAAAAAGTATCGATGGTATTGGTGAGTATTTTTGCTGTGGTTATTATCGCAGAAGCTGTAGTGATCCATATCCGTAACAAACTCATATAGAAAGTATGTTGTGTGAAAGTTAAGAGCTTATCTAGCATTTTGAAGCTCAAACGACCCTAGGTACTTCGGTCTACCTAGCGGTCGTTTTTTTATGCGGTGTCTTCCGTATCAAACGGACAACCGGCTTAAAAAATGCAGTGCTTAGCAAAATCGCCCGCTTCATTAGCCGTCCAGTCACCTTTAGGCTTCTCTTTCATATCCGCACACCAAGCTTCACTGCCCACTTCTGTACAAGCCATTAGTTGAGTGGCAAGGAAAAGTATCAATGCGATTTTCTTCATAATAAACATTCCGTTGTGGTCTAAATTTCTGTTTATAACTGTATCAAATACCACAAGTGATTGTTATAGCAGCTAAGAACTTAAGGGCGTTAAAAATGATGTGGGTTTGAGCTGAATTCGAGAGACGGTAAAGAAGGAAGGTTTGCTTGGCTTTAAGATCGAAAAAGCCAGCAACATGTGCTGGCTTTGAAATTCTTAATAAGTGTCTATTAGTTATTTCGCTTTAACTACTTATCGATTTATACCAATTTCATCTCTTGGATGATGTCCGAAGCAATCTCTGGCTTCGTGCTTGTTGGTTTCTCGTGTAGGTCGGCTTTCAATTGTCCCTTACGGTTACTTAGGCCTGCTTCAAGTTTCTTGAGTGCTGAAGCGATAGCTGGGTACATAACATCGTCTGTCGATTTTGCTGTTACTCGTACACCTTCGTAGTTGGTGAACACTTCAACCTGATGTTGACCGTGTTCTTTAGTAATGATGATGTCGCAACTGATCAGTGATGGGAAATGGTTAGATATCTTCTCGAATTTACCTTCGATGTCTTTGCGTGACTCGTCGTTAATTGATACATGATGTGTTTGAACATTTATTTTCATAAATCATACCTTTCCAATGACTGTGTCATTTAAACGTAGCAAACATCGGATAGATTAACCAACTGAGAATTAGCACATGTGTGATTGACTTCAGTGTTATCAAATATTCTCTTGTTACTCCCTTGAAAGTCCGATGAACTGATCGCATATTATGTTTCGTGTTTTAGAGACATGTTCAAAAAAACTCCATCCTTGATAATTTTCGCTAACCTACAGCGAATTCACAGTGAATCTCTCTTTATCGGTTTTATAATTCCGAACTTGTCACTCCATTGATTTTCTTTCCAGCTCACTCACTTTTTTCTTCTTTGATTAAAAACTCAGCTTAAGTTACTAATTTATAGACACTCAACTGCCCACTCCATATTGAAATGAAATTCACCAGCCGTGAGTTGGGACTCGGGTATAGTAATACGTGCTCGAATATCGACTTCTTTATTTGATGCCATTTGATCGACAGGAAATTCGACGCCCTGACGCCAATAATTAATGTCACCTTCATAGCGAACCGGCGTTTCGACTTTGAATCGCACAAGCTCTGAAATACGAGACTCATCAATTGAGCCTAGGTCAATATGTTTCAGTTTGAGCAATAATCGAGAATCTTTGCGATTGGAATCCAACTTGAGCGTGATGGCTCTGCCATCGTATTCTCGACCAAAACTCATCTCTCCTTGGTTATTGATCACTTCTAAACCGCAGCGTTCTCTCACATGCTTTTTAAAGCTTAATGTAGAGTGATTATTGGATGCCAATGTACAGCTGGATAAGCTGATTAAAGTGAACGCGACAATAAATCGTAGCATGTTAGTTCACCATAACGCGGACAATAAAGTCCGTGACCGCTTGTTCAGTAACAGCCACATTACTGATGGTTTGCTTATCTTTGAGAGATACCTGATAGCTTGAGCTCAGTACAATATCGGCATGATGATATTTGTATTCGACAATAAGATCGCACGTGACACGCTCAGTTTGCTTAATTTCGACGGTAGTCTCGGTGTAGTTAACGCGACTTTCGGTGTCGATTAACTCGATGCTCGACCAATCGATGTATTCAGAATTCGACAACGCATCAAAGATTCGGCGCTGGTGGTTGTCTGAGCCATCGACGCACATTTGATTGAAATGTTCGACTTCTTTCCTATCAAACCCGGTGCTCACGGCATAGGGCGCGATAAACAATATCGCCAAGAATAAAACTAGAGTTTTCATAGTGCCTCTGGGTCAGTAAGCCCTCATGATTAAAGGGCTTACCGTGGGAGAGATGATGGGTTAGTTACACTCAATCTTCCATTTTGTTTTTACTTCGTAATCATCACTAGCATCGAGATTGCTTTCATCAACCGCAACACGAGCGAAAAGATTCATATTGTTATCTTCACGAATTTGATCCCGAGTGATGTCTACACCCGATTCCCAACTAACTGCAGATTGGTCTAGCTCTGTTGTCCCCGTTGACTGGAAAAACACATCGCCTTTTTGAATTTGGCCGTTAAACGATTCGATTTTGATCTCTTCTGCTCGAACTTTGATTCCGTTTCTGTTGCTGACTAACTTTACAGTCGCGTGAGATTCATTGTAACTTTCGCCAAAAGCCAAGTCGGCTTGGTCTTCTGTTGCTTCTATCCCACATTGAGACTCGACAGATGCTGAGAATACAACATCACCTGTTTTGTCATCTTGATGGTCAGGTGGTATGGCAAACGCCGAACCAGTGGAAAATACAGACATGGCAGCTAGGCCAAGTAGTGGTTTTCTATTAAGCATTTTTACTCCGAAAAAGTGGTATTGCTTTGTTTCATCTTCAGCAGGCGATATTTCTCTGCTTCGATTTGTAATAGCTTTAGCTCATGTTCCGCTTGAGCTAGCTCTTCTAAACGTTCTCGCTCACGGAGCTCGAACTCGTAGAGTCGACGACAGTCAACTCGATCCTCACCACCAAATTGGAATGTCACAGCCGCGTATACGCCTGCCTCATCCTGATTTTGGTAGTAATAATTGTTGTAATAGCTGTCGCTATCTTCATTACCTGTTGATCCATAGGTTCCGAACTGAACGGTTTTACCTGTGGAAATCGCTTGCTCACATGAAGCACCCTCAGAGGTTCGAACTCGGTCGGTACCTGAAGGGTTAGAAACACTCGGTATTGGGTTTGCTAATGCCGGGCTTGTCAGTGAAGCAATGGCCAATGAAGCGACAGCAAATAAAACGCTAAGTAACGCTTTGATTGTTCTACGCATAATTGATACCGCTTGAATGTCGTTAATACAGTCTGAATACCGTTAATACCGCTTGAATTTAAGGTTTGTGCATACTTCGTAGCTGTTCGGGGAATCCGTCACCATGCGCGTACAAATCTTCTTCTTGGTTGTTTGAGCGGCTGGCGTCTTAACATTGATATCCAGCTCTATCTCTTGGTTTGCATCCAATTGGATCTTGTTTGGAAACTCTTTGTCATCAATTCGCAGGTAGTAATCCGCTTGTTTGGTGTAACGGTTTACCAATAAAAACCTGACCTGTGTTTTGTCGGAGTAGGTCTGAAATTCGGTATTTTTCCACTTGTGCACATTTGCGTTTGCTAAGGAACTGCTCAGCAACAACGCGGTAGCAATGATGTAAATAGCCTTCATGAGAACCTCAAAATGATGATCGAGGTCTCATTTTAGGTTCGTTCAAAGACAGAACTTACCATTTTGCGCCACTGACATAAGGCTGACAGTACGGTAAAAATGACTGAGATTTTTTAGGTTGAAACTGAAGAGCAGCGAAACTAGGCGGGCTGAGATGAGGAGAAAAGGGCAAAGTAACTATTTATGATTTCATCACTCAGTATCACAATTACCAATATAAGACGCTGCAGTTTATTGAGGTATTTGTTAGTACGGGATACTCTAACAGCCATCTTCTATTTGGATCCGTTATCATGAAAATGCCTGTTAAATTCGCTGCAATTGCAGCTTCCCTTTCTTTCGCTTTCAATGCCTTTGCTGCCCCAGTTGAATTTCAGAAGATCCCTGAGATCATGCAGCAATTTGAAACGGCAGAACTGTACGTTAAGAAGTCGGTCACCTTAGGCCGTTTACCAGCTGAGTCTGAGATTGGCATTGATTTTCCTACTTATGTTTCGGATGGAAAGGGCGGTTACAGCCTAGAGACAAACAACGTAATGACAGATTCTGTTGTTATCGCAAGCATGCCGAAAGCGATTGTTGATGATGTTTTCAACCAATGGCTAGTACCTAAAGAGACGTGGATCAGCAGCTACGGATCTTTGCCAACCTCGACTACTGAATTTAAGCCGTTTAAGCGTATTAAAACCATCAAAGCGATTAAGATTGATGCAGAAATGCTTGAGCTGTTAGGCAGTGAAGATGGCAACACGGCGATGATCAAAGTGAGCTGGGATGAGAAGGGAATGAAGGTTTATAAGGATGGCTACTTAGCGGATTATGAGTACGGGATTGCCCCTCATGAGATGCAAGAAAACTACGAGTTAGCACCTAAGTAACTCTGTTCTATTGCAGAAAAGCGCCTAGCTTATTAGTGGGCGCTTTTTTGTTGCCCACCAAAATATGACGAAACTCACACTTTTCTGACAATTCATGACTCGTTGTGCTAGTATGCGCCGCTTGTCTTTGTAATTGATAAAAAACGCATTACCAAAACAGACTTTTCTGTTTACCTGCTTGTAATGACCTCATTCAGTTTGGCCTGACTTGGCTGAACATCTGCATTTTGCTCGGACGCAAAGAGAGTAGTACTCACTACTTCACTATGTACATTTGAGAGCACCATCTATCAAAGGCCTTTTTGAAACAGCCTACATTAGCGCGAACTTAGTTCAGCGTGAAGGGGTTCGTTTTTCCAAAAATCCCTCTCGGTGGCTAAGTGATCCTTAGTTGCTGACAAATAAGGAGTCTATATGACGACTACGGTATCCACATCCGTACCTACATCTCAAGCTGGTAACACAGCGCCGACAGAGAAAGAGGTAAACCACCCGTTTCTCTCTTTGGTTATCATGGTGATCGTTGCTGCAATCGCAACTTACTTCATCCCTGCTGGTGAATTCGAGCGAGTGGTCATGAATGGCCGCACGGTTATCGACCCAGACAGCTACACACAATTGACCAGCAACCCAACAACATTAGCCTCTTTTTTCGAATCATTTTTTAAAGGCTTCAAATCCGCTTCTGGCGTGATGGGCGTTGTGGTATTTGTGGGTGGTGCTTTTGGCATTATCAAACACATGGGTTTGTTAGACGCATCCGTTGTTGCACTAACCACTAAGCTAAAGAAGCAAGGCTTATACGTGATTGCGCCTGTGATCATGACGGCGATCTTCTTCAACGTTACCTTCACCGGTATGCGTGAACTTGATGTCATTTTTATCTCTTTGATGATCCCGATCTGTATCAAGCTTGGTTATGACGCGATTACGGCACTTGGTGTTGTTTTACTGGCAAGTTGCGCCGGTTTCGCCGCCGCTTTGGCTAACCCATTCTTTACGGGTATCGCACACACTATCGCTGAACTGCCTATGTATTCAGGCATGTGGTATCGCTTTATTGTTGGTATGTTCATGTTGCTAACGGGTGCTTGGTATGTACTTAACTACGCACGTAAAGTTAAGCAAGACCCGACCAAAGGCTTGTTGCACGGTACGGGTTACCACTACGAATCTAACGTTGAAACGAAAACACTGACCACACGCGAAAAGCTTGCGGGCATCGCGTTCTTGGGCGTGTTCGCATACATGATCTTTGGCACGTTGACGATGGGGTTCGGCTTCACCGAGATTGCGGGTGCATTCGTGGCGATGGCGATCATTCCGGGTTTGGTGGCGGGTTTATCTCCGAACAAGATTTGTGAGTACTGGACTAAAGGCGTTAGCGACGTATTGGTTGCGGTACTGATCATCTTTTTCGCTCGCTCAGTGTTGACCATTATGGAAGACGCGAAGATTGTTGATTCAATTATCTTCTATCTTGCACAGATCATTTCTGGTAGCTCTAAACTTGTGGCAGCAGCAGGGATCTACTTCTCGCAGGCTGCGATCAACCTGTTCATTCCGTCGGGCAGTGGCCAAGCGGTGATCACCATGCCAATCATTATTCCGTTGGCAGATATTGGTGAAGTGACTCGTCAAGTGGCGGCACTGGCTTCTCAATTGGGTGATGGTATCTCTAACTATATTTACCCAACCAATGGTGGTTTACTGGCGGTATTGGCGATTGCAAAAGTGCCTTACACCAAGTGGGTTCGTTTCTTCTTACCACTGTTCTTGTTCTGGTCGGTGGGTGCTTTGGTTTCAGTTGTGATTGCTCAAATGATCGAGTTAGGGCCTTTCTAAGGTTTCTGTTTAATCGAATACATGGACAGTTAAGGCTTAACTGAAGCTGTGTGAGTAAATAAGAAGGCAGCGAGTTCGCTGCCTTTTTTTCGTTTAAAGAAAAGCTATCCCAACGTTAAAGGTTACTCTTCAAATTGGTAAGAAGAGGGCACAACAATCACGCCTTGTTTTGATATGTGGAAGCGTTTCGCATCGGCAAGGCTATCAACACCGATCTGGGTTCCATCTGGCACCTTAACGTTCTTATCGATGATGCAGTTTTGTATGTGGCAATTTTTTCCAATCTCAACATCTTCAAACAGAATACTATCAATCACAATCGCGGCATTGCTGACTTTCACTTTCGGGAAGAAGATAGAGTTTTGCGCGGAGCCGCCTTCAATTACAACGCCATTCGCTATCATCGAGTTGATGAATATTCCTTGGTTACCTTCTACCGAGGCAATGGTTCGTGCGGGTGGCAGCTGTGGTTCATAAGTACGAATCGCCCAATCAGGTTGGTATAAATCGATAGGTGAGGCTGGCTTTAACAAGTCCATGTTGGATTGGTAATAAGAGTCTATAGTACCAACATCCCTCCAGTACGCATCTTGGGTCACTCGGCCTTCTTCATCCCCAAACTTGTATGCGTAAACACTGTTGTTGCCCACCAATTTAGGAATGATGTCTTTACCAAAATCGTGGCTTGAGTTCGGATCTTCGGCGTCCGCCAGTAGCGCTTGTGTTAGCACTTCTTTATCAAAGACGTAAATACCCATTGAAGCCATGCTTCGAGTTGGCCTACCAGGTACACATGCAGGGTAACGTGGCTTTTCGGTAAAGTTATTGATCTCTAGAGATTCATCTATCTCCATCACACCAAACTCTTTAGCTTCGTCAATCGAAACCTCCATGCACGCCACAGTTAGGTCGGCCTCGTTCTTTTTGTGCTGCTTGAGCATTGGTGCGTAATCCATGCGATAGATATGGTCACCGGATAGCACCACCACATGCTTGGCTTCACTGCGCGAAAGTAGGTACAAGTTTTGATAAATCGCATCGGCCGTACCGCTGTACCAGCTATCACCTGTTCGCATTTGTGGGGGAACATTGGTGATGTATTCGCCGAGCTCGGGGTTAAGCACCGACCAACCATCTCTTAAATGTTTTTGTAAAGAGTGAGACTTGTACTGAGTCAGCACCAAAATTTGGCGTAGTCCAGAGTGTAAGCAGTTCGCGAGAGTGAAATCGATGATTCGATATTTGCCACCAAAGGGTACCGCAGGTTTTGCACGGTTATCGGTGAGAGGGGAAAGCCGAGAGCCAACACCGCCGGCCAGAACGATTGTTAGAGTGTCTTGCATGATCAGAACCTCAATGTATTTATGATTATGAACATAGACTTGCAAGCACTAAGCCAAATGTAACTCATTGAATATTATACGAGGCGAGATTGATTCTTGTTGTTCTGCACCAAAATGATGCGCGTGAGATGTTGGCTTGCTCTATTTTGATCCAAAAAAGATCCGAACAAAGTGAATGGATTGGATTAACAAAATGACGCACGGAAAAGCTGCATTACAAAACTGTCAATAAAATGAAGGAATAAAGTGATCGGGTCGATATAAATTTACATAAATAATCACAACTTTTCACAAATTGATTTCCATCAATAAAGTAGGGTTATTCTATGATACCTTGCACGCAAAATAAGAAATGATTACTCATTCACCAACAAAGATTAAGCCCCCAAAAGGAAATTATAATGAAAAAAACAGTATGTGGTATTGCGGTTATTGCGGCTCTTATGTCAACCAATGTTCTTGCTCATAAAGAAGGTGATTTCATCATCCGTGCAGGTGCAGCAACAGTTTCTCCAAACGATAGCAGTGGCGCTGTACTTAACAATCCAGACCTAGAGTTTTCAGTTGATTCAGATACTCAGCTTGGCCTTACTTTCGGCTACATGTTTACTGACAACATCAGTTTTGAAGTATTGGCAGCGAGCCCTTTTTCTCACAGTATTTCTGTTAATGGTCTAGGAAAAATTGCAGACACTAAGCACCTCCCACCAACGTTTATGGTTCAGTACTACTTCGGCCAAGCAAACAGTGACTTCCGTCCATACGTGGGTGCTGGCCTTAACTACACTGTGTTCTTTGATGAAGGATTGAATGCTAACGGAAAAAATGCAGGTCTAACGGATGTGTCTTTGGATGATTCTTGGGGACTTGCTGCGAACATCGGTATCGATTACATGATCAATGAAGATTGGTTCTTAAACGCATCGGTTTGGTACGCAGATATCGGTACTACAGCGACATACAAAACGGCTACAGACACGTTCAAAACAGACGTTGATATCGACCCATGGGTATTCATGATTGGTGGTGGTTACAACTTCTAATCTCCCTATTCAGTTTACTAAAGGCGCTCAAGCATCAGCCAGCTTGGGCGCTTTTTTTTGCTTACTTGTTAATAGAGTGCTCGCCTTAACTCTCTGTTGTTATGAGTGAAAGAAACCTATTGCTATAATTTATTGTTAATAAAAGAGAAAGATAAGTGTCATCAAAGCCCTCTATGATCGCGATTCAAATCATGGAGGATATATGAATCGTAAATTTAATAAGCTGACACTATTACTGCCTATCGCCGTAAGTTCTGCTCTAGTAGGCTGTTCTCAATCAACTTCAACATCACCAACGACTGCTACGCCATCTCAAACATCACTTGATGCTTTTAGCCTTCAATGCCAATCCATCGAGCAGCCAAGCGCTTCCAATGCTGAGGTAACCGGAATCAGCCTGGTTGGCCGTTCAATTGCCGACGCCCCGTTTGATACTTCTGCAGCGGAAATCGTCAGCTACGATTCATGTACCGACAAGCTTTATGTTGTGAACGCTCAAGCTCAGAAAGTTGATGTGTTATCGATGGACGCTGACAGCGGCCCAACATCAGAGGGATCTATTGATCTTCAATCAGCGGTTGCAGCTTCGGGTATTGATATTGGTGCAGCGAACAGTGTGTCGACTCATCAAGGATTAGTTGCTGTCGCGATTGAAAATGCTGACAAGCAACAAAACGGCATCATTGCACTTTATCGTTTAGACACGTTAGATCTGATCACTACTTATACGGCTGGTGCATTACCGGACATGGTGAGCTTCTCGAAAGATGGTCGCTACATTGCCTCTGCAAATGAAGGTGAGCCGAATGCGGATTACAGCATTGATCCTGAAGGCTCAGTAACGCTGGTGGATTTAAGCAGTGGTCCTTTGCAAGCGACAGTTACTCAAATTGATTTCAAGGCATTCAATCAAGGTCAGCCTCGCCATGCAGAGCTAACCGACAAGGTTCGAATTTCGGCGCCAAATGCAACTGTCGCTCAAGATCTTGAACCGGAATACCTAACGTTTTCTGATAACGGAAAACTCTACGTAGCCCTTCAAGAGAACAACGCTTTGGCCGCGATTGATGTGGCGAGTGCACAAGTGGATGCGATTCTTGGACTAGACGGAAAGCCTTGGGATAACGCTAAGCTAGATGCATCAAATAAAGATAAAAACATCGGTAACCTACAAAGCTACGCAATGTTAGAAGGTCTCTACATGCCAGATAGCATCACTAGCTACAGTGTTGATGGCAACACCTACATCGTGACTGCGAACGAAGGTGATGGTCGTGAATATGGCATCAAGACTACGCAAGAAATGTGTGATGAGAAAGGTTTTGAGTGGGACGGTGACGATTATCAAGGCAACGAAAACTACACCACAGAAAAAGACTTTTGTATCGCGTATGTCGATGAAGTACGCGGTAAGAAGTTAGACGTTGATGCTAACCACCCATTAGCTGGCGCATTGAAAGACAACAAGCAACTTGCACGTCTTAAAGTGATTAAGCCACAAGGGACACTCGCTGCTGACCAAAAGGTTCAAGCATTCGGCAGCCGCTCGTTCTCTATCTGGGATGAGTCAGGCGAGTTAGTGTTTGATAGCGGTGATGATTTTGCTCGAATCGTGCTTGAGCAAGATCCTGCAAACTTCAACAGCACCAATGATAACAACCAAAGCGGTGACGATCGTAGTGATGATAAAGGGGTAGAGCCTGAAGCGATCGAAGTGGCTGAGATCAACGGTAAGCACTATGCCTTTATTGGACTTGAGCGCCAAGGTGGCATCATGGTTTACGACGTAACGCAGCCTAAGAGTGCAAGTTTCATCAGTTACTTGAACAACCGAGACTTTACACAACCAGTATGTACTAAGGTTGATGAAGACGGTGATTGCGACAACGATACTTACAACGCTAAAGCGGGTGACTTAGGCCCAGAATCAATCAAGTATTTCACTCGCTCTGGTAACCACTTTATTGCGGTTGGCAACGAAGTGAGTGGTAGCACATCAGTTTACCGCGTTGAGTTCTAATCTCGCTTATCGCTAACAATTAGATTGAATCAAAACAAAAGCGCCACTACTTATTCAGTAGTGGCGCTTTTGGGTTTATCGCTTATTTAGTAGCGATAGCAAAGGCCTATGGCTGTTGCTTAGTTGGTGCTAGAGCAATCTCACGGATACATACGTTCTGTGGTTGTTGGTAAGCGAATGATACAGCGCGAGCAATGTCGTCAGCTGCCAATACGCCACCCATGTCTTCTTTCCAAGAATCGTAACCGTCTTTGATCTCTTGAGATGTTGTGTGAGACAGAAGCTCAGTTTCTACAGCACCCGGTGCGATAGTGGTAACACGAACATTTGAAGCGGCCACTTCTTCACGAACGTTCTCAGAAATAGCGTGTACCGCGAATTTAGTACCACAGTAAGCTGCGTGGCTTGGGAATGTTTTCTTACCTGCGATAGAACTGATGTTGATGATAGTACCTGTATTGCGTTCCATCATCGGAGCAAGTACAGACTGCATGCCGTTTAGAAGACCAATCACGTTCACATCGAACATTGTCTTCCACTCTTGTGCGTCTTGAGTATCGATTTGACCAAGAAGCATTGCGCCAGCGTTGTTGATAAGTGCATCGACAGGGCCAAATTTCGCTTCACCTTGTGCGATTGCTGCATCAAATGATGCTTTGTCTGTTACGTCTACTTTCACTGACAGTGAGTTTGGTAGGTTCAGCGCTTCAAGGCGGTCAATACGACGAGCTAAAAGTAGCAGAGGGTGACCTTCATCGCTTAGACGACGAGCGATTGCTTCACCAATACCAGAGCTTGCACCTGTAATTACGATTAGTTTTTTCATTTTATTTCCTCTGTACTTTTATTGCGTCGGTTGGCTACGACGGGTTGTTTAAGTGCATTCGAATCAAGCGCTTGTTGCCTTGCTTCGTTGCGATGGACGTATATTAAGGAAAATAGCATTGTTGATATATAGCGCTTTACTTGAAACACTGTTGCTGTAGTGCAACAATAAAAGCGTCTATCTCATAACTTCATTAGTAAGCTGGCGACTATGCTCAATCAAATTAATCTGTCTGATATTCGCTCCTTCGTGCTTATCGCTCGTTTAGGTAATTTCACCAAAGCGGCTGAGGAGTTGGATGTGTCTCGTTCACACGTATCACGCCAAGTGAGTAGTTTAGAAAAGCAGATGGGTGTGACTCTGTTTATCCGCACCACTCGAACCTTGAGGCTGACTCACGCAGGGCAAGATCTGTACGCGAGATGTGAACAAGCCCTCGATAACATAGACCAAGCGCTGATTGCTGCTGTCGATGATGTCGAAGAGGTGCGCGGCGACATAAAAGTAAACTGTGTTGGCGGTTATCTTGGTGAGGTGATCATTGCGGATCTAGTGAATGAGTTTATGCAGCTCTACCCAGACATCAGCATCAGCCTTGATTTCAGTAGTAACCGAGTCGATTTGATTGAAGACGCCTTTGATATCGCTTTTCGTATGGGGAGCCTAGAAGACGCGGGCTTTATCGCACGAAAGCTTTTGGACATTGAGATGGGAACACTCGCGAGCCCTGAGTATTTTGCTCGCAAAGGAAAGCCAAACCATCCTAAAGATCTCATTCACCATGACTGCTTAACGGGGTCTGTGCGTAAGTGGAGCTTTCAAGCTTTGGATGACACCAAGAAAACAGTCGATGTGCATGTGACGGGTAGGTTGCAATGTAAGAATGGCCGAGTGTTAGTACAAGGCGCGAAATCGGGCAACGGGATTATTCGTGTTCCAACCATCTATTGCTTACAAGAACTCAACGACGGGCAACTGGAGCAGGTGTTTGATGAGTGGGTGGTACCGAAAGTGGACTTTTCAGCGATCTATCATCGAGACCGCTATCAACCGAGCCGAATTCGAACCTTCATTGATTTTGTGAAAGGCCGTTTTGAGCAAATGCCAGTCAGCTAAATGGCGCGTGCAGTCCATTATTTGGAATAGAGTGGATTTGCTTGGGCTTACATCTCGTCGATTTCGTTTTGTAGACTTTCCAGTTGATCCAGAATCAGTAAGAACTTCTCACCAAAGGGCGTCACTTGATACTCAACTCTTGGTGGGAGTTCGTTGAACATCTGCTTATCTAAAATCCCAAATTCTACATTTCGCTTCAAACATTCATTCAATACCTTTGTAGATAGCCCTTCTACTGAGCGCACCATTTCACCGGGGCGATTAATGCCATTTGCCAGTAATTGGTAAACCGTTAGCGACCATTTACAGCCGTAGATGGTTTCTACCATGCGAGCTGAGCGCTCTGGTGCCGATTTTCTTGAAAAAAAGTTTTCCTGATTTTTCATAAAGATGTACCAATAAGTACCTACCTAACCGATTTGTACTTACTATTCATAGTGTTAGTTCAAGGCCTAAGATTACCACGTTCACATGACTTAGGAGATAACAAAATGAACTTCACTAAAAATGGTATTGCAGTAGTAATCGGTGGCACGAGCGGTATGGGCTTTGAAACAGCGAAGCAGTTAGTCGCTCAAAACATCCATGTGTTGGTGGTCGGCAATAACCCAACTAAGTTAGATAAAGCGGTGTCAGAGCTGCAATCGCTCGGTCAAGCTTCAGGCTGGCAAGCTAACCTCTATGATGATGCAAGTGTGTCTCGTCTTATTGCGCATTTAGAGTCGCTCGAAGAAGGTATTGGTTACCTTGTGAATGCTGCAGGTTACTTCAACCCTAAAGCGTTTATTGAGCACCAAGAATCTGATTACGAGCAGTATATGCAGCTTAATAAAGCAACCTTCTTCATCACTCAAGCTGTTAGCAAGTTGATGATCAAAAACGGTGGCGGAAACGTGGTAAATGTAGGCTCTATGTGGGCGAAACAAGCTATTAAAGCGACGCCATCTTCTGCCTATTCAATGGCTAAAGCTGGCCTGCATGCATTAACACAACACATGGCAATGGAACTGGCTGAGCATAACATTCGTGTGAATGCGGTGTCTCCGGCCGTGGTTAAAACGCCGATCTACGAATCATTCATTAAGCCAGAAGAAGTGGATCAAGCGCTAGAAGGCTTCAACGCATTCCACCCTATTGGTCGAGTAGGTCTGCCGAAAGACATCGCCAATAGCATCTCTTTCTTACTGTCAGACAGTGCAGATTGGGTAACGGGCGCAATCTGGGATGTTGATGGCGGAGTGATTGCTGGTCGTAATTAATCAGGATTCTTTTTAGGTGGCTGTCGCGCAGGCAAAATAGCAGCGAGATAGCCTCCTTGATCAGTATTCGCGTAGAATAGAAACGAGAAAGACAACAATAATAATTAAAACGATAACAAGAGTAAGGTCGCCATTATGTTCAACATGGACTTTTCAAAGAGACTGGTTATAGAAACCGAGACATTAGATTGGGTCGCAAGCCCGGCTAAAGGGGTTTGGCGTAAGCCGTTAGAAAGAGAAGAGAAAGAGTCGGGTCACACGACTAGCGTGGTGAAGTACGATCCTGAATCTTCGTTTTCTGAGCACCCACACCCACAAGGCGAAGAGATTTTCGTATTAGATGGCGTGTTCTCAGATGAAACGGGTGATTTCCCTGCTGGCACTTATATCCGTAATCCGCCGGGCAGCGCGCATTCTCCATCAAGCAAAAATGGCTGCACGATCTTGGTGAAGCTCAACCAGTTTGACGCGAGAGACTTAACTCAAGTTCGCATCAATACTCTAGAAACGGAATGGCTACCGGGGATTGGCGGTTTGCAAGTAATGCCGCTGCATGAGTTCGAACACGAGCATGTTGCGTTAGTGAAGTGGCCGGTTGGCGAACGTTTTCAGCCACATCGTCATTTTGGTGGTGAAGAGATCTTTGTGCTTTCTGGCACCTTTAAAGACGAACATGGTGAGTATCCAAAACACACATGGATGCGCAGCCCGCACATGAGTGAGCATTTTCCTTATGTGGAACAAGAGACGGTTATCCTAGTGAAAACGGGGCATCTGCCATTGGATTAAAGGAATGCTCAGTAAAAGATGAGAAAGCCGCATTGTTTTGAACAAGCGGCTTTTTTTAGTTTTTATATATGAGCTGACTAGTAAGCGACACCAATACGTTGGCGTGGGAACTTGCCAGATTCGAGTTCATCAATCATCGCAATAGCGTAATCGCTAACGGATATTTTGCTGTTGCCGTCTTGGTCGGTGAGCAGTTGGTCGCCACCGGTACGGTAGGTTGATAGTTTCTCGCCCGGGAAGATTTCTGCTGCTGGGCTAATGAACGTCCAGTTAACCTCGCTGTTAGACTGTTTGAACACTTCAAGCGCTTCACCTTGTGCTAGCGCTTCGTTTTTATGCTCTGCTGGAAAGGCCGGAACGGTAACTAACGGTACGTTTGGCGCTACTTCTAATGACCCCGCACCACCTACCCAAAGTAGACGTTCGATACCAATGTTTGGCAGTGTATCAAGCAGCTTAGTTGCTGTGCTTTTTACGATGTCGTGATTGCCTAGAGCACGTCCGCCAATCGAAGCAATAACCGCATCAACGCCTGATAAAGCCTTCGCTAGACTGGCTGCTTCATCTTGTAAATCAAATGAACGAACCTCGACATCGCTGATTTCTACACGGCTTGCATCTCTTACAACAGCAACGACTTCGTGTCCGCGAGCTTTAGCTTCTTGAGCGATGTGACTACCAATCCAACCTGATGCGCCTAATACTGCAATTTTCATAATGTAACTCCAATTATCTGATTTATTGAGTCTGTTTCTCGACAGCCATTGCAGTCTAATAGCTCACTATGTTGTGATAAACATCGTTAAATGATGTAGATTGTATCTATATAGTCATCTAATAGGCTTGGTTCAGTGGATAAGGAAAAGTGTGATGGATAGATTGACGGCGATGCGTAGCTTTGTTGAAGTCGCAAATTGTGCCAGTTTCACTCAAGCAGCTGAGCATTTGGATATGAGTCGGTTGCAGGTTTCGCGTCATGTTCAGGAGATAGAAGGGTGGTTAAAGCAGAGGCTGTTACATAGGACGACTCGTAAGGTGAGTTTGACGGCGGCAGGGGAAATTGCGCTGCAACGTTGCGAGAAAATCCTCCATGAAACGGCAGAGTTAGAAGTGACCGCACTTAATCAAGCCGATGCTCTTTCCGGAACTATTCGCATAGCTGCTCCGATTGGTTTAACTCAGCACATGTTGTTGGATGTGGTTGAGCAGTTCACAGAGCTTCATCCCAATATCACGGTAGAACTTTTTGCTTCCGACCGTTTTGCTCAGCTGGTGGATGACAGAATCGATATTGCGCTGCGTTATACCGATCAACCTGACGATAGCTTGATTGCTCGTAAGCTAATGGAAATTGATTCGGTGGTGTGTGCATCGCAAGCTTATTTAGACAAACATGGTGAACCTAAAACGGTCGACGAGCTTCGACAACACAATTGCTTTCGCCATTTGAGTGTCTCTAAGTGGGATTTCGTGAAGGATAATCAGCACTATTCTGTTGAGGTGTCTGGCACTATCAAAGCCAATGATGTTGGGGTATTAACCCGCGCTGCACAGCATGGTAAAGGGGTTGTTCGATTGCCCTGTGATTTAGCCAATCCACTGATTGCGGATGGCAAATTGAAACGAATTTTGGATGATTTTGTTTCACCGAGTAGTGTGCTTTGGGCGGTGTATTTGTCTCGTAGTTATCAGCTGCCGGTTGTGCGTCAGTTCATTGATTTTGCCGCAGAAGCTTGGTCTAGCGATATCAAGTCTGGGGATGTTTGAAGTGGCATAAATGCTTACCCACATAAATCTACAACCCATAAATACAAAAATCCGATATCAATGGTGATATCGGATTTGAACTCAATAATTCAGAGTTCCAGCATGCTCTCCTCTCACGAAGTCTTTACATGTAATGATGTACGGATAATCGGGTATTTATCACCTTTTCGTTTACGTCTGGTAAAGGCTGATACAAGCTTCTAGTAATGTCGGATAATACTTGGTCGTAAACTTGCGACACGACGCTAGAAATATCACTGGTTAATTCGTACATGCTATCTGCTGGTTGGGTCGCTTCAGTACTTGATGCTATCTCGGTGAGTGCATGCATCGCACGTGTGCAAATGGGTGACCCACTGCTGATAGGGCAGATAATCGATAATTGGTTGAGTTTACGGTGTGTCTGAGATGCGTAGAACTTGAATCTCGCATACTCCTCAGGCTTTTCCATATCAGGTATACACATGCGTAACTTGGTCAGGATTTCCATGCAGTCTAAGATCTGTTGCCAATTCATGTGATACTCACGGCTCATGTCTTCTCGCTCAGACTGAATCAGCCAGATGATCATCACTTCATCCATCAAGAACATGCTATGGCGAATTGTTTTGCCATGAATCGATTGGTTACGCACCAAGCTGCGGTTTTGCCAATCACTGTGCATGGCAATGAGCTTAAGGTGATAGATGCGATACATAGGGCGACTATCGAACGAGACATGAGATTGAAGTAGCTCAGATACCTCAAGTATGTTGTCGTAAATCTCGTTCACTTTACGAATCGACTCACTAGATAATCGATAAGCCAGAGCGTAATGCGTTGCCGCGCGATGTTTGCGTGATAACAACAATAATTCTCTAAGCAGAACTAAGGTTTCAAACCTGTGTGATAGCGCTGTTTGTCTCTTCCTTGAGAAATGAAACAGGGCCGCAAGTACTAATAGGGATAAACCCACTGAAATAACTACAAACATATTCAACTCCTAATATTTGCATACCTACTTAGTGGTAGTGCAGACACCGTGCCAAAATAAATAAGTGTTATATTTCAGTTGTTTATGATTTCTCTGTAATTATGGATGATCAATGATGGTGCATGACTTCACCATTCGAGTGATTGTTTCTCATATTTTGCAGGAGTTTTTGAGAGGTTAGTCGTTGGCGAGGAGATGAATATTAGATTTCAGTGTAGGAAATGAAGAAGGCCTCACCCTTTATATACTTTTGACTAGAAAAAGCAGTAAGAGTGAGGCCTTTCAATATTCATTTCTGAGTTTCGTTATCTTAAGTGCTAAGCGTTTAGCACTAAACGTTAAGCAAGCTTAAGGTCGAACTCAGTGCGGTACATCACCATATCTTCAATGGTCAGTACTGGCATGTTGTGTCGTTTACCGAAAGCAACGATCTCTGGCGCTTTTGCCATTGTGCCGTCTGGGTTGGTTACTTCACATAGTACGCCAGCCGATTGAAGACCAGCCATTTGCATAAGATCCACAGTACCTTCTGTGTGACCGCGGCGAGCAAGTACGCCACCTTTACGCGCACGCAATGGGAATACGTGACCAGGGCGAGCAAGGTCAGTAGGCTTAGCTGTTGGGTTCGCAGCTGTCTTGATCGTTGTTACACGGTCAGCGGCAGAAACACCTGTTGTTACGCCCACTTTTGCTTCGATAGTGACAGTAAACGCAGTTTGGTTTGCGCTGTTGTTATCAACAACCATAGGTGGAAGTTCAAGTTGGTTTGCTTGCTCGTCGGTTAGACACAAGCACACGATGCCGCTGCATTCGCGGATCATAAGCGCCATTTGAGCATTGGTTAGGTGTTCTACTGAGTAGATAATGTCGCCTTCGTTCTCACGATCTTCATCGTCAAGTAGAAGTACGCCACGACCTTCGCGCAGAGCTTGCAGTGCGTTTTCAACGCGAGTGATTGGTTCGCCAAATTCGGCAAGTAGTGAAGACTGATTCATGGTTAAACTCCTAAAATATCACCAGAATCAGGGCTGTATGAGGGATCTCAACCGAGCACAACAAAGCCAACTCATTACAAGTCAGCTTTAGCTCATTATGGTTTTATCCAAAACGAAATGCACCCGTCTGAGTTGGAGGCATCAACCCAATAGATAGGTGCGCCTTTCCAACTTAAACGAGTGTGTTTCCATTCTCTCTCATCCGGACTATAACCGTCGGCTCTGGCATCTCACCAGATCTGCTGACCTCGACGAATCGAGCGCTCGCGGGCTTATCTTTAGATTTTGCTAAGGACATACCGCCGGTGGGGAATTTCGCCCCGCCCTGAGAATAAAAATTAATAATTTGTTTTGCTTTGAAAGCAGACCAGATGGTAATCCTTTCGATAGTGGATTTAAAGGACTGACAGCAAAGTTTTTCAGATTCTGGCCTTATAATCCGGTAAGTGTTCACTTTATCGGCAGACCTTGGCGTGTGGTGTTTAGTCGGGCGCAGGTTATGTTTAGTGGGTTTTGATGTCTATATGTGCACAAGTGGATGGTCTGTATTATTGGTGATGAAGTGACAGTTCATCAGCTCAATACTCAAGAGGCCCATTAATCGATTATTGTTACACCATGACGGCTTACTGACCGTTTTGACATAAAATTGATATTGGCGATGCTAAGCTGCGATAGCATCCGACCACTTTATCTCAAAGATCTTAGCCATGACTTCTCTGTTCTCTAGCAAATCCAAAGGCTTATTACTGCTCGTTTTAAGCTTGTATTCTCTGGTACCCTTTTTGATCTTTGGATCTGA
This sequence comes from Vibrio sp. Vb339, assembly GCF_902751245.1. NCBI lineage: Bacteria > Pseudomonadati > Pseudomonadota > Gammaproteobacteria > Vibrionales > Vibrionaceae > Vibrio > Vibrio sp. Vb339. Next base: position 14,585 of record NZ_CADDIS010000001.1, on the reverse strand, counting down.
CTTCGACCTTGGAAGTGCGGTTCTGCCTTTCTACGGTGCCTTTATGACGTTTGTGACTTACTCGGCAGGTAATCAAGGGTTCTTAGTCACGCTCGCTGTGTTGTCTTTAGTCTTGCTCACGATGAAGTTTTCTAAAGCTAAGTTAGTCAGCCTTTGCCTGCAGCTCGGTATGTTGTTGGTGCTCAGCTTTGCAGCGAAGACCTTCTTAAAGCATTCAACAGAGAGCCCGCGTCCTTATTCTGAGTATTTGGTAACGCAGGAAGTGATTGAAATGCCAGAGCTGTTTTATGAGCTGCCTTTGGTAGAAAAAAATGCCGCGATTGAATCTGTGCAAGATAAGGTCAGCGAGTGGCGAACTCGTCATTGGCATGGCGAAACGGACTACTCTTTCCCATCTGGACACATGATTTTTGTCGGTGTGTGTTTGGCATTCTTTGGCGGGTTGTTCCTAGAGGCGAAACGCTTTTATTTAGTCGGCGGTTTGTTGGTTTGGGCTGGTGGTGTCGCCTATAGCCGTGTTTGGCTTGGCATGCATCGACCTGAAGATCTAGCGGCGTCTATCGCCTTTGCGGGTTTAATTTATTTATTGGTGCCACTGATTCCAACACAAAAGATAGAACCTTTATTGTCCAAGTTTTTAAGAGTCAACTAATTTTTTAAGAGAGGCTTAAGGTTTTAAAAGCGGCCTAAGCTTTTAAGACGAGCATAAATCTATATTTAACAAGCAGAGATTCTGGCTACTGATTGAGCCCGAGTTCTGCTTGTTTCTTTTTGGTTAAACCTAAGGACACAATTCGGTGTGACTCAGTGAGGTAGTATCTTAGCTCCTCATCCCTTTCTGGTGTGCTCTCAAAAAGCTGAATCCACTTCATGCCACGCGAAGCAAAGTAGGGGGCTGGTTTATAGCCCGGCTCTTCTTTCAGGAAATCAAAATTCTGATCGGATGCCTTGAAGATAAACGCAGGCTCATCTTTCGGTCCCCAACCACCAATCGCAAACACCTTGCCACCCACTTTCCAAACGTGAGAGTTATTCCACTGCATCACATAACTGGTTGCAGGCAGTGACTCGCAGAATGTATTGAATTCGTCGTAAGTCATAGAACGTCCTTTTATCTATTGGGTGCTTGATCTGTGGTTTTTAAGATGTCTTTCTTCTTGTTTTTATCGCTAATAACTAGCCAGCTAACCCCTGCCAGATTGCTGTAAAGCCACTGATAGAACATAGCAGTAATGAACCAATGCGTATCTTCTCTTTAGGGATGCTTTGTGTCGTCATCAATGCCACTTTGTAACCTAACCAAGCCGCAGGCAGTAACGGGATGGTAATGATCAAATGGTGCATGGTGAAGAAGCCAATTGGGATCTGAACAATCAACGAGATGATCGAACTAAACACGAAAAACGCAGAAAGGTTACCACGAAGCTGATTGGCATCTTGGTGTTGGAGTAGCAGTGCCATCGGCGGACCACCAATACCCGAGCTGGTGCCAAAGAACCCAGAGAAGAAACCCGCAATACCCATCTTAGTTGGGGTTGGTTCGAGTCTAAAGGGCAGTAGGCTAACAATCACGGCAAATACTACCAATAAGCCCAACCATAGTGATAACACGCTCGTTGAAACCATCACCAACAAAGCACCACCTGCCAGTGACCCCGGAATACGGCCCAGCAATGCGATTTTTAATCTGCCAATAGAGATATTTGCTCGATGTTTAAAAGCGTTGAATAACGAGATAAACAGACCGATTAAACAGATAGGTGCAGGTACATAATCAGGAGAGACCAAAAACAGCAGCGGAGCTGCAACAATGGCCAAACCAAAGCCGATTGCGGTTTGCACAAACGAGCCGACAAAAATGAGTGCCATTGCGATAAGGACAGTCTGATCTATGTATTCCATAAGCCTGCGGATTAGTTTTAAAGGAGCGGGTGGATACTATAAATGAAAACCAAAAGAATAGTCTTATTATTCAGTGAGGTTTATGCCAGTTTCGCTAGTTATAATTTCTATTATAACGACCAACAAAAAAGCGAGTGAGTATCTCAGGATGCTTCCTTTCAATTCAATACTCACTCGCTTTATTGGAACGACTTGTTGTTTACGCTAGTGGGGGAGTCAGCATAAAACGTTAAGCCATTGCCAATTTCAGTCGCTCAATCGGCTTGTCATTGATTGGTAAATGGATAAGTGCTGCTGCAAATGCCAGCACCACCGTTGACCACCAGATTGGCTCGTAAGAACCGTAGTAATCGTAAATACGACCACCGACCCAAGCACCTAAGAAGCTACCCACTTGGTGAGTAAAGAATACCAAACCATACAACGTTGACAGGTAACGGGCACCGAAGATCTGACGAACTAAGCCAGAAGTTAGCGGAACCGTACCCAACCAACAAAAACCAATCGCTGCACCGAAGATAGCCGCGGTTGACTCAGTAACAGGCAAAGTGACAAAAGCTCCGATAACCACAGTACGCACTAAGTACAGTGCAGACATAACGTGGCGTTTGCTGAACTTGTCGCCCATTACACCCCAGAAGTAAGACCCGAAGATGTTGAAGATGCCAACGTAAGCCAGTGCCATCGCCGCGCTGCTCGCTGGTAGGTCTTTATCAGCTAAATAGCTCGGTAAGTGCGTTGCGATAAACATTACGTGGAAACCGCACACGAAGAAGCCCGCGTGAATCAACCAGTAACCTTTGTGAGCAAATGCTTCAGACAGCGCTTCTTTCAGTGTTTGGTTCTCTTCAGCTTGCGTTTGTTTGTTTGAGGCTGCTTTAGGCGCTCGCATGAACAGCGCAAAAGAGATCATCAAACAACACAGTACGCCAAACACTTGCATCGCACTCTGCCAGTCAAATTCATTCAGCATGTATTGTGCGCCCGGAATCACCGCAAACATACCAAATGAACCTGCAGCCGTGGTTAAGCCAAACGCTTTAGCCGCGTGTTCTGCCGGTACCACTTTCGCCACTGCGCCAAGCACGATCACATAACTTGTCGCACTTAAGCCAAGGCCAACTAGTGCACCCAATGAAACGTAAAGCATGCTCGATTCGGTAGAAATTGAGGTAAGAAGTAAACCCAAACCGTAAGCACATGCACCTGCGATAATGATGCGTCTTGCTCCCCATTTGTCAGCTGCCATACCAACAAAAGGTTGGAACACGCCGAACAAAAGGTTTTGTAGCGCAATCGCAAAGCTGAAAAACTCGCGACCTGTACCGAAATGTTCTGAAATTGGCATCATGAAAATGCCGAATGATTGTCTGATCCCTAGACTGATAATAAGTGTGCCTATCCCAAGCCATACCAGTAAAGGAAAACGGAAAATGCTCATTCTAATACTCTTAAATTAATGGTGGTGATGTGAGTGGTCTTGCGCTGACATGTGTTGGTCAGTCATCTCATGGTGATGTTCGTGCCCAGAATGCTCATGCGCTGACTGCTGGTGGCAGCCACTGCTCACGGCATGCTGAGCCAAGAGATCCATCAATGGCTGACTGTGATGCACAATAACCAAACTAATGACGAGAAATAGCGTCATTCTGGCCAGTTGGGCAAAAAGAGATTGTGAAAACATACGGTGTTGACATGCGCTCAATGTTGTAAGAAGTCGCGCATCATAGTGATGAGTAGGTTATGTATCAAATGACCATTTGTGATGTAGTCTATGCGTTTTATGCATAGATTGTCGCTTAATTGAAATTGGGACAAAACGCGCTCAATAAATAAGAAAACTTGAAGCTCGTTAGTTAATAGAAATAAATATCTAATTAAGAATGAAAGTCTAAATTCAGGTTTATAACTAGCTGTTTAATTAAAGGTTTCACAAAGCTGTAAAAACTAATATACAAACTAATCACTAAGCAACATTGCTCGTTCACTCGACTTATCTGTCAAACATCGTAAATTTGGGCATAAATCGTTTCAAGACTACTGAAACGCGATGTTAAAAGATTCAGGGAGAGTCATTCACATGGATAAAGATCATAACCTTCGCGAAAACTTACTGGCACTGATCTTAGGTAGCGCACTGGTTTCACTCGGCGTTATCTTTTTCAACCAAGTCGGTTTGCTCACCGGAGGCACGGCTGGTCTAGCGATCTTCATTACCAAAGTAACAGATTTGAGCTTTGGCCAAGTATTCTTCGCACTTAACTTACCTTTCTATATTTTGTCGGTTGCTCGTATGGGCTGGCGCTTCACCATCAATACGTTTATCGCTGTTTCGATTGTTTCGTTCGCTGTGGATCACTTGTATCACGTGATTCAAATTGCCGAAATTCATGCATTGTATGCAGCTTTACTTGGTGGTGGCTTGATTGGTACCGGCATGTTGGTGATTTTCCGTCACAAGATGAGCTTAGGTGGCTTTAACATTCTGGCGTTGTTCTTACAAGAACGTTTTGGAATTCGAGCAGGTAAGGTTCAGATGGCATTAGACTGCACGATTGTTGTGCTTTCTCTGTTCATTGTTGATGTGTCATTGGTTCTTCTGTCTGTGCTTGGTGCGATAGTCACCAACTTGATTCTAGCAATGAATCATAAACCGGGGCGCTATCAACCTGTGGTAAAAGCGGAAGCAGCATAGTTCGGTTCGCTTAAGCTCTAGATTTGTTTAAGTAAAGCGTGATTTGCAGATTATGAAAACAACAAAGCCAGCATCAATTGCTGGCTTTGTTCTATTGAAATAACGGATTCGATGTAACGATTAACACTTGCCGCAGCTGGCGTTCGGCTTAAGCTCGCAATCAATCACATTGCCTTGTTGATCAAGGGACAAGTTACAACACTCTTCAAACAGGTTCTTAAGATCAGCACGGCTTTTTTGCACACGGGATTTAACCGTTGAGTAACTGACATTCTGCGCTTCTGCGATCTCTTTCTGGCTTTGGCCTTTGATGTCGACGGCAAGCAGTAGCGATGAACTTTGTTCTGGTAATGCCTGAATAAAAGGTTCAATACACAATGAAAGCTTCTGCTTAAATTCAGAGTCGTGGTCTAAATCGGTAAACCACAGATCTTCAGCATCAATTTGGCTATCACGTTGTTGGCGTGCATGCTTACGGTAGAAGTCGATAATGGTGTTGTTGGCTAACTGGAACAGCCAAGCCTTAACACTGCTCGCATCTTGTACCTTATCTAAGTTCTGATAGGTCTTAATCAAGATATCTTGAAGCAAGTCGTCTACATCCGCAGAATTGTTGACCTTTGAATGCAGGAATGACTTTAATGCTTGCTGATACTCGGCCCAGACTTGTTCGAGCTTCAAAGGTGCCCTGTTCAAAGGTGCATTAGTTGCACTGTTCATTTACGCAACACTCGTCTTGTAAGAAATCAATCACACCTTCTAGGCACTCATACTCCGCCACGCAGAATAGAGTTCTCCCTTCTCGTCTTTGGCTGATTAGGCCCGCAGACGCCAAGCTTGATATGTGGTGAGACAAGGTAGAACCGGGAATGCCTAGCTCTTCTTGTAGGCCGCCAACTGCAATGCCTTGGTAGCCAGCTTTAACGACACTCTTATAAATGGTTAGGCGAATAGGGTGCCCCAACTCTTTAAGTGCTTTCGCAACGACTTCTAAGTTCATATTAACTCCTCAAGATTTAATTTCGATGTTAGTCGAAATGTATGTCGAATTCAAATTTAAAAACGTTGTCTGTGTAAGTCATTGAAAAACTGTGTTTTAGAAATCATTTCGATTTTTATCGAAATAAAGCTTGATCTGGAGCTGTTTATTTCTATAATTCGAGAATATTCGAAATTAAGGGTTGGTTACTTTTCTCATAGAGCCCGACCTTCAATCCAGTTTGGAGTTAATTATGAGCAATGAAATGTTAACAATGCTAAAAGACGCACTTGATATGTTCGCTTTCTTAGCAGTAGAGCTAATTATCCTGTTCTTAGCGATCAGCTACATTGTTGGGATTCTTCAAGAGTTCCTTACACCAGAAAAGATTCAATCTATCCTGAGCTCACGTAATGGTAAGGGTTATGTGGTTGCTGCACTATTGGGTGCAATTACACCTTTCTGTTCATGTTCGACCATTCCTTTCCTAAAAGGATTGCTGCGTGCAAGAGCGGGTTTCGGTCCAATGATGGTGTTCCTATTCGGTAGCCCACTATTGAACCCAGTGATCATTGGTTTGTTTGTGATTACGTTCGGCTGGCAAGTCGCTGTGTTCTACTTCCTTGTAGCAATGACGGTATCTGTAGTGGCTGGTTACGCACTTGAGAAGCTTGGTTTTGAGCGTTACGTAAAACCTGAAGCGTATGAATCAACAGGTTCAGCTTCAAGCTGTGGCACTAGCTGTGGTGACTCTGATCCTAAAAAAGCAGCACCGGCTAAAGCGGAATCTTCATGTGGTACAAGTGCATGTGGCGAACCTGCACCCGTAATGGCGAAAGAGACATCTTGCTGCGATTCGAAAAAAGAAGAGCCACAAGTAACGGTTTCATGCTGTTCAGCGGATGGAAGCGCAACAGCTGAAATCGTAGAGAAGAAAGAACCTAGCCGTTGGATGAGAATTTGGTTCTCAACTTGGAAAGACTTTAAACAAGTTTTCCCTTACCTAATGATGGGTATCGCGATTGGTTCATTCATCTACGGCTTCATTCCTACAGACCTAATTGCACAGTACGCTGGTGAAGGTATGTGGTATGCAATTCCAGTAGCAGCCGTGATTGGTATTCCACTGTACATTCGTGCTGAAGCGGTAATCCCACTAAGTGCAGCTCTAGTACAGAAAGGCATGGCGTTGGGTTCAGTTATGGCATTGATCATTGGTAGTGCAGGTGCAAGTTTGACGGAAGTTATCCTGCTTAAATCAATCTTCAAGAACCAAATGATTGCGGCATTCCTATTCGTTATCCTAAGCATGGCGATGGGCGCAGGCTTCCTATACAGCTTCATCTTTGGTTAATCAGGCTTGATTCTGGGATAACTCCCCAGATACCAAGAGATAGATAATAAAAAGAGCTCACTTAGTTGAGCTCTTTTTTTGTTTAACTGCTTATCAAATAGGAATATCAGACTGGGTTTGGTAGTGCGGCAGAAGTACCGTGCGCAGCGAAAGCATTGGTAGCTAACACATCGCAGTGGTGGCGATTAATCGCATCGCCGTAGTTGTTGGTTATACCGGGAAACTGAAAGCGATACATCGGAATACCATAACGGCGTTCCCTCTGCTGGCCGATTCTATCTTTGCTCGTCCATAGTAGTCGGTTCTTAGCCGTGTAAGTCATACCGTGCATTTTATTGAAATACTCTTCATGACTGCGCATTTGCTCGTACAGTTCGATAATGCGTTGTCGAGAGAAGTTCAATGTCGTGCTCGGTTTAAGCTGCGTGCCCCAACCCGTTAATACCTTTTCCATGAAATCTCTTGTCACCAGTCCTGGACCGGTAAGTAATCCCGCGCCTTTGCTTCCACCGGAAGTATTCGCATTTCCTACCAAAGTGCCATGTCGGCCGGGCATGTAGGTGGTGTAATATTGAGTTGAAGGGGATAAGCGAGGCATTCTCGCCTTGAAAGCCAATGAACGTTCGTCTTCAGCAAAAACACATACGATTTGTTTGACGTTTTTGCCCAGTAATTTGTAATCCTTGAATGCGTTCATCCCGCCGGGCACGGGGTCACACGCAAAGATGTTGACGGGAATATGGCTAAGCTTGGGATCTTTGAGCATTCGGTTCGCCAATTCAAAGCAACTCACACCACCACGACTCCAGCCTACGATGTTAACTTGGCTGATGGGCTTAGTTTGGCGTTCAATCGCTATGTTCTGCTGGCGAGCCGCGATACCTTGTTTGAGATCGGCTGCCAGTGCTTGTGAGTCTTTCAACCAATCCTGATATTTTTGGTTGGTTGCGAAAGGCCAAGCGGACTTTTCTGGGCGAGATTCACTAAGCAGCCCTTTGGCTCGCTTCATGTAGTCATTCTTATCTTGTTGGCTTCCCCGCAAGATATTCAGCACATGGCGCATGTTGCTGTCGATACCTTTGCCTAGCAACGTTCCTTTAACTCCGGAGTACGTGTCATCTTTGCCTTGCTTCAACCATTCGTTTTGATTCCCACTGCCAACGCCATCCACTTGGATGTAGTCAATCATGTCTCTGCCAGTCGTATTCTTCGCTAACGTAGAAATCAACTCACCTGAAACGTAGTTTTTATGATTGTTGTCTTCTGAGTTTGATCCTGTACCACAGAAGAATACGGTAAAAATTGACATATATACCCTTAAAATAATTCACCGAAATTATCGGAAGTATAACTGTAGAATCATAAGCTTGGAGCGGAATCTCCATTAATTGGTAAAGGTCAGACCAACAACGGGCAGAAATGGAACGAAGCGCAAGTTTTATAAATTGCATGCTTTGTGGTTTTTTAGAGATGTTGAGATAGGTTACGACCGTCAAGAAATATCAATCTAAGTGTCACAATACTCGTCGTTATTTTGTCTAGTATCAAACAGCAGGCTGATTTTGCCCTAGCGCTAAAATCTAATGCCTACACTTTGTATAGATACTTGCTGTCTAAGGGTTACGACCTAAGGAGCCGGTAATTTATAACAGATCGCTTTCGAGCTTAGATTAAGGTTGATAGGAGGGAGTATGTTCGCAATACACAGGGAGTATGAGTTACAGAATCAGCAGCATTTTCATGCACACATTCAGGTAAAGCCAACAGGGAATCTAGAGTTTGAAATTTTAGAGTCTCATGAACATCACGATACGGATTTTAGTCATTTATCGTTTGAGCTCGAACAAGGGAATATCAAAGTGCTTGGGCGAGATGAAAGTGGTCAACAGACGAATTGGCAACTTTTACTGGCAGAGGAAGATGCAAAAGAACTTAATCATTTGGTTGTGTTGGTGTCTGAGCAGTATGAGACGTTAATGCGAGACCTGATGTGACGAGGCAAGTTTGCAATAAGTTGAGCAAAGCAAATATCGGTAACCCAAAAATCAAAAGCCCGGCGAATAACCGGGCTTTGCTAATTATGGCTGTGTCTCATCGGGCTAGAAACCGCGAATATCCAGCTCATTATTGATCAACACAACGCACTGAGAAGCAAACAGCATGTTCGGGCCTAAGCTGATCTTTTCTGTCCCTAAGCGCTTTAAGCTGTTGTAGCTTTTCTTCGGCATAGGGATGTGGTCAGTCAGAAGGAAGCATGGGTTTTCAGCAATCTCTGCATCACGGATAAAGTCACCCTTCTTATCCATCATGTATAGCTGGTGGTCTTCAGCTAGTTCTTTGACTAGTTTTTCAAAGCTCATAGTGCGAACGACGGTCCCCGCTTCAACCTGACGAGTCTGCTCTTTGGTCATACCTTGAGAAGCATCAACCGCTCTTACTACCGCTGATAACAATGCCGATTCATGAAAGCCGCCAATGTTGGTGATCTCATTTGAATCGAAAGTGATCGTACGTGAGAAGTCTTTAGTACTTTCTAATACAAGGTGCACGGTGACATTCTCACGATGAGATTGAGCGACGAAGATCGTGTTCATAAGAGTATGAGCCAGAATCTCAGTATGAGCGTCTTGCCCAACACCTTCTAAGATAAGTTTGCTCTCTGTAGGGGCTGCGCGAGCGCGTAATACAAATGAACGCATGGAATGTACCTTGTCAGTATGTGATAAAGCGAAACGGACTTTATCAACATGAATTGATGAATAACCAAAATTGTGGCGGTATGTAACTCTTTTCTATTAATGAAGTCAAATGGAGTTGTACTTAGCACCAACCCGCGAACTTTGAGTATTAAATAGAGAATGACCACATTACAAGACGGTAAGGGTTGAAGCGAACCAATGTTTACATAGATAGTATGCGCAAATTATTAGGTGGCTTGCAGAAGGAAGTAGTCGATGAAGTTACAGAAGATTAATAAAGAAGAATATAGAAAGAAGATGAACCTGTTGTTGGTGTCATTAGTTGGGTCACTTGCATTGTTTGCCATTGTATTCGGCACCATTCTGATCGAATTGTTTGGCTCGGCGACTTCAATTACTGGTGAATCGACAGGAAACTTTCATTTGAACGTACTTGGGGTGATCTTATCTGTCGCTTTGAATGCGTTTATCGCAAGCCGAGTGAAAGGGCATGAGTATTTCAAAGAAGCGCTGTATGTTTGGAACCTGAAACAAATCCACAATCAAATCTATCGTAAGCTCAAGCGCATTCAGCCAAAAGCGGAACAAGGCGACCGAGACGCGCTGACCATTCTTTATTTCTATTACACTACGCAAAAACAGGTATACGACCTAGACAATAATACGTTGACGATAAAAACGGTTCAGCAGTCGCTAGATAACATCGTAGAACTGAGTGATAAATGGAGTATTGAACTAGATATAGAGGCATTTTCGAAAGTTCTAGTCGCGAAATTTTAAGTGATATGCCTGTAATTGTATGAGCTTTGACCTGTGAAAGAGGCTTTTGACGTAAAAGTAGACACTTAAGCAACTTTTTTTGAATTTTTATCAAAAAAGGGGTTGCCATGTTTTCGATGATCTCTATAATGCCGCCTCACTGACACGGCAGACGCCACAAGGCTTCAGCGGTAATCAGTAAGACGGAAAGTTCGAAAGAAATTAATTTTAAAAAGTGTTTGACACTTAAGATTAAATCGCTAGAATTCACGTCCGCTTTCAAGGGTTTCTTTGTAAAAAGAAAGTTTCGATAAGCAAAGCTCTTTAACAATTTAAACCTATCAATCTGTGTGGGCACTCGTTGATGAATATCAAAACGTTATTGGTTCTTTTTCGAAAGAGCGTAATGACAGTTACTTCGGTAACAAAATTGATTTCAATGAACTGAGTGACCAATACGAATAATTACTTTCTTTATAGAGAGGGGTTATTTGGCACAGTCAATTCATTATCATTCTGTTGGAATGATAATAGCTTTAAAATTACATAGTAGTTTTGAAGTCAGTATTCGTTGAGTCACACCTATTAATTTAGGTAATCAAAACTTTAAATTGAAGAGTTTGATCATGGCTCAGATTGAACGCTGGCGGCAGGCCTAACACATGCAAGTCGAGCGGAAACGACACTAACAATCCTTCGGGTGCGTTAATGGGTGTCGAGCGGCGGACGGGTGAGTAATGCCTAGGAAATTGCCTTGATGTGGGGGATAACCATTGGAAACGATGGCTAATACCGCATAATGCCTACGGGCCAAAGAGGGGGACCTTCGGGCCTCTCGCGTCAAGATATGCCTAGGTGGGATTAGCTAGTTGGTGAGGTAATGGCTCACCAAGGCGACGATCCCTAGCTGGTCTGAGAGGATGATCAGCCACACTGGAACTGAGACACGGTCCAGACTCCTACGGGAGGCAGCAGTGGGGAATATTGCACAATGGGCGAAAGCCTGATGCAGCCATGCCGCGTGTATGAAGAAGGCCTTCGGGTTGTAAAGTACTTTCAGTTGTGAGGAAGGGGGTGTTGTTAATAGCAACATCTCTTGACGTTAGCAACAGAAGAAGCACCGGCTAACTCCGTGCCAGCAGCCGCGGTAATACGGAGGGTGCGAGCGTTAATCGGAATTACTGGGCGTAAAGCGCATGCAGGTGGTTCATTAAGTCAGATGTGAAAGCCCGGGGCTCAACCTCGGAACTGCATTTGAAACTGGTGAACTAGAGTACTGTAGAGGGGGGTAGAATTTCAGGTGTAGCGGTGAAATGCGTAGAGATCTGAAGGAATACCAGTGGCGAAGGCGGCCCCCTGGACAGATACTGACACTCAGATGCGAAAGCGTGGGGAGCAAACAGGATTAGATACCCTGGTAGTCCACGCCGTAAACGATGTCTACTTGGAGGTTGTGGCCTTGAGCCGTGGCTTTCGGAGCTAACGCGTTAAGTAGACCGCCTGGGGAGTACGGTCGCAAGATTAAAACTCAAATGAATTGACGGGGGCCCGCACAAGCGGTGGAGCATGTGGTTTAATTCGATGCAACGCGAAGAACCTTACCTACTCTTGACATCCAGAGAAGCCAGCGGAGACGCAGGTGTGCCTTCGGGAGCTCTGAGACAGGTGCTGCATGGCTGTCGTCAGCTCGTGTTGTGAAATGTTGGGTTAAGTCCCGCAACGAGCGCAACCCTTATCCTTGTTTGCCAGCGAGTAATGTCGGGAACTCCAGGGAGACTGCCGGTGATAAACCGGAGGAAGGTGGGGACGACGTCAAGTCATCATGGCCCTTACGAGTAGGGCTACACACGTGCTACAATGGCGCATACAGAGGGCAGCAAGCTAGCGATAGTGAGCGAATCCCAAAAAGTGCGTCGTAGTCCGGATTGGAGTCTGCAACTCGACTCCATGAAGTCGGAATCGCTAGTAATCGTGAATCAGAATGTCACGGTGAATACGTTCCCGGGCCTTGTACACACCGCCCGTCACACCATGGGAGTGGGCTGCAAAAGAAGTGGGTAGTTTAACCTTTCGGGGAGGACGCTCACCACTTTGTGGTTCATGACTGGGGTGAAGTCGTAACAAGGTAGCCCTAGGGGAACCTGGGGCTGGATCACCTCCTTATACGAAGATATCTTTGATGAGTACCCACACAGATTGATTAGGTTTAGAAAAGCAAAGAGATGAAGAACTCCCAAGTTCTTCRAAGTTTGTTTCTACTTTTAAAGTRGARATRAATTGCAGTGTCCCGTTCGTCTAGAGGCCTAGGACACCGCCCTTTCACGGCGGTAACAGGGGTTCGACTCCCCTACGGGATACCATTGGGTCGTTAGCTCAGTTGGTAGAGCAGTTGACTTTTAATCAATTGGTCGCAGGTTCGAATCCTGCACGACCCACCATTCTTYCTCCGCGAAGGAAWTAAAAMTATCGTGGGCKATTAGCTCAGYTGGGAGAGCRCCTGCCTTRCAMGCAGGRGGTCWSYGGTTCGAKCCCGGYATMGCCCACCATTCTCTAAATATTCTTGGAAGKKAAACCTCCAAASCACYTCTTAKGTCRCTGGTTGGATTTTTMGACTGTKAGAGTMTTTAGAAAATGAAYTTMACAWTAARWCTCATTGCTCTTTAACAATTTGGAAAGCTGACTGATTGATTACTTACGAGTAATTCAATCAAATTTAAAAGTTCTCAATGTTTATCTTTCATTAGATAAACACAACAAACACATTCAAGTGTCTTGTATTCGATTCAAACTTGTTTGAATCACAATTGAGTCCGGCAAACAGTTATYAAGAATTAACCCTTCTTRATGACAACCAAAAACCTTGGTTAGTTGCCATACACTAAGACCCTTTCGGGTTGTATGGTTAAGTGACTAAGCGTACACGGTGGATGCCTTGGCAGTCAGAGGCGATGAAAGGCGTAATAACTTGCGATAAGCCCAGATTAGGTAGTAATAACCTTTTGAGTCTGGGATTCCTGAATGGGGAAACCCACTTACATAAGTAAGTATCCTGTTGTGAATACATAGCARCAGGAGGCAAACCGGGGGAACTGAAACATCTAAGTACCCCGAGGAAGAGAAATCAACCGAGATTCCGAAAGTAGCGGCGAGCGAAATTGGATTAGCCCTTAAGCTTTTAATGATGCAGGTGAAGAGTCTGGAAAGTCTCGCARTAAAGGGTGATAGCCCCGTAACCGACACATCATAATCAGTGAAAACGAGTAGGGCGGGACACGTGATATCCTGTCTGAATATGGGGGGACCATCCTCCAAGGCTAAATACTACTGACTGACCGATAGTGAACCAGTACCGTGAGGGAAAGGCGAAAAGAACCCCTGTGAGGGGAGTGAAATAGAACCTGAAACCGTGTACGTACAAGCAGTAGGAGCACCTTCGTGGTGTGACTGCGTACCTTTTGTATAATGGGTCAGCGACTTAATTTTAGTAGCAAGGTTAACCGTTTAGGGGAGCCGTAGGGAAACCGAGTCTTAACTGGGCGTACAGTTGCTAGGATTAGACCCGAAACCAGGTGATCTAGCCATGGGCAGGTTGAAGGTTGAGTAACATCAACTGGAGGACCGAACCGACTAATGTTGAAAAATTAGCGGATGACTTGTGGCTAGGGGTGAAAGGCCAATCAAACCTGGAGATAGCTGGTTCTCCCCGAAAGCTATTTAGGTAGCGCCTCGGACGAATACTACTGGGGGTAGAGCACTGTTAAGGCTAGGGGGTCATCCCGACTTACCAACCCTTTGCAAACTCCGAATACCAGTAAGTACTATCCGGGAGACACACGGCGGGTGCTAACGTCCGTCGTGGAGAGGGAAACAACCCAGACCGCCAGCTAAGGTCCCAAAGTATAGCTAAGTGGGAAACGATGTGGGAAGGCTCAGACAGCCAGGATGTTGGCTTAGAAGCAGCCATCATTTAAAGAAAGCGTAATAGCTCACTGGTCGAGTCGGCCTGCGCGGAAGATGTAACGGGGCTAAGCTATACACCGAAGCTGCGGCTACGTACCTTAGGGTAYGTGGGGTAGGGGAGCGTTCTGTAAGCCGTTGAAGGTGGTCTGTAAGGGCTGCTGGAGGTATCAGAAGTGCGAATGCTGACATGAGTAACGATAAAGGGAGTGAAAAACTCCCTCGCCGGAAGACCAAGGG